>NZ_CP094326.1:2693654-4040482 GCF_022760175.1 Zhouia spongiae
TCCGGTCATGCTGCCAGAGAATACAAAGCAGGTAAAAGAATTTTGTGTGGAGTGGCAATGCCGGAAGGGATGAAAGAAAATGATAAATTTCCCGAGCCTATTATAACTCCTGCCACTAAAGCAGAACAGGGAGAGCACGATGAAGATATTTCGCGTGAAGAGATTCTGAGCAGAGGTATTGTAGCTCAAGAAGATTATGAATTATTAGAGAAGTATACGCGGGAATTATTTAGGAGAGGTACTGAAATAGCTGCGGAGAGAGGTTTGATATTGGTAGACACCAAATATGAATTCGGAAAAACGAAAGATGGCAAGATTGTCTTGATTGATGAGATTCATACACCGGATTCGTCAAGGTATTTTTATGTGGACGGGTATCAGGAACGCCAGGATAAGAATGAGCCCCAAAAACAGCTGTCTAAAGAGTTTGTAAGACAGTGGCTTATAGAAAATGGTTTTCAGGGAAAAGAAGGTCAGCAGCTGCCGGAAATGAGCGATGCCTATGTACAAACGGTTTCAGAAAGGTACATAGAACTTTATGAGAATATTATGGGGGAGGATTTTGTAAAGGCGGATGTATCGGATATAGAAGATCGCATTGCCGTGAATGTTGAAGAGTTTTTGAAAATCAAATAAAAAAAGCAGGAGGTTACTTGATAATACAATTAGAAGGCCGTTCTGTTTCAGTACGGTCTTTTTTATTAAGGAGGGGTAATATTGAAAACATTTAGGGTTCAGTTTAAAGGAGTGAAGAATACTGAACTCTTCCTTTTCAGATTAACAACAATCTTTGCATAAACACAACAATTGGGCATGATCCGTTTAAAGCTTTTAACACCATAGCTAATACGATAACTATGAACTATAAATCGATCTTGAATTATTTTATAAACAGGAGCACCAATGCTTCGGCTGAATCTTTCAATGCTAAAATAAAAGCGTTCAGAGCACAGTTTAGAGGAGTGAAAAATGTAGAATTCTTCCTTTATAGATTAACTACAATTTTTGCATAAACACAACAATTGGGCATGATCCCATGATCCCCTATACCACATTCCTTTGAATATAATGCATAAAAAAGAGAACCAATTTCTTGATTCTCTTATCTCATTTTGTAGCGAGGACGGGATTTGAACCCGTGGCCTCCGGGTTATGAATCCGACGCTCTAACCAACTGAGCTACCTCGCCCGATCCTTACCAGGCAAAGTCTTAATGCAGACTTTTTGTGCTTAGCGGGTGCAAATATAGAAACTAATTTTACTACCACAAATCAAAAAATGAAAAAAAATATTTTTTCAGAAAAAGTATTGCCGTTTCAAAGAAATAAGTATATTGTCTTTTTAAATTTATTAAAGTAATATTACATGCAAGATAAAGTAAAATACGAACTTGAATTCCCCATACACTCGTCTCCACAATTACTATATCAATATATATCTACGCCTTCCGGACTCTCTGAATGGTTTGCTGATAACGTAAATTCAAGAGGAGAGATGTTTACCTTTATTTGGGATGGTTCTGAAGAACAGGCAAAGCTGTTAAAAAAGAAAAACGGTGTTCTTGTAAAATTCCAATGGGTACACAATGAGGATGACAGTTATTTTGAAATGAAAATTGTCGTAGACGAAATTACCAAAGATGTATCATTGATTGTGACTGATTTTGTTGAAGAAGATGAAATAGACGAAGCAAAGATGTTGTGGGAAAATCAAATTTCAGATCTTAAACACGTAATCGGCTCTGTTTAATTTACAGAATCATAAACTATCAACTATATTTGTGCCTTGATTTATTCAAGGCATTTTTTATGATTAACTTTAACGGGAATACTTTAGCAGACGACAGTAAGTTTTTAAATCATACCAACAGGGGCTTCCGGTATGGCGACGGTTTATTCGAAACTTTAAAAGTAGTGAACTCCAAGATCCTTTTCTGGGAAGATCACTATTTCAGGTTAATGTCATCCATGCGTATTTTAAGAATGGAAATACCGATGGAATTTACACTCGAGTTTTTAGAAAAAGAAATTCTTGGTCTTGTTAAGGTCAATAAACTTGAAAATACTACAGCAAGAATTCGTTTTACTGTGTTCAGGGATGCAGAAGGTTTTTACCTTCCGGAAAACAACAATGTCGGCTATACCATTGAAGCTGTTGAAATAACAAACCCATTTTATGTTATTAACGACCTGCCCTATGAGGTGGAATTGTTTAAAGACCATTATGTTGAACCCGGTTTGCTTTCTACTTTAAAGACCGGCAATAAGCTGATAAACATAGTGGGAAGTGTGTTTGCAAAAGAGAATGATTATAACAATTGCCTTTTGGTTAACAATAGCAAGAATGTGGTGGAAGCTTTAAACGGGAATTTATTTTTGGTAAAAGGGAATGAAATAAAGACGCCCCCATTGTCTGACGGATGTCTGAATGGGATCATGAGGAGGCAGCTTATCAGTATACTGGGATCTGTTGAGGAGTATGAGTTAAAGGAAGAATCAATTTCTCCTTTTGAGCTTCAGAAAGCAGATGAGTTATTTATTACCAATGTAATTATCGGGATACAACCGATAACCAAATACCGTAAAAAAACGTATCGTACAAATGTGGTCAAGAGTATTGTAGGAAAGTTGAATGTAAAAGTAAGGCTGTCTTAGTTTAAGTTAGGGTTTTCAGGAGCATTGGACCAAATCAGGTAATCGCCCCCAAGTTCAATCATTTTTTCTTTCCAGAAATAGTTGGCAGATTTGTTTATAACGTTACTCTTGTATTTGTTCTCGGTAACAATCCATGAATTTCCGGTAAGTTCTTTTTCTAATTGAAAGATAGCCCAACCTGAATACCCCAGAAAGAACCGTATTTCCGATTCCTTGATGGTGCCGTTATTGATGAGGTCGATTATTTTTTCGAAATCGCCGCCCCAATAAATACCGCTGGAAATCTCTACGCTGCCTGGAATTAAATCAGGAACCTTATGGATAAAGTAAAGATTATCCTGTTCTACGGGTCCCCCGTTATAGACTAAGAAATTTTTTCTGATATCCGGGATTAGTTCATTGAGCCTGAACTCTAGTGGTTTGTTTAGAATGAATCCGATAGAACCTTCTTCATTGTGTTCGGCCAGAAGCACTACAGATCTATTGAAAGATGCATCTCCAATTATAGATGGCTCTGCAATGAGCAAATGTCCTTTTTTTGGCTTTAAGGCTACCATTGGTTAGTTATTTACTCTTAAATTTAACTAAAAAATTCCCAAGTTTCAAAATTTGGTTCTGAAAAATTGATAAGGTAAATAAAAAAGCGCCCAAAAGGCGCTTAATGTGTTCTGTATTCCGGTAGTCGTTAGTTTACAGCGCCAGAAAGATCAGCACCAGCTTTAAACTTAACTACATTTTTAGCAGCAATTTTGATAGTTTTACCGGTTTGTGGATTTCTACCTTCTCTTGCAGATCTTTTAGACACAGACCAAGAACCGAAACCTACCAAAGAAACTCTGCCTCCCTTTTTTAAAGTACCTTCTACATTACCTAAAAATGATTCTAATGCTTTTTTAGCTGCTGCTTTTGTGATGCCGGCATCGGCTGCCATAGCATCAATTAATTCTGTTTTGTTCATAATTCAACGAATTTAAAACTTACTTGTTGGTTAAACATTAATTTTAATTAGCCTATACAAATTTATACGGATTATGCAATCATGCAAGTAATATCAAGGGAAATCGAGTATTTTGTTAATAACTTCGGCTCCATTGTTAATAAAGTAAGCTTTTTTGGACAAAATTTGCTCATCTCGCTCTGTATAAGGGCTTAACGAACATAAGCTTCGCTTTTTATTTCATATCCATTCAAAACGTCTTTCACATCCATCCTTCTTTTTCCGGGAAGCTGAATCTCTTTTAAGATGATATATCCATTACGAACCGCTACTTTAATGCTGTCTTTTGTGGTGATCAGTATCCCTGTTTTGTCATTGTGGTCTATTCTTTCAACAGCAGTGTTGTATATTTTTATAAAAATCTCTTCCGTCGCATTGTACAAGGTCGTCCATGCAGCCGGGTATGGACTAAGCCCTCTGATATGGTTGTAGATAGTTTCTATAGAGAGCGTCCAGTCTATCTTACAAGTATCCTTATGTATTTTATAGGCTGCATTTAGAGGTTTGTCGTCTTTCTGAATAGAAGTGGCAACATCGGTTGTTTCTATTTCCCTGATTGTTTTTAAAACCAGCTTGGCGCCTGTACTCATCAATTTGTCATGCAGCGTACCGGCATTTTCGTCCGGGGTTATATCGACACTTTCCTGAAAGATCATGGCTCCTGTGTCTATCTTTTCATCTATAAAAAAAGTGGTAACACCTGTTGTGGTCTCCCCATTTATGATAGCCCAGTTTATGGGGGCAGCTCCACGGTATTGAGGCAATAAGGATGCGTGTAAATTGAAAGTGCCGTATTCTGGCATTTGCCAAACGGCTTTTGGGAGCATTCTGAATGCAACTACCACTTGCAGGTTTGCATTAAGCAACCTTAATTCCGAAAGAAATTCCTCGTCCTTTAAATTGGTAGGTTGTAAGGTCGGCAATTCTTTTTCAACAGCATATTTTTTTACTGCGGATTGCTGTAATTTTCTGCCTCTTCCTGCAGGTTTGTCAGGGGCAGTAACGACCCCTACTATATTGTAATTATTATCGACTAATGTTCTTAGGGTTTCTACGGCAAAATCCGGGGTTCCCATAAATACTATTCTTAAATCCTTTTTCATTCTGTATGTTTTCTTGTCAAAAGTATTCATTTGAGTTGATATTCATTTTTTTGGTTGATACATATTTTATCATCCTCTAAAAGCCGGCGTATAGCTTCAATAATAAATTCTTCACGAAAAGTTAATTGTTCATGGATTTTTCTTGAAGAGAGTGCGCTGTTTTTCAAAAGTTTTAATATTTGCTCAGCGACAATATCGAGTACCTCATGTGAAGTTTTTTTCTGCTTCTGGAGAATGCAGAAAGAACAGATTCCGCATGGACGCAAGTCATTCTCTCCGAAGTAGGAGAGGAGTTGTACACTTTTACACCTATCGTTCGTGTTGCAATAGTCGAAAACTGCTTGAAGCTTATTGACTTTAAGCTTATTTTGCTTTTTTACGTCTTTAGCTATTATGTTTATAACCCTGTCGTCTTCCCTGGGGACTAAAAAGGTGATCTCGGCATCTGTGTTTTTAGCATTCAGGGCAATAATTTCATCCTTTGCGAGTTGTTCCAGCACATTCATTACGTCCTCTTCAGTAGAAGCTGTTTTACTTGAAATGAGTACTGTATTGATTTTTGTGGGGAGGTCAAAGACACCTCCGTATGTCCTTAAAATAGCCTGGACAATTGTTTCAATCTTAGGGTACTTGTCCATATAGGAGAACAAGCTGTTGGAGTTTACGGTAAATTGAAGAACGATGTTGTTTTTATAAGATTCTGTAAAATTAATAACCGAATGCCTGTCTAACGTTTTAAGACCGTTATAGGTTAGCAAGCCATTGAACCGGTATCTATGGCAGAATTCGTTAAAGTTAAATGCAAAAACCTCATCTTTTCCTTCTCCGTAACTCACCTGAAAAAAATTATTGAGTTTCTTATAGAGAAGTTTAAGGAAACCGGTGTCTGGAATTACTTTAATAAACTGTTCTTCTGCCTGTGACTCATCTGATTTGTTTTTAAGGATAACGGCAAACGACTTGTTTCCGTCCCTGCCGGCCCTTCCTGACTCCTGATAGTAATTTTCGATACTGTCTGGTAGGTTTAAATGAATAACGGTCCTTACATTAGGTTTGTCGATACCCATGCCAAAAGCATTGGTAGCAACCATAACCTGTATGTCGTCACGGAGCCAGGCTTGTAGTTTCTCCTGCTTTTCATCAGAGGAAACCCCGCCGTGGTAAAAAGCAGCTTTGATTCCCAGTTGGGTTAAAAATTCGGTGTAACTGACAGTGGCCTTTCTGCTGGTTACATAAATAATTGAAGAACCTTTGTTTTTTTTTAAGATCCGTTCGAGCTTGTACTTTTTATCTTCTTCTTCAAATACCATATATGCAATGTTCGGACGAGAAAAAGAACTTTTAACTGTTTGTGGTTGTCGCAGATTAAGGTTGTTTATGATATCTTTTTGAACATCTGCTGTGGCAGAAGCTGTCAGTGCAACGATGGGTACTTGAGGAAAGGTTTCTCTTAACCATGAACAATTCCTGTATGCAGGCCTGAAATCATGTCCCCATTCAGAAATACAATGTGCCTCATCTATAGCGATCAGGTTTACAGGCATTTGTCTTATCCGCTCCTGCACCAACTCTTGCTGTAGCCGTTCTGGAGACAAGTATAAAAATTTATAATTGCCATAAATGCAGTTGTCCAATAAGGTGTCTATATCATTATGTTTTAAACCTCCTGTTAGTCCAATAGCTTTTATATTTTTATTTTTTAACTGGTTTACCTGATCTTGTATGAGTGCAACAAGAGGCGATATAACAATACATATACCATCCAAGACCATTGCAGGAACCTGGAAACATACAGACTTTCCGCCACCGGTAGGAAGGAGGGCGAGAGTGTCTTGTTTGTTTAAAAGATGGTCTATGACTTGTTCCTGGGGCTCTCTGAATGAGTCAAATCCCCAGTATTGTTTTAAAACCGATAATGGATCAAGCATTAAATAACATATTATTTATGAGTGAAAGTTACTAATAAGCGGGCAAGCTTACCTTATTCCCCAATAAATTTTTAAGCTTCTTCAGGTTTATGGCAATACACCTACAGGTTTTTTTCAATAAAATCCGCTCTCAGGTCTACAGTACCTGTCGGAACTTCGACCAAGTGATAACCATATCTTTTGTATGCAGCTTCAAGGTGGTCATGGATTAAGACGGCCTGCTCAAAATTTTCGTAACGCTCATTATCACTGATATAGATATCTTCCCATGGGGGGAGTAAAAATATTTTATCGTAGGTATGTTGTTCACAGGCCCGGGTAAAATAAGGAGGGTATGTTTGATTGGCATAGTCGAGGTAAGCTACTACATCAGGAATGCCCCTGTCGAGGAAAACACTTTTTTCCGGATGGTTCAGGGCTTCTTTAAATTGAGAGACTCTTCCTTCGAGCAGTTTTTTGCTGAACAATAGCGGATCTTCTAAAAACAGTTGTTCGATCCCTTGTTTCTGGGCTTCTAACGTTACCTGTCTCGAAATTTCCGGAAAGCATACATGTCCACGTTGCTTTAAGATTTCTACCACTGATGTTTTTCCCGTTCCGGGTCCTCCTGTAATAACAATTTTCTTATGACTCACTCCTGGCAATATTCAGGCGACAAAAATAGTGAAATCTTCATAGAACCCGAAAATTGAAATCTAAAGCCTATCTTTGCATCTGATAATCGCGATCAGTTAAGAGTAATGGAAAACCAGGATAACAGAAAAGCTTTTTACGAAAAGTTAAGACAGCAGTTAGAGGATACATCAATATGGCCGTCCCAGTATTTATATAAATTTATTGTCCCGACTGATGTTGATAAGATCAATCAGGTAGAAGCTTTGTTTGATAATATGGGAGCTGTTATCAACACCAAGAAGTCTACCAAAGGGACATATACGAGTATTACGATTTCTTTAAAAATGGGATCTCCGGAAGCGGTGATAGAAAAGTATCAGCAAGCTGAGAAAGTAGACGGGATTATTTCTCTCTGATAAATTGATTTGTCGATTCTATAAAAATTAGTATTTTGCAGTGCAACGCAAGATTGACTTCCGGAATATGAGATTCACTGCGTACTTCATTCATTTAATGAATTAAAACCAACAATTGTTTTGATTGAAAATTTAGAATATAATAGCGAGCGTCCGAAGCTGATTATACCAGAATATGGACGCCATATACAAAAACTTGTAGATTTTGCCATTTCTATAGAAGATAAGGGTGAACGCAATAAAGTAGTTAAAGCCATTATAGGCGTAATGGGAAATCTGAACCCGCACCTGAGAGATGTGCCGGATTTTCAGCACAAGTTATGGGATCAGCTGTTCATCATGTCTGATTTTAAACTGGATGTAGATTCTCCTTATCCTATTCCAACCAAGGAAATGCTTTCTGAGCGTCCTGAAGGCCTGGATTATCCTCAAAATTATCCTAAATACAGATTTTACGGGAATAATATCAAAAGGATGATCGATGTGTGTAATAGTTGGGAAGAAGGGGAGCTAAAACAGGCGCTTAAGTATACCATTGCCAACCACATGAAAAAATGTTTCCTTAACTGGAACAAAGATACCGTTGATGATGAGGTGATCTTTGAGCACCTGTATGAACTGAGCGGCGGTAAAATAAATTTGGCGAAGTGGGATGAAGACCTGACCGACAGCTCAAACCTTATTCGTACAAAGCCCAATAAGCAGCACCGTCCTAACGGAAAAAAACATCATAAAGGAGGCCGTAACAAAAAACGCTATTAAAAAATCTTTACCGACTTTTTATGGGAACATTTAAAATTGAAGGCGGGCACCGGTTAAAAGGAGAAATTACTCCTCAGGGAGCCAAGAATGAAGCCTTACAGATACTTTGTGCCGTATTGTTGACACCTGAAAAGGTTACCATTCATAATATTCCGAATATTGTAGATGTCAACAAGTTGATAGACCTGTTGGAAAATCTTGGGGTTAAGATCCAGAAACTGGGAAAGGGTTCGTATTCGTTCCAGGCAGATGATATCAACCTCAGCTATCTGGAGTCAGAACAGTTTAAAAAGGACGGAAGAGGATTAAGAGGTTCTATTATGATAGTAGGTCCTTTATTGGCACGTTTTGGCAGGGGGTATATTCCAAAACCCGGAGGAGATAAAATTGGAAGGAGAAGGCTCGATACGCATTTTCAGGGTTTTATCAAACTGGGGGCAAACTTCAGGTACAACAGGGAAGAATACTTTTACGGAGTTGAGGCAGGCAGCTTAACAGGGGCAGATATGTTGCTGGATGAAGCATCGGTAACAGGTACGGCAAATATTGTAATGGCAGCTGTTTTGGCTAAAGGGACCACTACGATATATAATGCGGCTTGTGAACCTTATTTGCAACAGTTATGTAAGATGCTAAACAGGATGGGAGCTAAAATATCAGGAATAGCTTCTAATCTCTTAACGATTGAAGGGGTAGATAGTTTAGGCGGTACGGAACACAGGATGTTGCCGGATATGATCGAAATAGGGAGCTGGATCGGCCTGGCGGCAATGACGAAGAGCGAGGTTACTATTAAAGATGTAAGCTGGGACGACCTTGGCGTTATTCCTAATGTATTTGCCAAACTGGGAATCACTGTAGAAAAAAGAGGAGACGATATTTATGTTCCGGAACATAAAGATGGGTATGAAATTCAAAATTATATTGACGGATCAATCCTTACCATAGCAGATGCACCCTGGCCAGGTTTTACTCCCGATCTTCTTAGTATCGTATTAACGATAGCTACTCAGGCAAGAGGAGAAGTACTGGTTCATCAGAAAATGTTTGAGAGCAGATTGTTTTTTGTTGATAAACTGATCGATATGGGAGCTAAAATAATTTTATGTGATCCTCATAGGGCAACAGTAATCGGGCATGATTTTAAATCGCAATTAAAGGCCACTACAATGACTTCTCCCGATATCAGGGCAGGAATATCGCTGCTCATAGCTGCGCTGTCTGCAAAGGGTACTTCAACAATCCATAATATAGAACAGATTGACAGAGGTTATGAGTACATAGATGAAAGGCTCAGGGCTATTGGAGCGAAAATTGTACGAGTTGATTGATGAAAATAAATTAAAACGGGTGTCTAAAAAGTCTTTCTGGATACTGACAACTTTCATCCCTTTTTAGACACCCCTTTTAATTCAGCACCTTCCGGTAGGTATTAAGGCATCGATCCCGGGCTTCTTTATGGTCGATTATGGGTTGGGGATAGTTTAGTTCGTTGAGATCTTTTACCCATGTGTTTACGTATGTAAGGTCCTTATCAAATTTTTTAGTTTGAGAAGCAGGGTTAAATATTCTGAAATATGGAGCAGCATCGACGCCACAACCGGCTACCCATTGCCAGTTACCTATATTGCTGGCCATTTCGTAATCAAGCAATTTTTGAGCAAAATAAGCCTCTCCCCACCGCCAGTCAATAAGCAGGTGTTTGCACAAAAAACTGGCCGTAATCATTCTTACCCTGTTGTGCATATAACCGGTTTTGTTAAGCTGCCGCATTCCGGCATCTATTATCGGATAGCCCGTTTTTCCTGCACACCAGGCCCTGAATTCGTCTTTGTTATTTCTCCATGCTATCCGGTCATATTTGGGTTTAAAACTTTTATGAACAATGTGGGGGAAATGCCATAGTATCTGCATAAAGAATTCGCGCCATATAAGCTCGTTCAGAAAAGTTTTATCATTGGCTGTTAATGCTTTTCCAATGATCCGCCTGATACTAATTGTGCCAAAGCGTAAATGAGGCCCTAATAAAGATGTACCCTTTTCAGAAGGAAAGTCCCTCGTTTTGTGGTAGTCTGAAATAAGAACAGAAGAGGTGTTGTACGGCAATACTTTGATCCTGCTCTTTATAAAACCCATTTTTTCCAGTGTATAATGTTGAAAAGGGCCATGGTAAAAATGTTTTCCAAGTGGTTCAATTATATGCCCAGGGATATCGGTCTTTTCATTAAAGACCTCCTTCCATTTTTTCATGTATGGGGTATAAACCACGTACGGGGAACCATCATTTTTCAGTATTTGATTTTTTTCAAAGATCACCTGGTCTTTGTAAGTCCTGAAATCAATTCCTTTTTCAGACAAATAGTTTTTAATCTCTAGATCCCTTTGTATGGCCCCGGGCTCGTAATCATGATTTGCATATACGTGTTTAATATCTAATTCGTTAGATATTTTTTTAAACACGTCGACAGGTTTTCCGTAATGTAAAGAGATTCCCGACTTGTATTTTTTGAGTAGCAGTTCATTCATGGCCCCTAATGTTTCATATATGAAAGAAACCCGAGGATCATTTTTCTCTGATTGATCTAAAATGGTTGTATCGAAGATAAAAACAGGGAGTACGCTTGTATGCCTGCTCAGCGCTTCATAAAGACCTCTGTTGTCTTCAATTCTCAAATCGCGTCGAAACCAGAATACTGCAATTCCATTTTGATTCATAAGAATGTTATAGTTTATAGTTTTCCGAATATTTCATTTAATTTTTCCTTTCGGTAATCGAAAATTTCTTTTAGTTGTTTAGCTATTATGGAGTGAAATAGATTTCCGAATGTTCCATAAGGAAGCTTGTAATGGATGATGTCTTCTATCTCAATGCCATTCCGGACAGGGTTAAAGAAATGCTTATGGTGCCAGAAGCTATAAGGGCCAAAGCGTTGTTCGTCAACAAAATATTTTTTTTCTTTAACATGGGTTATCTCTGTAACCCAGTTCATCTTCATTCCTGCAAATGGACGAACAGTATAACTTACAATCTGTCCGGGGTATATGCTTCGTTCGGCTCCCCCGGTAATTTTAAAATTCATTAAATCAGGTGTGATAGCAGCAAGGTTCTTCGGGTCTGAAAAAAATGTCCAGCTTTCTTCGGTGCTTATGGGTAATATTTGACTTCTATGTAGAAAGTGAATCATTTATTTGTTTAATAAAATTTATATAATATTAAACAAATTTAATTTATTGTGGTTTATATTTTCTTAATTTTAATATAATGTTAATAAGGAAAAGCCTGTTAAATGAGTAAATTGCTGTATTATAAATCAACTATTATTTAAAATGAAAAAACTAACTTTAATTTTATTGTGTACATTTTTATCTGTTTCATTGACAGAGGCACAGGTTCAGACACCGGCACCAAGTCCGGGAGCTAAAGTGGAGCAGAAAGTAGGATTGACAGATATTTCTGTTAAATATTCAAGACCTTCTATGAGGGGGCGTACCGTTTTCGGAAATTTGGTACCGTATGACAAATTATGGCGTACCGGGGCCAATGCTAATTCTGTTATTACTTTTAGTGATGATGTAACTGTTAGCGGGCAGACCCTTAAAGCGGGATCGTATGCAATTTTCACAAAACCTGGTAAATCTTCCTGGGATGTTATTTTCTATTCGGATACCAATAATTGGGGTACTCCGGAAAAATGGGATGACAGCAAAGTAGCAGCGAAAGCAACCGTAGAAGTATATCCAATTCCGTTTGATGTAGAGACATTTACAATTGATTTTAATAATCTTTCCAATAATGGCGCATCGATGGGAATATATTGGGAAAAGACATATGTAGCGGTTCCTTTTGAAGTACCGACGGCTAAAAAAGCAATGGCCAGCATTGAAAAAGCAATGGCAGGGCCAGGAGCAGGAGATTATTTTCAATCGGCGGTATACTATTTGCAGGAAGGAAAAGATCTTGATAAGGCAGGCATGTGGATGGATAAAGCGATCTCTATGTCAGGAAATGAACCGCCTTTCTGGATGTTAAGACAAAAATCTTTAATATTAGCCAAAAAAGGAGATAAAAAAGGGGCTGTTGCAGCCGCTAAAGCTTCTTTGGCTGCTGCGGAGAAGGCCGGTAACGCAGATTATATTAAATTAAATAAAGATTCATTAAAAGAGTGGGGCGCGATGTAATAGTCGTTGCTTACAGAAAATAAAAGAAATCGTCTGAAAAGTCCTTATAGTTGTTAAATGTCAGGCAGAACCCTAAGGACAACAAATAACACTTTTTAGACGGTCTCTTTTTTATAGCTCTTTCTTGTAAGTCCTTCTTCTGACATACACTTGAGGATTAAAGTGTTTCCACATATTCCTGGCAGCAGCATTATCACTTAATTCAGGAGTTCTGATAAAATGATGAACCCCTTTTTCTGAAAAAATTTTGTAGAATTCATTAAATAACACTGCTGTAATTCCCTTGTTTTGATATTCAGGATGTATCCCCACCAGATAGAAGACAGCACTTTTGCTTTGTTTTTTTGCTTTGAGTAAATGAATGAAACCGAATGGGAATAATTTACCTTTAGCCTTTTGTAAGGCTTGCGCAAAACCTGGCATAACAATCCCGAAAGCGATAATATTATCCTCCTTATCAACCACAAACTTTATGTATTCAGGATTAATAAAACTGATATACTTCTTTTTGTAAAAATCGATTTGTGCATCTGTGATAGCCACAAAAGAAGAGAGGTTTGCGTATGCCCGGTTAAAAAGGGCGAACATCTGGTCGACATAGGGCATAACGTCTTTTGTTTTGGTAAAATTAAGCCCTCTTACACCATAACGTTTTTGAACTAGTTCGCCTCCCTTTTTAAAGAACTTCGGGTCGACATCATCCAGGTAAAATTCACTTTCGTTATATTCTTTCTCGACAATATAACCCAGTTGTTCAAGATGTTCTTTGTAATAGGGAAAATTGTACCAGGTAACCATAGTTCCCATATGATCAAAGCCGTCGATCATAACACCAACCTTGTCCATGTTGGAAAAACCCATCGGACCTTCTATGTATTCTAAATGATGTTTTTTACCCAGCTCCTCAACTTTTTCTAGCAGGGCTCTGGTAACTTCTATGTCGTCAATAACATCCCACCAGCCAAAACGTACTTTTTTTATATGTTGTTTTTTGATTTCTGACCAGTTCACGATTGCGGCCAGTCTTCCGACGGCCCGGTTATTTTTATAAGCTATATAAAAGAAGGCGTCTGCTGTTTCAAAAACCGGATTTGTTTTTTTATTAAAACTCTCAACTTCATCGGCGATGATGGGCGGCACCCAGTTTTTTGAATTTTTATATAATTGAAAAGGGAACTTTACAAATGCGGTAAGTTCCTTTTTTGTCACTGCTTCTTTTACTTCAATCATTTCTAGTTTAATTAGCTAAACCATTAAAGGAGTTATTCTTTTTATGTCGTTTTTGTTGCTTCCGCAAGGCTTTTTTTTCTTGTTTAGAGACGTTGTCTACTTTTTTGTATTCATCTTTATGGTAATCTAATCGGTATGAGACCCCCATGCCTGCAAGAAATCTCGAAGGGGTGTCTTTAATATTCAGTCCGATCGAAAAATCAAGCTGTAAGTCCTTGTCGATCAGGGTGGCACCTCCGAACCGGAAAAGACCATCGCCATAAGCGTCACTTTTTAGACCTTGATGTTCCGCAAAAATAGAATATTTCGGGTTCTTTAAGGTATGTGTCAGGGTAATTATATAGCTGAATATCGGGTCGTCTTCCGTAAATTTATCATAGATAAGGTTCGTTACCAGTACCCAGTTCCATCCGAAATGGTTTTGGGTAGCGATCATAGCCTTTGGACTCACAGTAGATTCGTCCGGATAATATGGATTGTTACCAAAGTTCATGTTCATACCTGCATAAACTGCTACTGCTGGAATGAGATCTTCCCATTGCGGTTTGTTGTTTGCCCTCCAGCTATATAAATTAGGTTTGTTTTTTTCCGGGTTTTTAAAAGGATCAAAAATAAGGTATTTAATACCAATCGTATTTTCTGTAAAATCCGTTCTGCTGTATTTAAATGCAGGAGAAGTGGAATTATCGGTGATGTTTTGATCGGTAAAGGTTCCGTCCCATATAATTTCCAGTTGTTCAAACAAGAATCCATATCGAATAGCAAACTCCCCGCTTTTAAGGTTAGAACTGCTTCTGAGCAGATCGTGTTCTCTTTTTTCAAATAAAAAACCGGCTTCACCCTGGATGACATTTTTACCAACAGCGAAGGCACTTACAGAATTGCCGGGTCTGTTTGAGTTTATAATCTCTGTGTATTGGGCATGAATCAGATGGTTGATGAACAAGAAAGAACAAGTAATGTAGGTTAGTTTTTTCATTTTTTGGGTTTTTAAACTTAAAGTTTGCCTATTCTGTTAACCCAAATATATACGATTTTATTATTTTTTTAAGTTACAATTTCTGATTTTACCATTATTAGATTGTATTTTTGAATGTTAAAAAGAAATATTAAATGGAGTTTTTGATTGTTATATTAACTATACTATTGATATACTTTGGTTTAAAAATTATGGGAAGAATATTAGTCCCGTTATTGTTAAAGTATGTCTCTAAAAAGATGGAGAGGAAGTTTAAAGAAGGTTTTGGTCAGTATCAGCAGCAGTCTCATAACACACAAAGAAGTCAACCCAAAGAAGGGGAAACAGTAATAGACAAAAACCCTGTCAGGACTAAAAAAGACCCATCGAGATCTTCCAAGAAAGTAGGAGAATACATAGATTTCGAAGAAATAGACTAACCAAATCAATTATATGAACTTTAGCTTAAGAAAGTTAGCACCTCACATTGTCGTTTTTTTATTGTTTATAGTTGCCGCATTAGCATATTTTTCGCCGGTACTTCAGGGAAAGAAAATTTTTCAGAGTGATATAGTTCAGTATATCGGAATGGCTAAAGAGCAGAACGACTTCAGGAAAGCAAATAATGAAGAACCTTATTGGACCAATAGTGCATTTGGAGGGATGCCAACATATCAGCTTGGAGCTAACTATCCGCACAACTATGTAAAAAAAATAGATAAAACCATTAGGTTTCTTCCCAGGCCTGCCGATTATTTGTTTTTGTATTTTATAGGCTTTTATCTTTTACTGTTGGTATTGAAAGTTGACTGGAAATTAGCTTTCATAGGTTCATTGGCTTTTGGTTTTTCTACCTATTTAATTATAATTTTAGGTGTAGGACATAATGCGAAAGCCCATGCCATAGGCTACTTTCCTTTTGTATTGGCCGGTATTGTCTTGAGTTTCCGGAAAAACTACTTATGGGGTTTTTTACTTACTGCAATAGCAATGGCTCTTGAAATTAATGCGAATCATTTTCAGATGACCTATTACCTGATGTTTTTAGTGATGGTGATGGGAGTCGTATATCTGATCGATGCCTACAGAACAAAAGAATTACCTCATTTTTTCAAAACAGTAGGCCTTTTGGTAATAGCAGTTATACTGGCTGTAGCTACCAACGCTACGAACCTTATGGCTACGAAGCAATATGCCGACTGGAGTACCAGGAGCAAAAGTGATTTAACGATTGATCCGGAGGGATTACCAAAGGAAAATAAAGGTGGGTTAAGTTATGAATACATAACGGAATATAGTTACGGAATAACAGAGAGCTTAAATTTATTTGTTCCCAGGCTTTTTGGTGGGTCTAACAGCGAATCATTAGGAGAGGAATCGAATACATATCAGTATCTGGTAAATAAAGGAGTGCCAAAAGACCAGGCCAAAAATTTTATTTCGGGAATGCCTGCCTATTGGGGAGATCAGCCTATTGTTGCGGCTCCGGCTTATATAGGAGCTGTAGTTTTCTTTTTATTTGTGCTATCCCTGTTTCTGGTTAAAGGACGTTTAAAATGGTGGCTTGTAGGGGGGATTGTACTCTCATTGTTATTGTCTTGGGGCAAAAACTTTAGCATTCTTACCGATTTTATGATAGATTATTTTCCAATGTACAATAAGTTTCGGGCTGTTTCGTCAATTCAGGTAGTTCTGGAACTCTGCATTCCGGTGTTGGCTATAATCGGATTAAGTAAATTCTTCTCTACAGGATTAAGTAAAGATGAAAAAATAAACGCTTTAAAAAAATCAGGAGCAATCGTAGGGGGGCTTATAGTGGTTCTGTTTATCGGGAAAGGTTTCTTTAGCTTTAATGCCCTGAATGATGCCTACTACAGTCAGCAGTTTTCACAAATGGGCCTTCCGGAATTGATGGATTTTATGAAGGAAGATCGAAAAGCCATGTATACAAGTGATTTACTGAGAAGTTCCGGGTTTGTATTGGTTTTAGCTTTAGTACTGTTTGCTTTTATCAGAGAAAGGTTAAAACTGGTTTACGCATATGTAGCTGTTGGTTTATTATTGGTGCTTGACCTGGTTGGTGTAGATAAGCGGTATGTAAATAAAGAAGATTTTGTAGCAGCCAGAAAATTAGACAAGCCATTTCAGCAAAATACAGCCGATACTGAAATACTGAAAGACACAACACATTTCAGGGTTTTCGATCCGAGTGAAGGATTAAACGGCGCCAGAACTTCATATTTCCATAAGTCTATAGGCGGTTACCATGCAGCCAAGCCCGGACGGCTCCAGGAATTATTTGAATATCAGATAGTAGATAATAATTCAGGCACAATAAAAAATGTAGGGATGCTGAACATGCTGAATGTTAAATATATTATTCAGCAGAGTCAAAATGGTGTTTACCCTGCACGTAATCCATACGCTAACGGAAATGCCTGGTTCGTAAAAGCATTATTAACCGTAGATAATGCCGACGAAGAGATGAAGGCTCTGGACAGTTTAAATGTGAAAACAGAAGCAGTGGTAGATGTTTCTGAATTCGGGAATCTAGCACATAATAAAAGCTTTTCGGTTGATTCACTGGCAAACATAACTTTAAAAAAATATAAGCCCAATCATTTGGTCTATACTTCAAACAATAATAATGATGGTTTAGCGGTTTTCTCTGAAATGTACTATCCACATGGATGGAAAGTAACCATCGATGGAGTAGCAGCAGAAAGTTTCAGAGTAAATTATGTGCTCAGGGCTCTTCATGTTCCGGCAGGAAAGCATACTATTGAATTCAAATTTGAACCTGAGGTGATTCAAAAGGGGAGTAGCATAGTTTTGGCCGGCTCATTATTACTGGCTTTGATTTTCATTGGAGGAATATTTTATAGTTTTAAGACTGCAAGAAGACCGCAGCCTGAATGAAAAAAGTACTGATCATAACATACTATTGGCCGCCAGCCGGCGGGCCCGGAGTTCAACGTTGGCTTAAGTTTGTTAAATACCTTCGTGAATTTAACATCGATCCGATAGTCTATGTGCCTGAAAATCCGGATTATCCAATGGAAGACACCACTTTTTTAACAGAGGTGCCTTCGGGTATAACGATACTTAAAAGACCAATATTAGAACCTTATCGTCTGGCTTCAGTATTTTCTAAAAAGAAAACAAAACGAATCAGTAAGGGAGTCATATCCTCAGAAAATCAATCAGTGATTGAAAAGTTGATGCTTTGGGTGCGGGGGAACTTTTTTATACCGGATGCACGAAAGTTTTGGGTGAAGCCTTCAGTAGCATTCCTTGGGAAATATCTGGCAGAAAATAATATTAGTACAATAATAACTACAGGTCCGCCACATAGTTTACATCTTATAGGGATGGAACTTCAGGATAAAACCGGGGTTAAATGGATCGCAGATTTCAGAGATCCGTGGACTACCATTGGATACCACAAAGCCCTTAAACTAACTAAAAGTTCGGAGCTAAAACACAAAGAACTTGAAAAGAAGGTGCTTCAAGCAGCCGATCAGTTAATTGTAACCAGCTATACAACCAAAAAGGAGTTTCAGAGAATAACAGATACGCCTATAGAGGTAATAACAAATGGTTATGATGTTCATTATTTTAATCAAACAGCATTAGATAATAAATTCACTTTGTCCCATATCGGTTCTTTGTTATCAGGCAGGAATCCACAAGTATTATGGGAAGTCCTGGCTGAGTTAAAGAAGGAGAGCGATTCTTTTTCTAATGATCTGAAAATACAGTTGGTCGGAGTGATTAGCGATGCCGTGATAAACAGTCTTAAAGAGAATGGTCTGGAGAATGATCTTCATCAGAATGCTTATGTAGCCCATTCCGAAGCGCTAAAATTACAACGCACTTCACAAGTATTAATGTTGATTGAAATTGATTCGAAAGAGACGCAATGTATTATTCCCGGTAAATTGTTTGAGTACATGGCTGCGGAACGACCGATTTTGGCTATCGGACCGGAAGAATGGGATGCTGCTCAAATTATACGTGAAACCAACACGGGGAAAACATTTGGTTATAAATCCAGAGAAAAGCTTAAATCTGCCGTTTGGGAGTATTATCTTAGTTATAAAAAGAACGAACTGAAAGTCTATCCAATCGGCCTTCAAAAGTATACCAGAAGAGCGTTGACAGAACATTTGAGCCGGATAATTAAACGAAATTAAAAGTAATAAAAATGGGAGTCGTTGTTAAACAATCGGTACAAAACACCATATATACATATATGGGGTTTGCAATAGGTGCTGTAAACACACTCTTTTTGTATACCAATTTTTTATCTGATCAGTATTACGGGCTAGTAGGATATATATTATCGGCTTCAAATATTTTAATGCCCCTTTTGACCTTTGGCGTACAGAATACCCTGGTGAAATTTTACAGTTCTTTTAAGGATGACAGTGAACAAGGTAAGTTTACCTATATGATGTTTCTGTTGCCCTTACTGATTATCATCCCGGTAGGAATCCTGGGGATTGCTGGATACGATATAGTGGTGTCGTTCTTATCGAGAAAAAACCAGATAGTAAGTGATTATGTATGGGTTATATATATCACAGCTATTGCTATGGCTTATTTTGAAGTGTTTTTTGCATGGACTAAAGTTCATATGAAGACGGTGTACGGAAACTTTTTGAAAGAAGTTTTTCTAAGGATTATTGTTATGTTACTCCTCTTTGCGGTATTTTTTAACTGGTTGTCGGCCGAAGGGTTTATTTTCGGGATGATGCTGGCCTATATTCTTCGGATGTTACTGATGATGTTGAGTGCGATAAAAGTTAAAAGGCCGGTTTTGGTACGGAGTTTACCAAATGATTCCAGTAAAATAATCAGGTATACCTCCTTGATTATTTTAGCAGGATCTATTGCCATGATTTTACTTGATGTTGATAAATTCATGATCGGGCAATATGAATCGATTGAAAATATAGCCTTTTACAATGTAGCGGTTTATATGGCCGCCGTTATCGTGGTTCCCGCACGTGCGATGCATCAGATAACTTATCCGTTAACAGCCAGATTGCTGAATGAAAAAGATAAAGCAGGGTTGAGTAACCTGTATAAGCGCAGTTCATTAAATCTCTTTATAATCGGAGGCTTAATTTTTTTACTTGTCGTTCTCAATGCTAACCAGTTATATCTTATTATTCCGGAGCAGTACAGAGGGGGAATAAGTGTTGTTTTTTTAATTGCTGTAGCTAAGTTGTTTGAGTGTCTTTTGGGGAATAACAACTCTATATTGTTTAATAGTGACTATTATAGGATGGTGTTGTTTTTTGGAGTCTTTTTAGCTGTTCTAACCATTTTTTTAAATACTGTTTTTATTCCTCTGTGGGGAATTAACGGAGCAGCCTTCGCTACACTGATGTCGTTTGTTGCATATAGCTTGATTAAGATCTGGTTTGTGTATAATAAGCTCCAGATGCATCCTTTTACCTTTAAAACACTTGGCACAGCTATTGTGCTGTTAATTTTTACAGGACTTTTTTATTTCTGGGACTTTACATTTCACCCCTTGGTGAATATAGTTTTAAAAGGAAGTGTTATTGCGATAGGCTATTTATTGGTTATTATAAAACTAAAGCTATCTGATGATATCGTAGATTTGACAGAAAAAATAATGCTGAAAACAAAACTCCGCAGATAATTTCATACCTGCAGAGCTTTTAGTAATCTAACCAAACCATTAACTAAATAAATGCTTATTCATTTCCTCTCCCTCTGGAATTGTTATTTCCTCTGGAGGAAGCGGTACTTCTTCTGGTTGCCGTACTTTTCTTTTCATACGATCTGGAAGACGACCTGTTAGTGTTGTATTTTTTCTGTGGTGCAGGATGTCTCTTTTCTGCACGGGGATTGGCGCTCGACCTTCTTGTTGAGTTCGAATTATTATTTGTATATCTTTTATTTCCGTTACTTCTTCTAGCATCTGAGGTCGGTTTGTGTGTCCTCGTATTTCCTGAATAATTTCTGTTTTTACTTTGCGTTCTTACAGATTTATTCTCTCTGTTTACTTTTCCGGGGTTATCATATCTTCTGTTAGAAGCCATATCGGCATTAGATCTTCGGGAACGTGTTTCATATACTTTTTTATTTCCATCATATCTTTTACTGACGGCCCTGGAGTTATTTCTTCTGCTTTCAGTTTCAACACTACGACTTCTTATGCGTTGTACGGTCGGAGTGTCTCTTCTG
Organism: Zhouia spongiae; assembly: GCF_022760175.1. Taxonomy (GTDB): domain Bacteria; phylum Bacteroidota; class Bacteroidia; order Flavobacteriales; family Flavobacteriaceae; genus Zhouia; species Zhouia spongiae. The sequence continues at coordinate 2,714,722 of NZ_CP094326.1, forward strand.
GTTGATACCCGTCTATCGTTTTTGTAAACATTTGTTCTTCTTGCGTTATCTCTGTAGTGATATGTTCTTCCGACAGTAGCGTATGATCTTCTGTGATTATCTCTATAAGGCTTGTAGTAGGTATATCTTACAGGTTCGTAATATCTTCTGTATGGTCTGTGGCTTACATAACAATATGATGGCCTTGGTCTTACAAAATACCTGTGATATGGACTGTATATATATCTTCTGTTATAGATGTTGATATACCCGGTATAGCGAATAAAGACTCCCCGCGGATTGTAATATGCGTAAAGGCCCCCGATTCTGTACAAACGATTATTTCGGTAGAAAATATCAATACTTCCTATCCTGGATACACGTCCGTAAAAATCATAATAAATGGGGGTGTTCAGCACCTGAATTACAGCTCCATAATCGTCATATTGAACATAATGGTCATATCCGTAACCGGCATTAAAACTAATATTTACGTTTCTTGTGTTAATGTTGACACCAACATGATTCGGGTTATCAATAGAGAAATCGAATTCACCATTAGGGTATACGGAAAAGGTGATGCCATCTTCAATAAAAATAAACTGATTACCATATCCGTATCCGTTAATAGCCGTCGAATTAGTTTTTGCATTTATAGCAAAGGGGCCTGTTAGGACCATGACTAGTAAAATTGCTAATTTTTTCATAACTAAGTATTTTTTGTTAAACATTTTATTCCGACTGGCTAGTCATTAATTGTAATTACAAGCACCGTGCCAAAAATCAAAATAAAAGGAAATCGTATGTTAGTAAGTTGAATGTCCGGGCTTTTCTTTTTTAAAAGAAAACCTCCCACATGTTAACAAATGAGAGGTTTTCAACTAACCAACCAAAAAACCAATCAAAACTAAGATCAGTTCATAAAAGTAAGTCTCAAAGTCCGTGCCAAAGTCTTCTTTTTAATAATAACGTAATTTTCTTAGTTGTTAAAAATAGCACAATAGTATTACTATGTGCATTTATTTATGTACCGTTGACAGGCTGTCTCTTATACATTTGTAATGTTCAATAAAAGTAAATTACAATGAGAAAAGTTAAATGGACTGGGGTGTATCCTGCAGTAACAACCAAGTTTAAGGAAAATGGTGATTTAGACATCCCGGCCTTTTTAAAGAATATTGAATGTCAAATAGAAGCTGGCGTTAATGGTATTATCATAGGAGGATCATTAGGGGAGAGCAGTACATTAACTCATGATGATAGGATTAGGCTTTTGGAGGCAACTCTTGAAACATTTGGAGAGCAAACAGATGTTATATTGAATATAGCTGAAGGGGCAACCAGAACAGCGATAGAGTTAGCTCAAAAAGCAGAGAAAGCAGGGGCTCATGGATTTATGTTATTACCCCCGATGATGTACAAACCGACGGATCAGGAAGTAGCTGATTATTTTAAGGCTGTAGCTAAAAGTACCGATTTACCTATTTTACTTTATAATAACCCTGTTGATTATAAAATAGAAATAACTCTTCCGATTTTCGAACAATTGGCCGAGATGGACAATATCCAGGCTGTAAAAGAAAGTACGCGTGATATCTCGAATGTTACCAGATTAAAGAACAGGTTTGGCGATCGATTTAAAATACTTTGTGGTGTTGATACTTTGGCTATGGAAGAGTTGTTAATGGGAGCCGACGGATGGATAGCCGGTTTGGTCTGCGCATTTCCGAAGGAGACGGTAGCTATTTATGAATTGGTAAGAGCAGGCAGGATAGAAGAAGCTTTAAAAATATATAGATGGTTTTTACCTATCTTAGAATTAGATATTAACCCACAATTGGTACAAAATATAAAACTGGCAGAGGTAATGACGGGTATAGGTACTGAACCGGTAAGAGCTCCCCGGCATATTTTGGTCGGTGATGAAAGAGAGCGGGTGATTAAAATATTAGAAGATGGACTGGCTGCCAGGCCTGAATTACCAGATTATAAAAACTTATAAAAGTACAGCCTATGATTACCGATAATTTAATTGCCGGAGATCCAAGTGGAAAGGGAAGTGAGGTAGTTAATTCTTATGATCCCGTTAAAAGGGAACGATTACCTGAAAGTTTTATATGCGCTACAGAAGAAGAGATTAATAAAGCCGTAGAAGAAGCACATGAAGCCTGGAAGATTTATAAAAATTCGAAAGCTCCGGAAAAGGCTGAATTTTTAAGGGTTATAGCAGAGGAGATTGAGGCGCTGGGTGATCTTCTTGTTCAACGGGCAATGCTGGAGTCCGGACTTCCGGAAGGCAGGATTGTAGGAGAGCGGGGACGGACTTGCGGACAATTACGGCTTTTTGCGGAACTGCTGGAAGAAGGAAGTTGGGTAGAAGCCATTATCGATGAAGCAATACCTGAACGACAACCACTTCCCAGAACAGATATCAGGAAGATGCTCCGGTCGTCAGGCCCCGTAGCGGTATTTACGGCAAGTAATTTTCCTTTAGCGTTTTCAACAGCCGGTGGCGATACCGCTTCTGCTCTGGCTGCTGGTTGCCCGGTGATAGTAAAAGCCCACCCTTCTCACTTAGGAACAAATGCATTGGTCGCAGAAGCAATTTCTAAAGCAGTTGTAAAATGTGGGCTTCCAGGAGGAGTTTTTTCATCAATACAGGGTTCGGGACATGAGACAGGACAACGTTTAGTGCAACATCCGTTAATTAAAGCTGTAGGTTTTACCGGTTCTTATAAGGGAGGAATGGCTATTGTTAAAGCCGCCAATGAACGTAACGAACCCATTCCTGTTTATGCAGAAATGGGAAGCACAAATCCAATTTTTGTGTTGCCTGAGAAAATAAAAAATGAAGCAAAAACTGTTGCAGGACAACTAGCCGTATCCGTAAACCTTGGAGCAGGGCAGTTTTGTACGAATCCGGGATTGATCATTGTAGAAAATTGTGAGGGGCTGGATGTGTTTATGGAATCCATGAAACAGGAATTTCAATCGTTAGAAGCAGCAACAATGCTTAATGAGGCAATTTACAAATCGTACGAAGCCAATAAACAAGATATAATTGATCAGAATCATGTGAACCCCATTTACAATGAAGAGAATGAAAATACGGAATGGAAAGGAAGACCGGCCGTAGCAAAGGTTACAGCCAAGGCATTTGTTAAAAACCCGGTATTGCATAAAGAGGTGTTCGGTCCATTTACACTGGTTATTGTCTGCAATGACAAGGCTGAACTTAACGAGGTAACTTTGGCTATGGAGGGACAGCTAACCGGCTCCGTTATTGGAACAGAAAAAGATATTGAAACCCATGAAAACCTAATAGAGAATCTTTCTCAAAAAGTAGGCAGGTTAATTTTTAATGGAGTTCCTACGGGCGTAGAGGTTTGTCATGCAATGCATCATGGAGGACCATTCCCTTCAACATCGAACGGTAAATACACATCTGTAGGGACAGATGCTATCAAACGTTTTGTACGTCCGGTTTCCTATCAAAATGCTCCTCAAAATATTTTGCCGGATGCTCTTAAGGACGGTAATCCATTGAAAATATGGCGTAAAGTAAACGGGGCAATAACTAAAGATTAACAAGTGAAGAAACGTTTTTTTTGTATAGATGCCCATACATGCGGCAATCCGGTTCGTCTGGTGGCCGGTGGAGGTCCGGATCTGGATGGATCGAACATAATGGACAAACGGTTACATTTTCTGAAAGAATACGATTGGATAAGGAAAGGGTTGATGTTTGAACCCAGGGGACACGATATGATGTCAGGAAGTATTCTTTACCCTCCGTCTGATCCGAAGAACGATATAGGTGTTTTATTTATCGAAACCAGCGGATGCCTGCCGATGTGCGGCCATGGTACTATAGGAACAGTAACGATTATGATAGAGGAGGGGTTGGTAATTCCAAAAGTACCGGGGAAGTTGCGATTGGAAACTCCGGCCGGATTAGTGAACGTTGAATACGTACAGGAAAATGGCAAGGTAAAATCGGTAAAACTAATCAATGTAGCGTCTTTTCTTTATAAAGAAGAACTCATTGTTAATTGCCCCGACTTAGGAGCGTTAGTTGTAGATGTAGCCTACGGCGGAAATTTTTATGCTATTGTAGATCCACAGAAAAACTTCAAGGGAATTCAGCATTACAATGTTTCGCAACTGGTAACCTGGAGCCCGGTTATCAGGCAATTATTAAACGAAAAATATGAATTCAGACATCCTGTCGATACCAATATTAATGGCCTAAGTCATATACTGTGGACGGGAGAAACAATTTCCGATAATGCTGATGCAAGAAATGCAGTCTTCTACGGCGACAGGGCTATAGACCGCTCTCCTTGCGGTACGGGTACATCAGCGCGGATGGCACAATGGTATGCAAAGGGTAAATTAAAAGAAGGAGAGCATTTTGTGCATGAGAGCTATATCGGATCTGAATTTATTGGGAAAGTAGAAGGTGTTACAACATGTGGTAATTACACTGCTATAATTCCCAGTATTACCGGTTGGGCTAAAATATATGGATACAATACAATTGTGATAGATGATGAAGATGATCCATATGCACATGGTTTTCAAGTAATTTAGTATGAGTAAAAAATCTGTACATATTATCGGGGGAGGAGTTATTGGTCTGTGTGCTGCATGGTACCTCAATGAGAGCGGAGCAGAGGTCACTGTAATTGATAAAGGAGACCTTAAGGATGGCGCTTCTCATGGAAATGCCGGAATGGTAGTACCGAGTCATGTGATTCCGTTATCCTCACCGGGTATGATATCCCAGGGTATAAAATGGATGTTTGACAGTAAAAGTCCGTTTTATGTAAAACCACGGATAGACCTATCACTGTTGCAATGGACGTATAAATTCTACAAGTCTTGCAATGAAGCGCATGTAAGAAGGGCAATGCCTGCATTATTTCGTCTTAACGAATGGAGTAAGCAGTTGTATAATGATTTTGTACTCAGACCGGAATTTGAATTTGATTTTGTACAAAACGGTTTGCTGATGTTGTATAAAACGGTGCATCAGGAAAAAGAAGAAAGAGAGCTTGCGGAAAAAGCCGGCGAAATCGGGTTAGAAGCACAAGTGATGGATGCAACCGGAATTAAAAAACTTGAACCGGGTATTCAGCTGGATGTGCTGGGAGGTGTTTATTTTCCGGGAGATGCAAATTTGCACCCGAATAAGTTTATGGAACAGCTTGTACGAGCACTTGAAGAAAAAGGAGTTCGTTTTATGACAAACACAGAAGTTGTTGATTTCAGGACGCATTCCGGCAAAGTAAAGGAGTTACTCTTTAAGGAAGGAAATCGTATTAAGGTTGATAATCTATTAATTGCCGGAGGATCATGGTCTTCCCGTTTACTGAAAAAGCTTGGAGTCAAAATTCACCTTCAAGAAGGTAAGGGGTACAGTGCAACGATAAAAAATGCAGATATAAAGCCGAATATTCCATCCATTCTGACCGAAGGTAAAGTAGCGGTATCTCCTATGGGAAAAGATCTTAGGATAGGGGGAACATTAGAGTTGGGGGGGATGTCTACAAACATAAATAAGAACAGGTTACAGGGAATTTTTGATAACCTGCCCAAGTATTATCCGGATTTAAAATTGAATCTGAATGATATAAATAAGGTTTGGTATGGTTACAGACCTTGTACACCTGATGGTATGCCTTATATCGATAAGGTTAAAAGTGTAGAGAATCTTTTTGTAGCAACAGGACATGCAATGATGGGAATGAGCATGGGACCGGCTACAGGAAAGTTAATTTCAGAAATGATAATAGACAGCAAACAGTCTATGGATACAACATTGTTTGGTGTCGACAGATTTTAATTGGGTTTAGGTTGGTTGTGAAGAAGAAATCATGGTTGGTCTTAAGCAGGCGGACTTTGGTTTCTTTTCTGTTTTAATTGGTAATAACAGTTATAAAAGCATCTCATAGAACGAGGGATAATACATAAATTGACCATAACTTAATGTTCAAGCCGGATTTTAAGCTTGAAAATTTTGGCTTTACTCCGGAAAGATTTAAGAGTTGCTCTTATTTTAACCGGATAGACCTGTATTCGGAGGGGGTTAGTTGTTTTATTTTTTTGAACTGCCTGTTGAAATTCGAAAGATTTTTAAAGCCTACATCATAACAGATATTTTCAATAGTGTTTTTTTTATCCAGTAACAAGTTGCATGCAGATTCGATTCGAAGTTCATTTAAAAATTCAATATACGTCTTTCTCGTATGCAGTTTGAAATACCTGCTGAATTGCGAACGACTCAAATTAGCAATGGATGCAATATCTTCAATAGTAATATCTTCTTCTAACCTATTAAAGGTATATGAAATGATATCGTTTAAACGTTGCCCGTCTTTTTCATTAATGGAAAACCGGTAAACGTCTGAATTAATATAGTTCTTGGAAGTTTTGTCGATTTCATTTAAAATATGGAGAAGTTGTATGATAAGCGCTGTGTTTTTTAGATCGACCATTTCTAAAATCTGTTGATGGATGTACTTATTACAATCATCAATAACTTTAATTCCCCGTTTACTCTTTCCGAGAAGGGCGTATATATTTTTTAGCTCAGGGATGTGAAAAAAATCGGAGCCAAATGAATTTTGATCAAAAAACAGGGAAACAGAATAAACGCCATTTGAATCAGGAGAAAAATAAGGTTTGGCACTTTTCATTAAATGTGGAATATTACTCCCCAGAATAAACGTATCGCCCGGATTAAACTGGACCATATTATTCCCGCTATATAAAATGCCCTCTCCCTTTTGGATTGTGGTCACCTGTATTTCATTGTGGTAATGAAGCCGATCGTAAAAGTGAGGTCCTTCATCTATTTGAACACGGAGGGAAGAACCTTCAGATTTAGGTATTTTGAATGGGATAGGCTTCATTTTGAATAGAAAAATCAGGCATTAACAGGCTTAAGCTTTTCTTTTAAATATCGGGCAGTAAAGCTTTTCTTTTCTTTGATGATTTCTTCGGGGGTACCATTTGCAACCAGCTCTCCGCCTTTTTCACCACCTTCCGGTCCGAGGTCGATGATGTGATCGGCACACTTGATAAGGTCGAGATTATGCTCAATAACGATGATAGAGTGCCCTTTTTCGATGAGCGCCTCAAATGAGGTTAAAAGTTTTTGTATGTCGTGGAAATGCAGTCCGGTTGTCGGTTCATCAAAAATAAAAAGGGTTTTATCACTTGAATTTCCTTTTACAAGGAAAGAAGCGAGTTTAATACGCTGGGCTTCACCTCCTGAAAGTGTAGAAGAACTTTGTCCAAGAGTCACATATCCCAGCCCGACATCCTGTAGCGGTTGGAGTTTGTTTACGATTTTTGTTTGTTCGTACTTGCAAAAGAAATCAATGGCATCATCGATAGTAAGGTTTAAAATATCATCAATGTTTTTGTCTTCAAACTTAACTTCCAGGATCTCCTTCTTAAATCTTTTTCCCTTGCAGGTCTCACATTCCAGATGTACATCGGCCATAAATTGCATCTCTATGGTAACTTCGCCTTCACCTTTACAAGTCTCACAACGTCCGCCATCGACATTAAATGAAAAATGTTTTGGTTTATAGCCACGTAATTGAGCTAGTTTTTGATCGGTAAACAGGCCACGGATATCATCATATGCCTTAATATAAGTAACCGGATTACTGCGGGAAGACCTTCCGATTGGATTTTGATCGACAAACTCGACAGAAGCTATAGAGTTGTAGTTGCCCTCAATTTTAGTGAAATGCCCGGGTTTCTCCCCATATCCTCCTGTTTCCTTCAGAATTGCCGGGTATAAAATCTTCTTTACCAAGGTACTTTTTCCACTTCCTGAAACCCCTGTAACAATGGTCAGCATGTTTAAAGGGAACTTCACATTGATATTCTTCAGGTTATTTTCCCGGGCTCCAATGATTTCTATATAATTTTTGGATGTCCGCCTTTTTTCAGGAACCTTAATTTCAAGAGTGCCGTTGAGGTATTGTGCGGTCAGGGAATCACTTTGCAGTATGTTATTATATGTCCCTGTAGATACTACTTCGCCTCCATGAGTACCTGCTTCCGGGCCAATGTCGATAATTTCATCGGCCGCTTTCATAATATCTTCGTCATGTTCAACAACGATAACGGTATTTCCAAGATCCCGGAGCGATTTCAATACATTAATAAGCTTCTCGGTATCTTTAGGATGCAATCCAATGCTGGGTTCATCAAGTATGTACATAGATCCCACCAAACTACTGCCGAGGGAAGTAGCCAGGTTGATCCGTTGTGATTCACCCCCGGATAGTGTGTTTGACTTTCTGTTCAGTGTTAGATATTCTAAGCCTACATTAGATAAAAAAAGTAAACGGTTATTTATTTCTTTTAACAAACGGGAAGCTACTTTTTCGTCGTATTCAGATAGCTTCAATGAAGAAAAGAATGTCGCCAGCGAATGTAAGGGTGTTTCAACCAAATCAGTGATGGTTCTGTTACCAAGCTTAACATAATTCGCTTCAGGTCGTAGCCTTTTCCCCTGGCATGTGGTACATTTTGTTTTTCCCCGATAGCGAGAGAGCATCACCCGATTCTGGATTTTATAACTTTTTTCTTCCAGTTCGGTAAAGAAGTCATTTAATCCGATAAAATATTGATTTCCTTTCCAAACCAGTTCTTTTTGCTCCTCTCTAAGTTCAAACCAGGGTTTATGAATAGGAAAATCAAATTTGTAGGCATTATTCACCAATTGGTCTCTGTACCAACTCATACTTTCCCCACGCCATGGGAAAATACAGTTCTCATATACAGAGAGTCCTGTATTAGGAATAACCAGATCCTGATCGATACCGATAATGTCGCCATAGCCTTCACATGTTGGGCAGGCACCAAATGGATTATTGAAACTAAACAAATGAACATTTGGTTCCAGAAACTGGATTCCGTCTAATTCAAATTTATTAGTGAAGTGAGTTTGCAGTCCGGAAGGCAGTTCTTCAATAATACATTCTCCTTTCCCCTCAAAATATGCTGTACCGGCGGCATCGGCCAATCGGTTAAAGAAATCCTCGTCTTTTCTTACAACAATACGATCAACCACCAGCAGGAAGTCATGATCTATCTCTTCATTTATATCATCAATACGGACCACCTCTCCTTTGTATTTGATTCTTGCATATCCCTGTTGGGCCAATATTTTCAACATCTGTAATACACTGCGGTCTTCGGGGATGTGTACCGGAGACATAAGCAGTAACTTACTGCCGTCCTTAAATCGGTTTACGTAATCGACTACATCAGAGACCGTGTGTTTTTTTACTTCTTTCCCGGAAACAGGGGAGTAGGTTTTACCGATACGGGCATATAAAAGTTTTAAATAATCATAAATTTCGGTAGTCGTACCAACTGTTGATCTTGGATTGGTAGAATTAACCTTTTGTTCAATAGCTATAGCGGGGGCAATTCCTTTTATATAATCTACTTTTGGTTTGTCTAGACGTCCTAAAAATTGCCTGGCATAAGACGACAGGCTTTCAACATATCTTCTTTGCCCTTCAGCATATAAAGTATCAAAGGCAAGGCTGGATTTACCGGAGCCGGACAAACCGGTTATGACTACCAGTTTATTGCGGGGAATAGCTACATTGATATTTTTCAGGTTATGTAGTTTTGCCCCTTTTATAATGATATGTTGCTTTGGGTCTAATGCTAATATATCGGTCATAATTATTTTCAAAAAATAAGTAAAAATAGATATTGATGGCTTCTGCTCGAAAACCAATGAAAACCACAAAGATAATGATCTATTTATTGCTTTAAAAGAGGATACTGCAAACAAAAAAAGTTAAAAAGTGGAGCCGAAATTTGTATTTTTTAAGAATATGTTTTTATATTTGGTTGAATAACCGTCTAAACAAAACGCCTATTTAACAAAATTACTTTTAAAGCATATCCGTTATTATTGGTTTAATAACGTTGGATAAGCCCGAATCTTATAAAAAGTGATTTTGTATGGAACAATTGCCCAAAGACTCTGCTCTTATTAGACGATATCTGCAAGGAGAAGAACAAGCCTTGGAAATTTTAATCAACAGACATTCAGCCCGTATTTATAGTTTTATCTTTTCGAAGGTATGTGATCGCGACATAACTGAAGATATTTTTCAGGAAACTTTTATTAAAGTAATCAATACTTTAAAGAAAGGCAGGTATAATGAAGAAGGAAAATTTGTGCCCTGGGTGATGAGGATCGCTCAGAATTTAGTTATAGACCATTTCAGAAAGAATGTACGGATGCCTAAATTTGAAGGCACCGACGATTTTAATATATTTACCGTATTGGGTGATACTGCATTAAATGTAGAAAAGCAGATTATCAAAGACCAGGTAGACAATGATATCCGTTTATTGATTGAGCAATTGCCGGAAGATCAAAAACAGGTGCTAATCATGAGGATGTATAAAGACATGAGCTTTAAGGAAATAGCCGATGTCACCGGTGTGAGTATCAATACCGCCCTGGGCAGAATGCGTTATGCAATTATTAACATGCGGAAAATTATAGAAAAGAATAATATTATTTTAACTAATTAAGCAATAAAGAGCGATAAGCCACGTTGATAAACTATAACATCCTAAAATATCAATATGGCAAATTTTTACTCTAAAGAATTTTTTGAAACAAAAGATTTAAAACCAAAAAGTGAAACAATAGATTTTCTGTTGAATTACTCCAGAGCTTTAAGTGTTATTGACTACAATGATATTCAGTTTGAAAGTATTTTGAACTAATTGACTGCGTAGTGTAAAAGACCTGTTGGAAACGAAAAGCTAACGGGTCTTTTTTGTTTTATAATAGTCGTCTATTACCGTTTTTCTTCCAATAGTTTTGGTTATTATATCTTTATCAATATCCCAGCCACGTGCCGGCGAGTACTGACGGCCATACCAGATAATCTGAAGATGCAGGTTGTTCCATTTATCTATAGGAAACAGTCTTTTCGCATCTTTTTCCGTTTGTACGACATTTTTACCGTTGGATAAGCCCCAGCGATACATCAGCCTGTGAATGTGGGTGTCTACCGGAAAGGCAGGGATTCCAAATGCCTGACTGACCACAACACTGGCTGTTTTGTGACCTACACCGGGTAATGTTTCCAGAGCCTCCAGTTCTTCCGGTACTTCACCATTGTATTTGTCTATTAGTATTTGAGATAGTTCAGAAATAGCTTTAGACTTTTTTGGTGACAACCCTACCGGTTTAATGATCTCACGGATTTCTTCCACCGGCACTTTAGCCATTCGATAAGGATTGTCCGCTCTGTCAAACAAGACAGGAGTAATCTGATTTACCCGTACATCGGTGCTTTGAGCAGACAATAATACCGCAATCAATAAGGTATAAGGATCTTTATGATCTAGCGGAACAGGAATTTTCGGATATAATTCTTCCAGCTTATCAATTACAAAGTCAACTTTTTCTGCTTTCGTCATGTTTTATATAAATTTGCTCAAATCCTTAGGAGCAAATTTGCGATTTTTAATCAAAATAGTTCCTTTTAATTTCAATAAAACTTTAAAAAAATAGTCTATGAATACATTAAAAGCAGGAGATAAGGTAAAGGCGTTTACCGTAAGCGATCAGGATGGTAATAAGATTTCATTATCAGATTATAAAGGAAAAAAGTTAGTGGTTTTCTTTTACCCTAAGGCAAGTACCCCCGGCTGTACCGCCGAAGCATGTAATTTAAGGGATCATTATAAAGAGTTACAAGAAAAAGGATACGAGTTGTTGGGGGTCAGTGCAGATTCTGAGAAACGTCAATCTAATTTTAAGAATAAATACGAATTTCCATTTCCGTTATTGGCAGATGAAAACAAAGAAGTCATTAATATTTTTGGGGTCTGGGGACCTAAGAAGTTTATGGGGAGGGAATACGATGGTATTCATAGAAAAACATTTATCATAGATGAAAATGGAGTTGTAGAGCGGGTAATTGATAAAGTTAAAACGAAAGACCACGCAGCTCAAATTCTGGAAGAAGTATAACTTTAAGAACAGTGCTCTGATGTCACCAGGGGCCTGGGTTGCCTCTGGGGGTCAGTTTTTTTAATATTTCAGTCCAATTTGATCTCTGATCTGATCCAGGGTTTTTATGAGCCGGAGGCTGAAATCATGGCTCATGACCGGACTTTCCTTCTTACCATCGATGAGGAGCCGGTTAAAATGTTCAATTTCATAAGTATACCCTTTTGTATGATAGCCAAAATCGACTGTCTGGCTATCTGTTCCTGACAGGATGCTCACAGTTGTCGGGCCGTAAAAATTCTTGTTTATTTTTATGATCCCGTGTTCACAATAAAAGGTTGCAGTTGTAGGTGTGTTTTCTATGACAGTACTTTTCAATTGAGCAATCACTTGATCCGGATAAGTGAATTTTATTTGACACTGAGTGTCAATATTATTATCCAGAAAGTGGGCAGTAGCATCAATTTTATCCGGTACTCCCAAGACAGACAATGCAGCAAATACAGGGTAAATCCCAATATCTAAAAGACTTCCTCCTCCGAGTTTTTTATCGAAAAGCCTGGATTTCTTATCGAATTCAGATTTAAAACCGAAATCAGCTTCCAGTTTTTTAAGTTTTCCAAATTCATTTCTGTCAAGAAGTTCCAGAACATACCGGTAATGTGGCAAAAAATAAGTCCACATGGCCTCCATTAAAAGTACATTATTGCTTTTTGCCATGTAGATCATTTCTTTTACTTCGGCTTCATTCATCGCCAAAGGTTTTTCACATAGAACTGCTTTTTTGTTTTTTAAACAGGCCAAAGCGTTTTCTTTGTGCAAGCTATGTGGTGTGGCGATATAAACAGCATCAATATTTTCATCTTTTAAAAGACCGGCATAAGAATCGTATGCCTTTTGTACGTGGTGTTTTTCAGCAAAATTTCGTGCTTTAGAAGAATTTCTTGATCCAACAGCATATAACAGGCCGCTATCGACGGCTTGCATATCTTCAGCAAATTTTTCGGCAATATTGCCTAACCCGATAATCCCCCAACGTATCTTTTTATATTTGTTGTTCATGACGGCTGGAAGTCATTAATTGAAAAATCAGAGCAAGTAAAATAACCGACAGGCACCCTATGAAGTTTAGCCATAAATAACTAAGTTTTTCTTGTCCTTCCGGTTGAATTCCGATAGCAAAATAATAAGTAACGATGATAATTATCTGGGTAAGTATGGCAGCAATGAAAGTTGCATTGCCTTTAATGAATTTAATGAAAAATGCTATCAGGAAAATCCCCAGGATGTTACCGTAAAATATGGAGCCAATGATATTGACAAGTTGAATAAGGTTTTCAAAAAGAGATCCGAAATTGGCAAATAAAATTGCAATGATCCCCCATAGGAACGTGAACCATTTGGTGGCCTTTAGAAAGTGTTTTTCAGTGCGTTCCTTTTTCTGAAAACGCTGGTACAGATCGATGGTTGTTATGGTTCCTAATGCATTTAACTCGGATGCGGTAGAAGACATGGCCGCAGATAGAATAACAGCCAACAATAAACCTATGAGTCCTTTAGGCAGATTATTCAGGATGAAATGAATAAAGACATAATCCTTGTCATTTGTTTCAAGGTCTTTATTTACCGTATTGATTATTTTCTTGGCCGAATTACGGTATTCTTTTTCTTTTTTATTAATTTCCTGAATATGTTGTTTGGCTTCAAGGGTCATGTCAAAATCTTTTACATCCAATACCGATGAAAAATGATCCTGGGCCATCTTTTTTTCCCTTTCGAGTTTTTTATAATCTTTTTCGAGCTCCTGATATTCCCGGGCTATTTCAGAATTCATTACAGCTTCCGTAGCTGCAGGATTAAAATTAAGAGGAGCAGGATTGAATTGATAAAAAACAAAAACCATGATTCCTACCAATAAAATAAAGAACTGCATGGGGACTTTGAGTAATCCGTTAAAAATAAGGCCCAATTGACTTTCTCTGACGGATTTGCCCGAAAGGTATCTTTGTACCTGGCTCTGATCGGTTCCAAAATAGGCCAACGCAAGAAACAAGCCTCCCGTTATTCCGCTCCAGAAAGTATATCGACTTGAAGTATCAAAGGAAAAGTCAACGATGTTTAATTTATCATTGGCACCGGCTATTTTAAGTGCCTTATAAAATGTAACATCATTGGGCAGGTAGCTCAAAATAAGAAAAAAGGCTATGAACATCCCCGTCATAATAACAAACATTTGTTGTTTTTGGGTAACACTCACCGCGTTTGTACCCCCCGATACGGTATAGATAATAACCAAAACGCCAATGATGAGATTCAATGTTTTCAGATCCCATCCTAATACGGCAGAAAGGATGATTGAAGGTGCAAAAATTGTAATACCGGCTGCAAGGCCTCTTTGAATTAAAAAGAGGATGGCCGCCAGCGATCGTGTTTTCAGATCAAACCTGCCCTCGAGGAATTCATAGGCGGTATATACCTTAAGTTTGTGGTAAATCGGTACAAAGACCATACAGATGATGATCATGGCAAGAGGTAAGCCGAAATAGAACTGTACAAAGCCCATTCCGTCGTGAAATGCCTGACCGGGAGTTGATAAAAAGGTAATAGCACTTGCCTGGGTAGCCATTACCGACAGCCCTACTGTCCACCATTTAGCTTCATTACCGCCCAGAATATAGTCACTTACATTTTTACTTCCCCTCGTTTTAAAGTATCCGTAAAGAACAATAAATAACAGCGTACCCGATAATACAATCCAATCAATCGACTCCATATATTAGCGGTTACCGGTCATTATCAGATAAAAAACAATTATATAAACAGCATTAGCAACAAGAACCAATGTGTACCATTTTTTCCATTCAAATTTATCCAGCATCTATTATCCTTTAATATTTTTATTACCTGTTTTAACCTGTTTTTTTCCGATAGAAAGCATGTTCGTAAAAAGTTTGTATGCACCGGGAACACCGGCAGGAAGCTCTCTAAAGAAACTTAGTCCCGTATAAATATAGTAACCTTTTCCATATCGAGCTACCAGTAAACTGCCTTTTTTAGGCGATTCGCCTTTATCATGCATAGACAATACCGCGGTAAATTCATCTCCCCATTTATTCGGGAAGTATAAACCACGTTCTTGTACCCATCCGTTAAAATCACTTTGACTGATTTTGTTTGGGAAATTAATTAACGAATGGTTTTGTGTTAATACTTCAACAGCAGAGTTTTCATCAGTTACCCGGTCTCTTGATAGCTGCAACTGATAGGGAGCCAGGTTTTTTACCGGAAAATCACCGTTCCTCCATGTCGTATTATATTGTACGATGATAGTACCCCCTTGGTTAACATAATCTAAGAGGAATTTTTGTTTGAACTTTAATTCATCAACTACGTTATAGGCTCTTATCCCGACAACAACGGCATCAAACCTTTGCAAGTTTTCTAGGGTTATATCTTCAGGTGGAATAGTAATGACGTTATATCCTATTTGTTGTAAGCTTTCAGGGATCGCATCACCGGCACCCGCGATGTATCCAATATGATCTCCCGCCTTTTCTATGTTTAACCGGACTACTTTTGCTTCAGAGGGGATCAGTACTGTTTGCGTGGGGATATGATCGTAGGCAATTTCAATTAATGCTCCGGAATAGGCATCCCCGTTAATACGGACTAAAGGCTTGATCGTTGCAACATTTTCATTGGCAGGAGGGGTGATCTGAAATGTCACGGTTTTTTCTTCTTTTTTATTATTGATCGAAAAATTGATGGTAGCCGGACTGACCTTCCAACCTTCAGGTATCTCCAAAGAGATCCTGCCGGCAATATTGTCTTTAAGGGCTTTTACTTTAAGAGTCACTTCTTTCGCCTGTGCATCAGGGAAAATATTCACCTTGTCTTCAAATGCAGCAGCTACCGGAGGCAGGATTTCAAAGGGTTGGTATATTTCTCCTTTTGCCGGATCTGAAAACTTATATACTACTTCTTTGGTTATAGGAATCGTTACTGAATTGTCGTATACCATATTAAAAGTGACGGAGAGTCCTCTCGGAGTTTCCGGTTTCCCTACCAGGCTCTTGTCTTTTACCTGATACATGCCTAGTTCAGGCTTTTCAGTTAACCAATAGGGAACGGTATAGGCCATTGATTTAGCTAGCGGAATTTCCAGGCTGATGTTTTCTCTCTGATTATTTTGAAGGGGTTTATGAAGGGATTGAACCCTGTTACCAGGATTGGCTATAACGCTTTTAAGCATCAAAGGAGTATCACTTCTGTTGATAGCTTCCAGTGTGAGGTTGATTTTATCACCCGGATTGGCAGAGGCATCATCAGCGACTGCTTCTAAAAATAGTCCGGAGCAAGCTTCGATTATACGTTTAATTTCTTTTAACTTTAATGATCTCCAGTAGTCGTCTTCAATGTTTTCAATTAACCGGTATGCCTTTACCAATTGGGGAAGGTGTTCAGCAGGGTCCCTGAAGTTAAAGTTTTGCTCGATGTCTTTTAGTATAACTTCAATGGGTTTTCCGTTTTTTACCCGGGTCCACGTGGTGTTTATTCCTTCAAACAAGCTTGCTTTTCCATTAGTTTTCTCACCTTTTAAAAACTCCAGGTACTCTGTCTGATTCCCCCGGGAACCGATACTGCCAAATCCTTGCGACCTGTGTTGGCTCCTGCTTAAAGCAGCGATCTCATTATTAGAAACCCCTTTCAGGGGGTAATAGTTTCCAATTTCGAATTCAAATAAATTGGTTTTATCAGCCTTGTTAAAATTTTTCTGGCTACCATAGAACCACCAGGAGGTATTAAAAAATAATCTTTTTGGTTGCCATGCAATCGTGTTCGATAATTGGTCGGAGAACCTGGTAGGATCTCCGGAGAGATCAAAAGCTTCA
The DNA here is from genome assembly GCF_022760175.1 of Zhouia spongiae. Lineage (GTDB taxonomy): Bacteria > Bacteroidota > Bacteroidia > Flavobacteriales > Flavobacteriaceae > Zhouia > Zhouia spongiae. The sequence continues at coordinate 2,731,621 of NZ_CP094326.1, forward strand.
TAGGTCAACATGGCTGAAGAGGTATGGTGACCATGTGTTGTACCCGGAGACCGATGATCGAATCTGTTAATTATAATATCGGGGCGAAAATTTCTGATAGTCAACACTACATCCGATAACACTTTTTCCTTATCCCAGATCGAGAGAGTTTCATCGGGATGCTTGGAGTATCCAAAATCATTGGCCCGTGTAAAGAACTGTTCGCCGCCATCAATTCTTCTGGCAGCCAATAGTTCTTCCGACCGAAGGACACCCAGTAACTCCCGCAATTCCGTACCGATCAGATTCTGTCCGCCATCCCCCCTGGTTAGGGAAAGGTATGCGGTTCTTGCTTTAAGATCGTTCGATAAATAAGAAATGAGCCTGGTGTTTTCATCATCCGGGTGTGCGGCCACATACAGTACAGAGCCCAGGAAATTTAGTTTTTGGATGGCTTCGTAAATTTCTGTGGCTGTATATTTTTTAGGTTGTTGTGCCTTTAAGCATGGTGTGAAAAAGATTGCGGAAATAAGGAAAAAAATAATTTTTCGCATGTTAGTTGGTTTGTGTGAGTCTTCCAAATATAGAAAATATGATACCCTAAACCGGACTTTTTAAAAATTCTTTAACTAAATGCTGTCTGTAGCATCGTCATGACTTTCCTTATCTATTTTTGTCACGCCAATCTGAAGAAACAGATTATTGGGATAGGTGATGAGCTCTCCTTCGTCCGTTCTGATATGCATGTGGAATACTTTGATGTCTTCAATAATACCTTCTGTCGGAAAATCTTTGTTTAATATTTTTATACGATCACCTATTTTATAGGGAAAAGAAAAGAATAATATAACTCCGGCGGTAATATTACTTAAAATCGACCATTGAGCAAATAATGCGACCCCGATGACTGCAAATACAGATGAAAGAACAAGTCCCAGGTCATTAAAATTCACGCCCCATACTAAGCTCAAAATGGCCAGTAGCAGGATAGAAAGCACTACGTTGATGTATTTAATGATAAGTGTGGTCCTTACGGTATTAAAATCACTTAGCACGCCAACTTTCCGGGCAGCTTTATGAAAGATATAGCGTACAATCACTAAAATGATGATAGTGATTGAGGTTTGTAAGAGTTCGTCTTGGTAAGAAGTGAAAAATTCCCTCATGGCTTACTCCACTATTGTTTTTAACGTTTTATACAGCAAATGTACCGGTAATCCAACTACATTAAAGTATGATCCTTCAATTTTTTTAATACCAACGAGTCCTATCCATTCCTGAATACCGTAGGCACCGGCCTTGTCAAATGGCTTGTAATTCTGAATATAAAAGCGAATTTCTTCTTCTGTTAACTCATTGAAAAATACTTTTGTTATGGAATTTACTGTTTTTTGAATCTTGTTGGTGGTCAGGCAGATAGATGTGATGACTTCATGAGCATTACCCGATAGCGATTGGAGCATTTCGAAAGCCTCTTGTTTTGTTTTAGGTTTTCCTAGTGCCTGGTTGTTGTGCCAAACAATTGTATCTGAGGTGATTAATATATCATTTTCGCTTAAAGTTTCCTTAAAGGGAATTGCTTTTAATTGAGCTAAAAAATCAGGAATGTCGCTGTAACGAAGTCGATCCGGACAAATTTCTTCAACCGGTTTTAAGCGTATTTCGAAGTCCAGTCCAAGGTCTTTAAAAAATTTCTGACGCCTGGGAGATCCTGAAGCCAGGATCAGATGATGGTTTTTTAAAATATCGTTCAGCATGAAAAAATAGCAGTTAATTAATCGTATTGGGCATCTTTTTCTTCATCACCATTCCACTTTCCCTGTACCTTTAATACTTGTTCAATAATGTCTCTCACACAGCCTTTTCCTCCTTTTTTATGAGAAATATATTTCGATATTTCTTTGATCTCTGAAGCAGCGTCATTAGGGCAGCAGGGAAGGCCGATGAGTTTCATGACCTCTAAATCCGGGATGTCATCTCCCATATACATCACATTTTCAGCTTTAATATCATAAATATCGAGATATTCGTCAAGCTGTTCCGTTTTATGATGCGTACCAAGGTAAATGTCTGTAACTCCTAATCCCCGAAGACGTTTTCTGACACCTTCATTGCTTCCTCCTGAAATAATGCACACATTATAACCTTTCTGTATCGCAGTTTTTAGGGCATAACCATCGCGGGTACTCATTTTACGGAGCATATCCCCATCTGTGGTAACCAGTACGGAGCCATCGGTCAGCACACCGTCGACATCAAAAATAAAAGTGGTTATGTGTTCAAGATATTCTTTATAACTTTTCTCTTCCATAGGTTTCAATTAAAGACCGAGTCATCAGCTCGTAAATTTCCTTATGAGTTTTATTGTTTAATTGTTCAAGTTGCGAATTTATGGTTTTTTCGTCATTTCTTCGCGCAGGCCCGGTTTGGGCATTTACTGGGTTTATTATTTGCACTTTTTGTGCCGTTTCTTGAATTAATGGTTGTAAAATTTCAAAAGGGATATGGTGTTCGAGGCAAATTTCATTTCCGATATGATACAGATGGTTTACAAAGTTATTTACAAAAACTGCGGCTATATGCATGGCTTTTCTTTGTTCGGAGCTGATAAAATAAGTTTTTGGGGTTATAGCCTTTGCTACTTTTTCAAGGATCGTTTCATCACCTTTGCTTTCAGCTTCAAGACAAAGAGGAATCTTATTGAAATCTACGGCTTTTTCTTTTGAAAAGCTCTGGAGCGGATAAAACACTCCCCGTCTGTTTTTTGTATTTAGAGCAGCCATAGGTGTACTCCCGGACGTATGGACAACCAGTTTGTTTTTTAATTGAAGCTGATCAGACACTTGTGCTATAGCATCATCAGAAACAGCAATAATATACAGATCGGCATCGATCAGTTCTTTGAGATTGTCGGTAATAATGGGGTTCATGTTACCCACATTGTTTTTAGATATATTTCTGCTGAATATTTGAACAACCTTTATCTTTTTCGTCTGTTGAAATGCATTAAAAAGATGCGTAGCAACGTTGCCTGTTCCAAGAAGTACCACTGTAGTCATTCAGCTAAATTAATCATATAATTTGTTTAGTGATAGTGAAAGGAAAAGAAAAAACAGCTGTTGTTGCTTTTTGAGTTTTAGACGCACGATACTGTAATTGAGTGTACGAATATTACCTATAGTCTGTTATAGGGTATTGTATTTCTTCCGGTGACGTGATAAATAGAACTTGAATCCTTAAACTGTTTGGCAATGATTTGCATGTTTGCTCTCTGTACGAATCTTTAAGTATTGTTAATAACTATGAGAATCCATATTTAAACCCTATTTTTGCACACTGAATTCAAATCAGAAACTTATTTATACTTCGATGGAAGACCTTCTTAAAAAAACACTCTTCTCTACTCGTTTAATGGCTGTTTTATTTGTAGTTTTTGCTGTAGCCATGGCCTTCGGAACTTTTATAGAGAGCTGGTATAGTACGGATACGGCCCGTATATGGATATATAATGCCTGGTGGTTTGAAGCTATTATGGTATTTTTTGTAATAAATTTTATAGGAAATATTAAAAAGTACAAATTGCTTCAATGGGGTCAGTGGCCTGTTTTATTACTTCACTTATCATTTGTTGTAATTATTCTTGGAGCGTTTGTAACGCGTTATATAAGCTTCGAAGGAATGATGCCTGTAAGAGAAGGAGAAACGGCAGATTATATCCTGACGCATAAAACATATCTTTCTGTAATGGTTGATGGAGAAATGGATGGAGAAATGCGTCGTAAAATGTTACAAGAGGAGGTTTTAATAACATCTGAAGCAGAAAAGTCAAGCCTTCCGTGGAAGTCAGATTTTAACGGACAACCTTTTAAAGTTTCGTATGCAGGGTTTATAAAAGGTGCTGAAGAAGGACTTATTGAAGATGAGAACGGAGATACGTATCTTAAAATAGTAGAGTCAGGAGGGGGCGAACGCCACGATCATTATTTGAAAAAAGGGGAGGTTTCCAGTATACATAATGTACTTTTCGCTTATAACAAACCGACTGACGGAGCTATTAATATAAATATAACGGATACCCTGAGTACGATTAAGTCTCCTTTCGAAGGTGAATACATGCGTATGGCAGATCAGGCGAAAGGAATGTTGGTGAAGGATAGTTTGCAGGAATTGCAGATGCGTTCACTTTATTCGGCAGCGGGCATGCAGTTTGTTTTTCCTGAAGGACCTGTAAAAGGAAATTACGGGGTGGTGGAAGCGAAGGAGAAAAATCCGAATATGCAGGATGCTATTATTATCGATGTTAGTGTCGGAGAAGAAACCAGGCAGGTGAAGCTGTTGGGAGGCAGAGGTTTTATTAACGATCCGAAGACAATAAATCTGGGTGGACTCGAGTTTCATTTATCCTATGGGTCTATCCGCCATCAATTACCATTCAGTATTCAATTAAATGACTTTATAGCTCAAAAGTATCCGGGAACCGAAAAGGGATATGCTTCTTTTGAAAGCAAGGTTACCGTATTGGATGAACGTCCGTTCGATTATCACATATACATGAATCATGTCTTGGATCATCGTGGCTACAGATTCTTTCAGGCTAACTTCGATCCGGATGAAAAAGGCTCCGTATTTTCAGTAAATCACGATTTCTGGGGCACCTGGATTACTTATATAGGGTATTTCTTGTTATACACAGGTTTAATGGGGATTATGTTCTTTGGGAAAACAAGATTTAGGGAACTTGGGAAAAAACTGGAAAAGGTTAAGGCTAAAAAAGCTACCTTATCGGGTATTTTAGTTTTCTTTTTTGCACTCAATGCGTTTGCTCAGGATAATCATCAACATACTGATGATCACGCGCATACTAATGAGCAGCAACATTTGCATAATATGGTGCCTTCTGCTGCTCAGGTAGACTCAGTATTAAATGCAACTATCATTTCAAGAGAACATGCTGATAAATTCGGAGAACTGGTAATTCAGGATGACGGCGGACGTATGAAGCCTATTAATACCTTTGCCGCCGAAATGTTCCGTAAACTTCATAAAAGTAATACTTTTAAAGGAATGGATCAGGACCAGGTAATGCTTTCCATGATGCAGAATCCATCCCTCTGGTACCATGTGAATTTTATATATGTTACGACAAAAAATGATAGTATTAATAAAATAATAGGGGTTCCTAAAGAGCAGGAATTTGTGAAGGCAACAGATTTTTTCGATCAAAAAGGAGGGTATAAGTTGGCTCCTTATCTTCAGGAAGCTTATGCTACAAATACACCCAATCAGTTTCAGAAAGCTTTTAAAGAATTTGATTTAAAACTGGGACTATTAAACAGGGCGTTAAGTGGTGAGATCATGAAGATTTTTCCGCTTACCGAAGACGAAAACAACAAATGGATTTCCAGAACAGAGTTTAATACAGGTCAGTTCAAGGTTCAGGATTCGCTTTATGCCAACTTTATTAATAATTCCATTCCGTATTATTTAATGATGTTGCGGCAGGCTAAAACCACCGGTGACTATGCCGAAGCTGATAAAATGCTAGAAGCATTTAAACAAAACCAAAAGAATTATGGTAGTGATGTATTGCCATCAGAGAATAAAATAAAGACTGAAATCTTATATAATAAAATAAACATCTTTGAGAAGTTAATGATGTATTATCTTCTGGTAGGTTTGTTAATGTTTGTTTTAATTATTATACAGATATTCAAAGAAGCCAGGTGGACTCACAAGTTTATTACAGGAGGTAAGTTTATATTGTTCGCTTTGTTTGTTCTGCAAACGGCAGGTTTGGCATTCAGGTGGTACATTAGTGGTCATGCTCCTTGGAGTGATGCATACGAAAGTGTGATCTATGTGGCCTGGGCTACCATGGGAATGGGCTTGCTATTTGCCCGTAAGAGTGATATGACGGTGGCAGCTACTGCCTTCGTAACAGCAATCGTATTATGGGGAGCTCATATGAACTGGCTCGATCCTTCAATAGCAAACCTGCAACCGGTACTTGATAGTTATTGGTTAATGATACACGTAGCTGTGATTGTAGGTAGCTACGGACCTTTTACGCTGGGAATGATTCTCGGGTTGGTAGCCTTATTTCTAATGATCTTCACCAACGATAAGAATAAGAAAAAAATGCAACTGGCTCTACAGGAAATAACCATTATAAACGAACTGGCCTTAACCGTAGGTTTGGTAATGTTGACCATAGGAAATTTTTTGGGTGGACAATGGGCTAATGAAAGCTGGGGACGCTACTGGGGTTGGGATCCAAAAGAAACATGGGCGCTAATCAGTATTATGGTATACGCCTTTGTGATCCACATGCGACTTGTTCCAGGTTTAAGGGGGCGTTGGGCCTTTAATTTTGCCAGTGTTGTGGCCTATGGTAGTATTATGATGACTTATTTCGGGGTGAATTTCTATCTGGTAGGGCTTCACAGCTATGCTAGTGGTGATAAAGTAATAACGCCTACATTTGTGTATTATTCAGTGGCTTTCGTAGGATTAATAGGGGCGATCAGCTACTGGAGAGCCAAAAAATATTATAAAAACGGGAACGGAGTAAAGAAATCTAAATTAAAATAACGGTATTTAATGTGTAAGAGGTGCTGCCTCTGAAGTGAATTAAGAGGGGATGTTGTGAGGTAGATTCCTTCGATGATCGCATTAGTATGGCATTTTATATTTGCGGGAAGTTTAATCGTATTGAATTTCTGAAAACCCGGAAGGAAAGATGAACTGTTTCGATTTTTAGACTTCATGGCATATCAGTCGGTTCGATACAGCTTTATTTGCATGTATATAAAAACTCCTATCGTACCGGAATCTTTAAAATAACCTGGGTTCCTGAAGGGGTATTGTTCTTGTATAAATCTATGATATTCAAACTATGCATATTGGCGAAGTTTTTTGAGAAGTTGGCTAAACGCTCTCTGGTCAGTGCAATTCCAATAGACTTGGTTTGAGTATTTTTTTTCTCGGTTTCAATTTTCATGGTTCGTTCACGGCCAATCCCATTATCTAAGATACTGATCTCCACAAAGTCATTGGAGTCTTTATGTACACTCAGTTTTAACGATTTGTCCCCTTCTTTGGCTGATAATCCGTGCCATAAAGCATTTTCAATAAAAGGTTGCAAGGTAAGTGAGGGTATTTTAATGCTGTCGAGATTCAAAGAGTCGTCAATTTCCACCTGATAGTCTATTTCATTGCACAGACGGATATTCTCAATATTCACATATAGCTGCATGGTCTTTAGTTCATCAGCTAAGGATATCTCTTTCTCCATAGAGGTCGATAAAATGGTTCGGATAAGTTTAGAGAACTGGTCGAGGTAAGCAACAGCGCTCTTCTTGTCGTTTTTTAACATGTATAGCTTTATAGAGAGCAGTGAATTGAATATGAAGTGCGGATTCATCTGCAGACGCAATAATTTTTGTTCCATACTCAGAAACCGTTTCTCACCTGCAAGCTTTTTTTGCCTGTAGAGAATGATCAAAAAGGCAATGGTTAACAGCGAAAACATAATAATGAACATAAATATTTTGTTTCGCTGTTCGAGTTGAATGTTTACAATTTCATTTTCTTTTTCAAGAAGCTCGATCTGTGCTTTCTTTTTTTCAACATCGTATTTGGTAAGCAGGTCGAACATATAGCGTTGGTTGCTTTCGTTCAGGAATTGTTCTTCCTTGGCCTGGTACAGGCGGTTGTATTTTAATGCTTCTTTATAATCGTTTTGAGATGCATATAGATTAGACAAGTGTTTGTAAGCTTCAGCTTCGAATGATTGTAAGTTGTTTTCCTTCGATATTTTTAAGCCTTCATTTAAATGTTCTAATGCAACTGCATAATGCTCGAGTTCAGTATTTGCCCATCCGGTGCTGACATGAGCCATTGCTATATAATATTTATCGCCAATAGCTTCTGATGTTTTTAATGTCGGTCTTATTAACTCCAGCGCTTTTTGATAGCTGCCTTGCTTCAGGTATACTTGAGCAATGCTATTATTGCAGATAACTTTTCCTAAATCTGAATTTATTTCCTCGTTATAAGCCAGCGACTTTTTGTAATAGGTTAAAGCCTGGTCAAAAATCCCCCTGGCTTCATATGTGTAGCCTATATTGTGGTAATTAATGGCTAAACCTAGTTTACTATGGATAAATTCTTCCAGTGAAAGTGCTTTTCTGAAGTATTCTTCGGCACTTTCATATTGCTTTAACGTTAGGTAGATATTACCTATACTGTTGTATGAAATGGTAATAGATTTGGTAATATATTCACTTTTTAACGGACTGTTTTCAGCAATACTGAGCGCCATCTGGTGTCTGTCAAGAGCCATCCGTACCTGATCCATCCTTCTGTAAACCACCCCAAGCATGTTTAAGGAAGATGCTTTCAATTCGTCATTATCAATTTTGCCTGCCATCTCAAAACTCTTATTATGCAGATGAATGGCTCTTTGATATTCAGATTTATCCCTGAAATAAATTCCCAACAGGTTATTGGCAAATGACTGTCCTTCGATATAGTTTTCCTGTTCTGATTTTAATAATAGCGTCTGGATTTTGGTCGTATCTCTTCGATACCTCATGATGTACTTTGAGATAGAGTCTGTCGAAGAGAACTTCTTTCTTAATACATATGACAGGTCGGTTTGAAAGCTGTGTTCCTGTGCTTTTACACAAAAAGAAACTATTAACCCAAAAATTACGGTCAATAGAATTTTTAATGTAAACCTTTCCCGGTTCAATGTTCCAGAGTTGTGTATTTGATTAATAAGCACTTTACAGTAAGAAATAAACTTGATTAAAAATTATAATATATTTTGAAAAAGACAAGCAAAGATCGTTAAAAAGGGGGAAAATCCTATATTTTGAGTGTTTGAGGAACAGGATTTTAATTCTTTACCCGATAGCAGGGATTTAATTCTGGCACGAATATCGGGAGCTCAGACGCTTGTCCCTGTGAAAGAGGCGATATATTACAGGGACTGTAAAGATATCTGGTCAGGTGTGAAAAGTATGGAATTGTGCCGTTGAAAATATACTTTTATGTCTTCGAAGGTGTTTTTAAGATGTGCTTCCCCGTGGTACTTAAAACAGCTATGAAGGCCCCTACAATGGCGATAAGCATAAAAGAAACCCTTAGGTTGAACTGTTCTGCAACGAAACCGATAAGGGGAGGACCGAACAGAAAACCGAAATAAGCTATGGTTGAAACCATGGCTAATGCTATTCCCGGACTGTATGACTCAGATCGTCCTGCCATTGAAAATGCGAGCGGGATAACCGAAGATGTTCCTGCACCAACTAATAAAAAACCTACCGTTGCAAAAATAATAGAAGGAAACAGGACGGAAATCAGCAACCCTGTGAATATAAGGGCACCACTGAACTGAAGCAATATGATGGCTCCATAACGTTGTGTAAAATGATCTGCTATAAATCTTCCTGTAGCCATAGTGCTCATAAATGCAATATATCCCAGTGTCATAAGACTGGCATCTGCATGTACTATTTTGTCAAAATACACACCGCTCCAATCGAACATACAACCTTCACACATCATTCCGCAAAAAGCTATAATACCGACTCTTAATAAAAGACGATCAGGTTTTTTTAAAACCATGCTGCTATCGGTCGATTTATTGACATCTTCTGAAAGCATATTGCCATAAGCGAATACGATTATAAAAAAACACAGTATGCCAATAATAAGAAAATGAAGAAAAGGAGATATTTTTAGATCAATCATGGCAGCACCGATAACCCCGCCGACAAAACCGGCAAGACTCCACAATCCGTGGAAAGAGGCCATAATGGTTTTTCCATAACAAAATTCTACACCAATGGCCTGGGTGTTAACAGCAATGTTTGTGAGGTTGCCAACCAGACCGAACAGGATTACAGCACCAATAAGCGTTATTATAGAATCAGCCATGCCCAATAAGGGCAGGAACAAGGCATATAAAATAGCGGAAAAGACAACCACCTTCTTACTGCCAAATTTATGTACCATCCAACCGGCTAAAGGTAAAGCCACCAAAGAACCGGCAGGCAGGCCCAACAGTACGCCACCAAGCTGACCTTCATTGAGGCCAAGTGCATTTTTAATATCCGGAATCCTGCTGGCCCAGCTGGCAAAACAAATCCCGCTTAAAAAGAACATAGCACTGACCGCTACCCTTTTTTTTAAATTTGAATTCATGGCTTAAGAAACAAACTAGGTTCGTTGTATCGGCAAATTTTATTAAAAAAGTTGATGAGAAACAACTCCCGGCATCATAAAAATGAAAAGGATAAAAAAACAGTTCCTATATCGATAATTATTAAAATTAATTATTTAAAAAATACAGAATATCCGTAATTACTCATAAAACTGCTCGTGAGCCTGAACTTGTTTTAGATCTTTGTAAAATGTTGATTTGCAAACAGCACAAGATACTGAAACAAGTTCAATATAACGAAAACAAGCTGTTGAGACTATAAGTGGATAATCAATTAAAAAATAAGAACCAATAATGATTCCCTTCAAAAACAACAGCTATAGTCCGGAATCTCTTTATTTTTCAGGGATACCGAAAAAAGCATAAAAAGGTGTTGTCTTTTTGAAAAAAAGCAGCACCTTTGTCATATGATTCTGATAGCGATAATAGCAGACTGAAGTACCGGACACTTTCGGTACTGACCAATAACAACCGACGGGTGATAAAGAGTGCGGATTGGCCTTTTAACTTGGCATGATATTCCACGATATTCTTTCCCCAAATTAATTACTTTTATTTTTTAATCGCTTAATCTAATGACATCGAGTAAATATAATATCAAAGAGATTTTTAACCTTTTTAAAGATGCTGTTTCAGGTAAAGAAATGGACTATACCCGGGGAAGCATCCGTAAGGCAATATTTATGCTTTCCATACCAATGATATTGGAAATGTGTATGGAATCGGTTTTTGCCTTAGTAGACATAGCTTATGTATCACGGGTAAGTACGAATGCTGTTGCTACGGTCGGACTTACCGAATCGGTAATTACTTTAGTATATGCTGTAGCTGTCGGACTTAGTATGGCTGCGACGGCAGTTGTTGCACGTCGGATCGGGGAAAAGGATAATGCAGGAGCGAATCAGGCAGCAGTTCAGATAATCTTATTGGGGAGTATCGTTGCCGTTGTGGTAAGTATTATAGGGATTTCTTTTCCCAAAGAAATTTTGGCTCTTATGGGAGGAGAAACCGATTTGATTGAAGAAGGCTACAGGTATACACAAATCTTGTTCGGAGGAAATATAACCATAGTACTTTTGTTCCTGATTAATGCAATTTTTAGGGGGGCAGGGAATGCCTCTATGGCCATGTGGGCACTGGTACTGTCTAATGGTCTTAATATTATACTGGACCCCATTTTAATATTCGGGTTTGGCCCTGTTCCGGCATACGGTGTTGCCGGAGCAGCAATAGCGACCACAATCGGCCGTGGAACTGCAGTTATTTTTCAGTTATTTGTATTGTTTTATGGAGCAACACGTATTAAGTTGGCCTATAGAGACCTGGTGGTCAGAACGAAGGTAATGCTGAACCTGATTAAAGTATCTCTGGGAGGAATCGGGCAATTCATAATAGGAACATCAAGCTGGATCTTCCTGATGCGGATTATTAGTGAGTTTGGTAGTGAAGTATTGGCAGGTTACACCATTTCCATCCGGATTATGATGTTTACTATAATGCCCTCATGGGGTATGAGTAATGCCGCGGCAACCCTGGTCGGACAAAACCTGGGAGCGAATCAGCCGGACAGGGCAGAGGTTTCCGTATGGAAGACCAGTAAGTACAATGCTTATTTTATGATTCTGGTTTCGTTGCTGTATTTGTTTTTTGCAAATACCATAATCGGATGGTTTAGTGACGTGCCGGAAGTGGTAAAATACGGAGCCATGAGCTTACGGATAGTTGCTGCAGGCTATGTGCTATATGCCTACGGGATGACTATAACAAATGCTTTTAACGGAGCAGGGGATACCAGAACACCTACCATTATTAATTTTTTCTGTTTCTGGATGTTTCAGTTACCGTTCGCTTATATAGCAGCGCTTTCTTTTGACTGGGGACCAAAAGGTGTTTTTTGGGGAATTATGCTTGCCGAATCGCTGATAGCCCTGGTTGCGATCTATTGGTTTAAAAAAGGTAAATGGAAGCTGGTAAAAGTTTAACCTGGTTCTTGACTGGTACAGAAACCGAGACTCTTGAGATAAAGAGTCTCGGTTTTTAAATTATAGTTATAATAAAATACGGAATTGTTGTTATGTATGATTTTTAAGGTATAAAGGCGTTTATGATCAATAATTCCGGATAATTTAAATTTGTATACGCCTGTTCTGTTCTTTCGAAGCACTGATATCTTTAATTTCTTTAAAAAAACCGGTTTCCGGATTCCGAATTATAAGCCGGTGATTTTTCAATGAAAAAGTTTTAGGGGTGAAAGATTTGCTATTGACTCTCAGGCTATAAACAAGTATGTCTTTTTCGTCGTATAGTTCTATTACAGGGTTTGAAACGTTCACAAATTGCAACCCGGGCATCCATCCTTTTGCTTTCTTGCCATAGTTTTGATCTTGTTTTATTACGATAGGCCATCCGTCGTATTGACCATCCGGATTGATTGATGGATTTACATATCTTGGCCAGCATTCAATTTTAATTTCCCGTTTCGTTTTATCAAAAACAATAATTCCATAACCTGTGACCCGATCGTAAATAACAGAAGGTTTTTTATGCGTTTTATATGGGTTCGCGGCAGATACTACAGTCAGTTTATTGCCAAAGGCATCGTCAAAATCACCGGTATATAAGGGTCTTCCCAGTAGTGGTTTATGACCATGACTTAAGGGTGGCCACCACCGTCGCGGCCAGATATTATTAAGAGCCGGTGCGGCGAATGCAAAACCGGAATCCCCGTATTCGTCTACGCCATACTGTATGGTAGCCGGTAAATGCTGATCACCTGCTATATGAAAGGCAAATGATTTGCGAATCGTTTCGATGGCTTTATTCCTGCCTTTTTGAGGCCATCCGTTAGAATCCATATCGGCCATTGGCATATCATCTGGTATATAATGACCTTTTTCCGGTATTGGAAGCCTGGGGTTAACTTCGTCTATCATTGTACCTTTTGGCAAGGTTTGTAAAGTACAAAAAGTGGTTTGTGAAATGACAGCTTTCATTTGTGCTCCGTTCCAATTGGTGGTCCAATCATCTAAAAAACGGATTTGTCTTTCGCCCAATAGGGCTGCTTCTATATGTGAATGATCCTTAATGTTAAAATCCGGATTTTGGATAAAACCGTTCATTACTTTTGCTTCCGGAGGGAGTACATTTTTTGGAGCGGATTTAAATTTGCGATCTTCCAGGATAGCAAAACTGATGTTACCGTAATTCCAATGTGTATAATAAACACCAATATGCTGTTTAACAGGTGTTGCATCATAAGGATCCGGAAGGTTGCTGGTTTGTGTTTTCTGAACGACGTTTACCCATGCTGCGGGCATTTTATATCCGCCGCCGTCCTGAGAATTATATCCCCATCCTTTATTAACAGAAGCTTTCTTTCCTGCTTCACCCCATACATTACCATGATAGACATCGTGATCGTCAGGAAGAAAAGCCGATGGAATATTTTTGAAAATATCCCGGTACGACCAGCCGAACATATACCATTTGTGTAAATAATCCAAAATAGATTTTTCCAATGGTCCTTTCTGATACCTGAACCCCCCGTGATTTTCATAAAACTGATCTCCAAGAAAAAGCGCCAGGTCAGGACGATGTTTTAAAGTATTTTCTACAACTTCATTATTTGGGAATCCATAATGGCAATTGCAACTAAAGACGGCCGCTTTTAATTGATCGTTAAAAACCGGATTAGCGGCAATAATACCTTCATAAGAGTATTTTTCAATATTGTCTTTTAAAGGAAGCTCAAGTACTACCTTATAGGGAATATCCTTGTTTTCGTTCCATTTGTTTTTTCTGAAATGAGCTGTGCGTGAAAGAGGGTCTATTACTGATTGTGCAATTGTCTCCCATTTATTATGTTTAAAAACCTGCAATATAACCTTATGATTTTTAATTTTTTCAACAGGAGCTAACTGAGTCGTCATTTTAAGAACCCCTTCATGTAGTGTATATTGTGAGAAGCAAATTGGGCCAAATGTTTGTTGAAGTGAGGCTTTTAATTTCTTTCCTGAAATATTCCAGTCATAAAAGAAGCCTGCCGGAGTGTCTTTTTCTTCTTTATTAGAAGTGAAATCTGATAATAATGCGATGTTGCCTACCAGGTCTTGTGACGAAATGTTTTTAAGTTCTATCCTGTCTAGGATGTTGTTGTTTAATGTGCTAACAGCATAGAACTCTGCATTGTATGTGTCGTTGTTTTTCCTGGCATTTAATGTTAACCGAACAGGGACGTTGGGGTCTATGGGGATGCTTCCGGTTTTATCGCCTATGAATATATTTCCATTAGTGTATATGCCAGCTTCTAAACCTTTCCCAAAAATGGCATCTCTTCGATAATCTTGAAACGTTACCGGGCAAGGATAATCTCCGGCTTTAGCGCCGATTCTAAAGCCAATTCTGTCCTTTAAACTGTTTGTCTTGGCAGTAAGCTCTATAGTGATACTGGTTGAAAAATCTCCAGGGTGTTTACCTAACTGATATTGAAGTTGATGGAGAGTTCTGTTGGCACCACATACAACACACGCTACTTTCCCATTCCTTATTTGCCAGTCCTGCAACCGGTTACCCCAAAAACCCGGACCTGTCCAATTTATATCCGGCCACCTTTCCCAGCTGCTTTTTACGGATAACACACTGTTTTTATCAGCTTTAACTTTTGATTCATTTTGCCATATTTGAGTATTTCCAGCCATGGGTATCGAGGCTAGTCCTAAAAACATGGTTTTAAGGTATTCTTTCCTGTTCATATGTTTAATGATAAAGGGGGATTTACAGATGAGAGATAGAAGACAATTCCCTTTGTGAAGAGTTGTTCGTTCTTTTAAAGGGAAATTGCCTTGACCAACCAAATTTAACTAAGTTTTCTAGTTTAAAACCTTGTATGAATGATGAGGACTATTATTAATAACCTGGATTCTGAATTAGATTAGGGTTGGTGTTTATCCAATCAAGATGTATCGGTAAATAATAGCGTTCCATACCAAACGATCTCGTTACACTTTCTGCATTTTTAAGGGTAATCATATATCTGTCGGTATCTAAATTATATTTAAAAGTTAAGCCTTTCATTCTTACTCCATCCATTTTTTCCTGAGCGATTCTCCATCTTTTTAAATCCCAGTAGCGGTGTTCTTCAAATGCAAGTTCTACCTGTCGTTCATTTCTCAGGTTGTCTTCTGATACGCTCATCAATGCCGGTACTCCTGCCCTGTTTCTTATAGCATTAAGATCGGTTAGAGCCTCGTCTTTTTTGTCTAGGTAAAAAGCCGCTTCAGCATGGTTGAGTAATATTTCAGCATATCTGAAAACATAAAAATTCTGGCCTGAAGCATTTGCGATCGGGTTTGTATTTGACTCATCTACTTTTTTTCTGACTAAAAGGGAAGTGTTTCGTACGTTTCGAGGCGGAGCAGCAGCCGGCCATGGCGTTCCGTCTCTGTCCAGAGTACCGCTGTTTACCGTAACAACCTCCCCGTTAGTATTCGTATAAGTCGTGCTAACGTGAAAATAGACTGTACCGCCTTGCCATTCGTATTCCGGATAATATACCGATGCTCTGAACCGGGGATCGCGCATCCCGAAAAATTCATTGATATCCCAGGAATTTTCATCAGTTAGCTCATCTCTTGATACGCCAGTAATGGGGCTCCCTTCTACAAAACCGTAGAGTTCTACAAAATCGTAGAACACCGGATAGTTGGAATTCCATGAAGCGCTGAAACCTTGTGGGGTTGCCAGGTTATCGAAAGAATGGCCTTTTACAAAAGGTTCAAATACTTTTGCAAATATGACTTCGTCATTTTCTTCATCTAAAAACAGTTGAATATAATTTTCAACTTTATCATCGCTTTTATCGTATAAAACATACCCCCCCTCATTTATGATTTTTTGAGACGCGTCATAACTTCTTTGGTAATACGTATTTGCTTCAGTAGCTGCAATTCCAACAATTCCTTCAAGTTGCATCTCACCAAACATTGCAATGCTGGCAGCATAAAGCATAGCTCTACTTTGTAATGCCAGGGCAGTAAATTTATCGGCCCGACCGTTAACACCACTTTTAGCATCTGGAAATAACGGCAAGATGTCATTTATCTCGTTATAAATAAAGTCGTACACTTCCTTTTCGGTATTTCGGGAGGGGTAGAGTTCCTCAGTCGGGTCAGTATCATTTTGAACCTTTGTCACTATGGGAACCCCGCCGTAACGTCTGACCAACTCAAAGTACATATAAGCTCTTAAAAATCTGGCTTCAGCTATTTTTGCATTTATATAGTCCCGGGTAAAAGAAATACTGTTTTCAATATTCTCAAGCAGGTAATTTACATCCCTGATATTACCATACGGCCAATAAGTTAAAGACCCGCCACCGTTTTCTTCAGAATATGTCCTTAAAACAGCCTGATTAGGTGTTTGCCAATTGGCGAAAGCAGTATGTTCTGCCCCGACCGCAGCAATGAGTCCCATTGCATTATTGCCTTCTCCACCTAAATCTTGAAATCTGATAGCTTCATATATTTTTGCTAAATAAGCTTCGGTAAGGTTTTCATCTTCAAAAACCACATCCTCAGAAATAAAGTTGGGTTCTTTGGTAAGATCTTTATCGCAGCCTGTAAATAAAGCTGCTATTATCATGATTAAAAATATATTTTTCATCTCTTTATGTTTAATTTTAGACAACAATAAATGCTTCTGAGTACAGCTCTATAAGCCTAGCTGTACCCCAAACGAATAAGTTCTGAGTAAAGGTGCATTAAACGCATTTGGGGCTGAAGACTCTTCCGGATCAATGGCATTTTTGTAAATGCCCAGGTTTGAAAAAGTAATTAGATTGTCTCCCGATACATAGAACAGTACTTTAGTAAAGCCAATAGTTTTAATTACTTCTTTTGGTAAATTGTAAGATAAATTGGCAGTTTTTAATCTAAAATATGTTCCGTCTTTTAACCAGAAATCAGACGCGGCATTATTCCATTGCCTGCTCCCGCTTCTTTCATAAGCAGGTAGTTGTGCATTGGGGTTGTTTCCAATTCCTGGGTTTGAAGGATCTTGTGTCCAGCTATATTTTGTGTGTAAGGTAAGAGGCACTTGTTCATTTGAGAAAGGCGCTCTTAACAAACCATTGACGTTGACATTAAACCTGGAAGCTCCTTGCCATAGCATTGAAAGGGAGAAGTTTTTATAAGAAAACCTGGTGTTTAGAGAGTATGTTATTTCCGGATTGGATCCGTATCCCATTTGGTATCTGTCTGCCCTGTCAATTATATTATCGCCATTGAGATCTGAATAACGAATATCTCCGACTTTAGGCGTACCATTAAGGCCGGCGGTACCTCCTTCGATGGTGTATTGAGACAAGTAATCGTCTACTTCTTGCTGGGTATTGAACAAGCCGTTGGATTTGTAACCAAACCATCTGTTTACCCATCTTCCGGAGCGTTGGTCAAATTTCACCTGTACCGGATCGGTTTCGTCAATTTCTTCTAAGTAGTCTTCGTATTTTTCGCGGGAAAAACCTATTCCGGCATTGAGGTCGATCTTAAAGTCATTAATTTGTGTTCTGTATCCCAAAGCAGCATCAAAACCTCTGTTACTCCTGCTATCAGTATTAACAAGTGGCAGGTTGGCACCGAAAGTATTAGGAAGGCTAACCAATGGTCTTCTTAAAAGACCTTCCCTTTTCCTGTAAAAGACATCTAAATTTGCATACAGCTTCCCTTTGAACAACGAGAGATCCAGGCCGGCATTGTATAAGGTTGTTTCTTCCCAGGTAATGTTAGGGTTAACAATACCGGCAGTTCTGATAACGGGAACATATTCACCATCAATAATATAAATGTCATTCAATTCTTCATAACCGGTTAAAAAGTCAAATGCCGTGTTGCTGACATTATTATCGATACCTGTTTCACTATAACTTAATCTTAACTTAAGTTCATCGACAGAAGTACTGTTTAAAAAGTCTTCTTTGGCAATATTCCAACCTGCCATTACAGAAGGAAAATATCCCCACCTGACATCTGTTCCGAATTTAGAACTGGCATCGGCACGTAATGTGGCTTCGAACAGGTATTTTTCTTTGTAATTGTAATTCAGCCTTCCTGCAAAACTAACACGGGTGTACTCTATGTCTCTTCCGGTACCAGAGGTTGATGTCAGATCTTCAGGGCCGTTTATCTGAGGGATTTGCGTAGTAAGTAAATCTCTTCTGGAAGCCCCGAGAGAATTGTATGTATTGTCTTCTTTTTCACCAAAAACAAGAAGCCCGATTTGATGATCATTAAATGTATTGTCAAACTGACCATATAATCTCGATAAGATCCTCCTTCTTGGTCCGTCACCGCCATTCACTGATTTACTGAATGAATTAGTTAAAATGGTAGCTTCTTTCGTATATCCGTCAAAATCTTCAGTTACAGCGGCAGGATCGTAACTCCAGACGTCGTACGGCTGATTTAAGGTTTCATTGCTTATTGTTCTCAACCTGACGTTGGTCTTTGCTCCCAGCGTAAGGCCTTCTAAAAATTTCGGACTGTATTTTAGCTCAAGTGCAGCGGTAAGCGTTTCAACTTTTGTTTTATTGTACCCGGCAAACTTTTTTTGTGACCTGGCTACGGGGTTCCTTTGGCTGAATCCTGTATAAGGAGCTCTGTCTTTATCCGGAAGTTCATAAGCATATATGGGCTGAGAGGTACGAAGCTCATTCCAGATTTCACCCAGGCTTCCCGATGCATAGTCCCTGTCTTGATCGATGTATTGACTGGTAAGGCTCATTCCTAACTCGTCGGTAATGTCAACATCCAGATTGTTGGTTACGGTCATTTTATTATATTGATAATCGCCATTAAAGATTCCTTGCTGACTTAATGTACCTACAGAAGTAAAATACTTTACATTTTCGCTGCCACCCCTCAAACTGAAATTATGGCTTGACAGGGGAGACCCCGAATTTCGAAGTAGCCCGTCTACCCAGCTATAACTTGGCTTCTGACCAGAGCTATAGAGCTCCAGGTTCTCTTCTGTAAATAAAGTACCATAATTAATATCCTGATTAGGGTTTGCCGGGTCATATTGAGTATTAAAAACAGCATTTCTACCTGTCTGGATAAAATCGGAAGCATTTACCTGTTCAGGAAAAGTCAGTCGCTGTTGTAATCCGTAATAACCATGATAATTGAAACTGGACTTCCCTTCTTTTCCTCTTTTTGTGGTTACCAGGATGACCCCATTACCGGCTCGGGCCCCGTAGATAGCAGCTGATGCATCTTTCAAAACAGTAATAGATTCGATATCGTTTGGATCTAATCTGTCAAAGTAAGATTCAATACCGTCGACAATAACCAAAGGCTCTCCAAACCCCCTTATACTTAAAGAAACATTACCTTGACCCGGTAATGACGGATTTTGATTGGTAATTAACCCCGGTACTTGACCAATCATCAAATCCTTCACATTGGTTGCGGGTATTGAAACAACATCGTCGGCTTTAATGCTTGATACAGCACCGGTAACATTCAGTTTTTTTTGCGTTCCATAACCCACCACGACAACCTCGTCCAGGGTAGATGTTTCGGTAATTAAGATAATATCAATATTCGTTCTTCCATTTATTGGAACTTCCTGAGTTTTGAATCCTACAGAGCTAACTATCAGAATTGCATTTGGGTTTGGCGCCGAAAGATTAAATATTCCATCAAAATCGGTTGCAACACCTATGTTAGTTCCTTTGATAACAACACTCACACCGGGAATAGCGATTCCTTCTTCATCGGTTATTTTACCCGAAATATTAGTTTGAAAGCGGGTGTTGTTTTTAAGATGATTCTCTTTGAGTACAGTGTGGTTAAAACCATACACAGAAGCGCATAACAGTAAAGCCAAAGTATAGACCGGCCCCTTTAAAAAACGATTCTTGGGCAACAATACTCCCTTGTTAAATAGTTTAGTTCTCATACATAAAAAATTATTGGTTAAAAAGTCATTTGGTCTTAGCAGCTAATAAAACAATATGGTTTTTGAGTAGTGCATGTCCAAACTTATATCAATAAATTCTAGACGAACAGGGTGTTTGGGTATACATTTAGGTTACATTTATATTTCATTTAGGTTACATAGCAGGTGTTTTTTAAATAAATAGTATCATTGTATAATGTTGTTTTAAAGAGTTTTATGTTGATTATATATACCTTTTTTAAAAATGTTAAAAATTACATAATGAGTTTCGTCAGGTTAAGTGCTTTATTTCTGTTTTTTATTCTTTTCTCTTGTAAGGTTACAGGACAGCATATTCGGTTTAAGTATGTTAATAAGGATACCGGGCTCTATGATAATTTAATAAAGAGCATTGTACAAGACGATAAAGGAACCGTTTGGATAGCAACTAGTTTGGGGGTTAACAAGCTTGACGGGAATGAAGTTAAAAAGTATTCTTTGAGTAATGGTACTGCGGCTGTAGTAAACATGTTGTATGAAGATTCCAGGAGACAGCTTTGGGCGGCTACAGAGTTCGGGCTCTATAAATATAATTCCGGTACGGACAGATTCGACTATTGGGAATCAATAGATCCTAAATTAAACGAAGCCCTTAAATCAGATATTTTCGAAATTTTAGAGGCCGATGATGGCAGTCTTTTGATAATCAATTCTCATGGATACGTTATTAGGTTTTCAGAAACCAATGATTTTAAAACTACATTTTATTCGTATAAAGATACCAATGGCAAGAGGCTTTACATGAAAACTATGGCAAAAGATGCTGATGGAAACCTATGGTTAGGCACAAATGATGGAAGGTTATTACAGGTTTCAGACAACCGGCTGGTTACGACCGGGTTTGCAAAAACAAAAAACGAATCTGCGATTCAGGTTATCGTTTTCGACGATCAAAACCAGTTATGGATCGGAACCTCAGGAAACGGGCTTTTCCGATTTAATCCTGCAACCAGGGATTATAAACATTATTACAAGAGCAATAATAACGACGTATCAAAAAGTATTAACGATAACATCATTTTATCATTATACGTAGATAAACAAAACAATTTATGGATCGGTACCGACAGTGGAGGGCTTAATTTATATCAGATTGATGAAGATACTTTTTCCTATATAAATAGCCTGGCTATTCCTAATTACTCAATACCGGACAATTCAATTTCATATATAACCCAGGGGTATGGTGATATTATTTGGGTCGGAACGATACATGGCGGCGTCAGTTATTTTAAAAATGAATTAGTTCTGAATAATATCTCACCTGTGAAACTCAAATTTCCTAAAAACGACCAGCAGGGGTCTGTGGTTTTAAAAGACAAAAAGGGAAATTTATGGGTTTCTGCGGGCAGGAACGGATTAAGGATGTATGATCCCCGAAGCGGAAGAACAAAAGTTTTTATCGATGACCCTGATTCTCAAACAGATTTAAATGGTAATATTATAATATCGCTTTTTGAAGACCCTAAAGGCAGGATTTGGATTGGAACATATTGGAATGTTTTAAACATATACGACCCTGAAAAAGATAAATTTATAGCTTTTCCTAAACAGGATCATACACGAGGGACTTTTGCTATAGAAAAAGATGATGAAGGTCGTATATGGCTCGGGTGTAATTCGGGGATTTATATTTATGACACAGACCTGAATCTCATAAAATCAATTCAAAAAGGAGGTGCAGAAGGGTTAACTTCCAATACTGTTAAGGCATTGTATAACGATGTTAAAGGCGATATGTGGATAGGTACCAGGGATGGATTAAATATATATCATAAAGAGAATGATAAGTTCGAAAAATTCTTTTTTGATGTTGATGACAGTACTTCGTTGAGCTGTGATAATATTGTTTCAATAGCAGGGAACGAGGATTTATCAATATTGATAGGTACCTATGGGGGAGCCTTGAATGTTTATTCAAGAGAAAAGAAAAATTTTAAGAGAATAGGGGCTGATGAAGGTTTGAATGGAGAAATTATCAGGGGGATTAATATCGATAATGATAAAAATGCATGGTTGAGTACAAATTCAGGGTTAAGTAAGATCTCCCCTGATTGGCAAATAGAGAACTTTGATATAGAACATGGAATACATGGCTTTAATGGAGGAAAGGCTCTATTGGTAAATGATACAATGTATATGGGAAACAGTAACGGGTTAACCTATTTTAATCCTTCGAAGATGGTATTTGATTCGCTGTCCCCTAAAATTTTTATTACCAAGTTAAGGTTGTTGGAAAATAAAACATTTGAAGAAATACCTTTTTCAGTGATAGCCAACAACGAAGAAGAAATTCCTGAGGTGATGATGCTTCCCGATAATGACTTGATATCGGTACATTTTGCAACGTCAGATTATTGGACCTCAGAAAAAAATTCTTTCGTATTTATGCTTGAAGGGCTGAATGATAACTGGCAGAGTATACAAAAGCAAAACATTCTGACTTTTGCCAATCTTGCCCCGGGCAATTACCTTCTTCGTATAAAAGTAAATCCGGAAAGCAATACAGAGGATGTTCAGGAAGCAATGCTAAAAATAGTTGTTAAGCCTTCTTTTTTTCAAATGGGAGTAGTAAGACTTGGGTTATTGATGTTTGTGTTTACAGGAATCATATTCTTGTTTGTTTGGAGAGATCGCTATATCAAAGCACAAAGAAACAGGCTTGAATTTTTGGTAAAAGAAAAAACAAAAGAAATTAAGCGTCAGGAAGAGGAAGCTTTTAAGAAAGATCTGGCCCTGCTTGAAGCCGAGAAAAAAAACCAAGAACTGCATCGCAAAAGACTTAGAGAAGAACTTAATTTTAAAATAGAGGAACTTACGAATTATACCTTGCGAACGCTACAAAAGAATGATTTGCTTATTGGGATTAAAGAAATGCTTGTGAAAGCCAAGAGCAACCCAAAACCGCAAAAGATACAAACTTCTGCAATCGTAAGTATGATAGACGATAGTCTGAGGTTTGATAAGGATTGGGAGGATTTTTACACATTGTTTAATCAACTGCACCCGACTTTTATAAAAAGCTTGAAAACGCAGCATCCGGAATTGTCTGAGCGAGAAATAAAATTGTGCTCACTTATTAAATTAAAGTTTACATCACAACATATAGCTACTTTATTTGGTATTTCCTTGAGTTCTGTTAAAGTTGCCAGGCATCGTCTGAGAAAAAAATTGTATTTAAGTAAAGATGAAGATTTTGAAACTTTTTTTGAGACCTTTAAATAACCCCCTTCAAGCCAGAGAAGGGGCGTTATTTTTAATCAATCATGGATAATTGTATTCTTTTTCTAACGATGTCAACCTCAATTACTTTGACCTCTACATGCTGATGTAGTTGTACTACCGAATTGACATCGCTGATAAATTCATTGGCAAGTTTCGAGATATGCACCAAGCCACTTTCTTTAATACCGATATCGACGAAGCATCCAAAATTAGTGATGTTGTTGACAATACCCGGAATTTTCATCCCTGCTTTAACATCGTCAATAGTTCTTAAACCCGGATCAAATTCAAAGACCTTAGCTTTTTTCCTCGGATCTAGCCCCGGTTTTTCAAGCTCTTTAACAATATCTGTAAGCGTAGGCAACCCAACTGTTTCGGTAGTGTATTTCTGAAGATCGATTTTTTGTATGAGCTCCTTGTTTCCAACCAACTTATCCAAAGACACTTTTTTGTCTTTTGCCATTTGCTCTACAATAGCATAGCTTTCCGGGTGTACTGCCGAGTTGTCTAACGGATATTCAGCATTCGCGATCCTTAAAAAAGCAGCACTTTGTTCAAAAGCTTTAGTGCCAAGCCTGGGAACTTTCAGCAATTCTTTTCGAGTTTGTATACTCCCGTTTTCTGAGCGGTATTTAACTATATTTTCAGCCAGTCCGGTTCCGATACCTGATACATAACTTAGTAGTGGGGCAGAGGCTGTGTTCACATTAACACCAACGGAGTTTACGCAGCTCATGACTACCATATCGAGTTCTTCTTTTAATTTGGTTTGGTCTACATCGTGCTGGTACTGGCCGACCCCAATCGATTTTGGATCGATTTTTACCAATTCAGCCAGCGGATCCGCTAAACGGCGGCCAATAGAAACAGCACCACGTACTGTCACATCGTAACCTGGAAACTCCTGACGGGCTATTTTGGAGGCTGAATAAACAGAAGCCCCTGCTTCGTTCACTACAAAAACCTGAAGATCCCTGTCGAAACCTGTTTTTTTTATGAAAGCTTCCGTTTCCCTCGATGCAGTTCCGTTACCGATCGCAATGGCTTCAATATTATAGGCATTCACCAGCGATCTTACCTTTTTCATAGCCTGGGTCGTTTCCCGCTGTGGTGGATGTGGGTATATGTTCTCGTTGTGTTTTAAGTCGCCATTCTCATCCAAACAAACCACTTTGCAACCGCTTTTAAAACCAGGATCGATGGCCAGAATACGCTTCTCCCCAAGAGGAGCCGCTAAAAGTAGTTGACGTAAGTTGGAAGAGAAAACCTGTATGGCTGCTTCATCGGCTTTTTGCCTGGCTTCTTTTAATACTTCATTCGAGATTGCAGGGTCTAACAAGCGTTTAAAAGCATCTTCAATGGCGATAAACACCTGATTGGTACTGCTCTCAACATCCGTTTTTATAATGATATTGTCTATAATACCGATCGCTTCTTCTTTATCAACTTCTATTTTTATACGGACGATATCTTCATTTTCGGCACGAAGCATGGCCAGTAAACGGTGCGAAGGCGCCCGGTGTAACGGCTCGTTCCAGTCAAAATATTGTTGAAACTTTAGCGCGTCATCACTATCCTTTTTATCTTTGATAACCTTACTCGTAATAATGGCCTTTCTGGTGTAAAGATGCCTTAATTTATTGCGAACCCATTCATTTTCATTGATCCATTCCGCTATAATATCACGGGCCCCTTGTAAGGCCTCTTCGGCAGTGTTCACCTGATCATTTTTGTAGCGTTTTGCCGTTAGCTCAATATGATCGTCCTGCTGTTTCATAATAATTTTAGCCAGGGGTTCCAGCCCTTTACTTCTTGCCTTTGAAGCCTTGGTGGTCCTTTTCTTTTTATAAGGCAGATAGAGGTCTTCCAGCTGGGTTAAAGTTTCCGCCAGTTCGATCTTCTGTTGCAGATTTTCGGTTAAAGCCTCTTGCTCTGTTATCGCTTTTAAGATAGCCTGTTTACGTTTTTCCAGCTCTTCAAAACCTTGCTTTAGCTTGGAGATAGTTGAAATCTGTACCTCATCGAGGTTTCCGGTCATTTCTTTTCGGTATCTCGATATAAAAGGAATGGTACTGTCTTCCTCTAAAAGTTTTATAGTGTTTGCAACCCCTTTTTCGGGTAGTTGCGAATGCTTTATAACGTATTGTAGTAATTGCATGGTGTTAAATTAGTTAAAGAAGCCATTTCGACTGTTACTCTAGAAGTTGCCTTCTAACCAAAATCTCTTTGTCAACTGCAAAAATGCTGAAATATTTAAAGATAGCATAGTATCTTGCCTAAGATATTTATTATTGCTTTTCGCCTGAAGTAAGCTCTTTCTTGTACTCCTTGCTGATCTCGACCAATCGATCTAAAAGCAAGAAGTGGTTTTCTGTTTTCAGGAGTTCATCATTGATTTGTTGATTTTCACAAAAGAATAAAAAAAGATTCTTCTGATCAGGGGCAATTCTTAAACTTTTAGAAAGTAGTTTTTCGTTGAATAGGGTATGATTTTTAAATAAAGAGTCTAATGATCTGAATGAGATGTATTTTTGTGTAGCCTCTTTACTTTTTTTAAACAGGCCTATCAGTAAAGAGGCTGCTTTTATTAGATCCAGGTTGGTATCAGGCGTAAGTCCGTATTTTAATGGATCCCGTTTCATATCTTCTTTTAGTTGTTGAGTTATGTTCTTATTGTACTCATCTATATCAATATTTTTGGGGATAAATTTTTCAGTAAGCTCAACAGCCTGCAATTCATGTATTCTTTTCTTCAGCACAATTACCTGTATGTCGTTTAGATGTCCGGATTCAATGTTTAATGACTTTAGCTCATGATTATAGGAACTGAACAGGATGCTGTCGTTTATTTTGGCTTTTATGGCAAAATTCCCGTTTTCTCCTGAATAAACAGTTTTACCGTTTGTGAGGTTTACTACTTTAATCCCGGCTAGTCTGGAACTTTCATCATAAATAATCCCGGATAAATTTTGAGTGAATGAAAATAAGGGTAAAAAAATAATAATCAGTAAAAATTGCTGCTTGAACATGTTTGCCGGTTAGAGATTACAGCTTTAAACATAAGCTATTTCATACGTGCAATAAGTGTATTTTTATTTATTTTAACGATTTTTCCCCGTTATTAATAGCCTTTTAAGAAATTTACATAGGTTTTCCCGGCATTGATTTCATGCAGTAATAAACTTTTGTTATTCATCTTGAACCTTGCACCATATTTCTTAACTTTAAGGAAAAATAAAACAAAAATGAAAAGACTAGTTTTAGCCATTGTGGTGGTGCTTATAGTGAGTTGTAAATCAAAAGATAAACAGAAAGAATCTGTCCGGAAAGTGGCAGAAAATAAAGAGCAAACGATGCAAAAAGAAGATATTTACCAGTTTAAAGTAGAAGATTTATACGGAGATTCATTTGATTTTGCTTCTCTGAAAGGTAAAAAGATCATGATTGTGAATACGGCCAGTGAATGTGGTTTAACCCCGCAGTACGAAAATCTTCAGGAATTATACGATACCTATAAAAATGACAATTTTATTATTGTTGGGTTTCCCGCCAATAACTTTGGAGGACAAGAACCGGGTTCCGATGATGAAATAGCTGCTTTTTGTAAGAAGAACTATGGAGTAACCTTCCCTATGATGTCTAAAATATCGGTAAAAGGAGACGATATGCATCCTGTATACCGGTTTTTAACTCAAAAGGATAAAAATGGGTTAAAAGATTCGGAAGTACAATGGAATTTTCAAAAATACCTGATCGATAAAGAAGGGCATCTGGTAGAGGTAATTGATCCCAAAACACTACCAATAGACGAAAAGATCGTAGATTGGATTGAAGAATAAAAAACAATCAATAGTAACATCATAACCTGATAATCTATAACAATAATACATACATGAAGGCAAAAAACTTAAAGCTCAATACTGTTTGTACTCATATTGGCGAATTGAAGGACGAGCAATTTAAAGGAGCTGTGTCGCCACTATATATGAGTACCTCGTATGCCTATGAAAATGTAGAGATCAAACAATATCCACGCTATTTCAACACGCCAAACCAGAGAGGGCTGGCCAAGAAGATAGCAGCTTTGGAACATGCTGAGACGGCATTGATCTTTGGTAGTGGAATGGCTGCAATAAGTACTTCCTTATTGGCTTTTTTGGGCAAAGGGGATCATGTAGTTATGCAAAATCAATTGTATGGCGGCACACATAATCTGATAGTAGAAGAGTTTGATAAATTTGGCATAGCGTATACCTTTACTGCTGGTGTCGAAGAGCAAGACTTTAAAAACGCCATCAAGCCCAATACCAAAGTTCTGTATATAGAAACCCCCTCCAACCCTTTGTTAACAATTGTAGATATTCAAATGGTGGCAAATCTGGCCAGGAAATACAACCTGGTGTCAATGATAGATAATACTTTTGCCAGTCCGGTGAATCAGAACCCTGTCGATTTTGGGATCGATATTGTAATCCATAGTGCAACAAAATATCTGGGAGGGCATTCTGATATTTTAGCCGGAGCGGTCTGTGGCTCTAAAGAGCATCTTAAGGAGATTCACAGCCTGGCAAAGAATCTGGGCGGGAGCCTGAGCGATTATACAGTTTGGTTATTAGAGCGCAGTATAAAAACACTTGGAATACGAGTAAAGGCCCAAAACAGGAATGCGAGACGAATAGCCAAGCACCTTAAAAAGTTGCCGGAAGTTGTAAAAGTGTATTATCCGGGCCTTAAATCCCATCCCGATTATGAGCTGGCAAGGGAACAAATGAAAGGATTTGGCGGAATGATGTCTTTTGAATTGATAGAAGATATAGACCCGGTAGCATTTGTCAACAAGTTAAAATTAATAAAACCTTCGATGAGCCTGGCCGGGGTTGAAAGCACAATCTTGTCACCTGCAAAAACATCTCACGCCTTATTAAGCTCGAAAGAAAGGACAGCTATGGGGATTTCAGAAAACATACTCCGGTTTTCTGTAGGAATAGAACATAAAGACGATATAATAGCAGACATAGAACAAGCCCTGGCAAAAGTTAAAAAGCAAACAGTTACGACATAATTTTTATAATAAATGAAATTAGATATATTGGCATTTGGTAGCCATCCGGATGATGTAGAATTAGGATGCGGAGCTACTATTGCAAAAGAAATATCCTTTGGAAAAAAAGTTGGAGTTGTCGATTTAACCCGTGGAGAACTGGGAACCAGAGGATCTGCCGAAATAAGAGATAAAGAAGCATCGGCATCAGCAAGAATATTGGGAGTCAGTGCCCGGGAAAATATGGAATTTTCCGACGGGTTTTTTGTAAATGACAAAGTGCACCAGTTGGAGATCATTAAGATGATACGTAAATATCGCCCGGAAATCGTATTGTGTAATGCCATTGACGACAGGCACATAGATCATGCAAAGGGAAGCAAATTAGTAAGTGATGCATGTTTTTTGAGCGGACTCAGAAAAATTGATACAAAGTTCGATGGAGATGATCAGTGGCAGGAGGCATGGCGCCCAAAGTTTGTATACCATTACATTCAATGGAAAAATATAAAGCCGGATTTTGTGGTAGATGTGTCTGGTTTTATCGATAAAAAAATAGAGGCTATAAAGGCCTATTCATCTCAATTTTTCGACCCAGGTAGTGAAGAACCCCAGACACCAATCAGTAGTGTTAACTTTTTTGACAGCGTAAACTATAGAGCCAGGGATCTGGGCAGGTTAATTGGTGTAGAACATGCCGAAGGATTCACAGTGGAAAGATATTTGGGAGTCAATAGTTTAAGTGATCTGGTGTAAATTTTTATTAAAAAATCTTTTGTAAAACCGGATAATATTATACATTTGCATCCGCAATAAAGATGGTGGTTGTAGCTCAGCTGGTTAGAGCGCTGGATTGTGGTTCCAGAGGTCGCCGGTTCGAACCCGGTCTTCCACCCAATAGGCCTTCGAAATTAATTTTGAAGGCTTTTTTGTTTTCTGGGTTTGAGTTTTTTGGATCATCCTGGAATTGGATCAATCTCAAAAGTTGTGTTTATGCAAAGGAGCTTCTCTTCAAACACCAACGAACTACGATAACTCATTAATACAGTTTATGTTACCTTATAAAAAGCATTGTGAAAGTGGATCATACCCAATGGTTGTGTTTATGCAAAAATTGTAGTTAATCTATAAAGGAAGAATTCTACATTTTTCACTCCTCTAAACTGTGCTCTGAACGCTTTTATTTTAGCATTGAAAGCTTCAGCCGAAGCATTGGTGCTCCTGTTTATAAAATAATTCAAGATCGATTTATAGTTCATAGTTATCGTATTAGCTATGGTGTTAGATAATGGCCATCGGTCCTCACAATAGAACCATATAGAATTAAACTTCGATGGTCGGGTATAGCCGGTTTAATTGTTGTGTCCGATCTGAATTTTGGGTAACCTGAATGAAAGTACCAGTAAAAGCGATCAGATGTGGTTCAACATCAGAATACCGGATTTATAGGGGTTGTTTCCCTGCCTGTTCTTTATTAATCGATGCAAGTTTGAAAGATTTAGTTTTATTCAGGTCACTCATAACATCTTTTGCAACTGGGGACGTATTTATTCAAATACTTAACAAAAAAATTTCCGGATAACATGGTATTTAACAGTTATTGGCTAAAAAACTGTAAGGCTATTCTGTTGTAATAAAGTAATATTATTTATTTTACAGGGCGAAACGTGTATTAACGAGAGATTTATGTAAGATCAAAGCTAAATTTCCGGTTTTTAGAATTAGGAAGACAGGTACTTTACTTGCTGGTTTTCAGGTTAATGATGTGAATTTACAGCGTATATTGATGTCTTGAATATCAACAGCTGATTTTAATATAATCAAAACTTAAATATCTAATTTAAAATGAAAAGAAGACAAAAGAAATGGAGGAAGTATCCTGTTTATCTGGTGATAGGGATACTTGCTTTTTCATGTAAAACCGAAAAATCCAAAACAGGGCCTGAAAAAGAAGCAACTGAAGAGGTGGTTGCTGATACAGAGAATTGGATCTACTTGTTTGACGGTACTACAACAGAAGGTTGGAGAGGGTATAATATGGATTCGCTTCCACCGGGATGGACAATTAAAGATAAGGTCTTGACTTTTGATACTGAGCTTGGGTTGGAACAGGACTATACAGGAGGAAAGGATATTCTTTATGGAGCTGAGGAGTTTGAAAACTTTGAACTATATATAGAATGGAAGCTCCCGGAAGGAGGAAACAGTGGTATTTTTTACCATGTGAAGGAAGGATATGACGGGCCTTACGTGGTGGCGCCGGAATATCAGCTTATAGATGATGAAAATTATGCCAGTATCCATGATTTAACTGAATACAACCTTAGTCTTGGATATACAGATAAGCCAGAAGAATTGAAACCGTTGCAACAAACGGGAGCCGATTATGCCATGCACCCGCCAGATCCAAATAAGGTTTTAAATCCGGTTGGAGAATGGAACAGCTCGAAAATTGTATTTACCCCTGAAAGAGTAGAGCATTGGTTAAATGGTAAAATGATTCTTTCTTTTGTGCCATGGGATGAAGCTTGGAATGAAAAAAAGAACTCCGATAAGTGGAAAAATAGTCCTGATTACGGGAAATTTAAATCAGGCTATATTGCTTTACAAGATCATGCGAGTCCAATATGGTTTCGCAATATAAAAATTAAGAAATTATAATCCATTAATGACCGAATAATGAATAAAAGAGAGTTTATTAAAGTCACTACAGCAAGTGCAATAGGTGTTGTGTTGGCACCATCTATATTGAATGCGTCTGCTACAAAACAAAGATTGCGAACGGCACATATTGGGGTAGGTAATATGGGAATGGAAGATCTTACTGCTGTTTCTTCGCATAATGCAGTCGATGTGGTAGCGCTATGCGATGTCGATGCTGTAAATCTATCCAGGGCTCATAAAATGTTCCCTAAGGCACGTGTGTTTTTCGATTACCGAACAATGCTGGAAGAAATGAAAGAAGAGATAGACGCGGTTATTGTTTCTACTCCGGATCATACTCATGCACCGGCATCCATGATGGCTATGGAAATGGATAAACCTGTTTATTGTCAGAAGCCTTTAACGCATTATGTGTCAGAATCAAGAGAAATGAAAAAGCTGGCTGCAGAAAAAGGTTTGGTTACTCAAATGGGGATACAGGTACATTCTTTTTATGATTATAAACTGGCAACACTTCTGATCCAGTCTGGAATTATAGGGAAGGTACACACAGTTCATGCCTGGTCGCCAAAAAACTGGGGGTATGACGGCCCTGTACCTCAGGGAGAAGACCCGGTTCCTTCACAGTTGGATTGGAATTTATGGCTGGGAACCTCTGCAAAACGACCGTATAAAAAAGACATGTATCACCCGGGTAACTGGAGAAAATTAATGGATTATGGGTGCGGAACTCTTGGAGATATGGGAGTACATATTTTTGACACTCCCTACAATGCACTCGAACTGGATGTACCGAGAACGATCATGACACAATGCAGGCCTTCCAACGGTTTTGGGTATCCTGAAAATAATACCGTAACATATGAGTTTCCGGGTACTAAATATACTACCAGATCCTTAAAGTGGGTGTGGTATGACGGTAAAGGAGCTCCGGACATGCACAAGGATCTGGTGTTACCGGGTTTTGCGGGAAAAAAAGCGAAGAAAGACGATACCGGAGAAGCAAGCGTAGAGGAGAAGATGTCTTTAGACGCCAAAGTTGCAGCAGCAAATCAATTGCCGGAGCAAGGGGCGATGTTTGTCGGAGAGAAAGGGCGTTTATTGTTGCCGCACTTTATGCAGTTACCAAAGAAGATTGTACGTGGTAAGTATGTTGATATCTCTAAGGAAATAACAGCTTTGTCTGAAAAATATAATCTGGGCGAACCGGTTAGGAATTATCAGAGCGAAGGACCAAAACATTATCATCAATTTGTAGATGCATGTTTAGGGAAGGGGGAAACTACAGCTCCTTTTGATTATGCTGCCCGTTTAACTGAAACCATATTGTTAGGGACAATAGCAGGCAGGTTTCCCGGAGAAACCTTGCATTGGAATGCCGAAACGGCGCGGTTTAAAGAAGAAAAAGCTAATAAGTATCTGGCAGGAGAATATCGGAAGTTTTAATTCACCTGCATATATAGAAACATCCTGACCATGCCTGAGGCGTTGATGCAGGCAGCTATGGTAACAGTATTGTTTCTGATAATAGTATTTAATGCGGTTTAAGGTTCCTTTTACAGGGATTTTAAATCGCTTCTTTATTTAACTTTCAAACTGTTGTATATCAATATTCAGGCAGTACATGTGCAAAAATAAATGCGTGTAACGGATTTAATTTGTTAGATCCGGTCACTTTGTTTATAAGGTTGATTGTTGAAACATTTGTGCAGGATCATAGAAAATTGATTCTTTCTTGCTAATATTGTTGTTTATTTAGTGATGATAACGTTATGTCGATCAATGAATAAATGCCATAAATTATATATTCAATAAAAGTAGATTGATTTTGAAACCGAAGTTAGTAAAGTACATAGACCATTCTTCCGAAGTTCCATTGCACAAACAGATCGAGAAAGTATTGCGTATGTTGATCAATACAGGAGATTATGATTTGGGCAGATTATTACCCAGTGAAATAGAGCTAAGTAATATGTTTGGTGTTTCTCGGAGTACGGTTCGTCAGGCTTTTAATACTCTGGTGAACGAAGGTTTGCTGGAGCGTAAACGAGGTAAAGGAACTGTAGTGGCCCAAAATGGAAATATAATAACGCAACTGAATGAGTGGATTTCCTTTTCAAAAGAGATGAAACGAAAAGGGATCAGGATCAAGAATTATGAAGTTCGTTTCCAGGAGGTTGAATGTGATGAAGAACTGGCGAAGGTATTTGAAGTGCCTGTCGGGAAAAAAGTAAAAAAACTAACGAGGGTTAAAGGAGATGAGTCAGTTCCTTTTGTGAAGTTCGAATCATGGTTTCATCCCAGAATCCCCATATCTGACAATCACGATTTCTTAAAACCGCTGAATGATATTCTTGAAGAAGCATACTCTATCATCCCTATGCGGTCATCTGAAGAAGTGCAGGCCATCCAGGCGAATGATGAATTGGCTGAAGTCCTGCAAGTTAAAAAAGGAATGCCTCTGTTGTATCGAAAGCGTATTGTATATGATGCAGGTATGCGGATCATTGAATATAACAAATGTTACTACAGGCATGATAAAATGAAGTATAAAATAGATATTGTTAGGAGTGTCTGATGTGTTTGACGGATTGACAACAGCTGTATTCTTCTTCTTATTAAGGACCTAAATCTTTAAAGTAAACTACCTCTGAGCAAGCTCACGAGAGGGTCGAGCGTAAAAAAATGGCATAGCGTACTCTTTTTAGTGATGGAGTAGCCCGCTCATGAGCCAAACATTTCGGATGTGTGGCCCCGTAAAATTCCGCTAGGAGGATTTCAGAGGAGCAAGTGCCGGAGCTACCGATAGCTATACGGGGTAAATCAGGATTATCGGGTAAAAAATACAAACTTAAGATGATAGATTTATTTTAAATGTTATATTTGTACAAATGTCTGTACATTTAAAATTTTGATTTATGAATAGCAAAATTCTTATTCTGATAATTAGCTTGTTTAGTGCTTTTGGGTGTTTGGCTCAGGAGAAGATTGTCTGGCAAATCGGAAAAGCCGATAATAGCGGGAACGAATTTGCGCTGGCACCGTCTTCGTACGAACATTTTTTAGAAAAAGATTTTGGTTGGGAAGACAGGTACTATCTGGTTGGCTATTCAAGCGATCGGAAAGATTTTCCGTATGTGTTACCCGGAG
This sequence comes from Zhouia spongiae, assembly GCF_022760175.1. Classification (GTDB taxonomy): domain Bacteria; phylum Bacteroidota; class Bacteroidia; order Flavobacteriales; family Flavobacteriaceae; genus Zhouia; species Zhouia spongiae. Next base: position 2,765,907 of record NZ_CP094326.1, read on the forward strand.
CGATAGACTATTGGGGAGGAACCTCAGGTTTGGCCGGAATAAGACCCCATGAGATCAATGTATTATTTGGCGTTGACGACAAGCCTGAAACAGGAAAATACCGGTTGCTGGTCGATATTCTTGACTGTAGTGCCAAAGAAGCACCGTATTTAAAAATCACCGTAAATGACAGATCGTGGAAATATCGGCTGAAGAGAGGAAACGGCGATCAGGTTCTGAATGGGAAAAATGAAAATGCCGGGGAGCAGTTAATTACAATTGATTTGGATGCAGACCTGATTAAAAAAGGAGGGAATAAAATTCAATTCACCACTTTGGAAGGCAGCTGGCTGGTGTTTGATAACATTCGCTTCTACGGTCCTGAAAAAACGAGTATAACGGTTCCTGAAAATGCTTTTATAAGGAACGTAGCTACGGCTACCTACGAAATAGATAAAGGGGGGAGCCGTTTTCAGCCTCTTTTGATAGATGTTCAGCATTTGGAGGGAATGCCTGAGTTAAAAGTAAAGCTTGATGGAAAACCTGTTTTTAGTGAAAGGATTGAACAGGGCAGATATGTTTTTGAGGTGCCGATGCCGGCGGTTAAAACGTCTGTAGAAAGTGCATATGAAATTTTAATTAACGGACAGGTTGTAGAGAAGGGAACGGTAAGCAGAAGCCTTCAGAAACTTGCAGCTCCTTCAGATTATGTCGACACTAAAATTGGTACAGGTCATTCCCGATGGATGATAGCGCCGGGGCCATGGATGCCCTTCGGAATGGTTAAAATAAGTCCGGACAATCAAGATGAAGGATGGCAGGCAGGGTACCAGCCAACATTTGAAAGTATCGGCACATTCAGTCATATCCATGAGTGGACAATGGCCGGTTTGGGGACTTTCCCCACCAACGGAAGGCTGATAACAGAAATGGGAAAACAAGAAGACCCCGATAGTGGTTACCGGTCACGTATCGATAAAACTACAGAACAAGCCCCTTTAGGGAGTTATTCGGTGCATTTGAGCGATTATGATATAAAAGCAGAACTTACGGCAACCACCAGATGCAGCTTTCAGCGATATACGTATCCAAAAGACGATTTAAATTCCAGAATTTTAGTAGATCTGAAAATACCGGGAGAATACGGTTATGAAATAGAAGAGGCCTATTTCAAAATGATCAGCGATTATAAAATAGTGGGGTACAGCAAGCAAGTATCACGCCATATCTGGGGCGAACAATACTATAGAAAACAAATGGTGGAAGATGGAGATGAGCCCAAAGAATGGGACGATATAAGCCAGCACTATACAGTACATTTTGTGATGGAGTTTGACCGGCCCATAAAGAGATTTGGAGTGCGGACAGATGGTAAAGAGAAGGGGGATATTGTTATTATAGATAAATCAGAGGAACTAAAAACAGACCATCCTGAAAGCGCTGTGGCATTTTTAGAGTTCGATACTTCCGGATATCAGGTGGTTCAAACAAGAACAGGGATTTCGTATGTAAGTATTGAAAATGCGGAAATGAACCTTGAAAAAGAAGTTTCAGATCCTTTCGGATGGAGTTTTGAAAAAGTTCGTCAGCATCAGGTTCAAGCCTGGGATCGTTTATTCGACAGGGTAAGGATCACCACGACAAACAGAGAAGAAAAAAGAAGGTTTTATTCTAATATGTACCGGGCTCTGGTAAGTCGTAATATCTTTAGCGATGTTGATGGAAGCTGGGTAGATGCAACGGAAAATGTGCAAAAATTTAATGATCCGGGAGATGTTGCTTTAGGGTGCGATGCTTTCTGGAATACATTCTGGAACCTGAATCAGTTTTGGAACCTGGTAACTCCTGAATGGTCATCGAAATGGGTTAAGTCTCAGTTGGCCATGTATGATGCCAATGGCTGGCTGGCTAAAGGTCCGGCAGGAATGGAGTATATTCCTGTTATGGTGGCAGAACATGAAATTCCGCTGATTGTGGGAGCGTATCAGATGGGTATTCGTGATTTTGACGCGGAGAAAGCTTTTGATGCTGTATATAAGATGCAAACTGCTACAGGGGAGAAAGTAGGAGGAGGTTATGCGGGAAACAGGGATCTTGGCACTTATTTAAAATATAAGTATGTACCTTATAACAAGGGAAGGTTTTCAAATACCCTGGAGTATGCTTTTGATGATTATGCGGTTTCTCAACTGGCTAAAGCACTCGGAAAAAAAGAGAAGTATCTTGAGTTTGCAGACAGAGCCGGCTGGTGGAAAAATGCAATCGATCCGGAAATAGGATTTGCAAGATTAAGGCATTCGGACGGTTCGTGGTATAAAGATTTTGACCCGATCAGATCGGGAGGTAATCATCAGTTTGTTGAAGGGAATGCATGGCAGCTTACTTTCTTTGTCCCTCAGGATATTCCTGCACTTGCAGAAATTATTGGTGAAGAAAGGTTTACGAAGCGTCTCGATGATGGTTTTGCCATAAGCAGCAACTGGAGGTACAATGCTCCCAATGAATTGTACTGGGATTTTCCTGTTATTCAGGGAAACCAGCAATCAATGCATTTTGCTTACCTTTTTAACTGGGGTAAAAAGCCGTGGCTTACTCAAAAATGGAGTAGAGATATATTAGACCGTTTTTATGGTTATGGCGTATCCAATGCCTATTTGGGAGACGAAGACCAGGGGCAAATGAGTGCATGGTTTATAATGTCGTCTATCGGATTGTTTCAAACAGATGGAGGAACAAGGGTAAATCCAATCTATGAAATAGCCAGTCCTTGTTTTGAAGAAGTGGTCATTAATCTTGGAGAAAAATATGGAAGAGGAAAGAACTTTACCATTAAAGCCAAAAATGTATCCCGAAAAAATAAGTATGTGCAGAGCGCTGTATTAAATGGCAAAAAACTCGATAATTTTTGGTTTCCTGCCAGCGAATTGTTAAAAGGAGGGACACTGAAATTGATAATGGGTGCTACTCCAAATAAAAAATGGGGGGTAAAAGAGATGCCTCCTAAAACCAACAAACAGTAAAAAACAATTAAGACATGAAAATGAGATTATTACTTTTTTTATTCGCTATTTCCTTCATTGGTTGTGAAAATTCAGAACAAGAGCAAAACAAAGTAGAAAACATTGTATTAATAAGTATAGATGGTTTACGATGGCAGGAGGTTTTTAAAGGTGCAGACTCACTTTTTACAGAAGACAAGCACTTTTGGGCAAATACCGAAGCCGAAAGAAGACAAAAATTAATGCCTTTTTTTTGGAATACAATAGCTCAAAAAGGACAACTGTATGGGAACAGAGACCTTGGTAACAAGGCAAATGTAAAGAATAAGTATTGGTTTTCTTACCCGGGCAGAAGCGAAGCACTTTGTGGTTATTATGATCCTAAAGTTAATTTAAACGAGTATCCAAACAACCCCAATGAAAACGTTTTAGAGTTCATTGATGAAAATGAAAGTTATAAAGGAAAAGTGGTGACTTTTGCATCGTGGGAGGCTCTTGGCAGGGTTTTAAATCGCGACCGGAACGGCATGCTTGTAAACTTACCAGGCGAAGATGTGCAAGAAGGCTCTGAAGCACAAAACCTTCTAAACGAACTGCAACATCTAATACCGGAATACCACCATGATTGTAGACCGGATGAGTTAACATATATGATGGCAAAAGCCTATATACAAGACAAACACCCAAAAGTTGTCTATCTCGATTTTGGAGATACCGATATCTTTGCGCACGATGGCGAGTATGGTAAATATTTAGACGCAACCAATCGCACCGATAAGATGATATCCGATTTATGGGAATCACTCCAGAATGATCCTTTTTATAAGGATAAAACGGCATTACTGGTTTATACAGATCACGGTAGAGGAATAGATGATTACGGATGGAAACACCATGGCGATGCAATACCTGGTAGCGATGAAGTATGGCTTGCTGCATTAGGCCCTGGAATACCAAATCTCGGAGAAGTAGCTCGTGATGGTCAAATTTATCAGGACCAAATAGCGCAAACTGCAGCCAATATTTTAGGATTTACCTTTGAGGCTGATCATCCCGTTGGTAACAGTATAGAAGGAGTGTTTGTTACCAAAAAAGATTAACTGTCTGTAAAAGTTGTGTTCATTTACTTTATGAGCATACAGGAATATAATTTTTGTGCCCCGTGTTTTTTACAGAGAGGTGCTTACAAATACGGTACTATGAATAAGTTAATTTCAATATGACGGCATGAAATATGAAATAAACAAACATAAATGGCTGGTGATTATTTTTTTCTTAATGGCATTGCTGGTTGTCAGCTGTAGTAAAAAAGAAAAAATAGAAAAACCTTTGGTAGCGCTGACACAATATGTGGATCCGCAGATTGGCTCGGTGCATGGACGATGGTTTTTTTATACCCCGGCGGCACGACCATTTGGAATGGCCAAACTAGCGCCACATACCAATGGTTATAATAGTGCAGGAGGATGGGGGCCTACGGGATACGACGATCGGCATACCTCAATAGAAGGCTTTGGACATTTTCATGAGTTTCAGATAGGAGGATTGGTATTCATGCCCACAGTCGGAAGTGTAAAAACTGTTCCGGGAACACTGGAAGATCCGGACTCAGGATATCGATCACGCTTTAATAAACCCACAGAGCATGCGGAGGTAGGGTATTATCGAGTTCGTTTAAACGACTATCAGATAGAAGCAGAAATAACAGCCACTGAAAGGGTAGGTTTTCACAGATATACTTTTCCAAAGACCGATGAGGCAAACCTGATTATAGATATTGGACACAAGCAGGGAGAAAGTGGTGATGTGACCGATGCCTTTGCACAATTGGTAAATGAAAATGAAATTGAAGGTTATATAGAAACATATCCGGAGTATGTGAAATTTTGCGATCCGGGTAAGCGGGTTAAAATGTATTTCGTTGCCAGGCTCAGTAAAAAACCACTTGCCGTGGGAGCTTTTAAAGATACTGTCCAGAACATTGATGTTCCAAAAACGGAAGGAACGGATAACGGACTGTTCCTGAGGTTTTCAATGCAGGAAGGGGAGCAACTCGAAATACAAACCGGATTAAGTTACACCTCCGTTAAAAATGCAAGGTTAAATTTAAATGTAGAGGCTGCAGAAAGAACCTTTGATGATGTCCATAATGAATCAAAGGTAGTATGGAACCAAAAGCTCAATAATATTGTAGTAGAAGGAGGTGAAGAGAAAGACAGAATTAAATTTTATACCGGCTTGTACCATGCGTTACTGGGACGGGGATTGGCCAGCGATGTTAATGGAAATTACCCAATGGCAGATGGCGGAATAGGACAGATTTCCCTAGACGAAAATGGGAAGCCTGCCTATCAACATTATAATACGGATGGAATGTGGGGAGGTTTCTGGAACCTAAGCCAATTGTGGGCACTGGCATTCCCATCCTATTTTAAAGAGTACTTGCAATCGAATATCGATTTATATAAGAAAAGAGGCTGGTTACATGATGGTGAGGCAGCCGGAGTTTATACTAATGGGGTACAAACTAATTTTCAGGGGCTGCTCATAGCCTCAGCTTACAATGTCGGTATCAGGGATTTTGATATTCAATCGGGATATAAGGCTGCATTAAAGAACGAACTGGATTATCACGACCGTAATCTCGGGAATGGTAAATATGATCTCAGTTACTTTGTAAAAGATCATTACATACCTCATAAAGATACTATCATTTCTAACGGATGGGTGTTTAATTTCGGAGCCTCACATACTTTGGAATATAGTTTTAGTTCTTATGCAGTAGCCCAAATGGCGAAACAGTTAAAGGATAGTATCAGTTATAAAAAACTGATAAGTCAGGCTGGGTATTACAAGAACTTATTCGATGAAAAAACAAAATTTATAAGGCCAAAACTCGAAAACGGTAATTTCATTCAGGATTTTGATCCGATGAAGGGATGGGATGGTTTTCAGGAGGGGAATGCATTCCAGTATACCTGGTATGTGCCTCATGATGTGCAGGGACTCATAAATCTGATGGGAAAGCAGCTTTTTAATGAACGCCTTGAACAAATGTTTACAGCTGCACGAAAAAGCATGTTCGGAGGCGGATCAGAAGAAATACACAGTTTTTCAGGAGTAGAAAAATTATACAATCATGGCAATCAGCCGTGTTTGCATAACCCCTGGCTTTTTAATTATTCAGGAAAACCGTGGCTCACTCAAAAATGGGTTCGAACTATTTGTAATGAGTTTTATGGTACAGAAGCTTTGCACGGCTACGGAGTTGGACAAGATGAAGATCAGGGGCAATTGGGAGCGTGGTATGTGATGGCCGCGATGGGCTTGTTTGATGTTCAGGGGCATAGTAATTCCGATCCTACATTTCAGTTCGGAAGTCCGCTTTTCGATAAAATCAGTATCAAGTTAGATTCGCAATATTACCAGGGCAATGCGCTGGTAATAGAAGCGGTGAATCAAGATCCCGATAATAAATATATTCAGGCAGCTGTCTTTAACGGAACGCCTGTAAACACAAACTGGATTTCCCGGAAGCAACTGATGAAAGGGGGAAAACTCATCTTTACATTAGGAAAAGAACCAAATAAAAACTGGGGCGTGCAATCACTGCCTCCATCAATGTCTAACCTTAAAAATTAGCTTACCATAACGATGAAGAAATTATTAGTAACCGGAATAGCAATAATGATAACTGCGTGTTCTTCAAACAAAGAAGATAAAAAACTGGCGGCAGAGATATTGTCCGACAAGAATTTTAAAGAAGTAACAGAAAAAGCTCTCGAAGTCGTTAAAACCGGATTTAATGCAGGTGATGGTTATGGCGAGGTGTGGATTAGGGATTACAATACATTTATTGAATTATCGGCAGAAGTATTTGATCACAATACGCTTAAGGAGAATCTATTAGTGTTCTTCAGGTTACAGGGAAATGATGGAAATATTATAGACGGGTTTATTCCAAAAGAAAAAGCAGTAGCAACAGAGGGCGGGTATCAATACATATATTCAGATCTCGAACCCGACTATTGCGGACATAAAAATACAGTGGAAACAGACCATGAAAGTTCTCTGGTACAGGCTGTCTACAGATATGTGAAAAAGACAGGAGATGCCGATTTTCTGAATGTTAAAGTAGGGGATGCTACGGTGGCTGAACGTATAGAAAACTCGATGACATTTTTAATGAATGAACGCTGGAGTGCTAAATACGGATTGATCTATGGAGCCACTACTGCCGATTGGGGCGATGTACAACACTCACATCCCTGGGGAGTATATATTACTGAAGACACCCATTATTGTGTAGATATCTATGATAATGCCATGATGCTGATTGCCCTTGATAACATGATGGAGTTAATACCTGTGACTAAGGTCAAATGGGGGCCAATTCGTAATGAAATTGCTAAAAATACAATGCAGGTTTTGTGGGATGATGAACACCAGAAATTTATCCCTCATGTTTATTTAGACGGATCCCCTTATCCGGATGATTTTAATGAAAATGAAATTTACTACCACGGGGGAACAGCAGTAGCTATTGAGGCAGGGTTATTGAATAAGGAACAGATCAAAAGTGCTCTCGGCAAAATGATAGCAAATGTAAAAGCATCCGGAGCAGGTTCCATAGGTTTAACGATGTACCCTCCATATCCTGACTGGGCTTTCGAAAACAAGGGGATGTACCCTTACGGCTACCAGAATGGAGGCGATTGGACCTGGTTTGGAGCCAGAATGATCCAACAGCTTATCCGCTATGGTTTTGTAAAAGAAGCCTATGAGCAAATGCAGCCTATGACTGATCGTGTCGTAAAAAATAATGGCTTTTTTGAATGGTATACAGTAGATAATAAACCTGAAGGCTCCGGTACTTTCAGAGGATCGGCAGGTGTACTTTATAAAGCTATTCAGCAGTTTTACGATTGGGCTGCAGAAGTAGAAAAATAAGAGATTACGTTATGCACAGCTTTTTAAAATCATTTTCACAACGCTAATTTGTTTAGACATTTAAACATATAAAACACCTTTTAATCAACCACAATACGATGAGAATTTTAATATTGATACTTCATGTTTTCCTTTTTATAAATATAAGCTTTGGTCAATTCACCAAAACGCCTTCAGAGTACGTTGATGTATTTATGGGAACTTCCAATTCAAGATGGATGTTAGGGCCTTATGCAACCGTACCGTTCGGAATGATACAGTTGGGTCCGGACAACCAGGGCAACCAATGGATGGGTGGTTATGAATATGCAATAAACAGTGTTTCTGGGTTTAGCCATATACATGCCTGGACCATGGCTGGGTTACGCATGATGCCTACAACTGCAGACCTGGTAATAGAAGATCGTCCGGTTGATGCACCTTATAAAGGAGCCAATGCCGGATATCATTCCCGGATATTGAAAGAAAGTGAAAAAGGTTCGCCCGGGTATTATTCGGTATACCTGTATGATCATGACGTGAAAGCTGAAATAACGGCCACTACCCGTTGTGGTTTCCAGAAATATACCTTTCCAGAGAAAAAAGAATCCCGGATACTGATTGACCTGTTGATACCTTCGGAATACGGAATGAAAATAAATGATGCCAGGATTACCAAAGTCAGTAATACGGAAATAGAAGGCTATGCAGATTGTGTAAGCTCGTGGTGGAACAATTACAAACTGCATTTTGTGCTGCAGTTTAGTAAACCGTTTAAAATAATGAATGGCTGGAACGAGGGGAAAGAGCAAGACGATATTACTGAAATAACAGGAAAGAACGATATTGGAGCCTATGTGATCTATGAAACAGAGAAAGATGAAGAAATATTGGTGAGATCAGGAATATCGATGGTGAATATAGACCAGGCCAGGTTAAACCTGGAAACGGAGATCACCATTCCTTTCGGATGGGACTTTAATGCCGTTGTTAATAATGCTCAGGAAGCATGGAACAAAATCCTGAAACGTATAAACGTAGCAGGCGGCACTGAAGAAGACAAAATAAAATTTTACACGAATCTTTACAGAGCCTATGCGGCAAAACAAACATGGAACGATGTGAACGGAAAGTATATGGATCCTTGCGAAAACGAGCAAGAGTCCGCTAAAGGCGTAGCTATGTATGGCGGTGATGCCTTTTGGAACTCGTTCTGGAACCTTAATGGTTTGTGGTCGCTGGTTACTCCCGATATTACTAAAAACTGGGTAAATACACAGCTGGAATTATATGAGAAGACAGGATGGACGGGGAAAGGACCTACCGGATTGGAATACTCAGGAATTATGGAGGGATCACATGAGATGGCCCTGATGTTGAGCGCCTATCAGAAAGGGATTTATACTGAAGACCCCGGGAAACTGTATGAGGCCATGAAGAAAAATGTGACCGTTAGCGGCATTAACCACGAATGTGGCGGACATGCAGGGAATCCGGGCTTGGATAATTATATAAAATACGGATATATGCCTATGGATAAGGGAGTTACCAATAAAACCCTCGACTATGCTTTTGATGACTGGTGTGTAGCTCAGATGGCCAAGGCCGCAGGCTATAGAAAAGACTATAAATACTTTATAAAACGTTCCGAAAATTATAAAAATTCATTTCATCCTGAATATAGATTTATAGTTCCCAAAGATAGTAAGGGAAAATGGAAGGAAAATTTTAGTGCTTTCGATAACTATAGCTTCATTGAGGGGAATAGCTGGCAATATTCATTGTATGTACCGCATGATATCCCGGGGGTAATAGATTTAATAGGAAAAGATCTGTTCAATCAAAGGCTGGAAGAAGGGTTTAAAAAATCAAAAGAACACAAATATGCAGCCCACGCACTGGACAGAACCGGAGGAAGAAAATCAGAGTATTACATCAATCATGGTAATCAGGTAAATATGCAGGCCGCGTGGTTGTTCAATTATTCCGGGAAACCATGGCTGACGCAAAAATATACCCGAGATATTATGGAAACTTATTACGGGTCGACTCCCTACCACGGTTGGGAAGGCGATGAGGATGAAGGACAGATGGGAGCTTGGTTTGTAATGAGTTCGATGGGGTTATTTGAGATGAATGGAGGAGGGGATGCAGATCCTGTGCTTGATATCAGTAGTCCGCTGTTTGACAAGATTGTCATAAAACTTGATGAGAATTATTATCCGGGAAATGAATTTGTAATTGAGACTCTAAACAATTCCAAAAAAAATATTTATATCCAATCTGCGACACTCAATGACAGGGCGTTAAGGTCTTGCCGGATAAAATATAAAGACTTGGTTAAAGGAGGTAAATTGGTCTTGATAATGGGAGACAGGCCCAACATAAACTGGGGGAAGCACTAAAACATAAGAATGGCTGAAACAAAAAAGAAATATGCAATTGGTGTAGATATAGGAGGATCCCATATTGCAACTGCCGTGGTAGATATTCAAAACAGGAAGGTTATTCCGGAAACTAAAATCCACGTGCCTCTTGATTCAGGCCAGAATGCCGGTAGCATACTTGAAATTTGGGTTAGGACCATAAAGGAGAGTGTGCAAAGAGCAGGTAATTTACCTGTTTGGGGTATTGGCTTTTCTATCCCGGGGCCGGCTGATTATCAACAGGGAATTTTAAAGATAAAAGGATGTAATAAGTATGAAAGCCTGTTTGGCATTGATATAAAAACACTTTTAGCAACAAAACTAAAGGATTGTCTGATCGATCCTGATAACATAGTATTCATTAATGACGCCAGCGGGTTTTTATTGGGAGAAGTATGGTCGGAAGGTCTGGAAGACGATAACATAGTAGCCATTACTCTGGGAACAGGTATAGGTTCGGGATTTATGCAGAATGGATCTATTGTTTCTGATGCTGAGAACATTCCTGAGTATGGAGAGATCTATAATCTGCCTTATAGGGCACGTACGGCTGAAGACTGGATATCGACCCAATGGTTCTTAAGCAGATATGAAGAAATATTTAAGGCCGGTGTCCAGAACGTAAAACAAATAGCCGAAGCGGCCGCCTATGATGAAAGGGCGCAATTCATATTTGAAGAATTCGGAATGAACCTGGGGAGTTTATTATTTCCCGTACTTGAGAAGTTTGATGCCGATTTGCTAATACTAGGAGGTAATATAACAAAAGGGTATTCCTTGTTTAAGGATACATTCGAGAAAGCATTTAATGATGCCCCCCCTAAAATACATTTTGCTAGAGAAACTGAAAATGCCGCAATACTTGGGGCGGTTAAAAATTTGATAATCATGGATGAAACTAATGTAAAAAGAAGAGAAACCGAACAAATTTTAATGCCGGTAAGGCAATCCGAAAAGGTGCAGGAAGGGTATAATATATTTCCTTCTTTTGAAATTGAAAAAGGAGTCATAGTACAAGGCTTTGATACTTTAGCTCGAGAGATCTCAAAGTATAAAAAAGTGTGTATAGAGGGGTATGTGGGTGTAGATTGGGATTTTTTTATCGGGAATCTATCGAAAGCACTCCATGCTCTCGAAGTTGAGAACATAGCCTGTTCGGTTTTTTCGGCCTATAAAAATGAATCCGAAATAGAAGAAATGATATCCCCTTTTTTAGGAGGCGATGATCCAGTTTTTGGACGTTTGTTTGAGGGAGAACTGGAAAGTTTTATCGATGTTGATAAACTCAGTTCCATAAAAGCTGATGACAATTGTCTCTCAATTATATACGGACCGGGAGCTTCTTTAGGTAATTGGGATGCCAAACTGATTTATATAGATATCCCTAAAAATGAGATTCAATACAGGTCGAGAGCAGGTTGGGTAACAAATCTGGGAGTTCAGAATCCAATACCTCCAAAGCCACAGTATAAAAGAATGTTCTTTGTAGACTGGCCGGTTTTGAACAAGCATAAAAAAGACCTTTTAAAGGATATAGATTATATTATTGACGGTCAATATCTAAATGATATTTCATGGTGTAGCGGAGATACTTTCAGGTTGTCTTTGAATCAAATGTCTAAAAACGCATTTAGGGCTAGACCATGGTTTGAACCGGGTGTATGGGGAGGTGACTGGATTAAAAAAAATATAGCAGGACTTTCTCAGGATGTTGTAAATTATGCCTGGTCTTTTGAGCTGATAGTACCGGAAAACGGAATTGTGTTTTCATACAAAGGAGTAAACCTCGAAGTGTCTTTCGACTTTCTGATGTTTAATGACAATAAGGCCATTCTTGGTGATGCGGCAAAGACCTTTGGAACAGATTTTCCTATCAGGTTTGATTTTTTAGATACATTTAACGGCGACAAGCTCTCCTTGCAATGTCATCCTTCTCCTAATTTTATAACGGAGCAGTTCGGCGAAAGGTTTACTCAGGATGAGACCTATTATATACTGGATGCAGAACCTGATGCGAAAGTATATTTAGGTTTTCACGAAAATATAGATGAGGATGAGTTTCATAGAGCATTGAACAAGAGTCACAACGATTGTACGCCAATGGATGTTGAAAGCTTTGTGCAGGTACATCCGGCTAAAAAACACGATCTGTTCCTCATCCCACACGGTACGGTACATTGTTCCGGGGAAAACAATTTGGTGCTGGAAATAAGCAGTACCCCTTATATTTATACTTTTAAAATGTACGATTGGATGCGTATGGATTTAAACGGACACCCCAGGCCATTGAATATAGAGAGAGGTATGGCCAATCTGAATTTTGATTGTAAAGGAGATGTGGTAAAAGAAGAGTATATTTCGAAACAAACTGTAGTAGAAGAAAATGAAGACTCGAAAGTAATCCGTTTGAGTACACATCCACAGCATTTTTATGAAGTTTACAGAATGGAATTTAAGAACCGGATTCATGTAACCGGAAATAATCAGTGCCATGTGTTGAGTTTGGTTGAAGGAAATTCTATAGAAGTCATAACGGGAGATAGAAAAATGATTGTCAAGTATGCGGAAACTTTTGTAATCCCGGCTGAATCCGGCTCGTATAGGATTAACAATCTGGGACCAGGGATGGCCAAGGTTGTTAAATCGTATGTTAAACCAGAAGTATGTAATCATGAATTTTAAAATTGTATTTATTGCATTTGCGGCTGCACTGGCCGGATTTTTGTTTGGGTTTGACACTGCAGTGATTTCAGGCACAGTTGAATTGGTTAAGGAACAATTTAACCTTTCTGACGCCGGAATAGGCTGGTATGTTAGCTGTGCATTGGTAGGTGCTATTTCCGGTGTGGTATTTTCAGGTTACCTGAGTGATAAATACGGCCGTAAATTTATGTTGATGCTATCCGGGGCCCTGTTTTTAATCTCAGCTCTGGGATGTACAGTTTCAGGGTCTTTTACAGAGCTGGTACTTTATCGGTTAATAGGAGGTGTTGCCTTTGGGGTTGCATCTATGGTTTCGCCATTATACATCAGTGAAATTTCTCCGGCTCATATGCGAGGAAAATTGGTGTCGGTCTATCAGCTGGCTATTACACTTGGAATCCTTATAGCCTATTTTAGTAATTACTGGACGTCTCTCGCTCATGAAAGAGGACAGGATTCCGGTTTTTTTCTGGCAAAACTTCTATATGGGGAACAATATTGGAGAGGCATGTTCTTTAATGAGGTATTTCCGGTGATTTTATTTTTAGGGTGCTTACTCTTTATCCCTAAAAGTCCGAGATGGTTGATGGTAAAAAACAGGATAGATGCCGCCAGACAGATCATAGATGCATATCAAATAGAATATCAACAACAGAAAACGGAGGTTAAAGAAGAAAAAACAGGTTTTTTTAAACTGGTAAAAGGAATTTACCGGCGTCCGATGCTTATAGCCATATTCTTGATGGTTTTCTCCCAGATATGTGGTATTAATGCAATTATTTATTACGGTCCCAGTATTTTGAATGAAGCCGGATTTACCCTGGGAGATGCCCTGGGAGGGCAGGTAACAATAGGTTTTGTGAATGTTGTTTTTACGTTTGTTGCAATCTATACCATAGACAGGTGGGGCCGAAAACCTCTTTTGAGGTTCGGTGCAACAGGTGTTATTTTGTCATTGTTGCTGATTAGTCTCATGTTCTTTCTGGGAGACAGCTATGCTAATTATGTTATAGTAGGAATACTGCTATATATTGCGTGTTATGCTTTTTCTCTGGGACCGGTTCAGTTTGTGATCGCATCTGAAGTATTTCCGACAAATATCAGGGGCAGGGCGCTGACTATAAGTACATTGTTTTTATGGGGAACAAATGCCATAGTTGGACAGACTTTTCCAATGATATTATCGGAGTTAAAAGCTCCGCTTACTTTTTTGCTTTTTGGGGTAATCTGTATGCCGGCTATATGGATTATTAAAAAATATATTCCGGAAACAAAAGGAAAAACCCTGGAAGAAATAGAAAATTCATGGAAATAAAGGATTTTAAGAAAGATCAATATTAAAAGAGGCCGTCTAAGAATATTAGGCGGCCTCTTTTTTAGCGTTTTCAAGGGCTTCCATTTGCTTTAAAAATTGGTGACACCGAACTAGCCCTGCTACATTATGGAAATTACGCGATGTTCGTTCATCTAATAAGCCGCTTTATTCTTTTGCAGTTCTTAGAACTTCTTAGACAAGAGATCTTTTAACATTTGATGAAACTGTCATTCTGCATGTCGGTTTAATGGTTTATAGCTTAAAAATTCAAACCCTCTTGCTTTTATTGAGGTTTCAAGGGAATGTTAGTAAAGAATGTTTAGACGTAATGACTCTCCTTCTAAACTTTATTAATTATGGGCTGTCCTTACTTTTTGTGTGGTTTTGTCGAATGTTAGTGAGTTTGTAAAATTATATTTTAGCTTCTCAAATTTCAATGAAATGGAAAGGAATATTATCATAGTTTAACTAAGGAAATTTTAAAATGTTATTAATAAATTAATCTGATTTGTTAAAAACATTTACTATAAAAAAGATATTTCTATTTAAGGAAAAGAAAACCCTATGGTTTATAAATCATAGGGTTAGAACAATACCTTTTCGCGAAAGGAAGCCAAAGTTCTGATGGCTATATAACGTTCAGAACAAATATAATTATTTGTTAAAATTAATTGAAATGAAAAAGTTAAGTTTAGATACCCTAAGGTTGAATTTTAAATACAAATTGCAACCAGAACAGTTGAAAAATGTCTTAGGTGGAGACTATAATGAAGGTGGATTTAAATGTTATTCTAATGGACATCCGGTTGGTAATGCTGAGAATGCAGCTGGTTGTGCTGCGTTTGTTTGGCATGTGATTAACATCAAATAAATTAGATACGGTTTTTAAATTATCAAATACGTTAAAATTAAAACTCATAAACATGAAAGTGGTTTTATTTTCTATAGTGATGACTATTATATGCTTAAATACTGAAATTTACGGACAGACTCTTCAGAATTCGTCCTATAATATTTATGTTTTAGTTGACTCAGATAAATCAGTTACGATAAATGATTTTGAAAATGTTAAAAGATCATTGATTAGTAAAAAGGTTAAAGACATAACTTCTGGTCTAAAATTTAACGTCGACAAAAATGTTGTTTTTAAAATATATGGACATGAAAGTCTTAATTTAGGTGATATCTCCGATGTACAGGACTTATTATTAAAGGGATATACTGCCGAATGTGAAAGATATTTATTGTTAGAAAATGAAAAGATTAATTTCTTGGATGAGCCAAAATGGTATGAAAACCTTAAAGAACTTAAGGTTTTAAGATTAGAGAATAATTAGCTTGAAAGAATATATCAGTATTAAAGATTAATTAATAGTTAAAAATACTTGGATGAAGTTTAGTTAATTAAAATTTTAATAATTCAAGTGCAGCCTATATCAAATCTATAATCAACATATATTTCCTGAGACAGCAAGAACAAAAAAATGTAGAATTCTTCCTTTATAGATTAACTACAATTTTTGCATAAACACAACAATTGGGTAGGATCCATATTTTTTGATATTAAATGAAAGTGTATAAAATGAAAAATCCCATAAACACTAATGTTTTATGGGATTTTGTTGAGTTTGTATTGCTCCTCGCGGAGAAAGAGGGATTCGAACCCCCGGAGGTGTGACCCTCAACAGTTTTCAAGACTGCCGCATTCGACCACTCTGCCATTTCTCCTTTGCGGTTGCAAATATAGAAACCTTTTTTATATCTGAAAAACAAAAAACAACCTTTTTTTTAATTCATTTTATAGTGGACTTATTATCAGTTTTATATGCTATTAAAAAAGAGAGATTATCGAACTTTTTATGTAATAGTGTACTTTTGCAACTAAACATTTCAGATGGCACCCATATTAGAAGCAGGCTTGCTTATAGCAATTGGTTTTATAGTAGGTATAATCAATACAATATCCGGCGGAGGATCAACACTGACACTGCCTGTCCTTATTTTTTTAGGCTTAGACGCCGCTACTGCTAACGGAACCAATCGCATAGCTATTTTAACACAGAATATAACTGCTATAGCCGGGTTTAAAAGTAAGGGTGTAAGGGTAAGTAAGATTAGTTGGTGGCTGGGGTTTTCAGCTTTGGCCGGCTCACTGATCGGTGCTAAAATAGCTATTGACATAAGAGATGAAACTTTTAATAGGGTTTTAGCCATAGTGATGCTTTTTATTGTTGGCCTAATGGTGTTTAAGCCTAAACGCAATTTTAATGAATTAGTGGAGCGGCTTACAGGTAAGTATTTCTGGATGTCATTTACAGCTTTTTTCTTTATCGGTATTTATGGCGGATTTATTCAGGCCGGAACAGGTATTTTAATGATGCTGGCACTATCTCTGATAAACAATATGAGCCTGGTTAAAACTAACGTTGTGAAAGCGGTTACCATGCTTATATATACCATAGCAACCCTGTTGGTATTTTGGTATACAGATAACCTGAATTTTAAATATGGGCTTTTAATGGCTATAGGCCAGGCGGCGGGAGGATGGCTTAGCAGTAGATGGTCTGTCGATAAAGGAGATGGTTTTGTAAAATTGTTTTTGATATTAATGGTGATAGTCATGGCCGTAAAACTATGGTTTTTTTGATTATTAGATAATTAAAACTTATTGAAGAGATTTGTTGTTCTGATGAATAACTTCTTATTTTGATCCAGTTACAGGGAAATTTGAACCCCCCGTTTATCTTAAAAATGATGAATAATGAATATTCTAGATAAATTAAAATGGCGTTACGCGGTAAAGAAATTTGATTCAGAAAGAAAATTATCTGATGAAAAATTAAACATATTAAAAGAGGCTTTCAACCTTACAGCGACCTCATATGGTTTACAACCGGTTAAATTACTGATTATAGAGAACAAGCAGCTCAAAGAAGAGCTGGTAACTCATTCATGGAACCAGCGGCAGGTAGCTGATGCCTCTCATCTTTTAGTATTTTGTATACATAGAAACGTCGATGCGTTGTATATAAAGACTTATTTTGAAAGGGTAAAACATGTAAGAAATACTCCCGATGAAATACTCGATCCGTTTCGTAATTATCTTATAGACGATTTTGGAAGTAAAGACCAGCAGGAGGTCGATGATTGGGCTATTAAACAGGCTTATCTTGTTTTAGGTAATTTACTGACCGTTTGTGCAGCAGAACAGATCGATTCTTGCCCGATGGAAGGATTTGTTTCTGAAAAGTATGACGAATTACTTGATTTACCAAAGAAGAATTTGAAATCCGTTTTGGTGATGCCTGTTGGTTACAGAGCAGCAGATGATATGTTTGCCGATTTTAAAAAGGTCCGTAAAGAATTATCGGAAGCTATAGAGGAGATAATTTAGATGAAAGAAGAGGTTTTGTAAAATCAGTATTGCTCATATGTATATATACCGGAACGTCCATTTGAGATTATTAAGTTCGTTCAATACAGTCTCATGAAACACAAAAGAGGCAGCCATCGGCTGCCTCTTTTGTGTTTCAATATATCGATCTATTAATAATTTTTATAGTCCACTATTTCCAGACCGTAACCAATCATTCCCACTCGCTTGGTACGTTCGGAATTGCTCATTAAAACAATTTTGGAAATGTCTATATCATGTAAAATTTGAGCGCCGATTCCAAAATCCTTACTATCCATATTGATCTTCGGAGCCTTCATTTCCCCCTCAGACTGAATTGATTTTAATTCCTTGATGCGTCTTAAGAGGTCTAAAGCTCTTACTTCCTGATTAATAAATAAAATGGCTCCTTTCCCTTCTTCATTGATTTGTTTAAACATGCTATCCAGTTTTTTATCAGCATCATTGGTCAAGGTTCCCAGAATGTCATTGTTAACAAGTGTTGAGTTGATACGTGTAAGGACAGGGTCGCCTAATTTCCAGCTCCCTTTTGTAAGGGCAATATGGATGTGTTTGTTAGTTGTCTGCTGATAAGCTCTTAATCTGAATGTTCCGAAACGTGTATTGATGTCGAAATCTTCTTTTTTGTCTATCAGGCTATCGTGTTGCATCCTGTAAGCAACCAGGTCTTCTATGGAAACCAGTTTTAAATCAAACTTTTTAGCTACTTCCACCAATTCCGGTAAGCGCGCCATGGTTCCGTCATCGTTCATGATCTCACAGATTACGCCTGCAGGTTGAAATCCTGCCAAACGTGCAAAATCTATAGCAGCTTCGGTATGCCCGGTTCTTCTTAAAACGCCCCCTTCTTTAGCCGTTAGAGGAAAAATATGTCCGGGACGGGTTAATACATGAGGCTTGGTTTCTTTATCAACTAATGCCTTGATGGTTTTTGATCTGTCGGAAGCAGAAATACCGGTAGTAACACCATCGCCTTTCAGATCAACAGATATGGTGAAAGCGGTTTCCATGGCATCGGTATTATTATTTACCATGGGTTGTAATTCAAGCTCTCTGCATCTTTTTTCGGTAAGAGGGGCACAAATCAGCCCTCTCCCGTGGGTAGCCATGAAGTTGATCATTTCGGGAGAAACCTTATCAGCGGCAGCAACAAAGTCACCTTCATTTTCCCGGTCTTCATCATCAACGACAATAATCACTTTTCCATTTCTTATATCCTCAATAGCTTCTTCTATTGTATTGAGCTTTATCATATTTTCTGAAACTGTAGTTGCCATAACAAATTTTGTACAAAATTAAGGATAACAGGAATATTAGTTGTTATCTTGTTTAAAGAAGTTTTTTTTGACTTTAATAAAGCCTGATATTTTCTGAAAAAGTTTATTTGAGAATAATCTGTCCATACTCATAACAGCCTTGTCGGCAGTCGCTCTTCGGGTAAATAATACCCCGAGCGGAAGCATGATACTTGTTGCCAGCCACGAGCCTACAAATGGGGGGATACTGCCGTCTTCCGCATAGTTCTTGGCAAATATTCCGATAAAGTGGTATACCAGAAACAGTACAATGGCGATTACCATCGGTAGTCCAATACCGCCTTTTCTGATAATGGCACCTAAAGGAGCACCTACAAAAAATAAGATTACACAACCAAAGGCCAGAGCGAACTTATCGTTCAGAGCAAGGCGGTGAAGCATATAGATTTTGGTTTTGTTATTCAGAAATATTTTTTTGCCTTCAATGGTTGTTACAGTGTTGGAAACATTGTTCAAAGCATATTCGAACAGTTGCACCCTCTTGTAATCATCATACAGGGCAATAATATCCTGGGTAGAGTTAATGACAACAGTATCTTTTTTTATTTCTTCATTTCGTATTTCATCCGTATCTAAACTATCCTTGACCGGATCAGGGACATCAGGTTTGTTTACAAATTTATTCAGATATATAATGCCTGATCTTTTGTAGATGCTCTCTCCGAAATCGGTTATTAACTTCTTATTTTCTTTTTTAAGGGTGTCGATAGTGCTTCGGAGTTCCATAACGGTAAGCATTTTATGGGTGTTAACTCCGTTTTCTTCTTCGAGGTCCTGATTATTCAGTTTTGAAAGGTCTACATTAATGGTGTAGGTTTCAAAATTTGCTTTTGCATGGGGAAGCTTTCTGTCTCTCTTGTTTTTGGACTGGATATCTTCGTAATAATTACCGTCTTTTAATACAAGCTGAAGAATACTGGATTTTTCGCTGCTCAGTAGTTCTCCTTCCTTGGCTTTGATGACTGTGGTATTATCTCCGGAAGCATTAGTTTTATGTATGGTAATGGTTTTCAGTAAGCGGTCATTATCGCCGTACTTGTCATCGACCTTGATATTCATGTTCGAATCGCCGATATCGGAAAAAACCCCTTCTGTAATAGCAAGTGCCGGCTTTACCTGGGCTATATTTCTTCTGAGGTTAAATGATTTGTATTCGGCAGCCGGGATGACGTTGTTTGCAAAGAAAAAGGTACCAATAGCCAACAGGATAATAAAGATTATTAGTGGTCTCATGGCTCTTTGGAGTGAAATTCCAGAAGCTTTCATGGCTGCAAATTCATAATTCTCAGCAAAGGCTCCAAACGTCATAATAGAGGCCAGCAAGACCGTTAATGGCAATACCTGTGGTACCAGATTGGGCATGAAATAGAACAGAAACTTACCAATGATAATAAGATCCAGTCCTTTACCTGCCAGCTCATCAATAAACATCCATATGGTCTGAAAGACAAATATGAACATTAGAATAACGAACGAACTGGTAAAATTGAATAAAAACCTTGCTAAAATATAACGGTCTAGTATTTTCACACGCTTAAACTTACTCGATCATCGAGATTTAAATGGTTATTCTGAAAAAAACAGTTTCATTTAAATAAAGATTCCTGCATATATCAGGTACTGTTACAGTATCTGTAACACGATATAATAATGTTTAGTTCTTTATAATGTAATACCCGTCATCTTCGTATTTGGACTCGTTAAAGGTAAACAAGGATTTCGAAAGAGGCTGGTTTGTTTTAAAAGAATTAACAGTTATGGTTGTTTGTGTACCGTTTTTGCCGGTTTCTATAAGATTGTAGATGTGTTTTGTCTGGGCATCGATACCTAAAAGAATCTGCCTGGTTTCGGCATTGGAATCTATAGGTGTCAGTTTAATGAACTGAATTTGTCGCCCTTTTACATTTTTGGCGACATCCCATGCATACCGGTACCCGTCTCTGTAAAATGTAAGCATTTTAGAAGGAGTGATAGTACCTTCCTCTTCAGCATCCTTATCTTCGATTACGACTTCTTCATTCTCGGGAATCACGGTGTAAACTTTTTTCCCATCAAACATTTTGGTCGCACCAAGATAATTGAAAAGGTATTTGTCGCCGGCTATGGTTACATTTCCTCGTGTTTCCTGGTGGATATTTTCTTTTGTGTTTTCCAGTACATATTTAAAGTCAACATAAATGTTGTCATAGCTTTTTACCTTATTGTATACTTCATCTAATAAAGATTTCGCTTTATCACTATTCTGGGCAAAACCAGTTATCGTAAACATCATTATTGATACAAAAAGCGCAACTTTTTTCATAATTATTTAATTATTGTTTTTTTTCATTTTCTAACAATTCATGCAAAGATACAATATCTGGTATTAACACCTGTCGTGCCTTGCTTCCTTCAAACGGACCTACAATTCCGGCAGCCTCTAGCTGATCAATAAGCCTTCCGGCCCGGTTATATCCTAATTTTAGTTTCCTCTGTAATAAGGATGCCGACCCTTGCTGGGCCGTAACAATAACTTCTGCCGCTTCGTTAAATAGGTTATCGCGTTCGGATATATCTACATCAATACCTGTGCCAGATTCTTCCCCGATATATTCCGGGAGCATAAATGCTTCAGGGTAAGCTCTCTGCGAGCCTATATAATCCGTTATTTTTTCAACTTCAGGGGTGTCTACAAAAGCACATTGCAAGCGAACAATATCATTTCCCTGGGTGTAAAGCATGTCTCCACGTCCGATAAGCTGATCAGCTCCCGGTGAATCCAGAATAGTCCTGGAATCAATCTTCGAAGTAACTCTAAAGGCAACCCTGGCAGGGAAGTTGGCTTTGATGATACCTGTAATAACATTTACGGAAGGGCGTTGCGTAGCAATGATCAGGTGAATACCGATAGCACGAGCCAACTGAGCCAGACGCGCAATAGGTGTTTCGACTTCTTTTCCGGCGGTCATAATCAGGTCGGCAAATTCATCGACAACCAGTACAATGTATGGTAAAAACTTATGCCCGTCATTTGGGTTCAGTTTACGGGCCTTGAATTTGGTATTGTATTCTTTGATGTTACGAACCATTGCATTTTTTAAGAGTTCGTAACGATTGTCCATTTCAATACAAAGTGAATTCAGTGTATTGATAACCTTTGTGTTGTCTGTAATAATAGCGTCCTCGCTGTCTGGTAACTTAGCCAGAAAATGTCGCTCGATCTTATTGAAAAGTGTTAATTCAACTTTCTTAGGATCTACCAATACAAATTTAATTTCTGCCGGATGTTTTTTGTATAGGAGGGAGGTCAGAATAGCATTTAAACCAACCGATTTACCTTGTCCGGTAGCACCCGCCATCAATAAATGGGGCATTTTGGCAAGGTCGACCACAAACGTTTCATTGCTTATGGTTTTACCAAAGGCTATCGGGAGTTCCATTTCTGCTTTTTGAAACCTTGAGGAAGCAATAACGGAGCGCATCGATACTATAGAAGGGTTTTTATTAGGGACTTCGATACCTATAGTCCCTTTTCCGGGTATCGGCGCTATGATCCTGATGCCTAAAGCAGCCAGCGATAAAGCGATATCATCTTCCAGGTTCTTGATTTTAGAAATCCGAACACCTGCTGAAGGAACAATCTCATATAACGTAACCGTAGGCCCGATGGTGGCTTTTATTTGGGAGATTTCGATTTTATAGTCCTTAAGGGTACGTACAATAGTGTTTTTATTTTCCTCCAGTTCTTCCTGGTTGATAGTGATGCCGGTATTACCGCCATGATCTTTCAGGAGCTCCAGGGTAGGGAACTTGTAGTGATTTAATTCTAGTTTAGGGTCAAATTCTCCAAAATCTTTTACAAGGCGTTCAGAGAGAATGTCGGTTTCTTCTTTTTCTTCCTCAATCTTCTCTACCTGTATTTGGAGGTGACTGTTATCACTTTCTGCTTCTTGTTCAATTTTAACCTCAGCGGTAACAGTTTCTTGCTCTTCTTTAGCCAGTTTCACTTCAAAAGAGTCTTCAATAATAACATCCGGTACGTCTGTTGCTACCGGAGGCGTAATATTTTGACTATTAAAATTACCATTGTCTATATTACGGATCTCATGCTTTACAGTTTCTTGTCTCTCTTCTGTTACAGGAGCATTTTTTTTAGAATTCAATTCAAAAGCCAGTTCTTTTTTCACAGACTTAAAGAAATTAAAAACTTTTTCCGGTGTAGCTCCCCATCTTAATACGGTATAAGTAACAAAGGTAAAAGTGAGAAGTAGTACAATCCCCAGTTTGCCTATGTATGATTGTAGAAAGTCATTGAGTTCATACCCCATCACCCCGCCTAACAAAGGTTCTTTTTCGGCAAAAAAACCGAAGAGTATTGAAAACCATAAAATGGTCAGGATTCCCCAAAACCAGCGGTTGTATAGATTTTTCTTTTCCAGATTCAGGAAAAAATGTCCGCCCGTGATAAACATAAGAACAGGAATGGCTACTGAAGAAATTCCAAACCCTTTGTAAATAAACAAATGACCAATAGATGCTCCAAATTTACTGAGCCAGTTCTTTGCTTCTGCATTTCTGTTGGCAAATTCAGAAAGGATACTCTGGTCTTGTTGCCATGTAAAGAAGTAGGAAATAAAAGCCATGAGGAATGCAAT
This sequence comes from Zhouia spongiae, assembly GCF_022760175.1. Classification (GTDB taxonomy): domain Bacteria; phylum Bacteroidota; class Bacteroidia; order Flavobacteriales; family Flavobacteriaceae; genus Zhouia; species Zhouia spongiae. The sequence goes on from NZ_CP094326.1 coordinate 2,789,623, forward strand.
ACTTAAAAGCATCAACAGGCTGCCAAAAATGATTTTTTGCTTTTTTGAGAATGTAAATCCGGATATTTTTTTAGTGGAAGCGGTATTATTTTTAGTTTTCTTCTTTTCTCTGGCCATTAGCTAAGTTAGGTTTGTAACAAAAATACAAATTACAAACGTACCGATTCCATTTATATTTTTAAAATTATTTTGGGCAGGTAGATGATAAGTCCCACTATAACGGCTGCAATAGCCACCATAAAGACAGCACCGGCAGCAATATCTTTTATAAACCCGATTTTTCTGTGGTGATCCGGATGCACAAAATCAGCCATTTTTTCTATAGCCGTATTAAGGCCCTCAACTCCTAATATTAATCCGATGGTAAGTATCTGGATGATCCATTCTGTTGAAGAAATATTAAAGACAAATCCTGCTATGGTAACTATGATGGTTATAGCAGCTTGTATTTGTACGCTCGATTCCGTTTTAACTAAAAGATACGCCCCTTTAAAGGCGTATCCTATACTTTTTATTCTGTTTTTAAGAAACGATTCTGTATTCTTCATTATGAAACAGCTTCCAGGGCAGAAGTATAATTAGGTTCGTCTACTGTTTCGGCAACCTGCTCGGTATAAGCTACTTTTCCTGATTCGTCTATGACGACAACAGCACGACTTAAGAGGTTTTGTAGAGGTCCGTCGGTGAACTCCAGCCCGTAATCTTTTCCGAATTGTCCGGTTTTAAAGTCAGATAATGAGACTACATTGTCGAGGCCTTCCGCTCCACAAAACCGGGCCATAGCGAATGGAAGATCGCGGGAAATACAGAGAACAACTGTGTCTGGGTGTTCAGATGCTTTTTTGTTAAACTGCCTTACACTTGCTGCACATGTGCCTGTATCTACAGACGGGAAGATGTTCAGGATTACTTTTTTGCCTTTATAATCGTTTAGGGAAACCGTTTCAAGGCTGGTATTGGTAAGTTGAAAACCAGGAGCCTGAGAGCCCTTCTCCGGCAGATTTCCATTGGTATTGATCGGATTTCCTTTTAATGTTACTTGAGCCATGATTCAATATTTATAGTGAGTTATAAAGGTAGAAATTAAAGCTAAAGAAAATAAACTTTCTGTCAAGAAAAATCCCCGTATGTTATACACTCGGGGATTTTTCATTTTTCATAGCAATTCTTCCTTAATGAAGGGATTATTTGTCAATAGACCCAAGTACACGTTGCATAAATGTATTCAGAGCCTCTTTTTGAGATAAGCCTTCCTTTTTCATTTTATTGACCTCAATGGCACCGTACATATTTGAAATGAGCTCTCCGATGACATCGAGCTCGTCATCTTTTAATGAAGGAACCTCAGTAATAGACTCCAGAGTTTCAATGGCCTCAATTACAAAATCCTCATCGTTTTCTTCAATAAAAGTTGTAAGGTGTTTAATTATTGGCAGCTTCATCTACAAAGGCTTTTAATACGTCAGTTTTATTTGTTTGTACCTGATTTACCAGTTCCCCGCCTTTAAAGGCAGCAAACGTAGGTAAGTTATCTACTTTAGCCAGTTTTCTTGATTCCGGAAACTTTTCAGCGTCCACAACGACAAACGTAGCATTTTCGTGTTCTTGCGAAAACTTCTTAAACTTGGGTTTCATAATACGGCAGTTACCGCACCATCCGGCAGAATACTGCACCAATACGTTTTCGTTTTCAGTAACTATTTCCTGCAAGTTGTCTTGCGATAATTCCTGTATCATGATCTCTTATTTTTTAATTTAAGCTTAAATAATCAGCGACACCTTTTCTGTCTGCAGTCATGGCAGTTTTACCTTCTTCCCAGTTAGCAGGACATACTTCACCGTTTTTCTGAACGTGTGCGTATGCATCGATCAATCTCAGGTATTCGTTTACATTTCTACCAAGTGGCATATGGTTAATGCTTTCGTGGAATACGGTACCTTCCTCATCGATAAGGTAGGTAGCTCTGTATGTTACATTGTCTCCTTCGTACAGGTAAGTGTTTGTTTCTTCGTCGAAAGTTTCGTTAGAAAGGTCTAATATTCCAAGGATGTTGGCAAGGTTGCGGTTACTGTCGGCAAGCAGCGGATATGTAACACCTTCAATACCTCCGTTATCTTTTTCGGTGTTCAGCCATGCAAAGTGAACTTCAGCAGTGTCGCAAGATGCACCTATAACAATAGTGTCTCTCTTTTCAAATTCGCTTAAGGCTGCCTGGAATGCATGTAATTCTGTAGGACAAACAAAAGTGAAATCTTTTGGATACCAGAAAAGCAATACTTTTTTATTATTTTTCTTAGCTTCTTCTAATACGTTTAGTTTAAAAGTATCTCCCATTTCGTTCATTGCGTTTACTGCAATATTTGGGAATTTTTTACCTACAAATGCCATATTCTTGTTGTTTTTATGGGTTAATAATTCGTAGGCAAAATTAAAAAGGTTTTCAATACAGAAAACCTTTTTGAATTGTATTCGTTTATTTAATTATAAGTTTTGTATATGGGTATTGAAAACCAGATAGTTTGAAATTATGAAAGTATGTCTTCAAGCCTGGCTTCTTTTTGTCCCGATAATTGGCGTATCTTAATATTTAATGCTGCATAGAGTAATGTCATGAACGGACTGAGGTAATTAAAGAAGGCGTAACCGGCAAAAGCAAAAGTATCAACCCCTAAAACTTTACTATGGTATGCCCCACAGGTATTCCATGGAATAAGAACCGAAGTTACCGTACCGGAGTCTTCAAGGGTTCTGCTTAAATTCTCAGGAGCCAGCCCTTTATCTTTATAAGCCTTGGCAAACATCTTTCCGGGCACGACAATTGCCAGGTATTGGTCTGAAGCCGTAGCATTTAATGCCAGACAAGAAGTAACAGTGCTTGCAAATAAACCAAATGTGGTGTTAAACAGCTTTAATAGAGCTTCCGTTATTCTGCTTAATGCACCAATGGCTTCCATGACACCTCCAAATACCATAGCGCATACGATAAGCCAAATGGTTCCCAGCATTCCAGCCATCCCGCCGGCCGAAAAGAGGTCATTCAGATCGGGATTGGTAGTTTCAATGGCTGTATCTATCGTCATGGAATTCATGATCCCGACATAGGCACTTTTAAATGAAAGGGTATTACTTCCTCCTATATTAGCAACAATATCAGGTTGGAAGATTATAGCAAAAACCCCTCCTAAGATTGTCCCGACCAGCAAAGCTATTAAAGGTTGGGTTTTTCTGATGATCATAAAGATGACCAGGACCGGAACCAAAAATAACCAGGGGGAAATATTAAAAGACGCTTCTATAGAATTCAAAATACCGGCTGTGTCAGGAGCCCCCGAAGTATCAATAGTGAATCCAAGGATGATAAAAAGTATAAGGGTAATAACAATAGTAGGTACGGTAGTTAGCGACATATAGCGGATATGAGTAAACAAGTCGGTGCCGGCCATGGCAGGAGCCAGGTTCGTGGTGTCACTTAATGGAGACATTTTATCTCCGAAATAAGCACCTGATAAAACCGCCCCGGCTGTCATTCCCAGTGAAATACCCAGCGCATCACCAATACCGATCAGTGCAATACCCACAGTAGCAGAAGTAGTCCAGCTACTTCCGGTTGCAATAGAAATAATAGCACAGATAACAACACAAGCAGCTAAGAAGATGGTCGGGTTCAGAATCTGTAAACCGTAATATATCATAGATGGGATAATTCCGCTTATAAGCCAGGTTCCGGAAAGTGCCCCTACAAAAAGCAGGATAAGGATAGCACCGGTGGTAGATTTTACATTCTGTGCCACTTCTTCGATCATGGCGTCGTATGATACCTTGTTAAAAAAACCTACGATAGCAGCAACAGCACCCCCCATAAGGAGAATGAATTGATTAGACCCACTCAGGGCATCGTCTCCGTAAATAAAAACATTATAGGCTAACATTCCGATTAAGGCAAAGACGGGAATCAAGGCTTCCCATATGTTTAGTTCTCTGTTTGTTATAATTTGTTCATCCTGAGGTGACTGAGGCTTTATGTCTTTGCTTTCCATTTATATTTCAGAGTTATAAGGCTGTAATTATACAATAATATTTATTGTTCTGCAAATACAAAAAAGCCCGAAGAAATCTTCAGGCTCATCGTTTTTAGTGTGTGTTAAACTATAAAATATTCAGCTCTTGCATGCACGCTTTCATGAGCGAATACGTTCTTTTAATATCATTATCCAGTCCGATGGAAAACCTGATCAAGCCGTCGGTTAATCCCATTTCTGTTTGTTCTTCTTCAGGAATTTCGGAAGAGGTAGAGGTGCCCGGAGCACTGAACAATGTTTTGTAAAATCCTAGACTTACTGCCAGGTAACCAAGGTTTCTCTCTTGCATGAGTTCCATGAGTTCGTTGGCCTTTTCCAGCGAACCTACATCTATGGTTACCATCCCTCCGTAACCATATTCATCATTCAACTGCTTTTTCATTAATTCATGACCTGGATGCGATGGCAAACCGGGGTAACAGACCTTAAGTCCGTCCTTTTCAAATTGCGCTGCCAGATAATGAGCATTTTCACTATGTTTCTTTATGCGTATATGGAGCGTTCGCATGTTTTTCAGGATAGATGCACCGCGTAAGCTATCCATAGTACTTCCTAATAGCATGCCTGCGCCGTCATTTACATCCTTCAGACTCAGGCAGAATTCAGCAGATCCACAAACAACCCCGCCTACACAATCGCTACTGCCGTTTATAAATTTTGTCAGGCTGTGTATAACAACATCAGCACCGAGTTTTGCCGGAGCTATACTCAATGGAGAAAAGGTGTTATCAACAACCAGGGGAATGTTATGCTTCCTGGCAATTTTAGACAAGCCTTCAATATCAGCTACTTCTAATAAAGGATTACTGATAGCTTCACAGTAAAGTATTTTCGTATCAGGAGTAATGGCTGCTTCTACCGTCTCCAGTTTGGTAATATCAACAAAAGAGGTATTAATATTCAGTTTCGGTAAAAAATTCTTCATAAATGCATAGGTACCACCATAAATAGTTCTGCTGGACACTATATGATGACCCGTGCCGCAAAGTTGTAAAATAACCGAGGTAATGGCCCCCATTCCACTGGCTGTAACATTCGCTGTTCCGGTACCTTCCATAGCAGCTAAAGCTTCTCCCAGATACAAGTTAGAAGGAGAGGAGTGCCTGGAATATAAATAACACCCTTCTGTATTTCCTTCAAAGGTATCAAACATGGTTTTCGCCGATAAGAATGTATATGTCGACGAATCGGAAATAGAAGGGTTGACTCCGCCAAATTCGCCGAAATACTGTAAATCCTGAATTTTATCTGCCGGGTTATATTTCATAGTTGATTAATTTTTATCAAAATGAATAATTATTAGTTGTAAAATCAACTTGTTTTGGTTATTTATGAAAATAAATCTATTATTTTTACATATATCAGATTAATAATCATATTTTTATTGATGAAGCAGATTCAGGATTAAAATATTTCAGATATGTTGGATACGACAGATAAAAAACTATTAACATTGCTACAAACAGATGCTAAGAAAACCAATAAGGAACTATCTAATATCCTGGGGCTTTCAGTAACTGCCGTTTATGAACGCATCAGGAAGTTGGAACGTAATGGGGTTATAGACCGGTATGTGGCTCTGGTAAACAGGGATAAGGTACGAAAGGGGTTTTCAGTATTTTGCCATATCAAGCTGGCGCAGCACTCCAGAGATTATATTCGTGTGTTTGAGGCAAAGGTAACCAAACTCAAAGAAGTGTTAGAGTGTTATCATGTTAGTGGAGACTATGACTACATCCTGAAAATAGTAGTAGACGACATGGACACCTATCGTGAGTTTATGATCAATAAGCTGACAACAATTGAACATATTGGGAGTACACATAGTGTTTTTACCATAGGAGAGGTTAAGAATACCACGATTGTAGAAGTCTAGGCGGTAAACACATCCTCAGTTCGGATAATTCTTCTTACCATACATCAATGCACAGCATTTCTGTCGCTGCTACTTTTACACTGTAATAAAAAGGAGGTATAAAATGAAAACAAAAAAAGTAGAATTGGTAGTAGCCCCGCCTGCTCCACACTTTGTGGGAGATGGTTTCAGAGTTCATAACTTCATACCGGGAGGATATCATTTAGACATGCAACGAATGGATCCTTTTATCATGTTCGATTATAACTCAAAGTTTTATTTTCCGCCAACCGATCGGCCTAAAGGAGTGGGCGTACATCCCCATCGCGGATTTGAAACCGTTACTATAGCCTATAAAGGTAAAGTAGCGCATCACGACAGTACCGGAAACAGCGGAGTCATAGGTGAGGGAGATGTACAATGGATGACTGCCGCTTCCGGAGTATTACACAAGGAATATCATGAAGAGAATTTCAGTAAAGAGGGAGGTGATTTCCAGATGGTACAACTATGGATTAATTTACCGGCAAAATATAAAATGTCCGATCCGAAATACCAGGGGATTACCAACAGACAAATGGGGCGTTATACCCTTGAAAATAATCAGGGTAGTGTAGAGGTGATTGCCGGAGCGTATCGGGATGTTAAAGGCCCTGCATCAACATTTACTCCAATACATATGTATAACCTCACCTTAAATGAGGAAGGGAAAGCGCTATTTAGTTTCCCTGCTCATTATAATACAGCCTTACTGGTTTTAGAGGGAAGTATTCTGGTAAATGGTGAAGAAAAAGCAGGAACGGACAGGTTTGTATTGTTTGAAAATAAAGGAGAGGACTTTACTGTTGAAGCTTTTAATAGTGCTAAGGTATTAATGCTAAGTGGAGAGCCGATCAAAGAACCTATAGCCGCCCACGGACCGTTTGTTATGAATTACAAAGCCGAGTTGTTGCAAGCGTTTGAGGACTATAATATGGGCAAATTTGGTTATCTTGAAGATTGATATTAACAATACAAAATTTATAAGATGTCAAATATTCAGTTGATTATAGAAGAACGTGCTGCCGATATCGGAAACTTTTTGGTAGGCAGGTTATTGCCCTTCAGAAAAAAGCGCATGGTAGGCCCCTTTATTTTTATAGATCATATGGGGCCTGCCATTCTTAAAGAGTATCAGAATATCGATGTGGGGCCACATCCGCATATTGGATTATCAACCTTAACATATTTGTTTGAAGGAAGTATGATGCACAGGGATAGTCTGGGTACTGAAATCGAAATACTCCCCGGAGCTGTAAATTGGATGACATCCGGCAAGGGAATTGTGCATTCAGAACGGACACCGGAATATTTGAGAACGTCTGAGAAGCATATGCACGGGTTGCAGATTTGGGTAGCCTTACCCAAGGAACTCGAATTTATGGAGCCAACATTTACCCATATAGAAAAAGAAGATTTGCCTTTCTGGGAAAAAGACGGCGTACAGTATAAATTGATAGCCGGAAAAGCCTTCGGAAAAGTATCACCGGTACCGGTTCATAGCGAACTTTATTTTATTGAAATAAAAAACGATAAAGATGCTAAAGTTAATATAGGTGAACACCTGTATGGCGAAAGTGCGCTCTACATATTGGAAGGAGCAGTAGCCAGTGATGGAAATGTATACGAGCCAAAACAAATAATGGTTGCCAAAGACGCTACGCTTTGTGAGTTTGAAATAAAGGCAAACACAACGGTCTATGTTTTTGGAGGAAATCCTTTTCCGGAAGAACGACATATTTACTGGAATTTTGTGGCTACAGATAAGAAAACCATCGAAAGGGCCAAGAGCGATTGGAATGCAAAACGCTTTCCGACAATTCCCAATGATCAAGGAGCACTTGTACCATTGCCCCCGGAAAGAAAAGAAGGACTGAAACGTAAATAATTAAAAAGAGGTTTTTAATGAGACCGATATAGTTAAAATAACCGTTGGAGGTTACATGCGACAAAAAATAATAAACAGATGAAAACAGTATTGCATAAAAGCGGAACAAGAGGACACGCCAGTCATGGCTGGTTAGATAGTTACCACACCTTTAGTTTTGCAAATTACCACAACCCAGAAAGAGTACATTTCGGGGCATTAAGAGTTTTAAACGATGATACCGTTTCCGGAGGAATGGGATTTGGCACCCATCCTCACGAAAATATGGAAATAGTGTCCATTCCTTTGGCAGGAGCGCTGGAGCATAAAGACAGTATGGGCAACCTGGGGGTTATAAACAAAGGAGATATCCAGGTAATGAGTGCAGGAACAGGCGTCTATCACAGCGAATACAATAAGAATAAAGATGAAGAAGTAAAATTTCTTCAGATATGGGTATTCCCTAATAAAAGAGGGGTAGAACCGAGGTATGATCAAATGACCTTGAAAGAAGAAGACAGGCATAATACATTACAAGAAGTTATCTCACCGGGATTCGATACGGGTTTATGGCTACATCAGGAAGCCTGGTTTTATCTAGGCAAATTAGATAAAGGGAATTCTCAAACCTATCGGCTGAAAAAGGATACCAATGGAGTATATGTATTTGTATTGGAAGGAGAAATAACAGCAGGAGATCAGATACTTGGCAAAAGGGACGGATATGGCATCTGGGAAACAGATGAGTTTGAAATAAACGTAAGCGAAAATACTGAAGTCCTTCTGATGGAAGTACCGATGGAAATATAGCCTGGGTAGTATCGGCGATCAAGATGTTTGATAAAAGCCCCCTTTACGGTTTTTAAAATGAAGAACGTCTTGGAAGCGTCGGGAGTTGCGCTTTTCGGTGTTGATAAGTGATACAAAAACAAAAGAGGGTGTCTGAAAAGTTATTTTTAAACTGGATGTCAGGTTGCGCTTTTCGGCCATTGCTCAGGATAAACTAAAGTCGAACCCCGTAGATAAGCAACTGTTATTAGTTTTCGATAGCTACACTATGTACTTTTAATGAAGATATACTTTCATTTCAGTAATGCCCGGACTGACAATGCTTATCTCTTTTCAGACACCCTCTTTTGCCTCTGATATAAAGTGAATTTTTCTATTTACGGACTTTGGAACGTTTTGTTTTTTTTCCTTTTTTAGGATGTACCAAAGTCATTTCACCGATCAGGTTATCAGCACCGGCATATTTATCTATGATGAATAATACATAGCGGATGTCAACCATAATGTTTCTGCAGATTGCAGGATCATAGTATATGTCACTCATTGTACCTTCCCATACACGGTCGAAATTCAACCCTATAAGATTACCGTTAGCATCTATGGCTGGACTTCCTGAATTACCGCCGGTGGTATGGTTGGTGCCGATAAAATTTACCGGAAGTTTGCCATTGTCTGCATAATCGCCATAATCTTTATTATTGTAGAGTTCTATAAGCTTTTCAGGAACATCAAATTCATAATCCTCAGGAACATACTTTTCCATAACGCCCTCCAGATAAGTTACAGGCTCGTAAGAAACAGCATCTTTAGGATCATATCCTTTTACTTTTCCGTATGTAACACGGAGAGTGCTGTTCGCATCCGGAAATATTCGGGCATCTTTAGGGCTTAACTCCAGTAATGCCTTCATATAATCACGCTGTAGTGCCTGGATCTGTAAATCTAATTGATAGTAAGTGGGTTCAACTTTGGTATGATATGTCTTTGCAATATCATAAGCTAAGGTATAGCCGGGATCTTTACTCAGTTTTTCTAAAACTTCGTTAGCATCACCTTCCAGCAAGCTTTTTAGCTTTTCCAGGCTCGTTAGGGCAGATTCCGTATATATTTTAGAAGTTACTGCTTCTACGTCAATATTTTTCAATGATTCAGGTAAGAATTCTTCAGGGATTCCTGAAGCGTATATATCAATCAGTTTTTCAAATACCTTCTCATCTACATTTTTATTATAATTTTTATAAGTAGATGTCAGTCGGGGTAGTATATTATCCTTTCTGGCCATGAACGATTGTTCCCCCTTATTTTTATAAGCTAATTCAAGTTGAACTAGCTGATAACCGATCGTAAGGAGTTCTACATTTCTGTTGGCGATTTCAAAAAAGTAATCCCTGCTAAGGGCATAAGGGGCTATTTCCTTATAGTATTTATCAAATTCAGGTAAGATATGGCCGTATTCATTTGATTTACCTGCTTTTTTAACGCTTTCAATAAAAGCTTTTTCCTGTGCTTTTTTAATAGCAATGGCATTCGATTTTTTGAGTCCCTGACTTTCACCGATCCATTTTTTCCAGTAATTGGCAATACGTGCATATTTAGAAGCATATTGTATTTTAATTTGCTGATCACTACGCATAAACTCATCCTGAACCTTTAAGGCGGCATCTCTGATAGCTATTTTAGCCGGATTAAGCTCTTCGACAATCTGTTCGACAGCTACAGCAGGTAAATATTCCTGGGTACGTCCCGGAAAACCAAAAACAAGGGTGAAATCATCTTCTGAGACACCATCAAGTGATATCGGTAAATAATGTTTTGGCGTATAAGGAACGTTATCTTTTGAGTATTCGGCCGGTCGGTTGTTTTTATCAGCATAAATTCTGAAAAGAGAAAAATCTCCTGTATGTCTTGGCCAAACCCAGTTATCGGTATCTGAGCCAAACTTACCTATAGAAGACGGAGGTGTGCCCACTAAACGAATATCTTTAAAGGTCTCAACGACAAACAACATATATTGATTTCCTTCGTAAAAAGTTTTAATCCTGTTTTCCTGCCAGCTTTCTTTCGGATATGTTTTTGAAAGACTACTGATATTAGCTTGAATTTTTTGTTGTTTCGCTTCTTCTGAAGCAAGTGTATGTGTACCTTCTAAAACCTGTTGTGTAACATCGTCTATTTTAACGATAAAAGTCACCGATACCCCGGGGTTAGGTAGTTCTTCATCGAAACTACGTGCCCAGAACCCATCGGTCAGATAATCATTTTCCAAAGTAGAGTGCGATTGGATCATGCCATAACCGCAGTGATGATTTGTAAGAAGAAGTCCTTTCGGAGATATTACCTCCGATGTACATCCGCCGTTAAAATGGGGGACTGCGTCTTTAAGACTGGAGTTGTTTACATCGTAAATGTCTTTCGCCGACATTTGCATTCCCAGTTCTTTCATTTCTTTTTCATTCATCCCTTCTAAAAGCGAAGGGATCCACATGCCGCCTTGTTGGGCAAACAATGGAAAAGCTGCCAGTAAAAACAGTAGTTTTATATACTTCATAGTATGTGTTTTTTAAAGTTCCGCAATATAAAACTTTTCATGCAGCAGTTTATTAGAGGTTTCTTAAAATAAATTCAAAAAGGTATAAATGTGTATGCTTTGGGGAAGCAGCAGCAGGCAGGTTAATTAAACTATACTTAACAGTAATATAAACTTTTCTTTTTTGCAGATTTTAATGAATTCAATTCTTTTGAAGTCGATGAAAAAGCAACATTCTTCATTATCAGATCACGACCTTCTGTCTAATTTTTCAGAAGGAAAACGTTATGCTTTTGATGCTATATTTAATCGTTACTGGAAACGTCTTTTTGTGTATTGCTATAAAGTCTATGAAGATGAGGCTATCTGTGAAGATGTTATCCAGGAGGTGTTCGTGAGTTTGTGGGAAAGAAGAGCAGACTTGGCAATCAACAATCTGGAATCTTACCTGTTTAGAGCTGTTAAATATAAAATGGCAGGTAAAATCAGAAAGTTAAAATTTACAGACTACCATATCGAAATTCTCGAAGAGGCAGAAAATATAGTCTCTTATCCCGAAAATACCTTGGAATATGTGGAGTTTGAAGACGAATTAACTTCCTTGGTCAATCAGTTACCGGACAAATGTAAAGAAGTGTTTTGTTTAAGCCGCTACGAAAGGCTTAATAACAGGGAAATTGCCGAAAAGCTTAATATTTCGGTAAGAACGGTAGAAGCACACATTAGCAATGCCCTAAAGTATTTGAAAACTAATTTTACCATAGTTTCAATATATCTTCTTTTAATTAAATTTTTCTGATATTATTATCCCTGGCCGGCGTTATTCAGCTTCTGAAAAGACCAAGATTGTCGTTTTTGGCCTGCCTGCCTGCTTGTTTAACAAATCTTAGGGTAGTGTTACCCCAGTGTTAACAAAACAGTATTAAGTTTATGGTAACGTTATTAACGTCATTTTTCTGATTTTTACTTACGTGTGCCGATGTGTTTATGACACTTGTTGTAAACGAAGGATACATTGAGAAAAGAAGATTTTTTAGAATTAGCAGAGAAATACGCAACAGGAAACTGTTCAGATGAGGAGCGTAAAATAGTAGAATACTTTTTTGATAAACAGCAACGTAAACAACTCCATAATGACGTAGCTGATCATGGGCAAAAAGAATTGATTTTGGCTCACCTCCGAAAAAGGATGCAACCCGATGGTGTTATTGATCTTAAGAAAAAGAATTACAGAAGAAGGTACATGGCAGTAGCAGCCACTTTTATAGTCATTCTGGGAATGTCATTTTTCTTAAAACATCTGAATAACTCAAGCGATTATATAGAGGCTGTAGCCTTACAAGGAGAACGAAAGAAAGTGGAGTTGTCTGACGGGACTTTGGTCTATATTAATTCCGGGAGTAAGATTAAATACCCTTCTTCATTTTCTTCAATAAGAAACGTTGAATTAGATGGTGAAGCTTTTTTTGAAGTAAGCAGAGATACGACCAGACCTTTTATAATTACCAGTAACGGTATTAAGACTAAAGTATTGGGAACATCATTCAATATTCGGGCTTATGCCGGGGCAGATGTAGCTGTTCATGTAAAAACGGGAAAAGTAGAAGTGAGTGAAGTGAAAAGGCCTGCCAATAAAGTTTACTTGTACCCGAACAGACAAGCAGTATTCCATATGCCGGAAAATACCTTTGTAGTTACTGAACAGGATGCCGGAAATTCAATTGCCTGGATGCATAATACAATGCTGCTTGAAAATAAAACATTAAAAGAAGTGGCTGTTATTTTAGAAAGGTGGTACGATGTGAAAATTTCTTTTGAAACACCTGATCTGGAAGATTTGGTCATCACCGGAAAATATAAAAACAATACACTTCCGGAAGTATTGGAAAGTATAAGCTTTTTGAAAAAAATTGATTACAGCTTTATAACTGAAAAAAAGATCTTACTTAAATCAAATCATAAGCCTATGTAAATATTTTAAAAGAACCCATTTCTGTTGCAGCAGAAATGGGTATGAATAACCGGTTGCAGCCGGTTTAAATTGACTAATAAGAAAAATCTAATAGCCGAAAAAAAAATGACTAGCAAATTACAAAAATTATTATTAAACATGTTAAAGCAAGGCACCTATATATTCATATCTGTTTTTACTGCCTTACAACTGTATTCCAATACTGGAAATGCACAAAGTACTGCCAATGTTCGAATTTCTGTTTCATTACAAAAGGGCTCTGTACTAAAACTACTTGAAGTAATTGAAAAAGAAACCGATTTTACATTTGTCTATGATGATGAGGTATCTCAAGACGATCGGATTTATACGTTCGATTATCAAAATAAAAGTGTTTCATACATACTGGATGATCTGGCAAAGAAGGGTAATTATGACTTTAAACAAATCAATAAAACCATTACAGTGGTTAGACAAACGCCTGAATTTCAGCGTCTGCTGTTAAAAGGAGAGGTTAAAGATCCGAATGGGGTTCCATTACCGGGAGCAACGGTTGTACTTAAGGACACTAATATTGGTACTACAACAGATTTTGACGGACTTTTTACATTTAAAGTTCCTAAAGACAAGGGCACTGTTGTGGTATCGTTTATCGGATATAAAAGCAAAGAACTGGCATACCGGGCTTCATCGTTCTTAAGTGTTCAACTTGAAGAGGATGTAAGTTCTTTGAGTGAAGTGGTGGTAACTGCCCTGGGAATTAAAAAAGAGGAAAAGAAATTAGGATATGCACAACAAACCGTTAGTTCGGAGCAATTAACAGACGCTCGTCCTAATAACTGGTCAGAAGCCTTACGTGGTAAAGTTCCCGGACTTTCAATTCAATCTCTGGGAGGTCCTTTAAATTCTCAACAAATTAAGTTAAGAGGAGACAATTCATTAAATCCGGGTGCTAATTCAGCTTTAATCGTCGTTGATGGAGTTCCTGTTACCAGCGGACTTCCGTCATCAGGTGCTTCTAACTCATATATGGGAGGGGATGCTTCAAACGATACACCGGTAGATTTTGGAAATGGAATAGCGGATATTAACCCGGAAGATATAGATAATGTATCAATTCTAAAGGGAGCAGGAGCAGCGGCTTTATATGGAAGCAGGGCTGCCAATGGTGTTGTTATTATAACAACAAAATCAGGTAAAAAAGGAAAAGGACTGGGAGTAAGTATCAGCTCAAATACAAAATTTGACGTTATCACCAGATGGCCCGATTGGCAATACGAATATGGTCAGGGTAGCGGTAAAGGAAGCTATTTAAAACCTAATGTAGATTCAGATGGAAATCCGGTCGATTACAACAACCGTTTGTATTATACCTATGGAGCATCGGAAGATGGTAAAAGTACAGGAGGTAGTAGTAGTGCCTTTGGCCCCAAATTTAACGGACAGTATTATTATCAGTACGATCCGGTTGTAGAAGGACAGTCGCCTGAGCGACAGTTATGGAGACCCTATACAAATAACCGTAAAGGTTTCTGGAGAGTAGGTACTACCAATATTCAGAATATCTCTGTTCAGGGTGGAGGAGAAAAAGGAGCCATGAGAGCTTCTGTAACTCACCTCGATAACGAATGGATCATGCCTAATACTGGGTATGAGCAACTGTCTACTTCGGTAAACGCTAATTATCAGGTGTCTAATAAAATCAAATTGAGTACCGTTGTTAATTACAGAAACCGAAAAAGTAATAATCTACCCGGACATGGTTATAACAACCATTCGATAGCATACTTTATGATTTTTCAAAATCCGAATGTAGACCTAAAATGGTATGAACCTATCTGGAAAAAAGATAAAGACCAGGTAGATATGATTCGCCCGTTTAGCGGATACATCGATAACCCTTATGCAATGGCGTATGAAATAATAAATACACTGGACCACAATGCGGTTACCGGAAACCTGAAAGCAGACATTGATATTTCTCCTCGTTTCGATATGATGTTAAGAGCATCACTAAACAACTATAACAAGGAGTCTCAGCAAAAACGCCCTTACGACATTAACAGGTATGCCAATGGATACTTTAGAAAGACAAATGTGTATAAAGAAGAGGTAAATACAGATTTCTTATTGTCATATAACAATTTAAATAAGAGCGAATTTGACATCTCTGCTTCCGTAGGTGGTAATGTAATGAAATACAAGTACAGGAGAATGGACTCGTGGACTGAAGGTTTGGAGACTCCGGGAATCTATAACCTGGTTAACGGAACAAATCTTTTTACCAGTGCTTACGACGGAAACGAGCAGGTAAATAGTATATACGGAACCGCTTCATTGGGTTATCAGGGGAAAGTATTTGTAGACCTTACAGGGAGAAACGATTGGTCGAGTACATTGCCTGAGCATAACTGGTCGTTCTTTTACCCATCGGTAAATACCAGTGTTATTCTGAGTGAGATATTTTCGATGCCTGAGAGTATCAATTTTACAAAACTGAGGTTCTCCTATGCCGAAGTAGGTAATGATGCCCCGAGATACAGCACGGCTAAATATTATGGTAAAGGCTCGTATGAGTTTCCTAGTTCGGCTGTAGCGCCTACCACATTGTATAATACAGATCTGAAACCGGAACAAACCGAAAGTTTAGAGGCCGGATTAAATATTAAAATGTTTAATAATCGTATTGATTTTGATGCTTCAGCATACAGAACAATCACAAAAAACCAGATCTTAAAAGTGCCTTTAACGGCTTCTGCCGGATATAGCAGCGCATGGATTAATTCTGGTGAGGTAAGAAATTTAGGGATGGAGTTAATGCTGACGGCCAAACCAATAAAAACCCGGAATTTTGAATGGAGCACCACTTTAAACTGGTCTGCAAACGAAAGTAAGGTATTAAGTCTCGATCCCAGGTTAGAGGGAAAACTTCAGATGCTTAGTTCATCTAATGCGCGCCTGGTTGCTATAGAAGGTAAATCGGCTACTTCATTATACGGAAGAGGTTTCGAGAGGTCTCCTGACGGAGCGGTTCTGTATGACAAAAATGGTTATCCGCTAAAAACCTCGGAAGACATTTATATAGGTGAAACTACTCCTGATTGGGTTGGAGGGTTTCTCAATAGCTTCAAGTATAAAAACTTCAGACTTAATGTTGCCATAGACGGACAATACGGGGGAGTAATCTATTCGCATACCCATCATAAATTAACCCAACAAGGAAAGCTTGCGCACACGCTCAGGGGTAGAGAAGAAGGGGAACTAGTCGGAGCGGGTGTGGTCGATAACGGAGACGGAACCTATTCACCGAATACGACGCCGCTTCCAATAGCAGTATATTACGATAAGCATTACGAACTCGTAAACACAGAAGCCAATTCTTTCGATGCATCCTTCATTAAATTACGAGAAGTCTCATTAGAGTATAACGTACCTAAATCGTATCTGAAAAACATGTTTTTAGAAGGCGTGAAGCTATCTGTTTACGGTCGGAACCTGGCGGTTATTTCAGACTTCCCGATTTACGACCCGGAAGTTGCAGGTCAGGCCGGAGGAACAAGTATGTTTTCAGGGGTAGAAGTTGGTCAGATGCCTGTTCCGACAGAATTTGGTTTTAATGTAAAATTAGATCTTTAAAAATCGACGTTTACGTCAGAGTACTTAAATCTCGATTATCGAGTAAAGCTGAAAAAAATAAAAAAATGAAAAAAAATATAATCATAGTAATTCTTAGCTGTTCTGCCATATTCAGTGCATGTACAGGCGATTTTGAAGAAATAAATACCCATCCGAATCAATTGGAAGATATAACCGCGGGAAATCCGTTAAACCCTACCATTTATGCTTTGGCCCGTAGAAATACCTATCAGGCCAGAAACATAACCTTCGGTTTAATGCAGGTATTCTTCAGAATAGACGACCTGGTAGATCAACCGTATTTATACGATTTAACTCCAGATATAGGCGCTTCTTTCTGGAATGATTATTACAAATGGTTAACCAATATCAATGAAATTGAAAAAGCTGCTATCGAAGATGAAAAGCCTAATTACCAGGCTATAGCTCTCACTTTAAAGGCGTATGCGTTTTCTATGTTAACCGATACATTCGGCGATATTCCTATGGAGGAAGCACTAAATGCCGAAAATGGGGTGTTTTTCCCTGAATTCAGTAAGCAAGAAGATATTTATCAGATCATTCTGGATTATTTAGAAAAGGCCAATGAGCTGTATGATTCTGATAAAGGAATGGTATATACCGACGATATCCTCTTTGGTAATGATGTACATAAATGGCAAAAATTTACGAATTCATTACATTTAAGGTTGCTATTAAGAATATCAGATAAGCAAAATGGAGCATATGCTAAGATGACCACGATGATTAATACACCCTCACAATATCCGGTTTTTACTTCAAATGCTGAAGATGCAGTGCTACAAGTAACCGGGGAAGCACCTAACATTTCGCCATGGGACCGTTCTTCTGATTTTGGTTTGTTTAGATATTATGGCGCGTTTTTTATAGACAACCTTAACAAGTTTAATGATCCGAGAAGACCTGTTTTTGCTACTGTAGCCAGAGGCTTAAACGATGAAGATTACGGATATATCGGACAACCGATAGATATAGTTCAAAATCCATTACCGGATAGTATAGCAACCGCCTCCAGTGTGCAAAAATCTTTAGTAGAAGAACCGATGATTATACCAATGTTAACGTATGCTGAGGTTGAATTTATAAAAGCCGAACTGGCACAAAAAGGATATATAGCCGACGCAAAGGAGCATTACGAAAACGGTACAAGAGCAGCCATCGAAATGTGGGGTGTTGAGGTTCCTGATCACTATTTTGAAAATGAATTTACCAAATATGACGGTACGTTAGAAAGGATCATGTTGCAGAAGTACTACGCATTATACCTGACCGATTATCAGTCGTGGTTTGAGCACCGGAGAACAGGTTTACCTGTGCTGCCAACAGCTTCAACAATGTACAATGATGCTCTAATGCCGTCGAGATTAACCTATCCGATATCATCAAGTACCATGAACAGTGAAAATTATAAGGATGCTGTTGATGCCATGGGAGGAGACAATATCAACGTTAAAGTTTGGTGGGACATAGATTAATGATTAACCGCACAATATTATTATGGACAACAGAAGAGATTTTTTAAGAAAAATAGGTTTGGCTACCGGCGGGGTTACGGCCTTAGGATTGTTTCCGTCAGCCGTTTATGCCAATGCTGAAACAATAAACGAACCCTTCAAAACTATCAATATAAAAGGAAGGGTAACATCAAATAAAAAAGGCCTCCCGAATGTAGTGGTAACAGACGGACAAAGTGTAGTGAGAACCGACAGTAAAGGACATTTTGAATTTATAAGCAGTAATAAAAGAGACTTTGTATACCTGAGTCTGCCTGCCGGATATAAAATTGACCGACTGCAAAATGGTTCAGCCGATTATTTTAAGCGTATCGATAAAAAGAAGTTAAAGAATGAATTTCACTTCGAATTGGAAAAATTAGAACAAGGAGATGATGAACACCATTTTTTGGTGTTAGCAGACACTCAGATTCAAAATGAATATGAAGCAGAACAGTTATTAACTGTAGCGACTCCCGATCTTATTAAAACAATACAAGACCTGAACAGTCCTAATGTATTCGGAATAGGCTGTGGCGACCTTGTATTCGATAAACTTCACCTGTTTGAATATTATAATAAGGCTGTTAAGAATACAAACATTCCTTTTTTCCAGGTTATAGGTAATCACGACATGGATCTTGGAGGAAGAAGCGATGAGGTTACTACAACTACGTTTAATAATCTTTTCGGCCCGACTTATTATTCATTTAACAGAGGAGAGATACATTATGTGGTTTTAGATGATGTGTTTTTTATCGGAAGAGATAAAAAGTATATAGGTTATATTACCGAAGAACAGCTGGCCTGGCTCGAAAAAGACCTTAGCTTTATTGAACCCGGTACTACCGTAGTTGTATCTGTTCATATCCCGACTAATACCGGTTCTCCAAAACGCTACCCGGACAAGGATCATATTGGAGGTGTAGTAAACAACAGGCAGCATTTATACCAGTTACTGGCGCCTTTTAATGCACATATTATGTCCGGGCATACCCATTTTAACGATAATATGATTAACGGAAATATTTACGAACACTGTCATGGTACCGTTTGTGGTGCCTGGTGGAGCGGACCGATTTGTCACGATGGGACACCAAACGGCTATGGAGTGTATGCAGCTAAAGGATCTGAACTTTCATGGTATTATAAATCTACCGGATTAGATAAAGATCATCAGATGCGAGTATATAAAAAAGGAGAACATCCCGATTTTCTGGATAGTTACAGTGTGAATGTATGGAATTGGGATCCGGAATGGAAGATTGTATGGTATGAAGATGGTGTTAAAAAAGGAATGCCGGAAAGAATTGTTGCGAAAGACCCTTTAAGCATTCAGTTACACGAAGGTCCGGAGATGCCGAAACGCAGAAAATGGGTAGAACCGCAATTAAATGATCATATGTTTTTCTTCGAGCCTTCCAAAGATGCTTCAACCATTGTGGTCGAAGCAACGGACAGGTTCGGTAATGTATATGCTGAAAAATTAATGTAGTTTTTTGTTTAACATGTAGTTGGTTTTTTTGATTAAAAAAGGCTGTGAACGATATCGCCTCACAGCCTTTTTATTTTATAATGAAACCCTTATGGCGCCGTTTCTGAAAAATAATTCAGCATCTAAGGTAATTGGGGTTCTTGTTCTTCTGGAGTAATAAACTCCGTTTTGGTAGTAATAATTGTTATTATGATAGAAATGATGATTACATTTTCTGCAGCTTTCTAAATGTCTCAATTCACGTTTTCTGAGATCTTTATTGTAATCTCTTTCTAACTTCGCTATTTTCCTTTGGTACTCCCGCTCCATTTTACTCCGTTCTCTGTAATACTCGGCAACTTCTTTCCTATGTTCTTTTTTGTATTTATGATGTTTTTTATGAGCGTGCTTTTTGTGTTTCCGTCCTTGACTATGTGGAGGCTGAGCCGTAGCAAATGCAAAAGAAAATAAAACAAATGCTATAAATAATACTTTGGTTTTCATGACTTTTACTTTTTAATGTTCACCAGTAACATCCCAAGAGTCATGCCAAAAACAATGTGAATTAAATCCATGAGTTCTATATGGTTTTAAATCAGTTTTTTAAGGAGTATTTTTTATTTCGTATTGCATATGCTCATATATTCCATTTGCAAATGTGATGGTTTTTTCAACCTTAAACCCCAGGCGTGTATAGAGTTTTTTTGCCAGCGGATTTGTTTGGTCGACCAATAATCCGACTTTTGAATAACCATTCTCCCCGGCCTTTACAATAAGCTTTTTAATAAGCTTGCTGCCAATTCCTTTACCTTGAAACTTATCAGAAACACTCAAAGTGTCTATATAGTATTCACCGGCTTGAGTTTCATCTTCCAGAGAATCATGCCTGACATCATATGCTTTTTCTATATAATCCAGGAAGGGTTTTCGGTATGCTTCAAGCAGGGCACCATCGTAACCGGTAATCGATCCGGCAACGATACCATTTTCAACAAAGACAAGAGTATTGTCAAAACTATATTGATTCGATGTTTGTTGAAAAAATTTTTCAAAAAGCGGTAAGGCATCGTACGGATTTTCAGCTTGTATAAGCTTACAGGCAACGTCTTCCATAGCCTGAATAATTAATGGAGCCACTTGGTTATAATCTTCAGGTTTTGCAGGTCTTATACTGTTGTTTTCTGTGTTTTCTTTCATACTAAAATACAAAGCTTAAAACTACAAATCATTCAACAACCGATGTCTTCATGAAATGTTAAACTTATAATCGTAACAAAACAGATCAGAAAATATTGGGAGACATTGTATCTTAGCGACTTATTTTTTTAATACCCGTTAGATTTGATTATCATGAAGCAAATTTTTTCAAACCTGTTGTTCAAGGTATTTATAGCTATAGTTCTGGGAGTTGTTTTCGGAGTTTATTTGCCCGAATGGATAAATAGAATTTTCGCAACGTTTAACGCGTTTTTCGGACAGTTTCTGAACTTCTCCATCCCGTTGATTATTATGGGACTGATTATGCCGGCGATAGCAGATCTGGGAAAAGGTGCTGGCAAAATGTTGTTATTGACGGCCGCAATTGCATATGGTTCAACACTTTTTTCGGGGTTTTTAACATATTTTACAGCATCTTCCGTCTTCCCGGGATTATTAGAATCACAGGTAGATAGCGCAATGAGTATTTCTGAGACAGAAAGAGAGCTTTTACCTTATTTCTCAATTACGATCCCGCCGATGCTCGATGTAATGAGTTCCTTGGTTTTTGCATTCATTATCGGATTGGGACTGTCTTTTCAGGAAAACTCGGGTTTAGGAAAGGTTGTCAAAGACTTTCAGTTAATCATTATGCAGCTGATCGAAAAAGTGATTATCCCGCTTCTCCCTCTGTACATCTTAGGAATTTTTGCAGGGATGGCTTTCAATGGTAAAGTTTATGCGGTACTTTCTGTCTTTTTAAAAATAATAGGGGTCATTTTTGCCTTACATATCTTATTATTGCTGCTACAGTACGTAATTGCAGGTATGATTACCAAAAAAAATCCGGTCAGGCTGTTGGTAACAATGCTGCCTGCTTATTTCACTGCCCTGGGGACACAATCATCGGCAGCAACTATTCCGGTAACCCTCGAACAGACTCTCAAGAATGGAGTTTCTGAAAAAGTGGCAGGCTTTGTAGTTCCGCTTTGCGCCACGATTCATTTATCGGGGAGTATTATGAAAATTACTGCCTGTGCCATGGCGCTGATGATTTTACACGGAATGCCATTTACGTTTACACTCTTTGCAGGTTTTATTTTT
This sequence comes from Zhouia spongiae, assembly GCF_022760175.1. Lineage (GTDB taxonomy): Bacteria > Bacteroidota > Bacteroidia > Flavobacteriales > Flavobacteriaceae > Zhouia > Zhouia spongiae. The sequence continues at coordinate 2,811,656 of NZ_CP094326.1, forward strand.
ATGTTGGGAATTGCGATGGTAGCAGCGCCGGGTGTTCCCGGAGGAGCTATTATGGCTGCAATAGGGATACTACATTCTATGCTGGGGTTTAATGAAGAAATGCAGGGATTAATGATAGCACTATACATAGCAATGGATAGCTTCGGAACCGCCTGTAATGTAACCGGAGACGGAGCCATTTCCCTGGTCGTAAATAGATGTACAAAATCAATAACGTAACGGAGATTATCGTTTTTTTAGTTTTCTAAAAAGTTGCTTTCTCAAAACAAGTATACCGTTGGTAACCTTTTTCTTTTTGTTCAGGAAAGGAATAGACAAGGTAGCCAGTAACGATATGCATGCTGCAGTACCCAGTGCACCACCATATCCTTCAAAAAACTTACTCGTATTCAGGTAAAAAAATGAGAATATTAATCCTGAAAGGGCTATCAGAAGGTAGTTGGAAACAACACGGGAAGAAACCATTCCGATAAACGTACCACCAATAAAAATAACAGGTATGTTTTGGGAAAGTTGTAGAGGTAAAGTATCAGGAAACAAATAAAAGAAGCCGCCTACAAGCAAGGCAAGCAGTGCCGATGCCCTTACCGGACCCTGTTTTAATTTTGTGTTGAGGATAAAAGTTCCCAGAGCGCCGACAATTCCTGTACCGATTAGTATAATTTGTTCTGGATACATCAGAAGAGCATAAAAATTATAAAAGAAGCAAAAGCAACACCACCAAAGGCGATGGTACCCAGTTTTCCTCCCATATCCCTGAAAACACCTTTAGAAATAACCATAAAAATGCCCGCAGCCACCCCGGCAAAAACGATAAACAAGAAATCGGGGGCTACATTTCTATTGGACATCCCTACGAAACACCCGCAGTAAATTGCTGTGGGAGCAAGGCTACAGACCTCAGATTTCTTATCTATAGCTGGTATAAAAGAAGCTAAAGTACCAACAATACCAGCTGCAAGTACAGGTCCGGTTTTTAGATAGTGATGAAGAATGTATGTCGCAACAGCTCCGGCAGTTACAAAAACAACAGCCATAAAGTTTTCCATAAAATGATCTTCATGATACAACGGTACCTTAGAATAGGCAAAAGAGGTAAGGCATACCAATATAATGACCAACAGAAATACCGGGAGAATGTTGACTTTTTCCAAAAGGACAGCGGATACGAATACCAGGTGTATGAGCGCTATCAGGAAAAAAGATGTAATACGTACGATTTTGGGTTTCAAAGCAAAATTTTTTAAGCAACCGCAAAAGTATTCAAGAATGATGATTTAGCCATAAAGGTTTTACTTTTTAACGCATTCTCCTGTATAATAGAAAAAACATAACAGTTTTAGTTCCCTTTTAAGCGTATCCATAATTGTGAGAGCAGGATTTTGGCATGATCCCTGTTTTTAGGTACCTCGGTTATTTTAAGAGTGTGGTTGTCTGTCTGTAGCAGATAACTAAAAGCAAAATCGTTACTTTCGGGCAATACGCTTAACGTTCCGAATCGCAGATCGTTAAAGTATAACGAACTGTTCTTTTCAGAAATAGTGTACCATCCATTGGTGATTTTGATCAGACGCTTGATCGTATCATTCGAGTTAAGATCCCTTATTAAATGGTGGTTTTTCCGTACTGCTTTGAATTCAACAGGCTGAGAGTCAAAAAAAGAATAGTATCCGATAAGGTAGTGGTCTTTGGTATCGACATTGGCAGTCCACAAAATAGAGTTAAACGGACTCGGTCTGGTATCTATTTGTGTATAACTTATTTGTTGCTGCTCAAGAGCATGAGTAAATTTTTGATGAACGATGCCTTTTAAAATAAGCGTGAGAACTAAATATGAAGAACTGATAATAAGTCCCAGCTTATTAAGTTTTCGTCGTTTTATACTTTCTCTTTTAAGGAAAGAAGCCCAAATGAGAAAAAATAAAAACGGGAGGGTGTACAATGGGTCTATCACAAAGATATTTTTGTAGGCGAGTCGTAAATCTAAAGGCCAGAATAGTTGTGTTCCCCAGGTGGTGTGGGCATCGAGTAGGGGGTGCGTAATTAATGTCAGGAACATAAGTTTAGACCAGTCTTTCCAACCAGCACCTTTTTCCCAAAGGGAGATCAACCATCCAAAGACAAAACCAAAAACAAGGGAAAAAACGATCGAATGCGTAAAGCCTCTATGGATTTCCAGGGCAGTCACAGTATCGTAAAACTTACCGATATAAACATCAAGGTCCGGGATGGTGCCGCCAATAGCACCATAAAGCATGGCTTTGTTGCCTACCTTTTTACCTAAAGCTGCTTCACCGACCGCAGCACCTAATACAATTTGAGTCAGAGAATCCATATAAACCACACTCTTTATGCCGTAAAAATAAGATATCGCTGTTATTTTAGGTGTATAGTCCATAAATCTTAACAATTTTTAATGGACAATAGTTAAAAAAACTTACCGGATGTCTATTCCCAGCGGTTAACTGTTTACTTCGCACAGCTAACCCCCATACCAATTCATAATTCATGAATCAAAAAACTCCTGACGCACTATCGCAGCATCACAGCATCACCGGATAGCAAGATAACAACACCATCACAAGTCCTGCGACGTACGGGGTGTAGTGATCTTATGCAGCTTCCTGAAAATTTAAACGGACAAATAATTAAAAAACGTTGTCTTTATATACAATCTAAAATACTTAATACTAAAAACCTCAATTCTAATTAAAACAAGTTAAATGTATAGAGTTATTAATTTGTGTCAGGCAAAAAACAATGTTTTAAAAATCACGAACAGACCATGTTAGTAAACAAATTAATTGCTTTTAAACATGATAATTATCATAAGATGGCTTAAGGGATAGTTTGACATTTGGAATTTATAAATACACCCTATGAACAGAAGTAAACTACATGATTTTCACATTCCGGTTATGGGATTGGCTTATACTGTAGACAGTCCGGTAAGAATAGCACATTATGGTATTAATTCAGTAGTATCGATTATTGACGATGAACTATTAGAGTCAATGACTGCTTATTACAGCAGTAAATTTCAGTTTCCTTACCATGCGATTACAAAAAAAATGCAGGATTACAGGGCTCAGCGAATTTCTACATACCTGAACTTAATAGACAAAATAGTAAAGAAGAAATTTGATGATTTTAAAAAAGAATTACTTGTTAATCGATCATCATTAGATGATTTATTAAAAATTTTATCACCTAAGTCAGAAATAGTAAAGAAAATCAGGGCTTATTTAAATCATGAAAAAACTTTGAGTAAAGACCTTAAAAACATTTTAGATCATTATCTGTTTCCCGGAAAAATAGACGTAAACATCATGACTAAGGTCGACAGGGAAAATTATGTGGGGAATAAAAAGCTGGCTGTCGAGTATAACGATGCACATGCTTCTCTAAGAGGATTTGCCCAGAGCAACCTGGATTCATCAGTGGTTTTCTCTGCCGGAATGAACCCGCGACTATATAATTATTTGACGAGTTTCAATGACTTTTTTCCAGATAAAAAAGGATACCTTAAGAAGAAGATCATAATAAAAGTAAGCGATTACAGGTCGGCCTTTATACAAGGGCAATTTTTAGCCAAGAAAGGTTTATGGGTTTCAGAGTACAGAATAGAATCAGGCTTAAATTGTGGTGGGCATGCTTTTGCCAGTGAGGGTAGTTTGTTAGGTCCGGTACTGGAAGAATTTAAAGAAAGAAAGGAGGAGCTTCTCAACGGAACATACGAAAGTTTATGTCTGGCTTTAAAGAGAGAAGGATGGCCTGTTCCTGATTCTCCTTTGGATATGAAGATCAGTGTACAGGGAGGGGTAGGAACATCGGAAGAACATCGTTTTTTGACAGATCATTACCAGGTTGATTCAGTAGGATGGGGGACACCTTTCTTATTGGTTCCGGAGGCAACATTGGTTGACTCCAAAACAAGAAACTTATTAATGGGGGCTGGAGAAAAGGAATTATACCTTAGTAATATATCCCCCCTTGGAGTGCCTTTCAATACCGTGAAAAATACCACCAATGAATATATAAAACAGCAAAGAATAGCACGGAAAAAACCGGGGAGTTCATGTCCTAAAAAGCACTTGGCCTTAAACTACGAGTTTTCGGTTAAGGGGCAGTGTACCGCTTCGAGAAAGTATCAGGATCTTAAGCTGAAAGAGCTGGAATCTGAGGGTCTTAATACGCACGAAAACATAAAGGCAGTAACAGAAAAATCTTGTTTATGTGTCGGATTGGCGAACTCGGCTTATATAGATCATAAAATAAGTGTTAAGCAAGAGGCACAAGGTGTAGTGATATGCCCCGGGCCTAACATGGCTTATTTTAATAAAGAGATCAGTTTGATAGATATGATCGGACATATTTACGGTAGGAATGATGTATTGAAAGATGAGATACGTCCCAATATGTTTATAAAAGAATTACAGTTGAATATAGCTTATTTTGAAACAGCTATAAAACAGTTTAAAACCGGAAGTTCGAGTCTTACACCAAAGAAATTAGAGCTGTTTAAATCGAATCTTTTAAATGGGATTACGTATTATAAAAAATTGTTTCAGCAAAAGTTCTCTTTAAGTGAAAAACAAAAGGCAGGTTTGTTTAGCGAGCTGAGCAATATGGAACATAAAATAGGAGGTGTTTTACTTGATTCATAGAAACGATTAAAAACAATGACCCTCTTTGAATTATGTATTATCGATTCAAGAGACTGCCATACGTCGACTGCCGCCAGTACAGGCTGGGTTTTATCAAAGCGCGTAGTGACATGACATCATAACACCGTAACTCCAATCAATATTTATACTGGGTCACTAGCAAATGATATCAAAGAATTGTAACTTTAATACCAGGTTAAAATCGACGATTCCACATATGAAAGTCAGTAATAATCTTGTAAAAAAATAAGATTTAGCTGATATGGGATCATATAAAACCCGGAGGTTGTTAAAAGTTGATAGCTTAAGCACCTCATCGAAAAAAGATATTATTTAAGCGATAATAAGAAATGAAAAAATTAGTATTGATGCGTCATGGAAAGTCATCGTGGGAATACGATGTAGAAGATTTTGAACGCCCCCTGAAGAAAAGAGGGGTGAAAGATACCCGGAAGGTAGCAACCAGGTATGCCAAAACCCATTCTTTCCCCGAACATATTTTTTCGAGTCCCGCGAATCGTGCGTTAACGACCTGTAAGAACTTTATGGACGAAGGCGGTATTTCTGAAAACAGGCTGACCGTTGTCGATCAACTATACGATTTTGGAGGAAATTCTGTGGTGAGCTATATAAAATCCCTGGATGATAAGCTTGACCATGTAATGGTCTTTGGTCATAATCATGCGTTTACTTCCATAGCCAATATTTTTGGTAGTCAGTTTATCGACAATCTGCCTACCGCAGGGCTTGTGGTAATTAATTTTAATGTAGCTTCTTGGAAAGATATCGATAAAGGAACAACAGAGCTCGTAATTATCCCTAAAACCTTAAGATAACAGCATCACAGCATCATTAGATAACAACATCACTAGATAACAGCACTCCCTAAGCCATCAGCTTTCCAGCTCCTTAATACGTAACTCCAATAAAACTTTAATCTCTTTTAAAGTAGTATTACTTTCCTTTAGCGCAGTATTGGTTTCCTGTAAGATCATAATTCGTTCTTCTAATACTTTTATTTTTTCACGGAGTTCATATTCTGCCCCCTCTTCCGAAATAGGATGTAAACCATCTGTAGCAGCAGCCCTGAGCATAGTCCCTTTACCGGTTAGGATCCATTCCGGACTGTATTCAGGATAATTTTCAACTAAATTGATCAGCCACTTTGTTTGAATATCAGTATCATTCTTCAAAGCACGTGACAACACCCCCTTGCTGGCCCCTATTCGTTTTTCAAGGGCTGAAACAGTAATCCCTTCATGTGCTGCAATGGCACTAAAAACTGTTAAAATTTTACTCATCAGAAGAAAATAATCGCTTTTTGTTTGTTTTTAATGATAATTATCCCTTAAATTTGCTTCAAGGGAATACAACACTAACAAATCTACGGAAAAATTAAGAAATACCCTTTCTGAGCTGTAATACATAGCTGTAAAAACAAAGAGAGGGACTTAATGAGTAGGTATATGATGTATTCAACGCAAATAAAATGTGTTATGGGATTGACGTTTAGCCTTAGTTTTTCCGGTACTCAAAATCCTTAAGCCAATAATATTGGCCTGTGTCCCATAACTGACGACTACACTTTTTCATGGTATCCGGCCATGTGACGAATCTGATCTTAATCAATAAAGCATTTAGCAGCCATTTACGCTTGTTTGTAGATCAGTTGTTTACCGAATAATTTATTCGATTGCGACAAGCTGAATGGTAAAAAGAGAATCGCTGCGGTCTCCGGCAATTAATCCGTTTATGGGATTAATATATGACCGGGGTAATTGCGAATGGGTTTTCAATGCAAACAGAGGTTATAAAAGATAAATGAGGTTCAGTATCAAGCATCTGGTAATAGATAAAAGCCTCAAAAATTTATCTCCGTAACAAGATAACAAGATAACAAGATAACTGGATATCAGGATATCAGGATAATCAAATAACGTCATAATAACAAAAGGATCATGAAAACATCTGTAAAACAAACCATCAACAAAGTTACTTCCTTACTTGAAGTGAAATATATTTATCGATCAACAACGAGAACCGGAGAACACGATAAATCTTTATATATCATTATCCTTAAGGGAAATTGTACTTCACTAACGCTGGAATTATCCACCATGGCAGCAAAAATATTTCAGGAGGAGTCCGATGTGTTGTACCGCATTTTTTCTTTCGAGTACGCGTGTCAACAAGTAAGTGCTCAAAATCTATTCTTTATAGATCGCTGCAGTCCATCCAGTTTAATTTATAAAAGTCCCGATGCAGAGGGAGAACTGATAAATCTAACGATAGATGACAAGGTGATAACGAACATACGAGCCGGTTTTAAAAGAGAGTGCGATAAAATTAATTCCTTTATGGATGGAGCAATCTTCTTCCTGAAAAAAGAGAATTATCCACAGGCAGCTTTTATGTTACATCAATGTATCGAGCTATGGTATCGCTATGCAAGTCTTTTTATCATGGGGAAAGAGCGCAAAAGCCATAGTATCAAAGAACTACAAACCTACATAAGAATATTTGTCCCGGAGCTGGGAATATTGTTCCATACGGAAATAGAAGAGGAGCGACATTTACTTAAGCAATTAGATGAGGCATATGTTAATGCCCGTTATGGAAATAATTACCATATCAATCGCGATCAAATAATAAAAATAAAAGAAAAGACCAATGCGGTAAAAAAAAAGGTGGTGCAGCTATTTGAAGAACGGTGTGAGGCATGTGAAGAATTTTTTGCTCCACAACGTACCTTTCTTAAAGAGAGCTCAAAACTCCCAACGGACGAAACAGATCAACCGGACTCTCTAATGAATGAAAGTAAAATATTCGCTACTCTAAAAGCATATATTGGAGAACATTACTATCTGCTCAAACAGGATCGACGCCGTAAGGAGAGGTATCACCTTCATATACAGACAAAAGGATACCTGGATACTTCCTTTATGATTTCCAGCTTGTTAAAAGTGTGTTTTCTGGCCCTGGATACAGAGTATATGCCCAATCATATAGTTCAAGATTCCGGGTACAATGTAAAAGAGGTACTAGGGTATGTATTACAAATGATTCCTCATGAAGAAATGGATTTTCTGGATAAAGTACGGGAGCTTTTAACAGCTACAGAAGCAAAAGAAAATACAGACTAAAGTATTAATTAACGGGACTCCCCGTTGTTCTGACCGATTACAACTGCCCAAATTTTGATCAGGGATACTTATGACGCACTTTTTAAACAGATTCTGAATATAAAACAACAACTCTCTCCCACCGTAACAGGATAACAGCATCACAACATAACAGCGTAACATCATAATATCATAACATGATAACTCGATAACACCACTATCATCCCATTTCCAACATCGTCCTGTCCTATTTATTTCTATAAGCACGGGGCGATAACCCAATATATTTTTTAAAGACCCTTGAAAAGTATAACTGATCCTGAAACCCGGTTTTTAAGCTGATTTCTTTAATACTAAGATCTGTATAGCTAAGGTATTCACAAGCTTTTTGAATTTTTTTCATATTGAAATAATACATTAATGAGTGCCCGGTTTCTTTCTTAAAATAATTGAACAGGTGGGAGCGGGAATAATTAAACTTTTTTGCAATCTCATCAGCTCCCAAAGGTTTATCGATATTCTCAATTAAAAAATCAACGATGTCGTTCCTCAGATTACTACCCCTTTCCGATACCATTTCTTTTGCACTTTCAAAAAAGATAAAATCTGAAATAAATTTATAGGTCAGAATACAGGCATATCTTAGATGGGCTTCTGAAAAATTGTTTTCGGTCAAACCCAAAAGTAATTCAAACAGATCGATAAATTGTTTTTGGTACCCAACATCACAAGGGATATTAGCACGATCTTTATGAATGGCTATTAAACTATCTGCGGTAACCCCATTAAAATGAAGCCAGTAAATACTCCAGGGCTTTTTTTTATTGGCACCATAACTGTGAGGAGTGTGTTTTGGAAGGACAAAATACATTCCCGGATGGATTTCATGAAGAATATCATCTACCCGTATCCATCCGCTTCCGGAAACACAGTATATAAAGATGTGTTCATCAGACCCTTGCTTTCGCTCCCTTTGATGGTAATGCGCATTAGGATAATAACCCAGATCGCCAAAATAAAACGGATTACAAACAACATCTTTGGTGAGCCATTTTTTTAACCGTTTCGGTACGGCGACAATCTGTTGGCCCGGGAAACCTTCTTTAATAGTGATATTGTCCATATTTATCCTTTTCTTATCTATATCAAAGCTAGTAAAAAATAATAGCTTTGTTGTTATTAAGGGTAGTACGAGTGTTTTGGTGTAAAAGTGTACTCTTGGTTGTATGGTATAAATATCTATATTTTATAATGCTTTTTTTAGATGAATCATATCAAATTCAATAATAAATATCTGCTGACTATAGTTTTCATATCCGCTCTCGGTGGCTTTTTATTTGGATATGACTGGGTGGTTATTGGTGGAGCAAAACCATTTTACGAAGTATATTTTGATATTACCGATTTACCGGCTCTTCAAGGCTGGGGTATGAGTAGTGCATTGATCGGTTGTGTATTTGGAGCCATGATATCCGGGTTGATTTCAGATCGGTTCGGAAGGAAAAAACCATTACAAATAGCAGCAGTATTATTCGTGTTATCAGCTTTAGGTACAGGAGGGGCAAATAGTTTTAATGTGTTTATCCTTTACCGTATTATTGGTGGTGTAGGTATAGGAATAGCATCTACACTATCGCCGTTATACATAGCAGAAGTTTCCCCGGCGAAATACAGGGGGCGTTTTGTTGCCATAAACCAGCTTACCATCGTAATAGGTATTTTGGCAGCCCAAATTGTCAATTGGATCATAGCTAAAAATGAAATAGATGGAGACGCCATGCTGTGGAACCAGCAAACGGGTTGGCGACTCATGTTCTGGGCCGAGCTCATACCCGCAATACTATTCTTCGGATGTCTTTTTCTGGTGCCTGAAACTCCAAGGTTTCTGATAAAATCGAATATGACGGTGAAGGCCCTCAAGGTTCTTAAGAAAATAGGTAATGAATCTTATGCTTTTAAAGAGCTGGCATTAATAGAAGGCACATTGCAAACACATCAAAAAACAAAGGGTATAAATAAAAAAGAACTCAAAAAATTGTATCCTATTTTAATCATTGGTGTCGTTCTGTCGGTGTTCCAGCAGTGGTGTGGGATAAACATAGTGTTCAATTACGCAGATGAAATTTTTACTACAGCCGGTTATAGCGTAGGTGATATGCTTTTTAACATTGTTATTACCGGGAGTATAAATCTTGTATTCACTTTTGTAGCTATGGGTACAGTAGATAGCTGGGGAAGGAGGAAGTTGATGCTGTTCGGAGCACTTGGTTTAGCCATAGTTTATGTAGTTCTGGGGGCGGCCTATTATTTTAATTTTCAGGGCTGGCCTATATTGTTGTTAGTGCTCATGGCAATTGCAATTTATGCAATGACCCTGGCACCGGTCACCTGGGTGGTAATATCAGAAATATTCCCTAACCGTATCAGAGGAGTAGCGATGTCGGTAGCAACACTTTCCCTTTGGGTAGCTTCCTTTGTTTTAACCTATACCTTTCCGTTTTTAAATACATTTTTAGGAGCCTACGGTACATTTTGGTGTTATAGTGTTATTTGTTTGTTGGGTTTTGTTTTTGTCTATAGAAAGCTACCTGAAACAAAAGGAAAGACACTGGAAGAAATAGAAGAAGAATTAATTAAAAAATAACCAGGTATAATGTTCTCTAAACAGATAAGTATTATTGTACTATGTAGTACTGCGCTTTTCGGATGTAGTGAAAAGCACATAGCTAAAAACGATAAGCCTAATATTCTCCTTATTATTACAGATGATCAGGGATATGCAGATTACAGTGCTTATGACGGAGCGCCGGATGCTGTCACCCCCCATATGGATCGAATTGCCAGCAATGGTATCCGTTTTACAGACGGATATGCAACTGCCCCGGTGTGTAATGCTTCACGGCAGGCAATTATAACAGGAGCATACCAGGAGCGTTGGGGAACCTATTATTACGGGGGTAAAATTTTTCCGGAAAATCAATATACCATTCCGGAAATATTAGGAAGGCAAGGATATCGATGTGTGAAAATAGGAAAGACGCATTATGCCGATATTTTAGACAATAATGTTAAAGTTGATAATCCGCTCGAATATCGCGAATTTCCATTAAACCATGGTTATGAAGAGTTTTTGGGTTTTTGTGCACATCGGCATGATTACTTTAAGTTAAAAGCATCTGATGACTGGGTCGAAGATCCTGATGATGATAGAATGTCTCAGTTTGGACCCTTATGGAGAAACAAAGAAAAAGTAGATTTTGAGGGATACACCACCGATATTTTTGGAGATGAGGCGGTAAAACAAATAGAGAAGAAAGACGACAGACCTTTCTTTATGGAATTATCGTTCAATGCTGTACACCACCCTATTTATCAGGCGCCTGATAAATATTTAAAACGTTTCGGTATAGAAAAATTCCCTGAATGGAACCCGGAAGAGGAATCGTTTTTAGATTATCATGCCCGTACCTGTTGGCGTATGGAGGAAGATCCGGACGGCCGCAAACGATACCTCGCCAATCTGGCTTGTCTAGATGATAATATAGGGAAAGTTTTAGATGCACTTGAAAAAACCGGAAAGCTTGAAAACACCCTTATATTTTTTATTTCCGATAATGGAGGATCTCAAAATACCTATGCAGATAATGGTGTGTTAAATGGCCATAAATATATTCTCAGAGAAGGAGGCATTCGAACACCATTTGTTATGAGTTGGCCGAAAAAAATTAAAAACACCCAGGTTATAAATGCTCCCGTCTCTCATATGGATATCCTTCCGACCAGTTTAGCAGCAGCAGCTTCAAAAGCTGTTGACAGTCTTGATCTAGATGGGAAGAACCTTTTGACTTTTGCTGAATCCCGATCACAAATACCCCATGAAGTATTGGTGTGGGATACGGGTAATGAATGGGCCGTTCGCAAAGGCGATTGGAAGCTACATGTCGTAAAAAAAGACAATCATTTTAGAAGTATCCACCTTGATAAAGGCACTTATCTGTACGATCTAAAAGAAGATATAGGAGAGACAACTAATCTGGCAGACCGGCAACCGGATAAAGTAAAAGAACTTACGGCAGCTTACAAGTACTGGAAAGAAGAAGTGTCAGCGAAATAACATTTAACCTCCCTGGGATGAATACAGCGGAGCCCTCTTGTGGATATTCAGCATAAATAATGAACCTTATATCCGGCTGAAAGGCACCGTATGCACAAGAGGAAAGATTGATGTTCATAACAATAAGCCTGAGACTCCCGGAATATTGAAATCTCGATTATAAAATGAAGCTGGTTATTTAATCGGCGTATAAAGTTTAATATGAATAGCTAGCGTTAATTATGAGTATGGTTAAAGCCTGGAAAGATATTGTTATCATACCTACTTACGAAGTAGGGAAGCCTGAAAAGTATCCTGTTTTTTTAGATAAACGGGTATATCAGGCCAGTAGCGGAGTAGTGTATCCGAATCCCGTGATTGAGTCTATAAGTGATGAAAGAACCTATAAAGAGTGGGAAGTCGTTTTTCTCGAAAATGACTATGTGAAAATAATGATTATTCCCGCATTGGGAGGAAGAATTCAAATGGCTTACGATAAAGTAAGAAGCCGCCACTTCGTCTACTACAACCAGGTGATCAAACCTGCGTTGGTGGGATTAACCGGACCCTGGATTTCCGGGGGGATAGAGTTTAACTGGCCACAACATCACCGTCCGAGTACCTACGATCCGACTGATTTTAATATAGAAAAAAATAAAGACGGCAGTATAACGGTCTGGGTTAGTGAACTGGAACGGATGTTCAGAACCAAAGGAATGGCAGGGTTCACTTTATATCCGGATAAGGCGTATCTGGAAATAAAAGCACAGCTGTATAATCGTACGCCTCATCCGCAGACTTTTTTATGGTGGGCCAATCCGGCAGTGGCCGTTAATGATCATTACCAATCGGTTTTTCCTCCGGATGTACATGCTGTATTTGATCATGGCAAACGCGATGTATCAGAATTTCCTATAGCCAAAGGAGAATATTATAAGGTGAATTATGCTCCGGGAACAGATATTTCGAGGTATAAAAACATACCGGTACCTACTTCGTATATGGCTATTACTTCTGATTATGATTTTGTAGGAGGATATGAGAATGACACCAAAGGAGGCCTGTTGCATGTAGCCGACCATCATATATCACCGGGTAAAAAACAGTGGACATGGGGTAATGGCGATTTCGGACATGCCTGGGACAGAAACCTAACCGACGAAGACGGACCATATATCGAGCTTATGTGTGGTGTATACACTGACAATCAACCCGATTTTTCATGGTTACATCCCTATGAAGAGAAAGGCTTTAAACAATATTTTATGCCTTATTATAATGTGGGTGTTGTTAAAAATGCTACCAAAGAAGCATTATTGAATCTGGAACTTAAGGATGGAGAGGCGCTCCTGAAAATACACGTAACAGCTGTTTATAGCAATTGTAATGTTAGCCTGCGTAATACACAAAAAATCCTCTTTGAGGAAACATTGGATTTGTGCCCGAAAAATGGCTTTGAAAAAAACATTGCAGTAGGGCAAACAGTATATGAAGACCTGACTGCTGTCTTGACTGCTGCTAATGGTAAAGTATTGGTGTCGTGGTCGCCGGAGGTTACTACTGATATAGAAATTCCTGAAGCCGCCAAAGCCGCTAAGCAACCTGAAGAAATAACAAGTACAGAACAATTATACCTTCGCGGTTTACATCTCGAACAATACAGGCATGCTACTTACGATCCGACCAGATATTATCTGGAAGCGCTTTCACGCGAACCCGGCGATGTGCGTTGCAACAATGCCATGGGATTGTGGTACCTTCGGCGTGCCAAGTTCGAAGAAGCTTTGAAGTATTTCGACAGAGCCATTGAGACGCTAACCGAACGCAATCCGAATCCATACGATGGAGAGCCCTACTTTAATAAAGGACTTGCTTTAAATTTCCTGGGAAGGAAGGAAGAAGCTTATGCCGCTTTTTATAAGGCTTGCTGGAATGCCGCCTGGCAAGATGCCGGATACTTTCACCTGGCCCAGATAGATTGTTTAAGAGGCAATACGGATAAAGCCCTGGAACTGGTAGACAAGGCACTTGTTAAAAACTGGCATAACCATAAGGCACGGCACTTAAAAGTGCTTTTGTTGAGAACAATGCAAAGAACTGAACAAGCCAATCAATTGGTCGGAGAGTCTCTGGCTATCGATAACTTTAATTTTGGTGTGCTCTTTGAAAAATACCTTTTGAGTGCAAAAGAAGAGGATCTTGTATATTTTAAAGATTTAATACGCGATAACCCTCATAATTATATGGAGTATTCTTTAGATTACGCTCAGGCCGGACATTTTGATGAAGCTATTGCCCTCTTGGAAGTGCATGCGGACGGAAAAGATACTATTTATCCGATGATCGCCTATTTTTCAGGATGGTATTATGAGCAGAAAGGAATGTCGGAAAAGGCAAAGGCAGCCTATCAGAAGGCATCAGCTATGCCCGGCGATTATTGTTTTCCGAATCGCTTAGAAGAAGTTGTGGTGTTACAATCAGCTATGCGTAATAATGCGTCAGATGCAATGGCTCCTTACTATCTGGGGAACTTCTGGTATGCATTCAAACAATATAAAGAAGCTCAAAACTGCTGGGAGCTTTCAGTAGCATTGAATGGAGAAAATGCCATTTGTCATCGAAACTTAGCATTGTTATACTTCAATAAAACCAGGCAAAGAGAATTGGCCAGAACACATCTGGAACGTGCTTTTGAATTAGATCCTCATGATGCTCGTTTATTAATGGAGTTAGATCAGTTGTATAAAAAAATAAATATGCCATTAAAAGACCGTCTTCATTTACTGGAGTCAAATTTTGAATCAACCAAAATGAGAGACGATTTGTATTTGGAGTGGATTACCCTGAATAACTTTAAAGGAGATTATAAGCGGGCGTTAGAGGGTATTAAACAACGTCAGTTCCATCCGTGGGAAGGAGGAGAGGGGAAAGTGCCTTTCCAGTATATAACCGTACTTGTCGAACTGGCCAAGGCTTCCGTTAAGCTCGAAGCATACGATAGCGCCATAGCTTTATTAGAAGCGGCACAGGAATATCCTCATAACCTGGGAGAAGGAAAATTATTTGGAGCCCAGGAGAATGATATATTTTATTGGTTAGGGTGTACCTATGAAAAACTGGGAAAAACGAATAAAGCTATACAGTATTGGACAAAAGCATCTGAAGGATTAAGCGATCCGAGTCCAGCGATGTTTTATAATGACCAACAGCCCGATAAGATTTTTTACCAGGGCCTGGCATTGCAAAAACTAGGCAGGCACGAAGAAGCAAAACAGCGATTCGATAACCTGATTTCTTATGGCGAGTCACATATAAACGATGATGTTACATTAGATTATTTTGCAGTCTCATTACCGGATTTACTGATCTGGGAAGAAGACCTGAGTAAGCGTAATAAAATTCATTGTTATTATCTGATCGGGTTAGGTCAGTTGGGACAAGGGAATTATGAGTTGGCAGAAGCGACATTAAATAAAGCTTTAGGGAATGACCGTTACCATATGTCGGCCCATATACACCTCCATATGGTTTATGATAACATTCAACAACAAGGATAAAAAATAATTAACTCATTATGTTTAAAAACGTTACAATATTCATAACACTGGTTCTCAATCTGGTATTTGTACACGCTCAGGAAAACGTTCTTGATCTTTCAGGGGAGTGGCAGGTAACCCTGAGTAAAAACAGGCCAGAGATAGCAAATACAACCGATTACAAAAGGGAAGGAATTATTAAACTACCATCGTCATTAGCCCGGCAGGGTTATGGTTTAAAAACAACCGGATCAGACTTTGGAGTGCTGACACCAACATACAAATATCTCGGTGTTGCCGTATTTGAAAGAACTATAGATATTCCTGAAGAATGGGAGCATAAACAGATTCAGATCTTTTTAGAACGTGTTTTATGGCAGTCTAAAATATTTATAGACGATGTAGAATTAAGCACACAGGATGCCCTGGGGACACCTCATATCCATAAGTTGGGTGTTCTTACTCCCGGTAAACACCGGCTTAAAATAGCGGTGAATAACGATATGATCCACAATATAGGAGATAAGGGGCATGCGTATGGAGCGTATACACAAAGTATTTGGAACGGGATTGTAGGAAGAATGGAGCTAACGGCACACGATCCTACTTTTATTTCAAAAATCCGCACTTTCCCAATGTTGGATAGCGATCAGTTAGGTGTCGAACTGGATATTACAGCAGCTAAAAAAGAAAAGGGTAAACTCACTTTAGATATCAGAGAACTAGGCAGTGAAAAAGTAGTGAAATCAGTTGAAGTAAGCTATAAACTGGAGGAAGGAACACAACAGAAAAATGTCCTTATAGATTTGAATGGGGTGTTGAAAAAATGGAATGAATTCGATCCGTCCGTGTATATTTTAACTGCCGACCTTAACACAAGAAAATATAATGATGTTAAAGAAACCGAGTTCGGATATCTTAAAATAAGTCATAACGGCACCAATGTGCTTATCAATGATACCCCGGTTTTTTTACGGGGAAACCTCGATTGTGTGCATTTTCCGCAGACAGGTTACCCGTCAGCTAAGGTGGAAGACTGGGTACGGATATTTAAAATTTATAAAGACTATGGTTTAAACCATGCCAGGTTCCATTCATGGTGCCCCCCTGAAGCTGCTTTTAAAGCCGCCAACAGGGTAGGGATCTATTTACAGGCGGAAGCTTCTATCTGGATCGATTGGTGGATGAGTGTCGACAATACCGAGCGCGGACGTCCTGAAATGAATACCAAAGGCTTTCCTCAGGGACTTGGAAAAGATCCTGAGCGCGATCAGTTTGTAGTAGAAGAAATGAATCGCGTAGTCGATTATTACGGGAACCATCCTTCCTTCACCATGTTTTGTATTGGGAATGAACTCGGAAACTCCGATTTTGATGTCATGAAAAAATGGGTGAAAGACCTGAAAGAAAAAGATAGCCGACGTCTCTACTCGGTTTCTACCGCCAGAAAAATTACCGAAGCAGACGATTATATGGCCACTCATTACATACAAAATGTAGGGAGAACAAGAGGTTTAAACGGAGCGCATACCGATTGGGATTTTGAAAAGGTATACAGCCAGATGGATATTCCGATTATAGCCCATGAGATAGGGCAATGGCCGGTGTATCCGTCATGGAGTGAAATAGCGAAGTATAAAGGTGTTTTAAAAGCCAGGAATTTCGAGGAATTTAAAGCGGTAGCGGAGAAAAACGGTATAGCCGATCAGGCGGATGATTTTAAAATGGCTTCCGGTGCGCTAAACCAGATCATGTACAAGTACGAAACAGAATCTTTTTTAAGAACAAAAAGCTGTGCCGGAGTGCAGTTATTGAGTATGCAGGATTACCAGGGACAGGGAGAAGCGCTTATCGGCTGGTTAGATGCTAACTGGGAAAGCAAGGGGATAACAACCCCTCAGAAATTTAAGGCACATTTTAATGAAACCGTTCCTTTGTTGCGTATGGAAAAATTCGTGTGGACAACCGAAGAGCAGTTTAAAGGAGTTATACAGTTATCGCATTACGGCCGGTATCCGATTAAAGAAGGGAAAATCATAGCAAAAATTTCAACTTCATCAGGGCGTATTTTAAAAAGTAAAGAATGGGAAGTGCAAGATCTGGAGGTAGGGAGTTTGACAGATATCGGGACTATTACCGAGTCGTTAAATACCATAGGGGAGCCACAGCAACTAACAGTTTCGGTAGCACTTGAAGGTACGGAATTCAAGAACGAATGGCATATATGGGTATATCCAACTGCTGTGCCGGAAATTGACGATAAAGATATTATAGTTTCTCAAATGCTCGACAAAAAAACGCTTGAAGCATTAAAGAAAGGAAAAAATGTATTGTTGTTGGCTAATAATTTGGGGACGGAAGAAACGAGTACTAATCTTTCTTTTAATCCCTTGTACTGGTCGCTTACTTTCTTCCCCGGACAAGGAAAGACCAACCTGGGACTATTAATTAAAGATAAACATGCGGCCTTTAACAAGTTTGTAACCGACTACCATAGCGATTGGCAATGGGAAACGATAATGAAAGGTTCTAAAGGATTTATTTTGAACGACACTCCAAAGTTGTATAAGCCTATTGCGCAGGTAGTAGACGATTTTCATAGAAACAATAAAGAAGGTGCTGTTTTTGAGTTCAAGGTGGGTAAAGGGAATTTATTGGTTTGCGGTTTTAATATCGCTAACAGCGATTTACCGGTGGCAAAACAACTTTTATACAGTCTTAAATCTTATGTAGGGTCAGTCGACTTCAAACCTTCAACCCCTATCGCAGAGAACACCCTGAAAGAATTGTTTCCATATATCCCTAAGGCAGATAATGTGGCCGTTAAAGGAGCGTTTAAAAATGCAGTTCTCCAGGTTTTTGCAGCTAAAAACCTCGAGACAGAAAATGAAAGTGTCACTTGGGAAGGCACAAGTGATCAGGTTCTGATTCAAAAAGAAGTGAAGTATAATGTAAAAGCAGACGGAACATGGAAAGATGATAAAGGAACGGCCTGGCATGGTAAAGAAATGACGATCACAATGGAATGTCCGGAAGGAATGCTGGGTAGCTTTTATGTTTTGTTTGACGATTGGAATAAGCAGGATCGAGAAGGTATCGTGGAATTTGAAGGCAGAAAAGTACAGTTAGGAGCCCACAGCACAAAAGGCGGACAATGGGTTAAGTTTCATGTAATGAGGGAAGATAGTAATGATGGAAAATTAATCTTAAAGGCGAAAGCCACCAAGGGAAATAATTTAATGATCCGTGAAATAGCATTAGAAAAAGAAGAATAGTGTTTACCGAATAATGATGGTTAGGTTTTACCCGCTGCGAATCTCAGGTTCAGGCGGGCTTTTTTATGGTAGATGACATATAAACACAACTCCAACCTCCCGATTGCCCGCTGCCCACTGCCTACTGCTCACTGCCAACTGCCCGCTGCCTACTGCTGATTGCCTCACCCCATAACATCATAACATGATAACTCGATAACAACTCCAAACCCCTGTAAAATAAACTAACAAACAAACTTTGTTCATCAACATTTATCCGTTAACTTTAAACCTCGATCCGATAAAGAATAAACGTATTACACAAAGACCTCACATATTATATATGAATACAGTACAGAAACAGTATGTTAATCGTGAGATAAGCTGGTTACAATTTAATGCAAGAGTACTTCAGGAAGCTGCAGATGAAACAGTTCCTTTAATAGACAGACTTCGGTTTGTAGGTATATTTTCAAACAATCTGGATGAGTTCTTTAAAGTCCGCTATGCCACTGTAAAGCGGATTGCACAAGCAGGAAAAACAGGGAAAAGCTTCCTGGGGGGAGTCAATGCCAAAGAGTTACTCGATGAAATTACCCAGATAGTAATCAAACAGCAATCAGAAAGCCTGGCCATATTAAGAAGGATAGAGTCGCTACTCGATGAGGAGAATATCTATATGATTAATGAAAATGACGTAAGCCCTAAACAAGGGGAGTTTCTGAAAAGTTATTTCCTGGAGAAGGTAAGTCCGGCATTGGTGACCATCATTCTGAATGATCTCGATAAAATTCCTTTACTAAAGGACAGTGCAGGGTACCTGGCTGTAAAAATGGTTATGAAAAACAAGAATGAACCCAAAGGGGTGAATAGGTTTTTTACCAATGTAACCAATGAAGTGCAATATGCCCTGATCGAAATTCCGAGAACTGTCGACCGCTTTGTTGTATTGCCTAAGGAGGGAGATAAAAGCTATATCATCTTTTTAGACGATCTGATCCGGTATAATCTGGGTAGTATCTTTAGTATTTTCGATTACGAATCGCTGTCTGCACATATGATTAAAATCACCCGTGATGCAGAGCTTGATATTGATAACGATTTATCAAAGAGTTTTATCGAAAAAATATCTTCCAGTGTCCGCGACCGTCGAATCAGCGAGCCGGTACGCTTTGTATATGACGATCAGATAGAAAAAGACACCCTGAAGTTCTTAAAAGACAAAATGGAAATAGAAGAAACGGATAGTGTAATTCCCGGAGGGAGATACCACAACCGTCGCGATTTTATGAATTTCCCAAGTCTTGGAAGAACCGATCTGATGTATAAACATTATCCGCCATTGCCGATTGAAGGATTGCGTATGGAGGGGAGTTTACTTGAGCAGATCAGTAAAAAAGATTACCTGCTTTATGCTCCGTATCATACATTCTCATATGTGATTAAACTATTGCGGGAAGCAGCTTTAGACCCGAAGGTAAAAACGATCAAAATTACCTTATACCGCCTCGCAAAAAATTCACAGATTGCCAGCTCGTTGATCAATGCTGCTAAAAACGGTAAAGAAGTAACCGTTCAAATAGAATTACAGGCACGTTTCGACGAGGCGGCCAATATTCAATATGCAGAACAGTTACAGCAAGAAGGCATCAAACTTATTTTTGGTGTCCAGGGATTAAAGGTCCATTCTAAAGTATGTCTGATAGAAAGAGAAGAGGGAAGTAAAATAATGCGTTACGGGTTTATCAGTACAGGTAATTTTAATGAGTCGACAGCCAGGCTCTATACCGATTATACGCTATTCACTTCCCATCAGCCGATACTGAAAGAGATAGCAAAAGTATTTAACTTTTTCGATACCAATTATAAGGTACATAAGTACAAACACTTGGTTATATCGCCACATTATACCAAAAGTGTATTTTCAAAACTGATTAAGCAGGAGATTCAGAATGCGAGAGCCGGGAAGGAAGCGTTTATAAAACTAAAAATGAACAGCCTTACCAGTTATAAGATGGTCGATAAGTTATATGAAGCCAGCCAGGCCGGCGTTAAAATCCAGTTGATCGTACGGGGCACCTGTTGCCTGGTACCGGGTATCAGCGGATTGAGTGATAATATCGAAGCGATCAGTGTGGTAGATAAATATTTAGAGCATCCCCGTCTGTTCATTTTCAATAACGGGGGCGATCCTAAGGTGTATATATCCTCTGCCGATTGGATGACCCGAAATCTCGATTACAGGGTAGAAGTAGGATGTCCGATCTACAACGAAGAAATTAAACAAGAACTGATAGATACTTTTAATATCTGCTGGAGCGATAATGTAAAAGCCAGGATACATTCTGTAAAACAAGATAATGCCTATCGTAAAAATAACAATGTAAAGGTAAGATCGCAGATAGCTACCTACGAATATTATCTGAAAAAAATGACCAAGATAGAAAATTAAAAAATAGATATATTAGTAGCCCTGAAGAAAGAAAATAAATGTCAGACCCGAATGGATCAGGTATTCCGGTACCCGATTTCAGCAAATAAAATGTAAGCGAATGAAAATCCGAAAATTTGCCGCTATCGATATAGGATCGAATGCTATTAGACTGTTAATTAACAATGTTATTGAATCAGAAGGAAAAGATACCCAGTTTAAAAAAAGTTCGTTGGTCCGTGTTCCAATTCGCCTGGGACAAGATTCATTTACCGTAGGAGAGATATCTAAAAGCAATGCAACCCGTATGGTCGAAGCTATGAAAGCCTTTAAACTACTTATGAAAGTGCATAATGTAGAAAAATATATGGCTTGTGCTACATCGGCAATGCGAGAAGCAAATAACGGTAACGAACTTGTAGAAGCCATTCGCGATAAATCGGGGATCAATATTGAGATTATAGACGGAAGAAAGGAAGCTGCGATTATAGCATCGACAGATCTGCATACCCTTATCGAAAAAGATAAAACCTATTTATATATAGACGTAGGCGGGGGGAGTACAGAATTCACCATTTTTAACAGCGGTAAAGTATTGGCCTCCCGGTCGTATAAGATAGGGACGGTACGATTGCTGAATGAGATGATTACAGAAGAGGTATGGAGAGATATCGAAAAATGGATCAAAAAGAAAACGAAGGAGTATAAGAAAGTAGAAATTATCGGCTCGGGCGGTAACATCAATAAGCTGTTTAAGATGAGTGGCCGCAAACCGGGTACTCCGTTATCATATATCTTTTTAAATGCGCAATATCAGTTCTTAAAAGAAATGAGCTACGAAGACCGCATTTCCGAACTGGGACTGAATCCGGATAGAGCCGATGTGATTATTCCGGCGACACGTATTTACCTGAATGCTTCCAAGTGGAGCGGAGCTAAAAAGATACATGTCCCTAAAATCGGACTCTCAGATGGTATTATCAAGTTATTGTATAGTATAGAAAAAGACAAAGAACTGGCTCTTTTGTAAATGATTAACCCGATATTTTGAGTGTTTTGTCAGAAGTGTAAAAAATGTATCTAAAAGAGAGCAGACTGCTTGGTTCAGGAGCTGTTCTGACAAAAGACGATAACCGATTGAGAATCTGTAAAATTAATATCATAACAAGATAACCACGTAACACCATCACAATTAAAACCAATATACTTCTGAAACAAATTTAAAGCGTTAAATAAAAAACGTTAGTCCAATTTCTACATATAAAAACCTGCCATAGTCCTTTACAGGCGGGCACCTCATAAGTGAGAAATGTGTTAAGAATTAAACGCTGTTTGAGTCACACCCTAGCGAGGGGAGTTCGTTTAATTTAACATTCGAGCTTCCATGAGATCGCCGAAAAGGCAAGGCTTGATTTTTTGGTTCGTTTTGCATCAAGAACTGCGAAGCACATCATGAGAACCTTTAAAAATAATAGGGAACCCCTCGAATACAAATGCTTAGCATTCATGAGTTCCTTATCAAACAATAGAGGTCTCACGAATAAAATGAACATAAATAAAACCATCACAATTAAAACCAATATACTTCTGAAACAAGTTTAAAGCGTTAAATAAAAAACGTTAGTTCAATTTTTACATATAAAAACCTGCCATAGTCCTCTTTACAGGCGGGCACCTCATAAGTGAGAAATGTGTTAAGAATTAAACGCTGTTTGAGTCACGCCTTAGCGTGGGGAGTTCGTTTAATTTAACATTCGAGCTTCCATGAGGTCGTCGAAAAGGCAAGGCTTGATTTTTTGGTTCGTTTTGCATCAAGAACTGCGCAGCACATCATGAGAACCTTTGAAAAACAATAGACAAGGTATCGAATACAAATGCTTAGCATTCATGAGTTCCTTATCAAACAATAGAGGTCTCACGAATAAAATGAACATAAAGCACCATAACACCATAACACCATAACATCATAACATCATAACCCCAACAACCAATAATCCATTATCAATCGTTAATCAAAACTCTCCTGACTTCGGTCTTTTGACAAAAACCAACTTTCAAACTTTTAAGAGATTGCTAAACCCAATGATTTGTTTGTTGTATAAAACAAAAAATAATATATTTGTTTGTTAAAGAAAACATTTTTTGAGTATAAATGTATTTTGTAGAGAACAATGGATCGATTAGTAGAACAATTTCAAAGAAAATTAAAAGCCACTCCGCTTAAATTAGTACGATCTCTTATGAGTGATATAATATGGGATGCTCGATTAATTGGAATAAAAGGCGCCAGGGGTGTAGGAAAAACTACACTTATGTTGCAATACATCAAGTTAAACCTAAAAGATGAAATAGATAAAACCTTATATGTTAGTTTAGACTCTTTTTGGTTTTCAGATAACAAGCTTATAGATTTAGTAGATCATTTTACAAAGACAGGTGGAAAGTACCTCTTTTTAGATGAGGTTCATAAATATCCTAATTGGTCTCAGGAGTTAAAGAATATATATGACGATTTTCCTGAACTTAAAATTGTATTTACAGGTTCCTCGTTGTTAGAAATATTAAATGCCAGGGCAGACTTAAGCAGGAGGGCTATCGTGTATAACCTCCAGGGACTTTCATTTCGTGAATATTTAGTGCTAGAAACAGGAGTTGAGTTTAAGCCCCTTACACTACCATACATATTACAAAACCATGATAGTATTTCTGAGGCAGTGTTAGAAAAAATAAGGCCGTTAGCTTATTTTCAATCTTATTTAAAGTCGGGTTATTATCCATATCATTTCGAGGGAAAGGAGAGTTATTATTTACGACTGAGAGAGGTTGTTAATCTGATGTTGGAAATTGAATTGCCGTTATTACGAGGGGTTGATATTAACTATGTGCCTAAAATTAAACAGTTGCTTTATATTGTTTCCCAATCAGTTCCATTTATACCTAATGTAAGTAAGCTTAGTATTAAAATAAATATACAACGTACTACCTTGCTGGGTTATATGCATTATTTAGAAGAAGTAAAGCTTACCAATAACCTCTTTAAACAAGCTAATGGAATTAGTAAGTTGCAGAAACCGTCTAAAATTTACCTAGAGAACACAAATTTAAATTATCTATTGGCTCAGGATAAAGTAGATATAGGGAGCTTAAGAGAGACTTTTTTTGTAAATCAGTTGGTCTATAATCATCAACTGGAGTATGCTGATAAAGGAGATTTTGTTGTAGATGGCATATATACCTTTGAAATAGGAGGAAAAAATAAAACCAATCAGCAAATTAAAGGAATGACAAATGCATTTATTGCTGCAGATGAAATAGAATATGGTTTTCATAATAAAATCCCCTTATGGATGTTTGGTTTTTTATATTAAGCACTAGTATTGAGTATTAAGAAAATGGAATAGAGTAAAGAAAAAAGAACAAAGAGTAAATAAGATATGTTATAGCATAACAAGCATTCGTCTTCACGAGCCTTAGCGTTGATAGGGCGTGTTGATCTCATGGAGACTTGCGAACTCCATCACATAAAAGACTGCCTACTGCCAACTGCCTACTGCATCACCCCATAATCGTATAACAACATAACAGGTTAACTGTATAACTATATTAAAAAACATCTCCCCGTCATTTCGACATGAGGCGATAGCCGATTGAGAAATCTGTATGACTGGTAACCGCCATCCAGATCGCCAATCAAAAATCGTAACAAACTTTCAAATTTCAAACTCCATAACCTCATATCGGGATAAATTTATAGGTATATAGAAATAAAATCCCGCCCTAGGGTTTGGCAGGCGAGGACCCACTTTTCGACGAATCCGTTGAAATCAAACGCTGTTTGAGACTGTTCCAAAGAACAGGTGAGTTCGTTTGATTTAGGATTCAAGAAACTAGTGGATCGCCGAAAACCTAAGGCTTGACTTTTTGTTTCTTTTGCGTCAAGGCAAAAGAAAGGAAGTAATAATATATGAATCAATTGTTAATTATAAGAAGGACTTCTAAATACAATAACTATTCATCCATACAAACCTAAACCCACCAAACAAACTTTACATTTCCTTAACACCATAACTTGATAGCACCATCACATAAAAGACTGCCTACTGCATCACCCCATAATCGTATAACAACATAACAGGTTAACTGTATAACTATATTAAAAAACATCTCCCCGTCATTTCGACATGAGGCGATAGCCGATTGAGAAATCTGTATGACTGGTAACCGCCATCCAAATCGCCAATCAAAAATCGTAACAAACTTTCAAATTTCAAACTCCATAACCTTACATCGGGATAAATTTATAGGTATATAGAAATAAAATCCCGCCCTAGGGTTTGGCAGGCGAGGACCCACTTTTCGACGAATCCGTTGAAATCAAACGCTGTTTGAGACTGTTCCAAAGAACAGGTGAGTTCGTTTGATTTAGGATTCAAGAAACTAGTGGATCGCCGAAAACCTAAGGCTTGACTTTTTGTTTCTTTTGCGTCAAGGCAAAAGAAAGGAAGTAATAATATATGAATCAATTGTTAATTATAAGAAGGACTTCTAAATACAATAACTATTCATCCATACAAACCTAAACTCACCGAACAAACTTTACATCTCCTTAACACCATAACTTAAAAGACTGTCTGCTGAATACTGCTGACTGCGAACTGCCTACTGCCTACTGCTAAGAGCAAACCAACAACCAGAAGCAAAAAATCCGTTTTCCCTTACAACTTCTCTAAAATATTATGTAGTTTTGACGCTGTTTAAAAATAACGGTCAAAGAACGTAATATGTAAAAGAGTGAGTCGTTGTTTTTTATGTAAAATAAACTAAGAGGTTTTAGTTTTAATAATAATTAAATGAAAGTAGGTATTACCTTTAGCACATTCGATTTACTTCATGCCGGACATATAAAAATGTTAGAAGAGGCAAAACAGCAATGTGATTATTTGATAGTGGGTCTACAAACGGATCCCACCATTGATCGTCCTGAAAAAAATAAACCTTCACAATCAGTGGTAGAGAGATATATACAACTCAAAGGGTGTGTTTTTGTTGATGAAATCATTCCTTATACTACCGAACAGGACCTTGAAGATATACTCCGTGCTTTTAAAATAGATGTGCGTATTATAGGAGAAGAATATAAGGATAAGAATTACACGGGTAGATCTTATTGTGAAGAAAAAGCGATTGAGCTGCACTATAATAAAAGAGAACATAGGTTTTCAAGTACAGCATTACGTCAAAATGTAGCAGAATTAGAATTCAAAAAATAGCATTACAAATACCATGAAAATAAAAAACATTTGCTGTATTGGAGCCGGATACGTAGGCGGACCAACCATGGCTGTTATAGCACAGAAATGTCCAGATATAAAAGTAACTGTAGTTGATATCAATGCCGATCGTATAGCTGCATGGAATGATGAAGATATAAGTAAATTACCGGTTTACGAACCGGGTTTGGATGAGGTGGTAGCAGAAGCAAGAGGAAGAAACCTGTTCTTTTCTACCGATGTGGATAAGGCTATAGACGAATCGCAAATGATTTTCATGTCGGTAAACACACCTACCAAGACCTATGGTAAAGGAAAGGGAATGGCTGCCGATCTAAAATTTATTGAGCTTTGTGCACGACAGATAGCAAAGGTGGCTAAAGATGATAAAATTGTTGTAGAAAAATCGACATTACCGGTGCGGACAGCATCGGCCATTAAAAATATATTGGATAATACAGGAAATGGTAACGGAATTAAATTCCAGATACTTTCCAATCCTGAGTTTTTAGCCGAAGGAACGGCTATTCCCGATTTAATGAATCCCGACCGGGTATTAATAGGTGGTGATACTACCCCGGAAGGACAAGAGGCAATTCAAGCCTTGGTAGATGTATATGCCAACTGGGTTCCAAAAGAACAAATACTCACTACCAATATCTGGTCTTCTGAGCTGTCTAAACTAACAGCAAATGCTTTTTTAGCACAACGTGTATCATCCATCAATGCAATGTCGGAACTATGTGAAAAAACTGGTGCTGATGTAAACGAGGTGGCAAAAGCTATTGGAATGGATAGCCGTATCGGACCTAAATTTTTAAAAGCCTCTGTTGGTTTTGGAGGATCGTGCTTCCAGAAAGACATACTCAACCTGGTATATATTGCAAAGACCTATGGATTGAATGAGGTGGCAGATTACTGGGAGCAAGTAATTATCATGAACGATCATCAGAAAAAACGCTTTGCAGATAATATCGTAAGTACATTATACAACACCGTATCGGGTAAGAAAATAGCCTTCTTAGGTTGGGCTTTCAAAAAAGATACCAATGACACCAGAGAATCTGCAGCCATTTATGTAGCTGACGATTTATTGAATGAACAAGCCAGGGTTAGTGTATACGATCCAAAGGTTGTAGCAGAACGCATGTATGCGAATCTGGATTATTTAAACACCCGCACGGCAGAAGAAAACAGAGAAGGTTTAGAGGTTTGCAAAGATCCTTATCAGGCCTGCGAAGGATCACATGCTATTGCAGTACTTACGGAATGGGACGAGTTTAAGACCTACGACTGGCAAAATATATATGATAAGATGCAAAAACCGGCATTTGTTTTTGATGGAAGAGGGATATTAGACAAACAACAATTAAAGGACATAGGATTCGTTTATTACAAGATCGGAGAAGATAATTAAACGGTACTTCTACATTGTGTTCAGAATACATTTGTTAAAGATTATTATAATGCTTTAATTATAATGATATTAATGGAATATGGGGAATAGTAAATCAAATAGTCTTTTACAAAAAAGTTTTATTTATGCTATAGGGACTTTTGGTTCTAAAGTTTTAGCTTTTTTGTTAGTTCCCATCTATAGCTATTACCTTAATCAAGATGAGTTTGGTTATTTTGATATTGTAATTACTGGAATAAATTTATTAGTACCATTTTTGACATTGCAAATTTCCGATAGTGTCTTTAGATGGTTATTAACAAATAAAGATGAACGAGAAAGGGAAAATATTATTACCAACAGTTTAATTTTGTTGCTTTTTAATGTCGTCATTACAAGTCTTTTATCATTTTTTTTATTTTTAGTTTATCCATTAAGAGGGCAGTTTTTGGTTACACTTGTATGTTGTTCAGCAATGGTTTATCCATATATGCAACAGGTAGCAAGAGGGGTTGGGAAGAATAAATTGTTTGCATTTAGTGGGTTATTGTATACAATAACATATTTACTATGCAATATCTTTTTTTTAATATATCTAGGTTTAAAGCTGGAAGCATTGTTTTATTCGAACATATTAGCTTATGTGATAGGTTCATTATTTTTGTTTTGGAGGGTTAAATTAAGCATATTCATAAAATTTAGATGTTTTGACTTTTTATATATTAAATCATTATTATCCTATTCTCTGCCTTTAGTGCCAAATACGATAAGTTGGTGGTTAATAAACTCTGCGAGTAAATACATTATTTTGATTTTTATCGGAGTTAGTGCAAATGGAATTTATGCCATGGCTGGAAGATTTCCTGTAATATTAGTGATGGTTAATCAGGTTTTTACCTTGGCTTGGCAAGAAAAAGCTATTGTTGATCATCAAAAGAAGGTGGATAAGAAAAGCTATAAAAAAATATTACAAAATTTAATTAAAATCCAATTTTCACTAGTAGCTGTACTATCTCTAGGCTCTCAATTTATGGTAGATTTTTTGTTGAGCAAAGATTATTATGAGTCATGGTTGTACATGCCTTTGTTATATGTTAGTGTAGCATTTCTATCTTTTTCCGGATTTTATGGAGCTTTTTATTTGGGGGCTAATAAAACCAAGGAAGTTTTTCTAACGACAATTGTTGGTGGAATAGTAAATGTAGTTCTAGCCTTATTATTAGTGAAGCTCATTGGGTTGTGGGGAATAGCGATTGCAAGTGCTATTGGTTATATAACTCTATTTATTATAAGAATTAAATCAACGAAAAAGATTATAAAATTAAATTTCCCTTGGAAAATTTGTATTAAATATGGCGTTCTGTTAATAGTTAGCTTATTTGTAACATATATACAGAATGAGATTTATTCTTTAAGTTTTTTAGTGTTAATAGTTTTATTATTGATTGTAGATAATAAATTATTAATAAAATCACTTATAGAAAGAATAGAAATAAAATCAATCACTAACAGATAAAAATGAAATTTGTAAATAAAAATAGAATAGAAGGACTTAAAAATATAGTAAGGAAAGAGCTTACTAAGTATGTAAATTCTGATTACGTTTTATTGGATTTACCAAATCATAGAAATATAGGTGATTTATTAATTTGGGAAGGAGAGCTTAGTTATCTTCAAGAAATAAATCATAAATTGATATATAGCTGTAATTTAAACACTTATCAGGAGTCTAAGATATCGGAAGGTAAAGTTATATTATTACATGGTGGAGGAAATTTTGGGGATGTATGGAAAGTTAA
This sequence comes from Zhouia spongiae, assembly GCF_022760175.1. GTDB lineage: Bacteria > Bacteroidota > Bacteroidia > Flavobacteriales > Flavobacteriaceae > Zhouia > Zhouia spongiae. Next base: position 2,841,224 of record NZ_CP094326.1, read on the forward strand.
TCAAGAGTTTAGAAATAATATAATTTCAAAATTTAAGAATAATAGAATAATAATTTTTCCTCAAACAATACATTATAATAATCAGGGCAACTTGTCTAGGGATGCGGAGTTATATAACTCACACCCAGATTTAATAATATGTGTTAGGGATACAGTATCATACGATTTAGCAAAAAAACATTTCTATAATTGCACAATTCTGTTGATGCCCGACATGGCGTTCTTTGTTGATCTTTCCTCAAAGCAAACAAAAGTGAAAACAAATAAAACTTTAATAATGAGAAGGTACGATAAAGAATTAGGTAATGTTAAATTACTTAATAAGATTAAGCAAAGCTTGCTATCAGATGGTGATATGTTTGAGGAAAAAGATTGGCCTGGTTTTTATAAAGAGGGTACTTTAATTAGAAGAATTCAGGCTTATTTAATTAGAGCAGAAATAATTGGATCTAAAAAACTATTGAAAATACCATTTCTATGTCAATTAGTAGATGATAACCATGGTTTGAAAAATAGGAATTATAAGAACAAACAAATAAATAAAGGAATCAAATTTATAAATGAGTATGATAAAGTGTACTCTACAAGGCTACATGGTTTTATCCTATCCGTTTTATTAAATAAGGAGATTTTTATTTTTGATAATAGCTATGGGAAAAATAAAAACTTTTTTAATACATGGTTGAGTGATTTTGAAAAGGTTAAACTAATTGGAGATAAGGGGTAGTATATGTATAGGTATAACATTTATAGTGAGAGACGATAGTGCTAAATAAAAATTATTCGTTTATATAATAATCTATGATTATATGAGGAAAAATGTTGTTTTTATCTTTTGCTTCTTTACTATTCAGTTTTTAGCCTCTCAAACATTCTCATTCAAATATGAAGATATACAGAGAATTAAAAGAAAAATTGCATCTTCTGAATCAGAAAACTATAATGAAGCCTATAATTTACTTATTGAAGTAGCAGATTCGGTTAGGAATAGTAGGTATTTTCCAAGGGTGACTTCAAAAAAAATTACAGATGTAACTGCTGATATCCATGATTATGTGAGTATGGCAACATATTGGTGGCCTGATACAACAAAGAATAATAAAGTTCCTTATATTAGAAAAGACGGTGTTGTTAATCTAGAGGTTAAAGTGATTACCGATAATTACAATCTGGTTAGGTTTTGCCGTTCTATTAAGATACTTGGATTGGCTTATTTTTATTCAGGTGATGAAAAATATGCGAAAAAGGGAGGTGAGATGTTAAGAACATGGTTTATCCATCCGGAAACAAAGATGAACCCTAACTTACAACATGCTCAATTTATTAAAGGAGTTAATAATGGAAGGATTGAGGGAATCGTAGACGCTCGTTTTTTTATAGATATGATTGATGGGCTACAATTAATGAAAAAGAGTCGTTATATTACTGATGATAATGTTTTAAAAATAGAGGAATGGTTTAAAACTTTTTTAAATTGGATGGAAACAAGCGAACAAGGAAGGCAGGGAATGAGTTTAAATAATAATATTGGAACTTCCTATCATTTGCAAAGATTAGTTTACCATGCTTTTATTAATGATTCCATTGCAATTAATAAAATATATGAAAATAGCTTGTTAAGATTATTAAAAAAGCAATTCAGAAAGGATGGAAGTCAACCTTTGGAACTTAAAAGAACACTACCTTTAGGCTATTCAATAGCTAATTTAGAATATTGGGTTAAAATCTCAAACCTCCTCGAGAGCTTTGAAATAAATATTAATAAGTTTGAAGGAGATATTAGGCCAACCATACTGAATGCATACAAATACTTAACGGCTAGTTTTGAAAATAATTCAGTAGCTTTTTCTTCAATATTATTAAGTAGATATTTTGCTAATGTTGATGTAAGGGAGTCCAATAAAGAATCACAAAATGCAAACTTAAATATTAATCAGGATGATGTGAAAATAAATTTATCTAGAAAAAATGTTGCCACTTTTTTAACAATAATTAAATAATTAAAAACATTCTAGAGATCGTAATCGTAGTACATGAATAATTTGTGAATTTGAAGTTAATGAATAGTTTATGAAGTTAAGTGTTGTAATGCCAGTGTATAATGGTTCAGAATATTTGAAGGAGGCTATGGATAGTATTCTTAATCAGAGTTTTTCAGACTTCGAATTTATTATAATAAATGATGGTTCTACAGACAATACCTTGCAAATAATAGAATCATATAATGATGATAGAATATTTGTAATAGATCAGGAAAACAAAGGGTTGGCAGTTTCTTTAAATATAGGTCTTCAATATGCTAAGGGGAAATACATAGCAAGGATGGACGCAGATGATATAGCTCATCCAGATCGTTTTAAGCAGCAGCTAAATTTTTTAAAAAATAATACAGATGTAAAATTATTAGGAACAGCGGTAACTGTAATTGATAGGTTTGGAAATCAGGTTTGTACAGACATACCATATACCGGAAATAAGTTTTTAAAAAAATATATGAATAATGTAGGAAATCCATTTAAACATCCTACAGTAGTGTTCGATAGGAAGTTAGCAATAAGTTTGGGAGGGTATAATGAATGTATTGGTAAATATTTTGAAGATTATTTTTTATGGAGCCAAATAGCCCGGAAGGGAAAAGTTGAAATAATGGAAGAAAGGTTATTGCAATATAGGATTACACCTGGCTCAATAATGAGTTCGATAAAAAGTAATACTTTTTCAAAATTTATGGTTCAAGTTGTGCAACGAGGATTTTTCACGAATGATGATGCAAGAGAAATGAGAAAAATTAAAACCTTAGATGATCAAGAATTAAATATTAATAATAAGGTAAATATTTACAATCGGAGAATTAGTCAAACCAAAAACAGACGCATCGTTAAAATATATAAATTCATTTCCTCAATATTAAATGAAAAAATAGCTTTGAAATTTTTAATATTGATGATGAAATTTAAAATTAATTTAACATATATCAATAAAGGGCAATAGTAGTTTTTAATACCATTATTAATTATCGTATTTTAAGAAAGGACAATGGCAAAATTAATATTAATTATAATTGCATTTATATATATATATCCTATTTTTTTACAAGCAATACCTGTTCCATTGGATCGTGTCCTTCAGGCTATAGGATTCTTTACGTTTATAGTAACACCTAATTTTAGAATTAAAATTATTAGAGCCTCTGGTTTTTGGAAATTTTACTTTTTAACTTTTATAATTTTAATTCTTGTTTTTTTTGCACAGTTAAGAGTCGGAAGTAATGATTTATATTTTTTTAAAACTATTGCAGATACTTTTCTAAGTTTTTTTTCTTCTTACCTAATAATATGGTTTGGGCATCAATACATTAAAAGATTTAATTTAGCCTATTTATTACAACTAATTGTATTCCTTGCCGTTATTCAAAGCTTAATATCATTTTTCTTTTTTACTAATCCAGGTATTTATGAGACTTATTTGTCATTTTTAAATGAGACGGCTAACGAAGGTTTGATTTCAAGGATAGGATTGCTAAATAAGAGGTTTATGGGGATTGGTAGTAATTTCTTTTCTGGTGTTATTAAATATGGACTTGCGCTTTTCTCGTTAATTATTTTACCTTATTATGATAAGAAATTAATCATATCCAAGAATAAATACTTGTATTGGTTTTGTTTGTTAATGATTTTGGTTGGAGGGGTTCTTACAGGTAGAACATTCTTTGTTGCAATTGCTCTTGGTTTAGTTATGAAGATGTTTTTGGAAAAAGTAAATATTATTTTATTGCTAAGAAGAGGTATTAAGCTCATTATTATATTGGCTATTACAATTCCTATTATTCTCTTAGTTGCCAAATCATTTATTGACTTAGATAGATTGAGTGTAGTGTATGGATTTATTTTTGAGCTTTTTATTAATTTTTTATCAGAAGGAGAAATATCTACTTCATCAACTAATAAAGCTTTAGATATGTATATTTTTCCTGATAATATTGAAACATGGTTTTATGGAGATGGAAAAATGTTGATGCCAACTGGAGAATATTATATGGGGACAGATATTGGTTTTATAAGATTGATATTTTATTTTGGCATTATATCTACATTATTGTTTTATCTTGTATTAATATATTATGGTAAAATCATTAAAAAGTTGATTAAAATTAAATCATTTAATATATATATAGCTTTTGTAATGATATGGATCATTATTTTAAACTTAAAGGGAATTGCTTATGGAAATTATTTTTTTGTTCTTCTTCTAGTAGCTGCGATTGTAGAGAAAAATAATCGTAGAAATATGATTTTGAAAAAGTATAAATCTAAGGTAAATTGTGGTGATGACTAAAAAAAAGATAATCATTTTTTCTTCAAGTTACCCTTATGGTAATACTGAAACGTTTCTTCATAATGAAGTATTATTTTTGTCCAAGTATTTTGATATTGAAATTTATCCTTTGTATTTAAAGGATACTAATGATATACCAATCGATGGTTTACCTTCTAATGTTATTTATCATGAACCATTCATAAAAAGAAATTATGTTAGAAGATTTCTAAATGGAATATTTAATACAAGCCCGTTATTACCTTACCTATCGGATTTGAAAAGTTTATTTTTAAATTCTATTGATAAAAAATACTCCCTTAAAGAATGGATATTACATTTAATCGCATATAGAAGTATTCTTGCCAGTTCAAGGTTTAAAAATGTGTTTAAGGAATCTATTACATCCAACACGATAATATATTTTTATTGGAATAATTATCCTATTGGTTTATTTAATGTGTATAATAAAAATATATTTATTCGAGTGCATGGAGGAGAAGTTAATTTTAAACGCCATGCTAATTATATTCCATTAATTAGACATAGAGTAGTCAGTAAAAAAAATATCAAATACTTACCTATTTCTAATGATTCTGCATCTCGGTTGAGGGAAATATCTTCTAATGTTTATTTTGTTATAAACAGATTAGGAGTAAATGATTTAGGATTAAATCCAACCCCCGACCTTAATGTTATCAATATAGTCAGTTGCTCAAATGTTATTAAGATAAAGAGGGTACACTTAATAATAGAAGCCCTATCAAAAATAAAGAAGAAGAATATTAATTGGATCCATTATGGAGATGGACCATTGCTTGAAGAACTTAAGTATAAATCAAGATCACTACCTAAAAATATTAAGTGCTCATTTCCAGGTAGAATAAGTAATAATGAAGTGTTGTCCGGTTACAAATATAAAGGTGTTGATTTATTTATTAATATAAGTGAAACTGAGGGAGTTCCAGTTAGTATTATGGAGGCTCTTTCTTTTGGGATACCTTGTTTTGCGACTGATGTAGGCGGTACATCGGAAATTATGGATAACACAATCGGTAAATTAGTTGAAAAAGATTTTAATATCGATGAATTAACACATTTTATATTAAACATAAAGAGTTTGGAATCTGAAAATAATTATAGGGAAAATGCAAGGTTGAGATGGGGGTCTATGTGTGATTCAAAATTTAATTACAAGAAATTATATAATATATTTAACTAATTTATCAATAACTTGCATGAAGTGTCTTCATATAGCAAATGATTACTCAGGGTCTAAAATTTATTCAAATTTATTTAAGCATTTAGATGATAATGATTTTTCTCAGACAGTGTATACAGCAATTAGGAGAGAAAATCTAATTGATAATAATAAGATTGATTTTAGAAACGAAAAATCTCAAATATACTACAGACATATATTAAATATATGGACAAGGGTTAATTTCTTTCATAAAAAAGAAAAAATATTCTCCGATTTGCTAAAAGAGTTAGATAATATAGAATCTTTTGATATTATTCATGCACATACATGGTTTAGTGATGGGGCAGTGGCGTACGAGCTACATAAAAAATATAATATACCATATATTATTGCAGTTAGAAGCACAGATATTAAAATATTCTTAAAGTATTTCTTGCATTTGAGAAGATATGGAATTAAAATTTTGATGAATGCAAGTAAAATAATTTTTATTTCTCCATCATACCGTAAAATGTTCATTCAAAATCAATTTATAAAGAAACGATTAAAATATTTTGAAAATAAAATTTTGATTATTCCTAATGGTATAAATCAATTTTGGTTAAATCATATTAATACAAAAAAAAGTGACTACTTTGGTGTGTTTAAGATTTTATTTATAGGAACTTTTATTAAAAGAAAGAATGTACACAGATTAATAAAGGCAGTCACAAATCTGAATAAAAGTGGTTTTAAATGTGAATTATTGCTAGTCGGAGGTGGCGGTAGATATCATTATAAAATATTAAAACTCATTTCCAAGTATAGTTTTATAAGATACCTAGGTGAAGTTTATGATAAAAACAGATTAAAGGATTTACTTGCAACATCCAATTTATTTGCAATGCCTTCTTATAATGAGACTTTTGGTTTAGTATATGCTGAAGCTCTAACACAAAGTACTTTAATTATGTATGCTCAGAATGATGGAGTTGATGGGATATATTCCGAAAAAACGGGAGTTAAAATCAATCCATTTAGTGTGCAATCTATTGAAAGTGGTATTTTAGCTATAGCAGAAAATTATAAAGAATATAATTTTAATCCAACTGAAGAGACAAAAGTTAACGATTGGGAAAGAATAGCAAAGCAATATAGAAATATATATAATTTTATATTAAATAATGACAACAGTTAGCATTATTACACCAACTTATAATTCTTTGGAATATATTAATGAAACCATTGAATCTATAATAAATCAAACATATGAAAATTGGGAGTTATTAATAACTGATGATTGTTCAGCAGATGGAACTTGGGAGTTGCTAAAAGAATATGCTGAGAAAGATTCAAGGATTAAAATTTTTCAATTAGAATTTAATTCTGGACCGGGAGTTGCACGTAATAATTCAATTCAAAATGCTTCAGGAAGATTTATTTCATTTTGCGATAGTGATGATGTATGGAAGCCGAATAAGTTAGAGGATCAGATTAAGTTTTTATCAGATAATGATCTTCCATTTACGTATTCCTCTTATCAAAAAATGGATGAAAATGGGAATTTAGGCGGTATTATTAATGTACCGGAAAAGTTGTCATTTAATGACCTTTTGAAAACTTGCCCTATTGGCTGTTTAACAGCAATTTATGATACCGAAAAAATAGGTAAGGTTTATATGCCCATTATAAGAAAAAGGCAAGATTATGGTCTTTGGTTGAAAATTTTTAAAGAAATTAGAGAAACCAGAGGTATGCAAGAAGTTTTAGCTTATTATAGAGTAAGGACTAACTCAGTTTCAAGTAATAAACTTAGAGCAGCAAAGTATCATTTTAAGGTATTGAGAACAGTAGCTAAGGTACCATTTATTAAGGCTTGTTATTATTTTGTGTTGTATGCATTTAGTGGATTATTTAAGTATTTAAAATAATTAAGTTCATAAAGGTCTCCTTGCCTTTACTAAAATTTAACTAACAAACGGAAACTTATGTTCTGGTATATAGCAGGAATTTTATTAGAGAGCATATTGCCGGCAAGGAGATGTTCATTGATTTTGCAGGCAAGAAACTGCATATTGTAGACAAAGCTACTGGAGAAATAATACCGGTAGAGGTATTTGTTGCTATTTTGCCCCACAGCCAGTATACTGTAAGGCTCCCTAAAAAACGAAGCGTTATAAATTAGAAAAACGTTTAAATTTAGGGTAATGAAAAAAACAAGACACACCGAAACACAGATCATCAAGATCTTAAAGTCCCAGGAATCCGGACAATCCGTGACTGACCTATGCCGGGAACATGGGATCAGCCAGGCCACTTTTTATAATTGGAAGAGCAAATATGGAGGTATGGATGCCAACCAACTTAAGAAGATGAAAGAGATGGAGGCAGAACTGTCCCAGTTCAAACGGATGTATGCCGATCTTGCTTTTGAAAACAATGCATTAAAAAACCTGATCGAAAAAAAGCTCTAAGGCCTGTCGATAAACGAGCAGCAGTTGGATATTTAGTCAAAGAGGAACACTTAAGCATCCGGCGGGCCTGTACAGCACTCAGTCTAAGCATATCGGTTTACTATTATCGTTTTAAAGCCAAGACAGAGGATCGGCATATCATAGATGAATTAGAGAAATTGGCGGAGGCTTATCCTACATATGGTTTTAAAAAGATGTATTATTTGTTACGGTCCAAAGGATATCTGTGGAACCATAAACGGGTTTATAGGGTTTATGTGATGATGAGCCTGAACATTCGGCGAAAACGCAAGAGAAGGCTCCCTGCACGTATTAAAACACCACATATCATACCGGTGGACTGTAATATTACCTGGAGTATGGATTTTATGCAGGATACCTTGATAAGCGGGAAGAGTTTTAGAACTTTTAATGTGATTGATGACCATAACAGGGAAGCTCTTATGATAGGGATTGACACCTCACTGAGTGCCAGACGTATTGTGAGGGATCTGGACAGACTCATTAGTTGGAGAGGGACTCCTAAAGTAGTACGAGTGGATAATGGCCCAGAGTTCACTTCAGCTGTATTCGACTCCTGGGCACGTAAACACAGTATCAAAATTTGTTTCACACAACCCGGTAAACCAACTCAAAACTCTTTAATTGAGCGATTTAATGGCTCTTATAGAAAAGAGGTTTTAGATGCACATTTATTTTTTGAATTAAATCAGGTAAGAGATCAAACACAAACATGGCTATGGAATTACAATAATATCAGGCCACACAAGTCCTTGGGATATAAAACCCCAGTCAATTTTGTAAAGCAAAGAAGCAAAACGCGTTTTGCTTCCCTTATAATCGACCAACACTTAATGGAAAATACTATATTTGAAAGTGCTTCTATTTAGGGGAGTCTTACACCACAGGATAAGGCTTTGGTCGAAAATGCTGTCCACCTAGCCTACCAACGTATTTATTATCCACTTCGGGAGATGACCTTCTTTTCTCTGGCAGAACTTAACAGGGAAATACGCAAACTTTTGGAGCGCTACAATAATCTTTTGTTCCAACGTAAGCAAGGCAGCCGTAAAGAACGCTTTCAATCTGTGGAGAGGTCCTATTTAAAGCCCTTGCCCCAAACACCCTACCAGATTAAAGGGTATAAAAGGGCTAAGGTACAGAAGATGGGGTATGTGTACTTTTCCCCAGACAAGAGCTACTACAGTGTTCCTTACCGTTATATTGGCAAACACACTATGATACACTATACCCAAGACACGGTGGAGGTATATTACAACCACCGACGTATAGCTCTTCATTGTCGTAACCCTTCTAAAGGGGAGTACAACACCAACAAGGGTCATCTCAGCAGCACCCATAAGGCCTACACGCAGTGGAGTCCAGAATATTTTAAGCGGTTAGCCAGTCCACATGGCAAGCATGTCGTATCGTGTATAGAACGGATATTGGCCGTAACCGATTACCCTGAAACAGGGTACAAGCGTGCCATGGGGGTGGTACAGCTACATAAGACCTATGGGAGCGAACGACTCAACAAAGCCTGTCAAAGGGCTTTACAGGCCGGTGCCATCTCTTACAGGCGCATCAGCAATATTTTGAAAAACAACATGGATAAATCAACCCTGTTTGACCAGGATCTTGATCAAGACAAGTCCCATATCCCCAAGCACGGGAACATCCGTGGGGCTTCGGCATATCAATAGAACAAATGTTTAACCTTTATAAATTTTTAAGACAATGAACAATCACCAGACCATTGAAAAACTCCAACAGATGAGGCTTAAGGCCATGGCCGGGCTCCACCACAGGTACATGAACGAAAACCAATACCAAGACCTTACGGCCGATCAGTACCTGGCCTTATTGGTAGACCATGAATGGGAAGACCGGCAAAACAAAAAAATAGACCGGTTGCGAAAAGCAGCACGTTTTAGGCAAAAAGCCTCTTTGGAAGAGATCGATTACGCCCAGCAGCGCAACCTGGACAAGAACACCTTCCACCGGTTGGGAACACTGGATTTTATCTCCCGGAAGGAGAACATCATCATCACCGGGGCCAGTGGGACAGGTAAAAGTTACCTGGCACAGGCCTTGGGGTACCAAGCCTGTAACATGGGCCTCAGGGTTAATTATGCCATTACGGCACGGCTATTGAAAAAGTTCAAGCTCAGTAAAGTGGATGGTACCTACCTGAAGGATCTCCAAAAGCTGCTTAAATGTAATTTGTTGATCCTTGATGATTTTGGACTGCAGGCCTTTGATAATCATGCCAGGGAAACACTCATGGACATTATCGACGACCGTTACAATAAGACATCCACCATTATTGCTTCCCAAATCCCAGTCTCTGCATGGTATGACATTATTGGGAGGGGACCATTGCCGACGCAATACTGGACCGTATCGTTAACTCCTCACACCGTATTGACCTGAAAGGGGAAAGCTTGAGAAAAGGGGTTTTAAACAAAGAAGAATAACTATTTTTTTATATCATTGTATGATCTTTCCAAGTGGCACTATGAGACCGAAATGCGTGGCATGGTCACTCCGAAATAGCCATGTTTTTTTCAGCTTGCGGGTAACTGATTATATCACTCCAAATATAGTTATTTAACAGGTTTATACCGGATAACAATACTTTTTAATATCGCTTATATAAAAATTAAAGCATAAATATAAAACAAAACCTCCCCAACTCATAGAGGTGAAATTCCCCCATTTTTCAAAGCAAGCAATAAAAAGGTAATATCCTTTACGCTAATCCGAAATCTACTTATAGATCCCTCTAATAGAGTCTATTTGTAGTAACCTGTACAGTCATTTTAGGATTAAGAAAAAGAGTTGTATAATTATATCAGGATTTATTTAATAACCTGTATAGTTATTTTAGGACGGGTCATCAAGCCGGGTTCCAGTATAGATAGAGCATACCAAAGCCATACCAAAGGCTAGTATAGAGTATGAGAAAAACTTGTATGTTTTTACCAACTTTGTCCAAATATGGCCGCGAAGAGCATAACCAGCAAACAAATTGTATATAGATAACTTAAAGCAATATTTTAATAAACCTTATTTATCTTTCTTTTGTTTCTGTCTTTTTTTAGTCTTTTTTGTTCTTAAAAACTCTACAATTTCCTTCTTCTCCTTACTCAATACCCTTTCAAAGAAATCAGTAATTGATATCTCGAAATAATCACAAAGAAGAAGAAGTTTGATCATTCCAAAATTAGGATTAGACTCCATACGCCCCATGTTCAAAGTAACTTTGTATTTCTGAGCAAATTCTATATTAACATCTGATTGAGATAACCCTTTTGGTCTTCCTTGAGAAATACCTTTTTCTTCTCTAAGCTCTTTAAGAACCATTTCAATAGAAGTGGTATAATGCAAAATATCTACCTTCTCGATCATGAACTCAAAAGACGGTAATAAATAAAATAATATCAACGACGTTTGTGTCGTTAAAATATTTTAAATATATTTGATAACCCTTTATGAAGGAAAGGGTTATTTTTGCAATTCTTCATATAGAAAAAACATTAGAAGCAATTGCTTTGAGTCTCGGATTGAAAACTGGTAATTTTTAGACAACGAGATGATAAGTAAATTTGCTCACGACCCGGGCGTGGGCTCACTTATCGTTGTCAGGCATACCAGTGCCCCAATCCGGTTTGTTGAGTTCCACGCCCAATTATTTATATACATTAGGCTTTCTCAACTTTTCTTAGCATAGCTTCCTGGTTTTTATTCGAGGTTTTGCAATATGAGATTTCTCCCTAAAGTCGAAATGACATTGGGATTAATTAAACAAGGGTAGAATGAAACACCAACCAAACAACCTTATTAGTAAACAATTTGCAATAACCAAAGCGCAATACAATGTTGCGTTTACGGTGTATTACATTTTGTTTGCCAAAAAACCCAAATGGCCTGTTTAAGCTAACCAGCCGCAATGGCTATTTGGTATTTGTTGCAGGAGTGACGAAAGAATGAATTGGGTTGCATTTTTGCAGCCCCGGTACTTAGAAATGATATACCAGTACTATTTAAGAAATGGTATATCTCCTGCAACTGACGACTACACATAATCATGGTATCCGGCCATATAACGAATCACAAGATCTTAAACATCTAAGGCTGTCCTTCCAAATAAGACCTGTCCTTACGGGGAGCTATTGCTCATGGTAAACGGACTGGTATATAAAAGAGTTAGGATTCGCTCGGTGTTAAAATTAAAGTAAGGCTCCCTAAGAAGTAAAAGGGAAAATTAGAGAGCCTGATACTAACAAAACCTAAGTTTTATAATGTACTCAAAACTATGAAAAATACCTTTATAAACAAGATCAGGTTGCTACTTATTGGCATTCTGCTCATTTCCTTAACCCTATTGACATACAATGCCTGGGGCATGTCAACCAGACTTAACTATATATTAAACTCCCCTCCTCTGGAGGGGTTGAGGGAGAAGCAACATCAGGTTCGGGGTGTGGTTACAGACTCCAACGGAGTTCCGATTCCGGGAGTTCATGTTCTCATTTCAGGTACGCAAACCGGTACATTTACCGATAATAACGGTACCTATAACATTAGCGCCCACCCCACCGATGTTTTAATCTTTTCTTATGTAGGTTTTGATATCATTGAAGAAGCTATCGACAACCGTATAGAAGTGAATATTACCCTTAACGAATCGGTAACTAATCTGGGAGCGGTAACCGTTAATGCAGGCTATTATACGGTTAAGGAAAAGGAGCGTACCGGAAATATTAGCAGGGTAACAGCAAAAGACATTGAATTGCAACCTGTTGCTAATCCTCTAGCTGCCATGCAAGGACGTATGCCGGGGGTGTTTATACAACAGAACACCGGAGTGCCCGGCGGAAACTTTAGTATACAAATACGTGGACGTAATAGTATTGCCAGTGGTAATGAACCGCTTTATATAGTGAATGGAGTACCCTTGAATACAGATCTTATAACATCTAGCCTTGGAATTAATATTATCAATCGTGGGAGCCCATTAAATGGTATAGACCTAAGCGGCGTAGAAAGTATTGAAGTACTTAAAGATGCCGATGCAACTGCCATTTATGGCTCCCGTGGTGCCAATGGGGTAGTACTTATTACCACTAAAAAAGGAAGTATAGGTAAAACCCGTTTTGGTCTGGACATACAGACTGGCTTGGGAAGTGTAGCCAATAAACTGGATTTACTCAACAGTAAGCAGTATGTAATGATGCGTGAAGAAGCTTTTGCTAATGATGGGATTGAGCCCACCGTTGCCAATGCCCGCGATCTCTTGCTTTGGGATGCTGACAGCTATACCGACTGGCAGGAGAAGCTGATAGGTGGGACGGCATACCTGACCAATCTTCAGGGTTCAATATCGGGCGGGAAGGAGCATACCACATTTAGAATAGGTGGTGGATTGCGGGAAGAAACCACTGTTTTTCCGGGTGATTTCAAATATCAAAAAGCTTCCGGGCATGTACAACTGAACCATTTTTCTGAGGACAGACGTTTTAATGCTACATTTTCGGGTAATTATGTTTCGGAGGTAAACGATCTCTTAAATCAAGATTTAACCTCTTTCATCTTTATGCCACCAGTTACTCCTATACCATACACTAAAGACGGGAATCTAAACTGGGGGCCTGAAGGGGGAAGTTTTAATAACCCTTTTGCCATTTTAGAGAAAGAATACAAGGTAAGAACAGAAAATCTGGTAAGTAACCTCACATTAAGTTATGAGTTAACGGAGAGGCTTAAGGTTAAAATAGCTACGGGATATTCCACTGCCAACATACGCGAGGTTCAGATTACCCCAATGGCCTCTATAAATCCCACCCAATTGGCATATTCTAAACCCAATGCAAATTTTAACCATCATTTTACCAAATCCTGGATTATAGAACCACAGTTGGAATTTAAGCACAGATCAGGGAAAAGCGAATTTAATATACTTTTAGGAAGTAGCTTTCAAAAAAACGATACCGAAGGACAATCTATTTATGCTACGGACTTCTCTAATGACCTATTATTGGAGAACTTGGATGCTGCCGGCACTACCTTGGTATCCTCACGCTATAACAATTATAATTACCAGGCAATATTTGGGAGACTAAACTACAACTATAATTCGAAGTATATTTTAAATGTCACTGGGCGCCGAGACGGATCTTCACGCTTTGGTCCCGGAAAGCGTTTTGCCAATTTTGGCGCAGTAGGAGCTGCATGGGTTTTTTCAAACGAGGGGCTTGTAAAACAGGGATTACCATTTCTGAGTTTTGGCAAATTCCGGGGTAGTTATGGGATCACCGGTAATGACCAAATAGGAGATTACCAATACCTGGACTCATATTCTTCCGCTCTTTACACATATCAAGGAACTTCCGGCCTATACCCTACCCGCCTTTTTAACCCTCTATACAGCTGGGAAACCAATAAAAAGCTGGAAGCTGCTATTGATCTGGGATTTATAAGGGATCGCATCAGGCTTTCCGCCGCTTGGTTTCAAAATCGATCGTCAAACCAGTTGGTAGCTTATCCGCTTCCAGCAACAACTGGTTTTTTATCCATTCAGGATAACTTAAACGCTCTAGTTGAAAATACCGGGTTAGAATTAGAACTCAATACATTAAACATAGACAATGACTCTTTTAGATGGACAACTGCTGCTAATATAAGTTTTACTAAAAATACTTTATTGAAATATCCGAACCTAGAAAATTCAGCATATGCTCAGGTCTATGAAATAGGTAAATCGCTTAGTTTAATGCGTAAATATCATGCATTGGGTGTAAATCCGCAAACGGGAATTTATGAATTTGAAGATATCGATGGTGATGGCATGATCAAGCATCCCAATGACTTGCAATCGCTAGTTGAGTTGGATCCTGAATTTTACGGAGGAATAGAAAACACCTTTTCATACAAAAACTTACAATTTAATATTCTTTTCCAGTTTGTAAAGCAGACAGGGTATAATCCTCTTTTTCTATCAGGAACTGCTCCCGGAGCAATGAGCAATAAACCCATAGAGGTTTTGGAGAGGTGGCAACAACCCGGAGATATAACTCACATACCCCAATTTACGCAAAGCACCTCTACTGAGGCTTACACAGCATTTAGGAATAGTCGTTCTTATGGTGACAATCGGTTTATAGACGCCTCCTTTGTAAGACTTAAAACCATATCACTTTCGTACCTTTTATCAAACGGTTTGCTTAAGAACTCTAAGACCAGTCTTTATATACAGGGGCAAAATCTATTGACCATAACCGGATACAAAGGGTTTGATCCCGAATATACTACCTCACTTAAACTGCCTCCCTTAAAGATGTTTACCATGGGAGTGCAAATCATTTTTTAAAACCAACATATAATGAAAACCATTAATACACAATTGTTTCTTTTTTTGAAATGGAAAAACATAGCATTGATACTGATCGTATCTTTATATGCCTGTGAGAGTTTTGTAGAACCAGAACCTCCCAAAAACGAACTTACAAGAGAGAATATTTTTGTTGATAAGCAAACCATTGAAGCTTCACTTATAGGCATTTACAGCCAGATGACAGAAGGTTTTGGCGGTTTCGCAAACTATCAGACAACCTTGTTTGGTGGGTTATGCTCGGATGAACTAGACAACTATTCAACAAGTCCTTCACAATTGGAATTTTATGAAAACAGCCTGATGCCAGACAACGTTGATATTATAAGGTTATGGAGTGAACCTTATGAATATATATACCAGACAAACGCTATAATGGAAGGGCTCTATAAAACCGAAAACATTGCCGGAATTTTTAAAGATGAAATAAGAGGGGAAGCTCTATTTATACGTGCTTTTTGTCATTTTTACCTTGCTAACTTTTTTGGGAATATCCCCTATATAACCACTACCGATTATATTGAAAATGCCGTGGCTTCCAGAGACCCCATAAACGAGGTTTATGAACATATCATTAATGATCTAAAAGAAGCCAGCTCTTTGCTTCCTGAATCTTATGTGACTGACGGAAGGTTACGTCCAAACAAACATACGGTTCAGGCATTGCTGGCCAGGGTTTATTTATATAATGAGGATTGGAAAAATGCTGAAATATTGGCTGAAAATGTAATAAAGGCTTCTCAATATTATCAGCTGGAACAAGACCTGAACAGCGTGTTTCTAGTAGGCTCCAAAGAAGCTATCTGGCAATTATACCCGGTAATCACAGGGCTTAATACGATTGAAGGATATGCCTTTATACTAAGCAGAGCTCCATATAATGTCGCTCTCAACAAGACTGTGTTTGATACATTTGACAGTAACGATTTAAGAAAAGATACATGGATAGGGACTCTAACCTCAGGTACCGAAACCTATTACTACCCATATAAATACAAGGTCAATTTTGATGCAACTCTTTCCGAATATTATATGGTATTTCGCCTTGCTGAGCAGTACCTAATACGGGCTGAGGCCAGGGCTCAGTTAAATAACCTGGACTGGGCGCTTGCCGACCTGAACAAGATACGGAACCGGGCAGGGCTAGAAAATTTTGAAAGTACATCTAAAGCAATGATACTGGAAGCCATTTATACAGAACGGCAACGGGAGCTCTTTGCCGAGTGGGGACACCGTTGGTTTGATTTAAAACGTACCGGGAGGGCTAATGAAGTATTGTCTGCCATAAAACCCGGTTGGGAAACAATCGATGTACTATTTCCCATACCACAAAGTGAATTACAAAATAATCCGAATATGCCCCAGAATCCGGGGTATTAAAATCTTACAAAATAAACTAACGATGATAAAAAGATATATGTATGTGTTGCTACTGATTACTGCCTGTAATAGCATCACTTCTCAAAATAGGCAAACAACGTCTAACCAAGACGATTTGGCATCTATTAACGAAGAACAGGTATCATACCCGGAAATAGGCAAACCCATGCCTGATTTTACATTAACTAATATACAATACTATGAAAAGAAAGAAGCTTCATTAAAAGATTTTAAGGGAAAATGGCTTGTCCTTGATTTTTGGAACCGTTATTGTGTAAACTGTATAAAAGGCTTTCCCAAGATAAACGGACTTCGCAAACAGTTTGACGGAAAGGTAGAGTTTATCCTGGTAGGACGTAATGATGGGAAACTTTACAGCGGATCTGAAAAGATCTATCAAAGAATACTGGCAAAGTATGATCTTGATTTACCTTTAGTATATGATGCTTCATTATTTGATAAGTTCGGGGTAACATCCGTACCGCATATTATCTGGATAGATGATAAAGGAATTGTTCGGGCTATTACCGCAGGCACCGATTTGAACACCGAAAATTTGAATGCATTTCTTGCAGGCGAATCCCCTTACGTATTTCATAAACTAAACAAAAAGGAAGAAAATTTAAAGAAGAATTCGTATGATTTTAGCAAACCGTTATTAATAGACAAGAACGGGGGCAAAGCCCATGATTTTTTATATAGATCGCTTCTTACGGGAAAAAACAACACTATTTATGGAAGTATCTATTCAAGCTTTTTTTATCCTCACATGGGCAATAAGCCTGGATTTAGTGCTATCAATACTCCCTTAAAAGCTCTCTATCAAATTGCATATGGAGATACTATAAGATCAAATCCAGACATAATTGACCAACCTAACAACTATGGTAAGTGGTGGCATACTCCTTTACTTGAGGTCAAGGATAGTAGTGACTTTAAAATTAACCCCAAAACCGGAAAAGGAATTTATTGTTATGAACTTATAGTGCCTCAAAGCAAAAAGGCAAACACCCATTACAGACAACAAATCATGCAACGTGATTTAAAGAGTTATTTTGGATACAAGGTGACTGTAGAAATTAGAAAAATGCCCTATTGGAAAGTAAAAACCACAGACAAAGCACAAAAGGCATTAAAAACCAAAGGTGAAAATCCGTTTGTAGCAGGCAACCCAACCAAAATAGAACTCGTTAACCAACCAATGAAACAATTAATCAGGCTTTTATGGGGATTACACCAATTAGGATCACCATTTATAGATGAAACCGGGATTGAAGGGAATATTGATATTTCATTAGAAGGGATGCTAACAGATTTTAGCACATTAAAAAAAGTACTTAAAAAAAACGGAATAGAATTAGAAAAAGGTTTAAAAAAGATGAAGGTTATTGTTATCCAAGACCCTAAAGAAAATTAAATAAATCAAAGTGGCCACCCAAAACTTGTGGAATGGCCACTTCTTTTAATTAATTATTGGATTGGTCTTCGCCATTCGTCTACACAACCCTGATTTTGATAATAGGTAAAAGAACCTAATGTACAAATCGGGTCATTTTCATCTGTGCTGGTACAGTCAAGTGGTTTTTCTACCAATTGATTACAATTGTCCGATCTGTAAGCATCACTAATAGCATCATAATTGGACGCTATAGCTCCTCCAATAGCCGCCATAAAGGCAGCTGCGGTTAAAAAACGCTGAATCCTTTTCATTGTTTTTAATTTTTAAGGTTAAACATATGGCCTGATTTTTACAGGTTATGGCCTTCCTTCCTGATCTTACATGTAAAATATCTTAAGTCCGTTTTTTGCTAATTCAAATTGTTTTCATCCAACTCATATTTTACTAAAGCATTAGAATACAGCACCATAAATTGACCTCCATGTATCATGTAATCTTTAATGGATTGCCCATGTATATTGCGGATATAAAAGCTATGTTTATATACTCCCTTTTTTAGATTGTATACATCAATCACGGTGTTTTTTTGAAATTGTTTTTGAGGTTCATTCTTTGCCCGTACCGGAGAATGGTTGAAGAACCATTGCCCCTGTGAATGACTCCTTCGACTTATTATAGGTGGGAGACTGGCCATGGAACGCTGGCCATTACGCTTTATTTCCCTAATCTTTATGTTAGCTGTTGTGGTAGTGTCTATGGTATTATACCGGGCAATAACTTCTAAGCTTTTATCCATTACGATATATTGATTGCGGTAATAATATGTATATACAAGTTTTTGTAGTTGTGAATTGTAATGTATGGTTCCATCAGTACAAAAGAATCCGTCTACCTGTTCTTCCAAAGCTTTTGGGTTTAGGGTGGTAGTTAATGTATTGATATTTAGCATCCCTAATCGCCTGCCTTGTTCAGGCACTAATTTTATTACTGCCAGCTTGTAAGTATCTACGGGGATAGCCTCATTAAAGTAATTGTTTCTCAAATCGATTGCCTTTAATTTCCAATCGTGAATACTTCCTTTAATTAGCATGGGTTTAGTACCATCGGTAAGGAAGATTCCCATATCATTAACCGTTAGTTGTGTTCTGGCGAGATTAATTTTTATAGAGTCCGGGAGTTGCAAATTGATGGTATCAGTGATATGTAAATTCGAATCAATTTCTAGTATAGATAATGGATTACCTTTTTGATGCAGGTAAATATGATGCTTGGTAAGCCCTGCAAACTGGTATTGTTCCTTAGGCAGTTTAAGCTCTTTTTGTACTTCTGAAATAGCATGTGGCGGAAACAGGCGGATAAAACTACTAGGTAAATGGTTGTTGTAATCGGTGTAAAAAAACAAGCCGAGTACCGTACCACTACTAAAAAGTAGTATGAGGAGGATGACTATGAGTGTTCGCTTTTTCATGATTATACATAGTTTTTCGAAGCAAGTTGGTCTATTTGTAATTGGTGATTATCGTGTTCGATCTGATCGTTGAGTACGATAGCGATGGCTGCAAGCAGCACAAAAGCAATGTTGAAAATTAAATGTTCTGTCCACCCTAGTTGTTCCAGGATTCCTCCACAAGAGCAGGGCACAAAATCGCTGAAATTTAAAATGGCTATGATATACATTGTAAAGGCTGTCATAAGTCCTAAACTGGCATATAGAGCCACAACCCTGAGTTTATTGATGGATAATGCGATAGCCAGTATAATTTCTAAGGTTGGTATACCATAAGCTACTAAACCCGAAAAGCTTGTTAACATAGGCGATTGCCCGAGTTGCACTCTAAAAGTTTCAAATTCTACTAGCTTACTGATTCCTGCATAGGTAAACAGTATAATATACAGAAGACTGATAGCACTAACAGTATGCTGTTTATGTATAGTTGTAATTCGCATGGTGTATTGTTTTTAGTTTATATAATTATTTGCCGGGTTTTGAAACCGGGTTTGAGGGAACTAAAAACTCGATACGATTTGGGTACGAGGGAATGTATAGGCTAAATTAGAGGTTATAAATGTGGTA
The DNA here is from genome assembly GCF_022760175.1 of Zhouia spongiae. Classification (GTDB taxonomy): domain Bacteria; phylum Bacteroidota; class Bacteroidia; order Flavobacteriales; family Flavobacteriaceae; genus Zhouia; species Zhouia spongiae. The sequence goes on from NZ_CP094326.1 coordinate 2,861,444, forward strand.
GGAGTAAACCTTTTTTGATAAAAAACTGACTTTTTCTGATTTTAAACGTTAAATGTTAGCGAACCTACTTTAGTGTTTTTAATATAAGGTTGATTTAAATAAAATTGAACAGAGGGTCCGATAATGATTTATTCTGATTGGTTTTTTAATTGACTAATGAAGTAGCTAGGCCAGATATGGCTTACTTTATGAAATGCATTACTAAAATGCCGGTCATTGTTAAATCCGGCCAGATCTGCCAAATAACTTATTTTGTATTCGCGTAAAAGCTTGTCTTCCTTAAGTCGGTTAATGATATAATTAATTCGGAGCTCATTAATATAGGCAACAAAATTTTTGCCTTTGTGGTATGAAATTATTTCGGAGACATACCTATGGTTGGTTTTTATACTTTCAGCTAGTCCCGATACCGAAATGTCTTTCTCAAGAAATTTGTGAGTCTTTTCAAAGGTTTCAAGCTTTTCTAAAATTTCACGTACTGTTTTTTGCTTGATACCAGGAGGGGTTTTAACCTTTGGAGCTTTTTTCTTGTTCTTTTCCTCTGGCGTATTTAAATCCATTAAGGCTTTAAATCGTTTACGATATTTTACCTGCATACGGTAATGATTAAGGATTAAAACTAAAATGGCAAATAGCGTAATACTAATAATCCACCTCCCCAAATTTTGTTGTCTTTTCTCTTGTTTTAATTGCTCCTCTATGGTTTGCTTTTCAACTATAAGTTGTTTGGTTGTGTAAGTTTTACTATCGTTAATTTTTTTAGATAAATAGGTGTAGGTTGTTTTTAAAATACTATCTACCTTTAATAATTGATCTACATAATAAAGCCTGTTCTCGGGTTGCCCTTGTGTTTCGTAATAGTTTATTACTAATTTATAGGCTGGACTTAGGTTAGGGTTAATGTAACCGGTGTTATTAAATATACTATCAACTGCTGCTAAATGAGGTATGGCTTTTTTGTTTTGATTCAGTTCCCAATAATTCTTTCCGATATAATATTGACACACACTGATATTAGGGAAATCATTTTTTTTCACAAATTCTGGTAATACCTGTCTCAAAAGTTCAATCGACATTTTGTAATTATTTACATAATAATAATTAATTCCTTTTAAAAGCTTAAAATGAGACTGTAACTTGTTTTGGTTAATCTTTTTATCGAGTTCCATACCTCGGGAATTGGTCTCTAAAGATAATCCGTAGTTATGTAATCTATTCTGACATAAAGCCAGGTAGTGTAAACTGTTAACATATGCTTGCTGAATATCTTTAATTTTAAAGAAGTTAAGGCACTTTGTAAATATCTCCTGTGCCTCTTCATAATACCCTAAATAATATTTAACCTGGGCAATGTTGTATTCAATTTTATGGTTAGTATACGTTGCTCCTAAATGATAAATAAGCTTTTTAGAAATTATAAAATGATCCAGGGCCTTCTTGTAGTTTTTATCGCTATAATAAACAATACCCTTGGTAAGATAGGATTTGCCTATTAATAAGGTATCCTTATATTTTACAGCCGATAAAATCATACTGTCGGCATACTGCAGTCGGTGTTTGGGTTTAGAATAATGTAAATAGTTTTTATAAGCATTAACGGTTTCTTTCGGATTCGTTTCTTTAATCGCTTTGTTTAAATAAGCCTTTAAATACCATTCTAATTTACTACTGTCCCTTTGTATACTTATCTTTTTATATAATGATTTATAGCTGAAGGAAAAGAAATGCTCCTTAGGTTCTATGTCGCTTATTTGTGCGTTTAAACTTAAGCTAATAAATACCACGGTGATGATGAAGAGTAGGTTACGATTCATTTAAGACTAGGTGTTAATCCGAAAAATTCCTAAAAGTACTAACACCCTTAGGTCTGGTTATGAAAAACAGGGGACTTTCAAATTTAAAATATATTGATGAAAAAACATGGATTTTTGAAGGAAAATTACATGGTTTAATTTGTGAAATTCAACGTATAATTTGCATAAAACCTGCGTAGAACTCTTTGTTTGCAATGGTTTCGAGAACTAGATTTGTTTCGAATTCATAGGTGCAACCTGCTGGTTTATAGTAGTATGTGCTAAACTTACCCGGGTAAACTTAAAAAGTGTTAATAATAAAAAGTTTACAATGAAACATACGTTAATTTTAATAGTAGCAGTACTAAGTTTTACAATGTCTTGTACTTCTAAAGAAGATATATATGCAGACTATGAAGTACAATCCAATAAGCTTCATACTGAAAAAATAACAATGAAAGTTCAGTCAAAACCAATAAATAAGCGCATGGATACTCTAGGAAGTATATATGCAATGGTTTATAAGCAAATTTTAAAATCAATCGATTCCCCTACAGAGGAAGAGAAGTTACAACATGAAGTAAAAAATAGATTAAAACCATATAAGGAGCTATTGTCTTCGCCTTCAAAAAAAAGTACGACCCAAAAAACATACACCGATATTTTCGAACAGATTAAACATTCTCAATTGTCTCCTACAGCTAAATCCAGCTTTATTAATTTCATTGAATTACTGCTATTAATGAAAAATAGGGAGGCTTATAAAATTTATCAATTTATCGAAGATTATGAAGCTGAATTAATGCAGGTATCAGCTATGGATGAAGAAGATCAACGAGTTGTATTATCTTCAACCACGATGATGAAAAGTGTCATAAGTACAACAAGCGTAGAAAAAGAGCCTACAGAAGATGACGAGGAAGTCCCGGAGGAAGATAAAGACTGGGACTTATCTATCGGAGTTTTATCAACAATTATAAATGGGAGTTTACAAAGTGATTATCGAGCGGTTAATGATACGCTGATAGCAACCTTGACGAGCTAGTTGAATACGTTGAATGCCTGAACTTTTTAACCAGGCAGGAATAGGATATGGAAGATTTTAAGGTCGATTGCATTACTATCTTGTACAATGATAAACCCTCTAATTGTGATGATGTTAGAATGCTGTTTGTTTTAGAGGGATTTATTGTAATCAAAATAGGTGATAAAGTAGTTGACCTTATTTATAATCAACTATTAATTGTACCTCCCAAGATAAATCTTTTGTACAACAGACATAAATGTGTAAAAGGTTATTATATATCCTTTTCATATACATATTATGTTACAAATGGGGTGGATTATTTAGACTCTTTTTTAAAAAATTATTTTAGAGCTGAAACATATACAAAGATCCCACTTAGTTATATGTCTTCCATACATCTGGGAAGTCTGGTTTATTATCTGCAATTACATCAAGGAGGAGATAATACTTATAATGACCTTATCGAACAGGAAATTTATTTATTGAGATTTAATCTTTTGTTGTTAGAATTGACTAACTGCCTACATCAATTTGATAAATCTCCTAAAGCCTTGTTTGATAAAAACCGTCGAATTGCTTTTGATTTCTTAAAACTTCTTGATAATTACATAACCTATAATCATAGTGTCAAGTTTTATGCGGGTAAATTAAATATAACCCCTACACAGCTTTCTAGGGTACTAAAGCGGATTACCAAGAAAACAGCAAAAGAATTTATTCAAAATGCGATAGTACAAAAAGCGAAGTTTCAATTATTGAATTCAGATTTAAAGCTGAACGAATTAGCTAGTAGATTAGGATTTAGTGACGTTATTATTTTTGGAAGATTTTTCAAGCGTCACACGGGTATAACACCATTGCATTATCGAAAAATAAATTATAAAAGAAAAAAACCAAAGCAAAAAAATAATTTAAAACCATAAATATGACCCAAATTTTACTTACTGCAGAAGATTTAGAACAATTTAAAGACGAATTGATTAACGAAGTTAAAACCCTGGTAAAGGAAGCTATAAAGCCCCCTGCCTCAATTTGGATTAAATCGGCAGAAGTTCGTGAACTCCTCAAGATTAGCAATTCTACCTTGTGTAAAATGAGAGCTAATGGCTCTATACCCTGTACCAAAGTAGGCAGCATATTCTTTTACGACCGAAATGCAATAACGAGTCTTTTAAGAGCAAATAACCCATTCGATGCAAAGGGCTGAGAAATAATACCAATCATTAAATCTATTCGAAATGAAACCGAAAATTCAAATAAAATCATATAAAAAAACAGCAAAGCAGTATTATAAAATAAAGAATTACAGAAAAGCTGCTCAGGCATATACCCAGGTTATTGAGAATAATCCTGCCCGGGCAAAACTGTATTATAAACGCGCCAAATGTTATTCCATGTTGTGGTGGAACAGAAAAGCCTTAAACGATTTAAATACCTGTGTAAAGATAGATCCGAAATACTATAAGGCTCATAGTCTTTTGGGGTATGTTTATACGGAAAAAAAAGAATACCATCTGGCAGAACTCCATTTAGATAGCTGTATGAAGCTCAATGCCGATTATCCTGCTATGTATAAATTTTTGGCGTACTTAGCCTTTGAGAAAAACGATTGCCAGGAAGCTATAGATTACCTTAGTAAAGGCCTGGTGTTAAAACCACGAAAACCTCTTTTCTATGATTTTAAAGGCTTTCTTCATGAACAAATAGATGAAAATGAAATTGCTTTAGATTATTATATAAAGGCCATCGAATTAAAACCAACTTATAAAAGAGCACATTTGCATATGGCAGAATTATTGGTTGATATGGGGAGGTTATCAGAAGCATTGCAGGTGTACGATCAATTATTGGTGTTTTATCCGGATAACGATGCTGTTTATATGGATAAAGCAACGGTGTATAAAACTTTAAGTTTGCAAGAAAAGGCTATAGAATGCTATAATAAAGCCATTCAGGTGAATAAAAAAAATGCCGATGCCTATTTCAAACGATCTGAATTATGGCTTTTAAAAGAAAACACAAAAAAAGCATTAGAAGATCTTGATTCGTGTTTATATATTAAACCTAACTATCCGGGGGTATATTATAACAGGGGACTTATTTACCTTAAAGAAAAGAATTACCATAATGCCTTATACGATTTAGGGCAGGCCATAAAAAAAAATGAAAGGCCGGCAGACGCATATTATCACAGAAGCCTGATATATAAAGAATTGGGCCAGGTAGTAAAAGCCATAGAAGATTATCATAAGGCTCATAAGCTCGATCCCGAAAGTTATAAACTATAGCCGTATCCAGAATCGCCCACTGCCGACTACCGACTATGAATCGCTTACTGTTTCACCCCATTACCTATATCAGCGTAACAACATCACACCATAACATGATAACAAGATAACTTCGTCACTTAATAACATCATCACTCGATAACAACGTTAAATAATATCCTGCCCTAGGCTGTTGACTGGAGCGTAAAGAAAATGTACAGTGTACATTTTTAGAGAACAGGTCAGACTGCCGCGCTGGGATGTATTTACTATTCGTGAGGAGCGTAAAAACCAGACGCTGCTTGAGCCTCGTAGAAAACGAGGCGAGTTGCCATTATGAGTTCTTTTTGTTTAGGTTATAAATAGCTGAGTCTGCCTGATTAAATTGTTAATGATCGAAGGTTTTCAAGAAATAGCTGTGGCTCAAGTGGAAGTGCGTCTGCGTAGCTGGAAAAGCATGGGGCGGAGCGTTAAAAACAGTCTATCAGACTGTTTTAGTGAACGAGCCAGCCGGCGCATGGAGAGACAGCAGCGGTTTTGCGGCAGCAAAAATTTCCTATAAACCTTCTTGATTTTTTGGTTCGTTTTGCATCAAGGCAAAATGAACATAAATAACACCATAACAGTATAAACTATAGCTAGGTAATAAAAAAGACTGTTTGTTAGCAATTGTCGAGAGGGTAAATCATATTCCTAACCCGCCATAGTCCTTTACAGGCGGGCACCTCATAAGTGAGAAATGTGTTAAGAATTAACCGCTGTTTGAGTCACGCCTTAGCGTGGGGAGTTCGTTTAATTTAACATTCGAGCTTCCATGAGGTCGCCGAAAAGGCAAGGCTTGATTTTTTGGTTCGTTTTGCATCAAGAACTGCGCAGCACATCATGAGAACCTTTAAAAAACAATAGACAAGGTATCGAATACAAATGCTTAGCATTCATGAGTTCCTTATCAAACAATAGAGGTCTCACGAATAAAATGAACATAAATAACACCATCATAATTAAAACCAATATACTTCTGAAACAAATTTAAAACGTTAAATAAAAAACGTTAGTTCAAAATTTCCACATATAAAAACCCGCCATAGTCCTTTACAGGCGGGCACCTCATAAGTGAGAAATGTGTTAAGAATTAAACGCTGTTTGAGTCACGCTCTAGCGTGGGGAGTTCGTTTAATTTAACATTCGAGCTTCCATGAGGTCGTCGAAAAGGCAAGGCTTGATTTTTTGGTTCGTTTTGCATCAAGGCAAAATGAACACCATAACACCATAACACCATAACACCATAACACCATAACACCATAACACCATAACACCATAACACCATAACACCATAACACCATAACACCATAACAGTATAAACTATAGCCAGGTAATATAAAAGACTGTCGTCTTTATGAAGCCATGACAAAGGAGTGCTGTGGCAATTTTTCAAAATAAAATTTCCAATGCCGGGGAGATTGTCCGTGAGATGTTTCTTGTCGGGCAAACCGTACTACACGAGGTTTCGTTAGCGATTACGATCCCTTACGTTCATTGCGAATCCACTTTGCCGGCTGTGGTAATCTCAATAGGTTAGCACTTGATTATGCACAATAATCACCAATAATTAAAACTCACTTAACCATTACCCCTAGACTACTCCCACTACCCACTGCTCACTGCCAACTGTTTCACCCCATCAACCAATCCATTTCCTTAGTTTCTTCAATAATATGGAAACTACAAAACTAACACTAGCACCTATGATAGCAGTTATCACTGTTTCCCATAGTGCTTCAGACCCAAATAAAGGCAGTACGCTAAAAAGCGTACCGCCGATAATACCATATCGGGTATTAACATCAAATTGCATGCTCCCAGATACTTTTAACAGGAGGTATATTCAGATATTCCGGATCCTCATTGTTTTTATCAACGGTAAGCTGACTTACGGAAGTCAGCACACCCCCTGCTACGGTCAGATAACCGGCAATTGTCGCAATAGTTGCAGGAATGGCAATAGGTGAAGCAACAATCGTTCCTCCAACAGTTGCTAATACCAGTCCGATGGTTCTTAAAACCTTAAAAAACTTTGGTGTGGGCGCTTTCGCCCTGGCTATAATAGTATTCATTTTTACTTTTTTTAATTAAACATTTTTTAGAGAGAATCTCATTCGTTCGATCACTTCTGAAATGAAAATATATTTTTCATTCTAGGGACAAAGCACAGACACTCATAACGAATTATAATTTATACTCAATTGGTTTCGAGATTAGCTTGTTCTGGGTTTCAGTCGATGGGCTCAATCTGACATTCTGTAACGAACAAGCTATAGAAAATCAAAAAACAGGCTTGACTTTTAGATGCTTTTGCGTCAAGAACTGGGTAGCACATCATGAGAACCTGGAAAACAATAGGCAACCTCACGAATACAAAGGAATAGTTGAAAAATCTTTCGAAACAATCCTCAAAAACAAACTGTCTTTAAACTTCCTCGACCGCTCGTAATACAATAACAACCGGTCAAGAGCAATTCTTGAAAAAACACCCCTTGCAATACCTGTCATCTGGGTTACAGGAGCCAGGCAACCTTTTAGTTCTTCCAAAGCATCATTCGCCGGATGTATTAGAATGGCATCCCTGTCAGGTACATTACATACCTGTAAATGAGGACCGAAACGATGCGTTGTTCGCAATTGTAAAGGATATAATCCATCAGGTATACAAGATATATTTCTGATGTTGTCTTTCCAGGGCAACTCGATCATAAAACAGACGAAGTTCCCGTTAAAGTAGAGAGCACCTTGGGTGCCCTCTTTAAAATGAGATCGTAATAAAATCAGCTCCATTATGGTGTGTCGATTCCAATAACATTAAGCGCATTATACGCCCCATTTTTCAGCGGATACATTTGTCCGTTCACTTCCTGGTAAAAACTGATACCCATAACTTGTAATAGGGGCAAGGTACTATTAGCCGTCACAGAAGCTATTAGATCCAGGGCTGCTATTTCCTCGGCGTTCCACGGTAGAATACCGCTCTCACTACCATCAAAAACAAAAGCATTGTTTTCAAAGTCCAGTTCTGACATCGCTGCTACCAGTTTAAAGTGGGTTGTACCCTCCGGAGCTTCAATACCAATGTTAGGAGTAAAGGCAGGTAGTTGTATTTGAAGACTTCCTGCTGCTCTGTCTGTACTAACGGTGTACGGAGTATAGAGGGAGGTATCCAGTTTCCCGTTGATATTAAAATCGAAACCTTTTAACTTACCTAACTCTCCATTTTGTAACGCCCTTAATCCACGTTCGTTGGTGGTATCTGTTTTTATGATATCCATTAAGATCTTTAGTAGTCTGCTGGTAACCCTACCGTCTTTAGCCTCCCGCATAAGGGTACGGAGAGCCATACGTATAAGTTTACCACCCTTTCCGGCTCTGCCAAATTCAGAACCGTTTTCACGGGTACGCTGAAAAGCAGGATCACTCTCAATACGTTTTTTATCGATTCCTCCTTTTTCACGAGCCACGTAGCCATCGGCGGTTTTATAAAAGGTAATATCCCCTAGGGTTCCTTTTAGTTTAATAATTCCTTTTTGTTTTGCCATGATTTAAATTTTTGATGAATGAACTCCTACGAGTCTCTCTCGTAGCGATTGAAAATGAATGTATTACTGCAGTACTTTTTCATTTATGACTCGAACTTATAATAAAGAATATTCAATAAAAAAAGTAAGAAACCATAATCGTAGTATTTAGCCGTTTATGTATGAATTAGCCGATGGGTATATTATTATATAGAATGTGTTAAAAGGTTTCCGGAGGGTGGAGATTGGTCGATTTACATGCTGATATTTAGGCTTTTACAGTTGGTTTCCTTTATATTTAAAGCATGGTTAAAGTATGGATAGAGTATGAGCAAGTATAAAAGAGTATGTATTTATCCAAAAGATATCCAACGTATCACAGGGAAAAGCATCAGAAATTCAAGAACAATTTACGGACGTATAAAAGAATATTTTGAAAAAAAACCACATCAGGTCGTTACAGTAACTGAATTTGCTATTTATATGGGGATAAAAATAGATGTCGTTAATCAATATATATTAGACTAAAGTTACCCCATAACCCCATAACAGCGTAACAACATCACTCCATAACATGATAACTCGATAACAATATAAACTGTAGTTAGATAATATAAAAGACTGTTTGTTAGCAATTGTCGAGAGGGTAAATCATACTCCAAACCCGCCATAGTCCTTTACAGGCGGGCACCTCATAAGTGAGAAATGTGTTAAGAATTAAACGCTGTTTGAGTCACGCCTTAGCGTGGGGAGTTCGTTTAATTTAACATTCGAGCTTCCATGAGGTCGTCGAAAAGGCAAGGCTTGATTTTTTGGTTCGTTTTGCATCAAGGCAAAATGAAGATCATAACAACGTAACACCATAACACCATAATATGATAACTCGATAACAGTATAAACTATAGCTAGGTAATAAAAAAACTGTTTGTTAGCAATTGTCGAGAGGGTAAATCATATTCCAAACCCGCCATAGTCCTTTACAGACGGGCACCTCATAAGTGAGAAATGTGTTAAGAATTAAACGCTGTTTGAGTCACGCCTTAGCGTGGGGAGTTCGTTTAATTTAACATTCGAGCTTCCATGAGGTCGTCGAAAAGGCAAGGCTTGATTTTTTGGTTCGTTTTGCATCAAGAACTGCGCAGCACATCATGAGAACCTTTAAAAAACAATAGACAAGGTATCGAATACAAAAGAATAAAACTCCATAACATCATAACAGTGTAACACCATATCTCGATAACAAATAAAATCCTGCCCTAGGCTGTGGCAGGCTGGGACCCACTAATTGATTATTACGTAAAATTAGGTGCTGCTTGAGCCTCGTAGAAAACGAGGCGAGTTCAGCTAATTTAGTAATGGAAATAATAGTGGGTAGCCGAACAGCTAAGGCTAGCGTTTTTTGGTTCTTTTTTAGGCAATGTAAAAAAGAATAAGGACTAATAAGAAGAAATAGGTCTATGGTATGCATTAAGGCTTGATTCTGCGGTTTAGTTTATCCTAAGCGACAGTCGAAGGGTTTTTTATCAAGAACTGCGAAGCACATCATGAGAACCTTTAAAAAACAATAGACAAGGTATCGAATACAAATGCTTAGCATTCATGAGTCTCTTATCAAACAATAGAGGTCTCACGAATAAAATGAACACGATAACATCATCACTCGATAACAACGTAACACCATAACAGTATAACAACAACATCAAAAAAAAACAGATAGTTTCATTCAATTTTATAGCTTTGCTAATCGTTTTAGGTTTTATAAAAAAGCAAGCATGAAATACAAACACATTGTACGAAGTCTATTATTAACCCTACCTACATTTTTATTAGCACAAGAAACAGAATTCAGCGGTCGTATAACACTCGGTGGTTATGCCTCTGTACGCGATTCTTTGCCTTTTTGGATGGCAAACAATACTTATGGCCGTATGGAAGAAGATACCCGTGTTATGGGACTGGCCGAAGTAAAACTACAACATCGTTTAGGTGTGCAGTCGTTTTTAGAAGCAGGAACAGGACTGTTGTTTAACGATGCCGCAGCTCCGGTATTAAGAGGCGATAGCTGGTATCTGCAATACCAGAACAAATGGTTTGGTGTCATTGGTGGGAAAAAACAACGCCCGACTACGTATGGCGGGCTATCAACTTCTGGAGAGAGTATACTGTGGTCTGATAATGCCAGGCCGTTACCGGGGGTATATGCTTATACTACAAAGCCGATAGCGTTAGGGAAGTCTGAAAAGTTTTTAATCGATGCCTATTGGGGAGAGTATCTTATGGATGATGATCGCTATGTCGATAATGCCCGCGTACATAGTAAAGGCCTCACTTTTATCTATCGGTTTAATCCAAGAACGGAATTATCGATAGGATTGGAACATGTGGCACAATGGGCAGGGACTAGTACCACAACAGGGAAGCAACCGTCAGGTTTTAAAGATTATCTAAAAATAATTACCGGGTCTTCTGGAGGAGAAGGTGCAGTAGGTGGAGATCAGATCAATGCTTTAGGTAATTCTATAGGTTCATACCGGGTACGATTTAAAAAGCAGTACGATCATTTTAATTTGGAGCTCTTCTGGAATTCGGTATTTGAAGACCGTTCCGGGAGAGAGCTTAATAACCTGCCTGATGGACGATACGGGGTGTACCTGGCAAAAAAACAACCTACAGGTTTGGTACATCATATGCTTTACGAGTTCTATTATATGAAAAGCCATAGCGACGGAGCGCCATTCTTTAGTACCGGCGATGATTATTTCAATAATTATGTTTATCAATCAGGCTGGACATACCATCAGCATACCATCGGTTCGCCGTTCTTTTTACCATATTCTAATGGAGTAGGCATTGCTAACAATCGTTTTATGGCACACCATTTAGGAATAGGAGGGAACGTTAAGGAATTGCCATACCGATTGTTGCTTAGCTATAACAGAAATTATGGCAGACGACCACGGGGTACTATTATGCAAGAAGGTAAGAATGTATTCTCCAGCCGTTTAGATCTAAAACTTCCGATACATTTTGCCGAGCTAAAGGTGCTTATGGGAGCTGATTTCGGAGAGACTTTCAAGCCTAAATATGCTGCAGGACTACAATTAGTAAAGGAGTTTTAGGAACCTCTTTTAGATCATAACAGCGTAACACCATAACAACATAACTCGATAACAGTATAAACTATAGCTAGGTAATAAAAAAGACTGTTTGTTAGCAATTGTCGAGAGGGTAAATCATATTCCAAACCCGCCATAGTCCTTTATAGGCGGGCACCTCATAAGTGAGAGATGTGTTAAGAATTAAACGCTGTTTGAGTCACGCCTTAGCGTGGGGAGTTCGTTTAATTTAACATTCGAGCTTCCATGAGGTCGTCGAAAAGGCAAGGCTTGATTTTTTGGTTCGTTTTGCATCAAGGCAAAATGAAGATCATAACACCATAACACCATAACAACGTAACATCATAACTCGATAACAGTGTAAACTATAGCTAGGTAATAAAAAAGACTGTTTGTTAGCAATTGTCGAGAGGGTAAATCATATTCCAAACCCGCTATAGTCCTTTACAGGCGGGCACCTCATAAGTGAGAAATGTGTTAAGAATTAAACGCTGTTTGGGTCACGCCCTAGCGTGGGGAGTTCGTTTAATTTAACATTCGAGCTTCCATGAGGTCGTCGAAAAGGCAAGGCTTGATTTTTTGGTTCGTTTTGCATCAAGGCAAAATGAAGATCATAACAACGTAACATCATAACTCGATAACAGTGTAAACTATAGCCAGGTAATAAAAAAGACTGTCGTCTTTATGAAGCCATGACAAAGGAGTCGCTGTGACAATTTTTCAAAATAAAATTTCCAATGCCGGGGAGATTGCCCGTGAGATGTTTTTTATCGGGCAAGCCGTACTACACGAAGTTTCGTTCGCGATTACGATCCTTTTCGTTCATTGCGAATCCACTTTGCCGGCTGTGGTAATCTCAATAGGTTAGCACTTGATTATGCACAGTAACCACCAATAATTAAAACTCACTTAACCATTACCCTAGACTACTGCCACTGCCACTGCTCACTGCCTACTGCTGACTGCCCACTGCCCACTGCTGACTGCCTACTGTCCATTGCTGACTGCCTACTGTCCATTGCTCTCTAAATAACCCTTAAAATTCCCAGAATTTTGAAGACCAGTTCAATGACTTATAAAATATCTCCTTACATTTGTTGCAACTAAACTAACTTAACTAAAGTAATTATATGTTGTGGTATACAATAGGTATCTTTTTAGGGTGCTTTATATTTACGTTACTGACCATCCCCAAGATCATTAACGTTGTAAAGTATAAAAACCTAATGGACGATCCGGGCTCGAGGAGTTCACACGAGCAAAAAACACCTACTTTGGGAGGAGTCTCCTTTTACTTGTCGTTTGTCGGTACATTGTTCTTTATAAGAAACTTTGCCGTATACGAAGAGGCCATCTATTTAATGCCGGCTCTTACTATTATTTTTATTTCCGGACTTAAAGACGATCTGGTGTCTATTAGTCCAAAGGCAAAACTGCTAGCTCAGTTTTGTGCTATTGCCTTTGTGTTGTACAATCCTTCTTTTGCTATCACTTCTTTGCATGGGTTTATGGGGATAGGTACAATTCCACAACTGGCGGGAGCAGTACTTTCTGCATTTTTTATGATCGTAGTAATCAATGCCTTTAATCTAATCGATGGTATCGATGGCCTGGCAGCTATGGTAGGATTGGTTATTTCCGGAGCATATGCATTCATATTTTATACCATAAACCAGGGGTTCTTCGTGTTGTTATGTCTGGCATTACAGGGGTGCTTATTGGCTTTTCTGTATTATAATTTGTCTGTAAAACGCAAAATTTTTATGGGAGATACGGGCTCTTTATTGGTAGGCTTTATTATAAGTCTCTTAACGATAAAGCTATTGGCCGTACCGATGGAAGACTCTTTCGCTCTGCCTTTTTTAAGAGAAAACACACCGATTATTATAATTAGTATTTTAATAGTACCCTTGCTGGATACCGCCAGGGTGTTTATCGTAAGGATATTGAACAAAAGATCCCCTTTTTCAGCGGACAGAAATCATTTACACCATTTGTTTACTGATGGCTTATTGCTCTCTCATAAACGTGCCAGTTTCTTTATCAGTGTGCTGAACCTGTTGTTTATAGGTCTTATAATGATACTGTCAAATTATTTAGGCTATAAATTGTTATTACCGGCTTTTTCATTAGCCGTGTTTTTAATTCTGTTGTACTGTATCCCCCTTAAAAAGAATAAGGAGCGTTTTGAAGAAAAGCCTGAAGCCTTAAAACGTTTAATGGAAAAGAAAAAATAATTCAAGTCTTAAAATGAAGTCCTGAGCAGAATAATACATGCTATCAGTGATATCACAGATAAAGTCGTAAATAAAGTTTAGTATCCTAACGTGGAAATAAGCAAGACTTTAATAAAATGATCCTGTATTGAACCTGGACAAAAGATGACGATCTCATAAAGCTTCCTGAAAGTTAAAATAGAGAATAACTGGAAAAGTACTTGCTTACGAGTCATGAACACTTCCGATTTCCGTTTTCATACTTCTTCTTTATTAAGATAAGATGCGAGTTAGAAGGTAAAACTGCCATAGGCTATTGCCAACTGCCAACTGCTTCACACCACAACTCGATAACAACATAACAAGATCACACCGTAACAAGATAACTCGATAACAACTACATAATATACAAAAGAGAGAATAGAGAAATAAACAACCAAAGAGATAAGGCAAGGAGAATCGGCTTCATCCCGGTAGTTTTTATTTCTTTCAGAGAGATCGTTGTTCCTATAATAAAAAGTGTTACCACGAGCAATCGCTTCGAAATAAGCACTATATACCCGGTAACCGGAATAGGGAGTATGTGAAAGCTGTTTATAACGATAGCCGTTATAAATAACAAGATAAAGTATGGGATTTTTATCTTTTCTCCTTTGGTTTTAAACATAAACATGGAAAAAACCGATAGCGGAACAATCCATAAGGTTCGAGATAGCTTTACCGTTGTTGCAATTTTTAAGGCTTCATCTCCGTAATTCATGGCTGCTCCGACTACAGAACTGGTATCGTGGATAGCTATAGCACACCAAAGTCCAAAGTCGTGCTGATTTAAATGAAAAAAACGACCGATCACAGGGAAGATAAACAGAGCCACCGAATTTAACAGAAAAATGACTGCCAAAGCAATACTGATGGTCTTTCCTTTGGCCTTTATAACGGGCGATATGGCTGCAATGGCACTTCCCCCGCAAATAGACGTTCCCGAAGTAATTAAATGGCCTAATTGCCTGTCTAACTTAAATCCTTTAGTGAGTAGCAAGCCTAAAGTAACCGTAAGGATGATCGATAAGAAAGTCAGTTCCAGTCCTTCCAGTCCGGTCTGTATCGTTTCTTTTAAAAACATTCCAAAACCTAAACCAACAACAGATAGTTTAAGAAAGAATTGTATGGCTTTATGACTGTAAGTTTCATACGGATTATTAAAGAACAATGTAAATAGAAATCCGAGTATGAGAGCGAGTACACTACTGATTAACCCCGACAAGGCTAACAGGATAATAGCTATAAAAAGTAATCTGGTTATGGTAACTTTCATGTCGATCATATTTTCAGACACAAAAGTATGGTGAGCATAGGGCTTATGAGCAATTCAATTAATTATGCCGTATAACTTTTAGTTATGCTCTTGCTGAATAAAATTGGCTATATAATCCATTACATCCGACTGAAATCCGGTGCGTGAAACAAAGTAAAACCATCTTTCCATAGTAACATCCCTAATGTCAATTACCCTGAGTTTATTGTTTATCAGGTCTTCAGTTACTGAATTAATCGATAACAGGGCGTAGTCATTAGAATAATATAAATAATTTCTAATAGCTTCTGTACTGCTGAAACTGGCTACGTTATTAAGTTTCTTCTTTTTTGGAATATGCAGGGTTTTATTGATGATCTCTTTAGTTCCTGATCCGGATTCTCTTCCGACAATCGGGATTTCCATCAAAGTAGACTTATCTATAACTCCATTTTTGAAATCTTTGTTTCTCACGTTGGTAACCAGAACAATCTCGTCTTTTATCAGCTTTCTGTATTGCAACTGTGGATTTGTGTTCTTGCCTTCAGTAATACCAAAATCCAGTTGCCGGTCTGTGATTAAAGTTTCAATAGTTTCAGAATTTCCACTCCTTAGCTCAAAGTCAATGTCGGGGAATTTAGCACGGAACCTGGCAATAACTTTCGGTAGAATGTAATTTCCTATAGTGGTACTGGCACCTAAATGAATTATATCGGGCAGTATTTTCTGTTGCTTTAAAAAGTGATTTTCCATTTCGGAATAAACATCCAGGATCTTGTTTACATAAACCAGAAACAGCTTTCCATCTTCGGTAAGCTCAATAGAATTCCTTTTACGGATAAAAAAAGTGGTCTTATGCTCCAGTTCGATATTACGGATAGCTTTCGATATGGCCGGTTGTGAAATGTATAACTTTTCGGCAGCCCTGGTAAAACTGCAATAGTGAGCAACAGTTTTAAAAATGGTTAGCTTATTTTTCATCTGATTATGATAAAAGCACTTCATTAATATTTATATCAAAGGTGCAAAAAAAGGACGGATAAATTTATATCATTAACGACTGTAAAATTTAACAGCGTTATTCATAACAAAATTGGTTCATGGCAGATAGACGCTAAAATGATTCAGGAATATTTAACCTTTAGATAAACATAGTTTAATTCTGTCCTTAAAATAAACTTAAGGGGCAAATGTAATTTTACATGTTCGCATTATTTGAATTGATGAAATTGTTTTATGAGGTTAATTTTTTATTTTTTTCTTTTCACTGTTTCCGGTTTTAGTCAATCTTTAAAATTCAAAACCCTGACTACAAAAGACGGATTATCTAATAATTCGGTGAATGATATTATCGGTGATAATAAAGGAAGGTTGTGGATAGCGACCTGGGATGGACTTAATCGGTATGATAGTAAAGACTTTAAAAGCTATAAACATATCGACAATGATTCTACTTCTCTCGCCGGTAATGTAATTTATGTTTTGCAAAAAGACGGGGATGGTAAGATTTGGTGTCTTACTGATAATAATACGGTAAGCCGGTTAAGTGAAAAAGGGACTTTTGAAAATTATTCTTTTAATGAAGATCCCGTCGATCTTCAGTTATCGAAAGATAATAATCTGGTGGTTGTTACTGAAAATGGGCGATATTATAAGTTTAACAATACAGGGTTTTCAGAAATGGAACCGGAACAGGTAAATGCACCCGGTTCGGCCTTATACGAAAAGCTGTTGCAAAATCAATACCCGGATGTTTTTATCAATGAAGCATATCAGGATAGAAAAGGCAACATCTGGTATGCCACGAGAAAAAGCGGACTTTTTGTAATTAGAAACAAGGAAGTTAATATTCATAATATGCATATTGAACATTATATGTACGATCTGTATAACCCTTATAGTCTTGCCGGGAATGAGATAGAAAAGATATATGAGGATGACTTCGGAAATATCTGGTTAGGACATAAAGACGGCGGACTCAGTATGGCCTTTACGGGTTCTGAACATATAAATACAATAGCTCCGCATCCTGAAACATTTAGGCAGCTACCAGGTGAAACGGTAAGAGCTGTTACCATGGATAAAAATAATGAACTTTGGCTGGGGTATTACACCAGGGGACTCTATAAATATAATAAGGATCAAAGAGATTTTGTTAAGGCGCCCCTGAAAAGAGCTGAAACCAATAAAGACTGGGAACGGATTCGTAGTTTATATACCGGAAAGGATGGCTCCGTTTGGGTGGGGACTTATGCCGGACTTGTCCGTATTAAAGAAAAAGATACCGCCTGCTATAGTGCTGAAGATAACCCCCTTCTGCCGGCTAACAGAATTTATGCAGTAACAGAAACGAAGAACAATAAATTATGGGTGGCATGTTGGGGAGGAGTGGCCCTTTTTGATGTAAAAGAAAACAAATTTGAAGACTTTAAGGGTAGGGAGAAATTAAAATCATATCACATCAGGGATATTGTCACTTCCGGCAATGAACTGGCATTGGCTACAGAGGATCATGGCGTAATTCTGTTTAACCCGAATAATGGGAGTAAACGCCATTTAACAACGGCTCAGGGGCTATCCGGAAATAGTATATATGACATTCATAAAGATCAGTCGAGCGGTTATTACTGGATAGCAGCTCTGGGAGGCGTAACAGTTTTTGATCCTCAAAAAGGAGTGGTAAAGGTTATTTCTGAGAAAGAAGGATTGCCGAGTCACATGGTATATAGTGTAATCCCGAATGGCAGGCATATATGGATAAGTACAACCAAGGGAATCGCCGCAATTTATAAAGACAATTACAAGGTAAATGTTTTAAACCCGGAGGAAGGGTGGCAGGCACCTGAGTTTTCCGAGGGAGCATATTATCAGGATGCCAAGGGGGTGTTGTATTTCGGTGGAATTAACGGACTTAATTATTTTGCTCCTGAACTCATCGGATTCAATAAAACACTACCCGCGCTTACCTTCGAAATAGACGGAATGAATAATGATAAAATGTATATTGAAAAATCATATGCAGAAAATCATATCAGCCTGAATATAGTTCCGGTTTCGTATCGGAAAAATTTTGAGAATGAGGTATTATACAGATTAACAGGTCTGGACAAAGATTGGAAAGTATTTAAAGGAAACCCTGTTCTGTACAAAGACTTGTCGCCGGGGGCATATACACTGGAATTGAAAAATAGCACGAGTAATTCCGGAATGCCTGAATCTCAAGTGAAAGTCATTATTTCGCCCCCATTTTATAAGTCGTCCTGGTTTGTTTGGGTTTTGGTAACGGGAGGGCTTCTGTTCGTAACGCTTGGTTTTTTATATAAGATCCGTAAAGATAAAATCTACAAAGAAAAGCTTAGGGCAAAGATCAATGAGCGAACGGCTGTTATTGACAGCCAGAAGAAAGACCTTATTAAGGTAAATAAGGTGCTGGAAGATCAGAATCGTAAAATATACAGACAAAAGGAAGAAGTGTTGGCATTACACCATCAGTTAAAAAATGAAGATTTTGAGATCGAGAAATTTAAAACGTTTGTACTGGCCGGGTTTAAAAAACCTTTAATGCAAATACTGCAACAGAGCCAGGATGACAGTATTCCGTCTGAAGTACAGACATCTCTTGTTCATCAAACCCGGATAATGATGGACGCATTAATAGAATGGGATTTTTTGGCACAGGTGAATCATATTGATGTTTCTGAAAAATCACTGGTAAAGGTCAATACCGTATTAATTGACTTAACCAAAAATCAGGAACAACAATTACTGAAATCGGGTATAAATTTAAGTTACCAGATACATGTCGGGGAAGCATGGGTAACTATAGACTTGTTACAATTTAAACTCTTGTTCAAGTATCTTTTTAACGACCTTATTAAATATAGCAATCGGGGCAGTAACATATGTTTAGCTTGTTTTCTTAAAGATGAAAAGCTGGTGTTGCATATAAATTCTGATAGTGAATTATTACAGGAAAATACGGAAGGTCTAAAACGCTATAGCCCTTATTACAATGCAGTAAAAAAACTGTTATTGCAGTTAGCAGGGAATATAGCTGTAAAAACGTCAAAGGAAGCTGGTGTTACGATGGTATTGGAAGTTCCTTGCTCTGTTTCTAAACCAGGAAAAGATTCAGTAATACAATGGAACCACCTGGGAATGATTGACGAGTTGCCAAACGATAAACAAAATATTCTGATATTGAGTAAGGAGGTTAATTATAAGATTTTAGAATCTTTATTAAACGGAGAGGGATACCACCTGATTTTTGAGAACAGCATTGAAAAAATAACTTCTGCCTTCGCAAACCTTAATATCGATCTGTTGGTTATGTACGATGTAAAACTAAATGGCGAAATTTTACAGTTTTTAGAGGAACAAAAGAAAACTAAAAAATCAGCCCGTTGTCCCATCCTTTTTATTTCAGAAGAAATAGGCTATTTTCAAATGGAGCAGGCTACCGAATTGGGGATTGATACGGCAATTCAATTGCCGGTGAGCAAAAGTTTCATCCAGGCAAAATTCACCAACCTGCTGAGGGGGAGAAAAGCCTTGCTGGAAGAAAAAAGTAGCTTGACGTGGTTCGCAAAACATAAAGAGGATCAGTTGCTCTCGCCCAACGAAAAGCTGGTTAAAAAAGGCCTTTCCTGTATGCATGAAAGTATGCATGATCATACCTTTAACATAGAGCGTCTTCAGGAGAAACTAGAGATATCAAGAGTTAAATGTTATCGCGTGTTTAAAGAAGTGCTTAATCAATCACCTTCCGATGTACTTATTAACTTAAGGATGCAAAAAGCACAGTACCTGCTGGACCAAAATACTTTAAACATATCTGAAATCAGTTTTGAATGTGGCTTTGCCAATCCGAAATATTTCAGCAGACAATTTAAAAAGCACTTCAATTGCAGTCCCAAAGTATATAAAGATCAAAAGAAACCAGCCTGAAAGTTAGCCTCAGATTAGGGCAATGTTAGCAAAAAGTTATTGAAACAAATGTGTGATAATTAAGGAGGATTTGTGTGAGTTTTTGAAACATAGATGAACCTTTTTGAAACTATTTGACCCCTCTCGGCGGTCATCTTGAGATACATTCGCTCCAGAATCAAAACCAATTTATCACAATGAAAAAACACTATTTGTTTATGTTGCTATTATATGTCGGAATGGTTTCCGGAGTGGCGGCACAAACTATTTTAAAAGGAACTGTTGTTTCTAAAACCGACAGCGCCCCCGTTCCGGGAGCGACTGTTATTGCAAATGGGCAAAGTCAGAATGGAGTAGCTACCGATTTTGACGGCAAATTTACATTAAGCGTAAATGAGGAAGAAGGTACCATAACGGTTTCGTCTATCGGATTCAAGACAATTCAGCTCGTTTATTCCGGAGACCAGGAGTTTTCTCTAGAACTAGAGGAAGAGGTGAGTGCCTTAGATGAGGTAGTTCTTATAGGGTATGGAACCGCCAAAAAGAGCGACATTACCTCGGCTATTTCAACGGTGGAGAATATCGAATCGATTTCCAGCCGGCCGGTTTCAACGCTGAGCGATTTCCTTCAGGGGAATGTTCCGGGGGTTACGGTATTACAACAAGGTGGTGATCCTTCTCAAAACGGACGAATTGTTATAAGAGGGTACGGGTCTTTTGCAGATGAAGCTCCACTGACCGTTGTTGATGGAGTGCCTTATTACGGACCTGCAATAAATCCTAACGACATCGCTTCGGTGTCGATTTTGAAAGACGCCGCAGCGGCAGCTATTTATGGAGCACAGGCGGCATCGGGGGTAATTGTGATTGAAACTAAAAAAGGGAAAAAAGGAAAGCCGAGAATTAATTTTGACCTTTACAGTGGAATCCAGTCAGCTTCTAATTTACCAACGCCTCTTAATGCTCAGCAACAGGCAGATGTATACAATAGAGCTGCCGATAATTCCGGTGCTCCAAGACAGTCTGCTCACAATGCAGAGCAAAATCCGTGGGGACAGGTAACCCGAACAAACTGGATGGATGCCATTTTTAGAACAGGAGCCATTTATAATGCAAATATGAATATAAACGGAGCTTCTGATAAGGTGAACTATATGACTTCTTTCGGTTATAATAAGAAAGAAGGATTGTTATTAGGTACTTTTTCAGAACGTTTTTCTTTCAGGGTTAAAACAGATATAGATTTAACGGATAATATTACTATTGGAGAAAATGTATATTATTCGAGAAGCGAAGCGGTAGGTACGAATTCAACAAGTTCATATTCAGGAAGTATTATCAATGCTTTGTATATGCCGTCAGCAGCTCCGGTTCGTGATGAGAATGGAAACTTTAGCGGAGTGGTACCGGAAAGGCTGTCGAATTTTGCGGGGGCTTACGGAGATGTTTATAACCCTGTGGCATTATTGTTACGTCCTGATATCACGAATCCGGTGAATTACCTGAATGCAAATGTATATCTTAATTACAATATTGCCAATGGACTAAAGTTTAAGACAAGCTATAGCTATAGCAGTACCAATACCAAGTATAAGAAATTCTCGCCGAGAATTCCTGAATTAGGAAGAACAAACCTCAATAATTACTTATATCAGAGTTATTCGGATACCAATCGTTGGGTGTGGGATAATCAGTTGAGTTATAAGAAAAGCTTTGGAGACCATAACCTCGACCTTACAGCTATTTATTCATCTCAATTTACAGATTACGAGTATTTTTTCCAGCAGGGAGAAGGGTTTAGCAATGAAGAACCTTTTAACCAGTATATGTCAAATGCTTCAGTGATCAGGACTCCGGAAACGGATGTATACGAAGATGCTTTAACTTCTGCTATCGGAAGGGCCATGTATAATTATAAGAACAAGTATTTTTTATCAGGAAGTATCCGCAGGGATGAAACCTCGCGTCTTGCAAAAGAAAACCAGGCGGATTATTTTCCATCGGCTTCCGCAGCGTGGAAGATATCAGGTGAAGATTTCTTCGATGTCGCCGCTGTTAATAGCCTGAAATTAAGAGCTTCCTGGGGGCAGATAGGTAATATTAACTCTGTTGGTTACTATTCATTTGATGTGCCTCTTAACACGACTACCGTTATTTTGGGAGCAGACGGTTCCCTCGACGATAAGGGAACTTATGTGGGAAGACAGTCGAATCCGAACCTTAAATGGGAAATATCAGAGTCATTGGATTTTGGTATTGATGCAAGTTTATTTAATAATAAACTCTCTATTGTAGCCGATTATTTCGAGAAGACGACAAAAGGAATGATCATCCCCGGTCTGGAAGATCTTCATCAGGGAACTACGGCTGCCGATGTAAATGGTGGAGAAGTAAAAAATACAGGTTATGAGGTGGCAGTTTCTTATAAGGATCAGGCAGGTGATTTACGCTATAGCATTAGTGCCAATGCCAGTTTCCTCGATAATAAATTGGTTAACCTTGATGGTTACAATAGTAGTGGTATCGATTACATAGCACATTCAGATAATGTAAGGAGTACTTTGTATCCGTACAGGTCTGTAGTTGGAAGAGAACTGTATTCAACATATCTGATACCGTACCTGGGAATCTTTCAGTCGCAGGATGAGATTGATGCACATAGTAAAGACGGCGCATTGATACAACCGAACGCAGTACCGGGCGACTTTAAATTTCAGGACACTAATAACGACGGTAAAATAGATAACAACGACCGTGTTTTTATGGATAGCTATCTGCCTGAGGTTACTTATAATGTGGGGCTGAATTTTGAATATAAAGGATTTGATCTGAATATGATATTACAGGGTGTTGGTGGTGTTAAGGTGTTCAATGCGTATAAGTTTACCGCATACAATGCTTCACAACAGGGCTATAACCTCGATAACAGGGTATTGAATGCATGGACTCCGGAAAATACAAGTACAGATATTCCGAGATTGTCTACACAGGATAATAACCAGACCTATGGTACAACTTCCAGCTGGTATCTTGAAGATGCTTCATATTTGAGATTTAAAAATATAACACTGGGTTATACAGTACCACAAAAAGCCATAGGGTCTTTACTGGAGAATTCATCTTTAAGAGTCTACCTCTCGGCTGAAAACTTATTGACGATCACCAATTATAGCGGGATGGATCCGGAAGTCGGAGGCAAGGGACTGGATGTCGGAAAATATCCTCCTGCAAGGACCATAACTGCCGGTTTATCATTATCACTTTAACGAAATAAAAAGACAGATCGATGAAACGAGCATTAAAAAAAAATAAACGTATGAAAAACAAATATATAAAGTTAATAGCACTTTTTTTGGGTGTTCAGACGGGCGTAGTTTCGTGCTCAGACGATTTTACGGATTTAGACCCCCAGGGAAGTACCTCTTATGAGAATTTCTGGAAAACAGAACAAGATGCTACAGAGGCAACCAACAGCTTGTATTTTTACATGAAAGACGAGGATATGTTCTCCAGAGGTTTCTTTTGGTATATCAATGCTTCAGATGATATGGTTACCGGACGATTGAACGCTACTGCCGATAACATTAAAAGTTTTAACCTCACAGGTGATGAAGGATATACATATTGGATGTATCCGCAGAGCTATAAGATAATAAGGAGGGCCAATGATGTGCTTAAGAATGTTCCGGAAATGGATATTAACGGGGAATTGAAAAACAGAATCTTAGGGGAGGCCTATTTTATGAGGGCTTTCCATTATTTCTGGTTGGCACATACCTATGGAGATGATGGACAGAATGGGGGAGTGCCGATAGTTACCGAAGAAAACATGGATGATGAAGCCGGCAGCTATCAACGCCCCGCAAGTGTTGTAGAAAACTATCAGCAGATTGTCGATGACCTGAAAAAAGCAGCAGCGCTGTTACCGCTTTTTACTGAATATGCAGAAGGAGATTATGGGAGAGCCCATAAAGATGCGGCCCTGGCGTATATAGCAAAAACGTATTTGTACTGGGCCCAGTATGATGCATCTAAATATGCCGATGCTGTTACATACTGCGATGCAGTTACCAATTCAGGATCCGGTCGAGCACTGATAGATACCGGCCATCCGGAAGAAGATTTTCGCCTGTTGCACAGTCACCTGAATAATTGGACCAGTGAATATATTTGGTCGGTTGACTCTGGAGTTGAAGGAGGAAGTAAGTTGCCCGGGGTTATGTTGGAAAATAAAGGCTGGGGGTTGTATAACGGTTGGGGGTATTATACCCCAACGGAAAGCCTCTATGAAGAGTTTGAGGAAAACGATCAGAGGAGAGAAGTAACCATTTTAAAATTTGGAGATGAATTCCAGTTTTTTGGAGAAAACAGACGATACCAGTCAGAAAATTCACTTTCCGGATTTCAATTTAATAAGTATATGTATGAATACCGGTTCGAAAACCCGATAGGAACTTATATCAACTCTAATGGTAATGATCCTTCAACTATTTATAATGTCCCTATTCTACGTTATGCTGAAATACTGCTTATTAAAGCCGAAGCATTAATAATGCAGGGAAAAAATGGAGATGCCCCACTAAATATGGTAAGGAAAAGAGCCGGGTTAGGACCGGTGGTCAATGCTACCATGGAAGACCTTAAGCATGAAAGACGTGTGGAGTTCGCAGGTGAATTTGCCAACAGGCATTACGACCTGGTGCGTTGGGGAGATGCCGCCGAGGTGTATAGTAAACCCTTATATGGAAGGATACATACTGACAGGTCAGACCCTGATTCGGCATATACCCTGGAAGTAGTCTGGCCTGCAAGAAGTTTTGATCCTGCTTATATGCATGTATGGCCGATACCGAACGAGGCTATTATCTCTTCGGGGATCGAGCAAAATACAGGTTGGTAATTTTAGTTAGTTGTTTTTATTTGATTTAATGTTTAACAGTTAAAGATGCCGCTTTGACGGCATCTTTTTCATTGATAAATCTGAAATGAAATTTATTCAAAATATATTTTTCTTTATTGTTTTAGGCCTGGGAGTCCTACAGGCACAGTCACCGGAAATAACCTGTAAGGTTCATTCTCATAATGATTATGAACAACCTGTTCCGTTCTGGAAAGCATATGCAGCAGGTGTTCATTCTATTGAAATAGATGTTATTAATAAAAATGATACCCTTTTTGTAGCCCATGAAGCTGCTACCATTGTAAATAAACACACGATAGAAACCCTATATTTAAGACCTTTACGTACAGCTTTAAAGAACGGTATTACAGTAAATCATCCCTTACAGTTTTTAATAGATATAAAAACTGAAGCCTACAGTACTCTGGATCACCTGGTAAAGATATTGGGCAATTATCCGGATCTTACAGAAAATAAAAAGATTCGGTTTGTAATCTCCGGTGGTAAGCCAAAAGCTGGAGACTATACCAAATACCCCGATTTTATATGGTTTGACCATCAGGAGTTAACCGGACTCTCTGACCGGAATTCATGGAATAAGGTAGCACTTGTAAGTGTAGATTATAAAGATTATTCCGTTTGGAATGGAAAAGGAAGAATGACAGCCGGTGATCTTGAACGTGTGAAGAATGTAATTCAGACAGCCCATAGTTTAAATAAACCTTTTCGTTTCTGGGGAGCACCTGATTCTAAATCGGCATGGAAAGCATTCACAGGCTTAGGAGTAGATTTTATAAATACAGACAAACCATTTGAAGCCACCAGGTATCTTAATAGTTTATCGAAGAGGATCGGTTTTAACCCGAAGGTATCGGAGATTTACAAACCTCAATTTGTACACGACAAGAAGAACCATAAGGTTAAAAATATAATTTTGCTAATAGGAGACGGTAATGGTCTGTCTCAGATTTCAGCTGCTGCCCTGGCAAATGGAGGAAATTTAACCCTGACACAATTAAAGAGTATAGGATTCCTGAAAACGCAGTCGGCCGACGACTTTACTACAGATTCTGCCGCAGGGGGAACAGCAATTGCAACGGGCGTTAAAACATACAATCGGGCTATAGGCGTAGCACCCGATGGTAAACCGGTGAAGAACATAAGCGAGATATTGATAGAACAAGGTTTTAAGGTGGGTTTGATCACTACCGATGAAATTACAGGAGCAACACCATCTGCTTTTTATGCGCACCAGAAAGATAGGTCGCATACACAAAAAATAGCGTCGGACCTTGTAAAAAGTGATATATCGTTATTTATTGGAGGGGGAGCCAAATATTTTTCAGGTGTAAAAGAAATGCCGTTTAGCCTTAAAAACTCAATGGCAAACATAACAGCCGAAGACGATAGAGTAGGCGTTCTCGTAGCTGAAGGTGGTTTACCGGGAGTAAAAGAAGGAAGAGGAAACTTTTTAGCCGAGGCAACCCAACGCGGATTATCCTTTCTAAAGAGTAAAAAGAATCCGTTTTTGCTAATGGTAGAAGGATCGCATATTGACAGTTATGGACATTTTAACGATACCGATGGTATCATAGCCGAAGGAATCGATTTCGATAAAGCCGTAGCACAAGCAATAAAATTCGCAGATGCAGATAAAAACACGCTGGTAATCGTTACAGCAGACCATGAAACTTCCGGATTCTCAATCCCTCAGGGAGATGTACATACCGGAGCCATAGAAGGCGATTTTACAACTCACGATCACACAGGAGCCATGGTTCCGTTATTCGCATATGGCCCGCAGTCTGATAAACTACAGGGAGTTTATGAAAACAGTGAGTTATTAGGTAAAATTCTTGAAATCTTAAAAATGAAGACGAATGAATAGATCAGGGTATCTTTTTGGTTTGTTTGTGATTGTTGCCCATATGGTGGTCGGGCAATCGTATAAGATATCCGGAAGGGTATACCACGACGAAAACCGGAATGGCAGTTTTGAAGAAGGAGAAAAACTTCTTGGAGGTGTTTTTATAAGTAACGGGAGAGACATCGTTTCAACAGACACAGACGGAGTTTATAAAATTAAGCCGTTAAAGAATAATCCGATATTTATTATAAAACCAAAAGGTTATATTTCACCGCGTACCCCGCAAAACAATCTTAAGTTTTATCATTTATATCAGGAGCTGAATAAAAACAGGCAGTTTGATTTTCCTTTGTATGAGAATAAAGAAAAAGATACTGTGCATGTAGCATTGCTGGGAGACCCCCAGGCAGATGTAATCGATGATATTCATCACGTCAATAAATTAGTCACCGAGGAGCTGGCCAAAAGCCGCCCCGACATCATCGTTCCGCTGGGGGATCTTTCCTTTGATAACCTTCGTATTTTTAAACCGCTTTCTGAAACTCTGGGATTGGTAGATGTACCTGTTTATTACGTTATAGGAAATCACGACCTGAATTTTGGAGAAAAGGAGTTTTCTGACCGGGATAAGACTTTTGAAGCCTCTTTCGGCCCCTCATACTATGCTTTTGAATTCGGTAATAACCTGTTTTTAGTACTCAATAACAATTTTCCGGTGAATGACCGCGAATACATCGGTAAATTTGATACAGATCAATTAACATTTGTAGCCGGAGTTGCCGATAAATTAGGCCCCCGGTATAAAGGAGTGAAAGTTTTCAGTCATATTCCGCTCGAATACACCCAAAATAAAGAAGCCCTTATAGAGTTGATCACTCCATTTGAGAAGGTGCTGGTCGTAACCGGGCATACACATACGCAGTACCATCATTACTTTGAAAGAAAAGATCAAGCAGCTATTCATCAGCTTGTAGGAGGAGCTGTATGCGGAGCATGGTGGCAAGGTGCACATGATATCGATGGAGTTCCTTTTGCCATGATGCATGATGGTACTCCAAAAGGTTACTGGCGTTTAAAAACAAACGATGATACCTATAAACTTCGTTATAAAGTTTCGGGAGCCCCAAAGGAAAAGCAAATGAATATATGGGTGCCGGAACATAAAGAATGGGATAAGGAAATGAATGTTTTAAATGAACCATATATCTATGCAAATGTTTTTGCAGCCGATAGTAAAACAGACGTTCAGTTGTCTTTTGATGGCAAAACCTGGCACCGTATGGAGCATTACCCCGGAGTATCTCCCGAACTAAAGCGTTTTTATCTGCTTCAGGAGCTGGGGAGATATAACGGACAAAAGCTGTCCAAAGCCCCGAAGCCTGTTACCAAAAGTAAGCATTTATGGAGATTTAAAATTTCCGACCGGCTTAAAGCAGGTACCTATTTAATAAAAGTCAGGGCAGACAATACCTTTCTTGACCTCCACGAAGAAGAAGTGCGTGTTTTCAGAAAAGAAAAATAAGAAACATAAAAGATTATATACAGGCCACAGGTGCATCACCTCCTAAGTCATTCCTTTCCCTCTTTGTGAAGCTACGGCGATGGAGCGGCTGTGGCAATGCTCTCGATTATTAAGTAAACTACCTCGTGGGCTTGCCCCGAGGTAGTTTACTTTTTTTTCATTGATAAAAAAGTAACAAAAAAAATCTAGCCTTAGCTGTTCGGCCATCCGCTAGTATTTCGAACACTAAATTATCTGAACTCGGCACTTTGCCTCAAACAGCAGATAATTTTACGTGTTCTGCTAAAAGCGAGTCCCAGCCTGCCACAGCCTAGGGCAGGTGTTTTTTAATAGATATGATTCTAGAATTGAGAAGATAGATAAAAGGTAAAAGACAAGTATGAATACTAACGATTCCTTTTATAGAGACTGCCATACTTCGACTGCCGCTCAATACAGGCTAGGCTTTTGCAAAGCTCATAGTGAACCACAACTCGATAACATCATAACAAGATAACAGGATAACAACTAAAATCAATAAATACTTCTGAAACAAGTTTAAAGCGTGAAATAAAAAACGTTAGTTCAAAATTTCCACATATAAAACCCCGCCCTCCGTAATTTCATCGGGGCTCCATAGCTGAAATCTACGTAAAGAACAAAAAGCTGTTTAAGCTCCGATGGTAAACGGAGTGAGTTCTTTTTGTTTAGTAGATGAAGCGTAATGGGGTGATAGAAATTAATGCAGGCTTGATTCTTTGGTTTAGTTTATCCTGAACGACAGTCGGGGTTTTGCATCAAGAACTGCGAAGCATATCATGAGTCCCTTATCAAACAATAGAGGTCTCACGAATAAAATGAACATAAAACACCATCACATCATAACTCGATTACAATGTAACACTATAACTAGGCAATATAAAAGACTGTTTGTTAAAGCAATAGCTGAGCGGGTAAATCATATTCCGACCTCGCCATAGGCTATTGCCGACTGCCAACTGCTTCACACCGTAACTCAATCACAACCTAACATCATAACTCGATAACTAGATAACTCGATAACACCATCTCTTGATAACACCATCACTTGATAACCCCATCACCAATTGATATCCGGCAAATTATACAAATCCATTACTATATAACTGTTCTCTGCATTTAGATCTTTTCTTAACTTACCTCTCACTAAGTACCCCTGCGTAAAATCTGCATCGATTACTTACTGTATGGGCCGTTAGTTTAAAGTATCTTGCACCCGGTACAATTAAACAAATTATGATTAGCTAACATTCTTATTTGAAGGAATATATCAGCGATACAACTTAACCCGGATCCCCATCTAACAAAAAGACATTGACCTGCGAAACTATTTAGATAAATTATACCTAAACCAATGGGAACATACATTACCATTTTATCTATCGCGAGGGAATATAAAGTTCTTGATCCCTCTTTTTCTTTTCTAATACTTCAGATGAATTATTTAAACGACATTAAACCTTAATTATTTATGAAACAGCTTTACTTATCTAAACTCTTATTATCCAAATTCCTGCTGCTTTTTTGTTTTTTGATAAGCAGGCATGGATGGACACAAACTACTTATGACTTTTCAACAGCCCCTCATATCACCGGTAGTACAAGTAGTAATCCATGGAATACAGAAGCCTATATTACAATAAATGGAATAGACTTTAAAATGACTACAGGCGGTAATGGATCTTTTGAACATCAGCATTCAGGAGGAAACGGGAACAGTGCCTGTTTGAAAAAAGGATCAGCAGGGGGAGATAACTTTTCATTACAACGGGTTGACGGGCAACCTTTTAACATACGGGGATTTTGGTTAAAAGAAGAAGGGATAAATAGTTATAATGATATAGAGGGTATAACGCTTCCTCCCTTTTATATAATAACGTATTACAAATCCGGAGGAGGTACAGAAACATACCAGGATAATACCCCGCTAGGGAGTGGTTATTCAACAACTTCTGTTACAAACATAACCACAAATCTTGATGTTACTTCTATAAATATATATTTCCAGGCAAACCTTAATTTTTGGATCGACGATATAAAAATCGGGAATTTAGGAGGGAATACGACTCCAACAGCCTCTAATTTTACAGCAGCTAACGGCCCTTATGAAAATTTAACTTACACCTTTTCTACGGCCAATTTTGGATATAATGATAATGATGGCGATCCTCTGAACCACTTGTTGATAGAAACATTGCCGGGTGCCGGAACCTTATATGTAGATGCCGATAATGATGATGCCTATGATGCCGGCGAGGAAGTAAGTGCCAACGACCAAATCAGCAGAACTAATTTAGATGCCGGAAACTTACAATATATCCAAAACGGGAGTACAAATACCTCATTCCGGTTTGAAGTGAATGACGGAGCGGTTTATAGTTCGGGAAACTATGTAGCAACTTTAAATGTAAGCCCTGTTCCTAAGGTAACCTTGAGCGTGAGCCCGGGTTCCAGGGCAGAGAATGTAACAGCTAATTCAACAGTAACCGCAACACTTTCTAATACGTATGGTGCAAATACCACGGTTAGTTTAGGTTTTAGTGGTACCGCTATGCATTTGATTGATTATACCCGGAGTGCTACTTCGATTGTGATACCTGCCGGAAGCACTTCAAGAACCATGACATTAAAAAATATTCCTGATGTCATTTATGAGGGAAATGAAACCGTTCTTATCGATATCATTGCAGTTAGTAACGGAACAGAAAACGGTACCCAGCAGGTTACCTATACGATTATTAATGATGATTCCCCACCTAAAGCTACTCTGGAAATTCTGGAAGATTATAATCCAATAACGGACGAAAGTGGCGGACAGGCATATGTTAGAGGTAAAATAGATGCACCTGCCGGAGTGACGGTCTCTATTCCTTTAGCTTTTTCCGGTACTGCTACCGGAGGCGGAACCGATTACAGTATTACAGGAAGTACGATTACGATAGTCCCGGGACAGATGATGGATAGCATACGGCTGACATCCCAATTTGATGGTATAGAAGAAGGCGATGAAACGGTGTTCATCGAAATGAACACACCTACGAATGCGGTTGAAGATGGTACCCAGCAGCTAACCCTTACAATTCAGGATGAGGATGCGGTACCGCCCTCAGGATATAGTGTTTTAATAGACCAGGCTGAAATCGATACATCAAATGAGACTGCTGTAAGTTTTACCTTTTCAGGTGCCGAGGTGGGAGCTACGTACGATTATTCTTTTTCCAGTACCGGCGGCGGTACCCATGTAACCGGTACAGGAACCATAAGCACCGCTACCGACCAGCTAACAGGGATCGACCTAAGCGGATTGGGGGATGGTACTATAACATTGTCTGTTACCTTAACCGATTCTTTTGGTAATACAGGGGGCGTGGTTACGGATACCCGTACGAAGGATGCTACAGCTCCTTCCGGATATAATGTATCGATAGACCAAAGTCCTGTTAATGATAGCAATCAATCGGCAGTCAGCTTTACTTTTTCGGGTGCCGAGGTGGGAGCTACGTACGATTATTCTTTTTCCAGTACCGGCGGCGGTACCCATGTAACCGGTACAGGAACCATAAGCACCGCTACCGACCAGCTAACAGGGATCGACCTAAGCGGATTGGGGGATGGTACTATAACATTGTCTGTTACCTTAACCGATTCTTTTGGTAATACAGGGGGCGTGGTTACGGATACCCGTACGAAGGATGCTACAGCTCCTTCCGGATATAATGTATCGATAGACCAAAGTCCTGTTAATGATAGCAATCAATCGGCAGTCAGCTTTACTTTTTCGGGTGCCGAGGTGGGAGCTACGTACGATTATTCTTTTTCCAGTACCGGCGGCGGTACCCATGTAACCGGAACAGGAACCATAAGCACTGCTACCGATCAGCTAACCGGGATTGACCTAAGTGGTCTGGGAGATGGTATCGTTACCTTGTCAGTAAGCTTGACAGATATTTTTGATAATACGGGAAGTACAGTAATTGATACAGAAAACAAGGATACTGCAGCACCGTCAGCGTATTCGGTTTCGATAGACCAGAATGGTATAAAAACAACCAGTCAATCGGCAGTCAGCTTTACTTTCTCGGGTGCCGAGGTGGGAGCTACATACAATTATTCTTTTTCCAGTACCGGCGGCGGTACCCATGTAACCGGTACAGGAATCATAAGCACCGCTACCGATCAGATAACCGCGATTGATTTAAGTGGTCTGGGAGATGGTACCATTACCTTATCGGTAATTTTGACAGATACTTCAGGAAATAGCGGAAGCGTAGCAACAGATACGGAAATAAAAGATACCACTGCTCCATCAGGATATGCAATAACCATAGACCAAAGTCCTGTTAATGATGGGAATCAATCGGCAGTCAGCTTTACTTTTTCGGGTGCCGAGGTGGGAGCTACATATGATTATTCTTTTTCCAGTTCCGGCGGCGGTACCCATGTAACCGGTACAGGAACCATAAGCACCGCTACCGACCAGGTAACAGGAATCGACCTAAGCGGATTGGAAGATGGCACCATTACCTTATCTGTATCCTTGACAGATACTTTTGATAATATGGGAAGCCCGGCAACAGATACAGCAGCAAAAGATACGATGGCTCCATCCGGATATACTGTAAGTATCGATCTTTTAGGAATGCCAAAGATCAATGCAGCTAATGTCTCGATGATAGAATTCTTGGCATCGGGATTAGAAGTAGGGAGCACTTTACATTATTCTTTTACCAGTGATGGAGGAGGTACACCACTTTCCGGTACGGAAACTGTAACTTCGACGTCGGAACAGTTTGATAATGGCGGAGCAGGTTACAATCTATCAGGTTTAACCGATGGGACAGTTACATTAACCGTATCCTTAACAGATCCGTCAGGAAATCGAGGTACAGATGTAACCGATAGTGAAAGTAAGGATACCGTGGTTCCTTCAGGTTATTCAGTTGCCTGGGATGATAGCCTGATTAATGCAGCCGAAGCGGGTTCTACTTCATTTACTGTTCTTAATGCTGAAGTGGGAACAACAATGAATTACTCCGTTTCGAGTAGTGGTGATGGTAATACCGCAACGATTACCGGAACATCTGCTGTAAATAATATATCTCAAAACATAGGCGTAGATGTAAGCTCGTTACCTGACGGTACTTTGACCGTTCAGGTTACCCTTACGGATGACGGGAATAACGCAGGAAGTCCGGAAACAGATAATTCGGCTGAATTAGATCAGACGGCGCCTGATGGTTATACCGCGATCTTTGATCAGGATCCGATAGACAGATCAAACCGTAGCTCAGTAAGTTTTACTTTTGCCGGAGCTGAAGTGGGATCAACTTATAACTATTCGTTCTCAAGTTCAGGAGGCGGTACTGATGTAATAGGATCGGGGACGGTAACTACAACCACGGATCAGATATCAGGTATTGACCTAAGCGGGCTGGGTGATGGATTAGTAACACTTACAGTGAGTTTATCCGATACAGCGGGGAATATGGGGTCGGCAACTACCGATACCGTTACCAAAGATACGAATGACCCTCCGGCTGCGAGCGATGTATCTATAGGGGGAACATTGACAATAGGAGAGCTGTTGACAGGAAACTATATCTATACAGACCCTGATGGGGATGCAGAAAGCGGGTCAGCATATAAATGGTACCGGTCTGACGATAACGGGGGTACGGATAAAATGATGATTTCGGGCGCTACTGCCCAACAGTATACCCTACAGGATGCAGACCGGGGAAAATATATCAGTTTTGAAGTAATACCAAACGATGGCATTGATGCAGGCATGGCAGTAGAAAGCACTTTGGAGGGTCCTGTTAAAATAGATCAGGTCATTAATTTTTCAAGTATCCCGGATAAGGTGTATGGGGATGCTTCATTTACTCTGGGTGATGCCCGGACCGATCAGGGCTTGACAGTGACTTATACCGCAGATGATCCGGGAGTGGTGAGCATTTCAGGGAATCAGGCAACCATCCTTAAAGCAGGCAACACACAAATTACAGCAACTCAAGGTGGCGACGGGGTAACGAATGCAGCTGTTTCTGTAATCCGAACCTTAACTGTCGATCAGGCAGTCTTAACGGTAGTTGCAGAAGACAAAACCAAAATGTATGGCGAAACCGATCCGGACTTAACAGTAAGTTATGCAGGTTTTGTAAACGGTGATGATGAAACTGTTTTAGGGGGTACCTTATTAGTAACCCGGGGATCAGGAGAAGATGTTGGGACTTATGTCATTACGGCTTCCGGACTTAGT
Organism: Zhouia spongiae; assembly: GCF_022760175.1. Taxonomy (GTDB): domain Bacteria; phylum Bacteroidota; class Bacteroidia; order Flavobacteriales; family Flavobacteriaceae; genus Zhouia; species Zhouia spongiae. Next base: position 2,896,218 of record NZ_CP094326.1, read on the forward strand.
TCATCTGACTACATTGTTAACTATGTGGATGGTGCTTTTGAAATCACGCAGATAGCTTTAACGGTAACAGCAGAAAATAAGAGTAAAATATATGGCGAAACCGACCCGGCCTTTACAGTAATTTATGACGGTTTCGTGAATGGAGATGATCAGACAACTCTTGGCGGCACGCTTAACTTAAGCAGGGTTGCCGGTGAAAATGTCGGTAATTATACAATCACAGCCACGGGCTACATCTCTTCGAATTATACGATTACCTATGTAGACGGCAGCCTGGAAATCCTTCCGGCGACATTAACTATTGTTGCAGCTGGCGGACAGACCAAGGTGTATGGGGAAGCTGACCCTGAGTTTAATTATACACCCGCAGGGTTTGCCAACGGAGATACAGCAGGGGTCTTAACGGGGAGCCTTACCAGGGAACCAGGAGAAGATGTGGGGGTTTATGAGATCGAACCGGGTAACTTGTCCGCTGGTGCCAACTATACGCTGGTATATACAGGAGCCTTGTTTGAAATTACCCCGGCCGGTCAGCTGATCAGTTGGAACCAGGATTTAAGTTTTGGATGTGATGATTCCGATCAGATTACACTAACGGCCACTTCCGACAGCGGACTACCGGTGCAGTATGTAGTAGCCGATACAGAAATAGCGACTGTAAACGGTACAACCCTTACGATCCATCAATCGGGTACAACCACCATTACAGCCTACCAGGAAGGAGACCTGAATTATAATGTAGCCGCTGATGTTGTAAATACCCTGCTCGTGAGCCAGTCGGGAATTATCCGTCAGCAATGGGACGATGTATTGGTTTTTGATAACAGCAGCGAAAGTTTTGTCAGCTGGCAATGGTACAAGAATGGGGAAGCGGTTTCCGGGGCTACTAAACAGTACTATACTGAAGAAGGAGGATTGAACGGTATTTATTATGCAGAGGCTACCGATGGTAATGGTAATGTTATTACGAGCTGCCCGCTTACTGTCAGCGGAACCACTTACAGTAGAAAGATGGCTGTTATGCCAAACCCGGTAGGAGGTCTGGCAGATGTTACCATACGATTAGATTATAGCCAGGCAACTCTGGACGGAGCACGCATAGGTATTTACGATCTTGCAGGAAGAGAACTGTCCGGTTCCGAGACCGTTACAGGAGAGACCATGATGCAGGCTCCTCAGCAACCGGGACTGTATATAGTGGTATTAACCCTATCCGGAGGTACCCGTAAGTCAGTTAATCTATTAGTACGATAATCAGTGTAGCATTAAAAAAATGAAATCAAACATGAAATTAAAGATATGTTTAGCACTGTTTATCGGTGCATTCACAACAAGCCGGGCACAGGAGGTGACGGTGAAAATTAACGGAGGATTACAAGGTGTAGATTATTCAAGCCCGCAGGGCAGCGGTAATATGAAGCCGGGAGGCGGATTAGGTGTAGGTTATACCTATTATTTTTCTAAGAACTGGGGTCTGGGCACAGGCCTGGACTTTAACCTGTATCGAACCGATTTTCAGTTACATGATAACACAACAATTACTTCTTATGAAGTAGACGATCAGGGGTCAGCTTTTGAATACCGTGTTACCCCAAATGGTTATAAAGAAGAGCAACGATTATATGGACTATCGATACCACTCATGCTCGCATACAGATCGGATACACCGGGTACTACCGGATTTTATTTTGGAATAGGCGGAAAAGTGGTTTTCCCGTTACAACATAAAGTGGATGCAAGTGCAGTAAGTACACAGTTAAGTGGTTATTATCCCGATATAAATTTAGAAATAGATGATCTGCCAGATCATGGTTTTGGTGAGTTGACTGATTACAACGGAGCGGCCGACAATGATCTGAAGACGGCATTTACAGCAAGTGTAGAGGCAGGGCTTTATTTTAAACTTAAACCCCATATGAACTTATACACAGGGGTGTATGCCGATTATGGGATTACGGACCTTCATAAATCTGGACAGTCAAACATAGTGTCTTATAGTGCAGAAGGGATCGATGAGGTTAGCTCGCAAGGAGTTATGGCAAACCAGAACTTGTTGGACAAAAGCAAGCTGTTTGCTGTGGGGGTACAGGTAAAATTAGGCTTTTCGTTAAACAAGGAAAAGAAAACGCCGGAGCCCGAAACGGTAGTTTCTGTAGTCGAAGAAGAACAGGTATACGAAGAGAAACATACAGCCCCCGTTCGACCTATTGAGCCACCTAAGGCGAAAGTCGATACGGGTCTTACAACTGAAGAACGTACTACAATAGCAAGTCCTTTGTCGTTTGGTAGTATTGACAATACGGAAGTAAGTCTTGAAATGGCAACCCGATTAGACCGCATAGCCGGAATTTTAACCACCCATGATGAATTAAAGGTAACGATAACGGGACATACCTGTAATGTAGGAAGTGAGGCCCTTAATAATCGCATCGGTCGGCAAAGAGCAGATGCTGTGGCAGAATATCTTCAAAATAAAGGCATTAGTAAAAGCCGTATGATGGTGGAGTCAAAGGGAGAGAAAGCTCCTTTATACCCTAACAATTCATCCGCCAATAGAAGTCTGAATAGAAGAGTAACAATAACTATTACCGAATAAAGAATGGTTGCGAATACGGAATAGTAAAAGATAATATATCCGTTATAACGATAATGGCTCTAAGATTGTAAAACCTTAGAGCCATTATGTTTTTAATGAACCGGGATTATAACTGTTGTATCCGGATAGATGTAAAACAGGCTTGTTAACCTGCTGCTGTATTATCAATCTTTATTCGGTGCAAGGTATTTATAAACGAGTCCTGCTATAATGGCACCCATGATAGGTGCTACCCAAAATAACCATAACTGTTCGATAGCCCATCCGCCTACAAACAAAGCCTGACTTGTACTACGGGCAGGATTTACAGAAGTGTTGGTAACTGGTATGCTGATGAGGTGAATAAGAGTTAATGCCAAACCGATAGCCAGTCCGGCAAAACCGGAAGGTGCATTTTTATGTGTAACTCCTAAAATCACGATGAGGAACATGAATGTCATAACGACTTCGCTTATGAATCCGGATGCCATCGTAAAGCCCATAGGTGAATGTTCTCCGTACCCATTGGCGGCAAAACCATCTGACAGGCTAAATCCGTCGGCACCACTGGCAATAAGATACAATATTCCGGCTCCTGCGAGTCCCCCTAATACTTGCGAAATAATATATCCGGGAATGGCACTTGCTTCAATTCTGCCTCCAACAAATAAACCGATGGTCACTGCCGGGTTAAAGTGGGCTCCGGAGATATGTCCGAATGCGTACACTCCGGTTAAAACGGTTAAACCAAATGCCAGGGCAACTCCGGCAAAACCTATTCCGAGGTCAGGGATTCCCGCAGCTAATACAGCGCTGCCGCATCCCCCCAGAACAAGCCAAAATGTTCCGATAAATTCAGCAATGAATGTCTTCATAAATTTAAGATGTAAAATGGTTAGACTAATAATTATGACCCATAATCTGTTTACGAGGTCACTCCAAGATAACTAAAAATATTATAAGTTGTTATATTTTAGTAATATAGGTTAAGATTTTACTCAGTCATCTAAATTTACCCCGTATAGCTATCGGGAGTTACGGAGCTTGCCCTTGTGAAACACTCCTAACGGAATTTCATGGGGCAGGGGGGAGTTCTCTTTTAAATATTTATGAAACGGTATCCTTATAAATTTCGACGATGGTAATCAATAAACCTGCAAGCATCGGTCCGATAATAATTCCACTGATGCCGAACAGTCCGATCCCTCCCAGTGTGCTGATGAGGATCAATAGATCCGGAATCTGCGTGTCTTTACCTACGAGTACAGGTCTAAGGAAATTATCGACACTACTCACAACTCCTACACCCCAAATCAACAATCCGGTACCATAGATCACGTCTCCTGTCATAATTAAGTAAATGCCTGCCGGAACATATACAATAGCGGTACCTACACTGGGAATAAGCGACATAATGGCTGCGACAGATCCCCAAAACGCAGCACCCTCTATTCCGGTAACCCAGAATCCTAAAGCTACCAATGCGCCTTGTATAATTCCGATTGAGATAGCTCCTTTAATGGTTGCCCTGGAAACTTCTTTGACCCTGTTGATGATCAGGTTGAATTCGCTATCGGTCAGGGGAATATAATGATGCATTTTATTTAAAATCCCTTTTCCTGACTGTAAGAAATAATAGATCGCGTAAATCATGACAAACAGGTTGATAAACAGGGAAAATGTTTCCTGGGTAAATGCAGTAAGGGCATTGATGACAATACCGCTTAATCGCTGCATGAATTCAGATAATTTGGAAAATATATCCTGGGTATGAGGTGTTAATTCTTTTTTAAAGGGCAACCACTCAGGCAATGAATTCTCTACATGTGATGATTGTGATAATTGTTGTTTTATATATGGAAAAATATGCTCCGATAATACGGTGCCCTGGTGAATGATTTGCTGTAGTAACAGCATAGTGGGTACCACTATAATTAATAAGAATAAAAATATTGTTAAGATGGAGGAGAGTGTTTTGCGTTGTCGTGTTTTGTTGAGCAGCCAATTGTATGTTGGAAACAAGAGCCCTGCAAATATTATAGCCAGGACTATGGCAATAATATAATCTTTTATAAGGACAATAAAAATGAATAAGGCGGTAACCATTAACAGGCTAACAAACCCCTGATGCCTCCTGTTCTTAAAATTGTTGTTTTCCATGTTGTGTTTTTTATTATCCTCTTCCTTGTATGAGCGCTCTTCTGTAACAATGTACAAAGTAGCGAACTGATAAACAACAGAAATGTTTTATTTTCGGGCAACGCCTAGAGGCCGGTTGTTGAATTGATTTATATATGAAACAGGAGCACTATTGATAATATTTTATGCAAGAGAGATGAAAGAAAAAACCTCGTTCAGCACGAACGAGGTTTTAATCAACCAAATTAATTAACCATTCGAATTTATTGTTTGAAAGTTAATGTAACGGTACATATTGTTTATAGATGCATTACCAGTTTATGGAATGCATATAAATGCCTACCAACCCGGGTTTTGTTCTAAATTAGGATTGAGTACAAGGTCATTTGATGGAATAGGATATAAATAATAATAATCAGGGAAACCTCCAGGGGGTACACCATGAATAGTAACATACCCTTCTGAAGCACCATTCTGAATAGTCAGACGATTCCCATAGTCAGCATTATTAACCCAACGTCCTAGTTTTTCTTCATCGGTATAGTCCATTTTTTTCCATCTTCTCAGGTCATCAAATCGATAACCTTCTCCCATTAGTTCGATAGCTCTTTCTCTTCTAATCTCCCAAAGAGTCGGATTTACTGAGACATCAATAGTAGGATCATTTGGTTCTGCACCTACCGCTAACGGAGCAACTCCACCACGAGCTCTAAGTTTATTGATAGTGATATCAGCTACGGTCTGATCAAAGTCTCCTAATTCATACATAGCCTCAGCATAATTAAGCATTACTTCACCGATTCTAAATATCGGAGCATCTGTAATATCTTGATTTTGAATTCGTAAATATTTGTTGAAATATTTGAATAATTTATAGCCGGTAAAGCCCGCATTAAATCCTTGTCCATTATTAAACTGCCTGAAGTGTGGAGATTCTCTTACGATAAGTCCTTGCCAGTTCATAGAAGGTAGGGTTTTACGATTATCGTCAGAAAGGGTCTCCATCAAATCAATATATTCTCGATGATTAACATCTCCGGTATGTTCCCATTCAAGGGAGTTTTGTCCGATAGGTACCGTATTTACCTTGAATGGAGGTACAATGGTAAAATACATTCTACGATCTCTGTTTCTGAATTCAGTATATGGGTCCTGATCATTAACGAAGAGTGGACTTGTCCATCGGGTTTCACCATCGGTGAGTAAATACATGTCGGCAGCCTTTTTGGTAAGATCCCAATTACCTGCAGAATTACGATGACGAGAAGTAAGAATATGAGTCTGTTGAGCAGTAACATATTCTTTATATAGAATAATACCGCTTATGTCTGCTAACGATTCACTATTAAATACTTCATCATAATTATTGTGTAGTATAGGGTATTTATCTAAAAGCTTTTTAGACGCATTTGCCGCTGCGGTAAGATATTTGGTTTCATCACCTAATTGGTGATATTTACGCCATGTGCCTTCAAACAATCCAAATCTTGATAAAAGAGCATTTATAGCATCGATACCTATAGTATTAGGGCCATCACCTTCTGTTTTGATGTTGGCAACTGCATAACTTAAATTGTCTAAAATATTCTGAGCCACCTCATTACGTGGAGTTCTTGTAGCATACAACTCTTCAGATGATTCAGTAAGAGCATTTTCAACCCAAATCACTCCTCCATATTTCTTTAACAGATCAAAATATTCGTATGACCTGAAGAAGTAACCAACGCTTCGCCAATGTTTTTTTTCATCTTCAGTCAGCTCAGACTCTTCAATATTGTCCAGCATCAGGTTTACTCTGCGAATTCTCGAGTATGGTCCTGAGTAACTATCATCGGTGGTAGGCACACTAATGAGCTGTCTAATCCAATTAGACATACCATTGTTATTGCTTCGGAGCATTAAATCTCCATCCCACTCCTGATTTACAGGCGTAAGATTGTAGCCTGGAAAGGTATTATAAAAACCCCAGGCATACGTTTTAAAATTAGAATAAGAAGTAAAAGTTGTTTCAACTACTAATTCATCTTTTGGTAATTGTTCGAGGGTGTCTTTGCTACACCCGGCAAATACTATTGCTGCTAGTAAAATAATATATATATTTTTCATAACTGTCATAAGATTAGAAAGAAACATTTAAGCCAAATGCATATTGTTTAAGGTAAGGATATGTTGCACCTTGACCTAAATTATCTAACTCCGTGTTTAATCCGTCAGGAAGATGATCATGATTTAAAAGATTTTCTCCCGATACATACAGTCTTACACTATTCAGGAATGAATTTTCTAAATATGCTTTTGGCAATGAATACCCCAGAGTTATGTTCTTAAGGCGGATGTATGAGCCGTCAGCAAGATATTTTGTCTGAACCCTTCTGCTGTAACCGTAATTACCTGCACCTCTGGGATAATTTCTTGGGTAGTATGCATCTGAGTTTTCAGGAGTCCAATAGTCAAGCTGGTGATCATATACTATAGAAAACTCTCCATTATAAGGCCATACTACATCATTACTGATCCATCGGTCTCGTTTACCTACACCCTGAATAAAAAAGGAAACATCAAAGTTTTTATAAGATGCTCCTGTTCTAATTCCGTATTGATATCTACGGGTGTTGTTTCCTATTACTTTTCTGTCTCCCGTTCCGGTTTGTATATATCCATTGGTATCGACAATCGGATTTCCATTCTCGTCTAATTCTGTATAAAGGGTGTTATTACCATCGTTGATAATTCCGTCTCCATTGAGATCTTTATATTTAATGTCTCCCGGATTAGGATTAACACCTTCAACACGAACCACCCCTTCTTTTAAAGTCCCATTTTGCAGGTCGTTATCCAATGTTCCTTCTTCAAAGTCATCTACAGAATAATAACCGTCAGTAACATAACCCCAGATTTCGCCCCATTTTTTACCAATATAGTGCTGTCCCAAAAGACCTTCTTCGTTGTCAAATTTGGTTATTTCACTTTGATTGTCGGATATGTTTACATTAAAGTAATAGCTAAAATCTTTGATTTGATCTTTCCAGTTTAGCTCAAGTCCCCAACCCTTAGTTTCAAGATCTGCTGCATTAGCCAATGGAGCCGAAGTTCCTAAATTTGATGGAAGTTCAGCACCTTGAGTAAGCATGTCTTTTGTCTTTCTTGTAAACAGATCGAAAGATCCGTTTAATTTATTGTCGAAAAGAGCAAAATCAAGTCCGAAGTTTAGTGTTTGTACTGTTTCCCAGGTAAAATTACTACTCACTAATTGTGGAGGAGCCAGGGTTACATAGCGGATACCTGTATTAGGATCTATCCATCCTGAGTTTCCGGCAGATAACCCGGGTACTGCAGGGTATAGGTTAACTGATCCATCAGGGAATCTAATGTCCTGATTTCCTATTTCACCTAATGAAGCTCTGAATTTAAAAAGTGATATAGTGTTTCGAATTGGTTCCCAGAATTCTTCTTTAGCTATATTCCAGCCTAGAGAAGCAGAAGGGAAGAACCCCCATCTGTTATTTTTCGGGAACCTGGAAGAACCATCATAACGACCGTTCAATTCGATAAAGTACTTGTTTTTGTAATCGTAGTTTAACCTACCGAAAACTCCCATGACAGACCATTCACCAAATGAATCATCGGCTGTTAAAGTACCCGTTGCTTGCGAAATTGACGGAAGACTAGGGTCAATCAGATTTGTTTTTCGTGTCCAGTTGCTTTCCGATTTATTATTCTCATGATTGAAACCGGCCAATAAAGATATGTTATGATTGTTATAGGATTTTTTGAATGTGCTGTAGAGGTTTATCCCATTATAGCGAGTATTACCATTTTCGATACGGTAAAAGGTGTTATCCGGACTAACGGTATTTAAGGTGTATCGTTGGGCATCTACCGTTTGAGGCTCTACATTAACATCTGTTCTTTGATAAGTAGAATAACCGTAAGTATACTCACCAACAATACTTAACGATTCAATAGGATTGTATTCTATTTTATTAAAGAATCTTAAATTGTCGCGTTCTGTTTTTCTCGGAACGTTTAAGCGTTCTAAATTACCAGGTGTATTGTAAGGAATTAATGTACCATCAGGCATTTCATGATTACCGACAGGAGCATAAACTGGATATGTGATAGCACGGTAGTAGTCTCCAACAGGGTCTTTGGTAAGCGATTTCAGATAGTTGATATTAGCCTGATATGAAACTTTTTCACTCAACTCAACACCATAATCGGCATTTATGGTATATCTTTTAAAACTATCATTATCGGTAACAATGATTCCGTCCTGATCTGTGAAGCCTGCTGCCAGCCTGTAAGTAGATTTGTCTGTACCTCCTGAAATACTTAGGTTATGAATTTGGGTAATTCCCAGATCACCATAAAAATCATCTATTATATCAGTTTCTTTTAAGGGGTATATAATTCCATTCACTTCTGCCTGACCTGATGGATATGCCGAAGGATTGTTTTTGTATTCTTCCAAAACCTGTACCCAGGTTGGTATATCCTGATCAGTCCAGTAACCTACTACACCCCAGTCGTTAAGAGCATTAACAAAGTCATATACAGATGCTTTTTTGGGTAATTCTGTTGGGTTGTCAAAACTAATGGTCGAAGAATAGTTAACTATAGGTGCCTGATTTTTAACCCCTTTTTTGGTTGTAATCAAAACGACCCCAAAAGCTGCTCTTGATCCATATATTGAAGATGCCGCTGCATCTTTTAAAACGGTAATACTTTCAATATCTTTTGGGTTAATATTATTGATACTCATCGGAACATTATTCACCAGTATGAGTGGACTACCTCCATTAATAGATTCAAGCCCTCTTATTTGTATATCCTCAAAAGTTCCGGGACGACCTGACCCGTTCAAAACCTGTAATCCGGGCATAGTTCCCTGAATAGCACTAGCACCATTGGTAACCGGACGGTCTGCAAGCACCTCATCCATTTTTACAGATGAAACAGCACCTGTAATGTTTTCACGTTTTTGACTTGCAAAGCCGACAACCACTACTTCATCAATGGCTGCAACTTCTTCTTCCATGGTGATGCTTATATTGGTTTGATTACCAACAGGTATTTCTTGTGTTCTAAATCCAACATATGAAAAAGTTAGTACAGGGTTCTGTGTGGTGACATCCAGAGAAAATTTTCCGTCAAAATCGGTTTGAGTTCCATTTTGAGTGCCTTTTTCCATTATGGTAGCACCTACCAATGGTAATCCCTGATTATCATATACGATTCCCTGAACTTTTTGTTGTGGAGAAGGAGCTTCAGTAACAGTGAGTTGCTTAGATTTATCAAATTTCAGGATAATGAGTTTATTTTTAACCTTATAAGCTATAGGTGAGTTACTAAAAAGGTGATCAAGTATACTTGATATTTTAACTTTTTCAACGTTGACAGATACCTTTTTTTGAACATCAATTTTCTGATGGTTGAATAAAAACCTGAAATCAGACTGTTTCTCTATTGCATTAAAGACTTCTGTAACCGATACGTTATTCATATGCAATGATACTCTTGTATTTTGAGAATAGGTGCCAGCTTGAATTTTGAATAAGGAAACTAACAAAAACAAATAAGTGAGTTTCATTTTGAGGTTGAGTTTACGTAGTTTTTCGGGTGTGAAAAACCAATCAGTAATAGATTTTTCCATACTTTTGTTATGATTTAGTTGATTAAACATTTAGTTTAAATCACATTTTATACCGGGAAATGGTGGGACATTTTCCGGTTTTTTTGTGATCTATTTTAGCTACTTCTATTCACTATATTCTAATTTTTTATTTCATGGATTAGTTATGGTATTAGAAGGTTTGGTTATTACAATCTTATTGTTTTCTTTAACGAAATCAAAAGGAGTGTCCACCTGAAAGGCATCCATGATATCTTCTATTGATTCATTAAGAAAGGTCGCAGTATAAACTTGTTCATTTATAGTAGAATACTGACAATCAATTACAATATTAAATTTCCTTTCAAGTTTCTTTTTAATGATTTCGAAAGAGGTGCTTTTGAACACTAATTTATTCTCGATCCATGATGTGTAAATCTCTGTGTCAACCTCTTTTATCCTAAATGATTTACTTGTCTTACTCCATTCTGCCATTTGGCCTGGTGTTAAAACTTCTCCATCATTATTAATGTTATTTTCATTAACATTTACAGAACCTTCAATTAAGACAGTTTGAATGGTGGGGTCTTCGGGATAATAGGAAATATTAAATTGAGTACCCAATACCTGAACATTAATATCATTGGCCTTAACTATAAACGGATGTTTGATATCTTTTGCTACATCGAAAAATGCTTCTCCTTTTAAATACACCTCACGATTTTTACCTTCTAAAAACGCAACAGGATAGTTTAAAGAGCTACCTGAATTTAGTTTTACTTTGGTTCCATCCGATAGTACAATGTCAAAATGTTTCCCATACGGTACATTCAGTTCATTATATACAAGTTCTTTGTTTTGTTTCCTTTTTTTATACTGTAATTCATTACCTTCCTGAGAAATAATTAATTCACCGGATGTGTCCGTAATAATTTTATTCCCATTTTCAGATATTACTTTTACACTTCCATCCTGAAGAGTCAGGGTAATACTTTCTGAGTTGCTTAGGTGAATCTTTTCCTGAGTAGGAGCGGCGGTGTTTATCAGGCTGAAAAAGATCGTACTACCTATTATGATTGTTATGATTGATGCAATACGATAAAACAGTTTCCGAGAAGTTTTTTTCTTGTTTAATGTTCTTATTTTAGGGTCTTTTATCATGTATTCTTCAAACAAACCATCGTACTTGTCTGATGTTTTATGTTTTTCATTTTTGGGTATATGAGTCCAGTATTCCTGAAGCAGAGTATCTAACTCTTCTTTGTGTGCATTCTTTTTTATAGAGTCTAAAAGAAGATCTAACTCTTTTCTGGAGATCTTATCGTCTATATATTTTCGGAATAAACTTTTAATGTTATTTATATCTTTTGATGACATAATCAAGTTTTGTTCTTAGGCCTATATATATAATACACCTGAACTTGATAAAAGTCCCAAATGATTTTCAGGAAATTTAAAAAAAGATAGAAAAGATTATCAGAAGACTATATGCAGAATCGGTCAAATAGTACTGGAGTTGTTCTTTTATAAACTGGGTTGATTTCCAAAGATGATTTTTTACAGTCTTTTGTTTTATTCCCAACTGTACCGCAATTTCTTCATTAGTTTTACCCTCGAATTTTGATAGTATAAATATGTTTTTTTTCTGTTCAGGAAGCTTCTGAATAATTTGTTCAGTAATATGAAGATAGTCTTTTAATACAATACTTTCTTCTGTATTTGAATGAATTTGCGTGATGTTATTCCATAGATTTTCTTTGAGAGAATCTTGGTTAGCGACTTTACGAAGATGATTTAGAATTAGGTTTTTTGCAATTTTAAAAATGTAAGCATTTAAATTCAGGTCTGAATTCAGATTATGCCTGTTAACCCATATTTTAATAAAAACTTCCTGGAAAATTTCTTCAGAAATATATTTTGATTTAGTTAATGAAAAAGCAAAGTTGTATAGCCGAGACTGATACTCGGCAATCAAAGCCTGAAAGGCTTCCACATCTCCTTTCTTTAATGAATTAATGAACTGTTTATTCATTTTTGACAAATTCATTTTGGTGAGTTTTCAACTATAAACCGGATGATTAATAAATGAATTTCGCAACCAATATATTAAAATTTTCTTAATGTTTTAATATTGTTGGGGTGATGTGTAATCAAAAAACTTTCGAATAGTTAGTTTTAAATGTTAAAAGCGTGATATTTTAGTATTCAAACTATAAGATTATGCTGTTTATGTATAGAGTGAAGGTATCTCTTTCAATAAGATAATACGCTAAATTTATATTTTTATTCTGTGTCTTAGAAGTATAAATAGTTTAATTGAAAAGCAGTGAATTATGGTTTTATTTTTATTTCCTTGTCAAATAAATTAACTCCTCCTTTAACTCCAAAATCTACAGTGGTAACCGGATAGGCAATGGAAATATTTTCTTGTTCAAATCTTTTCTTTATCCGCATGATTACGTCGTTCATTCCCTTGCAGAAATCATCATTTGACTCAAATTTCACCCAATACCGAAGCATAAAATTATATGTTGAACCGCCGATATCGGTAAAGTAAAAATCGATTCCTTCTTCGGGTAGCAGTTCTTCAATTTTTTTAACTTCGTCCAAAGCTACTGTTCTTACATGTTCCAGATTATCACCATATGAAACGCCACTTTTCAGGATAATACGTCGTTTTTGCCAGGTAGAAAAATTAGTAAATGTACCATTATAGATAATCTGGTTAGGGACATATACTTCTTGTCCGGGTACCGTTTTAATTTTTGTTGTCAACCAGCTGATATCCAATACGACTCCGTATTTGTTATCAATTTCAACCCAATCACCTATCTTATACGGTCTTTGCATATCAAGCAAAAGTCCGGCAAACATATTTGAAGCGATATCTTTAAAGGCAAAACCGGCAATGATTCCTACGATTCCGGCTCCTGTTAACAATTTCCCTAAAGGTTTTTCCAGATCCAAGAGGTGAAGTGCCAGGAATATCCCTGTGATTACAAAAAAGAAATACAGTGCTGAAGCAATTACCCGTTCGATGTTTAAATGACTGTTATTGAATATTTTAGAGTATATTTTCAAGCATGCCCTCCGAATGACCTGAGCTATGATGATGAATAGCAGGACAACAATAATGGCCAGTACTACTTTGGGAATGTGGTCGAGAACGGATTGTTGAAAATCCCGCCATACCTGCTCAATGTAATTTACTGTATGATTCATCTGAAACTGAATTTAAAGTTGTAATAAAAATATTTCCTGCAAAAATTAAAGTGCCAAAAATGGCGAACATGTCGTTATGATTCTCATATTAAAGAATGTTTTTAAGGCATACTTTTTACCTGTTTGGTTTCTTTATTTTTCTTGTAGATCCATTCTATTAGAAAACATATTATAATGATTCCCAGAGAAACATATATTCCGGTAAGATTGGTCTTGATCTGCTGGTCAATTAAGATGATCAGGGCCAGCATACAAAGTATAAATCCCAGTAGGGGAACAGTTCTGTTGGCTTTGATGGTTCCGGATAATTTAAAACCTGTATAGTTTACGATTCCGAAAATAAGTATAAATCCGATACTGCCTGCAGTTGAAATGCTTTCCAAATTTAATATGTTTACAAGTACAAGTGTCGATATGGCTGTTATCAACAGCCCTACGGGTTGATTCCAGAATTTTGATAAGAAGTGGTGGGGGAGTTCATCGTCTTCAGCGATTTCGTAGTTCACCCTGCTTCCGCCATAGAGTGATGCATTGATAGCAGAGAATGTAGAGATCAGGGCAGCAATAGTAATTATGGTAAACCCTGCTTTGCCCAGCATAGGTTTGGCAGCTTCAGCCAAAACATAGTCTTGTGCAGTAGCGATGGTTTTAAAAGGCAAGGATCCGACTGTTACCAAGGCAATTATAATGTAGAGAAAAATGACAAAGATTACCGAAATATAATAAGCTTTGGCAATGTTCTTTTGTGGATTTACTATGTCGGGAGCAGCATTAGCTATAAGTTCGAAGCCTTCATATGCAACAAAAATAACCATGCCGCCTGCAAAAAGTTTAACAGGGGTTTCCCAGTTTGATACGGATAATTGTTCAATAGTAGGATTTCCGATTAGTCCATAAATACCTATGCCAATAAAACCAAGAAGTATAATTAATTTAATTACAACAGCATACGACTCTATTTTTCCTACTACCGTCAGGCTGTAGTAATTTATTGTTGTTGCCAGGATGATGATAGTACTTGCATATATATGAAAATCGAGAGATTTGCTGGCCGTTACCTGAAACAGGTTTGGCGCATACGAACCGAATGCTGAAGCATAAAGTGATAACATAATGATATAACTTATCCATAAGAGGTTGTTTATGGCACCGCTGAATATAGTTTTCCCAAACCCTTGGTTGATAAACTTTACAGTCCCTCCGCGATCGGGGTACGCCTTGGATAGTTTTACGTAGCTGTAAGAGGTGACAAGTGCTAGTAGCCCGGCAAATAAGAAGGCTATGGGGGTGCCTCCTTTGGCAAGGGAAACGGCCAGTCCCAGTACGGCGAAAATACCGCCGCCAACCATCCCTCCAATCCCTATTGATATGGCATCTTTTAAACTGATCTGATTTTTTTTCATATGGTAGTGTTCAATCTTAAGTTGATTTTTTTTGCGGACAGGTTAATGCCAAATCTATTCATAGAGGTCCAGTTTGTTTTTTAACAACTGAATGGTATGATGCATTTCATCCATTTTACGAATCATATTCTTAATGACATCTATTCCCTGCATATTGATCTCCAAGTCGTAATACAATCGTATTAACTGTTCCAGTACTGGTAATTGATCTTCATAAATAAATCTGTTATGGTCTTTTTCGACAAAATCTATGAGTCCGTAGAAATGTAAATCGTCTATGAAAGTTTTGTCGAGTCCATGGTGTATTATAAGTGTTTCCGTATTAATGAGCTGATGACTTTCCATGTTATTTTAATTTAGATAGTTGGGTAAATAATGCTCTTTGTTCACTACTGAGTTTTTCAGGTAGTTCGACCTTATATGTGATATACAGATCGCCAAATTCACCATCCTTTTTGTATATCGGGAATCCTTTGCCTTTTAAGCGGACTTTAGTTCCGTTTTGAGTTCCTTCTTTTACTTTTAATTTTACCTGATCGGAAAAGGTATCGATGATTACATCACCTCCGAGAACTGCTGTGCAGAGATCGATGGGCTGTTCTGCGAAGAGATCAGCTCCAATACGTCTAAAGCGGTTGTCAGGAGTAATATTGAAAGTAATATATAAATCTCCTTTAGGACCACCGTTAACGCCTTCACCTCCATGTCCTTTGATTTTAAGGGTTTGTCCGTTTTCTACACCGGCGGGGATCGTAATGCGGATTTTTTTACCGTTAACAGTGAGTATTTGTTTTTGAGTTGTATAGGCGTCTTTTGCAGTTAATTGCAGAGTAGCATCATAATCCTGCCCCCTGAATTTTGCTTGATGCCTTCTGGAACTCCTCGCGCCACCAAACATAGAGCTAAAGAATTCTGAAAAATCGTCATCACCAAAATCTGCGGAAGAATAGTGCTGATAACTCCGGCCTCCACCATAACTACTTTGATGAGCTTTGTTCTTTTTAGCCTCCTCAAACACATCAGCATGTTGCCAGTCTTTTCCGTATTGATCATATTTTTTTCGCTTAGTAGGGTCGCTTAAAACTTCATTAGCCTCATTAATTTGTTGAAATTTCTGCTTCGACTCCTGATCATTAGGATTCACATCGGGATGATATTTTCGAGCTAATTTTCTATAAGCTTTTTTAATGTCTGCTTCCGAAGCAGATTTATCGATCCCTAAAACTTTGTAGTAATCTATATATTCCATGTTATATAGTGTGTTTGTTTTATGTGATACTGAAGTATCTGAATTTCAGGTAACTATTTTGAAGATACAAAAAAACAGGGAAATGGGTAAGGATGTTCTTTGTGGCTCTACTAACATACTTATTGCGTAAAAGTGAATTTGTTTGTTAAAGAAAAGCTATGAGATTCTGGGATGTCATTTTTGAAGTGAAACGGTTAAGCTATTAACTAAGTGTGATTTAAAACGTTTTACCCGATCATTCATAAATGTTGTATTTATGCAAAAATTGTGGTTATTGTATACCGGAATACAACAATAATTTATAGGACTGCCGAATTATGACTTGAAGACTTTTGCTTTAACGAACTTTTGTTTATAACCTTATTAAAATCGAACGCTAATTTAAAATAACATCATTTTTGGGAATTTTAGAGGTTGTTTTGTAAATTGTAGTTCTTCATGCAAAAAACAGGATTATTAGTATTTAATAGGCCAGGTTCGCTTCAAAATAACATCAAAAAGTCCGTTTAAGTCCGCTCAAGTCCGTTGCTCCGATATAGATACTCCCACTTCATACATTCCCTTGCCATACATTGGTTGGCCTGGAGTCTATCCGTGGGAAATATTTCCTAATCAACCTCAAAAGTCTGTATTCAAAGTCTAATTGTTATTGTTGTTGACGGAGAGGTATATATAAAGAGGTTTTTTGTAGGATTTAATAAGAATTAAGAATGGTTAAATGTATAAGAAACCACCAGTCCATGGCTATTCCCCAGTAAGGAATCTTTAAAGCCTAGGTTGTAATAATATACAAATTTTAGACCTTTTAATGCGTAGATACCACCCAGAAAATTCACCGATGAACTGCTACGGTAACCGGCACCAACTTCAACTTTATTTTTAAAGTTGGCAGCCAGATTAATATCGAGTTGCATGGGTGCTCCTTCTTCATATTTTAAGAAAGCACTTGGTTTAATCATAATTTCTTCAAATTGATTTGTGAAAAACCTATAGCCAAAATAACCATAAACCGGATTGGAAAGATTGAGGTCGTTTCTGGAGGCCAACCGATCGCCTAGAATATTTGGTGCTGAAACACCTGCATAGAAACTGGCACAGTTGTATAAGACTCCAACACCAACGGCAGGGATGGTAGCGTTGACATTTTCTGAAAATGCAGGATCACTGATGATCCCTAAATCCAATAGATCTTCATTAAGCTGGTGTACACCGGCAGTGAGCCCAAACGATAATACATTCTGATCGTAAATTTGCCAATAAGGGCGATCACTTTTAAAATCGAAGAATATCTTATACGAATAGGCTACATAGGCACTTGTATTGGTCGTTACCCCTATTTTGTCACGTAATATGGCACCACCTAAGCCCATTTTCCCTTCAGATAGAGGAGAGTGGAAACTAAAAGCCAGGCTTTTCGGACTCCCTTCTACATTATTCAAATATCCATAGTTGCTAAAAGTAGCTTCTGAACCAGATGCCATTCCGGTATATGCCGAATTAATAATAAACGGATTATAATTATATTCAGGAAACAATGATGTTTGTTGTGCCCTGCTGTTATTTTGAAATAGAGCAATTAAAAAAAATGCTGAAATATAGATTTGTATGCTTTTCATCTGTTTATTCTTCGGTTTTTTAATTGGTCAGATGGGATTCACCATTAATTTTATTGTGGAGGCTCATTTCTCCTTATCGTTTTATAACCAGGAACCCTTTCGTATTTGTTGCGATATTTCCATTTGAGACCTGTATCTGAAAGAAATAGGTTCCGGCAGGAAGTTTTCCACCACCGATTTTAGTATGCTTATTAGCTACACCGGTGAAAATATTTGCCCGGTTATCGTATCTGTCAGTTTGAAAGACAAGATCTCCCCATCGGTTATATACGGAAACTTTGTTGTCCGGATAATTTTCAATACCCTTGATCTCCCAGAAATCGTTGATACCATCTCCGTTTGGTGAAAAACCATATTTGGTTTTGATTGAACTATCCATTTCTGTAGCAAAGCTGATACCTGTACATCCTGTGGCGTTTCCAAAGGCATTGTATGGAATTACCGAGACATGGATTGTTGTATTTTCCGGAAGCTCGTCTGCAAGGCTGTAACTGGTAGTTGTTACGGATTCGTTGTTAACGATATCGTTCCCGCCTGGATTGGTTCCGATAGTAATATAATATCCGTCTGCATGGGCTACAGCATCCCAGGTGATGTTAGTATTGATACTGACGTCGGTTGCTCCGTTTGCCGGACTTATGATTGTAGCACAGTCAGGAATAACTGCAACGGCTTCTGTGGTGAAACTAATCTCACCACAGCCCGTTGCTAGGCCCCCCAGCCCATATGGTAATAGAGACACATAAACAGTTGAATTCTCAGGTAAGTTTATGGTCGGCTTATATGTTGTAGCCGTTACCGCTTCGTTGTTAACGATATCTGTTCCACCCGGATTGGTTCCGATAGTAATATAATATCCGTCTGCATCGGCTACAGCATCCCAGCTAATATCGGTACTGATACTGACGTCGGTTGTTCCATTAACAGGACTTATAATAGATGTACAATCAGGAGCCGTGGCTGTAGTTTCCGTAGTAAAACTAATCTCAGAACAACCAATAGCACTTCCTGTGGAATTATATGGAATTACCGAGACATAAATTGTTGTGTTCTCTGGTAAATTACTAGCTAAAGTATAGCTCGTTCCTACTACTGATTCGTTGTTCACAATATCGGTTCCGCCTGAAGTAGTTCCGATTGATATATAATATCCATCGGCATCAGAAACAGTGTTCCAACTAATTCCTGTACTAACACTAACATTCGTTGCTCCATTACTTGGAACTGTAATTGTGGTACAATTCGGTGCGGTTGGTACTATTTCCGTAGTAAAGCTAATTTCAGAACATCCTGTGGCACTTCCTGTGGAATTATATGGAATTACCGAGACATGGATTGTTGTATTTTCCGGAAAATCGTTAGTAGGTGCATAGCTCGTTCCTACTACTGATTCGTTGTTAACGATATCTGTTCCACCGGGATTGGTTCCGATAGTAATATAATATCCGTCTGCATGGGCAACAGCATCCCAGCTAATATCGGTACTGATACTGATGTCGGTTGCTCCATTAGCAGGACTTATGATGGATGTACAATCAGGAGCAGTGGCTATAGTTTCCGTAGTAAAACTAATTTCCGAACATCCTGTGGCACTTCCTGTGGAATTATATGGAATTACCGAGACATAAATTGTTGTGTTCTCTGGTAAATCACTAGCTAAAGTATAGCTCGTTCCTACTACTGATTCGTTGTTCACAATATCGGTTCCACCTGAAGTAGTTCCGATTGATATATAATACCCATCGGCATCAGAAACAGTGTTCCAACTAATTCCTGTACTAACACTAACATTCGTTGCTCCATTACTTGGAACTGTAATTGTGGTACAACTCGGTGCGGTTGGTACTATTTCCGTAGTAAAGCTAATTTCAGAACATCCTGTAGCACTTCCTGTGGAATTATATGGAATTACCGAGACATAAATTGTTGTGTTCTCTGGTAAATCACTAGCTAAAGTATAGCTCGTTCCTACTACTGATTCGTTGTTCACAATATCGGTTCCACCTGAAGTTGTTCCGATTGATATATAATACCCATCGGCATCAGAAACAGTATTCCAAGTAATATTTGTATCCACTGCTACATTAGTTCCTCCATCACTTGGAACTGTAATTGTGGTACAATTCGGTGCGGTTGGTACTATTTCCGTAGTAAAACTAATTTCCGAACAGCCAATAGCACTTCCTGTGGAATTATATGGAATTACGGAGACATGGATTGTTGTATTTTCCGGAAGCTCGTCTGCAAGGCTGTAACTGGTAGTTGTTACCGCTTCGTTGTTAACGATATCGTTCCCGCCGGGATTAGTTCCGATAGAAATATAGTATCCGTCTGCATGGGCAACAGCATCCCAGGTGATGTTAGTATTGATACTGACGTCGGTTGTTCCATTAGCAGGACTTATAATGGATGTACAGCTTGGGACATTAATAGGTGCTGTCCCTGTAACAAAGCTTTCTTCTGAACAGCCAATAGCATCTCCTTCATTATTGTATGGAATTATTCGAACATAATATCTTCTGTTTTCTTGTAAGTCTTGAGTGAAACTATAAGTTGTTATGTTTCCTACATCAATACTGTTCACAACCTCTATACCTCCTTGAGTAGTTCCCACACTTATTAAATATCCTGTAGCATCGGCAACCATATTCCAAGAAAGGTTGGTGTCTACCGGAACATTGGTTGCTCCGTTTATTGGATTCACTAAGCTTGTACAAGTAGGTGGCACTGGAATAAACTCTGTTTTAAAAGATTCTTCTCCACAATTTATTGCTTCTCCTTCATCGTTATAAGGAGTTATAGTTACAAAAACATCGGTATCTTCTGGTAAATCTGCTGATAAACTATATGTTGTATTATTGCCAACATCAACATGATTAAGAATATCTGTTCCTCCTGAAGTAGTTCCCACTGTAAGTCTGTACCCATCTGCATTACTTATAACATTCCATTCTAAATTTGTACTTACAGATATATCTGTAGCACCAGCAAGTGGTAAGGTTAAGTTGGTACAATCTGGTACTGTTGATGGAGTTGTAGACACCGTAAAGCTTTCTTCTGTACAAGGTCCTACCGCATCTCCGTTTTCGTTTGAAGGTACAATAGTAACATAAACTGTTTCTCCTCCTGAAAAATCTGTAGCAAATTCATAAGTGGTGGCATTTACAACAGTTTCGTTTATTATGGTTCCTGAAGGTTCAATTCTAATTGTTAAAGCATATTCACGTGCATACAAAACAGATTCCCAAGTTAAATTGGTATTTACAGGAACATCTGTTGCTCCATTTAAAGGCGCTATTAACTGTGTACATTCTGGAATAGGACAATCTAAGACATCACCTGTAAAAGACCATCCAAAATTATCCATCATTGATTGCCTTTCCTCTACAGCATCACAATAGGGAAGAGTGTTAGCTCCTAGATTTATTCCAGGTGTTAGTGTTTGTTCAGACCATGCAATAAGCGTATTGTCGTAATTTACTCTAGTAAGAGCTGTATTATCTAGCATGTTCTGCATGTTAGTTACACCACTAATATTCCAATCACCTAAATCTTGATTAAAAGCTGTAGCGTTATTAAACATAGCGTTCATCGATACCGTATTTAATAACCATTGGTTTAAAGGTTGATTAAACAAACTTGCTCCTTGAAACATTCTATCCATGTTCGTTACTGCTGTTGGCCTCCAATTATTCATTGGTTGATTAAAGTTTGTTGCACCATTAAACATATCTTGCATGGTGGTTACTCTCCTGATATTCCAACTTCCCATAGCACCATCAAAGACTATTGCTGTTTGAAACATGCCTTGCATATTAGTTACCGATGCGACATTCCATGAATCTAACGGTCTATTAAAAGACGTTGCTCCTCGAAACATTTCTTGCATGGTAGTTACAAAAGATACATTCCAATTATTAATATCTTGATTAAATGCAGACGCTCCATGAAACATTTCAGCCATCGTTTGTGCTTCGCCTGTATTCCAATTCCCTAAGGGTTGGTTAAATATTTCTGCATTTTTAAACATGGCTTCAAAGTTTGTTACCACAGAAACATTCCAGTTTTCCAACGGACTATTAAAAGCAACAGCTTCTTCAAACATCGAAGGCATTAAGGTTACTGAACTTACATTCCAAGAATTTAATGGTTGGTTGAAAACTGTGGCTTCTTGAAACATCTGGCTCATATTAGCAACAGCACTTACATCCCAAGAGTTTAATGGCTGATTAAATGCTTCTGCTCTTCGGAACATACCTGACATATTAACTACTGAGTTTACATCCCAAGAATTTAACGGTTGGTTAAACATTTGAGCATTGTAAAACATTAAACTCATGTCCGTTACATTGGTTACATTCCAACTATTTATAGTTTGATTAAAGTCGCTAGCACTCTGAAACATGCTCTGCATGTTGGTTACTGAAGATACATTCCAATTACTTAGGGCTTGATTAAAAGAAGAAGCGCCTTCAAACATTGAAGTCATGTTTGTAACAGCACCTACATTCCATGAGTTTAAAGGTTGATTAAAATCAACACATCTCTGGAACATTTCAGACATATCTGTAACATTACTTACATTCCAATTATCAATATTTTGGTTAAAAGCCATGTTTGAAATAAAACCATTAAACATTTCAGACATATTAGTAACATTACTTACATCCCAATTATTAAGTGGTTCATTAAATGCTTCTGCTCTTTCAAACATTCTGCTCATATCGGTAACACTGCTGACATCCCAGTTATTAAGTGGTTGATCAAATACTTCTGCACTCTGAAACATTCTGCTCATATCGGTAACACTTCCTGTGTCCCAGCCTCCTATATTTTGATTAAACTCTGATGTCCTTGCAAACATAAAGTTCATATTAGTTACATTACTTACATCCCAATTATCAAGCGGTTGATTAAAAATTGATGCTGCACCAAACATACCGTACATATTGGTTACATTGCTTACATCCCAATTATTAATATTACCGTTAAAGTTTTTACAGGCAATAAACATTCTTCCCATATTAGTAACATTAGTAAGGTTAGGAACATCTGTAGCATTATATTCCATATTTTCACATCCAGAAAATGCTCCTTCCATACTTTGCCAAACTTGGGTACCCCATTGATCTATTGAAAGTAGTTTGTATGAATCCCCGGAAGATTCTTCATGTTTTGGTGCTGGAAATGTACCAATTATACTTACGGTATAAACACCGGGTACTAAATAAGTATGGGTTATATCTTCTGTAACATTATTATTATATTGTCCATCTCCCCAATCTATAGAGTAATTATAAGTTTGGCCTGCTTTTGTTTCTATTTCTAGCTGATTAGGTCCAGAAGTAGTTCCATAAGATCTTTGAAGCGTCGTATCATAGGTAAGTTTAAAAGTGTCTGGGCTATTTACCCAACTTGCAACAACTGTAAAACTAATTTCTTGGCAACCTGTTGCTGGTCCTTCAGCGTTATACGGAACAACGGTTACATATACAGTATCGCCCGGAATAAATTCATTAGTAAAATCTACTCCTACAACATTTCCTACATCTTCATTATTATATATAACTTGTGAAGTCGCTCCATTTTCTCTTCGTACACTAATTCTGTATCCGGTAGCATTAGGAGCTGGATTCCAACGAATATCACTGTTTGCAGGCACATTGGTGTCACCTGCTTGTGGCATTGTTATTTGAGTACACAATACATAAGAACAGTTTACAATGTCTCCTGATATAGTCCAACCATTATTATCAATTAAATTTTGTCTTTGGCTTAAAGCATCACAATAATTAAGATTCGTCGCCCCTAAATTAACATTATTTTGAACTGCTTGAGCGCTCCAAGCTATAAGGATGTTGTCATAGTTTTCTTGAGAAATACCACTATTTGACAACATATTTGTCATATTTGTTACTCCGGATATATCCCAGGTTCCGATATTTTGGTTAAAAGCGCTCGCTTGATTAAACATATTAGACATATTATTTCCTGATGCAATTACCCAAGTACTTATGTCCTGATTGAAAAGAAGCGCCCTGTCAAACATGTTTTGAAAGTTGACAGCATTACTCACATTCCAATTATTTAAAGGCTGATTAAAAGCTTGTGTTTGTTGAAACATACTGCGCATGTTTGTAACACTACCTACATTCCATGAGCTCAAAGGCTGATCGAAGACTTCTGTTTCCTGAAACATACTTTCCATATTCGTAACATTACTGACATTCCACGAACTGATGTCTTGATTAAACTCCGTAGCCTCTTCAAACATACTCTCCATATTAATAACATTACTCACGTTCCATGAACTGATATCTTGATTAAATGCTGAGTTTTCTCTAAACATGAAACTCATATCAGTAACACTGCTTACGTTCCAGCTGTTTAGAGGTTGATTGAATACAGCATCCCATGCCCATCCATCAAACATGCTAGACATATTTGTAACATTACTTACATCCCAATTATTTAAAGGCTGATTAAAGGTTCTGTTTCTAAAAAACAGTTTTGACATATCAATAACATTACTAACATTCCACGAATTTATAGGTTGGTTGAATTTAGATTGACTAAACATTCCCATCATTGTTGTAACATTACTTACATCCCAATTATTAATTGAGTTGTTAAAACCTGACCCTTGAAATGTACTAGTCATATCGGTAACATTACTTACATCCCAATTATTCATAGGTTGATTATAATTATTGGTATACCTGAATGCGCCATTCATATTGGTTACATTGGAGGTATTCCAATTATTAATATTTTGATTAAAACTTGATGCTTCAGACAAAAAGTATTGTAGGGTAGTAACTGATGAAGTGTTCCAGTTATCTAACGGTTCGTTGAAAATTATCGCATGATGAAACGTATATGACATATCAGTAATTCCGATAGTATTCCATTGATCTAATGGTCTATTAAAGACTTCACAATTCATAAATAACCCTGATATATTAGTTATAGTACTCACATCCCAATCGTTCATAATACCATTAAACAATGAACAATCTCTAAAAGCATTTTGTAGGCTAGTAACTTGACTTAAATCTGGTGGAGTAATAGCATCAAAATTTATGTTTTCACATCCGTAGAATGCATTTTCCATACTTTGCCATTGAATAGTACCCCAAGACAATATTTCAATAATTTTATTGACATCTCCTGCATTGTTAAAGTAGATTGCAGGAAACGTACCATCTATTTTAACAGTATAAGTTCCTTGTGAAGCATAGGTATGGGTAATGTCTCCTGTTACATTTGAATCTATATTCCCATCGCCCCAATCAACAGTATAAGAATAAGTGTATGCAGGATTGGTTGGTATAGTTATTTCATTAACAGCAGAAGAACCGCTACTTATGTTTGTTGTGTTCCATAATGTAGTAAATGATTGTGAAGATAATTGACCACTAAAAACAAAAAAAAGAAAAGTAAAACAGTTCTTTATAAATTTACTAGTTGATTCGCTCATACTTTTAATACAATTTTCTATGCTTTCTTTATGGTATCATTTTGATAAACAACTGCAAGAAAATAAGCAACGGTAAACTATTGCTTAAATGCTTTGTCAGCATTTATAGACATGATATTATCCCATTCAAGAAATCACTTTTTTGTATTCAATTTATGGTTGTTGCTCAATAGTAAATGGATATGTTACTTGTAATGGGTGGTGCAAGGTATAACTGTTAGCCATTTTAGGAGTATCATTCTAAAGAGTGGAACCTTATTTGGTGGCTTTTTTTCGGTATTCGCTGGGGGTGTAACCTGTCTGTTCTTTAAATACGCGGTTAAAAGTTGTTTTACTTTTAAATCCCGAATCGAATGCTACAGCAAGTATTTTGATATCTTTATTTATGGAAAGAGCCAGAATCTCTTTGGCTTCTTTTATCCTATATGAGTTAATCAACTGATAAAAGTTCTTGTTGAATCCGTAATGTAATGTTTCTGATAAATGATGACTGCTTACCCCTAATCTTTTAGCAAAATCGGTTTGATTCAGATCATGGTTTAAATATATTTTTTCCACATTCATCATTTCTAAAATCTTCTTTTTGTAAAGCCTTCTGCTTTCTTCTGATAATGATGAATTCTTATATTTTTCCGATTCTTTATTAAATAGCTTCTCTACTTTAGGTTCAGTGGCTGCTATATTCCTTTTCTGTTTATTCTGCTTCGAATAGGTCCAAAATAATATTCCGCATCCGGTTATAAATAATAAACTGAGCCAGGCCGCATTTTTTTGTTGTTTGGAAAGGTTCGCTACAGCTTTTTCCTGAGCGAAAATTTTCTGATCCTTATGTTCTATTTCTGCTTTTAATTCGTCTGTTATAGCTTCTTTTTGATTGTCAAGGAAATTTATACGAACTTCATTGTACTTTTTCTCGGCATCAGCGAATGCTTTCCCTTTGTTCTGTTCTTTATATACTTTAGATAAATATTCATAACATGTCATTTCAATTTCAAGAATGCTTTGTTCTGAGGCAATACTCAAAGATTGTTGCAGGTATTGTTCTGCTTCTGTATGGTTATTCAACTTAAAATTGGCAACCCCCAGATTGACCAAAAGCCAGGCCTTTACTCTTACATTCTTTTCATAGGCTTTATACGTTGTGGCTTTTTTAGCCGTTTCAATAGATTTTTGGTAATCTCCCAGTTTATAGTATGAATTACTAATATGGTTTAATGATGTGAGGATAACATTTTCATTGCCTGTTTTTTCTCCAATTTCTTTAACCTGAAGCGCATAAAGCAAAGCTTTTTTTTCGTCGTTCATAGCGGAGTAACTTATTGACAAACCACTTAGTGCAGCTACTTTTATTAAGTTTGGTTTCTCGGTCTTGTCGGCTTGTTTTAAAACCAGATTCATGGTTTCTATACTTTTTTCATAAAGCTCAACATTGTTGTATATGTTTCCCAGATTCACCAAGACGACTGTTTCGGCTTGTTTATCATCAGGTATTTTCCTGGCTACAACCAATGCATCCCGATATAACTCTATGGCTTCCAGATATTTTGTTTGCATGTTTAAATTTATGGCCTGATTAACCATGGCTTTTACCTGCAAAGCTGTGAGATTGTTTTTTTTAGAAATAGTGTATAAAGAATCGCTGTATACTTTATGAAGTTTGTAATTACCTTGCCGGTAATACGATAATATCAGATTTAAGTAATTTTCTGCTCTTTCGGTTACATGAAGGGTATCTGAATAATCTTCTGCTTGTTTGATTTGGGCTTGAAGAAGTTCAGAGAATATGAGAAGTATAATAAGAGCCAGTTTTCGGTACATTAAATTGTATTTAGATGACAAAAATACAATATTGGTAGTTTTTTTCTGTAGACATAAAGAACTGTTTTCCTGGCCTAGGTGCCAAGGGAAGTATTATGGTTGCAGAATATGGCATAAAGACTAATACTAATTAAAGAATCTGCCATATAAGGCAATCTCAATATCAGGACGGGCATTACTGATATTGAAAGTTCATGACACAGCTATAAGGCCTACACTTTATAATAACGTTTCGATTACGCTCGAAGTAACAATATGTTATGAGTGATTGCGGGCAATCTAAATTTTCTTAGAATAAGGAAGCAGGTTCTATCTGTACTTCTTTGATTTTTACAATATATTCTTTTACATCGTGCATCAATTCACCCTCATCATCCAGTTTAACTCTTTTAAATACACATACATCATTATTAATCCTTTTGATATGTGCTTTAATGACTGCATTAGAAAAGTGAATATTAACGATATCGCCACAATTGAATTCAGGTTTTATTCTTTGCCTAAAGAATTTTGTCGGGAGTAAATTTGCTATCATACTTTAATGTTTTTAGGTAATTTGTTGATGAAAAATAGATTAAATATCTGATGTGATGAATCTTAGGGGGTAAATGGTTCTTTAAATCCGATTAATCGGTATAAATGATGATCCATAAGAAGTCATATCTCATGTTTGAGAAAAGGTAACAGCTCTTGTTATACCGAGGATTCTTTTATCCCTGATTTTTCATTTTTTGCATAATGGTATCAAACTTTTCATTGGTAATGGGATTGACATTTTGGATTTTTAGATACCACTTTAAAAAATTGTTCATTCTGTTTATTGAAGTTTTGCCTTTTTGTGTTGTAATTGTAGTGTTCATAACTCTTGTTTTTTATGTTCAGGCTCTTAAAACACTTTTAAACGACCTGATTACAACAAGCTCGTTTAAATATAACCGACTGATACGGTGGGTCTTATGCGGTTGAGTTGGGGTAGGGCAGTAGGTGTTGTTCTCTGTTATTCTTATGGTTATGACGATACTTAAATTTATGAAATTGAATAAATTAAGCTTCAATTAAACAGATTAAGCGCCTTCAAAAATCGATAAAAAGAGAGAGGCAGACTAAAAAAGAATATGTTAAAAAAAGAAAACCCCCACTCTAAAGGTGAGAGCGGAGGTTTAACACACACTAAAAACTAATCAAATTTAATGAATAGAGAATTGGTTGATTAATGGTCTTAATTTAAATAATGGTGGACTGTCCGTAATTAATGTTTTCCTGATTGTAGTTGATAATTTCCTCAGCATTTGAAATATAATCTGCAATAAAATCGCCTACTTGTTCAGTTCCATACTGACTGTCCGGGTTAAGGTCGGTTGTAACTATATTTAATTCTAGCGATTTGTCTACCGCTTTATTAATTGCTTTTGCTTCTTCATTCAATCCAAAATGTTCCAGCAACATTGCTGCTGATAAAATGGAGGCAACCGGGTTTGCTATATTTTTTCCCTTTGCTTGCGGGAAAGAACCATGAATAGGTTCAAACATTGCATTTTCATCACCGACGGAAGCAGAAGCCAATAAGCCGATAGATCCACCTATCACGCTACCTTCGTCTGATATGATATCACCAAACATATTTTCGGTCAGGATGACATCAAACTGACTTGGATTTAAAATTAACTGCATTGCCGCATTATCCACAAAAAGATAGTCTAATTCAACATCTTCATAGCTTTTGCCAATATTTGTAACAATTTTTCTCCATAATCTGGATGTTTCCAGAACATTGGCTTTATCTACGAGAGTTAATTTCTTTTTTCTGCTCCTGGCAGCCTTAAAGGCCAGGTGTGCTATGCGTTCAATTTCCTTTTCGGAATATTCACAAAGATCGGATGCTATTGTACCTTCTTTGTTCAGCTTTTTCTCTCCAAAATAGATCCCGCCGGTTAACTCCCTGTAAATAGTAAGATCTGTACCTTCTATTCTGTCTCTTTTTAACGGAGATTTATCTATTAAAGTCGGGTATGCCTTAATAGGGCGGATGTTTGTATACAGGCCTAGTGATTTTCTCAGTTTCAATAAGCCTTGTTCAGGACGGACTTTTGCCGATGGATCGTTATCGTATTTCGGGTCGCCAATGGCTCCAAATAATACCGCATCGTATTCTAAACATAAGTCTAAGGTTTCCTGTGGCAATGGGTCACCGGTTTCATCGATAGCAATAGCACCGGCTAAAGCTTCTTTAAAAGTGAAAGTATGGTGATATACCTCTGCAACTGCGTTTAAAGTTTTAATAGCCTGGGCTGTAACTTCCGGACCGATTCCGTCTCCTGCTAAAACTGCTATATTTAATTTCATAACAATAAGTCTTAAATTGTTCTTGAAGCTTCAAAAGCTTCAATTTTGTCATGTTTGCTTACTAAAAAATCAATATCATCATATCCATTGATCAAACACATTTTTTTATATGGATCGATTTCGAACGATTCTTTTATATCGGTATTTTTAACTTCAAAGGTCTGTTGTTCCAGATTTACAATAAGTTCTGAGTTATGATCTTCATCAATAGCATCAAATACCGCTTTAAGTGTTTCGGGTGAAACCTGTATTGGCAACAGGCCGTTGTTAAGGGCATTTCCTTTAAAAATATCGGCAAAGTAGCTTGATATTACCACCTTAAACCCATAATCGGTCAGGGCCCAGGCAGCATGTTCCCTACTGCTTCCACATCCGAAGTTATCGCCGGCAACTAAAATCTTTCCGCTGTATTGTCGGTTGTTAAAAACAAAAGATTCGTTAGCACTGCCATCTTTATGATATCGCCAGTCCCTGAAAAGGTTTTCTCCAAATCCGACTTTATTTGTAGCCTTGAGAAAACGTGCGGGAATAATCTGATCGGTATCAATGTTTTCAATTGGTAATGGGATGGCTCTTGATGTTAATTTTTCAAATTTTTCCATAATGATCTTAGGCTATAACTAAATCTTCTTCCTCAATTTCTTTACTTACGTCCACAATTTTGCCTGCTACTGCCGTTGCTACGGCAACGAGAGGGCTGGCGAGAATGGTTCTGGCTCCCGGTCCCTGTCTTCCTTCAAAGTTCCTGTTGGAAGTAGATACACAATACTCTCCTGCCGGGATTTTATCTTCATTCATTCCCAGACATGCCGAACATCCGCTCTGACGGATTTCGAAACCGGCAGCTTCAAAAATCTCCTGAAGCCCTTCTTTCTTTATCTGTTTGGCGACTTGCTGGGAACCGGGTACTATAAGTGCCGTTACGTTCTCAGCTTTTTGCTTTCCTTTTATATAAGATGCGGCTATTCTGAAATCTTCAATTCTTGAATTGGTACAACTACCTACAAATACATAGTTGATTGTTTTCCCCAGTAATTTTTCTCCTTTATCAAAGCCCATATACTGTAACGATTTTTCAAAAGAAACATCATTTAGTTCAGGAATTCGATCCGTTATCTTTATTCCCATTCCGGGATTGGTACCATAGGTAACCATAGGAGCTATATCGGCAGCATCAAATGCATACTCTTTATCGAATGTGGCGCCGTCATCGGTAGGAAGTGTTCTCCAGTATGCAACTTTTTTATCAAAGTCATCTCCTTTTGGAGCAAATTCCTTCCCTTTCACATACTCAAAAGTAGTTTCGTCAGGAGCAATCATCCCACCCCGGGCACCCATTTCGATACTCATGTTACAAACAGTCATTCTGCCTTCCATGGTCATATCTTTAAAGACATCACCTGCATATTCAACAAAATAGCCAGTACCGGAATTGGTTCCCAGTTTGGCAATAATGTACAGGATAACATCTTTAGGCAGCACGCCATTTTTGAGTTTCCCATTTACCGTAATGCGCATACTCTTAGGTTTACTTAGTAGTAAACACTGGCTTGCAAATACCTGGGCAACCTGGCTGGTACCGATACCGAAGGCTATCGTACCAAAAGCACCGTGGGTAGAGGTGTGACTATCGCCACAGACCATAGTCATTCCGGGTTGGGTAACTCCCAGTTCAGGTGCCATGACGTGTACAATTCCCTGATAAGGATGCCCCAGGCCATAAAGGGTGATTCCTTGTTTTTCACAATTTTCTGTAAGCATTTCTACCTGCTTTTTTGAAAGCAGGTCCTGAATAGGCAAATGCTGATCTTTAGTCGGAACATTATGATCTGCAGTAGCAACGATCTGTTCTTTTCTAAAGATTTGTATGCCACGATCCTCCAATTCGGCAAAAGCTTGGGGACTGGTAACCTCGTGAATTAAATGTTTATCTATATATAAGATCTGTGGACCATTTTCAACGGTGTCTACCACATGCGAATCCCAAACCTTATCAAATAATGTCTTCTTTTCCATTTAAATTATGCAATCGCTTTAATATCTATTTTACTAAGTTCTATGATCTGATGAATGTCTTCATCCAATACTTCTTTCTTTACATCTGCAAATTTCAGGAATTCCTGATATACTACATCCAGTTGTAACTTAGTTAATTCATATCCTACATTTTTTGCCCTGTAAGCCAAGGCTGCACGTCCGCTTCTCGCGGTTAAAATGATAGCAGATTCTGTAACGCCCACATCAGCCGGGTCTATAATTTCGTATGTTTCACGGTTTTTAATCACTCCATCCTGGTGGATACCGGAACTGTGAGCAAAAGCATTAGATCCTACGATGGCTTTATTCGGCTGAACAGGCATAGCCATACTTTCTGAAACCAACCTGCTCATTTCGTATAGGTGTTTAGCATTAATGTTGGTGTCGAGATTTAAATAAGGGTGCTGACGCAAGATCATTACAACCTCCTCAAGAGCTGTATTTCCGGCACGTTCACCAATACCGTTAATGGTACATTCGATCTGGCGTGCCCCGTTAACAACACCAGAAATTGAATTGGCGGTAGCCAATCCTAGATCATTATGACAGTGACATGACAATATAGCGCGGTCTATACCTTTTACATTTTCCCTTAAATATTTCATTTTGGCTCCATATTCTTCGGGCAGACAATAACCGGTTGTATCCGGTATATTAAGAACCGTAGCACCGGCTTTAATAACAGCTTCACATACTTGAGCTAAAAACTCATTGTCTGTTCTTCCTGCATCTTCTGCATAGAACTCTACATCTTCTACAAAAGATTTGGCATATTTCACGGCTTCAACTGCTCTCTCAATGATTTTATCGCGATTGCTGTTGAACTTGTACTTGATATGCGAATCTGAAGTACCGATACCTGTATGAATTCTCGGTTTTTTGGCGTATTTTAGCGCTTCAGCGGCCACCTCAATATCTTTTTTGACAGCCCTCGTAAGACCACATACCGTTGCGTTCTTTACGATCTTTGCAATTTCTGTAACCGAAGTAAAGTCGCCCGGACTTGAAATTGGAAATCCTGCTTCAATCACATCAACCCCCAGCAGATCCAGTCTTTCAGCGATAACCAATTTTTGATCGGTATTTAACTTACATCCCGGGACTTGCTCTCCATCTCTTAATGTTGTGTCGAAAATTTGGACTTGTTCTTTACTCATACTGAATTTTTAAAGTAATTTCATTAATGTGGAACGAATATATATATTGCAGTGTTAAACACGAGCCCTTCTTTGAGTTTTATTACAATGTTTAATAAGTTTTAAGAATGTGTAATTAATTGATTATTAGTAATTTATATTTTATTTTGTTACAATGACAAGCAGTTCAAAAGAACCATTATTTGTTTTAATAAAGTCGCTTTCCAAATCTGAAAAAAGACAATTTAAACTCTATGTAAACAGGTTAGGGGTAAATGCTGATGCGAAATTTTTAGCGCTTTTCAATTTATTGGATAAAATGAGAAGTTATGATGAAGATGAAGTATTAAAAAGCGGGATTGTCAAAAAACAACAGTTATCAAATTTAAAAGCGCACCTGTATAAGCAGGTATTAACCAGTTTGCGGATGAATCCGGTGAATCAAAATATCAGGATCCAGTTAAGGGAACAACTTGATTTTGCTACGATTCTCTATCATAAGGGTTTGTATAGGCAAAGTCTTAAAATTCTGGACAAGGCAAAGAAACAGGCTGTTGAGAATGAAGAAAAAGTAATTGCTTTTGAAATTGTAGAACTTGAAAAGGTTATTGAAACCCAATACATAACCCGCAGTATTAGCGGTAGGGCAGATGAGTTGGCCGTACAGGCCAAAGAGCTTATGCAGGATAATGTTATTACCAGTAAGTTGTCGAATTTATCATTGCAATTATATGGTATTATGCTCAAAATGGGTTATGTAAGAAGCGATAAAGAGTACAACTGGGTTACCAATTATTTTAACGCAAGGATGCCGGAATGTAATATAGAAAGTTTAGGCTTCAGGGAAAAACAATGGTTATACCAGGCACAATTGTGGTATAGTTTTCTGACCCAGGATTTTTTGAACTGTTATAAGTATGCGAGTAAGCTGGTCGATTTGTTTTATGAACATAAAACCATGATCTATTTAAATCCTGTATTCTTCCTTAAGGGAAGTAACTACCTCTTGGAATCTCTTTATTATATAAAATACAGATCTCAGTTTCAGCAAAGTTTAGCTCGTCTGGAAGAAACTTTGGCTGAAGAGCATTTTCCGAAAAACGGGAATCTGGAAGTGCTTTCTTTTTTATATAGCTACAGTAATAAACTGAACCTTCATTTTTTGGAGGGAACTTTTGGAGAGGGATTATATCTTGAAAAACCCATCTTAAAAGGATTGAAAGATTATAGTGATAAAATAGACGAACATCATGTAATGATTTTCTATTACAAATTAGCATGTCTGTATTTCGGGGTTGGGGATAATAAGAAGTGTATATTTTACCTGAAGAAGATAATAGATAACAAGAGCTTGATTATGCGCGAAGACCTAATGTGTTTTTCCAGGGTTTTGAGTCTGGTAGCCCATTACGAAGCAGGTTTGGATTATCATCTTGAAGTACAACTTAAAAGTACTTATAAGTTTTTATTGAAAATGAATGACCTTCACGAGGTGCAAAAAGAAATAATAAAGTTCCTGAGGGGACTTGGCAATATTTATCCTCATGAACTGAAACGGGAATTCAAAAACTTGCATGCCCGGCTAAAGAAATATGAAAATGACCCTTACGAAAGAAGAGCGTTTCTTTATTTGGATATTATATCGTGGCTGGAAAGTAAAATAGAAAACAAACCAGTAGGCGAAATTATAAAAGAAAAAGCCAAGTTATTAATAAGATAATACAGTTTTAAACCGAATAAAGCATTCATCGTTTGATCTCAAAACCTCTTCATTTTAAACACATATTAGAGCTGAATTTTGCGGTATTATGTATAAGTACTTCAGGAGCATTAGGCAGGTACATTGTATTGGCTCCGGAACAAACAATCTTGTTCAGGGCTATTTTGTCTATGATATTTATGTTTCTTTATTGTAAGGTCAGGGGGTATGATTTTAAAATTAAGTACGGATCAGATTTTCGGGTCATACTCTTGTGCGGTGTATTCTTCGGAATTCACTGGGTTACTTATTTCTATGCATTAAAACTGTCTACCGTTGCCATAGGGATGCTTTCTATTTATACGTATCCGGTTATAACTTCATTTCTGGAGCCGGTGATCTTAAAATCGGGATTTCAAAAATCGCATTTACTTTTAGCTTTACTGGTGCTTACAGGGGTGTATTTTCTGATTCCGGAAGTAAATTTTAAAAATGATCACTTTATAGCTGTCTTGGCAGGTGTTACTTCAGCCTTCTTCTACGCTCTGAGAAACATCCTGATGAAACCTAAAGTGGAAAGGTATAACGGGTCCGTTCTGATGTTGTATCAATTGGTAGTGATTACAGCTATGCTAAGTCCTTTATTACTGTTTTCTGATTTTATTCAGGTAAAGGAACAATTGCTTCCAATAGCTTTTTTAGCATTGATAACAACTGCAGTAGGACATACATTGCTTTTAATGAGCTTTAAACATTTTAGTGTAACTACGGCAAGTATCATGAGCAGCGTTCAGCCCATATACGGAATATTGATCGGGATGTTGTTTTTAAAAGAAATACCGGGATTGCATACAATAATAGGAGGAATACTAATTCTCAGCGCTGTCTTTATTGAAAGTTCGAGAACAATCCGGATGTCAAAAAAGATGTCATGAATTACAAGCACTCCAAAGCGAATCGTTCGGGAGAGGAGCAACAATTTCCAAGAGTTCTTTCTTTACAGGATGAATAAATGATAATTTCCTTGCATGCAAATGGATACCGGCATCTGGGTTACTTCTGTTGAAGCCATACTTTAGATCTCCTTTTATCGGGTACCCAATCGATGATAGCTGACTTCTTATTTGATGGTGTCTTCCTGTTTCAAGTTCAATTTCCAGAAGGGAGTAGTTGTTCAGTTCTTTAATAACGGTATAATGCAGAACGGCTTTTTTACTGTCCGGAACTTCATTTTTGTGGGCATATGATTTATTCTGCTTAGGGTTTCTAACCATCCAATGCACCAGCGTATCCTGTTTTTTGGAAGGATAGTCCTTTACTAAGGCCCAATATATTTTTTTTGCTTCCTTGGTAGCAAATATCTTATTTAAACGGGGGAGTGCTTTAGACGTTTTTGCAAATAACACGATCCCTGTAGTAGGGCGGTCTAATCGATGTACCACACCTAAATAAACATTCCCGGGCTTTTTATACTTATCCTTTATATATTCTTTTACAACCTCACTCAAGGGGGTGTCGCCGGTTTTATCTCCCTGTACAATATCACCGGCCCTTTTGTTTATTACAATAAGGTGGTTGTCTTCATAGAGAACCTGAAGATTATGTTTGTTGGAAAGAACCTTGGACATACTTAAAAATCAATATTGTTCATCATCGCTGGGGAAATCCGCACTTTTTACATCAGATACGTATTGAGATACTGCACCTGTTATTTCTTCGTATAAATTTAAATAACGTCTTAAGAAGCGCGGACTGAATTCATGTGTTATCCCGAGCATGTCATGGATTACAAGAACTTGTCCGTCTACACCGTTTCCGGCTCCGATCCCAATAACAGGAATACTTATACTTTCGGCAACTTCTTTGGCTAATTTTGCCGGTATTTTTTCTAGAACGATGGCAAAGCAACCTATTTTTTCCAGGTATTTGGCATCTTCTTTTAATTTTTCAGCTTCTTCACCCTCTTTTGCCCTAACGGTGTATGTGCCGAATTTATAGATAGATTGAGGAGTCAGGCCTAAATGTCCCATCACCGGAATACCCGCATTGAGAATACGTTTTATGGACTCTTTTATTTCTCTTCCTCCTTCCAGTTTTACAGCATGTGCTCCACTTTCTTTCATTATTCGTATTGCTGAACGTAGCGCTTCTTTAGGATCGCTTTGGTAGCTTCCAAAAGGGAGGTCTACGACTACAAGAGCCCTGTCTATCCCTCTGATTACAGAACTGGCATGATAGATCATCTGATCCAGCGTGATAGGGAGCGTAGTTTCATGTCCTGCCATTACGTTACTTGCCGAATCTCCTACCAATATGACGTCAACCCCGGCAGCATCGACCATCTTGGCCATACTGTAATCGTAGGCGGTAAGCATAGAAATTTTCTCTCCATGCTGTTTCATATCGACAAGCGACTTTACGGTAACTCTTTTGTATTCTTTTTTAGCAACAGACATAATTTTATTTTTTAGAGACAGTAAAAGTAATGAGTTTTGTTAAACTTTTCTTTATTGCAACCGTTAAATCCTGTATCGTGATTACCTTTAAGAAAAACAAAACTTATGTTACGCTTTATACTTTTGATATTATTGTTTTTGACCCAAATGGTTTTTGGACAACGTGCAACAGATGAAGTAGCAGTTAAAGAGACGATCGATAAATTCTTTGCCGGATTTCACCAGCAGGATTCTTTATTGATAAAGGAAACGGTATATACTCCTGTTATGCAAACCATTGGTAGTGATAAGGAAGGAAATACAGTGGTAAAAACCGGGACTTTTTCTGATTTTTTAAAATCTGTAGTGTCTATTCCCGGCAATAAAGAGTTTAAAGAAGAATTATTGGGCTATGATATTAAAATCGATGGAGACATGGCCCATGCATGGACACCGTACGAATTTTGGTTCAATAAAAAATTCAGTCATTGCGGGGTAAATTCATTTCAGCTTGTCAAACAAAATGATACCTGGAAAATAATTTATATCGTTGATACCAGGAGGAGGGTAGGATGTAAATAAGGGGAAATGACTAACAATCACTTAGGTTTACGCCCACAGCAAGTCCGCCTTCGGATGTTTCCTTGTATTTTGAGTTCATGTCTTTGGCAGTTTCCCACATGGTATTCACCACTTTGTCTAATGGGACCTTTACGTTTTTAGGGTCTGTATCCATAGCCAGTTCGGCAGCATTAATGGCTTTAATAGCTCCCATGGCATTTCTTTCTATACAAGGTACCTGAACCAGGCCTCCGATGGGATCACAGGTAAGTCCCAAATGATGCTCCATAGCAATTTCGGCGGCAATCAGTACCTGTTCCGGGGTTCCGCCCATAAGTTCTGTCAATCCTGCTGCGGCCATGGCAGAGGACACTCCGATTTCAGCCTGGCAGCCTCCCATTGCAGCAGAGATGGTAGCGCCTTTTTTGAAAATGCTGCCGACCTCTCCGGCCACGAGTAAGAATTGTTTTATATCGTCAAAATTGGCATCGTGATTTTCGATAACCATATAGTACATAAGTACAGCAGGAATTACTCCGGCACTTCCGTTGGTCGGAGCGGTAACTACACGCCCTAATGAGGCATTTACCTCATTAACAGCAAGGGCAAAACAACTTACCCATTTGATAATTTGACGAAATTTGACTTCTGTATCCCTTATGGCGTAGATCCATTCAATAGGATTATTATATTCAGTTTGTCCTTTCAGTTTTTGGTGCATGTCATAAGCTCTTCTTCTGACATTCAGGCCTCCGGGCAAAACACCTTCGGTATGACAACCGATATATATACATTCGAGCATGGTGTTCCATACTCTGTGTAATTCTTTATCGATTTCCTCATCCGACCGCAACGATTTCTCGTTTTTAAGAACGATTTCAGAAATTCTTTTATTTTCCTGCCGGCAATAAGCTAAAAGTTCCTCTCCTTTCTGTATCGGGAAAGGGAATGTTTTAAAAGTTTCTTTATTCTCTTTGGCATGTGTGCGTTCTTCCTTTACCACAAAACCACCCCCGATAGAGTAGAAGGTTTCAGTGCTGGTAGAGCCATCTTCCAAACGGGCTTCAAAAGTAAGTCCGTTAGCATGAAACGGTAGAAAATTCCTGTGAAAGACTATATCGGTTTGCGGATCGAACGAGATATTGATCTCCCCTCCAAAACTAATATTCTGAGTGTCTTTTATGCTCTTAATGATAGTGCCGATATTTTCAACCGGAACATATTCGGGATCTGCACCCGAAAGCCCGAGCATAATGGCAAGATCGGTGGCGTGCCCTTTGCCTGTTAGGGATAATGAGCCATACACATGAGCTTTAATGGAAACTACTTTGTTAAAAGTGTTTTCGTCTTTAAGTTCATCAATCCATCGTTCGGCGGCCCTCCACGGACCTAAGGTGTGTGAACTGGAAGGACCGACACCTATTTTAAGCATATCGAAAACACTAATACACTCCATGTACGAAATCGTTTTAGAATTTGGCAAATATACATTTTGTTACACAAGTTTCGATAAGCCTGCCGAATACTTTATGATCAATTTTTTCAATGAATAAATTTCAGGCACAAAAAAACGTTTATGACAGCTTGTCATATTTTGTTTAATGGCATAGTCATTGACATATTCAGACCGAAAGATTAAACGAATTTTCAACACAATTTAGAAAATATAAAAACATGAGTAAAATTATTGGAATTGACTTAGGAACAACCAACTCTTGTGTTTCGGTGATGGAAGGTAATGAACCTGTAGTTATACCAAACGCAGAAGGGAAGAGAACAACACCATCTGTGATTGCTTTTGTAGAAGGAGGCGAAATAAAGGTTGGTGATCCTGCAAAACGTCAGGCAGTAACAAACCCGCATAAAACCATTTATTCGATTAAGCGTTTTATGGGGAATAAATTTGATGAATGTAAAAAAGAAGTTGAGCGGGTACCTTACAAGGTCGTTAATGGCGATAATACGCCAAGAGTAGATATTGACGGCCGTTTATATACACCTCAGGAACTTTCTGCAATGATCCTTCAGAAAATGAAGAAAACGGCAGAGGATTATCTGGGGCAGGACGTAAGCGAAGCTGTGATTACAGTTCCGGCTTATTTTAACGATTCACAGCGTCAGGCTACGAAAGAGGCCGGGGAGATTGCAGGTTTAAAGGTTCGTCGTATTATCAATGAGCCTACAGCTGCAGCATTGGCTTATGGTCTTGATAAGAAAATGACAGATCAAAAAATCGTAGTGTTTGACTTTGGAGGTGGTACACACGATGTATCGATTCTTGAGTTGGGAGACGGAGTATTTGAAGTATTGTCTACAGATGGTGATACCCACTTAGGAGGTGATGATGTTGATGAAAAGATCATTAACTGGTTAGCAGAAGAGTTTAAAGCGGAAGAAAACATGGATCTCCGTCAGGATCCTATGGCATTACAGCGTTTAAAAGAAGCAGCGGAAAAAGCCAAGATAGAGTTATCCTCTTCTTCTCAAACAGAGATCAATTTGCCTTATATTACAGCAACTGCAACAGGGCCTAAACACCTGGTTAAGACTTTAACAAGAGCTAAGTTCGAGCAATTAATAGACGATATTGTTAAAAGAACGATCAAACCGTGTGAGTCTGCTCTTAAAAATGCAGGGCTTTCGAAAAACGATATTGATGAAGTAATATTAGTAGGTGGTTCTACACGGATACCAGCCGTACAAAAAGCTGTTGAAGATTTCTTTGGTAAGAAGCCTTCTAAAGGAGTTAATCCGGATGAAGTAGTTGCTGTTGGAGCTGCTATTCAGGGAGGTGTATTGACAGGAGATGTAAAAGA
This sequence comes from Zhouia spongiae, assembly GCF_022760175.1. Classification (GTDB taxonomy): domain Bacteria; phylum Bacteroidota; class Bacteroidia; order Flavobacteriales; family Flavobacteriaceae; genus Zhouia; species Zhouia spongiae. The sequence continues at coordinate 2,936,358 of NZ_CP094326.1, forward strand.
TGTATTGTTGTTAGATGTTACTCCTCTTTCTTTAGGGATTGAAACTATGGGGGGAGTATTGACGAAACTGATCGATGCCAATACCACAATCCCTACTAAAAAATCTCAGGTGTTTTCAACGGCGGCAGATAACCAGCCATCAGTAGAAATTCACGTGTTGCAGGGAGAACGCCCGATGGCAACGGATAATAAAACAATCGGTCGTTTCCATTTAGATGGTATTCCGCCGGCACCAAGAGGGGTTCCTCAGATTGAAGTAACATTTGATATTGATGCAAACGGAATCATTCATGTAACAGCTCAGGATAAAGCCACAGGGAAAACTCAAGATATCAGAATCGAGGCTTCGTCCGGACTAACAGAAGAAGAGATCGAGAAAATGAAGCGTGAGGCAGAAGCAAATGCTGAAGCAGATAAAGAGGCTAAGGAAAAGGTAGATAAGCTAAACGAAGCAGATGCTATGATCTTTCAGACTGACAAGCAATTAAAAGAGTTTGGAGATAAGCTTTCTGACGATAAGAAAAAACCTATTGAAGATGCTTTGGAAGAATTGAAAAAAGCTTATGAGACTAAAGATATAGCGACTATCCAGCCTGCTTTAGATAAAATCAATGAAGCCTGGAAAAATGCATCAGAAGAACTGTACAAGGCTCAGGCTGAGGCACAACAAACCGACGGAAGTGCTCAACAGAATGCTTCTGGCGAAGCTGAATCAGGTTCGAAAGAATCGGATGATGTTCAGGATGTAGATTTTGAAGAAGTTAAATAATATATACAGAAGTATATTGCAAAAAGGTCGCTTTTAACAGAGCGACCTTTTTTTGTTCTTTTGATTGATTAAATAATATTTCCGAAGGTGTCTACTTTTAAGTTTTTCTTCTCGTCGTTTTTGCGGATTTGAATCCGGTATTTCTTTTTCGTATCCTTATCAGCATAGTAAGAAACAAGATATATGTCTTTGTGCAGTGTCCATCCGGGATATTTTTTATATACTGCATTTCTTATGGCAGGAGGGAGTAGTACGTCTTTAAACTTTTCATAAGAACGCAAAATCTTTCCTTCATTATTAAAAGTTGCAACAATCCAGCTGTTTGTATATTCAAAGAAAACTTTATACATATCAGAATCTTCACTAAACAGATCGGACTCGGTGATATCATAACTGGCAACACGGTGTTGCATGTCTTTTACAATTTCCGGAGCATTATTGTCTAAAACATCTTTTAAGTAAGTAGTGTTTATAGGTGTTGCCGATACGGTAACACTTTCCAGTTCAACTTCCTCTACCTGAGAGTACCCAACGTTTATAACGGCCATAGCAAATACAGCCACCAACATCCTTTTCATATTAGTAATGTTTTAATGGTTAAACAAATAATGTTAAGCTAGAGGAGGGAATAGCAATTTTAAATACTGATGATCATTAGTACAATGCTTATATATTTTAAAGTTACAAAGATGCCGGCTGATTTTATGCTACCTAGGTAGCATAGTCATTTATTTTATGAAAAGTTTTAGATATGGATCCGATATTCATAATAAAACCTAAAAAAACTAAGTGTGATTTTGAGCAATCCCGATGAGGGCATCTATATTGTTTATGGTAATATGTTTACGGTTTATTTTAATAATACCTTCTTCTTTAAGTCGTTGCAGGTGTCGATTTATGACGGCTCTTGTAGTACCGATCATTGCCGCCAGCTCATTATGCGACAGGTCATTGATTTCCTCGATCAACTGCGATTTTCTGTTAGAATGTCTTAATAGTAATTTGGCTAAACGGGTAAAAGTGCTTTCCAGGTTGACAGCCAGTAAGTAGTTTTCAAGATTTTTAACCTGTTTGGTAAGGTGTTTTATTAATTTGTCATGCAATGAGGGATTGTTGCCAAGCCATGCTTTCATTCTTGCAACAGGAATACACAAAACTTCCAGATCGTCCAAAGTTTCATAATAAATATCGTGTTTTCCGCTGTCATAAAGAGAAAGAATATCAAACATGGCTCCGGGGAATAATAAAAACAATGTAATATGCCTGCTGTTGATACTGTTGGTTTTGTAAGTTTTAAGCCTTCCGGAAATTATAATATGAAATTTATAAAGTGTTCTTTCCGGGTCTAAAATACATGTTTTCTTCGGCCACTTTTCGATTGCCCCCAGATGCAGTAATTTATTAAGTTCGTTATCGTCAACAGTATGGAGTAGCGGGTTCTCCCGTAGCGAATTAAAGTATTTGTAATATGCTTCAAAATCATTTTCCATAAAGTCTATTCTACTGTTTTTAGATACGCAAACAGATGCAATATATAGACGGGGCTCGTCTGTAGGGAAGTAAACCAGCTCGGAGCAAGCTCACGAAACATTAAAAGGAAAACCTAAAACATTTCGATGCAAGTCCCGTGAAATTCTTTCAGAAACATTTCACAGGGATAAGCGCCGGAGTCCCCGATAGCTCTATACGGGATAAATCTCGATAATCGAGTAAATACTCCTGTATTCAGACTAATAATCATTTGGAAAGTGAAAGCTAAAGATACAAAAAATAGAAATGCTATTGGCTTTTGGAGCCAAGAATCATCTTGCAGGAGAAATAATCTGATAAAACAGATGAAAATTTAATGATGATGCAGATATTTGTAGTAACAAAGAAATATGCCGGTAAATGAATTTGAATAAAGAAGAAATACTTGTAAGATGTAATGCCATTTGTGCCAATACATTGATGGAAACTTTAGAAATCGAATATACAGATGTAGGCGATGATTTTTTGGTAGCGAGGATGCCTGTAAATTCACGGGTACACCAACCGGATGGTGTTTTACATGGCGGGGCTATGGTAGCTTTGGCCGAAAGTGTAGGAAGTGCCGCTTCAATGGTGTTTTTAAACTCAAAGGATTTTTATATCAGGGGAATCGAAATCTCAGCGAACCATGTTAAGAGCGTTAAAGAAGGATATGTATATGCCAGAGCTTCTGTATTGCATCGGGGAAGGACAACTCAACTATGGAATATTCATTTAAGAGATGAAAAAGAAAATTTAATTTCAGTAGTTAAGCTTACAACGATAGCTCTACCCAAAAAATAAATCAGCTCGGAGCAAGCACACAAAACATTAAAAGAAAAACCTAAAAAACATTTCGACGCTAGTCCTATGAAATTCTTTCAGACATTTCACTGGAGCAAGTGTCGGAGCTCCCGATAGTTATCGGGATAAATCTCGGTTATCGGGTAAATATGGTCAGTAATCAGGAAATTTTTGATGAAATATTCATTCGGCAAAAAAAGCAACTCCCTTTTGTTGTATTTCGGAAACCGCACGGGGAAACATTACATTTTATCGGGCAATCGGATAACAAGTTGAACTATACTTCGTCGTTTGAGGAAGAGGGATTTGTTTTTGCTCCTTTTAATGATCTGAGTAAAACAGTTATTTTGAAGCCGGAAACGTATCTGAGGTCGGATTATGTGAATACCTGTGAAAAAGAGCATGACCTCCATCCCGAAAGCGATATGGATATTCCGGGAAAAGAAGATCATGTAAAACTGGTTACTGAAGGGATTACGGCTATTCATAAAGGGAAGCTGAACAAAGTCGTGTTGTCGAGGTCTCAAGGGGTAATGATAGACCATTCTTCGTATTTATCGATATATAAGACACTCTTAAATACCTACAAGAATGCATTTGCCTATTGGTGGTACCATCCGCAAGTCGGAATGTGGATGGGAGCAAGTCCTGAAACCCTGGTATTGGTCCATAACTCACATTTTCAGACAATGTCTCTGGCGGGAACACAAAGGTTTAAGGGTACTTTAGACGTTTCATGGGGAGAAAAAGAAGCGACAGAGCAACAAATTGTTACAGACTATATAGCCGAAAACCTTTCTTTTATTTGTGCTACTTTAAATGTGTCGGAGGTGGAAACCGTCAGAGCCGGAAATTTACTGCATTTAAAAACAGAGATTTCAGGTGTGTTTAAAAAAGGTTGTACATTAAGAAACCTGATAGAAGCTTTACATCCTACACCCGCAGTTTGCGGATATCCGAAGGTGTTGGCAAAAGAGTTTATTGTTAAACACGAACAATACGAAAGAACATATTACACAGGGTTTCTAGGTTACATTAACGACAAGAAAGAAGGAACATCACTATATGTAAACCTGCGTTGTATGGAGCTAAACGGAAATAAAGCAATCGTTTATGTAGGAGGGGGCGTAACAAAAGATTCTGATCCGGAAGCGGAATGGGAAGAGACATTGAATAAAAGTCTAACGATGATGAGATTGCTTAAATAAGTATAAAATCCTTCGTTTATCCTGTCTATATTGAGTATTTTTACGCGGTAAAAGTGACTTCATAATTAAATGAAATATTCTAACATACCGGCAGCACAAACTATAGTGCAGCTTTGTAAACAGAAAAATATCCAACATATAATAATATCCCCCGGAAGCAGAAATGCTCCGTTGACAATTGGTTTCTCTGAAGATACTTTTTTTAAGACATATAGTATTGTAGATGAAAGATGTGCTGCTTTTTTTGCTATGGGGATAGCACAGCAGCTAAGAATGCCGACGGCAGTTGTTTGTACTTCCGGATCGGCCTTGCTTAATTACTATCCTGCTATATCCGAAGCGTTTTATAGCGACATTCCGCTGCTGGTTATTTCCGCAGACAGACCGGATCATGCTATTGATATCGGAGATGGACAGACCATCAGGCAGAAGAACGTTTTCGAAAATCATATTCTGTATAGTGCCAATCTAAAATTAGATATACGTAAGGAGTTTGTAAAAATCACCGAGGACGGAAAGAATACCCCATCAATATTAAAGGAGTTAAGTGTTGATAATCTTCAAAAAGGAGTACAGCATTTTAATGAATTTGAAATCAACAAGGCCATCGACCTGGCATCTCAAAAAAAAGGACCGGTGCATATAAACGTACCTTTTGAAGAACCTTTATATCAGATGGTAGATAAACCGCTTGTAGAAATAGGTGTAAGATCAGGGAAAGCAGTGAGCCCTGAATTAAATTCAGAAGATCTTAGGCCATATCTGGATATATGGAATTCGTCAAAACGAAAAATGATTCTGGTAGGTGTTAATTTTCCGGAGCAAATAGATCAGGAAGTTTTAGATATCCTGGCTGAAGATGAATCAGTAGTGGTTTTTACGGAGACCACATCAAATCTATATCACGAAAAATTCTTCCCCGGGATAGACAAAATCATAGCCCCTATTGAAAAAACATCCGGAAGTGATGAGCTTTTTTCAAAACTGCAACCTGATGTTTTAATCACATTTGGAGGGTTAATAGTTTCAAAGAAAATAAAGGCTTTTCTGCGAAAATATCAACCAAAGCATCACTGGCATATCGATCAGAAAAAGGCTTATGATACATTTTTTTGTTTAAATAAGCATTTTCAGGTGTCGCCTAATGATCTCTTAAAGTTATTTTTACCTCAGGCAATACAAGTAACCGGTGATTATCAAAAATACTGGCTTGATATTCAGAATAAAAGACGAGAAAAGCATAGAGCATATTTAAATCAAATTCCGTTTACTGATTTTAAAGTCTTTGATCATATTTTTAATTCGGTTCCGGATAACTATCAATTACAACTAAGTAATAGTTCAACAATTAGATATGCCCAGCTGTATGAACTAAACCCGACACTGAAAGTGTTTTGTAACAGGGGAACCAGTGGAATTGACGGGAGTACGTCGACTGCTATCGGTGCTGCACTACCGGAAGCGAAATCCACATTGCTGATTACAGGTGATTTAAGTTTCTTTTACGATAGTAATGCACTGTGGAATAATTACATTAAAAGCTCTTTTCGTATTATTGTAATTAATAATTCAGGAGGAGGTATATTCAGAATACTTCCCGGGCATAAGAATACGGATAATTTCGATACGTATTTTGAAACAAAACATACATTAACAGCAGATCATCTATGTAATATGTTTGGTTTCGAATACCTTAAGGCTGAAGATGAGGATGAAGCTAAAAAGGGGCTAAAAAGATTTTTTGAAGAGAGCAAGAAGCCTAAGCTGTTAGAAATATTTACTCCAAGGCAGCTTAACGATGAAGTTTTATTGGGGTATTTTGAGTTTTTAAAATAGTAGCCATCTCTATATAAATAATATGATGATTAAGATAGGAGAATACAATACGCTTGAGATACTAAGGCTAACATCCGTTGGTCTGTTTTTAGGTGATGAGGAAGGAAATGATATCTTGTTACCAAATAAATATGTTCCGGAAACGTATGAACTGGGAAATAAGCTAACCGTATTTTGTTATTTGGACCATGATGAAAGACCTGTTGCCTCCAGTTTAACACCAAAAATTACTTTAAATGATTTTGGTTTATTGCAGGCGGTAGAGGTGAATGAAATCGGTGCTTTCCTTGACTGGGGATTGGAAAAACACCTTTTCGTGCCTTATCGTGAGCAGGCCAGAAAGATGGAGACCGGAAAATGGTACCTTGTATACCTCTACATGGATGATGAGACAGACAGGTTGGTAGCATCGAGTAAAACAAACAATTTTATTTCAAACGAAGAACTAACCGTAAACCGGTTTGATGAAGTCGATCTGATAGTTTCCAGACATACAGAAATGGGGGCAGAGGTTATTATCAATCAAAAGCATAAGGGCTTGGTTTATGAAAATGAAATTTTTACCGAACTTCATCTTGGAGATCGCTTAAAAGGAGTGATCAAAAAGGTTAGAGAAGACAATAAAATAGATGTTTCACTACAACAGATAGGGTATAAAAACATTGAGCCGACTGCCGAAAGAATATTACATGAACTTGAGCGGAACAACGGATTTCTCGGCCTACACGATAAAAGTGATGCCGACCTGGTAAGAGAAATGCTGGGAATGAGTAAAAAGAGCTTTAAAAAAGCTGTCGGATCTCTATACAAACAAAAGCTGATCCTTATTAAGGATGATGGTATTTATTTGAAAAAATAGTATAATCAAGAAATAAAATTACAACATATGGGTTCACCTGATTGGAAAATAATAGAAGGTTATGAAGATATAACCTATAAGAAGTGTGACGGTGTTGCGCGAATAGCATTTAACAGGCCGAATGTGAGAAATGCTTTTAGACCGAAAACAACGGCAGAGCTGTACAAAGCGTTTTATGATGCTAATGAAGATACGGGTATTGGCGTGGTATTGTTATCGGCAGAAGGGCCTTCAACCAAAGATGGTGTTTGGTCGTTCTGTAGCGGTGGAGACCAAAAAGCCAGGGGGCATCAAGGGTATGTAGGTGATGATGGATATCACAGACTTAATATTTTAGAAGTTCAGCGTTTAATCCGTTTTATGCCTAAAGCCGTTATTGCTGTTGTTCCGGGTTGGGCTGTTGGTGGGGGGCATAGCCTGCATGTCGTATGTGATTTAACCCTGGCAAGTAAGGAACATGCTATATTTAAGCAAACAGATGCCGATGTAACCAGTTTTGATGGGGGCTATGGTTCTGCTTACCTGGCAAAAATGGTAGGGCAGAAAAAAGCCAGGGAGATATTCTTTTTAGGGAGGAACTACTCGGCTCAGGAAGCATATGAAATGGGAATGGTAAATGCTGTCATTCCTCATGAAGAGCTTGAGCAAACAGCATATCAATGGGCCCAGGAAATTTTAGCAAAGTCCCCTATTTCTATAAAAATGTTGAAGTTTGCGATGAACCTTACCGATGATGGTATGGTCGGACAGCAGGTTTTTGCAGGAGAGGCAACCCGTCTGGCGTACATGACCGATGAAGCTATAGAAGGGCGGAATGCATTTTTAGAAAAACGGAAACCTAATTTTAACAAGAAGTGGATACCTTAATGATCATACTTTATTGTTAATATTTAAATTTCAGATATGTCAAGTAAAGCGAAAGCTTATATAGCAGCAGCACGTTTGCGTACACTTCCATTATCTTTATCAGGAATCATTGTTGGTAGCGGACTGGCAGCCTCTCAGAACACTTTTAATTGGATGATTTTCGGGTTGGCCTTGCTTACCACCATTGGATTTCAGGTATTGTCTAATTTTGCAAATGATTATGGAGATGGAGTTAAAGGAACAGATAAAAACAGGGTAGGTGAGCAACGATTGGTAGCCAGCGGGGTTATTTCTGCAAACGATATGAAAAAAGCTGTAATATTAACAGCAGTTATAACCTTTATCATAGCATCAGTCCTTATTTATGTTTCGTTCGGCAGTGAGAATTTTATATTGTCACTTGTGTTTTTTCTGTTGGGAATATCATGTATTGTAGCGGCTATCAAATATACTGTCGGGAAATCTGCTTATGGTTATTCCGGTTTTGGAGATGTCTTTGTGTTTATCTTCTTTGGTTTGGTAAGTGTTGTAGGGTCTTATTTCTTATATACGAAATCCCTGAGTCTATCCGTTCTTTTTCCGGCTTTAAGTGTTGGCTTGCTTAGTGTAGGAGTACTCAACCTTAATAATATGCGCGATAGACAAACTGATATGTTAACGGGAAAGAATACATTGGTAGTGAAAATTGGCGCTGAATTTGCAAAATATTACCATTATTATCTTTTAAGTGCCGCCATGCTTTTTAGTTTGGTTTATCTGGTTATAGCATACAGAAGTCCGTTAAACCTATTGTTTTTAATTGCTTTTTTTCCGATAATAAAACATATCATTACAATCTATAAAAACCGCGAGCCGCAAAAGCTCGATCCTGAGTTAAAAAAACTCGCTTTAAGTACTTTTTTGTTTTCAATACTGTTTGCCTTGGGACAAATTTTGTAAATTCAGAAAGTAAACTACCTCGGGGTAAGCCCACGGGAGGGCCAAGCGTAAAGAAAAGGTCTGGTAGACCTTTTTAGCGATGGAGCCAGCTGGCGCATGGCAAAACATTTAGACACAAGCCCTGTAAAATTCCTTTAGGAACATTTCACAAGGGCAAGTCCAGTGAAATTCCGTCAGGACTATTTCATAAGGGCAAGCGTCGGAGCATTTAAATCTCGATGATCGAGTAAAGAATAGACGAATAAGATACAGATAAAAACAAGCTCTTATCAAAGTTTGGAATTTGCCTGGGAAATGATTTTATGGCGAGTAATTCCTATGTTTATAAAACTAATAATAAAAACCGATGAAAATAACATTTTACGGACACGCATGTATAGGTATTACCATTGCCGATATCAATGTATTGGTAGATCCTTTTATAAGTGGTAATGAAAAAGCACCTCATATAGATATAGATAAAATTCCGGCCGATTATATTTTGTTGACTCATGCGCATCAGGATCATATTTTAGATGTTGAGACTATAGCTAAAAGAACCAACGCCGTTATAGTATCCAATTTTGAAATTGCTTCATACTATGGAAACAAAGGTTTTGACCATCATCCGATGAATCACGGAGGATCATGGGATTTTGAGTTTGGTAAGGTGAAATATGTTCCGGCCATACACACTTCGTCTTTTCCTGACGGAAGTTATGGAGGGCAGCCTGGGGGGTTTGTGATAGAGAGCGAGCATAAAAACATCTATATAGCAGGAGACACGTCTTTGTCGATGGAAATGAAACTCATTCCTATGTTTACAAAGCTTGACCTGGCTATATTACCCATAGGAGATAACTTTACCATGGGGATTGAAGAAGCTATTAAAGCCTCTGATTTTGTTGAATGCGATAAGGTAATGGGGTACCATTTTGATACTTTCGGTTATATAGAGATTGATCATGAAGAAGCAAAACGTAAGTTTTTTGATAATGATAAAGATCTTATGTTACTGGAGATAGGGGAAAGTATTGAACTTTAAAAAGAACCTTCATATTTATGACAGCCGCTTATCGTAAGTATATTTTAGATTTTAAGAGACCCAGTGGAACCTCAAGAGGTGTTCTGAATAAAAAGGAAACCTGGTTTGTAATCATAAGCAAAAATGGCAAAAGAGGTATCGGTGAATGTGGGGTACTACGTTCACTGAGTATTGATGATACGCCTGATTATGAAGAAAAACTCAAATGGACCTGCGATAATATTCATCTGGGCAGGGAAGTTTTATCAGATCATTTAAAACATTACCCCTCTATACAATTTGGTTTAGAACAGGCATTTTTGTCATTAGAAAGCGATAATGAATTTTTATTATTCCCGTCTGATTTTACATTGGGGAAAGTACCAATTGAAATTAACGGACTGATCTGGATGGGAGAGGCATCTTTTATGAAACAACAAATAAAAGATAAGTTAGAGCAGGGGTTCAGGTGTATAAAAATGAAAATTGGGGCTATCGATTTTGATACTGAAATCAACCTTCTCAGGGCTGTCAGAAAAGAATTTTCGGCTGGAGATATTGAATTGAGAGTTGATGCCAATGGAGCTTTTTTACCGGATGAAGCTCTTGAAAAGCTAAAACGCCTTTCACAATATGAATTACACTCAATAGAACAACCTATCAAGCAAGGTCAGCCTGATAAAATGGCCATGTTGTGTGAACAAACACCATTACCTATAGCCTTAGACGAAGAGCTTATCGGTGTTTTTGATGCCACAGAAAAGAGAAAATTAATACAAACAATCCGCCCCCAGTTTATCATTCTTAAACCAAGCCTGGTTGGAGGTTACAGAGGAAGTGAAGAATGGATCGATATTGCTGATAATGCAAAAACAGCTTGGTGGGTAACAAGTGCTTTGGAGAGTAATATAGGCCTTAATGCCATCGCTCAATGGACCTATGCTTTGGGGAACAAAATGCCGCAGGGGTTGGGTACAGGAGCGTTGTATACTAATAATTTTGACTCTCCTCTGGAAGTTAAAAGAGGGAGGCTACATTACAATACAAGTTTGAACTGGAAATTTAATTTATAAAATAATGTATATAGAACAAGGTTACAAAGGGAATATTGGACTATGGAAGTATTGGATTTTGCCTGTATGCTTCATAGGTTTTATAGTTTTTAACTACATAAGCACTATTAATGCACCGGTAAGTGTAGATGTTATGCTTCAGGAAATGATAGATAAACTAGGTTCTAATATTGTATTGGTTATTTTATTGGCTCCGTTGGCTGTAGGACTTTTCGTAGTTTGGGGCTGGGTGAAACTGGTTCATGAACAATCAATAACTTCTCTTACAACTTCCAGAAATAAAGTAGATTGGAAACGGATTTTATTTGCTTTTATACTTTGGGGGGGGATTTCGTCTTCTATGATAGGACTCGACTATTTCTTAAATCCTGAGAACTACGTCTTCAATTTTAACCTGATACCCTTTTTAATTTTGTGTATTATCAGTATTATCCTCATTCCACTTCAAACCAGTTTCGAGGAGTATATGTTCAGAGGGTATATGATGCAAGGGATAGGATTGATGGTGAAAAATCGATGGGCACCATTATTGATAACCTCTGTTTTGTTTGGATTGATGCATCTGGGAAACCCGGAAGTAGGTAAACTGGGAATGGGAATTATGGTGTATTACATAGGAACCGGTTTTTTTTTAGGAATCATTACCTTGATGGATGAAGGTCTGGAACTTGCTTTGGGTTTTCATGCTGCAAATAATTTATTTACCGCGCTTTTAGTTACAGCGGACTGGACAGCATTTCAGACCCACTCCGTACTCAAAGATGTATCAGATCCGGTTTTGGGGTTTGATGTATTGTTTCCCGTATTTGTGGTTTTTCCGGTGTTGATATTCATTTTTGCGAAAAAGTACCATTGGAAAGACTGGAAGGAAAAGCTTTTTGGAGGCATAGTTACAAGTGAGCAAAAATAACAAATAAAGGCAGTTGGATGAATATTTATGAAATTGTAGGCTGGATAGGTTCTTTTGTGTATTTGCTTGCCTATATACTATTAACATTTGATAAATTACGGGCGGATAAAATTCCTTATCAGGTATTAAATGTTTTAGGGGGATTATGCCTGGTAATTTGCGCCTATGATACGAAAGACAGGCCCAATTTTTTCACTAATTTGGTGTGGATGATAATAGGCCTTACGGCAATAACAATGATAGTTCAGAAAAAGAAAAGGTCGTAATTACCGGACCTCTTCTTTTATTTTAAGCATTGTAAATGCCGCTTCTTTGTATCGCTTAACTTTCTTTTCGTATTCTTCTGTAGTAGCATCGTATAAAGAAAGGTAGTAATAAGCCCCTTCCACGAGAATGAAAATAAGTTCAGCAGTCTCTTCGGCATTCTCAATAGCCACAATATCATCAGCTTGTGCTTCTTTAATTATTGCAGCCAGGTACGAACGCAATGATTGGTGCATGCCTTTATAGGATTCCTTGATAGCTTTATTTCTAAAGACCAAAGCAAAACTGCTGTAAAACACACCATCGTCTATTAATTCATTCCATTCTCTCGAAAAGAGATTATCTATTGTTTTAATAAGCTTTGTATGACTGTTTCCCGAATGATTGGGGTTGTATAAAGATTTATAATTTTCAAGAATATAATTAATAAGTCCGAAGATCAGCTCGTCTTTGGAGTTAAAATAATGCAGTATCAGACTGTTATTTACATCGATCTCTTTTGCCACTTTGGCAACTGATGTATTTTCCAATCCCTCTTTTTTAGCGACTTTATAAAAGGCTTCAATGATCTCCTTTTGTCTTTCTTTTTTTAAGCTTTTTCTACCCATAATGCAAACATACTTAATATTTAGTTAACAAAAATAAGATGAAAATTTTAAATTGATTGAACAGTCAGTCAAAATATTTTCATACTTTAGCTTTCCATTAACAGAAACCTTATTAATAATTAAATGTAATTAAATGAAAGCTTTAAACTTGTTTAATCTTGTGAGTAGTAAAGCCAGGAGTTGTTTTTTTGCAAACAGACTATGTTTTCGAAAACTACTAATGCTTAGCTTGCTTTTGGTGTTAACCCAAATGGTTTGTGCTCAGGAAAGAGTAATTAAAGGTACTGTAGTCGACGGTGAAATGAAACAACCTTTACCGGGTGCCACAGTAATGATTAAAGGAACTACATCGGGTCAGGTAACTGACTTTGATGGGAACTTCACTATCAGTATACCTTCATCAGAGACTGTACTGGTTATTTCGTATGTTGGTTTTAAAACTATTGAACTTAAAGTAGGGAGCCGGTCAACCTTAAATGTAGAGTTGTTTGTCGAGGCAAGTGCGCTTGATGAAGTTGTGGTAACGGCCCTCGGAATCAGAAAAGAAACCAAAGCTTTGGGCTATGCCGTACAGGAGGTAGAAGGTGAATCTTTGGTGAAAGCCAGAGAGCCTAATGTAGTAAACTCTTTAACAGGGAAAGTTGCCGGTCTGGAAATCCGAAACAGTACTGATCTGTTTCAGGACCCGGGAATTTCATTGAGGGGGAGACGCCCACTAGTGGTCATTGACGGTGTTCCCAGTACGGATGGTGACCTATGGAAAATCAATGCGGATGATATTGCTGAAATAAGTGTTTTAAAGGGGGCTACGGCATCTGCGCTCTACGGTTCTATCGGTAGAGGAGGAGCACTGATGATAACTACGAAGAGAGGGAAGGATGGAAAAGCCACAATTGATTATAATGTAAGTGTTATGTTTCAGCCGGATTTTATAAGAATTCCGAAAGTACAGTCCACTTATGGAAACGGAAACAATGGTGTATATGAATATATTAATGGTTCTGGATCGGGAACAGAAGGTTCCGGTTGGATCTGGGGACCTAAATTAGATCAGTTAGATCCTGCCACACCAAGCGGGTATTATGAGACGGTTCAGTTTAACAGTCCGATAGATCCGGTAACAGGTGAACGAATCCCGACCCCTTTTTTATCAAGAGGTAAAAACAATGTAGAGAATTTTTTTCAGACAGGAATGATCGTTACTAATAACCTGGCTGTAAGTGGTGGTACGGACAAAGGAAACTTCAGGGTTTCTGCTTCGCATGTTTATCAGAAAGGGATTGTACCTAATACGGATTTAAAGAATGCTTCTTTTAATGTGTCCGGAGGATACAAAATTACCGATAAATTAAAGGTTGACGCTGCTCTTACATATAACAGGCAGTATACCAGGAACTTTCCGGAGGTGGGTTATGGACCGTTTAACTACTTGTACAATCTGGTATTATGGACGGGGCCGGATGTAGATGTAAATGATTTGAGGAATTATTGGGAAGAAGAACAGGAAGGGGTTCAGCAAAGGCACTTTAACAAATCCTGGTATAATAACCCTTATTTTATTGCCTATGAGGCCCTTCAGGGATATTACAAAGACAATAGCTTCGGACAAATACAATTGAACTATGAGGCTACGGGCGACCTGAATTTTAGTCTGCGTTCCGGATTCAACTCATCAAACGTGAACAGGGACTGGAAACGCCCCAAGAGTTTTGTTGGTTACGGAGACGTTTCCAGAGGGGAATACTTCGTAAGAAACAACAATCAGTTTAGCATAAATACCGATTTATTGGCAAGCTATAATAAAGATATATCGGAAGATTTTGCAATTTCTGCAACTGCAGGTGTGTCTAACAGGTACAGAAGCTGGAGAAACATGAATGTTAACACAGACGGTTTAACCATTCCCGGGTTCTATAATATAGACAATTCGATTAATCCATTAAAGGGTTCTAACTGGAATGGAGAAGAGCAGGTAAATAGTATGTATGCAACTTTAGATTTAGAAGTGCTGAACGCTCTGTATCTTAATGTTACAGGAAGAAATGACTGGGTGTCTACATTGCCGGTTAACAATAATTCATTTTTCTACCCGTCCATGTCATTTTCAGTGGTACTATCTGATCTTTTGAATTTTGATGCAAGCGATCCGTTTGTAAAGCTGAGAAGTTCATGGGCCAGCGTGAGGGATGGTGAACTGAACTTGCCTGCTTCATATGATTTTGGTCCTTACTCTCATTTGTCAGCATACGATACAGGACAAAGCTGGAATAATAATGCTATTCTGACATTTCCCGGTTTATTATATGATTCGTCATTAAAACCTGAAAAATCAGATACGAATGAATATGGGCTGGATGTACGCTTCTTCAATAACCGCTTAGGGTTAGATGTTGCTTATTATACAATTACAGATACAGATAATTTAGTGTTGGTTCCTGTTTCTACAACATCGGCATATACTTCCAGATTGATTAACGGGAATAAATATAAAACAAGAGGTGTAGAACTGGTTCTTACGGCTACCCCGGTTAAAACAGATAATTTTTCGTGGGATGTTGTTACGAACTGGAGTCATAGTTCACGTACATTAGAAGAAGTTTATGATGGATCGGACAAACTCGGCGATATTAAAATTGGCGAACGAACAGATCAGATCTTTAATACCCCATACCTCAAAACATCAGGAGGACAATTGATTTATGGTTCGAACGGGATGCCGTTATGGGATTCATATAGAAGATTCAGAGGGAATAATAACCCGGACTGGGTATATGGATTGCAGAATAAATTCAGTTATAAAAACTTTAGTTTAAGTGCATCGTTAGATGGTAGAATAGGAGGATTGATTTATTCGTCTACGAATCAGAAAATGTGGTGGGGCGGAACACATCCGGGAACCGTAAATGACCACAGGGATGCCGCTAATAACGGTGAGTCAACTTATATAGGTCCCGGTGTAGTAGTCGTTGAAGGCGGTGTTGAATATGATATTGAGGGAAATATCATTAATGATAGCCGGGTCTATGCACCAAACACCACTAAGGTAAATTATATCTCCTGGATGAAAGACACCAGTAATGCATTGCTAGACCATTACTACGACGAAACCTTTTTAAAGCTCCGGGAAATTATTTTCACTTACAATGTGCCGGATGCATTTGCGAATAGAATAGGTTTTCAAAAAGCATCCTTATCGCTGATAGGAAGAAACCTTGCCGTATGGTCTGATCTGCCAAATGTAGATCCCGATCCGGGGTCAGATAACTTGCAGACCCCATCTACAAGAAATGTAGGTTTCAACGTTAACCTAACCTTTTAATCAATTCAATGATAAAAATGATGAAAAATTTTAATACAATATTAGGTATCATCTTAATCGCCATTTTGGTCGGATGTAAAGATTTTGAGGAATACCAGTCTGACCCTAACCGGACGACTGAAGGAGACCCCGGTTTATTATTAACCGGAATAGAAGTGAGTAACTTGCAAGAAGTAACATTATCGGCCGCGCTGGCCTGTAGACAAATGGTGTATACAGATGGCTCGTCAAGCAGTCAGTACTACAGCTGGCAACGATCCGGATTTGGTGCCTATAATAACTTACGGCAGGTAATCAAGATGGAAGAAGAAGCTGAAAAAACAGAAAATGCCAATTACCTGGCTTTAGGGAAGTTTTTCAGAGCTTATATCTTCTTAAAGTTAACTAATACCTTTGGAGATGTTCCATATTTTAACGCTTTACAGGGAGCTGAAGGAAATTATTCGCCTGCATACGATAAACAAGGAGATATTTACCTGAGCATATTAGACGAGTTAAAGGCAGCTAACGCTTTGTTAAATGAAAATAACGGTGCGATAAAAGGAGATGTGATTTATGAAGGGGACATCTTAAAATGGAAAAAAGCCATCAATTCTTTGAGTTTAAGAGTCCTTATTTCACTGTCTAAAAAAGAAGGTAATGCTACATTGGGCATTGTAAGCCGTTTTCAGGAAATAGTGAACAATCCGTCCCAGTTTCCTGTTTTTACATCAAATGAAGATAACCTGTCTCTCACATATCATAATCTAGACGGTAACGAATACCCATACTTCAATAACAATAGTATTAAAACAGCTTACTATTTGGATGAGTCGTATGTGAACTTGTTAAAATCTAAAAATGATCCAAGACTGTTTCTTTTAGCAGATAAGGAAGTAAATGGTAAAGACTTGGAAAATGATGATTTTAACGCTTATGGCGGACTTGACGGAAGTGTTTTGTTAAGTGAAAATACAGAAAGACTTGCTAATGGAAATGGTTCACCGATTGACGAAAGGTACTATAACGATCCTGAAAATGAGCCTTCAATAGCTCTTGGGTATGCAGAGGTAGAGTTTACACTTGCCGAAGCTGCAGCCCGTGGGTGGATTACGGCCAGTGCGGAACAACACTATTATAAGGGTATTGAGGCCTCGATGCTTTTCTACAAAATAAGCCAGCCTCAGATAGATGCTTATATACAACAAAGCTCGGTACAATATGTGGCACAGCAAGGAATCGAAATGATCCTGGTCCAAAAGTATATGGCTTCCTTTATGAATTCAGGCTGGGAACCTTTTTACAACCAGCGCAGGACAGGTTTTCCGGAGTTTAGGACCGATGGTGGAGGAGTGCTTAATGATGGTGTGATTCCTAAGAGATGGATGTATCCGCAAAGCGAGATCAATGATAATCTTTCAAATCTGGAAAAGGCTATTAACAGGCAGTATCCGGAGGGTGATAATGTTAATGGGGTAATGTGGTTACTAAAAGAAGAATAAAAATACGGTTATGAAAAAAAATAAATTAGTATATCTGCTGTCGATAGTATGTGTATTATTACAATCTTGTAGTGATGATGATACTGTAAATGATCCTGTGTTTGAATTTATTTCATTCCAGAGTGAGACAATAACTGTAAGCGAGAATGCTGCCAGTATAGAATCTGTTCCGGTAACACTCAGGTTATATGGTTACGAACCTAAAGAAGCAATAACAGTCAATCTGGCAACGATCAACAATAATGTTGAAGAGGGAGTTGACTATAGCCTTTCTGGGAAATCAATTACATTCAAACCTGGTAGTTTTATTTCAGATACTTTATTTGTAAGCACCATAGATAATGCTTCTGGTAGTGATTCGGAACGTAGCTTTAGCTTAAATATCGAAAGCATAAGCAATCCGGATATTAAATCCGGATTGGGAATTGAAAACCCTTCTAACGCATCGTTAAAAATAGTGATTGCTGATGATGAATGTACGAGAACGATTGATGTGTTTAATGCTGCAACGTTAAGTAATCAGAACGATAAAGGAACAACGACTATAAGTTCTGTGTTAAATGGGAATGTGGTAACATTAACAGGAGACTTAATGGCATATGCTCCATTCTCAAATGCTACTTTGGACGTTACCCTCATACCAGCTTCCGAAGGGGCTACAAAGGGAGAGGCGACATTCGGTATCTTTGATGCAGGTACGGATAGTAGTGGATATACATATCAGTTCAGACAGGTTGGAGAAGGGACCTATGATGTCTGTTCCGGAGAAATATTAATTGAATTTGAGGTATATTGGCTAGAAGGTGAAATCTGGGAATACTGGTATACTTCCAATAATAGAATACGCTTGTAGTAACTGTATTTTTTTATAGTTAGTTATTTAAATTTGGTTGATCAAAGAAGGGAGAGACACTCCCTTCTTTTTAAAACAGAAAAGAATGGTAAAAAAAATATCGATAAGCATTTTTTTGATGTGTCTGGTAACGCTGGTAGGATGCAATTCCGATAAGGATAAGGAACAAAGCAAAGAAGTGCCTGAACCTATACAAAAAGAGTCGCTAAAGGTACTCTCGTTGAATACCTGGCACGAAACGAACCGGGTAGAAGGAGGGTTTCAGGCCTTGATAGATGTTATATTACAATCGGAGGCGGATATAGTAATGTTATGCGAGATTAACAATTACGACAATGTAGTTTTCAGTACAAAACTGGTTGCCGAACTTAAAAAAACAGGAGTTGCATACAATTCTTTTAATTCAGGCAAATCACCCATCATATTATCTAAATTTCCAATATTATCGACCCCTGAAATTAATTCTTCGTCACTAACGAAATGTATTGTGAGCATTAATGATGAAACACGGATGGCTGTTTATGCAGCTCATTTGGATTATACTCATTATGCTTGTTACCTGCCAAGGGGATATGATGGTATAACATGGAAGAAATTACCCGAGCCTGTATTGGATGTGAATAAAATATTAGAACAAAATATAGCATCTCAAAGAGATGAAGCAATTAACCTGTTTGTTGAGGATGCTTCACAGGAAGCAAAAAAAGGGAACCTTGTTTTTTTGGCAGGAGATTTTAATGAGCCATCCCATTTAGACTGGACAAATGCTACAAAAGACATGTATGATCATAACGGAACCGTGGTACCATGGCATAATAGCGTTACACTTCAGGAACAAGGATATCTGGATGCTTATCGTGTAAAGTATCCGGATCCGGTTACACATCCCGGTTTCACGTGGGAAGCTTATAATAAGGATGTAGAAATATCTGAAATGATCTGGACTCCGGAGGCTGATGACAGGGATCGTATAGACTTTATTTATTACAGGAATGATGACAGACTGATGTTGGATGATGTGTTCATTGTTGGTCCGCCAGAAACTATAGTGAAAGGACAGGTAGTAAATGATGATGCCTCTAAAGATAAGTTCTTGGAGCCAAAAGATAAATGGCCCTCAGACCACAAAGGAGTACTGGGAACTTTTACAATCAGGTAATGATGAAATGGAAAGGATATCATATTTTATTGCTTCTTTTCTACTTCAATTCTGTAGCTCAGGATAAGCCGTTTACCTTTAAGGTAATGGCTTGGAATATACTGCACGGTGCCAATGATATAGAAAATGGCCCTCAGAAAGCCGTTCGAATTATAAAAGAGATTGATCCGGATGTTATTTTAATGGTAGAAACCTATGGTTCAGGTAAGTTTATAGCCGATGCATTAGGGTTTAATTTTCACCTGATAGCTCCTGAAGATACAGTCCCAGATGATAAAAATGTCAACTTATCCATTATCAGCAGGTTTCCCTTCGGGAAAAGGATAGACACAGATCATCCTTTTTATCTTGGCGGAAGGGAAATCATTATTGAGAATCAGGCGGTGAATTTCTTTTCTAATTGGTTTCACTACGAGCCATGGCATGACGAACCGGAAAATATGGGTAAAACAACGGAAGAACTTTTAGCTTGGGAAAAGACAGGAATAAAGTATAAAATGATTCAGAAAGTATTGCCCTGCTTTAAAAAATACGCTGCTGAGGCTGATTTGATTCCCCTGATTATCGGAGGCGATATGAATACCCCTTCCCACTTAGACTGGGGAAAAGAAACCGGAAAGATCCATAATGATCTGATCGTTCCCTGGTATTCAACCAAAGTACTCGAAGATATAGGCTTAATAGACTCGTATAGAGAAATGAATCCTGATCCTTTAAAATACCCTGGTATAACATGGGATACAAAAAATAAAAAAGATGAACATCGTATAGATTATATCTTTTATAAGGGTACCACTCTAAAGGCGGTCAGATCAGAAGCCTATAAAGAACATTTTAATGAACCTTTTGAGATAAATGGCCAGGAAATCATGTATCCTTCAGATCATGGTTTTATAGTTACAACATTTCAATTCTATAAAAAATAAATACATGAAAACACCATTAATTGCATCTCTCATTCTGTGTTTTGTTTTAAGCTTGACCAGAGCTCAGAATAATAAGGATAAAGTAGTATTCGTAATAGTCGATGGAATTTCAGCCGATGTTCTTGAAAAAATAGAAACCCCTAATCTCGATGCTATTTCTAAAGATGGAGGTTATACCAGGGCATATGTTGGGGGTAAAAAAGACGACTATTCGCAAACCCCGACTATTTCGGCTGTGGGGTATAACAGCTTATTAACCGGAACATGGGTAAATAAACACAATGTCTGGGGAAACAGCATTAAAGCGCCCAATTATAATTATTGGACGATATTTCGTTTTGCAGAAGAATTAAGGCCGGACCTTAAGACTGCTGTTTTCTCTACATGGCTTGATAATAGAACAAAGTTAATAGGAGAAGGAAAGCCGGAAACCGGAAACATAACATTAGACGATCATTTTGACGGATTCGAACATGACACCATAAAATTTCCGCATGGAGATGATAGGTTGTTTATTCATAAAATAGATGAACATGTAACAAATGGCGCTGCAAATTACATAAAACAACATGCCCCGGATTTATTATGGGTGTACCTGGAATATACGGATGATATGGGACATAAATTCGGTGATAGTAAACAGTTTTATGACGCTATTAAAACCATGGACGGTCAGATAGGTAGATTATGGAGATCAATCCAGTACCGAAAGGAAAACTTTCATGAGAATTGGACCATTTTTATAACTACGGATCACGGTCGTGATGAAAGTACAGGAAAGCATCATGGAGGACAAAGCGATAGAGAGCGTTCAACATGGATTGTTACGAATTCGAATCATTTGAATTCTTATTTTAAAGAGGAAATCCCCGGCGTTGTAGACATTATGCCGGCTATGTTAAATGAACTAAAATTAAAACCTGCTGAAAAACAGCTCAGGGAAATTGACGGGACTTCAATTACAGGAAAAATATCGGTAGCAAAAGCCAGGGCCGAAAAGATAAATGATAATAAGGTGCGACTAAGATGGAAAACGTACAACCCTAAAGAAAAATTGAAAATATGGATTAGCAGTTCAAACAATTTTAAACATGGAGGAGAAGACGTTTATAAGTTTGTAGGAAAGGTAAAATCGGGAGAAGAAAATATCATCCTGGATATGGATGCAGACTCATCCGAAACATATAAAATTGTAATTGAAGGTAAATACAACAGCATTAATACCTGGATAGTGAATAAAAAATAACAAAGTTCATGATGTTTTTTTTCATACAAATGCTCTACAAACTGGTAGGGCATTTTTTGTTTATGCATGGTCTGTTAATATATTGTGCATGTAATTGAAAACTACACTAAATCAAAATCGGTTAATAGAACGAGAACAAACTAACAATGAATCAAATTTTTAAGAAACTAGGTCTCCTGTTGTTCGCAGGGGCTCTTAATTTACATGGGCAAACATTAGATCCGGTTATAGAGAACCCTGATGTAATAGCGATCAATAAAATATCCCCTCGGGCTTCATTTTTTGCCTATGAAGCGTTGGATATTGCAAAGTCGGATGATTTATCAAGATCAGAAAGATATGTTTTGCTGAATGGTACATGGAAATTCAACTGGTCGAAAAACCCGGAATCCAGACCGGTAGATTTTTATAAAGAGAGCTATGATACCGGTAAGTGGGTCGATATAAAGGTGCCTTCTAACTGGGAGGTTGAAGGCTATGGTATTCCTATTTACACCAATACGGAGTACCCTTTTAATCCGACCAATCCAAATCCTCCGGATATACCAGACGGATATAATCCGGTAGGATCGTATAAAAGAGATTTCGATATACCATCTGATTGGAACGGAAATGAAATAGTTATTCACTTGGGAGCAGTTAAGTCTGCATTTTATATCTGGATAAACGGTAAAAAAGTAGGGTATAGCCAGGGATCAAAACTTCCTGCTGAATTTAATATAACTGATTATGCGATACAGGGTAAAAACTCAATTGCCCTGGAGGTATACAGATGGAGTGACGGGAGTTACCTGGAGTGTCAGGATTTCTGGAGACTTTCCGGGATAGAAAGAGATGTTTATGTGTATTCAAGACCTAAAGCGTTTATAGAAGATTATACTGTTAAATCCGGTTTGATCAATAACTATACCGATGGAGACTTTGGTTTAGATGTAGATTTGACAAACCTTCAGGCGAAGTCAAAAAAAGGAACTGTTCAGGTTGAACTGATTAAAAGCGGAGAAAAAATATTTGTCTCTGAGCAGGAATATGCCATTGAAGCCGGGAAAAATTCTTCAGTCCATTTTAGCGCAAAAATAGATAACGTAATTCCTTGGAGTGCAGAGTTACCTGAGTTGTATGAGCTCAACATTATTCATAAAGATCGTAAAGGTAAGGTTTCAGAAGCCATTTCCAGAAAGGTAGGATTTAGAACTTCAGAAGTAAAAAACGGTCGTTTTTTAGTTAACGGTAAACCAATACTTTTTAAAGGGGTTAACAGACATGAGCATAATCCGGAAACAGGGCATGTTGTTTCAAAAGAAGAAATGTTAAGAGATATTCAGATCTTTAAGGAATACAATATCAATTCAGTACGTACTTGTCATTACCCAAACGATCCTTACTGGTATGAATTATGTGATGAATATGGAATTTATGTCATAGATGAAGCTAATATCGAGTCTCATGGTATGGGATATGATTTAACCCGAACCCTGGCAAACAATCCTAAGTGGTTAAAAGCTCATATGGAGCGTACAAAACGGATGATCGAAAGAGATAAAAATCATCCTTCTGTCGTTATCTGGTCATTGGGCAATGAAGCTGGCAACGGGTATAACTTCTATAACACTTATTTACTGGCTAAAGAAATGGATGATACCAGGCCGGTACAATATGAGCGTGCAGGTTTGGAATGGAACACGGATTTGTATGTGCCAATGTATGCCACGCCAAAATGGGTGGAAGAATATGCTAAAAACCCTAAATATGACAGGTCGTTGATACAATGCGAATATGCTCATGCAATGGGTAACAGTATGGGTGGTTTTAAAGAATATTGGGACCTGTATGAAAAATATGATAAGCTACAGGGAGGTTTCATATGGGATTTTGTAGATCAGGGATTAAAAACTGTTAAGAATGGTAAGGAGATTTATGCATACGGGGGTGATTTTGGTCCTGAAGGTACTCCTAGTTCTAATAACTTTTTAAATAACGGCCTCGTACAACCGGATAGAAAACCGAATCCCCATATCTATGAAGTAAAACACATCCAGCAAAATGTAAAGTTTTATGAAAATGATTTAAGTAAAGGGGTAATAGACATTAAAAACTGGTATTTCTTCAGAGATCTGGAAAACTATAAACTGAATTGGGAAGTAATAGCCAATGGTGTGGTAAAAGAAAGTGGAAGCATGGAGAATATAAACATGGCTCCCCAGCAAAAAAAATCTTTTACAATTCCATTCAGAACTGATTTTAAAGAAGGGACTGAATACTTTTTAAACCTGAGCGTAGTTTTAAAAAAGGAAGAGAAGCTTTTATCTGCTGGCCATGAAGTGGCTTATGAACAGTTTTTACTTAAAGCAGCCATGGTAGTAGCTCCGGAAGTAAATGGAGATAAAATATCTTACAAGGGATTGAATAATAATATGTTGCAGGTTTTTGGAGATAATTTTAGTATCACCTTTGATAAGGCTAAGGGTATCATGACATCATATGAGTACGATGGAACCAAGATGATTGAAAAAGGACCCGAGGTGAATTTTTGGAGAGCACCTGTAGACAATGATTATGGGGCTGGAACGCAAAGGAAGTATAACGAATGGAAAGATGCAGGTAAAAAGGCTGAAATAGATTTTAGTATAAGACGCGTTTCAAATAGTAAGTTACAGGTTAGTATTATTAAGGATATATTTGATGGAGATGCCACCTATACTCAAACTTTTGAGATTTCGGCCGGGGGCATTATTAAAGTTACTAATGATTTTAAGAAGGTAAGAGGTAATCATACCAATATGTTCAAGTTTGGAAATGAAATGATCCTTCCAAAAGAATTCACAAACATTAAATGGTACGGAAAGGGGCCTTTTGAAGCATATAGCGACAGGCAACATGCAGCAAAGGTCGGATTGTATTCCGGGGCTGTCAGCGATCAGTATTTTCCATATATCAGGCCACAAGAAACCGGGAACAAGCTGGATGTCAGATGGGTCGAATTTGCAGCTGCTAATAATAAAAGCCTCAAGGTTTATGGCGAATCCCTTCTGAATATATCCGCATTGCATTTTAATAAAGAGGATTTAGACTCCGGTGCAAAAAAGACCCAGATGCATGCCGGAGAATTATCTCCGCGAGAAGAGGTATATGTAAACATAGACGGTTTCCAGCAAGGATTGGGAAGTATCAATAGCTGGGGGGCCTTACCTTTAGAAAACTACATGTTACCTTATGCGTCTTATAATTATTCTTATTGGATGATTCCTAAATAGAGTACATATTTTATTTTTAAGTTTTTCATTAAAAGGAGAGTGTGACAGTTGTTAACTCTCCTTTTTTAATTCTTTAAAATTCTTTCTGTATTCTTACGAATAAAGTATCTTGTAATCTGAATTAAGTATTATGGTAAGCGAAATAAAGGATAAATACGGGTATATTTTTGAAGATGCCTTGATAGAGGAAATTAACAAGATAGCCACTATAAAAGAAGTGGTTGAAAGTGAAAAGTTAATTGAAATCGGAGATTATATAAAATCGATGCCTTTGGTAATATCCGGTGCCATTAAAATAATGAGAGAAGATTCTGAGGGTGATGAATTGCTTTTATATTTTCTTGAGGGAGGAGATACCTGTGCCATGACCCTTGCATGTTGTATGGGACAGAAAAAGAGTGAAATCAGGGCAGTAGCAGAAACTGATGCTACCTTAATAATGATTCCTGTTCAAAAGATGGAAGAATGGATGGCAAAATACAGCTCATGGAGAAGTTTTGTGTTGGAAAGTTACCAGAACAGATTGAACGAAATGCTGGAAGCAATTGATACAATTGCCTTTTTAAAGATGGATCAGAGGCTGCTTAAATATTTGCGGGACAAGGCAATGGTAACAAGAGATGATGTAATTAGTACAACTCATCAGGAAATAGCCTACGATCTTCATACGTCAAGAGTGGTAGTCTCCAGATTATTAAAAGCTCTTGAGAACGACGGAAAAATTTCCTTAAACAGAAATAGTATAAAGATCAATGATCTTTAACGGATTCATATTTTATAAAGGCATGAATTTAGTTCTTATGTAACTAAGGTTACAGCATGCCTTTTCTTGAATCTATACATTTACCATCTGTATAGATTCGATAAAAAGACATTCGATGAAAATCTGTGGATACTATTATTGTTTGTATTCTTATTTGCCGGGTGTAAGAATTCTACCCAAAAAAACACTTTTGTAAAAAACAAGGCTGATATAATAGTCCGGAACCCGCATTCCGGTAAAAAACTGATGGAAAACAAATGTTATCTCTGTCATAGTCCATCTGCCGATCAGCAAAACAGCGTTGCCCCTTCAATGGTGGCTATCAAAGCTCATTATACTGATGATGAAACTACAAAGAAAGTATTTACCGACGATTTGATGACTTTTTTAAAAGCACCATCCCCAGATAATGCAAAAATGAGAGATGCTGTGTGCTTACAATGCCATGGAACCCCTGAAAAAGATATTATTCCCCAAGTCTATGGTACTTTTAAAAATAAGTACCCTGAAGCTATAGGTTATTCAGTCAATGAAGTCAGAGGGATTTGGAGTATAAGCTTTGATAAAAATAAACTCGACAGTAATTAGAGGGGATGCCTCAAAATATTTCTTGTGAAGATCTCAAATCACGAAGAGTGAATAAGGATTAAATTAATGATTGGTTTTTGTTTAAAGATGCCTTTCGGGGCATTTTTTACTGATGTCCTTTGAGAATACTTATTGTTTAACCTTATAAATCTCTTGGTAACATTAGTTACTGACTGGCCTTGCCTGCAAACGTAATTTTGCTCATATAAATTTAAAATCAATGAAATCGATATGGTTAAAGTAACCGCTCGGTACACAACACAATGGTTATTTTGACCGTCAAAGATTATATGTGAGCGAAAAAGCAACAAAAAATAAACACATGAAAAGAATCTTTCAAATAGCATTTATAAGCATATTCTTTTATGGGCATGGGTTAAAAGCTCAAGAAGTCGTTTCAATTTCCAAGACAAAAGTTTTAGAAAAGATAGCAGAACGCAATATGTCATTAAAAATATCGCAACAAGATATTTTAAGTACTCAGGGAGATTATAGACAAACCAACTCTTTATTCTTGCCGAATATTACTGTCTCGTACACGGGGATGGCAACCACGAATCCGTTAATGGCTTTTGGATCAAAACTGAATCAAGAGGTATTAACCCAAAATGATTTTAATCCTGCTTTGTTAAATAGTCCTGACCAGATTGAGAATTATGCCACGGTGATACAAGTACAACAACCACTTATCAATATAGATGGGGTTTATCAGCGGAAAGCAGCTAAGGCCAAAATGGAAGCTGCTGTATTACAATCGCAACGTACAGCAGCTTATTTAAACTTAGAAGCAGAAAAAGCCTATATGCAATTACAGTTGGCATATAAGGCCGTTGAAGTAATGGAAAAAGCCCTGAATGCTGCGACTGAGAATTTAAAGATCGCTGAAAATAGTTTCAGACAGGGCTATCTTCAAAAGTCAGATGTATTGGCAGTAGAAGTACGCGTATCTGAAGTTCAAAATCAGCTACAAAGTGCCAAGAGCAATGTTAAAAATGCATCTGATTACCTAACGTTTTTAATAGACGAAGAAACGGGTGTGACTTTAAAACCAGCAGAGAGCCTTTCGATTGATGTTTCGGCGAATGAATCAATTTCCGGCAGAGTGGATGAGGGGCGTTCGGATATTAAAGCGATGGAATATGTTTCTGAAGCATATAAGCAAAATTTTAAAGCCGATAAAATGACATTTTCACCAAGTTTAAACGCCTTTGGAAGTTACGAATTATATGATGATGAAATATTTAAAACGGGAGCTAATGGCTATGTATTCGGTGCTCAGTTAACATGGGATGTTTTAGAAGGAAGTAAGCGATTTGGCAAAATCCAGAAAAGCAAAGCTTTATATGAGAAGTCCAAATTGGAATATAAACAGTATCTGTCTCAAAGTGAATTAGAACTGAACAGGGCCATGAGAATGTTTGAGGATACCAAGAATAAATTAAAGCTCACTCGTTTGGCGCTCGACCAATCTGAAGAGTCATTACGTATTCGCACCAACAGATTTAATGAGGGCCTGGAGAAGACATCAGATTTATTGATGTCAGAGACAAAGTATGCTCAAAAGCAATTGGAGTATAATCAAACGGTTTTTGAATATAATTACACACAATCATACCTGCAATTTTTAACTAAAGGATAAAAAATGAAAAGCAATAAATTTCTGATAGCAATGGCATTTGGAATGTTCACTCTTACTTCTTGTGGAACTGATGAAACAGCTAAAACGGGGTATACAGAAAAAATTCCGGTAAAGGTAACTAAGGTGAATGCCGATAAAAAGGAAAGATTCATAAGTGCCAGCGGTAAAGTGGAGGCTGTTAACAGTGCCAATCTCAGTACCCGGATGATGGGGTATGTGAATACGATCCATGTTAATGTCGGACAAACGGTTAAGAAGGGACAACTCTTAATAGCTATAAGTAATAGCGATCTGCAGGCCCGGAGAGCTCAGGTAAAAGCTAAAATTACGGAGGCTGAAGCAGCTTATAATAACGCCGGGAAAGATTATGATCGATTCAAAAATCTCTATGATCAGAAGAGTGTATCTCAAAAAGAAATGGATGATATGACAGCTCACTTTAAAATGGCTGAAGCACGTTTAGAGGCAGCCATGCAAATGAAAAATGAAATAGATGCACAGTTTGCTTATGTAAATATAAGAGCGCCATTTAACGGAACAATTACCAATATTTTTACAGATGAAGGAGATATGGCTAATCCCGGGGTACCTTTAGTTTCTGTTGAAGGTCCGGGACAGTTTGAAGTAACAGCCATGGTACCTGAAAGTGAAATTTCCGGGATAAGATCCGGAATTGATGTCGATGTTTTTATAAGATCCATAGACAAGGCTGTAAAAGGAAAAATAACAGAAATAAGTACATCTGCAAAGAATACCGGAGGACAGTATCTGGTAAAAGCCGTACTCACCGGTACTGACACTTCAATTCTCTCGGGAATGTATGCTACAGTTCAGTTTCCTGTAAAATCGGAGCCTGCTTCATCCGTGGTACTATTACCTAAGAATGCAATCGTAACCAAGGGCCAATTAACAGGGGTTTATACTGTAAGTACCCAAGGCACTGCCATATTGCGTTGGTTGCGGTTGGGAAAGACATACGGAGATATGGTAGAAGTACTTTCAGGATTTTCTGCTGATGAAAGTTATATAGTAAGTGCCAGAAGTAAATTGTATAACGGAGCCAAGGTTTCAATAGAATAATCATAACCATGAAAGAAGGATTAGCAGGAAAAATAGCCAAAGGTTTTATAAGTTCAAAGCTTACTGTTTTACTCATGGTCGTATTTATGATTATAGGAGTTTACAGTTCGTTTTTAATCCCCAGAGAAGAGGAGCCTCAAATCGATGTTCCGATGGCAGATATCTTCGTAGGATACCCCGGTGCCAGTCCGACGGAAGTTGAGTCGAGAGTTATAAAACCATTAGAAAAGCTTATTTCAAATATCAGTGGGGTAGAGTATGTGTATTCTACGTCTATGAAGGAACAAGGAATGGTCATCGTACAGTTTTACGTTGGAGAAGATATAGAACGATCGTTCGTAAAACTGTACAATGAGATAAATAAGCATATGGATATTATGCCTCAGGGAGTTACCATGCCTTTGGTAAAAACCAGGGCCATTGATGATGTTCCCATGTTGGGACTAACTTTATGGAGTGAAAATTACGATGATTATCAATTACGTCAGATAGTCCAGGAACTGACGAATGAGATAGAAAAAGTAAAGGATGTTTCTACCACTCGTAAGATCGGAGGTCGGAACCGTCAGCTTCGGGTTGTATTGGATAAAGAAAAATTAGCAGCCAGTGGTTTAGATTTTCTATCGGTAGCGGAAATGATGAAGGCAAATAATCAGCAGTTGGCAGCTGGAAGCTTTGACAAGGGAGATACAGAATTTATTGTAAATACAGGCAATTTTATTCAATCTGTAGATGATGTGGAGCGTTTGGTGGTCGGAATACAACAGGACAAGCCGATATACCTGAAGCAAATTGCTCAGGTTGTTGACGGACCGGAAATCCCCAAAAATTACGTTTCTCACGGATTTGGTCAGGCTGACATTAAATCAACGACTTATAATTCTGAGTATCCGGCTGTAACTATTTCTATAGCAAAGCGAAAAGGAGCCGATGCAATGAAAATATCGGAGGTAATTCTTGATAAAGTAGAACATTTAAAGCGATCCCTGATTCCTGACGATGTTCATGTAGAAGTTACCCGTAATTATGGAGAAACAGCTTCTCAAAAGGTTTCAGAGCTTTTATTGCATCTTATCGGAGCCATTGTTGCAGTAACTTTAGTAGTAATGCTTGCTATGGGATGGCGTGGTGGTTTGGTGGTTTTCTTGTCAGTACCAATCACTTTTGCCTTAACGTTGCTAAGTTACTATATGCTTGATTACACACTTAATCGTATTACTTTATTTGCTTTGGTATTTGTTACCGGTATTGTTGTAGATGATTCCATCATTATAGCGGAAAACATGCACAGGCATTTTAAGATGAGGCGATTGCCTTTTAAACAAGCAGCTTTGTATGCGATTAATGAAGTTGGTAATCCAACTATTTTAGCCACATTCACAGTAATAGCTTCGGTATTACCGATGGCATTTGTATCCGGACTTATGGGGCCTTATATGAGTCCGATGCCGATCGGAGCTTCCATAGCAATGATCTTGTCACTTTTTGTTGCACTGACTATTACTCCATATTTAGGATATCTGTTTTTAAGGGAAAAGGATAAAAAGAAGAAGGATAAAGAAGAAAAAGAAAAACGACTCGAAGATTCTTATATCTACAGAATTTATGAAAAGTTTGAAAGGCCTCTGATAGAGAATAAAAAGAAAAGGTGGATCTTTTTAGGAATCACCATGGCATTACTGGCAGGGTCTGTAAGTATGTTCTTTACAAAATCGGTTGCTGTTAAGATGCTTCCGTTTGATAACAAAAATGAATTTCAGGTGGTCATCGATATGCCCGAAGGTACAACCCTCGAAAGAACATCCGTAGTGGCGAAAGAAATAGGTCAGTACCTGGCTACTCGTCCCGAGGTAGTAAACTATCAGTCGTACGTTGGTACTTCAGCACCAATTACATTTAACGGCTTGGTAAGGCATTACGATTTGAGGGGAGGAAGTAACATGGCTGATATTCAGGTAAACTTGACGGATAAGCACGATAGAAATCTCCAAAGTCACGATATAGCCAAGCTGTTACGCCCGGATATTCAGGAAATAGCATCCAAGTATAATGCGAATGTAAAGATAGTTGAGGTTCCCCCCGGACCTCCGGTTTTATCAACTATAGTTGCCGAGGTGTACGGTCCGGATTATGAAGGGCAAATAGCTGTGGCTGATCAAATACAAACGCTGTTACATAATACAATAGACGTTGTTGATATCGACTGGATGGTAGAAGCCGATCAGAAGGAATACCAGTTTATTGTCGACAAAGAGAAAGCTATGTTGTACGGGGTTGCTCCCCAACAGGTTGTATATACTATGAATATGGCTCTTTCAGAGCGCCCGGTAACTACTTTGTATGATGAACTGGCTGTTGATCAGGTTGAACTTGTTCTGGCATTAGATGAAAAAGAGAAATCAACTATTTCCGGAATATCCCAACTTAGAGTAAAATCTAAGGAAGGTACCATGGTTCCTGTTGCCGATTTGGTAAACATCAAAGAAGTTACAGCAGCAAAAAGTATTTACAGAAAGAACCAAAAACGCGTGGTTTATGTGATGGCAGATATGGCTGGTACTTTAGAGAGTCCTGTATATGCCATACTGGGAATGACAGACAGGTTAAAGGAGTTGCCGTTGCCGGAGGGGTATACGATGAATGAATTATATATTGAACAGCCTGAATTAGAGGATAATTATACTGTTAAGTGGGACGGTGAATGGCAAATAACCTTAGAGGTGTTCAGAGATCTGGGAATAGCCTTTTTAGGGGTAATCATCATCATTTATATGCTGATTGTGGGGTGGTTTCAGAATTTTAAAGCACCGATTGTTATGATGGTAGCCATTCCTTTATCGATGGTCGGTATTGTATTAGGCCATTGGTTGTTGGGAGCTTTCTTTACTGCTACCTCGTTTATAGGGATGATCGCTTTAGCAGGGATAATGGTACGTAACTCTGTATTGCTTATCGATTTTGTAAACTTAAGACTAGCAGAGGGAGTTCCTTTAAAGCAGGCTGTGATTGAAGCAGGAGCTGTAAGAACAACTCCGATTCTTTTAACGGCCGGTACGGTAGTTATAGGTGCATTTGTAATTTTATTTGATCCGATATTTCAAGGGTTGGCAATCTCTTTAATGGGAGGTACCATAGCATCCACGGTACTGACGCTGTTGGTTGTTCCGTTGGTATATTATTTAATTGAACGCAAAAATCATAAATAGATAATATGAAACTCTTATTAGTAACCGTCGTTGAGGAATTTCAGGAAGACATTTTAAAACTGTTTAAGGAGGCCGGAATAGAACGCTATAGTGGTTCTGATATCCATGGATATAAAGAACTTTTATCGGAAAAACTGATTGCAAATTGGTTTCTAACAGAGAAAGATGCTATAGAATCTGCCATGTTCTTTTCTTTTACAGAAGATGAGAATACAGATAAGGTTTTTGAGCTTATTAAAGCGTTTAATAATCAGATAGAAACTAATAACCCAGTTAAGGCGATTGTGGTTCCTGTCGAAAAATGGATATAAACTTAAAATTAATAATTATGGTGAACAGGTATATAAGAGCAATTGCAGGAACATTTGTGATGATAAGTGTTGTTTTAGGAATGTTTGTAAATGAAAACTGGTTGTGGTTTACTCTTTTTGTAGGTGCGAACTTGTTTCAATCGGCATTTACACAATGGTGTTTAATGGAAAAATTCCTGATAAAACTAGGGGTTAAAAATGAAGGTGATGCTTGTTCGGTAAAATAAACTAATCACTTGTATTTTGTAGCTTAAAAGAGAGTGTCTAAAAAGAACTGATTCAATAATCAAAAAGACTTTTTAGACACCCTCTTTTTTATTTAATAAAGTTATCCGTTCTACTTACTTTTATTTAAAATATAGTATTTTCACAGTTTAAATAATTACGCTGTTAAGATATGATTGAGTTTATTTCGCAACCGTGGCCATGGTATGTTTCCGGCTTTTTAATATCCTTGATAATGCTTTTTCTTTTACTTCTGGGAAAAAGGTTTGGGATGTCATCAAATTTGAAAACCATTTGTACACTATGCGGAGCAGCTAAAGCCAGTGCTTTTTTTCGTTTTGATTGGAAAAAGGACAGCTGGAACCTATTAACGGTCTTAGGAGCAGCTGCAGGCGGTTATATAGCGGTACATTTTTTATCAGATAATAGCATTCCTCAACTCAATGAAACAACATTACAAGCTCTGGAAAAATTGAATTTCAGTAGTAACAACGCCTACTTGCCTGATGAATTATTCTCTACAGAAGCCCTGTCGAACCCTAAGGTTCTCATCATTTTAATAACAGGAGGGATTTTAGTAGGTTTTGGTGCCCGATATGCCGGCGGGTGTACTTCCGGGCATGCTATATCAGGATTAAGTAATTTTCAAAAGGGATCGCTGATTGCCGTAATCGGGTTTTTTATAGGTGGTTTGATAATGGTTCATTTGTTATATCCATTAATTTTTTAAACAGGTATGAAGAAATTGTTATATATTATAATTGGTTTAGTATTCGGAATTGTTCTGTACAAATCTGAGGCAGCCTCCTGGTTTAGAATATATGAAATGTTTCGTTTTGAAGCCTTTCATATGTACGGAATTATAGGGACAGCACTGGTTTTTGGAAGCTTCTTTGTATGGAGTATCAAGAGGTTTAAAATTAAATCTTTTGACGGAAAACCGATAGCCATAGAACCGAAAGACAGTTCTTTTAAGCGGAACCTTTTCGGGGGAATTATATTTGGGTTGGGTTGGGCTCTGGTTGGAGCGTGTCCCGGACCATTGTTTGTATTGATTGGCGCAGGATATGTGCCGGTATTCCTGGTTTTAATTTCAGCAGTTTTCGGTACTTTTTTATACGGAATACTTAAAGATAAATTGCCACATTAGAAGATCTATGATACCATCATTTGATAAATTACACAATCGGTTTAAGTTGAATGGTCATCATTACAACAGGGAAGAATTAGTAGAAGCTGCATATAGTTTTGTAAAGGAAGGAGCAGAGTATGAAAATATAATAGGTGATTTTCTTTTAGACTGGTTAAGTGCTTCAGATGAGGTTTCGGTGCATACCTCCGGGTCTACAGGAACACCAAAACAAATCAGCTTAAAAAAAAAGCATATGGTTAATTCAGCCATTGCCACCGGAGATTTTTTTGGATTGAAGCCCGGGAATACTAGTTTATTATGCTTGCCTGCCAACTATATAGCAGGTAAAATGATGTTGGTAAGGGCTATGATCCTGGGATTAGAAATAGAATGTGTCGAACCCGGTTTGCAGCCTATAAAGAATATAGAAAAACACTACGACTTTGTACCCATGATTCCGGCGCAAGTAGAAAATTCACTCGATAAAATTGAATTAATAGATCAGGTTATCATTGGAGGTGCGGCTGTAGGGAAACAATTGTTTAATAATCTGCAGTCAAAATCTACCAGGTTTTACAGTACTTATGGTATGACGGAAACAATTACACATATTGCGGTAAAAAGGTTGAACCCGTTAAATGGCAAGCAAACACATTTTAAGAGTTTGCCTAAAGTGTTTCTTAGTACAGATACAAGAGGATGCCTTGTTATAAATGCTCCTAAGCTAAGTGATGAAGCTATAGTGACTAATGATGTAGTAAACCTCATTTCTGAAACCGAATTTGAATGGTTGGGTCGTATCGATAATGTAATTAATTCCGGAGGTGTAAAATTGTTTCCCGAGCAGATAGAAGCAAAACTGGCTGATCTTATAGCAAATCGATTTTTCGTGGCTTCGGAAAAAAATGAAACTCTGGGCGAACAACTGATACTCGTTATAGAAGGGACTGAGATAGATAAAGATCAGCAATTAAAAAATATAAAAAACTTAAAGACAATTACTAAACTCGAAGTGCCAAAGGAAATTTACACCATTCCTGAATTCACAGAATCTGAAAATGGTAAGGTGTTAAGATCAGCAACCTTAAAGTTGATTTAATTATTTCTGCATTTTAAAATAGTAATCAGCAGAATGTTTTCCGCTTCCGTAAACTAAAAAGAACGCACAAACAATAAGTACTATTAAAGCTGTTAAAAAGCTTTTTGTATCCATCGGACCAAAGAAATTGATAGCCAGGGCACCAATAAGTATAGGTAATTGCGCTATAATAGCCCAACGTGTTAAAAGCCCGAAAGCAATTAGCAGTCCACCTATTAAATGAGCAGGAGCTACATAATGTACCATCATCAACGATCCGGCCCAGTTCTTTAAAGGATCGATCAGTTCAATTAAAAGTTCGGTGTTCCCTATAAAATGTATTCCCTTAAAAAATAAAAATACACCTAAAGCAATGCGTACGAGATCTAACGGATAATAAGTATGGGCATTAGCCCACTTATTTAATGTTTTTACTGTTCCCATGATAGAGTGTTTTTACTGGATGATAATGATTTATGTACCTTGTTCGATAATTTTCCGGGTGCTTAGAACCAACATATTTTTTTAATTCCTCGTAGGGATATCTCTGTAAAATATTTCCGAAAAAATTTTACATGACCAATCCTCGAGGTGGAGGACACTCTAATTTACGTAATTTCAATGATTTATGAAAATTAATTTATGGATCCGAGCTTGAGGCTTTACAGCTCGTTTACTCGATCATCGAGATTTATCCGTGTAGCTATCAGGAGCCCCGACGCAAGCCCTTGTGAAATTCCGTTAGGAGGATTTCACAAGGGCTTGCGCCGAAATGTTATTTAGGCTTTCCCTTTAATGCCTCGTGGGCTTGCCCCGAGGTACTTTACTTTGATAAAAAACTCAGAACGTTTTACTTTTAAGTCATTCAAGCCGGTTCGCTTTAATTTTTTCCAGGATTTACTTGGTTTTAAACGGACTTCTTTTCCTTCCTGGATAATGTCAACAGGCATATCGAAGTTATCAACGTCGGCTTTCCACCGATATAAAAGATTCTTACCGTTTTGTTGAAACTCCAGTATTGGAATATCGGCATATCTTAAGTACTGATCAAACACAGGTTTTAACCTTAACCCTGATTCTTTTTCAAAATAGGTTACAACATCCTTGGTGGTAACTATCTGATGTTTGAAGTGTTCTGAGTAAGATCGTAAAATCTTCCACCATTTTTCATCATTGTCAACAATGTGCCGTATGGTATTAAGCATTAGGGCGCCTTTGTAATACATATCGCCGCTACCTTCGCTGTTTACACCGTAATCCCCGATAATAGGGATGTCATTTTGAACCATTTTACCTGTGCCGTTAACGTACTTTTGGCCTGCTTCATAGCCCCATCTGCATTCAGTATATACATTTTCAGAATAGGAGGTAAAGCTTTCGTGAATCCACATATCAGCAATGTCAGAAGCAGTAATACTATTACCGAACCATTCATGTCCGGTTTCGTGTATAATGATAAAGTCCCACTTTAAACCGACACCGGAACCAGATAAGTCACTGCCTAAATACCCTTTTTTATATTGATTACCATAAGCAACGGCACTTTGGTGTTCCATGCCTAAATGTGGTGTTTCTACAAGTTTAAAACTATCTTCTTTAAATGGATATTCTCCAAATTTTTCTTGAAAGCAATCCATCATTGGCTTTACTTCTTCAAACTGAACCTTGGCTTTTTCTAAATTATATCGTAGTACATAATAGTCCAAATCCAGGCCTTTATATGTTTCTCCAAAGTGCACATAATCACCAATATTGAGAGCTACATCATAATTATTAATGGGGTTGATGACTTCCCAATCCCAACGTGTATATCCATTACCCAGATCTTTCTTGCCTTTAAAACGACCATTGGAAACATTCATTAATCCGTTTGGAACCGCAACTTTAACAGACATACCTTCTTCAGGCTCATCAGATTGATGATCTTTATTGGGCCACCACAAACTGGCACCTGTTCCCTGACAGGCAGTTGCAATCCAGTCATTCCCATTGTTATCTTTCTTAAAAACAAATCCGCCATCCCAGGGAGCTCTCTTGGCTACAATAGGGTTTCCGGAGTAATAAAAGACGATGTTACTTTTAGTATCTTTTT
This sequence comes from Zhouia spongiae, assembly GCF_022760175.1. GTDB lineage: Bacteria > Bacteroidota > Bacteroidia > Flavobacteriales > Flavobacteriaceae > Zhouia > Zhouia spongiae. Next base: position 2,973,359 of record NZ_CP094326.1, read on the forward strand.
GGAAGTTACCGTCGATAAAAACAGCATTAAATTCCCGTTTATATACCAGTTTTTTACCATTATTGATAATTGAATCAACCTTCATGTTATCAAAAAGATCGATTTGAATGGTCGTTAGATTTTCCTGAGGTACAAAATCTATGCTGTTAGATCCGAAAATAAATTTTTCAGTAGGGTTAACAGTAATATTTAAACGGTATTTTCTAACATCAAAATTTCGTTCTTTTCTCAAAGAGCCTCTTAAAGTATCTGCCTTTGTATATGTGCGGTCACCAGATAAGAGTTGTGCATTTAGTGAGAAGCCGGTTAAGAAAGCGAATAATAATAACTTTTTCACACGTTTAAATTTTAATGATTATTTGACTGTAAGTAAACTATAAAATTGAAAACGTGTGTAACCACTCCGTTCTCTCATTAAGAATTTTAAATATTTTCTTTTGTGATGTATTTTTTAAATTGCTTAATGTTTGTTTCATGAATTTTATTGGCACCGCCAAAGGGTATAATACCCCGAGGCTTGCCTCGAAATTAAAATTTGTTTCCGACCAATGCCTCGTGCGCTTGCACCGAGGTAGTTTATTTTCGCGATTTATTATCATACCTGGATGACACCGAGATTGAATTTCTTTTCGACAGGGGCATGATTGGCAGCCTCAATTCCCATACTGATCCACTTTCTGGTATCTAACGGGTTTATAACGGCATCGGTCCATAGCCTTGCCGCAGCATAGTATGGCGATACCTGGCTGTCATATCTGGATTTTATATTATTGAATAGTTCTTCTTCTTTTTCTTTAGTGATTTTTTCACCTTTCTTCTTTAAAGAAGCTGTTTCTATCTGAAGCAGGACCTTCGCAGCCTGAGCGCCTCCCATTACAGCCAATTCTGCGCTAGGCCAGGCAAAAATAAGCCTCGGATCAAATGCTTTCCCACACATGGCATAATTTCCGGCACCATAGCTGTTTCCGATAACAACAGTAAATTTAGGCACTACAGAATTACTGACGGCATTAACCATTTTTGCCCCATCTTTGATAATGCCCCCGTGTTCGCTTTTACTTCCTACCATAAAGCCGGTAACATCCTGTAGAAAAACCAATGGAATCTTTTTCTGGTTACAATTAGCTATAAAACGAGTAGCTTTATCTGCAGAATCTGAGTAAATAACCCCTCCGAATTGCATTTCTCCCTTTTTATTTTTAACCACTTTACGCTGATTTGCAACAATGCCGACAGCCCAGCCATCAATCCGGGCATATCCGGTAATAAGGGTTTTTCCGTAACCTGCTTTATATTCTTCAAATTCAGAACCGTCTACGAGCCTTTTAATGATTCCCATCATATCGTACTGATCGCTTCTGCTTTTCGGAAGGATTCCAAAAATATCTTCGGGATTCTCTTTAGGCTGTATAGTTTCTGTTTTACTGAATCCTGCTGAATCTGCATCCCCAATTTTATCGACTATATTTTTGATGGTATCGAGAGCATCTTTATCGTCTTTGGCTTTGTAATCTGTAACTCCACTTATTTCGCTGTGGGTTGTAGCTCCCCCAAGAGTTTCATTATCAATAGATTCTCCAATAGCAGCTTTTACTAGGTAGCTGCCTGCCAGAAATATGCTGCCTGTTTTATCGACTATAAGTGCTTCGTCGCTCATTATAGGGAGGTAAGCACCTCCTGCAACACAACTTCCCATTACTGCAGCAATTTGGGTAATTCCCATACTGCTCATTATAGCATTATTCCTGAATATTCTCCCGAAGTGTTCTTTGTCGGGAAATATTTCATCTTGCATTGGTAAATAAACCCCGGCACTGTCTACCAGATAGATAATAGGCAGTCTGTTTTCCATGGCAATTTCCTGGGCTCTAAGATTCTTTTTCCCGGTAATAGGAAACCACGCTCCGGCTTTAACCGTAGCGTCATTTGCAACTACAATACATTGTATTCCTTTTATGTAACCTATTTTTACCACGACACCCCCGGAAGGGCAGCCTCCATGCTCTTTATACATGTCGTCGCCGGCAAATGCCCCTATTTCAAGATTCTCTTTATCGTTGTCGAGCAGGTATTCTATCCGTTCACGGGCAGTCATCTTGCCCTCTTTGTGTAATTTCTCGATTCTTTTTTCGCCCCCGCCAAGTTTTACCTTAACAAGTTTATGTCTTAAATCGGAAGCGAGTAATTTATTATGATCTTCGTTTTTATTGAAGTTTAAATCCATATTCTTTTTAGTATGTTTGCGCTAAAATACAAAATAGGCATTTATATCATTCGATATTATTTGCTTAAATTGTACGACATTTGCAACGTTAAACAATGTACTACAAAAGCAGTAAAGGTTGCATACTGCACGAATTATAATAACAGAATGAATTTATTATGGGAATGAACAAGAATACTGTATTGGCATGGGCAACTTTTATAATGATAATAGTCGGAATAGCATTAATTGCTCTGGGAGCTTTTCGTTACGACGATGTAGCAGGTTGGGGGTTTGCTTCTGTTGGTGTAGGTTTCTTTGCCATAGCATGGGTCTTTAATGCCCTTAAAGGACGAGTATAATATATTAAATGATTTAAGAATAAATAATTATGTCAGACGATAAGAAAGTCATCTTTTCGATGAATAGGGTCAGTAAGACCTATCAGAGTACCAACAAGCAAGTACTCAAGGATATTTATTTAAGCTTTTTTTATGGAGCTAAAATAGGTATTTTGGGACTTAACGGTTCGGGGAAATCAACACTTTTAAAAATTATAGCAGGGGTAGAGAAGAACTACCAGGGGGATGTTGTTTTCTCACCGGGTTATTCGGTGGGGTATCTTGAACAGGAACCGAAACTGGATGAAGAAAAAACAGTTATTGAGATCGTAAAAGAAGGCGCGGCAGAAACGGTAGCAGTTCTTGAAGAGTATAATAAAATAAATGATATGTTTGGTCTTCCTGAAGTTTATGAGGATGCAGATAAAATGCAGAAACTGATGGACAGGCAGGCTGAACTTCAGGATAAAATAGATGCGCTGGGAGCCTGGGAGCTTGACAATAAGCTTGAGGTTGCGATGGATGCCTTAAGAACTCCGGATCCTGATACCCCAATAAAAGTACTTTCAGGAGGAGAAAAACGAAGAGTGGCTTTATGCAGGCTCTTGTTACAACAGCCGGATATTTTATTACTCGATGAACCAACCAACCACCTGGATGCAGAATCGGTACTTTGGTTAGAACAGCATTTACAACAATACAAAGGAACTGTAATAGCCGTAACACACGATCGTTACTTTTTAGATAATGTTGCCGGCTGGATACTGGAATTAGACAGGGGAGAAGGAATTCCCTGGAAAGGAAATTATTCTTCATGGTTAGACCAAAAGGCAAAACGTCTGGCACAGGAACAAAAACAAGCTTCTAAACGCCAGAAAACATTAGAACGAGAGTTGGAATGGGTACGAATGGCTCCTAAAGGACGCCAGGCCAAACAAAAAGCCCGTTTAAACAACTACGACAAGTTATTAAATGAAGATCAGAGAAAATTAGAGGAGAAGTTAGAGATTTATATTCCTAACGGACCCCGGTTGGGTACTAATGTGATAGAGGCAAAAGGAGTAGCAAAGGCTTTTGGCGATAAATTACTCTATGAAGAGCTGAACTTTAACCTGCCCCAGGCGGGAATTGTTGGTATTATCGGTCCGAATGGAGCCGGTAAGACAACTATTTTTAAAATGATTATGGGCGAAGAACAACCTGATAAGGGGATATTTGAAGTGGGAGATACAGCTAAAATTGCATATGTAGATCAGTCTCATAAAGATATTGACACGGAAAAATCTATCTGGGAAAATTTCTCAGACGGGCAGGAGTTGATTATGATGGGAGGTAAGCAGGTTAACTCAAGAGCTTATTTAAGTCGATTTAATTTTTCGGGTAGTGAACAAAATAAAAAAGTATCTACGTTGTCAGGAGGAGAACGTAACCGCCTTCATTTGGCTATGACCCTGAAGGAGGAAGGAAATGTATTGTTGCTTGATGAGCCGACAAACGACTTGGATGTAAATACGCTCCGGGCCCTGGAAGAAGGTTTGGAAAACTTTGCCGGATGTGCAGTGGTGATTTCGCACGACAGATGGTTTCTCGACAGGATCTGTACACATATATTGGCTTTCGAAGGAGATTCTCAGGTATATTTCTTTGAAGGAAGTTTTTCTGAGTATGAAGAGAATAAACGCAAACGTTTAGGAGCCGATGTAACACCGAAAAGAATCAAGTATAAAAAATTAATACGCGATTAAAAAAAGGAAAAGTGTCTAAAAAGAGATAAGTGTTGTCAGTTCGGGCATTACAGAAATGAAAGCATATTTTCATTGAAAATACATGGTGTAGCTGTCGGGAGCTAACAGTGGTTGCCGGAGAACTCAACCTGACATCCAGTTTAAAAATAACTTTTTAGCCCCCCTTTTTATTCTATAATATAAAGTTAAATGCACTACAGTATCAGTCTGTAATGATTATTTTAGCGGGTACAATTAAAACTTAAATTTATGATGTATTTAAAAAGATCTCTGCTATCGGTAATGATACTTTCGTCTGTATCGTTATCTGCACAAGATGATTTAATTAAATCTTTAGAAGGAAATAAAAGTATAAAAGCAACTGAAGGATTTCAGTTTACTCCGGTTGTAAACCTGGAAACCACCTCTGTTAAGAATCAGGGAAGCAGTGGTACCTGCTGGAGTTATTCTGGAAATTCTTTTTTGGAAACCGAAATGATCAGAATGGGTAAGCAACCTGTCGATCTTGCTGAAATCTATACTGCAAGGTGTACCTACATCGAGAAAGCAATTAATTATGTACGGATGCACGGTAATTTAGGTTGGGGAGATGGCGGAGAACTCCACGATGTGGTTAATATATATAAAAAGTACGGAGCGTTGCCACAGGAAGTTTATGACGGTTTAAACTATGGAACGGACATAAATAGGTTTGGAGAAATGCAAACAGCCCTTAAAGGCTTCTTAGATGGCATTGTTCAAAATAAGAACGGAAAATTAACACCGAACTGGATAAAGGCTTTTACAGCTGCCTTGGATAGTTATCTGGGAGAAGTTCCGGAAGAGTTTGAGTACAAAGGAAAAACCTATAGTCCTCAGTCCTTCGCTAAAGAAGTCGTAGGGGTAAAAGCAGATGACTATATCGAGATGGTTTCATATTCAGACCAGCCATTGTATGAGAATGTATTTATGGCAGTACCTGATAACTGGAGCTTTGATACTGCATATAATGTCAGTATGGATGATATTACTGCCACTATAGACAATGCATTAAAGAAAGGATATAGTGTAGGATGGGCAACCGATGTAAGCGAAAAGTACTTTAGCTGGAAAAACGGAATTGCCTATTTGCCGGAAACCGATTATAGCCAAATGTCTTCTGATGAGCGACAAGCCATGTTTTCGGGGCCTAAACAGGAAATGAAAGCAACCCCCGAAATGCGACAGCAAGCTTTTGACGACTATACTACTACCGACGATCATGCCATGCAGATAGTTGGTATAGTAAAAGACCAGAACGAAAAAGAGTATTATATCGTTAAAAACTCCTGGGGTATAAGTAATGATTATAACGGCTATTTATATGTAACCAAAGAATTTGTTAAGTATAAGACTACCGCCCTTATGTTACATAAGGACGGAGTGCCGAAAAATATTTTAAAGAGCTAATATGAAAATCCCGGAAAATCATCCGGGATTTTTTATTAAAGCTAATTTCTCTGGTATTATAGTCCTTACCATATCGATTTCCGATGCCCGGCGATATGCGATGTTTTTTGGTTGTCAGGCAAATTTCAGACCGGAATATCCCAAGCTTTATGTCCTGTATTTGAATGCAGGGCGAAGGAGCTGATGGATAATCGGTACTTTGTCGGTTAATAAGATAAAATCTTCTTGATGAGACAAATATTTCATATTATTGTATGTTATACTTTTCGAATGTTGAGGACATATATCTGCTACATATTCTATATTATTTGTTGCTCCTGGATGAATGCTCAAAATATTGATCATCGTTCAAAAATATTGGATTCCCTGACAAGAGCATCGGAAGAAGCCCAGTTAAAATACCGTTTAAAAGAATCATTTGAAATAGCAAACAAGGTCATTGAACGTGCATCGGAACAAGGACGTTCTGACTATTTAGCCCGGATTTACAATGTTATAGGCATCAACTACGAAATAATACTGGATTACCCGAGTGCTGAAAAAAACTATCAGAAGGCCTTATATCATGCAGAACAAGACAAGAATACGAGGTTGATAGGTTGGGTTTATAATAACCTTGGGAATGTATATACTGATGGTCTTAAGAATAATGACAAGGGACTCGAATACTATCAAAAATCACTTCAAAAAGCCAAGGAAGTAAATGATTCTCTAGATATACTAACGCCGATTATAAACATAGGCTGGACCTATATAGACAATAAGAAATACGAAAATGCCTACCCATACTTAAAAGAGGCTTATGTGTATATAGATAAAGTGGGAGACAAGTCCAGTAAACTTCAGATCAGTTATTTGCTAGGGAAATATTATTCATATAAAAGGGAAGACAAAAAAGCTGAAAATTATTTTAAGAAAGCTATATCCATCGGAACCGAGGATGATTTGTATCTCGATCTGGCAGAAGTATACAAAGCGTCTTCAGATCATTATAAAAACAAAGGAGAGCTGATTAAAGCTTTTAACGACTTGGAGATGCATAACTTATTCAAGAACAAAGTGTTTGATGAAGACAGGCTGAAACAGCTGGAGGTTGCAAAAGCACGATTTGACGCTGATGAGTACCGCAGGGACCTCGAACTCGCAGAAAAAGAACGAGAGGCTCAGAACCGCGTATTAAAGAAGTCTAAGCAATTGGCACTGTTTACAGGTATCGGGGTACTGGTCCTGTTCATATTGTTAATGCTTTTACTGGCGAGTATTAAACACATTAAGCACATAAACAAAGAGCTGGAACTTCAGAATATCCAGTTGGAGGTAGCCAAGGAAGAGGCCGAAAAACTTTCTAATGTTAAATCTCAGTTTATCTCGACGGTAAGTCACGAATTAAGAACCCCGCTATACGGGGTGGTAGGATTAACATCCCTGTTACTGGAAGAATCGAAATTTACCAATAAGGAATATCAATACCTGAAATCGTTAAAGTTTTCGGGAGATTATTTATTGAATTTAATAAATGATGTACTTCAACTGAGTAAAATCGAGTCGAATAAAGTTGTTTTGGAAAAAACGAAATTCAATATAAAGCAATTAGGAAAGAACATCATCAATTCGTTTGGGTTTCAGGCAGAACAAAAAGAAAATGTCTTGACATATCATTTCGATGACAGTATCCCGATAATAGTTCATGGAGATTCCGTCAGGCTCTCACAGATTCTGATCAACCTGATTGGAAATGCTATCAAATTTACAACCAGGGGAGAAATCAGCCTCCATATGAAGTTGGTCTCAAAGGCTTCATCTAAGGCGAAAATCGAGTTTTTAATTAAAGATAACGGTAAGGGGATCTCGAAAGAAGACCAGGAACAAATATTTGAAAATTTTGCTCAGCTTGACAGGGGTAATAATGAGTATCAGGGTACCGGACTGGGATTGTCCATAGTTAGAAAATTGGTTGAGATCTTTGATAGCAGCATAGCTTTAAATAGTGAGCCCGGTAAAGGTTCATGTTTTAGTTTCGTAGTGAATTTCGATTTTGTAGAAGGGGAAACAATGGATGATGCATTGGAAGAGCTACCTTATATTTTGGGAGCTAAAAATCGAGTGTTGATCGTTGAGGATAATAAGATCAATCAAATTGTGACCCAGAGTATTTTACAGAAAGCCAAGTTTAACTGTACCGTAGTAGGAAATGGGGAGGAAGCAGTCGATGTATTGAAGAAAGATCATTTTGATCTGGTACTGATGGATCTTAACATGCCAAAGATGAACGGGATGGAAGCCAGCAGGCTTATCCGGGAATTTAATCTTGAGGTGCCAATCATTGCCCTGACAGCTTTACAAATTGACGAGATCGAATCGAATATCTATGAACATGGTATAAATGACATTATCAATAAACCATACGATAAACATGAATTCTTCCAGATAATCATTAAGAACCTGAATAATAAAAGCATTCCTAGCTAGAGTATTTTAATATAAGTCTTTCTACAAGTTCGGCCGTTTTTTGATAACGTAACTGTTTTTCAATCTGTACCGGAGGTACCATTCGTTCTTTACAATCTGTAATTGGGCATGTTTCGCAGGTAACGCCTACCCTTTTAGTTTCAATATGCTCGTTATCAATAAAATTTACTTTTTGCTTCAGGTTGGCTGATATAAGAAAACCTATGCTGATACTCCTGTAATAGCCTTTTTTAAAAGGGTCCTGGGTTGCTGATGATAAGACCAGGTATTTATTACCATTAGTAACATAATCTGATATCTGAACGTCAAATACATGCTGCTGGTTTGTTTTTTCGATCTCCTGAAGGGTCTTGATAGATACCCATCTCCGACAATAATGTTCATTCAGTTCATTGGCTTGCGGCGATTGCTGGTGGGTAATATGCAATTCTTTCTTCAGGTGAAACCTGTTTGATTTCGATTTGTGGGTAAATCGTAAAAAGAATAGATTTTTAAGATTGAAATCAACGGGCAAAATGTTGGTCAGACGCTGGTAAAACGATTCCGGAGAAGCATTGAAACCTTCAATCATTTTTAAAAAAGCGCTATTGTCAAATTCTGCATGATTAAAAAAGCTTTTAAGTTCTCGAGTCAGGGTTTTTCGCGGAATGACCAAAGCACCTGCAAAATATGAGGCATAGAAATTATTCAGAACTTCGTCGAAGCTTTTAAATTGTATCCAGGGAAAAGTATATAACCGTTCTTTAATATTTAAATAGTTATAGGCAATTTCTTTGGCATAGATAAAAGTTCTTTGCGCTTCATCTACCAGACCATCGAGTAATAATATTTTGTTTTTAGGAATGAAGACACACCTTAGATTGTCAAGTTCTTTATATTTGTCTAATTCGGTTTCATTGATGGTGTATCCGTATTCTTCTTTTAATATTTCTTCTAATTCCGATGAGGATAATGTTTTTTCCAGGTTGATCTGATAAGCTTCAGCAAATTTTACTGCCAGTTCCTCGATATCCTTAAAATAGTTATTATGGGCCTCCTGATATGATCGCAGCGACGCCAAAAAGAAACTTTCCCTGCTTAAGTTATAGTTTTGGGCTATTTTGATGATGGTGCTTATAAAAGCATTTACTTTCGCAGGAGCCTCGGCAATAATATCAATAAGATCGTTCTCTTGAATGCCAAAAAGATTTAGTGGAATTTCCTTCAGGATTTTTGATTGCAAGATCTCACCCAAAGGAGCCAGATTTTTATCCAGTTTTATAGATACGAGTTGATCGTAGGGGATGTCAAGAGCTTCGGAAAGAAGCAATATCTTATCTGTTTTAGGATATTTCTTCCCTTTTTCAATCTCGTTTAAATAAGATTTGGACAATCCGGTTAGTTTCGATAACCCGAAAAGAGATAAATTCTTTTCGGTACGGACCTGTTTCAGCTTCAATCCAAAAATGAGCCTGATATATTCTTCTTCTATCATCATAAAAGCAAATATAAACAACTTTTGCGAATGACTGTTTAACGATGAAAAATAACATTTAGCGAACGTTCGCTTTTATTTATGATTTTTTTATTTTAATATTGTTCTATAAATTTTTTGAATTATGGAACATTCTACACTTGCCAAATTCAGCTTTCAGTATGATGAAAGTGTTCAACAGCATTTTACGGAGATACTAACAAAAGAGGCTAAGGTCTTTTTAACCGAGCTACACAGAAGATTTAATAAAGAACGATCGGATCTTTTGCAAAGAAGGGTATTGGAGCAGGGGTTTTTCAATAAAGGAAAGCTTCCTGTTTTTCCGGCAGAAACCAAAAACATAAGAAAATCAGATTGGAAAGCCGCGCCGATACCGAACGATCTTTTAGACAGACGTGTCGAGATTACAGGGCCGGTAGACCGTAAGATGATGATCAATGCCCTTAATTCGGGAGCTAAGACATTTATGGCCGATTTAGAGGACAGTACTTCTCCGACATGGAATAACATCATGGAGGGACAGCAAAACCTGATAGATGCCGTAAACAGAACGATTTCGTACCATGACGAAAAGAGGAACAAGCGCTATGTACTCAATGACGATATAGCTACTCTGATCGTACGCCCCAGAGGGCTTCATTTAAACGAGAAGCATTTGTTGATCGATGGAGAAGCAATGTCGGGAAGTCTTGCAGATTTTGGCCTTTACTTTTTTCACAATGCGAAATCATTATTGGAACAGGGGAGTGCTCCGTATTTCTATCTTCCAAAACTGGAGCACTATATGGAGGCAAGATGGTGGAATCAAGTATTCTTATTCGCTCAAGACTACTTGGGCATTCCCGAAGGAACAATAAAAGCCACGGTTTTGATCGAAACAATTACTGCAAGTTTTCAGTTAGATGAGATCGTATATGAGCTTAAAGAACATATGGCAGGTTTAAATTGTGGAAGATGGGATTATATCTTTTCGTATATCAAAAAGTTAAGAAATCAACCGGGGTTTATTGTACCGGACAGGGATCAGGTAACCATGACAACACCCTTTATGGAGTCTTATTCGAAGTTGGTCATACAAAAATGCCATAAGAGAGGTGTTCATGCAATTGGAGGGATGGCTGCACAAATTCCTATTAAAAACGATGAAAAAGCAAATGAACTGGCTTTTAAAAAAGTTTATGCAGACAAAATCAGGGAGGTTAAGAACGGACATGACGGTACCTGGGTAGCTCATCCCGGATTGGTGAAGCTGGCAACAGATGTTTTTGATGCACATATGCCGGGTGCTCACCAGATCGATAAAAGAAGAGATGAAATTGTGATTACAGAAGCTGACCTGGTAAAAATACCGGAAGGAAGCATCACCGAAGAGGGCATCAGGAAGAACATCAATGTAGGGATTCTTTACATAGAGAATTGGTTGAGGGGTAATGGTGCGGTGGCTTTATATCATCTTATGGAGGATGCTGCCACAGCTGAAATATCAAGAACGCAGGTATGGCAATGGTTACACACCCAAGCTTCTTTGGACAATGGTAAAAAGCTTGATGAAGCTTATTATGACAAGATCTTCGAGGATGAAATTAAAAAATTGAAACAACAGGTTGGCGAGGCCAATTTTGATCAGGGGAAATACAAGACTGCAATAGCACTTTTCGGTAAGTTGGTAAAGGCAGATGATTTTGAAGAGTTTTTAACGATTCCGGCCTATAAATATTTATAACTACACATATACTCTAACAAACAAACTAACTATTAAAAACAAACATCATGAAAACAGAACAAAAAATTCAGCAACTGGTAACCGAATGGACGACCAATCCCAGATGGAGCGGAATTGAACGGCCATATACAGCTCAAGAAGTGATAAACCTTAAGGGGTCTTATCAGATCGAACATAGTATTGCTAAAAGAGGTTCGGAAGTTTTATGGAAAAAGCTGAATTCACAAGACTGGGTTGCCGGTTTGGGGGCTCTGACAGGCAATCAGGCTATTCAGGAAGTTGAAGCCGGACTGGAAGCTATTTATTTAAGTGGGTGGCAGGTAGCAGCAGATGCCAACCTTGCAGGAGAGATGTATCCTGACCAGTCATTATATCCGGTTAATAGTGTGCCGATGGTTGTAAAGAGGATAAATAAAGCCCTGCTACGAGCCGATCAGATACAAGTGGTTAATAATATACAAGACAAAAAAGATTATTTAGTACCTATTGTGGCTGATGCAGAGGCCGGTTTCGGGGGGAACCTGAATGCATTTGAGCTTATGAAGGCAATGATAGAGGCCGGTGCATCCGGAGTACATTTTGAAGATCAATTGTCTTCCGCCAAAAAATGCGGACATTTAGGAGGGAAAGTGCTTGTTCCCACAAAAGAAGCTATCGATAAATTAATTGCAGCCCGGCTTGCTGCTGATGTAATGGGGGTACCTACAATAATTATTGCACGGACCGACGCTAATGCAGCTACTTTGTTAACCAGTGATGTAGACGAAAGAGACAGAAAATTTATAACAGGAGAAAGGAGTACAGAGGGGTTCTTTTACGTAAAAAATGGACTGGAACAGGGAATAGACAGAGGGTTGAGCTATGCTCCGTATGCGGATTTACTATGGTTGGAAACATCAACCCCGGATATAAATGAGGCTAGAAAATTTGCAGAAGCAATACATGAAAAGTACCCAGGAAAACTATTAGCTTACAACTGTTCACCATCTTTTAACTGGGCTTCAAAATTAAGTGTTCCGGAAATGGAGACCTTTAGGGAAGAGCTGGCCTCTTTAGGATTTAAATTTCAATTTATTACACTTGCCGGGTTTCATGCCTTAAACACAAGTATGTTTGAATTGTCTGCCGCTTATAAAGAAAGAGGAATGGCCGGGTATTCAGAATTACAGGAAAGAGAGTTCAGCCTGCAAAAAAGCGGATTCAGGGCTGTGAAGCATCAAAGTTTTGTAGGAACAACCTATTTCGATGCTATTCAAAATACGATAACCTCAGGGAACGTTTCGACAGTAGCAATGAAAGGTTCAACTGAAGCTCAACAATTTTAAACCTTGTATAAGTAAGCGGAACTATAAAGAGTTCCGCTTACTTATTGAACAGGAAGTTCCATTTTAATATTACAACGTAAATAAACACAGTCTTCTTCCACAGTTACTTCTTTAAAACCATATTTCCTGTAGATATGTATCGCGTTTTCTAGTTTTGTATTTGAATACAAAATGAGCTTCTCCCATTTATTGTCCCTAGCAAAATCGATAGCATATTGCATTAGTTTCTGTCCGATTTTCAGCCCCCTGTGTTTAGGTGACACTGCCATCTTGCTCAGTTCATATACACCTTCTCTAATCTTAATAAGGGCTACGGTACCCACAATATTTTCGTTATGCCTGGCGAAAAAGATATAGCCCCCTTTATTAATAATATGATTTTCTGCATTTTCCAGTATTTTGATGTCGTACGGCTCTACCACAAAATATGCTTTTAGCCATTCAAGGTTCAATTCTTTGAAAGCGTTGATATATTTCGGATGGAAGCGAATAATATCAATATCCTCCAGTTTATTTTCATCGTGGTATTGTATAATCATTTTGCTGAGTTTCTGTTGTTGTAATATTTCTTCAAGCTTATCTAAGTGTTCTATCAGGCTGTCAGAAGTGTAATGAGTTATTCTTTTTACACATGAATCCATAGATTTCCATAAGGGGATCAAGCTCTTATACAGGGATTTCCCTTTTACAGAGGGAGAAATGTTTTTCTTTCGTTTGTCTGTATTATCAGCAGCGATCTCAATTAACCCCCTGATCTTTAATTTATAGATAGCTTGTGTTATGGCCGGTTGACTTACGCTTAGTGTTTCACAAATATCTTTGGTAGTTATTTCTTCATTTTTATTTATAATGGCAAAAACCGGGAATAAATAAGGATCGAAATCATAACTATAGTGCAGATATACTTCCCGGATCTCTTTCATCATAAGATCACTGGTCCGTTTTAGTCTCGAACCTAAACCAATTTCTTTATCAATATTAAACTCCATATGTGTTTATATAAGCAATTATGTAAATATATGAAAATCTATTGAATTCCGAAAATGCGTATTATTTTTTAATAAAGTCCGTAATAAGATAACTGATCAATTTACCAACAAGTATCATATCACTCTTTTTATCTGAATCTGGTGCCGCTTCACAAATATGCAGGTATTGTATGTTTTCGTTTCGGCTAAATTTATGGGTCAAATAACGTGTGTCATTAACAGCCAAGCCCGAAGGGGTCATGGCACTTGAAGGAATATTAATAATGGCATCGCAATCAATTTCCAGTCCAAAATGTTCATCTTGAACAAAAGATAAGGCACGGTCTGCTTCCCCGGCAAGATCCCTTTCCCTTCTAATGGCGATAGACTCCAGAGTGTTATATTGAATTCTTTCATCTTCATCATCAAGCTTGTTGAATATTTCCTTTGAAGTATAATTTTCGTGAAGCCCGAAGATAAAGTACTTATTTAAGAACCCTTCATCAAAGGCATAAGAAAAACCGTTGCCGCTATGTCGTAAATCAGTAGTCCTGAAATCTGTATGCGCATCAATATTGATGACATTTACGGGTTTGGCATGGGCCAGTGCACAACCTTTTATAATACCGTAAGCATTGTTATGTCCGCCTCCTATGACAATCGGGATTTTACCATTGCTTACGATGACATTTACCAGGTAAGTAACTTCTTTATCGATACGATTAATTACGCTCTGTAACTTTTTGGGAAGTTCAGGTTCTGAGAAATTTATATTAGCTGCTTCATTCGAGAAATCAAAATGTCCCAGTAAAAGGATCTTACCTCCTTTATTATAGCTGTTTTGTTGAACGTTAAGCAACGACCTCAGGGTTGCTTCCCAGGCGCTAACGGCTCCGGGCCGTCCGTGATTAGCCTGAACGCCATAATCTTCGGGAATCCCAAAAATCACATATTTGGATTTAGAGGCTTTTATTTCTTCTTCAAGAGGAGATTTACCTTCGACAAATTTAAATTTTTCACCAATCTTGACTTCCCCTTTGCGATGACTTATATATTTATTTATAGTCTTTAGTTGATAAGTAACAAAGTATGTACGCATAAAATTTTTATTACAAATGTTATTAAAAAATCTAAAAATTAAATTGGAACGTATATAATAATTGTAATATGTTTATACAAATTACCAGATGAACCTAAATTTAAATTAATTAATTAAAATCACAATCATGACTGCAACAAACAGTAGTAACAGTTTAAAAGTAATTGCCGGTTTGCTTGGTGCGGCCTTGGTAGGGACACTAATCTACACTATCAGCCTGTACAATGATAAAAAGCAAACTACTACAAAATTAAACGAAGAAAAGGATCTGGTTATAGAAGATCTTAATAATCTTAAGTCGGATTACGATAAAGCAATTGCTAATAACGAACAAGCGAGTACAGAATTAGAAGAGGCCAGGGATAGGATTGCAAGCTACATTGATTCGGTAAAAACGATGAAAGCGGATATTTCAGCTTTATACAGGTACAGAAGACAAGTAAATCAGCTTAGAAAAGAAAGAGAGTATTTATTAGCTCAAAACGATTCGTTGAAAAAGTCGAACGAGCTGATAGCCATGCAAAGAGACAGTACGATCGTAGCTTTGGAAGAACAGACTACTTTTACAGATTCTTTGGTAGTACAGAATACCCAATTGGCAAAAATTGTTGAAGCCGGTTCGGCTTTGAATTTAAGCAAATTTAATATTGAGGCTGTTAAAGAAAGAAACAGCGGGAAGTTGGTATCCACGAACCGTAGCAGCAGAGCCGATAAAATTAAATTATGCTATACAGTAGGAGATAATAAGATCTCAAGTCCCGGACCTAAACAGTTTTACATTCAGGTAACTGATCCTGCGGGGAATATCCTGGGAGAAAGAGCCATTGCTGCAAATGAGGAAGAAGGAACGAATATTACTTATACCAAAGCGTCTAGTTTTTACTATGAAAATACAGCGCTGGATGTTTGTGAGTTTGTTTCTAAAGAGGGGAGTGAGTTTCCTAACGGAACATATACAGCAAAAGTATTTGATGATAAACTTAGGGTGTTAGGAACTAACACGTTTACACTAAAATAGGAGGGCATATCATTATATGTGGAAAGCGCCGGTTAAAAACCGGCGCTTTTTTATTCGATCATCAAGATTTAAATGCTCCGACGCTTGTCTTTGTGAAATATTCCTAAAGGAATTTCATTGGACTTGCCCTTGTGAAATCCTCCTGAACGGAATTTTACAGGGCTTGCGTCGAAATGTTTTGCCATGCGCCAGCCGGCTCCATCGCTAAAAAGGTCTGCCAGACCTTTTCTTTACGCTTGGCCCTCTCGTGGGCTTGCCCCGAGGTAGTTTACTATATCTTTTGTCCGTTTATAAAAACGCTGTCAATATTATTTGTACCGAAAGCGTAGGGTAAAAAACCAAATGAAGGAATTTCTTTAGTAACAATGAGATTTGCTTTTTTTCCGATGGTAATGCTTCCATGAGTTTCTGTTACATCCATGGCATAAGCAGCATTTATAGTGGCTGCGTTGATAGCCTCTTCAGGTGTCATCTTCATTTTTATGCAGGCAGTCGATACAACAAAATTCATATTTCCGCTCGGTGTAGATCCCGGGTTAAAGTCTGTAGCCAATGCCAGCGGCAATCCTGCATCTATGATTTTTCTGGCCGGAGTATAAGGAATGCCCAGGAAGTATGAACACGAAGGTAAGGCAACCGGCATGGTTTCAGAATTTTTCAGCACCTCTATATCATCATCAGATATAACCTCCAGATGATCGACAGACAAAGCATTGTATTTAA
The DNA here is from genome assembly GCF_022760175.1 of Zhouia spongiae. Lineage (GTDB taxonomy): Bacteria > Bacteroidota > Bacteroidia > Flavobacteriales > Flavobacteriaceae > Zhouia > Zhouia spongiae. Next base: position 2,989,875 of record NZ_CP094326.1, read on the forward strand.
CACCTGTAGTGACCCCACCGATAATATTGAATTGATTAACATGAATCTTGGCTCTTAAACCATATTTTTTCCCGGCCTCGAGTATACGTTCAGTGTCTTCAATAGAGAAATAACCCTTTTCACAGAAAATATCGATATAATCGGCTAATCCTTCATCAGAAACAGCGGGGAGCATTTGGTTGATGATCTGATCCATATAACCATCTTTATTATCTTTAAATTCTTTAGGAACGGCATGTGCGCCTAAAAAAGTAGCTTTTATCGGTAATTTGTATTCATCTTTTAATCTTCTGATAACCCGCAGCATTTTTATTTCAGCTTCAACGGTAAGTCCGTAGCCACTTTTTATTTCTACTGCACCTGTACCCAATTGCATTATTTCTTCCAGGCGCTTTTTAGATTGTTTGTATAGATCTTCTTCAGATGTGTTTTGCAGTTTTTCAGCCGAATTCAGGATGCCGCCGCCTCTGCTTGCAATCTCTTCATATGATAGCCCGTTAATACGGTCTACAAATTCTTGTTCCCTGTTTCCTGCATATACAATATGCGTATGACTGTCTACCCAGGCAGGCAAAACAATTTTTCCGGTACAATCTACGACTTCATCTGCTATACCGAAACAGGTGTTGTTCATTTCGCCAAAATCAATGATTTCATCATCCTTAATCAACAGATATGCATTTTTTATACTGGGTAAAACTTTCATTTGCAAACCGGATACTTTTGTTATTTCTCTCGGTCTTGTTTGTAATAGTTCTTTTATGTTTATGAAAATAGTGGTCATAAAATAGTTTTTATAGGGGCTAAAGTTATTTAAAAGAAATTATTTTAAAACTGATAATGCTTAGTTTTTCTTTTGTTGAAATCTCCGTATTTTACATAAAATTTAAGATTTAAAAATTAAACTGATGAATAAAGGTTTATATATAACAACTCTGGAAGCAAACAGTGGAAAATCGCTGATGACTCTTGGGCTTATGCAGGCATTTTTAGCTAAAACTCCGAGAGTAGGATACTTCAGACCGATTATTGATGACCCGAAAGATCAAAAAAGGGACAATCATATAGATACTATTCTATCTTTTTTTAATGTGGATATACCTTATGAAAATACCTATGCCTATACGGTGAGCCAGGTGATCCAGAAACAGAACGAAGGAAAATCGGGGGAAGTTTTAGACACGATCATTCAGAAATATAAAGAGGTTGAAGAGAATTTTGATTTTGTATTGGTTGAAGGTTCAGATTTTTCTAAAGAATCCAGTGTTTTTGAATTTGACGTAAACGTTCACATAGCTAAAAACCTTGGGATTCCTGTAATTATTATCGGGAGTGGCGTTAATAAGACAAAAGAAGAGCTTTTCGGGAATTTACAACTGGCATACAATACTTTCGTTAATAAAGATGTAAAAGTAATAGGAATTGCAGCAAATAAAATTCAGGAAGCCAATATGGAGCTGGCTACCGATGGAATAAAATCATTTTTACCCGATAATGTAGAGGTTTTTGCTATTCCTATGCAGCAAATGCTTGCCAATCCTACCATGAAAGAGATTCTTGAGGAATTGGACGGCGAAGTATTGTTCGGGGGAGATTTTTTAGATAATCAGACAGGTAGTTATGGAGTCGGGGCGATGCAATTAAGAAACTATTTAAACCACTTAAGGGAGAATAGTCTTGTTATAACTCCGGGAGACAGGGCAGATATAATATTGGGAGCGCTTCAGGCCAATATATCGGCTAACTATCCCAGGGTATCAGGTATTATTTTAACGGGTGGTATTATTCCTGAAGATACCATATTGCGTCTGATAGACGGAGTATCTCAGGTGGTGCCGATCATATCAGTGAAAGAAGGAACTTTTCAGGTAACTAATAAAATAGGAAACATAAAGTCGAATATATACGCTGACAGTATTCCAAAAATTAATACTTCAATCAGCACTTTTGAAAAATATGTTAATATAGATGGGCTGATGGATAAACTGGCCGGTTTTGAAAATGCCGGAATCACTCCAAGAATGTTTCAGTATAGCTTAATTAGAAAAGCTCAGAAGCAGCGAAAGCATATTGTATTGCCGGAAGGAATTGATGAAAGGGTTTTAAAGGCAACCTTCAGACTGTCTACATTAGGTCTTGTAGATTTAACTTTATTAGGAGATCAAGACAAAATAAAAGAAAAAGCAACCGAACTGGGCTTACCTATAGACTTTGATAAGGTTTCAGTCATAAACCCTCCAAAATCTGAGTATTTTGAAGATTATGCCGAAACATTCTACGAGCTTCGAAAGCATAAAAATGTAAACATGGATATAGCGCGCGACTGCATGACCGATGTTTCTTATTATGGTACAATGATGATTCATAAAGGGCATGCAGACGGAATGGTGTCAGGAGCTATGCATACGACCCAGCACACCATACGTCCGGCATTACAGTTTATAAAAACCAAACCAGGTGTTTCCTTGGTGTCATCTGTGTTTTTCATGTGTTTAGAAGACAGGGTTTCCGTGTTTGGAGATTGTGCGATCAACCCGAATCCATCAGCACATGATCTGGCCGAAATTGCCATTTCATCTGCAGAGAGCAGTATAAACTTTGGCATAGAACCAAAAATTGCCATGTTGTCTTATTCTTCAGGAACTTCAGGAAAAGGAGAAGATGTGGACAGGGTTCGTGAAGCGACCGAGATTGTAAAGAAACAACGTCCTGATTTGAAAATTGAAGGACCTATTCAGTACGATGCCGCTGTTGACCTGACAATAGGTAAAAGTAAATTGCCAGACTCTGAGGTTGCCGGACAGGCCAGTGTATTGATCTTTCCGGACCTCAATACAGGGAACAATACATATAAGGCAGTACAAAGGGAAACCGGTGCTTTGGCTATTGGGCCAATGCTACAAGGACTAAACAAACCGGTTAATGATTTAAGCAGGGGCTGCACGGTTGATGATATTTTCAATACAGTAATTATTACTGCTATTCAGGCACAAGGAATTTAGAAAATTAGTACGATGAAAAATATTTTAGTAATTAATTCCGGTAGTTCCTCGATAAAGTTTCAATTGTTTAAAATGCCGGAAGCGAAAGTCGAAGCGTCCGGTCTGGTTGAAAGAATAGGTCTTGAAGATGCTACAATACATTATAAAACAGAAAAGGTAAATCACGAAGAAAGAATAAAAATTCCGGATCATAGTGTCGGTTTGAGAGAAATATCCAGACTCCTGATGGATGAAAAGAACGGAGTAATTAAAAATGCCGCTGATATAGATATCGTAGGCCACAGAGTTGTTCACGGTGGGGCAGCTTTTTCAGATACTATTTTGATAGATAAGGCTGTCAAAAATAAAATAAAAGATCTCTTTAATTTAGCGCCTTTACATAATCCGCCTAATTATACCGGCATTGAAGTAGCAGAAAATATATTCCCTAAAGCTAAACAAGTTGCAGTTTTCGATACTGCTTTTCATCAATCAATTCCTGTAAAGGCTCATAAATACGCAATTCCAAATGAGTTTCATGAGAAGTATCGGATAAGACTGTATGGTTTTCATGGAACCAGTCATAAATACGTGCACACCAAAACTTTGGAATATTTGGCGAAACCTGTTTCTAAAGTGATTACTGTACATTTGGGTAATGGATGTAGTATTACGGCGATTAACGACGGAAAAAGTGTAGACCATTCATTAGGCTTCGGACCGGTAAATGGTTTAATCATGGGAACGAGAAGTGGAGATATTGACCAATCGGTAATTTTTTATCTGGTAGAAAAACTTGGTTATACATTACCGGAAGTTAGTGAATTGCTTCACAAGAAGAGCGGAATGCTGGGACTCACCGGATTCAGTGATCTCAGGAATATAGAAGAAGAAGCGTCTAAGGGAAATAAGGATTGTATGCTGGCATTAGAAATGAATGCCTATCGGATCAAAAAGTATATAGGATCATACGTTGCTGCCATGAATGGTATTGATGCCCTGGTTTTTACGGCTGGAATAGGGGAGAATAGCAGTACATTAAGAAGGATGGTTTGCTCGGATATGGAATATCTGGGTATTAATATTGATTCTAATAAGAATAATATCAGGTCAAAAGATATACGATTAATTAGTCCGGAAAATTCAAAGGTAGATGTTTTGGTCGTGCCTACGAATGAAGAATTGGAGATTGCAAGACAAGCATATCAGTTATTAAAAGTATAAAAAGGCTCTCGATTGAGAGCCTTTTTCTGTATGTTTTTTATTGCTTTTTAAAGCGCATCATTTCTACATCATCCATATAGAAGCTCAAAGTATTGTCTGTAACTTTATAATTGTTGATTTTTGAAAACAATCTGGTAAAGGCTTGTTCACCGCCACCTTCACAAAACCTCATTGTAGATGCAGGGTCTTTTAATGTAATGTTGTTTCCTTCAATGATGATCTGACTAGTGTATGCATTACAGCTAGTGTTCCCGCCAATACTATTTTCTGCCAAATTAAAAATGACTGTTGGTTTTTCATTAGGATAGAGTCCTTCAAATGCAATTCTAGCACCGGTTATATATGTTAATTTCCATGTAGCGCCTTCTAATTTGTCTGTGTCGGTCGTTTTACTGTTTTTTGTTGTACTACATGCAGAAATAGCCAGAACCAAGGCAAAAACAAAAATAATTCTTTTCATATGTTAATTTTTAATGTGTTGTTTACAGTCTGTTTTATTCATAATGAAACTGTTGTTAAAATTTAATAGAGACAGGTCTTTGTATACAGTTTTTCCATTAACTTCTTCAATAGGGGCGTAGCCTTCGGTGTAAGTACTGTTTTTCTTTAAAAAAACCACTTCCCTGACAGATTGAATCCCTTCTGAAGCAAACGTATAATCTGCAAAAATTGTATCGCCTTTTATCTTACCATTTATTGTGCCGTAGTTGTCGTCTTTTTCAAAAAAGTGGTATGAAAGCTGTCCTTCAATTTTATCATTTTCTTTTTTGAATGATAAATTGATTGTGTCTTTCCCGTTAGAATACTGATAACATTCTTCGTAAAGAACAGTTTTTTTCGAGGTTTCATTTTCAGCAGACTTTTCGGATATTACATCTTCCTTTTTGTCGTTTTTACATGCACTAATGATTAATAGAAGAACAAAGGTGAGCATTTGAGTTTTCATTCTGTGTAATTTTAATGGTCTGATACATGCTAATTTAGCTGATTTTTTTTACATTTTTACCGTGTGAAATCAAAAAAAGCACCCGAAAAGGATGCTTTTGATTTTTAGATGTAATGGTTGTCACTATTTTAATGCCCCGACCATTTCTTCAGGTTTAACCCATTCATCAAACTCATCAGCAGTTAAGTATTCAAGAGCAACAGCCGCTTGTTTTAACGTAGTTCCATCCTCATGAGCTTTTTGGGCAATTTCGGCAGCTTTATAATACCCTATTTTGGTATTTAGTGCTGTTACTAACATTAAACTGTTATCTAGCAGTTCTTTGATGCGTTTATCATTAGGCTGAATTCCTTGAGCACAATGCTCATCAAAACTAACACAGGCATCGCCGATTAATCTGGCAGATTGCAATAAAGCGGCAGCCATCATCGGCTTAAATACATTGAGTTCGTAATGACCTTGAGTACCGCCTACGCTAATAGCAACATCATTACCCATAACCTGGGCACAAACCATTGTTAAGGCTTCACATTGTGTAGGGTTTACTTTTCCGGGCATAATAGAACTCCCCGGTTCGTTTGCAGGTATGATAAGTTCGCCAATACCACTTCTTGGGCCGGAGGCCATTAACCTGATATCGTTGGCGATTTTGTTCAGAGAAACTGCCAGTTGCTTTAAAGCGCCATGAGTTTCAACAAAGGCATCATGTGCAGCTAAAGCTTCAAATTTGTTGTCGGCAGATTTAAAAGGATGCTCAGTAAATTTTGCTATAAATTCAGCAACCCTTTTTGCATAACCCTTGGGCGTATTAAGTCCGGTGCCGACAGCTGTTCCGCCCAGAGCTAATTCAGACAAATGTTCTAAGGTATTGTTTAAGGCTTTTAACCCATGGTCTAACTGAGAAACGTAACCTGAAAATTCCTGTCCTAGAGTAAGTGGTGTAGCATCCATCAAATGTGTCCTTCCTATTTTTACTACATTTTTAAACTCTTCGGATTTTCTTTTTAGAGTATCTCTTAGCTGACTAACTCCGGGAATAGTATTTTCTACAATTAATTTGTAAGCAGCAATATGCATCCCGGTAGGAAAGGTGTCGTTCGATGATTGAGATTTATTTACATCATCATTAGGCTGCAAGGTTTTTTCACCCTCTCCGATCTTTTTTCCCGCTAGCTGGTGGGCACGATTAGCGATAACTTCATTGACATTCATGTTACTTTGAGTACCACTTCCTGTTTGCCAGATGACCAAAGGGAATTGATCGTCATGCTTCCCTTCCAGTATCTCATCACAGGCCTGAGCTATTAAATCTCTTTTTTCAATAGGTAATACTCCAAGTTCGCAGTTTGTATATGCAGCAGATTTTTTAAGATAGGCAAACCCATATACAATTTCTAAAGGCATTGAAGCGGGTACACCTATTTTAAAATTATTTCTTGAGCGTTCTGTCTGAGCCCCCCATAACTTATCGGCAGGGACCTGAACTTCACCCATAGTATCCTTTTCTATTCTATATTCCATAAAATAAGAGTATTGTTTTTGTACGGCAAATTTACGCTTTTAGGTTTATTTCTTAAATATTTGATGCATCAGTTTTGTAATTATATGTTATAAAAATGATAAAGGAATTTTCAAAAGTTATGGGTTTATAAAGATTTGTATGTATCTTTGAGGCGAATTCAGAAAATTTCCGGAAATTATGTTCGAATTTGATCAGTATCTAGGCTTTTTAGCATTTCTAACCATTTTAACAATTGGTTTCTGGTTAATGATCTTTTTATTGACTTTCGTTATCCCTTACTGGGTAGGAGGAGCAATCATGGAGATGATTAAAGAAAAGAGAGAAGCTAAAAAAGCTGCACAGAACAGTTAAAAACAAAAAAGAAGCTGAAAAAGCTTCTTTTTTTATTTAGGAAAATAAAAGCTACCATCCGGTAGCTTTTTTTGATTTTGGGTTATCCCTGAAAGTCCATATCCTCATCGCCTCCGTTTCTGTTATTTCCTTTGCCACGACCATTTCTTTCTTTAGGTTGGTTAAACCTGTAGATAAAAGAGATATTGAATTGACGTTCTCTCCATTGAAATTGATTGTCTGAGGTGAAACGCAGGTCTCCATTGTCGTCATACGATTCTGTATATGACTGCCTTTTTCTTGTATTTAAGAGGTCACTCACATTAAATGTAATCGTCCCGTTTTCTTTCAAAATATCCTTGCTGAAAGCCAGATCTAAAGAGAACATCCCGTCTGATTTTGTTTGTGAATTTTCTCTGGGACCTCTGTAAAATGCATTGGTTTGCCAGTCTATTTTAGCAGGTAATGTAACCTTCGAACTAAACCTGGCGAACCAGCTTGAACTGCTTGCGCCATAATCGACACCATTATGCTCTCCGTCTGAATTAAAATGAAAATAATTGAAACTACCATTTAATCGTACTTTTTTAGATGGATTATACATTAAACTACCTTCAAACCCATAACGTTGGTTTGTAGAAAGGTTAATTGGCATTGATCTGATGATTTCAATTCCGTCGGAGGTTGTTTCTCCTGTTTCTTCCTGGATATACTCGAAGGCATTAGTCTCTCTTTGGTAATAAACAGAGCTGTTGAAGGTTAATTTCTCCCATCTTTTTAAGTATCCTATATCAAAAGCGTTGGCATAAGCCGGATTCAAGTCCGGATTCCCCTGAAATACATTTGTCCTGCTCGATCTTGAAGGAAATGGGTTAATGAACCATCCTCTGGGTCTGTTAATCCGCCTGTTATATCCTATTGAAATATTTTCATATTCGTTCAATTCATATATTAAATTAACTGTAGGAAACAGGCCTAGATAATTTTTATCGAAATTAGCATCAACATCAACTCCCGGAATTTCTTCGATAGGCGATCCGTCTAGGGTTTTAACCTTACCTATCAATTTAGTGTTCTCAAGTCTTAATCCAAGTAAATAAGAGAACTTGCCGGTTTTGTTACCGTATTGAGTATATACGGCATTTACATTCTCAGTATAATCGAAAATGTTGGAAAGATCGTTGTTTGTAATATAGCGATTAGAGCCTTGATCTAGAGTGTCTAATTGATATTCGGTTTTTTCCTTTTCGAAATCACCACGATAACCAGCTTCAAATTGAGCATCACCCATAGGCAACACATAGTCGGCCTGGATCAGATAATCTTTTTGAGTTTCCAGTTCATAGATGTTTTCCGAGGCTATCAATGTATTATTCGGAAAAGTTTGTCTTTCCAGGATCTTAGATAATACGTCTTCATTATCATAAGAGTATTGTAAATCAGCTGTTAACTGATGGCCTTCATCATTAAATTTGTTGATGTAGTTTAACGATACCTGATAGTTTTTATCATCTTCATTCTGATCTTCAGTTCTATTGGTTCTGCTATCGACTAATGAGTTAATGTAACGTTCAGTTTTATTATCCGTTACATCCTGTTCATCTGATAATCTGGAAAAGAAACTTCCCGTGATGGAAGATTGTTCGTTTAAGAAGTATTCCATCCCGATATTCAGGTTGAAACCTTTGTCTCTTCGTGAGATATCACGGTTTTCAATGATTCTGTCAAATTTACTGTTATTGTGATAGCGATTGTCATAAAAACCATTACCGGGCGGTTCACGATAGAAATAACCTAAAGTATTAAATAAATTGAATTTGTCGGTCCGGTAGTTGAAATTAGTTGTTATCTGGCTGCTGTTCGGGTATCCAACTGTTAGATTTGCCGAACCATTGATTCCTAGTGTTTTCTCCTTTTTAAGAACGATGTTCAGGATTCCCGCTGTTCCTTCGGCATCATAACGGGCAGAGGGACTTGTAATGACCTCTACCTTTTCGATAGCGTCGGCCGGTAATTGTCGTAAAGCTTCTGTGCTTCCGAAGCCGGCCATTGCCGAAGGTTTTCCGTTAATGAGAATTCTGACGTTTTCATTCCCTCTTAAACTGATAGCTCCATCGATGTCTACTGTTACCGAAGGCACATTGTTAAGAGCATCGCTCACGGTTCCTCCACTGGTAGTAAGATCTTTCCCTACATTGTATATTTTTTTATCCAGTCTTACTTCAACAGTTGTTCGTTCGCTAACAACTTCCACAGCATCCAGTTGTGCCACGTCTAATGCAAGCTTAACAACCCCCATGTCTTTGTTTTGGGTAAGGTTCTGCTCTTTGAGCTCATAGGTTTTATAGGATATAAATTCTACTCTTATATTATATACACCGGCATTTGCTTCAACATTGAAATTACCTTCACCGTCTGTGATGCCTCCGGTCACATTGTTAGGATTTTTTACACTTTGCAATACTATTGTAGCATATTCAAGGGGGTCGTTTGTTTCGGCGTCAATGACTTTGCCTGTCAAACGGACTTTTTTTGCATTTGGGGTTTGTGCCTCGGCGGCAAAAAAGCCTGTTATAATGGCACAAAGCGCAAATAGTTTAAATTTCATAGCAGTTATTGAATTAGTTATATTTGATGTTAGTAAGATTGACTCCAAAAATAGCTGCGGGTTTAACCGGGTTTGGTTAAAAGATTGTTAAATAAAAAACCCGGTGTTAACACCGGGTTTTGCTCTATAATATTGATTTTATATTTTCAGGCGGCCTGCCTATTATTGCTTTATTGTTTTTAATTACAATCGGCCGTTCTATTAATTTGGGATGTTCGAGCATGATCTCTATTAATTCATCATCAGAAAGCAGTTTTCCTTTATAGTTTTCTTTCCAGACAGTTTCATTTTTTCTAATGAGTTGCTCAGGCCTGATATCTAAACAATTCAGGATCTTCCTTAATTCTTTTTCTGAAGGGATATCTTCTAAATACTTAACAATTTCAAAATCCTGTCCGGATTTTTCTAAAATTTGTAATCCTTCTCGAGACTTTGTACATCTTGGGTTGTGATATATTTTAATCATGTTACCTGACTTTAATGATTATTCTTGTTTTTGTCCCATCATCATCAGATAGGATTTTAAAAAATTGTCAATTTCTCCATTCATCACACCATCTACATCAGCAGTTTCATGTCCGGAACGAACGTCTTTTACCAACTTGTATGGGTGCATTACGTAATTGCGTATTTGAGAGCCCCATTCGATTTTCATCTTTCCGGCTTCAATCTCATCACGCATAGCCTGTCTTTTTTTAAGTTCGATCTCATATAATTGAGATTTTAATAACTGCATGGCTTTGGTTTTGTTATCCAACTGAGACCTTGTTTCTGAATTTTCAATAATAATTCCTGTCGGATGGTGTCGTAACCGGACTGCAGTTTCAACTTTATTTACGTTCTGTCCGCCCGCTCCACTGGCTCTCATGGTTTCAAAAGTAATATCACTGGGATTGATATCAATTTCTATAGAATCATCAGCCAACGGATACACATATACAGAAGCAAAGGATGTGTGTCGTTTGGCATTACTGTCAAAGGGAGAAATCCTGACCAGCCTGTGAACACCATTTTCACCTTTTAACCATCCAAAAGCATATTCGCCATCAATTTCCAGGGTGACGGTTTTTATACCGGCCACATCTCCTTCCTGATAATTGAGCTCTTTGATCTTATACCCCTGGCTTTCGGCCCACATTAAATACATTCTCATTAGCATGCTGGCCCAATCGCAACTTTCTGTACCACCCGCTCCGGCAGTAATCTGTAAAATAGCACTCATATGATCTCCTTCCTCAGAAAGCATGTTCTTGAATTCTAAATTTTCGATATGCGTTTTGGCTGTTTCATATTGATTGTCCAGATCTTCTTCAGTAGCCTCTTCTTCCTTAAAAAATTCATATAGTACTTCCAGATCTGCAACATATGTCCTTCCGTTATTGTAATCGTCTACCCACTTCTTTTTAGATCGAAGCTGCTGCATGAATTTTTCTGCTTCTTTGGGATTGTTCCAGAAGTCAGGGTCTAATGTTTTTTCTTCATCATTAGCAATTTCAATAAGTTTAGCATCGATCTTCAGATATTTTTTCAAAACATCAAGTCGTGCGGAAAGGTCTTTTATCTGATCGGAATTTACCATTAACTTTGATTAAGTTTAGCAAAAATACTATTTAAGGAAAGGAATAAAAACAATTCCATATAATTTTATCTAATAGCGTTTACCAGGCCGAAATATAAAGCTGTGTTTTATTTCCGGGACAATTACAGGTTAAATATCTTTGTAAAAATACGAGAGTTAACATGGAAGTAAATTTAATTAGTGATACTATAACAAAGCCAACCAAAGGTATGTTGGATGCTATGATACATGCCCAGGTAGGAGATGATGTTTTTAAACAGGATGAAACCGTAAACGCCCTGGAAGAGAAACTGGCTGAAATGTTTAACATGGAAGCGGCACTTTTTTTTCCGAGTGGCACCATGGCAAATCAAACGGCAATAAAAATACATACCCAACCTTCTGATCAGTTAATTTGTGATAAAGACGCTCATATTTTCAATTATGAAGGAGGAGGAGTGAGTTTTAACAGTGGTGTTTCCTGTAAATTGATCAATGGAGAAAGAGGTACTTTTACTGCTGAACAAGTTGAACAATTTATCAATCCGCCCGATTTTTATCATAGCCCGTTAACCAAACTGGTGTGTGCTGAAAATACAGCAAACAGGGGAGGGGGAACCTGTTGGGATTTTGAAGAATTAAAGAGGATTAAAAAGGTTTGCGAAAAACATAACCTGGCCTATCACCTGGATGGAGCAAGATTATGGAATGCCATTGTGGCCAGAAATGAAACAACTCAACAGTATGGTGAATTATTCGATACGATCTCCGTATGTTTAAGTAAGGGACTTGGGTGTCCGGTAGGATCTGTGCTTCTGGGTACTAAAGATCATATTGGTAAGGCTTTACGAATCCGGAAAATATTTGGCGGCGGAATGCGCCAGGCCGGGTATTTAGCTGCTGCAGGAATTTATGCTTTAGACAATCATATCGAACGTCTGGCCCAGGATCATAAGAGGGCTGCCGAGATAAGAGATGTTTTAAGCGAATTACCGTTTATAAAAAGAATAGAGCCTGTAGAAACAAACATCGTGATATTCTATCTTCAAAAAGATATTGACGAGCAGGCTTTTATAGGTGAGTTATTATCGAAGGGGATAAAAATAATAAGTATGGGAATGGGGAAGTTGCGTATAGTTACCCATTTGGATTATACCGGTGCAATGCATGAACATTTTCTGAACACAATTAAAACGCTGGAAATAAAAAAGGCTGTCGTTTAAACGACAGCCTTTTTATAACAAGACATGTTTGTTACTCTGCGTTATCTTCCGTTTCAGCCTCCGGAGCATTATTTTTAACGGATTCTATACCATTTTCCATGCCGGCTTCCGACGAATACATTTGACTGCTTCCGATGATCTGACCATTTCCTGCTTTCAGGTTAAAATGAAATTTCCCGTTAGAAGCAGTTTTACGTTCATATTTACTGTCGTCACCGGCATTTTCCTTAACAGAATTGATACCGTTGTTAGCGCCCGATTTACTTTCGTATCCCTGGCTTGACAAAATGACCTGACCATTTTTAGCCTTTAAGTTAAAATAAAACTTGTCATTTTTTTCGCTTTGAAAAAGTTCAAACATGATGATTATCTTTTTATGATTAGTCCGATATAAATATAAGTAAAATCTTTATTTAAAAAAATCCATTCCGGGAATATTCGGCATACCATCTTTTGCCACAGCACCTAATTCGGCTTCATTTACTTTAGTAGCTTTATCAATTGCTTTGTTAAGGGTTAAAACCAAATAATCCTCCAGTTGTTCTTTATCCTCGAGTAAGGTATTGTCAATCTCTATAGATTTTATTTCTCTGTTGGCAGTAAGAGAAATCTTTAAAAGGCCGTCTGTGCTGGATTCATCAACCATAACGGTATTTAATCTGTTCTTGGTTTCTTCTATTTTTTTCTGGGTTTCTTTAAGTTTTCCCATCATGCCCATTAGGTCTCCAAACATATTTTATGGTTTTAATAAGATTATGCTCAAGCAAAAATACTAATTTAGGGGCTGTTAAATTCAAATCTTAATGGAAAAGAAAATTTTTGTTTTAGCACTAAGTGCTATTTTTGCCGCTTCGTGTAAACAGGAAAAGCAAAATACTAATATGATTCACATTCAAGCTCCACAGGCTAAAAAAGAACCAACCAGATTAGAAAAGCATGGCGATGTCCGGACGGATAATTATTTCTGGATGAAACAGAGAGACGATAAAGATGTCCTGGCGTATCTGGAAGAGGAAAATGCTTATTATGATGAGTTGACAAAGCATACGAAAGATTTTCAAACCAGATTGTTTGAAGAAATGAAAGGGAGGATAAAGGAAGATGACACTTCAGTTCCTTATAAGTATAATGGTTACTGGTATATAACAAGATATGAAACCGGAAAGGACTATCCCGTATATACTCGTAAAAAAGAATCATTGGAAGCCGAGGAAGAAGTCATTTTTGATTGTAATGAAATGGCAGAAGGACATTCGTATTTTAATTTAAGAGGAATCAATATAAGTCCCGATAATAAACTGGCGGCTTTCGGAATAGACACCGTCAGTAGAAGGCAGTATGTTATCCAGGTAAAAAATCTTGAAACGGGAGAGATCCTTCCGGTAAAAATAGACAACACAACCGGAAGCAGTGTCTGGGCAAATGATAATAAAACATTGTTTTACACCAGAAAAGACGAACAAACCTTGCGTTCAGACAAAATATACAAGCATGTCTTGGAAACAGATGTTTCTGGAGACAGTTTGGTGTATGAAGAAAAGGATGATACTTTTAACGCTTACGTTTATAAAACCAAGTCAGATAAATATATAGTTTTCGGGAGCTCGAGTACATTGACATCTGAATTGAGTATTCTCCCGGCGGACACTCCTGATGTTCCGTTAAAAGTTTTTCAGCAAAGGGTCAGGGGGGTAGAGTATGGCATTTCACATTTTGATGATGCATTTTATATACTCACCAATGCTGATAAGGCGACGAATTTTAAACTGATGAAAACCTCTGAAAATACTACTGAAAAGGAAAACTGGACAGAAGTAATAGGACATAGGGATGATGTTTTATTAGAGGATATAGATATTTTTAAAGATTTTTTGGTTGTCAGCGAACGTAACGATGGTCTGAACAAGATAAAGATCATCAGGTGGGATGGTTCGGATGAGTATTATTTACCGTTTGACAATGAGACTTACACGGCATATACCACCACGAATATTGAATTTGACACTCAGATACTTCGTTATGGATATACGTCTTTAACTACGCCTTCTTCCGTTATTGATTTTGATATGGTAACAAAAGAAAAGGAGGTCAAGAAGGAACAAGAAATACTTGATACTGCTTTTGATAAGAACAACTATGTTTCTGAACGTTTATGGGCCACTGCGGCAGATGGTACAAAGGTTCCCGTTTCTTTGGTTTACAAAAAGGGAATAAAGAGGGACGGCAACAATCCTTTGCTTCAATATGGTTATGGCTCCTACGGCTCAACAATAGACCCGTACTTTTCATCTTCAAGGTTAACACTGTTGGACAGGGGGTTTATATATGCTATAGCGCACATAAGAGGAGGTGAATATTTGGGAAGACCGTGGTACGAAGACGGCAAGCTTTTAAACAAAAAGAATACATTTACAGATTTCGTGGCAGTTTCTGAATATTTAATAGACCAGAAATACACTTCTTCCGATCATTTATATGCCATGGGAGGCTCTGCAGGCGGATTGTTAATGGGGGCGGTTATTAATATTGCTCCTGAATTGTACAATGGCGTAATAGCCTCAGTTCCTTTTGTAGACGTTGTGACCACGATGTTAGACGAATCAATTCCGCTTACAACGGGAGAATATGACGAGTGGGGAAATCCTAATGACAAAGCGTTTTACGACTATATTAAATCGTACTCGCCTTATGACAATGTAGAAGCCAGGGAATATCCGAACTTGCTGGTGTTGACGGGTTATCACGATTCTCAGGTGCAATATTGGGAACCGGCAAAATGGATTGCTAAATTGAGGGAATTAAAAACTGATAAAAATAAATTGCTTTTCCATACAAACATGGAGGCCGGTCATAGTGGAGCTTCAGGGAGGTTTGAAGCGTTAAAGGAATTGGCTGAAGAGTATGCTTTCTTACTCGATTTGGAACAGATAAAGAACTAATTCAAAAAAAAGTTTAACTTTGCACAGTTTGAACGCTGCAAATTAACCATTTTGTACCTAACACGCTAATATGGAACAAAAGATAAATGCTTACGATAACGTTTTAGACTTAGTAGGTAATACCCCATTGATTAAACTTAATAAAATAGCTGAAAACTTTCATGGTAATTTCTATGCCAAGGTTGAAGCTTTTAATCCGGGACATTCGACAAAAGACAGGATAGCTTTATACATCATAGAACAGGCCGAAAAGAAAGGGATCTTAAAGCCCGGTGATACGATAGTGGAAACTACATCCGGAAACACAGGTTTTAGTGTGGCGATGGTAAGTATCATAAAAGGGTATGAGTGTATTTTAGCTGTTAGCTCTAAGTCTTCGAAAGATAAAATAGATATGCTAAGGGCTATGGGAGCCAAGGTTTACGTATGCCCGGCCCATGTAAAAGCTGATGATCCCAGATCGTATTATCAGGTAGCAAAGCGCATACATGAAGAAATGAAAGGCTCGGTTTATATCAACCAGTACTTCAATGAGCTTAATATAGATGCTCATTATAATTCAACAGGTCCGGAAATATGGAATCAGACTGCGGGAAAGATCACTCATCTTATTGCTTGTAGTGGTACAGGAGGAACTATATCCGGTACCTCTAAATTCTTAAAAGAGCAAAATCCGGATATCCGGATCATTGGAGTAGATGCTTATGGGTCTGTGTTGAAGAAGTATCACGAAACCAGGGAGTTTGATTCTAATGAGATTTATCCGTACAGAATAGAGGGTTTGGGTAAGAATTTAATTCCGACCGCAACCGATTTTGATGTGATCGATAAATTCGTGAAAGTGACCGATGAAGAAAGTGCACATACTGCAAGAGAGATATCCAGAACGGAAGGGATGTTTGTAGGTTACACGTCAGGAGCGGCATGGCAGGCAATCAAACAATTGGAGCAGGAAGGTGAATTTGATGAAAACAGCAATGTGGTTGTCATATTCCCGGATCACGGTTCCCGCTATATGAGCAAGATATACAGCGATGACTGGATGAATGACCAAGGATTCTTCGATAGTGTTAACTCCGATGAAGAACGTAAGATAGAACACGTTAAATAAGAATAATTTAACGAAAGTAAAAAAGCACCCTAGGGTGCTTTTTTGCTTAAAGCTATTTAGATAAATAGTATATAGTAAGCTGAATTTTTATGATATCATTCTAAAAATCTTTAGTTTTGCATGCTTTTTAATTTTAACTGAGTTGTAAATTAACCCAATAATCTACATGAGAGATTTATTTGAAAGAATACAAAATAACAAAGGGCCTCTAGGAAAATGGGCTTCGCAAGCAGAAGGATATTATGTATTTCCGAAATTGGAAGGAGAGCTTGGGCCGCGAATGAAGTTTAGAGGAAAGGATATACTTAACTGGAGTCTTAATGATTATTTGGGGTTGGCTACACATCCTGAGATTAGAAAAGTTGATGCTGAGGCTGCTGCCGAATACGGTGCTGCATACCCTATGGGAGCCAGGATGATGAGCGGACATACTGATGTTCACGAGCAATTGGAGCAGGAGTTGGCATCTTTTGTTAAAAAAGAGTCGGCATATCTTCTGAATTTTGGTTACCAGGGAATGGTGTCTATTATTGATGCTTTGGTCACCAAGAATGATGTAATCGTATATGATGTTGATTCTCACGCCTGTATTATAGATGGTGTTCGTCTTCATATGGGAAAACGATTTACTTATAAACATAATGATGTAGAAAGCCTTGAAAAGAACCTGGAACGTGCTACGAAAATAGCAGACGAAAATGGTGGAGGGATATTAGTGATTACCGAAGGTGTTTTTGGAATGAGAGGGCAACAGGGTAAATTAAAGGAAATTGCTGCTTTAAAGAAGAAATATAATTTTAGGATGCTGGTCGATGATGCCCATGGTTTCGGTACTCTTGGTAAGACCGGGGCAGGAGCAGGAGAAGAGCAAGGTGTGCAGGATGATATCGATGTGTACTTTTCTACTTTTGCAAAATCTATGGCTGGTATTGGAGCCTTTGTAGCAGGGAACAAAGATGTTATAGACTTTCTGAAGTATAATATGCGTTCGCAGATGTTTGCAAAGTCGTTACCGATGATCTTTACCAAGGGAGCGTTAAAGCGTCTGGAAATGCTACGGACGATGCCTGAACTTAAAGATAAACTATGGGAGAATGTAAACATGCTCCAAAACGGTCTTAAAGACAGAGGTTTTGATATCGGAGATACCAATACTTGTGTTACACCGGTTTATCTGGAAGGAAGTATCCCTGAGGCTATGGCTATGGTTAACGATTTAAGGGAGAACTACGGTATATTCTTATCTATAGTAGTATATCCGGTTATTCCGAAAGGCATTATATTGTTGAGGATGATCCCGACATCTTCCCATAATAAAGGAGACATAGATGAAACATTGGCAGCTTTTGAGGCTATAAGAGAGAAACTGACCAATGGTACATACAAAAGATTGTCGGCAGCGGTAGCACAGGCTATGGGTGAATAATCCCTGATGATTTAAATAAAAAATATATGATAAAAAAACCGTCTAATCTGATTAGACGGTTTTTTGTATACATGGATCAGGCTTTTCTTTCGGGACGATCTCAGATTTAACCCCGCTTAAAGAAATAATATTAGGTGGGCTAATATGCAAGCAAAGTCATAGATTATAAATAAAAACTGCCTGCTGTTAAATTGCTCGATAACAGAGATGTATCCCGTGTAGCAGCTATCGGGAGTTCTTGTGCTTGTCTTCGTGAAATACCCCTAACGGAATTTACAGGACTTGCCCTTGTGAAATATACCTAAAGGAATTTCACAGGACTTGCGTTGAAATGTTTTGCCATGCGCCGGCGCTGGCTCCATCGCTAAAAAGGTCTACCAGACCTTTTCTTTACGCTTGGCCCTCTCGTGAGCTTGTTCCGAGGTGGTTTACTTTAAGTTTTCCCTGTGTTGCATGGTTGCCTCCATATCCTGTGTGCTATATGCATTGGCGAATGCATTTACAATACGGCCCTGATTGTCAGTGATAATTGATTTGTTTAAATGATTTACAATCAGTTTTTTACTTGTTGTTTCCTGGTCGATGGCTTTGTATTGTGATAAGAGGTCAAGGTCGTTGGAATGAACGATTTGCTGCCATTCTTCCGGAGATATTATATCATCTACATTAATTCCGACAAATTGATATGAAGGAAACTTCTTTTGAAGATTTAACATCCGTTTATTAATATGGATAATATGTCTTTTCTGATTGGTTGACCAAAAATAAAATACGGTACCGGAAGTAGAGGGTTTGGTTGCTATTTCTGATATTTTAACGGTATCTCCTTTTAGCGAGGACAGGAGTATTTCAGGAAGATCATTTCCGGATTGAAGCCGTTTGATGTTTTCGAATAATTTGTTTATTTCTTTTTTGTGCTTTTGATTATGAGCAACCTTATTATACGCTGAAATAAATTTTTCGTTGTTAACGAGGTTGTGGTCTCTTAACATATAAGAATAGGCAGCATTTCTGTATAGGTTATCTTTCAATTCCTGCCTTTTAACCAGGCTGTCAACCAAATGGAGCTTATGTGTATGGTAATGCAATGTTCTTTCTATAATCTCATCTTCCGAACAAAACTTTCTGCAATTGCCGTAAGATAGGTTGTTCAGGTGCATGACCATAAAATCCATATAGGGTTTGTAGTACACCTTGTTTTCTCCGCTATAGTCTATAAAATTCCTGTAATTATAGAAATCCTCGGGCATTTCCGGAGCCTGTTTAAGCCCGTGGTTCAGTTTATACATATACGGATAATGCTCAAAGGAAACATAGTGACTATAATCGATACTGGCTTTAGCTATATTTTTTGCACGATCAGAAATGTCAAAGTTCTGGGAAAAAGCATCAAACTGTTCCAGTTTCATCTCCTGGAGCGAATCCATCTTATGTTTGAATGTATCCGGTTCTAAGCGGTAATAATCATAAACCAGTTTCTTTTCGTCTTCATCTAGCAAGAACATATCGATAAGAAAATTGTTCTTTACGGAGCCTTTTCCGGAAAAAACCAGCGATCCGTCAAAATCAAGTGTATTTAACCTGAAAAGGATGCTGTCTCCTTTTTCTATCAAAACATATTGGTATTCAGGATAATGTTTAAAGTTGTACAGGCCTTCATCAAGATGGTCTAGCTTCATCATAAACCTGTTATCCTTATCCAGAATAGCAGAGTCGACAACTTCTTCATTATGGTACAAGACTACGTAATTGGCTTTTGGGTTTACGATTTCTCCTCCAAAGTAGGCTGTAGGATCCTGCTTTTCTTCTTGACAACTAATTAAGGTTAGGATGATAAAAGCTAATAAGAGTCTACTCATTTTTATTTTATTAAGCACTTTTAACTGCTTGTATGTAACAAAGCTAACAAAGCTTGTGATTTGGTGGTGTTAATAGCTAGTTAAAAAAGTGATTTAAAAATTATCCGGTACCTCGTATTTCATTATATATTTCTTAATTTTGCCGCAATTACAAATAATCAAAAATAGAATAAATGCTTACAGTTTCAAACCTTTCCGTACAATTTGGAAAAAGAGTGTTGTTTGATGAAGTGAATGTAGTGTTTGCTCAGGCCAATTGCTATGGGATTATAGGTGCCAATGGTGCAGGAAAATCTACTTTTTTAAAGATTTTGGCAGGAAAGATGGATCCAACAAGCGGGCACGTACACTTGGAGCCGGGAAAACGGATGTCCGTATTAGAGCAGGATCATAATGCATACGATGAATACAATGTGTTAGATGCTGTCTTGATGGGGAATAAACCGTTGCATAAGGTTAAAACGGAAATGGATGAACTGTATGCTAACTATTCTGATGAAAATGCAGATCGCATCGGAGAACTTCAGGTTCAGTTTGAGGAGATGAATGGATGGACAGCTGAAAGCGATGCCGCTTCAATGCTTTCTAATCTGGGGGTTACAGAAGATATGCATTACACTCAAATGTCGGATGTCGACCCTAAAATCAGGGTGCGGGTATTGTTAGCACAAGCATTATTCGGAAATCCTGATGTGTTGATCATGGATGAGCCTACCAACGACCTCGACTTTGAAACAATAGGGTGGTTGGAAGATTTCTTGGCCAACTATGAAAATACGGTGATCGTAGTTTCACACGACCGTCACTTCCTGGATGCAGTATGTACTCATATTTCTGATATAGATTTTGGTAAGATTACACATTATACCGGAAACTATACTTTTTGGTATGAGAGTAGCCAGCTGGCAGCCCGACAAAGAGCACAACAAAACAAAAAGGCTGAAGAAAAAGCTAAAGAACTTCAGGAGTTTATTCAGCGATTCAGTGCCAACGTGGCAAAAAGCAAGCAGGCGACAGCAAGAAAGAAAATGTTGGATAAAATAAAGGTTGAAGATATCAAACCTTCAAGCAGAAGGTATCCTGCAATCATTTTTGATATGGACAGAGAGGTGGGAGATCAGATCTTGAACGTAGAGGGTCTTTCTGCTTCACTAGATGGTGAAACATTGTTTCAGAATACAGACATCAATCTTGCGAAAGGTGATAAAGTTGCACTGATCTCTAAAAATTCTAAAGCTACTTCGGCATTTTATGAGATTATTAATGATAAAATGAAACCTGATACCGGAAAGTTTCAATGGGGAGTAACAACCTCGCAGGCTTACCTTCCGGGCGATAATTCACAGTATTTTGAGAGCGATGACAATCTTGTTGATTGGTTGCGCCAATGGGCACAGACGGAAGAAGAACGCGAAGAGGTATATATAAGAGGTTTCCTTGGAAGAATGTTGTTTAGTGGTGATGAAGCATTGAAAAAATGCAACGTATTGTCAGGTGGGGAAAAGGTAAGATGTATGACCAGTAGAATGATGATGATGCGTGCCAATGTTCTAATGCTGGATGAGCCGACGAATCACCTGGATCTGGAAAGTATTACGGCCTTTAATAATTCGTTGAAAAATTTTAAAGGAAATGTTATTCTGACAACGCACGATCACGAGTTTGCACAAACCGTGGCAAACAGGATCATAGAACTTACGCCTAATGGAATTATTGACAGGTATATGAGTTTTGATGATTATATGTCCGATAAGGGTATACAGGAGTTAAGAGATAAAATGTACGGAGTTACCGTATAGAGAAAAAGGCCGCTTCGATTCCGAGCGGCCTTTTTTATACAATGCAATCAGATCTATTTTTCATCTTCTTTTAGAATATCCCCCATTTCATCTAATACAATCAAAGAGCGTTCCAGCTCATCTTCATGTACAAATACCTGTATATATCCATAAACTTGAGGGGCAAACCCGGCAAGTCTTCCCGATTCAGATTCATCTTTTAATAAGGGTATAATATCCAGGTCTTTCAGCCTGGCTGCAATCTGGTCGGCTATTACACTTGGTCCGGTATAAATTCTTTTATAATGTGATTCCATATATAATTATGTTTATACATAAAGATAATCAGAATTATTTATTTAAATTGTTTTTTATTACAGTCTTCTGATGAAAAATCTTGAATATGTTTTTTTGCTTTTGGCTTTAATAGCTGAAATTGTTGGAACTATAGGTGGCTTTGGGTCATCTGTTTTTTTTGTTCCGGTAGCAAATTTTTATTTTGATTTTCAATCTGTACTGGCTTTAACGGCCTTATTTCATTTTTCCAGTAACTTAAGTAAGATAGCTTTATTCAGGAGGGGACTTGATAAACGTTTGTTGTTATACATAGGTATACCATCTGTGTTGTTGGTTGTTGTGGGAGGGGCTGTTACCAAATTCTTTAATACCGGGTTCTTGGAGGCGGCCTTGGGTATTTTTCTTGTAAGTTTGAGTCTTTTGCTACTTGTTAAAAAAGATCTGGTATTGAAACCAAACACCTCAAATGCCGTTTTAGGCGGTGGAATTTCCGGATTTGCGGCCGGTCTGTTGGGTACAGGCGGAGCAATTCGCGGACTGGCAATGGCTGCATTTAATTTGGAGAAAAGTGCTTTTATCGCCACATCTGCATTTATAGACTTTTTTGTAGACATGTCCAGAACAATAGTGTATTATCTCAATGGCTTTATGCACGAGGATCTGTTGCTGTATGTCCCTTTCCTTTTTGTCATAGGGTTTCTCGGAACTTATATCGGCCGGTATATATTAAAATTTATATCGCAGGATAATTTTAAAAAAACCTCCCTTGTATTGATATTTGGCATAGGCCTGGTTACGATACTTAAAATTGTGTTTATGCATTGAAATACTTGCTATTCCATATAGCATGGTTAAAGTTTTTACCCAAGGCAAAACCGTAAAATATAACTATACTGCCAGTCATTTTAAAGACGAACATAAATAGTAGCCAGAAGCCGAAGCTGTTGTTGCCGGAAGTAAAAAGCTTCATGGGTAAGAGACTTGTAATGAGCAGGCTTAAGCAAATGATAAGTATAATTAAATTTCCCAGGTTTTTAAATGGCAGCATGAGATATTTTCTCAGCGGATGCAGATCGTTTCCCCATTTATCGATCAAATAATAATAACCATTTCCTATCGGAGCAAGCAGTAACGGATCGTCGGCGTTTTCTAATTTGAACAATTTTGAAGGGGCAACAATTTTGTAACCTTTTATGTCGATATCGTGTAGGTCTTCCAGGAGTTTGATCTTGTTCAGGGTGCTTTGAGGAAATTCACCTTTAAAATATCGGGTACTCAAAAAGCGTAAGCGATAATCGATACATATCTTTTTTATGTGGTCAATATGAAAAATATGATCTGTTTCGAGCAGGTCGAAAACAAATTTATTTTCGTTTGTATCAACAGGTTGGGTGAGTAATTGATGTAATTTACGATCCTTTTCGTGACTATTATTTAAAATGGTGTTTACTTCATGCAAAAGCTGTTCAGAAGAGATTGTTCTTTCCCTGTGATGTTGAAGCCTGGAAACGATATTTACATTTTTTAAAAGTGCCATCGTTGGAAGATTAACTTTAACCTGTTTAAAATTAATCAATTATAAAAGTATTACCAAAGAATATTCAGGATCCTTGGGGCTTTTAATAGAATTTAATTTGCATTCGGGATAAATGTTATGTACTGAAAAACAGTTTATTGCAAACGATTGTTGCAGAAGATATAGGAGGGTTGTCTATGGCCGGTTTTCATTGGGGTTGTTTGATTTCTAATGAAAAAAAATTGTGTACATTTGACTTTTACTAATCATTTTGAAATAAACATGAAATTACTTGAAGGAAAAACTGTAATTATTACAGGAGCCAGTAGAGGTATAGGAAAGGGTATTGCGGAAGTTTTTGCTGATCATGGAGCAAATATCGCATTTAGCTATAATTCATCTGTAGAAGCTGCTAATGAGTTAGAGAATGAGTTGTCGTCCAGAGGAGTAAAAGTGAAAGGATATAAAAGCAATGCGGCTGATTACGAACAAGCCCAAAGTCTGGCTGAAGCAGTAGTTAAGGAATTCGGTTCTATCGATGTCTTGATTAACAATGCCGGTATTACGAAAGATAATCTTTTGATGCGGATTACAGAAGAAGACTTCGATAAAGTAATTGAAGTGAATCTAAAATCCGTATTTAATATGACCAAGGCTGTTCAGCGAACCATGCTAAAACAACGAAAGGGATCTATCATAAACATGAGTTCTGTTGTCGGTGTTAAAGGGAATGCAGGGCAAACCAATTATGCAGCATCGAAAGCAGGGATACTAGGGTTTACAAAATCCGTGGCTTTGGAATTAGGTTCCAGAAATATTCGTTGCAATGCTATTGCGCCTGGTTTTATTGAAACTGAAATGACAGCCAAATTAGACGATCAGGTGGTTCAAGGCTGGAGAGACGCCATTCCTTTAAAAAGAGGAGGTTCTCCGGAAGATGTAGCAAATGCATGCCTGTTCTTGGCATCAGACATGTCAGCTTATGTTACAGGCCAGGTGTTGAATGTGGACGGAGGTATGCTTACCTAGTTTTTGGAGCCAGGCTTTCATTCATTAACAATTAATTTGTAGCTTATAGGTTTGTAGATATTTATGCAAATTCAAACCGTTTTATTAATCATATTGGCAGCAGTTATTGCATTGATAACGGCTGTTTTTCAGTATATGTATAAAAAGAAAAGCAAGTCCCGTTTGGACTTGCTTTTCTCTTTTCTTAGATTTTCAAGTGTTTTTGTCTTACTAATCTTGCTGATAAGCCCGGAAGTAATAACTTCTGAAAGTTATATTCAGAAGGTTCATTTACCGGTGTTGATAGATAACTCCGGATCGATAAGGTACTTAGACCAGGATCAGGTAGCAGAAGAACTGCTCTCCAGGATCAAAACTGATAATACCCTGAATGAGAAATACAATATCACCTATTACAGTTTTTCGGATAAAATAAGCAGTTTAGACACTTTAAGCTTTACCAAAAAGCAAACCAACATTACGGAGGCGCTAAAACAAGTCTCTGAACTGCAAGACCAGAAGGAAGTACCGATCCTGTTACTGTCTGACGGAAACCAGACTTACGGATTTGATTATGAATTCTATGCTCATAATTATCCGCACACGATTTATCCTGTTGTTTTGGGAGATACTGCCGCTTTTGCCGATGTAAAGATTGACAATGTAAATGTTAACAAATATGCGTATCTGAAAAACACTTTTCCGATAGAAGTATTAACCAGCTATGAAGGGAAAGATCCCGTTTCCGGTATATTACAACTATTCAACGGCAACATATTGGTACATTCGGAAAGATATGCTTTTTCTTCGGAAAATGATTCGCATGTATTTGATATACAGCTACTAGCGCAGTCTATTGGTGTTCAGCAATTAACAGTAGTGCTGACGCCCTTTGAAGGAGAGAAAAACAGGTCGAATAATACACGGCGATCGGCTGTAGAAGTTATTGACCAGAAAACAAACATAGCTTTGATTTCCGATATAAAGCATCCAGATCTGGGGGCATTAAAAAGAGCTGTTTCATCAAACAAACAGCGGACCGTTGATATTATCGATGTTGATGACTTTAATCCGGACAAGGAAGAGTATCAACTGCTAATTCTGTTCAATCCTACAAATAAATTCGAACAGGTGCATCAATATGTTCGGAATGCCAACAAGAACGTTTTTACGATTACAGGAATAACAACGGACTGGTCGTATTTAAATGCTAAGCATACAGCTTTTCAGAGAGAGGTTACTTTTGATGAAGAAGAGGTTTTGCCTGTTTATAACGATGCTTTTCAGTCGTTTAGTTTCGAAGATATAGACTTTAATGATTTTCCGCCGCTGGATGCCTCTTTTGGAGATCTTAGCGTTTGGGGAACGTTGGATGTACTTTTAAATACGAGGATTGGAAATGTAATTACGAATACCCCTCTTTTGGCTACGTTCGAACAAAACGGAAAACGAGAAGCTGTATTGTTTGGAGAAGGTATCTGGAAATGGCGTTCTAAAAGTTTTAGAGATTACGGTTCATATGAAAAATTCGATAAGTTTATTGGTGGCGTAGTTCAGTATTTAAGCAATACAAATGATAAGGACAGGTTAAACCTTAATTATGAATCATTCTATTATGGAAACAATAAGATAGTTGTTTCTGCTACCTATTTTGATAAGAATTACATATTTGACAAAACAGCACAGTTGCAAATCAGTTTAAAGGAGACCGGGGAAAGTGAAGAATTGACCTTTCCACTGGTTTTAAAGAATAATTATTTTGAAGCAGATCTTAGTTCACTGACCGGGGGAGATTATAACTTTACCATCACTTCAGTGTCTGACAGGATCAGTAAGTCCGGTAAATTCACTATATTGAATTATAATGCTGAAGAACAGTTTACCGGTGCAAATTACACCAAATTAGAGCGAGTAGCCGGTCAGACGGCAGGTAGGGTGTTCCTTAGCTCACAAATCGAAGCGCTTATCAAAACGTTGGGAGAATCAGAAAAGTATAAACCTGTTTATAAATCAGAACAGACTAAAACACCACTTATTCAATGGTACTGGTTATTGGTTTTGCTGGTAACGATTTTAGCCGTAGAATGGTTTTTAAGAAAGTATAATGGATTAATATAAAATAAAGATGGATAGATTACCTAAAGCATTTATACCCGGAGTAGTAATATTTATTTTACTGATAATATTTATTTCCAAATCGACAGTTACCATAGGATCGGGAGAAGCCGGCGTGCTGTATAAGGTTTTTGGAGGCGGAGTAGTCACAGATAAGCCGCCTCTCGGAGAAGGTTTTCATGTTGTGGCTCCATGGAATAAGGTTTTTGTTTACGAGGCCAGGCAACAGGAAATATTTGAAAAAATGAATGTGCTTTCTTCTAATGGTCTTGATATCAAGCTGGATGCTTCCGTATGGTTTCAGCCCGATTATAACAATCTGGGGAAACTCCACAAAGAGAAGAGTGAACAGTACATAGAAAGGGTTTTGTTACCCGCCGTACGATCTGCAGCCAGAAGTGTAGTAGGGCGTTATACCCCGGAACAATTGTATTCTACCAAAAGGGATGCTATTCAAAATGAGATATTTGAAGAGACCAAAAAAATTGTTTCAGATCAATACATCCAACTGAATGAAGTTTTGGTAAGAGATGTAACATTGCCCCCAACGATTAAAGAAGCTATCGAACGTAAGCTAAGACAAGAGCAAGAGGCGCTTGAATATGAATTTCGTTTAGAAAAGGCAGAAAAAGAAGCAGAACGTCAGCGTATAGAAGCAGAAGGAAAGGCTAATGCCAATAGAATTTTAAATGCGTCTCTAACGGATAATATTCTAAGGGAAAAAGGAATTGAAGCAACACTTAAGATGTCGGAATCACCTAACAGCAAGGTGATTGTGATAGGAAGCGGAGATAGCGGATTACCTATTATTCTTGGAAATCAATAAATAGCTGTTTTAAAATAAACTTTAGAGGCTGAATTCTAGGTTAAAAACCAGATAATTCAGCCTCTTTTTGTTTCTTCTTTTTCCTGACTTTTATCATGTTTATTGGAAATAGAGGCTTTTATTTTTGTGGGCTATTATCTATAGCTACCACCATGAACTTAAAAGAAGAGATCGATAGATTAAAGAAAGAAAAAAATGCAGTAATCCTGGCTCATTATTACCAGGAAGCAGAAATCCAGGAAATAGCCGATTATGTAGGAGACAGCCTTGGTTTATCTCAGCAGGCAGAAAAGGTTGAAGCCGATATCATTGTATTTGCCGGAGTTCACTTTATGGCTGAAACGGCTAAAATCCTCAACCCTTCTAAAAAAGTGCTTTTACCCGATCTCAATGCCGGGTGTTCGCTGGCAGATTCATGTCCTCCTGAGGCTTTTAGGCAGTTTATTGAACAGTATCCGGATCATACGGTGGTTACTTATATAAATTGCTCTGCTGCTGTAAAAGCAATGACAGATATTGTCTGTACGTCTTCGAATGCGGTCAAGGTGATAGAATCAATACCGAAAGATCAGTCCATTATTTTTGCACCAGATAAGAATTTAGGAAAGTATTTATGCCATGTAACCGGAAGAGAAATGGTACTTTGGGATGGCTCCTGTATTGTCCACGAGGCCTTTTCGATCGATAAATTATTGGTCTTGCTGAAAGAACATCCAGATGCTAAGATTATTGCGCACCCTGAATCGGAAGAACACATCCTTAAGACAGCTTCATATATCGGGTCTACCGCGGGGATGCTGAATTGTGTAAAGCAAAATCCTGAACAGAAGTATATCGTTGCTACAGAAGCGGGGATCTTGTATGAAATGAGGAAAGAAGTGCCTGATGCCGTTTTAATCCCTGCTCCCGCAAAAGAAGATAACACATGCGCATGTAGCGAATGCGCTTACATGAAAGTAAATACATTACAAAAGCTCTATGACTGCCTTTTGCATGAGGCTCCGGAAATTAAATTATCGGAAGAACTCAGGCAGCAGGCATTGATACCTATAAACAGGATGCTAAAACTTTCGATTTAATGTTGAAGACAGACTTTTTGATAATAGGATCAGGAATAGCAGGGCTGACTTATGCAATAAAAACGGCTGAATTTCATACGGATAAGCATATAACTATCGTTACAAAATCTGATGAGGGCGAGTCTAATACGAAATATGCTCAAGGTGGAGTAGCAGTAGTGTTAGATAGCCGCTCGGATTCATTCGACAAACATGTGGGCGACACTTTAAAATGCGGTGATGGTTTATGTGATCGGGAAGTAGTTGAATTTGTGGTTCGCCAAGGACCGCAACGCTTGCAGGAACTCATACAATGGGGAGCTAATTTTGATATTAACGAAAAAGGCTTCTATAAGTTGGGCAAAGAAGGAGGACATACGGCCAGCAGGGTAATACATCACAAGGATATTACAGGTTTTGAAATTGAAAGAGCATTGCTTAAAAGGGTTCATCAACTTCCGAATATTACTTTTTTGACCGACCATTTTGCGATTGATCTTATTGTAGGAACTAAGAGTAAGAGGTGTTGTGCCGGAGCTTATATTTTAGATATAAAAACCAATAAAGTAAAAGCTTTAAGAAGTAGTAGTGTGTTGCTTGCTTCTGGGGGGATTGGTCAAGTGTACGGACATACTACAAATCCGATAATAGCTACCGGCGATGGAATAGCTATGGCTTATAGAGCTGGTGCGGTTATCACTGATATGGAATTTGTACAATTCCATCCGACAGTACTGTATCAGAAAGAGAGCGGCAGTTCTTTTTTAATATCAGAAGCGGTTAGAGGTTTTGGAGCCTATTTACGTAATATTGAAGGGAAACGATTTGTTTTTGATTACGACGACAGGGGAGAAATGGCATCAAGAGATATTGTTTCCAGAGCTGTTTTTAACGAATTGATGACACAGGAGGAAGATTTTGTGTTTTTAGATTGTACGCATTTAGACATGAGGTTGTTTAAAGCGCATTTTCCGACAATTTATGATAAGTGTCTTAAAGAGGGTATTAACGTGGCAGCAGATCCGGTACCTGTATCACCTGCTGCACATTATATATGCGGAGGGATTCAGGTAGATAAGAACGGAAAGACATCAGTAAGCAATTTGTTTGCATGTGGAGAATCGTCAAGAACCGGACTTCATGGTGCTAATAGACTGGCATCTAATTCTTTATTGGAGGCATTGGTTTATGCTCACAGGATTTTTGAATATCAGAAGAGTGTTTTTCCGGCAGAAAGAATGATAATTGGCGAATATGAGGTTCAAAAGGTGCAATGGACAGACAAACTGAATAAGGTTGAAACGCTGAAAACAGAACTACAGAAGATTATGCGTCATTACACGGGGATCGTCAGGTGTGATTCAGGTTTAAGAAAGGCAGGTGACAAGGTAAACGTATTAAAAAGAGAGATTGAGATGTTATTTATAAAAGAGCAAAGAAGCATCGCTCTTTATGAATTAAGGAATATGGTCGATACCGCTGAACTAATTATAAATCAATCTGCATTAAGAAAAGAAAACAGAGGCGGGTTTTATAATATAGATAATATAGCAAAAGAGTTGCATTTAGTTTAATTCAGACCGGCTGTTTCCGAGCAGGTTTTTGGCCTGGCCTTTCCAATCATCCCTTTTAATCCTTCCTGGAAAAAACTCAATAAGTTCAGTTATAGCATCTATTTCTTCGTCATTCATTTTACTTAGCTGGCTATAGGTATAGATTCCGATGGTATTAAGCTTTTCTTCTATAAATGGTCCGATGCCGGCTATTTGCTTAAGATCATCTTTAGCTTCAGGTCCGGCATGTCCTATGTTGCTGAAATTTAATTTCGGATTGCTTTTTATGCCGTTTGGTTTGGGGATTTTTGAAGTAAAGATTTCATTTTCGGAATCAACTACAGAGGCTCCGCTTCTGCCATATCGTAAAACTGCTTTGATTTTATGGACTTCGCCCGTATCTGTTTCATGATTCTCTTTCCCGGTAGTAGAAGTGTCATTATTTGTTTCAACAGGTTTTTTCTTGCCGGGAAAAGCTCTCGACATGAACCAGCCGATTAAAAATGAAACAAACATTAATACCCATATGAGGATATTTGAGTCGGTAAGCAATAAAATATTCATTATAAGTTTTTTACAAATCAATTTATGATGATGACAATACGTCTGTTTTTTCGTCTTCCTTCCTGCGTATTATTGTCTCCTATAGGCTCGGTTTCACCGGCAGAACCTACCCGGATTCTGTCTTCTGTGATTCCTTTCGAAACCAGGTAACCAGCTACACTTTTAGCTCTCTGTAAGCCAATCCATTCATTGTCCGTTTCTTCGCCGGTAGCATCGGTATGGCCTGTAACTGAGATCGTTTTTTGTCTGTTTTGATCCAAAAATATCTTTAATGAATCTACATAGGCCCCGAAGGGTTCATCAGGATTGAAAGTGTTTGAAGCAAACTTAGTAAATAAAACTCTGTTAAATGTATTGTCATCTGCAACTTTTTCAGCTTTTACGGGGATACTTTCTAATTCAAAAATGAATCCGTTGTCATATTCCCCATTTCTTTTGTACATAAAGTCACGTTCTTTTGATACTGTCAGAATTCTGTTGCTGTCGATTCCGTATTTTATAAAGATAGATTTAAGTGTTTCTGCTCTGCGTTCGGCAATGGTATAAGGCTCTCTTCTTTGGTATAATCCGTAAATGGTTAAAACCTGGTCCGGGTTATTGGTTAAATATGTTTGTAAATAATCTTTAAAATCGTTTGAATTTTTTTCTTTTACAGTACCCTCTCCTTCAGTGATTATAAACTTTCCGGTAATTCTTTGATTGAAGTCGTCCGGATCGTATAGACCTTGTACGGCAGAATCGGTTTCTTTTTTATCGAGCGTAGTTGTCTGATCAGGAACCTGTAAAGTTTTATTTTTAGTTCCTGTATTGTTAAAGATCCATAAACCAAATACAGACCAAAGGAGAAAAACCATAAAAGCAACCAGAAAATCTTTCATTTTGTAAAGAGTTGGTTGGTTATAATTCATAAATTTATTAATTCCCGTCAAGGCCTGCAATTTCTTAAGGTTTTATAAGTTTTGTCACAGATTTATCGGATGAAAAACAAATTTATAACAGAAAAACTTTGAGGTTCATTTGTTTAATACCAAAAAGGTGATATATATTTGTACCAACAAAAAGAAATAATGAACAACATTCAATTACATCATCATCATTTTCATACTTGCGCTCAGGCGAGGTGAGAATGTTATGTGTAATTTTAGCATAAAGAAATTTAACCCGTTTGAGCAATTCAAACGGGTTTTTTATTCCCGTTGAATTGCTCAGGCCAAACTTTAAAAAGAAAATGACTAAACTAAAAGTAGCAATTCAAAAATCAGGCAGACTTAATGAAGATTCATTAAAGATTCTTAAAGATTGCGGTATTTCAGTAGACAACGGACGAGACCAGCTGAAAGCAAACGCAAGAAACTTCCCGCTAGAGGTATTGTATTTAAGAAATGGAGACATCCCTCAATATCTAAGAGATGGCGTTGTAGATATCGCCATTCTTGGAGAGAATACACTTGTTGAAAAGGGAAATGACCTTGAGATCATTGAAAAACTGGGCTTTTCGAAATGTCGTGTATCGATTGCAGTTCCCAAGAGCGAAAATTATAACAGTATTGAAGATCTGGAGGGAAAGCGGGTAGCAACTTCTTATCCAAATACGGTACAGGAATATTTTGAGAACAAGGGGGTTAACATAGATTTACATATCATTAATGGTTCTGTAGAGATTGCGCCGAATATAGGACTTGCGGATGCTGTATGTGACATAGTGTCCAGCGGAAGTACACTTTTTAAGAATAACCTGAGGGAAGTGGAGATTATGCTCAGAAGTGAAGCGGTAATTACTAAGGCTCCTGATCTTTCTGAGGAAAAACAGGCTATTTTGGACAAGCTTCAGTTTAGGATCAAATCTGTTTTACGTGCCCGGGAATCCCGTTATGTATTACTGAATGCTCCGAATGATAAAATTGATGAGATTATTCAGCTGTTACCGGGAATGAAAAGCCCTACCGTACTTCCTTTGGCTGAAGAGGGGTGGAGTTCCATTCATACAGTAATGAACAAAGACAAGTTCTGGGAGATCATTGATGAACTAAAAGAAGTAGGTGCTGAAGGTATTTTGGTTTGTCCTATCGAAAAAATGGTATTATAAGCATTTAAAAAGTATAATAAAATGAAAAAGATATATAATCCAAGGAAGCAAGACTGGCAAGAATTGTTAAAGCGCCCCACGCAAACAATTGATGATATTGAAGCAACAGTAGAAGAAATCTTTGGAGAGGTCAGATCTAAAGGCGACCAGGCTATTGCTAAGTACACCAGTATCTTTGATGGTGTTTCATTAAACGATATTAAGGTCACTGACAGCGAAATCGGGAAAGCATCGAAGCAAGTGTCGGCAGAGTTGAAAGAAGCGATTACGACCGCTAAAAACAATATCGAGAAGTTTCATGCTGCCCAGAAAACTTCAAGAGTGATTGTTGAAACTCAAAATGGAGTTAATTGCTGGCAAGAAAAAAGACCGATTCAGAAAGTAGGGCTCTATATTCCGGGCGGAACAGCTCCGTTATTCTCAACGATCCTTATGTTGGCTGTGCCTGCTAATCTTGCCGGATGTTCAGAGGTTGTACTTTGTACGCCACCTAATAAAGAAGGAGCGGTAAACCCTGCTATTTTGTATACTGCAAATCTTTGTGGAGTGACCGAAATTTTAAAAGTAGGAGGAATACAGGCTATTGCAGGAATGACTTTCGGAACGGAGAGCATCCCGCAGGTGTATAAAATATTTGGCCCGGGTAATCAATTTGTAACCGTGGCCAAGCAACTGGCAACTAAATTCAATGTAGCAATAGATATGCCGGCAGGGCCTTCAGAATTATTAGTCCTTGCGGATGATAGTGCTAATGCCGATTTTGTAGCTTCCGACTTATTGAGTCAGGCAGAACACGGAATCGACAGTCAGGTTGTACTAGTCTCTACTTCAAAGGGTTTTATAGATGATGTTGAAGTAAAAATTAAAGACCAGTTAGAGGAGCTTCCTCGTAGAGAAATTGCTCAAAAAGCCATTGAAAATTCCAGACTGATATATGTAGAAGCCAAAGAAACTGCTTTGCAACTAATCAATGAATACGGGCCGGAGCACTTTATTATATGTTCAGCGGATGAGGATTATTATGTGAACGGAATCCAGAATGCAGGCTCTGTATTTATCGGAGATTATACACCGGAAAGTGCAGGGGATTATGCATCCGGTACCAATCATACATTGCCGACTAACGGCTATGCTAAGCAGTATAGCGGGGTAAACCTTGATAGCTTTATGAAAAGCATGACATTTCAAAAGATTACTAAAGAAGGAATAAAGGAAATAGGCGTTGCAATTGAATTAATGGCTGAAGCAGAAGGGCTACAGGCACATAAAAATGCAGTAACTTTAAGATTGAAAGCTTTACAGGAGGAAAGAGCGTATGAAAACCAGGGTGTTTAATATAGAAAAACTGGCCAGGCAGAATGTGTTAAGGCTGAAGCCATATTCATCTGCAAGAGACGAATTTAAGGATTTTAAGCAAAAAATGATTTATCTCGATGCTAATGAGAACCCGTTCGAAAACGGAGTAAATCGTTACCCCGACCCGCAACAACGGAATCTGAAAGAAGTACTGGCAGAACAAAAAGGGATTTCGGATGAAAATATTCTTCTGGGTAACGGGAGTGATGAAGTACTCGATTTGATCTTCAGGGCTTTTTGTGAACCTAAAATAGACAATGTCATTACGTTGCCCCCGACCTATGGGATGTATGGAGTATTAGCCGATACCAACGATGTTGAAAATAGAGAAGTATTGCTAACACAAAACTTTCAACCGGATATTGAAGCAATTAAAGGAAGTATAGATGCAAATAGCAAGCTGCTTTTTATCTGTTCACCAAATAATCCCACGGGGAATGCTTTTATCCCAAACCACATTGAACAGCTATTAAAAGACTTTAAAGGGCTTGTGATAATCGATGAAGCTTATATAGATTTTTCAAGCCAGCCAAGCTGGCTGAACCGTCTCGAAGATTTTCCAAACCTCATCGTTACACAAACTTTGTCAAAGGCTTATGGTATGGCCGGAATTAGACTTGGGATTTGCTATGCTTCAAAAGAAATCATATCAATTTTAAACAAGATAAAACCGCCATACAATGTAAATGAACTGACCCAGCAAAAAGCATTGGAAAGAATGTTGCATATTAGTAAAGTTAAAAATGAAATAAGCTCTATTTTAAGCAGCAAGATAAGTTTAGTTGAACAATTACTTGAAGTTTGTTTTGTTAAAAAAATATATCCGACTGATGCTAATTTCATACTCGTAAAGGTAGATAATGCCAACAAAAGATATGATCAATTATTGACGAAAGGTATTGTTATCCGTAACAGAACTACCCAGTCCCTTTGTGAAAATACATTGAGGTTTACTATTGGAACAACCGAAGAAAACGAAGCATTGATAAAAGCATTAAAAGAAATACAAAATGGATAAGAAGAAAGTATTATTTATTGATCGCGATGGTACCATCATTAAAGAACCGGCAGACGAACAGATTGATGCATTTGGCAAACTGGAGTTTTTCCCTAAGGTTTTTACCTTTTTAGGAAAGATAGCAAAGGAACTGGATTATGAACTGGTGATGGTTACGAATCAGGATGGATTGGGAACAGATTCCTTTCCGGAGGAAACTTTTTGGCCTGTTCATAATTTTATTTTAAAATCTTTTGAGAATGAAGGTGTTGTGTTTGATGAAATTGTAATCGACAGGACATTTCCGCATGAAAATGCACCAACCCGCAAACCAAAGACAGGTTTGTTGACAAAATACCTTAACGGAGAATATGATTTACAGCACTCCTTCGTGTTTGGAGATCGTTTGACGGATATTGAACTGGCTAAAAACCTTGGTGCTAAAGCCATCTATATCAATACAAACACCAATCTGGGGACAGGGGAGATATCTGTAAAACAGGAAGAATTAAATTCATACATAGCACTGGAAACAGATGACTGGCAAAAGATCTATGAATTTTTGAAGCTGGAAGACAGAGTTGCCGGGATTGTTCGCAAGACAAATGAAACAGATATCAGTATCCGGCTAAATCTGGACGGTACAGGAAAGAGCAGTATAGATACAGGATTAGCCTTTTTTGATCATATGCTGGATCAGATCGCCCGCCACGGACAAATGGATTTGGATATTAAGGTTGTTGGCGACCTGGAAGTAGATGAGCATCATACCATTGAAGACACTGCAATTGCATTAGGCGAAGTGTTCAGTAAGGCTCTGGGGAATAAACTGGGTATAGAACGCTATGGCTTTACCTTGCCTATGGATGATTGTCTGGCACAGGCAGCAATTGATTTCGGCGGAAGGAACTGGCTTGTTTGGGACGCGGAATTTAAACGTGAAATGGTTGGGAAGATGCCAACAGAAATGTTCTATCACTTCTTTAAATCGTTTACCGATGGAGCTAAAGCAAATCTGAATATCAAAGCTGAAGGACAGAATGAACACCATAAAATAGAGGCTATATTCAAAGCCTTCGCAAAAGCAATTAAAGTGGCAGTAAAACGAGATGCTGAAAAAATGGTGTTGCCGTCGACAAAAGGGGTATTGTAAATAAGATGTTAGTAGAGAGTAATCAGTTCAGGGAAGAATAATCGCAAAACTTATTTCTTACTACTTAATACTAAAGAAATGAAGATAGTTATAATAGATTACGGTGCAGGGAATATTCAAAGTATCATTTTTGGATTTAAGCGTTTGGGCTATGAACCTGTTTTAAGCAGTAATGCAGATGAGATACAGTTAGCAGACAAAGTGATATTTCCGGGAGTCGGTGAGGCCGGCAGTGCTATGAAAAAACTAAGAGAATCAGGATTGGATAAAATAATTCCTTCTTTAAAACAACCGGTTTTAGGAATTTGTCTTGGAATGCAGCTTATGTGTAATGGTTCGGAAGAAGGAGATACCAAAGGACTTGGAGTTTTTAATGTAAATGTAGTTCGCTTTAACAATGAAGTGAAAGTTCCGCAGATTGGCTGGAACCAGGTTTCCCATCCGGAGGCTCCGTTTTTTAACGGTGTCAAGAATAATGAGTATATGTACCTCGTACATAGTTATTATGCCCCTTTGTGTGAAAATACCATAGCAACCGCCGATTATGGCCGGAAATATTCAGTAGCCTTACAAAAAGGCAATTTTTACGGGGTGCAGTTTCACCCGGAGAAAAGCAGTATAGCCGGTGAACGGTTATTAAAAAATTTTTTAAACCTATAAGTGAATGAGAATTATTCCAGCTATAGATATCATAGACGGTAAATGTGTTCGGCTTACAAAAGGCGATTACAGTACAAAGAAGATATACAACGAAGATCCGCTAGAGGTCGCTAAAAACTTCGAGACCCACGGGATACAGTCGTTGCATCTGGTAGACCTGGACGGGGCTAAGTCAAGTCATATTGTTAACTACAAAGTCCTGGAAAAGATAGCATCCAAAACAAGTTTAAAAATTGACTTTGGAGGAGGTTTAAAATCTGATGAAGATTTAAAAATAGCCTTTGAGAGTGGAGCCAATCAAATTACAGGAGGAAGTATAGCCGTTAAAAACCCGGAAGTATTTAAACAATGGATATTAAAATACGGAAGTGAAAAGATCATTCTTGGGGCTGATGCTAATCACGAAAAAATAGCGGTAAGCGGATGGCAGGAAGAATCGGCGGAAGAATTGATACCTTTTATACAACGCTATCAAAAAGAAGGTGTTAACTATGTAATATGCACAGATATTTCTAAAGACGGTATGTTGCAAGGTCCTTCTTTTGAATTGTACCAAAAAATTTTATCTGAATGTAATACAAAAGACATGTCAGTTCGGGCGCAGTCGAGAACAGAACAGGAAAAACTCACTCAGAACGAATCTCAGCAGCGTCAAGGTATAAAACTGATTGCCTCCGGAGGTATTTCAACCTTTGATGAGTTACCTAAACTGGCTGAATTAGGTTGTGAAGGTACTATTATCGGTAAAGCCATATACGAAGGAAGAATTAGACTACAACAACTGGAGCAGTTTATTTTAAGTAGTTAATGATGGTCACCTCGAGCGTAGTCGAGAGGTGGTATATAAGAGTTTAGGTCTCGACTACGCTCGACCTGAAAACAATATAATGTAACTGTAAAATGTTAACAAAACGAATAATACCTTGTTTGGATATAAAAAACGGGAGAACTGTTAAGGGAGTAAACTTTGTTGACCTTCGGGATGCGGGAGATCCGGTTGAACTTGCTGGGATCTATGCCAGGGAAGGAGCAGACGAACTGGTGTTTTTAGACATTTCTGCGACAGAAGAGCGGAGAAGAACTTTGGCAGAGCTGGTTTTGCATGTTGCGGAAAAGGTGAATATACCATTTACTGTAGGCGGCGGCATAAGTTCGGTAGAAGATGTAGATCGTTTACTGAAATGTGGCGCTGATAAAGTATCTGTGAACTCTTCTGCGGTTAAAAATCCGCAGTTAATCAACGATCTTGCCGCTAAATTTGGCAGCCAATGTGTCGTTGTAGCCATTGATGCAAAACAAATAGACGGACAGTGGAAAGTGCATTTGGTCGGAGGTAAAGTTCCTACCGGATTAGATCTGTTTGAATGGGCAAAAGAAGTAGAACAACGAGGGGCAGGCGAGATCCTGTTTACCTCCATGGATCATGACGGAACTAAAAACGGATTTGCCAATGAAGCACTTTCAAGGTTGTCAACAGAACTTAATATTCCAATTATTGCTTCAGGTGGGGCCGGCAAAATAGAAGATTTTATAGACACCTTTAAGGAAGGTAAGGCAGATGCAGCTTTGGCTGCAAGTGTATTTCATTTTAAAGAAATTGAGATCTTGGAGTTAAAGAGAAAATTAGAAGAACAAAACATACCAGTAAGACTTTAAAATTATGTTAGAAATAAACTTTAATAAAAACAAAGATGGCTTGGTTCCCGCTATTATCCAGGATGTCAGCACTAAGAATGTATTGATGCTGGGATATATGAACGAAGAAGCTTACGTAAAAACACTTGAAACAAGAAAAGTAACTTTCTATAGCAGGACCAAACAACGTTTATGGACCAAAGGAGAAGAGAGCGGCAATTTTCTGAATCTTATCAATATTAAGGTCGACTGCGACAATGATACGCTCTTAATTCAGGCAGACCCGGTAGGGCCGGTTTGCCACAAAGGTACAGATACCTGCTGGGCAGAAGAAAACATTTCCGGTTTCGGCTTTTTTAGTGTATTGGAAGACATTATAAAAAGCAGGCAACAAAGTGCCGATGCAGATAGTAGTTATGTAGCTTCATTATTTGCCAAAGGAATCAATAAGATAGCACAGAAAGTAGGAGAGGAAGCTGTAGAAACAGTTATAGAAGCAAAAGACGATAACGAAGAACTTTTTTTAAATGAAAGTGCCGACTTATTGTTTCATTACTTAATATTGCTCAGGGCAAAGGGTTATTCGTTGAAAGATATTGAAAAGGTTTTACAGGACAGACACCGATAAAATGAGGCTTTTTCTTAAATTTAAACATGACTAAGAAAACAATCAATTTAAAATCTGCCATTAAAAAACAATTTCGCTCGCAACGACAAATTGGGAAAGCACCGGGAACCATTACCTATATGGGTAACCGCGAGGATGGTAAATATGCGGTTACCGTTATCGATTATTCTGAAGACTTATTCGATTTTCAGACACTCACTAAAGTTGAAGATGCCCTCACATTTAAGGAGCAGGTAAATGTTACCTGGTTTAATGTGTATGGACTCAGTAATGAAAAGGAAATCGATAAACTTGGTAATTATTTCAATATAAATCCACTGGTTTTAGAAGATATTGTAAACACCAATCAACGCCCTAAGATCGATGAGTACGACGATTATGTGTTTGCAACTCTTAAAATGCTTTATCTCGATAAAGATTATGAAATAGCTACAGAGCACTGTGCTATCATTCTCTGTGAAAATAATGTATTGCTTTTTCAGGAAATAGAATTAGATGTTTTTGAAGGGGTTCGCGACCGTATTAAAAACAAGTACGGACGTATCCGGACCCGGCAGTCAGAT
This sequence comes from Zhouia spongiae, assembly GCF_022760175.1. Classification (GTDB taxonomy): domain Bacteria; phylum Bacteroidota; class Bacteroidia; order Flavobacteriales; family Flavobacteriaceae; genus Zhouia; species Zhouia spongiae. The sequence continues at coordinate 3,029,395 of NZ_CP094326.1, forward strand.
TATTTGTTCTTTGCTTTAATCGATGCTATTATCGATCAATATTTTGTGGTTACAGAAAATATTGCCGCAAAGATCGATGCATTGGAGGAAGAGGTATACAATCATCCTGACCAGGCTACGGCTGAAAAAATACAAAAGTTAAAGAAAGAGGTGCTTTCCGTACGAAAGTGGGTGGTTCCGGTAAAAGATCTGGTAAACCGTATTATAGAATCAGAACACCATTTAATAACCAAAGAAACGAAACTCTTTTTAAGGGATGCCTTGGATCACAGCATCCAAATTCATGAGAATATCCAGTTATACAGAGAACTCATCACCAACCTTATGGAGGTGTATATGACGAATATGAGTAATAAAATGAATGAGGTAATGAAAGTGCTGACCATCATCGCAACTATCTTTATTCCGCTCACATTTATTGCAGGCGTGTACGGTATGAATTTCAGAAACATGCCCGAATTAGAATACAGGTACGGATATCATGTAGTATTAGGGTTAATGCTCGTTATTTTTATATTAATGGTATTGTACTTTAAGCGCAAACGGTGGTTTTGATTTTAATGATTTATAAAGGAAGGTTAAACTGGAAAGAGTACCGCAAAGCCTCCTGATTTTGCGGAGCGTGGGTTATTAACAATAACTAATAGGTACTACTGTAACAATTCATATATTAATCACTCTTTAGTATAAAAAATAATAGCTTGCTCATTATAAAAAGACTATCTATACGAACACTTTTCATTGTATTCTTCTCATTATTCGGTTGTAATCAGAATAAGTGTAACCTGAATGGTACATGGGAACAGGAAGGGTATGGCAGAATACTTCAGATAAAGGACTCGCTTTTTGCCTACTATAACATAACCGAAGAATCATGTTTGCCACTAGTTGAAAAGGACAATTTTAATGGACGATGGAAGCTAGTAAAAGCAACGGATACCGAATTGGTTTTAAACCCGGGAGGAGAAGTAGATTATAGTTTTACCCGGATTGATTCCATTCCTGAAAATTGTAATAAAGCCACTTATAACAACACACCAAAAGAAAATTTTGAGGTACTATGGAAGACATTTAATGACCATTATGCCTTTTTTAAGCCGCGAAATATAAATTGGAATGATATTTATAAAAAATATTTACCTGTAATCGATACCGTTAGTTCGGATAAGGAGCTGTATAGTGTATTCAAAGAAATCTTAAACCAGTTCGATGATGGACATATAAAATTAATAGTGCCAGATTCATTAAAAGAGATTTCAAAACCTGAAACAATTGCAAAAACAAAACCAATAATTAAAGAAAGAATAAAAGCAGATATTATTAAAGAATATGTTTCTGATGCTAAGACCTATAATCATGTTGTTACATGGGGCAAATTAAAGCATAACAGCTATGGCTACATTCATATATCAGACATGAATAATTTTGCACATTATGTTGCTAATGAAATAGCAGACAAACAAGAATTCCGTAATAGATATGATGAGATAAGTCAAGCCAAAAAGCCTAAGGAACTTTTTAATGATGAAGTAGCAGGAGTAGATTATATAATGAATAAAATTCTAAATGATTTTAAAGATACTGACGCTATTGTAGTCGATTTAAGGTTTAACGGAGGTGGTTATGGCCGTGTTGCGCTTCAATTGCTGCAATATTTCATTAAGGAATCAAGACACGTTATGACGATTAAAGCAAAAAATAAAGATCACTTTACCGATAATCAAAAAATAATTCTAACACCTGCCAAGAGCGGTTATAAAGGGGAGTTAATTGTTCTTACGAGTCACAATACCGCAAGTGCTGCAGAAGTCTTTGTATTAGGAACACTGGCTTATCCTGAAATTAAAAGATATGGGTCATCAACCCGTGGTATTTTTTCAGAAATTCTGTGGAAGAACCTCCCAAACGGATGGGAGTTCAGCCTTTCTAATGAAATTTATACTGATATTAATGGTATTGGCTATGAGGTGAAAGGAATCCCGCCAAACTATAAGATGAGTTATCCAAAGCTAAAATCCGACTTCTATAAAAGTTTTTATAAGAAAAATGGCTTTCACGATCACCTTTTAGACAGCTTGTTACTCGATCATCGAGATTTAAATGCTCCGACGCTTGCCCTTGTGAAATAGTCCTGATGGAATTTCACAGGGCTTGCGTCGAAATGTTTTGCCATGCGCCGGCCGGCTCCATCGCTAAAAAGGGCTACCAGACCTTTTCTTTACGCTTGGCCCTCTCGTGGGCTTGCCCCGAGGTAGTTTACTTCAGTTGTAATTCCCGAGTATTAAAGCTCAATCCCTGGTTAAAAGCAGTAATATAGGAATGTAAAAAGAATGTATAATGTGTTTTCAATTTGCAGTAATACGATAATGCGAATTGAAAGATCATTAATTACTATATGAAATGACAAGAGTTAAAAAAAGGCTAAAAAATAAAGCTATCGATAATTTTCATTACAGAATATTTATTTTCACGATTGCTAATTTTAAATATTCTTATTTTGAAACAACTATCCTCTAAGTTCCTTTTGGTTCTTTCAGTATTATTGGTATTATCGTCGTGCGCTACGATCAATAAGGCCGGAAAATCTAAAAAAGCAGACGGCGCTACAGCTAAAGCTCCTGCTAAAAATCCTAATGGTAATGGTATTCAGCCTTATAACAAGGTAATTACTAAAGATGCCAAAAGCGATGCCGGGTTATTTACAGTACACAAACTGGATGAAAAGTATTTTTATGAAATTCCTGATTCTCTTTTTGAACGTGAGATGTTAATGGTTACTCGTATTGCAAAAACTGCCAACGGATTAGGATTTGGCGGAGGTAAGCAGAACGAGCAAGTATTACGTTGGCAAAAGAAAGACAAGAAAGTACTATTAAGAGTAGTTTCTTATAATGTGGTAGCCAATGATTCACTTCCGGTTCATGAAGCTGTGGTAAATTCGAATTTTGAACCGGTACTTGCTACTTTCCCGGTAAAAGCAATAGGTAAAGATTCAACAAGTACGGTGATTGATGTAACTTCCCTTTTTGAAGGAGATATAAAACCTTTAGGATTACCGTTGCGTGCAAGAAAAGGATTTAAGGTTACACGTCTTGAAAACGACAAGTCCTTTATCGAAAGTATAAAAAGCTATCCGCAGAATATCGAATCCAGACACGTTAAAACCTATAGTGCCGGAGAGCCACCTTCAAACACTACTACAGGTACGATCTCAATCGAGCTTAACAACTCGATGATCCTATTGCCTAAAGTGCCGATGAAACGTCGTTATTTTGACGAGCGCGTAGGATGGTTTACCAGTTCACAAACAGATTATGGATTAGATGTACAACGAAGCAAAAGTGTTGAGTACCTTGATCGTTGGAGACTTGAGGTTAAAGACGAAGATATCGAAAAGTTTAAAAGAGGCGAACTGGTAGAGCCTAAAAAACCTATTGTATACTATATTGACAGGGCTACACCGGAAAAATGGAGAAAATATATCAAGCAAGGTGTCGAAGACTGGCAGGTAGCCTTTGAAGCAGCCGGATTTAAGAATGCTATTATCGCTAAAGATGCTCCGACCCCGGAAGAAGACCCTGAGTGGAGTCCGGAAGATGTTCGTTATTCAGTAGTGCGTTATTTAGCCTCTCCGATACCGAATGCTAACGGCCCTCACGTTAGTGACCCCAGATCGGGAGAAATCCTTGAAAGTGATATTAACTGGTATCATAATGTAATGTCGTTACTTAGAGGCTGGTTCTTTGTGCAGACAGCAGCCATCAACCCTGAAGCACAAAGTACTGAGTTTAAAGATGAAGTAATGGGACGTCTGATCCGTTTTGTGTCATCACATGAGGTTGGACATACCTTAGGTTTGCCACACAACATGGGAAGTAGTATTGCTTATCCTGTAGAAAAATTACGCGATGCGGCTTTTACTCAAAAATATGGTACTGCCCCGTCTATCATGGATTATGCCCGTTTTAACTATGTGGCACAACCGGGCGATGAAGGAGTTGCCTTAATGCCGAATATCGGTATCTATGATAAGTACTCTATTTCTTGGGGCTACAGACCTATTCTGGATAAAACTGCCGAAGAAGAAAAAGAAATTCTTAACCAATGGATTTTAAAACATGCAGGAGACCCACTCTACAGATTCGGACATCAACAGGCAGGTAATGTTGTAGATCCGAGTTCTCAGACTGAAGACCTGGGTGATAACGCCATGCTGGCCAGTGAGTATGGTATCAGGAACTTAAAGCGTATTGTTCCGAATTTAATCAAGTGGACAACCACAGAAGGGGAGACATACGAAGATTTAGGAGAGATGTATGGACATGTCATCAGCCAGTTCAACCGTTATATGGGCCATGTCTCTAATAACATCGGTGGGGTGTATGAGTATTATAAAGCAGCCGGACAGGATGGAGCCGTTTATACTCATGTTGACAAAAACCATCAGAAAGAAGCATTACAGTTTGTAATAGACCAGTTGTTTGAAACCCCGGAATGGCTATTAAATCAGGAAATATTCAATAAGATAGAATACTCAGGGTCTATAGAGCGTATACGCGGTTTACAAGCCCGTAGCTTAAACAACATTTTAAGTGTTGGTAAGATGGCACGTATGATCGAAAATGAAGCTGCTAACGGAAATGACGCATACAAGTTAACCGATATGATGCGTGATTTGAGAAATGGACTATGGACTGAACTGAGATCCGGCAAAGCTATAGATACATATCGCAGAAATTTACAACGCGCACATATCGACAGGTTAGCATACTTAATGACAGCACCGAACCAGAGCGCCGCAAAAGGAAGCAGGTATGTAAAAGGTACGGCAGTAAATACAAGCCAGTCAGATATTAGAGCCGTTGTAAGAGCCGAACTAAAATCATTACAGAATGCCATCCGGTCTGGACTTGGGAGAACAGGAAATAGTATGAGCAGAATTCATTTACAAGACGCTTCAGAGCGTATTGATGCCATATTAAATCCAAACGGATAACAACAAATTCACGATACTTAAAAAGCTCCGGATTTCTCCGGAGCTTTTTTATAATAGCTGGTTTGTATTTTACTCGGTCATCGAGATTTAAATGCTCCGACGCTTGTCCTTATGAAATAGTCCTGACGGAATTTCATAGGACTTGCGTTGAAATGTTTTGCCATGCGCCGGCTGGCTTCATCGCTAAAAAGGGCTACCAGACCTTTTCTTTACACTTGGCTCTCTCGTGGGCTTGCCCCGGGCTAGTTTGCTGTTTATCAATGGTAAATATTAACAAGACAGGCTCTATTTGTCGAATAGATCGGAAGACAGGTACCGGTCGCCACGATCACAAATAATAGCAACGACAACACCCTTATCCAGCTTTTCTATCAGCTTTAGTGCAGCTGCCGTTGCACCGCCACTGCTCATACCTCCGAATACACCTTCCTCTTTCGCAAGACGTTTGGTCATGGTTCTTGCTTCGGTTTCAGTAACTTCAATGATTTGATCTACTTTTTTCGGATTGAAAATTTTAGGCAAATAGGCTACAGGCCATTTTCTTATGCCCGGAATACTGGCTTCGTCGTCAGGCTGTACGCCAATAATTTGAATATTTGGGTTTTGTTCCTTTAGAAAAGTAGAAGTTCCCATGATGGTGCCTGTAGTTCCCATAGAAGATACAAAATGGGTGATCTTGCCTTCAGTGTCTCTCCAGATTTCAGGTCCGGTCGTCTTGTAATGAGCTTTCCAGTTGTCATCATTAGCAAACTGGTTGATCATTACATAACCTTCATCCTTTACTTTAGCCTCGGCATAGTCGCGAGAGCCTTCAATACCTGTGTCAACAGGCGTGAGGGTAACCTTGGCTCCGTAAGCACGCATGGTCTGTACCCGTTCTTTGGTTGCATTCTCCGGCATTACCAGTTCCATATCCAATCCGTATATGCCTGCTATCATTGCCAGGGCTATACCTGTATTTCCGCTGGTAGCCTCGATAAGCCTGGTATTGTTGTCTATATCTCCACGTTCTAAGGCACTTTTTATCATATTATAAGCCGGGCGGTCTTTAACACTGCCACCGGGGTTGTTACCTTCTAATTTTAAATAAAGTTTTACATTCGGATTGGTATTTATGGCAGTGGCTTCCACCAATGGGGTATTGCCAATCTGGTCTAGTATGGTATTACTCATGGGTTACAGTCTTAATTTTTATTTCAGGGGTGTGCGATACTAAAGAGTTTGCAGGTACCGATTTGGTGAGCCATACATTACCACCAATAATGGAATTAGATCCGACAACAGTATTGCCACCTAGAATGGTAGCGTTTGCATAAATGGTGACATGATCTTCTATCGTTGGGTGTCTTTTTACATTTTGCATGTTTTTATCCACGCTCAATGCACCCAAAGTAACCCCCTGATAGATTTTTACATTGCTTTTTATAACCGTTGTTTCTCCGATAACAACTCCGGTAGCATGATCAATAAAAAAAGAATCGCCGATCTGGGCACCCGGATTGATATCTACGCCTGTTTTTGTGTGCGCGTATTCTGTCATTAGTCTTGGCACCAGCGGAAATCCTTTTAAATACAGTTCATGGGCCAGTCTGTATATGGCGATGGCATAAAAACCCGGATAAGAAAGGTATACTTCTTCGACAGAAGAAGAGGCCGGATCGTTTTGGTAAATGGATGTTGCGTCCAGGTTTAACAGCTCAAGTATTTCCGGAAGCTTGTTTAAATAACTCTCCCATACTTTTGCGCACGGTTTATTTTGTTCCCAGCATGCCAGGCCGACCAATTCTTCAAAATCTTTTTCAAGACTGACAATATTGTTTTCAATGGATGTCTCCACATCAAATAATGTATAGAAAAGTTTATCTGTAAAAGCTTCGGTTTTTTCCTTTAATCGAAATTTTACATGAGGGTGCTTTTTATGCTTTTTAATGGCATTTAAGATAGCTTCATTCTTCATTGTTCGTTATTTATTTGGTTATCGGCCAACAGGATCCCGGGTATTGAGTCGTATCTTTTCTTTAAAATTAATGGTATATTATTAATTAACCATGCCAAAACTTAAATACTAATTTGTAATTTTAGTTTTGAAGCTTCAAAATTAAGCAATAAGAAAGTAGAAGCTTTTAAAATGAATGTAAAAATTTGTTAAGTCTATAGAATAAGTAGACTAAAAAGTTATAAATATTAAAAAATGAAATTACAGCAGGAAACCCTGAACGTTCTAAAGGCCTTAAAAGTAAATAATAACAGAGATTGGTTTGAGGCCAATAAAAAGAATTTTAAGCAAGAAGAGAAAAAGGCCAAACAGTTTTTTCAGGAATTATTCGAACTCATGAAGAGTCATGATGAAATCGATAAAATGAAGATGTTCCGTATATATAGAGATGTTCGTTTTTCGAAAGATAAAACCCCGTATAAAACACATTTTGCAGCTTCCTTTCATCGGGTGAAGCCCCGGTTAAGAGGAGGGTACTATCTCCATATTGAACCTGAAAATAGTTTTCTGGCTTGTGGGTTTTGGGACCCTTCTAAAGAGGATCTACATCGAATTAGAAAGGAATTTGAACTAGACGATACTGAAATCAGGGCTATTATAACGAATAAAGAGTTTAAAAATGCTTTTGGCGAATTAAAAGGTGATGAGCTTAAAACCGCGCCTAAAGGATTTGATAAGGAACATCCTGCCATCGATCTGATCCGTAAGAAACAATATATAGTAATTAAAAATTTTACAGATAAGGAAGTTCTGTCGGAAGGTTTTCTGGAAGAAGTGGACAAGACATACAAAAAAATCCGCCCATATTTTGATTATATGAGCGAAGTATTAACAACAGATTTAAATGGAGTTTCTTTGATTGAAAGTTAAGCTACAGCAGGATTTTCTAATAGCTGTACATTATCTTTCAGGCTTTCAATAACCATATTCATCATACGTTTGTTCAATGCCGAAGAGTTCTCGATATAGATCAAGTACTCTTCAACGGTAAACTGACCTATGATCATACCTTTTAATGAATTCCTGAATTTAATGTCCTTTTGAATGGCATTTTCTATATATCTCATTTTTTTCTCAAGGGTGAGAGTATAGAAAACACCTTTATGCTTGTTGGCATAATTTTTAAAAGCTTCTACAAGTAATCCGTTCTGAAGCTTGATAATAGGGCGAAGTGTTGCATTCTGAAAACGCTCATCATTGCTGGACGAATCGTAAACTAATGCTGATGGAATTTCTGGACGAACACTTAGTAAGTCCTTCGTACGACGGTCCATATTAATAGTGTTTTTTTAAAGTTATGAATTCTATACTTGCAAGTAAAGCAACGCTGCCATAGTTATCAACGGTTTTATAAACAATAATTATTAAGTAAGCAACTTGCATAGTCGGTCTTATTCTTTATACCTTAGTACTGCAAGTTTTATGTAATGATACACAACAGCAAAAGACGATACAACCGGTATGATTAAAAGTGAATTCTATCAGACTCATTAAAAAACAAAAATTTACAAACGAAATGATAAGATCTGTCAATCCATATAATAATATGCTCTTAAAAGAATTTGAGGAATTGTCTGAAAAAGAGATAGAAGCCAGAATTGAGCTTGCTGAAAATACTTTTGATCGGTGGAAGGAAACAAGCTTTGAAGAACGTGCTTCATTTTTAAGAAAACTGGCTACAGTCCTTGCTGCTAAAAAAGACGCGTATGGGAAGATTATGGCACTTGAGGTCGGAAAACCGATAAAACAAGCTGTTGCTGAAATAGAAAAGTGTGCATGGGTCTGTAATTATTACGCAGAGAATGCAAAAACCATTCTTAAACCTGAGACGGTCATTACGGATGCTTATAAAAGTTATGTAAACTATGAACCGCTGGGGATCGTGTTGGCAATAATGCCGTGGAACTATCCTTTTTGGCAGGTATTTCGTTTTGCGGCTCCTGCTGTCATGGCAGGAAATGTAGGTTTGCTTAAGCATGCAAGTAATGTTATGATGAGTGCAGAGCACATAGAAGACAGCTTTCGACTTGCCGGATTTCCTGAAGGTGTTTTTCAGAGTTTAGTTATTAAAAGCAATAAGGTAGATTCCATTATAAAAGATAAGCGGGTTAAAGCTGTAACATTAACAGGTAGTAAACCGGCCGGAAGTGCTGTAGCTTCAGCTGCTGCAAAGGAAATTAAAAAATCGGTACTGGAGCTGGGAGGAAGCAATGCCTTTATCGTTTGTAATGACGCCAATATAGATAAGGCAGTAGAGACAGGTATTAACGCACGTTATCAGAATACCGGACAAAGCTGTATAGCGGCAAAACGTTTTTTGTTACATAAAGATGTAGCGGCCGTCTTTTTGGATAAATACCTGGAAAAAGTAAAATCACTAAGGTCAGGAGATCCTTTGGAAGAAGATACTTATATAGGTACGCTGGCAAGAGAAGATTTAGCGGTTGAATTAGAAAAACAGGTAAATGATTCCGTCAGGCAAGGGGCGAAAGTATTGATTGGCGGAAACAGGAGTGGAGCTTATTACCAGCCTACTGTCTTAACCAGGGTAACGGAAGATATGCCGGTGTTTAAAGAAGAAACCTTTGGTCCGGTAGCAGCAGTGGTCATATTCGAAAACCTGGAGGAGGCGATAAGAATTTCTAACAATTCTGATTTTGGATTGGGAGTGAGTATCTTCTCGGAAAACACAGACCATATCGAAAAGTATATAACCCGCTTTAATGAAGGTGCCGTGTTTGTAAACGAATTGGTAAAGTCTGATCCGAGATTGCCGTTTGGCGGTATAAAAATATCCGGTTTCGGACGAGAATTAGGGTACTACGGAATCAAAGAGTTTACCAATATAAAAACAGTAGTAATTAATAAATAAAGATATAAATGAAGTTTGGAAAAGTAGATAATCCGGAAAATGTAGATTTTACAATTCCCCCGGATCATATAGATACGGCAGGTGTCTTATCCGGATATAAAGAGAGCAACAATAACAGCCCTTTAGAAATTTGCGTAGGATGTGCCAAATGGAATAAAGCAGATCTTAAAGGGTTTTATCCCCGGGGTACAAAAGACGAATTACAGTATTACAGTTCGCAATTCAATAGTATTGAGCTTAATGCTACATTTTACAGGAACTTTCCAGCTTCTCAGTTTGAAAACTGGTATGAGAAAACCCCGGATAACTTCAGGTTCTTTCCGAAAGTAAATCAAACGGTAAGCCATTTTAAGCGTCTTATTAATGTAGAGCAGGCGTTGAATGAATATTTGGATGGGGTGGTACACCTGAAAGAAAAACTTGGGACGGTATTTTTACAGATGCACAATAACTTTACGACTAAGAATTTTGATAGAGTGATACAGTTTGCCGGGCTATGGCCCAAAGAAATCCCATTGGCGATGGAGTTCAGGCATACCGATTGGTTTAATGACGAAAAAGTATCCGGTGAGCTATATCATCTTCTGGAGGAAAATGACATAGCCAATATTCTGGTAGATACAGCAGGGAGGAGGGATTTAATGCATATGCGGTTAACCAATAGCGAGGCCTTTGTGCGATATGTAGGCGCAAATCACGAATCAGATTATACAAGACTGGAAGATTGGGTGAGCCGGATAAAGGTATGGAAAGACCAAGGGCTAAAAAAGGTACATTTCTTTGTTCATCAAAATCTCGAAAAAGAATCTCCCTTGTTATCGGCACATTTCATTAAAAAAATAAACAATGAAATAGGGGGAAACCTAAAAATCCCTAATGAAAGCAACGATCTTTTTTCTAATCAATAAATCTGATAGATGATTCGAAAATAGTGATCCGCATAGCTACTATATAGGTCTTGTAAATTATAACTTTGAAGAAAAACAAGTGATGAGATTTCATACAAGAAAATGGATTAAACCGGAAGATCTGAATCCTAACGGAACATTATTCGGGGGGAGATTATTAGAATGGATTGACGAAGAAGCAGCGTTGTATGCTATTGTACAGTTAGAGAATCAGCGTGTAGTAACTAAATACATCTCTGATATTAATTTCAGAAGTTCTGCTAAAGAAGGAGAGATCATAGAGATTGGTATAGAACCGGTTTCCTTTGGTAACAGCTCATTAACATTACGCTGCGAAGTGCGAAATAAAATGACAAGGGAAACCATTATTACCATCGATAAGATTACAATGGTAAGCCTCGGAGCAAACGGAAAACCGGCTGCCCACGGCAAAACGCAGATAGAATATGTAAAAGACCGCTTAAAAGACAAGTAATTTATTTGTCTTTTAAGCTCTTTAGATCTTTCCCTGAAGGTTCTTCATAAAGTTCCAGGTCAAAATAAGCAGAAGCGGCAATCAGGTGTTCAAAAATATCGGCCGTGATGTGTTCATAATTAATCCATCTTTTATCACTCGAGAATGCATATACCTCTAAGGGGATGCCTTGGGGTGACGGAGCGAGATGCCGTGTCATAATCATCATATCCTTGTTGATTGCCGGATGGTTATTCAGGTACATATCGCAGTATTTTCTGAAGAGCCCGAGATTAGTCTGGTTTCGACCATTAACGGCTAACTCTTTATTAAAACTATTTTCGTTGTTGTATTTGTCTATATCCTTCTGCCTGTGATCTATGTATTGGGCTACCATCTGAATTTCAGAAAAGCGTTGTAAATCCTCAACACTTAAAAACTTTACACTGTTTTGTTTGATGTTGAGAGCTCTTTTAATTCTTCGTCCACCACTTTCCTGCATCCCTCTCCAGTTTTTAAACGATTCTGAAATAAGTGAATAGGTAGGGATAGTGGTAATCGTATTGTCAAAATTCTGAACTTTTACAGTCGTTAGGTTTATTTCCGTAATATTCCCGTCAGCACCGTATTTTTCCTGAGTAATCCAATCGCCAATTCTTACGATGTCGTTTACCGACACCTGAATGCTCGTCACAAATCCAAGGATGGTATCTTTAAAAACAAGCAATAATACAGCTGAAGCGGCTCCCAATGTAGCCAGAAACTGTAGAATACTTTGATCTGTAATCTCCGAGAATATAAAAATAGCACCTATAAACCAGATAAAAACAATAACGATCTGAGCATAGCTCTCAAGAGGCTTGTCCTTAAAATTGTCAATTTGAGAAAGGTAACTTTTAGTGGTTTTGACAATACTTCTGAAGACCCATACCATTAAAATTATCAGGTAAACATCCGTAACTTTAATCAGGTAAGCTTCCCATTGAGGAAAATCCTGTATCACAAAAGGTATGATCTTACGGATAATTAAAAAAGGCACTAAATGAGCTACATATTTTGGAAAATTACTTTTCACCAAATAGTCATCATAAGAGGTCTTGGTTTTATTTGAAAAGGCTTTGAAAATTCTTATTATAACATATTTAAAAAGATAGTCTATCAGAAGGAGAAGAATCGTCAGGACTATGATGTTAAAAGCCAGATTGAGGTAGGCAGCATTTTGATCTTCCATCCCCTGATCAATCAGGAAGTTATAAAACCATCTGAAATATTTCTGCATAGATCACATATTTGTTTAAACAAAATTAAACAAAATTACATCTACATTCCTACAAATCCTGTGAAGGAATGGTATAATTTTTCAATTCTTAAAATAAGAAAAAGCAAATTTTTATCGATGACCAGTTAAATTTTACAGTTAAAATGCTAGTTTTTAAGTAAAAACCTTTTGTAAGTGTAAAATTATCATTAATTATGCATTACCAAACCATAAACCGAATCAAGAAATTGTATAATCCCCTAAAATAGCTACTATGCTATACCAGATTTATGGCGTTGAGTATTCAACTTTTTTAGAAAGTATTAATAGCATCCTCAACGAAAATAACATATCAGCAATAGAGTTTATTTAACTAAAATAAAGTTAATGAACCGATTAAATGTCTTCTTCATCTCATAACCGCTATGAGAAAGTCTCTTTATTTTTAATATTTCAGGTATTGCTGTTAATTGACTAAAATGCACTAAATTTATAAGTCAATACATTTAAATAAGTCATGATACGCATAACCAGAGCCTTCCGATTAAAGATTATATTTCTATGCTGTTTCGCTTTTGTCAATTATTCATTTGCCAAAGCGGATGGTTTGCCAATTGAATTTCAGGATACATTATCCTATAATGAGTACAAGGGGGGCATTATAGATGAAAAGACCAAAGAACCCCTGGTATTTGCCTCTTTGGTTGTGGCCAATACAAATATAAGTACAGTAACAAATAGTGAAGGACAATTTATTTTAAAAGTTCCAAAAGTGTCCGGTTCCGATCAGATAATAGTAACATTCTTAGGGTATCAGGAAAGATGGATAAAAATAAGCGAGCTTAAAGAAGACGAGAACGTCATAGCGTTAACGATGTTGATTACCGAATTACCTGAAGTAATGGTAGGGGAGGCTAATGACCCGGCAGTGCTGGTTAAAAATATGCTGGCCAGCATACCTGAGAACTATCTGAACTATCCGACATTAATGACGGCATTCTACAGGGAGACGATAAAAAAAAGAAGAAGGAATGTTTCGTTGGCGGAAGCAGTCATCAGAATACATAAAGAACCTTATGCTTCGAGCAGGGAAGATATAATTAGTTTATATAAGGCAAGAAAAAGAACAGATTACGAACGTCTTGATACCCTGACCCTAAAATTACAGGGAGGTCCGTATAATCCATTACACCTGGACTTGATGAAATATCCTGAATATGTGTTCTCCGATTTGTTTATGAGCTACTATGACTTTGAAATGGATAAATCTACACGTATTAACGATAAACTTGTATATGTGGTTCGGTTTAAGCAGAAACCAAATGTGGTGACACCTTTGTATTATGGAAAGTTGTTTATAGATGCGGAAACATATGCTTTGGTAACGGGTGTTTATAATTTAAACGTAGAAAACAGAAAAGTGGCATCAGATTTGCTGGTAAGAAAAAAGCCGGGTAACGCCAAAGTATATCCGGTTGAGGCTCTTTACAGGGTTGATTACAGGCAAAAGAACGGAAAGTGGTATTACGGACATAGCAATGTACAGTTGGAGTTTAAAATTAACTGGAAGAGAAGGTTGTTTAATTCGGTATTCACTTTACAAAGTGAAATGGCTGTAACCAACTGGAAGAAAGAAGAGGGAAAAGAAAATCGCCCTAAAGGAAAAGAACGTTTAAAGAAAACAGTTATAATTCCTGACGAGGCCGATGGATTTTTGGATCCGGAGTTTTGGGGTGCATATAATTTGATTGAGCCTGAAAAATCGATTGAGGCGGCAATCAGGAAGATCAGTAAAAAGATCGAACGGGATAAGAAGTAATATTTTAACGATTGTTTAAGTAGATAATGTTGCCTGCCGTTTTATAAAAATGATATTTTAGATAAATTTTTAAGGAATGAGATTATTGGTTTTAATAGCAGTTACGTTTTTTTCATTGATGGGAGCAAATGCCCAGATTGAAAAGGAAAAAGTTAAGTTGGTCATTCCTGCCGACTCCTCTGCTATTGCACCGCCGACAAACGTTCCGAAGGCCGATTTGAATAAAAAAGAAAAGAGTAATTTTTCGTTGTTTGGAGCTCCGGATTTAAAAAGACCTGACCCACTTATAGACAGAAGTAAGCGTCTGGGGTTTGGTGAAAAAAGCAAGTTATTGAGAGCCGGAGAAGGTATGGGGCTTGAACAACGCATTAATAGAACGGTCCGCCCTGAAAATAATGAAAATATAGCTATTTTTAAGCGGAATCAGTTTTTAGGGGATATCAAAACCAAGTCCAAACAGATTCAGATATCATACAGAGACCACCAGCTTGAAGATGGAGACATGGTTAAAGTTACTATAAATGATGAGGTGGTACAAGGAAGAGTAGTGCTGACAAACATGTCTAAGGGAATACTGATACCGTTAAAAGAGGGCTTTAACACCATAGAGTTTAAAGCACTCAATCAGGGAACTTCAGGCCCTAACACCGCTGAGTTCAGGATCTACGATGAGAATGGAATCCTGTTGTCCGCTAAACAGTGGAACCTTGCTACCGGTTACAAGGCTTCCATGATCGTAGTAAAAGAGGGAGAGTAGTCCCTCTTATCATTTACATACCCAAAGAGGGAATTCTAAGTCTTCATTAAAAAGTTCTTCTGTGACACTTCCGACGAGGAGTGATGAGAAGGTATTTCCCCCTTTGTCAGAAACCATTAATACATCGAAATTTTCCTTTTTGCATTGTTCACGAAGATTTTCGCTGACACTGGAGCTTCTTCCCGGAACAATTTCCAATGCGATATCATCACCGACATCTTTAATGCGTTTCATAAACTTTCTGGACTTCTCTTCTATATGTTTTTTAACGGTTGGGATGAGTGTTTCTTTTGGCAAATAAGGAGAAAACTGCAACGGAACATTATAAATGTGCATTGCTTTTACAAAACACCCTGTATTTTGTCTAAGAGTGTCAGCCATCGCAAAGCCTCTTTTGGAAGCATTTGAAAAGTCGGTGCCGATACAAAGTTTGTCGATCTTGGTTCTGGCATGGTTCGGGATTGTTAGCAGGTGGCATTTTAGCATTCGTAACAGCTTTCCGCTAATAACCCCCGTGCCTTTAACCTTGTTTTTATTACCAACTAGCGTTAACTGTATTTCATACTTATTAACAATGTAATTGATAAGCGATTCAGTATACGGATCGTTTGAAATAAGCACTTCCCATTCCACATTGCTTTCAAAAGCATTTTCTATGGTCTCATTTAATTCATCGCCGATCATTTCTTCAAGGTTGAGCCCGGCAAGCTCATTTTCAAATAATTCTGAAATTTCATATTTCTTGATGTTGTGAACGAAATAGACCTTTTCGGCTTTTAGAACATCGGCTATATACGATGCGTACCTGATTAAAGTGTTATCGATATCCGACAGATCCAGAGCAACGAGTATGTTATTGATTGTATGTGTCATAATTATTTTTTAGGCTCATTAATATTTCTTTTTTTAACGATTCCGGTTACAATATCCTTATAATTATCGATTTCTTTTTGTTGTTCCCGTTTTTTTAGTTTGAGTAAATCTTCTTTGAGGCCTTTTAACAACGAGTAACACATAACAAGCAAAATTAAGGCAAAAGGCAATCCGGTAACAATAACAGCAGTCTGGAGTGCATTTAAGCCACCTCCAACAAGTAATACTGCGGCAACAGCACCTTCTGTAACAGCCCAGAAGATTCTCTGTCCAACAGGTGAATCTATCTTTCCACCGGAAGTAATACTGTCAACAACAAGAGACCCGGAGTCTGACGACGTAATAAAGAACCCTGCCACAAGGATAATTGCAACAATATTCAGGACGGTGGCTAACGGAAAATCTTCTAAAAACACAAACATGGCTGTGGCAATATCTTCTTTTACCGCACTGACAATGGTCATGTCTCCTGTTAAAGCTTCCTGAATGGCTGTGCTTCCAAATGCATTGATCCAGAAAAAAGTAACCAATGCAGGAATAATCAATACACCTAGTATAAATTCCTGAACTGTACGCCCTTTAGAAATACGGGCGATAAATATGCCTACAAAAGGAGACCAGGCGATCCACCAACCCCAGTAAAATACGGTCCAACCGTTCTGCCATCCTGTATTGGCATAACTTTCTGTCCATGTCGCTATCTCTAGAAAGTTGGAAAAATAGCTTCCTGTATTTTGTACAAAAGACTGAAAAATATAGATGGTGGGACCAAGGATAACGACCAGCAGAAGTAATAATACAGCAATGCGCATATTCCATTCACTTAAGAACTTAACACCTTTATCAACGCCCAGTACAACCGAGATCGTGGCTACGGCTGTAACCCCGGCAATTAAAGATATTTGAGTTGTCAGCCCCCCGGAGATATCAAATACATGACCTAAGCCTCCTGCAATTTGTTTTACTCCCAGCCCTAATGAAGTAGCCAGTCCGAAAATAGTAGCCAGTACAGCAAAAACATCTATAATGTCACCAATAGTTCCGTATACCTTATCTCCTAAAAACGGATAAAAAACGGATCGTATGGTTAAAGGCAATCCTCTTGAATATGTAAAATAAGCTAATGCCAACCCGACAAGAGCATAAACACCCCAGGCATGGAACCCCCAGTGTAAAAAGGTAAAGTTCATCGCTTCCTGGGCAGCGACAGCACCTCCTTCGGTTGTTATTGGCGGAGCGGTAAAATGAGTAATAGGCTCAGAAATACTCCAGAACAACAAACCAATTCCCATACCGGCACTGAAAAGCATGGCAAACCATGAAAGGGTTTTAAATTCAGGCTTGGCATTTTGTCCTCCGATCCTGAGTCTTCCGTACTTACTAAAGGCCAAAAAGATCATAAAGAACAGAAATATATTGACCATGAGCACAAAAAACCAGCCCCCCTTATCAGCGACAAAGTTTTGAATGCTTTCAAAATATACTTTGGCACCATCTTTAAACGAGAGTGTTAATACAATAATCAAGATGATAATAATAGCAGATGAAAAAAATACCGGACCATTGATATCCAGCCCAAAAATTGATTTCCTTTCATCACTTCTAATAATTTTTTTTGCCATAATTCATTATTTATTTTTAAAAATAGTAGCCGATATTGATGTTGAAACGAGCCTCCCATTTTGCATTAGGATTGCCCTGTGCAAAATCATCGAAGAAATTACCTCCCAGCCACGAATGATTTTTTCCCGCAGCAAAATCAATATATGTATATAGATGACCAGCGGATATACCTATTCCTGTTACATTCATGTAACTATCCGAAAAATAGCTTCCCTTTTTCTTTAGATATCCAAAATCATTATAAAACTGAAGGCTCTCGACAGATTTCCATGTTACAGGAACCGTATAAGCTATCCCCAGGGTTGCTATGTTTGCTGTAGAAGCCACTAAATATGGAGCTCCGTAGGCTGCCATGGCAAACACATCGGAATTTTCATTTTCAGGATTTTCGGGAGATTTGTCATACTGTAAGAATTCCGTTTTGACATTTAGTCTTTTATAGTCTAATTCGTAAAACATGCCATAACCATGGTGGCTTCCGATGTCTTTAGTATCTATATTGTATAACCCTCCAAGCTGGGCAAATGCACCTATTTGATGCTTGAAATCATGGTGGTTTAATTTATAATTCACCTTAAAGTTCAACTGATTTATTTCTTTGTTCCGATAATCCGGTTTTCCGTCATTATCTATATCGATATACGAAACATCATATGAGTATCTATTATGGGAAACATCACTGTTTCCTCCAAAGGCAATAGTTTCTGAATTTTTAAAAAAAGCAATCTGATAGTTAAATCCCTCTTCCTTTTGATGTAAGAACTTTACACCTATGTCATAGTCATCTTCCAGCCCCACGTAATAACCAATATTAAAAAACCATTTGTGTGAATTGTATTGCTGAATGCCAAAAGGAACCTGGGTAAGCCCTATGTGTATCTGATCATACTCATTAAAATCATAGCCGACCCATCCCTGTTTTAACATCCCTCCGCCAAACTCATCGGAATACAGTCTGTATTCTGCATTTAGTCTGATCTTTTTATAAGATACTTTGGCATTGATACGAAACATGTCATACATGAGATCCCCTCCTTGTTGCTTTTGCTCCGGTTTCCACGAAGCGTATATATAATTGAAACGTAAAGCTCCTCCAAACTTTATAACAGGCTTATCCTGTGCATTAACAGCAAAAGAGACGATGAAAAGAAACCATAATTGATTTTTCAAGATAATGAGACTTTGATTGATAGCTTAAAAGCTATAATCATTGGTGATTGTTAAGGTATAAAATAATAGAAGGGGAGAAGAAGAAGCTTACAAACAGGAAGGTGGAACAAACCGATGTGGTTGATTTCTGATAATAGCGTATGCACGTGAATAGATACGGCTGTTATTGAGTCTGTATAGTTGGTTAACCTTCATTTCATGACAAAGATATGCTTTTTCATGACAAAGACTAATCGGCATACGTATAAACAACAAAAGACGGCCTGAGCCGTCTTTATTATTAAAGAATGTAAGAATATATTAGTTTGAAGCCATTAGAGCAAAGAACTTATTGATGTTTGGTAAAATAACAATTCTGGTTCTTCTGTTTTTGGCTCTGTTATCTTTAGTGTCGTTATCTGTAAGGGGCTGGTAGTAACTTCTACCGGATGCGATAAGTTTTTCAGGAGCTACGTCATAATCGTTCTGAAGCTTTCTGACAACTGACGTTGCACGTAATACACTCAAGTCCCAGTTATCTCTTATACTGGCATTTTCGATCATTTTCTTATCGTCGGTATGACCTTCAACCATTACTTCAATACTTGGTTCGGAATTGATGACGTCAGCTAGTTTTTGAAGAATATCATTGGCTTTGTTACTGATTCTGTAGCTTCCGGAATTAAAAAGCATCTTATCAGAAATAGAAATCATAACAACAGTTTCGTCTATATTAATAGCGATATCTTCATCTTCATTAATCGTGCTGTTGTCCAGCGATTTTTGTAGGTTATATGAAACCGCAAGATTCATAGAGTCTTTAAGTGTTTTGGCTTCACCGACAATGGCAGGATCTATTTTTTTAAGCGTTTCACGCATTTGTTTTTTTGCATTATTAGAGATAACCGCAATATCATCAACTGTAGTCATTTTAGAATCGCTCTCCTCCTTTAGCGAGTTAATTTTGCTATTGTATTCATCTACCCTTGATTGAATTTTAGCAAATTTAGCCTCTAATTCTTCTTTTTCAACTTCAGTTTTTTGCAGCTGACTTTTAATTTCTCCATTTTCTTGCTGAAGTGCTACATATTTCTTTTTCGACACACACGAAGTTAAAAGTGCAAATGTTAGTAATGTGATTGTTACTTTTTTCATGACTAAATTTTATTGTTTCTATAATTACTTACGGATAGTAATGTGATATAGATTCTTTACAGAGGAAAAAAGTTTCAGGACTATATGTTATTGACAGTCTTACAGAAAGTTATGGTGTTTTTTCTTTTAACAGGTTTTCAAGATTACGTTCGGGTACGATCCACAGAATTGCAACAAATACTATACAGGCTAAAGAAAGCCAGCTATTTAAAAATGCAAGAGGAATGGATATTACGTACGATAGGGTGGATATGATTTCCTTCTTGCCCTTATTGATGGCTTTTTGTAAAAGATGTTGTTTGCCATGGTGTTTAATCAGGGCTATTTCTAATATGCGATAGGCAATGGCAGACATTAATAAAATAAAACCATACAGGGCAACCGGCAATGAAGCTGTATGGTTTTCGCCCAGCCAGCTGGTGGCAAACGGTATTAAGGAGAGCCAAAAAAGTAAATGAAGGTTAGCCCACAATATGGCACCATTCACTTTTTCTGTTGCCTGCATCAGGTGGTGATGGTTATTCCAGTATATGCCCAGGTATATAAAACTCAGGAGGTAGCTTGTAAAAGTAGGTAAAACAGTTAGTAAGCCTTCAAACGAAGTGTCTTCCGGTGCTTTCATCTCTAAAACCATAATTGTAATTACAATGGCCAGCACACCATCGCTAAAGGCTTCTAGTCTTCCTGATTTCATAGTTTGTGTTGAATTACATTAAAAATCCATTTTCCGGTTCCATTGCTTTAGGGATGTTGGTATCATCTAACATTTCCCTGATATCTATTTCTATCCCTCTGGCTATTGATGTTATAGGAACATCATTATATGTGCCCTCAAACGGATTTTCAGAATAGTCTCCTATTTTTTCCATTAAAAAGAACACCCAGATGACGATCGACGAGAGTATGGGACCTAGCCAAAATAAAAGCCCGTTAGTATTCTTGAAGATGTCAATCATTCCAAAAGGAACAAAAGCACAGAATACAAAACATAGCCAAAAAGCTGTAGAAGCATATTGTCTTGGGAAAGGAAAGTTTTTAATACGTTCCGATTTTCCCTGATCTTCATAAAAGCTTTTAATTAGCTTATGGAGTTCCATATGCCGGAAATCATCATAATATCCATTACGACATAGCTCTTCGAGCTTTACAGATTGATTTTTTAAGATTTGGGCAGCTGTGTTTGTAACATGATCAAGAGCTTTGATCTCATCGTCAGATAAATAATTACTTAATTCTTTGTCGAGGGCCGTCAGGTATGCTTCGGAGATTTTTGGCGCGTAGAGTCCGCTGACCCTGTTTTGAGTATGCTCCCAGGGCCTGCCTAAACGCAACTGGTACCTTAATGCGGTAAGCCAGGCTATGTGGCGATACATCAATTCTTTTCTTAGGGTTTCTTCATCTTCACCTTTAGTAAAAGCAATTACTGCCGCGGCAAAAGTCCTGCTGTTATTTACGATACTCCCCCAGATTTTGCGGGCTTCCCACGTTCTGTCATAAGAACTGTTGTTTTTAAAACCCAGGTAAAACGCCACAGCGATACCTATAACACTGATAGGTTGCCAGGGAATAAAAAAAACAAAGTTGAATAAATGCGTTATCGCAAATACAATAAGAGAAAAAATAAATCCGGTTATCATAGGTTTTTTAGACCAGTTTAAGGTCATGAAGAACCCATATCTTTTTTTGGTATACATATATTTACGGTTGGTTTAATTTAAATATATGATTAATTGTTGAAAAATAGTCAATTATAAAACAAACTAGGCTTCTTTATTATGAAACACAGAATTTTCCTGGTATTCAGGATGCCTGTTTATATAGGCGTTAATGAAAGGGCAGTAAGGTTTTACTTTCAGGTGGTTTTCTGCGGCATAATCCAATACACCCCTGGCTAAAAACGAACCCACTCCTTTACCGCTTAACGTCTCGGGGACTTCCGTATGAATATATGCTATCCCTCCTTTAAACAGCTTGTAGTCGACAAAAGCTATTAAATTGTCTATGTGCACTTCAAATCTTTTTTCCGCTTCGTTATTAATAAGTTTATGATCCATTTTCATTTCGGTTTTATACAAATGTAACTGTTGTAAATATGTAGAGCATTGATGTATGGTAAGTTACATAAACCGAATGATTAATTCTTAATTAAATTATTTACAATCAGCTTATAGGTCTGTCCCACAGGGACGATATGATTTTTAATATAAATTCTGTTACCCTCAATAACTTCTATGTGATTTAATGAGATAAGGAATGATTTGTGCACCCTTAGAAACTTTTTGTCCGGCAAGATTTTTTCAAGCGATGATATTTTTTCATGACAGAGTATCATTTCATCAAGTAAATGAATCTTAGAATAATTGCCATAAGCCTCGACGAACAAAATTTCGTTAATGTTAACCTGGTAGTATCTCTTATCGCCTTTAAGGAATATACGAGCAGGTTTCTCTGTATTCATTTCTGATGGTACTCGTACATTTGCCTGTTTGGTAATGCGTACTTTATTAAGGGCCTTCATAAAGCGCTCAAAACTGAAGGGCTTGAGTAAATAATCAATTACGTTTAATTCGAACCCTTCCAGGGCATATTCTTTATAAGCCGTGGTAACAATAATATTCGGTGGGTCAGGGAGGGTTTTAATAAAATCAAAACCGGAGAGTCTGGGCATATTGATATCTAAAAAAATGAGATCTGTCTGCTGTTGGTTCAGCATTTGCATAGCTTCAAAAGCATTATAACAATTCCCGGTTTTATGTAATTGAGGTATGTTATTACAATAGCCTTCAATAATTCTGTGTGCTATGGGTTCATCATCTATAATAAGGTACGAAATCATAATATGTCGATATCTAATCTAACTCTAAATATATTGTTTTCTTTTCGAATTTCTAATTGATGTTTGTCTGGATAGACCAGTTTCAGGCGCTGTCGTAAATTTTCCAGTCCAATTCCATCGTTTTGATGATTATGGCTTGCTTCAAAATTATTTTCAATTATAAATTGAACGCGATGATCGACAGCTTTTAAGTCTATCCGTATATAAGCATCGTCGGCTAATGATTCAATGCCGTGTTTAAAGGCATTTTCCAATAAGATAATAAATAAAAGCGGCGCTGTTTTTATATGATTTTCGGCCTGGTGGTCGAAAGTGATGTTTACATTCTTCCGGTAGCGTATTTTATGCAGGTCAATATAGTTTTGTAAATAAGTAATTTCATCGGTAACAGCCACCACATCTTGTTTTCCTTCATAAATCGTGTAGCGCATCATATCAGACAATTTTAATACAACACCGGGGGCATCATCTGATTTTTCGACGGCGAGCCCATACAGGTTATTGAGGGTGTTAAAGAAAAAGTGCGGATTTATCTGGCTTTTCAATAGTGCCAGTTCAGCCGTTTTTTTATCATTTTCCAATGATTTGATCCATTTCCATTGTTCGAACATCCACAGAAGGATAAAAAGAGGTATGGGAACCAGTAAAAAGTATACAATACGTTCTTTATGAACTTCAAAATACTGATCTCCAAGCCTGGCATAAAGAAAATAACTTAATACGATTCCATATACCAGAAGTAGTGGTATTTTATACTTTTTAAAAAATCCGGGAGAGATAATGTGGGTAAGACCCAGCCAGAAGACAACCATCAGGACCATGGTTGCGGGATTGTCCCTTATCTTAAAGAAGCTGTCAACAACGATCATAAGAACGAGAATAACCGACAGGGATAAAATCTTGATTGCGAGTTTTTTTCTCTTCCTTATAGTTGGGAGTTTGTATATAAGGGCCGATATGAGCAACCACCAAAATATGTATAATAAGGAGTTCTCCAGCCATGCATCGCGATTGATCATAATTACAGAAAATAACTCCAGTACTATTATGAATAATGCAGCTACAATGGCTCCCAGCACGAAAGCTTTGTATTTTTTTATAAATCCTGTCATACATCAAAAATAATTTTTCCTGAATGTGTAATCTAATATTGTTGATGAACCGGGCGGTTTTTTAAACGAACCGGTTGTTTTTTAATAGCAATACATTTAGACCTGATTATTACATTATTTATATACGCTTTATACCGACAGGTCAAAAAAAATAGGAAGCGCTTTATAAGGGTCATAAGTTCGTATTCGTAATTAAATTATCGATCAAATGAACATATTACAAATTAAGGAACTTTCCAAAACATATGCCAATGGTACACATGCATTAAGCAACGTGTCCATTACAATAACCAATGGGATGTTCGGGTTGCTGGGATCCAATGGTGCAGGAAAATCATCATTAATGCGGACCATTGCAGCACTCCAGGAGCCTTCATCAGGAACCATTACTTTTAACGGGGTAGACGTAATTAAGCATCCGCAGGAAATAAGAAAACAATTGGGATACTTGCCACAGGAATTCGGAGTTTATCCGAAAGTATCCGCAGTGCAATTACTCAATCATATAGCCGTACTAAAAGGAATAACCGATAAAAAGGAGCGCAAAGAGCAGGTTGAGGCCTTACTCAATCAAACCAACCTGTATCAATACAGGAAAAAGGCGGTACATACATATTCGGGCGGGATGCGTCAACGATTCGGTATTGCGCAGGCCTTGCTCGGAAATCCTCAACTCATTATTGTCGACGAACCAACAGCGGGTCTGGACCCGGTAGAGCGCAACCGTTTTTTGAACCTGTTAAGCGAAATAGGTGAGAATGTTATTGTTATTCTGTCTACACATATTGTAGAAGACATACACGACCTCTGTAAAAGCATGGCTATATTGGAAAAAGGCAGTATTGTAAAACACGGAAATCCGCGGGAACTCACCAACTCGCTGGAAGGAAAAATATGGTCAAAAGCAATAGACAAAAAAGATACTGAAAACTACAGAGCAAGTTTTAATGTTATTTCTACGCGCCTGGTTTCCGGAGAAACGGTAATCAGGGTGCTGTCTGAATACCCGTTAAACAACGGATTTAAACCGACAGAAGCTAATCTTGAGGATTTATATTTTTCAACTACATCCACCCAAAATTAATAAGATGCTAAAACAATTATTACGCTTTGAAACATTTTACCAGCTACGGCAAAGGGCATTTTTATGGCTTTCTCTGCTCTTTCTGGGGTTTGGTTTTCTGATGGGAAAGCAGGGCGCTACCCGCGGAAATGTTCTTTTTAATGCATCGTATGCGATTAGTCATATTGTAGCGCTGTTTACACTGGGAAGTGTGTTTATTATTATGTTTTTTACAGTAAGTGGCGTGTTGAGAGACAAACAGTATCAGACGGAAAGGCTGATATTCAGTACCTCGTTAAGTAAGCCCCAGTTTTTTATTAGCAGGTTTTTAGGGATTTTTATAAGCAGTTTAGTAACATTCAGTATGTTCCTTATCGGGTTTTATATAAGCACTCTGCTTCCGGATATTGATCCTGAACGTAAAGCCCTGTTTAATATGCAGTATTATTTACAGGCATGGGGCATCATTATTGTACCGAATATTTTTATATGCAGCGCTATTATTTTTTCTGTAGGCATATTATCCGGAAACACACTAGCTACCTATGTAAGTGCCATTTTTATATATGTATTGTACTTTATCTGTTCACTGTTCCTGAATTCACCCTTAATAGCCCAATCGGTACCGGCATCTCCCGAAGGCATGGTTATTGCCGCATTATCTGATCCTTTTGGAATTTCGGCATTCTTTGAGCAAACTCAATACTGGACCCCATTTCAGAAAAATACGGAAATGATTTCGTTTTCCGGGTATTTTATGTGGAACAGGCTCATATGGCTTGTTATTGCATTGGGTGTTTTTGTGACGATCTACCGTTTTTTTTCATTTAGGATAAAGAATCAGAACGTAAAAAAGGCCCCTGGTAAAGGAATAACCAACAACAATACTGTTTATAGACAGGTAGCTGTCAGAACAGATCAGCGCAAACCGGTTTCTGTTTATCTGTCATTATTGAGTATAGAGCTAAGAGGGGTATTTAGGAGTCTTTCCTTCATGGCTGTATTGCTTTGCTGGATCGTCATTGGCGTTTCTGAAATTTATTCCAGGTTTTACCGGGGAGGGGAATACAACGACAGCTTATACCCGGCTGCCGGGTTGCTTGTAGAACGGATTCACCAGCCGCTGTTCATCCTCAGCCTGATATTGATCGTCTTCTTTGGCGGAGAATTATTCTGGAAAGCACGAGGTTTTAATTTCAATTCAATCATTGATACAACACCGACATCAAATGGAGTATTTTACCTTGCAAAAATCAGCGCACTAATCTGCCTGCCCATGTTATTGACCATTACAGGGATTATAATAGGTGTCGTATTTCAATGGGTATTGGGATATGATGATCTTGAACCCCGCGTATATCTTTCACTTTTGCTATATCAATTTATTACAACATTCATTTATTCCGCATTAACACTATTCATCCAAAATTTGATTCATCATAAATATATAGGAATGACCATTACGGGAATACTGATTATTGTACTTGGTACATCTATGTCGGAAGTTGTAGGGATTGTTCATCCGTTATTCCGTTTTGGTTACATCCCGTTCCCTGGATATACAAGCATGAATGGTTATTCAGATGCGATAAGCATGATCCGTCATTTGGCGGGATACTGGATGTCTTTTGCTTTTGTGTTGGCAATGATAACTTATAAACTATGGAAAAGAGGACGTGTTAAAAGTCTGGAGTACAGGTGGAAACAGTTATTGTCAGGGTGGAACAAAATGAATACGGCAGTATTTCTTATCCTTTGTGTGGCTTCGTTAGGCTATGGTTCTATAATCTTCTATAATAAAAATATAGTGAACCCGTATCAGACAGTATCCGGTTATTTAGACAGGAGTCAATTGTATGAACAAAAGTATAAAAAGTACGATACCCTTCCGCAGTTGTTTCCGGTCGCTATCAGTACATCGATGGATATATATCCGAAAGAACGCAGGTACAGGGTAAGGGTCAATAACACACTACGGAATAGAGATCACAGAAAGGCAACTTTTATTTTTATAAGCGAAAAAGAAAAACTGGATTCAATTACACTTGAAAATGCAGTGTTAAAGGAAAGAGATTCCGTTTTAGGAACCTATTTATTTGAGTTTTGTAACCCTGTTTTACCAGGAGAATCGGTCAGGTTCAGTTATGAGATCGATCAGCAGCAAAGCGGGTATGAATTCACTAATGCAATTGTGGCTAACGGATCTTATATCAGGCATAATGATTTTAATCCTGTACTTGGGTACCGGAACAGCCTTGAAATCCAGGATCGTTTTGAAAGAAAGAAAAGGGGGTTACCGGAATTAAATGATGCCGAAGAAAGTGATGAACATATTTTCAGTGAATCTTCAGGCTTTGGAAAAATAGATTACGAAACCGTTATTTCTACAAGTGATGATCAAACGGCTATCGGGTCGGGCGATTTATTAGAAAAATGGTCTGAAAACGGAAGAAGTTATTTTAAATACAAGACTACAGATAAAATTTTGCCTAACGTAGGGTATTTTTCAGCAAATTATAAGGTGAGAACAGATCGCTTTAAAGATGTGAAGATAACGCAATATTACCATGAACCACATTATTTTAATATAGATACGATTCAGATCGCAGCTAAAAAAGCATTGGAATATTGCATCTCCAACTTTGGAGATTATGGTTTTGATCACCTTCGTATAGCAGAAGTACCCGGGCATTGGAGTATGGGAGGGTATGCACATCCGGGAACCATCAGTATGGTAGAAGACAGGCTATACCTGACAGACATACGGAATGAAAATGATTTTAACCTGGTCGCTAAAAGAACGATACATGAGGTCTCTCATCAATGGTGGGGCCATCTACTTACACCCAAACTTGCACCGGGAGGCGCTCTTCTGGTTGAAGGATTCGCAAAATATACCGAAGCAGTGGTGATGGAAAAACTATACGGTAAAAAAGCCCTATGGAAGTTGAGTGACAATGCCATAAGACGTTATTTTACAGGACGTTCGTATGCGCTGTCGGAAGAACCTCCTTTGTATAGAGTAGAAGGAGAGAGTTACCTCTCGTACGGGAAAGCCTTTACCGTTTTGTATGCCATAAAAGAGTTGATCGGGGAGGAGAGAGTTAACCTTGCCTTGAGACGCACAATAGGTAAGCATCAAAATGAAGAGATTTTTACAGCGACAGCAGATGATTTTATAGATGAATTATATAAAGTGACACCGGCTACTTACCATTCTTTGGTAGACGACTGGTTTAAACGCGTAATTACTTACGACCTTCGGGTTGAGAACGTGAAGTCAAAAGAGTTAAAAGACGGCGGGTATGAGATAGAATTACAGCTTGTTTCAAAACGTTTTAAGACATTAGAGGGCGGACAAGAAGTTCAGGTAGGGATGGATGAACCTGTCCAGATAGGTTTATTCAGTACACATCCTGAAGATATGGAAACAAAAAGCGGTAAAGAGATTATCTATTTAAAAGCACACCAGCTGTCGGAAGATAAAACAACTATACGCATGATAGTAGACGAAGAACCGGCTTATGTAGCGGTAGATCCTTTTGGAACCCGCTTAGATGCCAACAGGGCTGATAATATAAAGTAATGGTGCAATACAGGCACTCTACTATACCAGTTTATTAACTGGTATAGTATCTCCCGGTTTCAAACCGTTTAAAAATATATTTCCTATTCTGATACGTACCAATCGCAAGGTAGGAAAGTCTACTGCCGATGTCATTTTCCTTACTTGCCTGTATTTGCCTTCAGTGATGGTTACACTGATCCAGCTTGTTGGTCCGTGACGGGCATCCCTGATCTTTTTTGAGCGTTCGGGGAGCGAAGGAGGAGCTATCTTTTTAACCTTGCACGGTTTGGTTTGATATTTTTTCCCATGAATCCCAATAGGAACACCTCTAGATAATTGTTCAATAGCTTTTTCTGTAATTTCTCCGTCTACCTGTACATAATACTCCTTTTCAAAACTACTGCTGTTTATCGTATTGCATAACTTACCATCTGTGGTGAGTAGTAATAAGCCTTCAGATTTTTCATCAAGCCTGCCTACAGGCATTGTGCCTGAGGGGAAATCATACAACTCATTAATAAACTTCTTTTTTCTTAACTGTCTGTCATCATTGCTGTTAAGTTGGCTGATATAACCATAAGGTTTAAAAAGGATAAAGTGTTGTTGCTCCATATTCATTGCACTCTGCAGCGAAATTAAGCAATTCATTAAGATTATCAAGAAACGGTAAGTGTACTTGTTAAGTTTTTGTCAATTTACAAGATTTCGAGTGTATTATAGGAGAAGCCGTTTTAGAAACCATACATTTGCAAAACATTAATATACTATAAATTAGAAAGATTTTATTTATGAGTAAAGTAAAGGCAAACGATACCGTAAGCGTACATTACACAGGAAAATTAACTAATGGAGATGTTTTTGACAGCTCTGCAGCCAGAGGTCCTCTAGAAGTTAAACTAGGTGACGGAATGTTAATCCCTGGTTTTGAGAAAGGTTTGGTAGGAATGGAAGTCAACGAGAAAAAAACCATTAGCATACCAAAAGAAGAAGCTTATGGAGAAGTGAGGGAAGAGCTTTTTCAGGTAGTGAAGAATGAAGAGTTACCGCAAGATATTAAGCCGGAAGTTGGTATGGGCTTGGTTGCTTCAAGTCCCGACGGAAGAGAGCAACAGCTTCGTATTGCCGAAGTAAAGGAAGACCATATTGTAATCGATGCCAACCATCCGCTGGCGGGTCAGGACCTGATTTTTGACCTGGAGTTGATCGAAATCAAATAATCAGAAAGCGAATTACTTCGGGGCAAGCCCAATGAAATTCCTTTAGGAACATTTCACAAGGGCAAGCCCAATGAAATTCTTTCAAAAATATTTTACAAGGGCAAGCGTCGAAGCATTTAAATCTCGATGATCGAGTAAAAATACCTGAAGCCATTCATTGATTTGAATGGCTTTTTTTATGCATGATATTTATCATAATCTTTATGGTGATTAAGGGGTAATTTTGAGGAAACTTAAAACCTGTAATTATGTTTCTTTCCGATATAGAAATTGCCCAATCTAATCCAATGACCCATATAAAAAACATAGCTCATAAACTCTATCTGGATGAAGATAACCTGGAGATGTATGGAAATTACAAGGCAAAACTGCCTTTAGATCTTATCGACGAAGATAAAATTGAAAAAAGCAATTTAATTTTAGTTACAGCCATTACCCCGACCCCGGCCGGAGAGGGTAAAACAACGGTTTCCATAGGACTTTCCGAAGGAATGAACTTTATAGGAAAACAATCAACGGTAGTCCTACGCGAACCTTCTTTAGGCCCGGTGTTTGGTATCAAAGGCGGGGCTGCGGGAGGAGGATGCTCCCAAGTGGTTCCGATGGAGGACATCAATCTGCATTTTACAGGCGATTTTAATGCCATAGAAAAAGCAAATAACTTATTATCGGCCTTAATAGATAATAACTTGCAAAGCAGAACAAAAAGCCTCGATATCGACCCGAGAACAATTTTATGGAAGCGTGTTATCGATATGAACGATAGGGCATTACGCAATATTATAGTTGGACTGGGAGGAACCGCAAACGGAATACCAAGAGAAGACGGATTTAATATAACACCGGCATCCGAAGTAATGGCCATTTTGTGCATGGCAAAAGATTTTGAAGATTTAAAAGAACGGTTGGGAAACATTTTTATAGGATATACTTTCGATAAGAAGCCGGTATTTGCTAAAGATTTAAAAGCACAAAACGCAATGGCCATCTTATTAAAAGATGCTATAAAGCCTAATCTTGTACAGACACTGGAGAAAAACCCTGCCATCATCCACGGAGGCCCGTTTGCTAATATAGCCCAGGGTACCAATTCGATCATAGCAACAAAAATGGCCATGTCGTTGTCTGATTATGTAATAACTGAAGCAGGTTTTGGAGCCGACCTTGGAGCCGAGAAATTTTTGAATATCAAGGCAGCCTATGCCGGACTTAATCCAAAAGCAGTTGTTCTGGTAGCAACAATAAGAGCCTTAAAGCACCATGGAGGAGTAGACAAAGAGGAGTATAATGCTCCTGATTTAGAAGCTGTTAAAAAAGGATTCTGTAACCTCGAAAAGCATATTGAGAACATTAGGAAATTTAATCTGACTCCAATTGTTGCCATTAATAGCTTTGTTTCAGATACGATGGAAGAACAGGATTATATCATTCAAAAATGTAAAACCCTGGGTATTGAAGCCGTTGTTTCCAAAAGCTGGCAGATGGGTGGGGAAGGTAATATTGAACTGGCTAAAGCAGTAACTGAAATTGTTGATAGTAATAACGATAGTTACAAACCACTTTATCAATGGGACGATCCCGTTAAAGCCAAAGTAGAAATCATAGCGCGTAGTATTTATGGAGCGATTGCGGTAGATTATAGCCCTTTGGCAAATCAGAAACTTAAAAAGATCAAAGAACTGGGATTTGAAAACTTTGCTGTATGTATGGCTAAAACCCAAACCTCGTTTTCAGATAACCCGAAACTAACCGGCAGGCCTGAAGGCTTTCACATTACGGTTAGGGACATAGAAATTGCTGCGGGGGCCAAATTCATAATTCCAATTTTAGGAAGTATGATGAGAATGCCCGGGCTGCCCGAAACTCCGGCTTCTGAAGGAATGCAGATAGACGAAAACGGGATTATAAGTGGTCTGTCTTAAAAAGTCGGTTGCGAACTACCGGAGGGCGACCCTGAGAAATTCCTTTGGTTCTCCGGCAAGGACGAGCGTCGGGGTTTTTGATAAGTTATGGGATTATACCGCATTTAACAAGTGAATATAAAAATTATGAAATTCATCATAGGGTAAGTATTTGGTCAAGTTTAATTTTTAATTATATTTAAATCCCAAATCATTTTAATTTGAATAAAGTTTATTCATATACCAACTTACCAAACTTACCCTATGAATCTATTCGGAAAATTTTGCGTAGCATTATTTCTAATGCCTGCGGTTTTGTCTTATGCCCAGATTACACCAGTAAATACAGTTTATATCTCTCAGGAGGTATGTGCCAGTGAAAATTTCATAGATCTGTCGGGTTGGCTCCCGGACAATGCTATTATGGGTGGTAGCTGGTCTCCGGTTACATCAGGCGGTACAGGTATATTCGATCCGGATGCAGACCCGGCGGGGGTCTATACTTACACTGCAACCGATGGGGTAGGTACCTATTCGGTAGAAATAACAATAACTATTGTCGATCCGCCGGTTTCTACACATGCTGCTACAACGCTATGCAGCAATGCAGGGCCTGTAGACCTGGCAGCATTTATAAATAATGCTTCCGGAACAGGTACCTGGCTTCCCGGGCTGTCGAGTGGAACCGGCGTTTTTAATCCTGCGGCTGATCCACCGGGGATATATTCGTATGTCGTAAGCGGCCCTTGCGGAACTATAGTCTCCGAAGTTTATGTTTCCGTAATTGATACTCCTGACCCGGGTACGGATTCCATAATAAGCGTTTGTGCCGGCAACAATTCAGTAAATCTGTTTGATGTACTGGGCGGAAATCCAGATCCGGGAGGATTTTGGACCCCTTCACTACATAGCGGGGAATCAGAATTTAATCCCCAACGCGACCTTGAGGGAACTTATACTTATACAGTGGGAAATGATGAATGTGGCTATACGGCATCTGCGGTAACGGTATCTATAGACCGGGCACCTGATGCCGGTTCGGATGCGGCTGTTGAATTGTGCATGAATTCCGGAACTATCAATCTTTTTAGTCTGTTGGGTAACGATCCTGATACCGGAGGGACATGGTTTCCGGCATTGAATAGTAATTCCGGTTGGTTCGATCCGCTATCTGATCCTGCCGGGGTATATACGTACAGAGTGTCTAACGGATCATGCGCCACGTCTGAAGCTAAGGTAACTGTAAACCTGATCAATACCGGTCAGGAGCCCCGCTTACAGCTAAGTGTTACAGGCTCACTGAATTACAATATGATCCGAGTGGAAATTCCCGAAGCTTATAAGTATCATTATTCATTAGATAATGCTATATACCAGTCATCTAACATTTTTGAAAACCTTGAAGGGGGCAAATACACCGTATATATCAGGGAAATCAATGGGTGTGGATTTTATACCCGGGATGTGGTAATACTGGGTGGCCCGGATTTTTTCACTCCTAATGGAGACGGAATAAATGACTTCTGGAATTTACAGATTTCAAACATTGGATATACCGTCAATATTTACGACAGGTACGGCCGGCCGATTGAAAGTTTCAACGATGCCAGTGTTGGATGGGATGGAAATTTTAAGGGCAGCCCTTTACCATCTGCAGATTATTGGTTCTTGGTGAATTTTAAAGACGGATCTGTTAAAAACGGACATTTCACATTGCTCAGGTGATCGTAGCTTTTGTGTCTTTGATTGTTAATAAGCGAAGTATGTAAGCATTTTAACGATTCATTTTCATAAAACAGTTTATAAATCGTAATTTAAATACAGATTAGTAGCACAAACCCCATATAAAGTAGTTGCTAATATAAATCGGGTGTTATATAGATGTACAAATGGCCCGGACACCCGATTTTTTCTTTCGGTCATTTTGTGATCATCGAGATTAGATTCCGATAAGAATACCGGGAGACCCAGCCATTACGAAATGTTCCTGGAGGGATTTCACGGCACCTGTGTCGAAGTTTTTTAGGCTTTCCTGTTAATACCCCGCAAGCATGCTCAGGAGTAGTTGATTATATATGTTGTAAAGCACATATTTATATACAAGTAAGGTTTAGTTGAATAAACACCCAAAAAGGGCATTCACTTCAATACGAAGTGAGGCCCTTTTTACTTTTTAAAGAGCTCGTGGTACGCAAAATCATAAGCTTGGAACCTGTTAATCAGCCTCCAGTAACTTTTGAACCGGAGTTCTTCATTTTTTTTTGAAAAGTTTATATTGTTAAATAGTGATGTCTTTAAATGTAAAAGAAATGCTAATTTTTAACATGACACTCCTGTTTATTGTTTTAAAGTTAGTAACTTATCAAAAAAAATAATTATGTCTTCATTTAAACTTCGAATTAATGGCAGGTCCCTTCAGGTTGATGTAGATCCTTCAACTCCTGTATTATGGGTGTTAAGAGACCATCTCGATTTGGTAGGAACCAAATACGGTTGTGGAATTGCCCAATGCGGTGCGTGTACCATACATGTAGAAGGAAGTGCAGTACGTTCCTGCCAATTACCGGTTTCAGCTGTAGAAGACCGGCCAATAACCACTATTGAAGGGCTATCAGAGAATGGAGACCATCCTGTACAAAAAGCGTGGTTGGAGCACGATGTACCCCAGTGTGGATATTGTCAGGCAGGTCAGATAATGTCGGCAGCATCTTTACTGAACAATAATCCGAATCCGACTGATCAGGAAATAGAAGAAACAATGAGCGGCAATATTTGTCGCTGTGGTACCTATACCCGGATTAAGGCAGCAATTAAAACAGCTTCCGGTACACAGGAAGTTTAACAGTACAAGCTAACATTCTTGATTAACGCTCAAAAAGAATAACAAATGACACTTATAAAAACAACATACGGCAGAAGATCTTTTCTAAAGACCTCTGCTTTGGCCGGAGGAGGTATAATGATTGGATTTAGTTGGCTCGCATCGTGTAAACCAACTCCGGAGCAGGTTCTTAATATGCCGGAGGAATGGTTTGAAATTAATGGTTTTTTGAAGATAGGCGATAACGGAATGGTGACAATTATGTCTCCAAATCCTGAAATAGGACAGAATGTAAAAACCTCTATGCCTATGATTATAGCAGAAGAATTAGATGCCGACTGGAAAGATGTGATTGTAGAGCAGGCTCCGCTTAATACCGCTATATTCACACGTCAACTGGCAGGAGGAAGTCAATCGATACGTCAGGGATGGGACGGATTGCGTATGGC
Organism: Zhouia spongiae; assembly: GCF_022760175.1. Classification (GTDB taxonomy): domain Bacteria; phylum Bacteroidota; class Bacteroidia; order Flavobacteriales; family Flavobacteriaceae; genus Zhouia; species Zhouia spongiae. The sequence continues at coordinate 3,064,222 of NZ_CP094326.1, forward strand.
AGGTGCTACTGCCCGGCACGTACTAAAAGAAGCTGCTGCTCAGGCCTGGAATGTTCCCGTTGATGAAATAACTACAGAAGCGGGGGTTTTATACCATAAGGCCGGCGGAAAATCGGCAGGTTATGGCGAAATGGCCTCTGCTGCCGTTACAATTCCTGTTCCGGAAGAAGTCGAATTAAAAGATGTAAAAGATTTTAAAATCATACGTACCTCAAAGAGGAATGTCGATGCCCAAAATATTATTACCGGAAAACCTTTGTTTGGCCTCGATTATAAAAAAGAGGGGATGTTCATCGCTATGATCGTTCATCCTCCTGCTTTCGGATTAAGATTAAAATCTTTCGATGATACTGACGCCAGGCAAATGCCCGGAATCAGGGATGTTTTTACAATAGATACCTATGAAGAAGGAACGGCCAGGCGCTGGTGTGATGTTGACTCTTATCCTAACTTATTGGTGGTAGTAGGTAATACCACCTGGGAAGTATTGCAGGCTAAAAAGGCTTTGAAGGTAGAATGGGAACCCTTTGAAGACTATGGGTATGATGTATTTGACTGGACGGAACAGAATACTTCTAAGCAAAGTGTTCCTGCCGGGGCCGAAAGTACTGCCGACCATATGGAACGAATGAAAGCAGCATCAACCAAAGAAGCAAGAGTAGTTCGTAAAGACGGGAATCCGGAACAGGCTTTTAAAAATGCCGACCAGGTTATAGAACGTGTGTTTACAGCACCGTTTTTGGCACATAATACAATGGAACCCATGAACTTCTTTGCAGATGTAACCGAGAGCGAAGCAGTTTTGGTGGGCCCTATACAAACACCGGAATACATGGAGAAATCTGTATCAGACCGTTTAGGACTTCCCTTAGACAAGATCGATATACAGATGACCCGTCAGGGAGGCGGGTTCGGAAGGCGTCTCTATGGGCATTTTCTGGTGGAGGCGGCTGTTATTTCCCAAAAGGTAAAGGCGCCGGTTAAACTAGTGTATACACGCGAAGACGATATGAGTTTTGGTATCTACCGTCCCGCATATTATGTAACCTACAAGGCTGCTTTGGATAAGGATAAAAACCTGACAGGCTTTCATATCAACTCCGGAGGAATTCCGGAAAGTGCGTTATTTGCCAACAGGTTTCCGGCCGGGGCTGTAGACAATTACCTGGCCGAATCGTGGACTGTACCATCGAATATTAGCGTTGGTGCCTGGAGAGCGCCCAGTTCTAATTTTATAGCAGGTGCAGAACAATCATTTCTGGATGAAGTGGCAGAAGCGGCCGGAAAAGATCCGATAGATTTCCGGTTGGAACTTTTTGAAAGGGCCAAGAGCAATCCTGTCGGTGAACGAAATGATTACGATGCCGAGCGTTATGCAGGTGTATTAAAACTGGTACGGGAAAAATCCGGGTGGAACGGTAGTGACGCCAACCGGCATAGAGGTGTTGCAGCTTATTATTGTCACAATTCATACGTTGCCAATGTTCTTGATATAGAAATGGATGGAGATCATCCGGTGGTTAAAAAAGTATACTGCGCGGTAGATTGCGGGATTGTGGTAAACCCGATAGCAGCAACAAATATGATAGAGGGGGGTACGGTAGATGGCATAGGGCATGCCCTGTATAGCCGGATCACTTTCGAAAAAGGGGCTCCTCAACAACATAATTTTGATACCTACAGATTGATAAGGCATCGCGAAGCACCAAAAAACGTGGAAGTACATTTTGTAGCTAGTGATGTACACCCTACCGGTCTGGGAGAACCGCCATTGCCTCCGGTGATCGGAGCCCTCGCCAATGCTTTGTATAAAGCATCAGGAAGGCGATATTATCACCAGCCTTTTATGTATAATAAACCGGAAATAAGTTAAATTTATAGTCTCATTACATAAACAGTCAGAATCTCCAAACATAGTTCACGTATTGGAGATTCTTGTTTTTAAAGAACTATAAGAGTTTACAGGTTTAACTACAGGATAATTAAATTTTAAAAATGAAGGACAAAAAGATCTGTTTGAGTTTATTCTTTCTGGAAAAAATAGCACCATTATCAACAGAATTCAAACAGTTTTTTCAGGAAAAGGTCAGCAGTAAATTATATAAAAAAGGAACCGTATTAAATGAAAGCGGACAACTTTGTGACACTTTGTATTTTATAAAAAAAGGACTGATCAGAGGGTATCACATTATTGAAAACAAGGAAATTACTACCTGGATGAGTACCGATGGCGAATTGGTAACTTCCATAACAGGGTTTTTCAAGAATGAAAACGCCCGCGAAAATATTCAGACGCTCGAAGATACTTCGGTAGAGTGTATTAGTTACAGCGACCTTCAATATGGGCTTTCAATATACCCTGAAATGGGTACTGTTTTTACAACACTTCTTATAGAGTATTATATTCATGCTGAAAACAGGACATTACTATCGAGAATCCCGTCGGCAAAGGGAAGGTTCAATTATTTTTTAGAAACGGGAAATAAGTTCTTGCTGAACAGAGCCCCTCATAAATACCTGGCATCTATGCTGAACATCCGTCCGGAGACCTTTAGCAGGATATTAAAAGATTTTTTATTGGTGGAGGAGGAACCATAAAGGCTGCCTTTCTTGATATTTGTCAACAAAATTACTGTTTTCAGGTTAAACATACTGTGACCACCAGGCTTATCGCGTACATTTACTTTTAAGAACAGTTTACCCGAAAACAAATACTTATCATGTCTTATCTGATTATTTATGCCCTGGTTTTATTATTAGTCACTTTTATTTTAGGGATGGGAGTGGGATACCATATGGCCTCAAAAACAAAGCGAAATTTTAAAAAACAAAAACAACTTTATAACAGAATATTAAAAACCATCGAAAATTAGAATAAAGGTTAAAGCCTGTTATTCATCATCTTTATCAACAACACTTAAGGCCAACCGGATTTTAAAGTAATCCATTTGCGCTTCAAAATATTCGTAATAAGGCTTCAGTGCCGTTGGAGCTTCCAGTTCGCCTTTAGCTTTTCGAACTGCATCAACCTCACTCTTCGTTATAAAATCGTATATGTTGATGTCTTTACCGTCACCGTATAGTTTGGCGATATGTGAGTAAACCGTAGTCGACTTTAATTTGCGTTTAACTGCAATATCATCTATTGTAAGACCGGATTTGTAAAGCTCATAGGTCTTTAAATGGGTATCTGTTTTTCTTGGCTTTTTTATTTTGCTTCCCATGAAGTCTAAGATTTCCGAAATAAAGATATCACCATAAACTTCAAGTTTTCGTTGGCCGACCCCATTAATAGTGAGAAATTCTTCTTCGCTCACAGGACGTACCCTTTCAATTTCTTTTAGTGTAGCATCATTAAAGATCAAATAAGCCGGAATATTCTCTTCCAGGGAAATTTCGTAACGAAGTTTACGCAAACGCTCATACAAACTATTGGCGGTGGTTTCTTTCTTCTTTTTAGTTACTTTTTCAGGAACGTTTTCCTGTATTGTAACAGGATGTGTCAGCCAGACCTTTTCATTATTAAAAAGTACTTTTTTAGATAGTTCGGTAAGTTTCAGATTGTTTTTTTCGTGAAAAGCAATTTCACACATCCCCTGATTTATAAGCTGAATAATGTATTGTTGCCAGTCCCTCCAGGCTATATCAGTTCCGATGCCATATGTTTTTATTTTATCGAGCTGTTTTTCGAGTATATTGGCGTTACGTGCTCCCCGCAGTATATCGATAATACTTCCGATGGCTTCGTCTTCCTTTACCCGGGCAATAGTCGAGAGTGCTTTTTGGGCTATAACGGTTCCGTCTATAAATTTGGGAGGATTTTTACATACATCACAATTATCACAATTTTCAGTTAGGAGCTCACCAAAATAACTTAGCAGTATTTTTCTGCGGCAACTGCTTGCTTCGGTAAACTGCTTCATTCTGTCGAGTTTGGCAATTTGTACATCTTCATTCGATGCTCCCTCGGCAAACTTTCGCAATTGTATCACATCGGAATAGCTGTGAAAAAGCAGCGCATGCGCCTTGAGCCCGTCTCGTCCCGCCCGTCCTATTTCCTGGTAATAGCCTTCTAAATTTTTAGGCATATTATAATGGATGATCCAGCGTACGTTCGATTTATCGATCCCCATTCCAAAGGCTACAGTAGCACAGATAACCTGAACCTTATCAAAAAGATAATCTTCCTGTACTTTGCTGCGTTCATCAAAACTAAGTCCGGCATGATAAGCACTACAGCTAATACCGTTATTCTGTAGTGTTTCTGCCAGTTGCTCTGTACTTTTCCTGCTCAGGCAATAGATAATCCCGGCCTCATGAGGGCGCTTTTTTATAAACCGAATGATCTGTTGAGACCTTTTGTCAGCAGGGCGTATTTCAAGAGCTATATTCTTACGATCAAAAGAAGAAATAAAAGAGTCTGCATGGGGAATGCCAATCTGTTCCAAAATATCCTGACGAGTAGCTTTATCAGCGGTTGCCGTTAAAGCAATTATTGGTGTATGGGGAAGTTGCTTTTTTAGGAACCCCAGTTGTTGATATGAAGGCCTGAAATCGTGTCCCCATGATGAAATACAATGGGCTTCATCGATAGCTATGCAACTTATATATGTTTCTTTCAGGATGTTCTCCAACCCCGGTAAGCTCTCCGGAGCCACGTAAAGCAATTTGAGTTCTGCATCAGCTACTTTGTCTATTATGTGTTGTTGTTCTTCTATAGTCTGGCTGCTATTAAAGTAAGCAGCTTTAACACCATTAGCAATTAAACCGTCTACCTGATCTTTCATCAGTGCAATAAGTGGCGAAATAACAAGGGTTACACCATCAAAAAGTAGTGCCGGTAATTGAAAACAGATAGATTTTCCCCCACCGGTAGGCATAATCACCATGCAATCGTTTTTACTTAATACGGTTTCGATAATAAGCTGTTGTTGTCCTCGAAAACTATCGTAGCCAAAGAATTTTTTTAATGTAGGAAGTAATTGTTTCTGAAATTTGGGCTCTGACATATATCCTGCTGGTTTTTATGCAAAAATAAAGGAATTATGAGTACATGAATCTTCTGTCACTTCTTTTTTGGGCTTAATTTCACTCATCAGCAATTAATAATGTTTAGGTTCAAAAATAAGCAGCACAAGGAAAAATCCCCGTTCATAAACAGGAAATAACCTGTTGATTTACATTGTTTTATTAACAATATTTATACGGTTGTTATCAAATTCCCTAAGCCTGAATAATCATATAACAGCATTAAATCTATATGTTATGGCTTCAGTTCAATTTAGTTTTTCGTCAGAAGGGGATCAGGATCGATCAGGGATCGATAATGTATCGATAGAAGTGAAGATCCCTAAATTTTCATTCAACATCGATCGAAATCAGATATACAGATATGTTAGTGGACACGAAATATTTCTGACGTCTCAGGATTTAGATGATACGACTTACAAAGTGAATCTGCCGTTAAATCAATTGGTCGGTGGTGAGATAAGCGATATCTACGGCTTCTTTCTGTACCACTTTATAGACCTACTAAGAGAGGAAAGAGTGAATATTAACGATTATTCGTTTAAATTCATTATTGCCACCAAAGATGAACGGCATCAGGTAATTACGACAAAAGAATTCGAAGGGATCTATTATTTAAAGGCTCCCTATTCTTCAGATTATGATAAAAGACATTACCAGGATGAATATGCCAAATATTTAAATACTTACGGGGATATTAATGCTAAAAAGAAAGATGCTCTTAATATAAAAGGGCTTTCAAATCTTGCCGAACAGTATAACAGGCGGGTTTTTATCATCAATAAGGAAGCTTATGAGCTTTTTAAATACTATTTCGATGCTTTGTATCCCGAAAGGGCCATTTCAGACAGGTTCGTATTGGACTTCATCCAGATTCTTGTTAATCTTAACGCTGAATATCCCGGCTTTTCAGATAGCGAATTCAGTATCGAATATGCCCAGTTGGCCGATTTCCTCAAAAGGACCGAATATACCATCAATAACGAATTTTTTCAGTTTGTAAAAGAAAATTTCAACGAGCTCTTTGATTTCCCCATTGAAATTCCTGAGATCAGGCCGTTAGCTATTGGCGGACACCTGGAAGTAATTACAGAAGACGTATTGGTTCAGCAAGATTTGGACTTCTATGATCTTTCTGTCGAATTCCTGCAGGTAACCGGCAGCCCCAAAGTATTAAAATACAGGTGGAATGAAGCGGAAGAAACTATTGAAAACAATAGTATTCGCTTTAATTTTAATGAAAACACCCCGTTGTTTGCCAATAATATAGCAGGCTTGATTACAGTAAAGGTAAAAGGATATGACGGAGCGGTGTTATGGGAGGGAAAATACAATAAAGGAGATTCAGCACTCCCGAACCTGGATATAAAAATACGCAAATACCCGGCAGCAACCATAGAAGTGGACCCGCAAACCGGAAACCCCGTAAGTCCCAAACGCTTACGGGGGAAGGTTTTGCAGAATGGAGATAAATACGATCTGAATGAACTTACAGTCATCGTCCAGGCTAAAAAAGAAGAGGATGAGCTCTATCGGATCGTAGCTTCATCAACTACCGATCATTCCGGAAATTTTTCTTTAAACTATCCTTTTGGAGACTATATCCGGGCACAGGCCATGGTATCTTTGATGCCCAACAGTCCTGTCGATCTTCTTATGAATCCGGCTGATACGAATGAAACCATTTCAGACGATTTTATTTTTCTCCTTTTAACCGACGAAGATGTAGTAACGACCAGTGGGGAAGGCAATGAACACGATGATTGTGATTGCCATTCTCCCAAAAAGGCAAAGCGGTTACCCGACCAGGAAGATCTGATCAATTCAGACGAATATACGCAGGATATAGGAGGATCATGCATTAACCTGTCTACCCCCAACCGTACCTTACGCGAATATAGTTATAACGCTATTGTAAGGGTAACGGATCCGGAAGTGGCTAATTACGTCCTCGAGAAAACAGCACGGAACGGAAAAATAAAATATAATCTTGTCGGAGGGAGAAATACGCTGGATAGAAGAGAAGTAGGACTCAATAACCCGATCCGTTGGGAAGATGCACCTGATGCCAAGGAAAATTTATCAATGTACCAGGCGGTAACGGTAGCTACCGGACATATCCTCCATTATAAGTCTATATTCAAGGCAGACGGATATTCTTTGGGCGACCTGGTTTATTCATTGCCATTGGCGCCCGGGCAGAAAAAGCAAATTGTTGTTTTTGAAGCCTCACATTCCCTTACGGGAGCTGAATCACAAACCATTTCGCAAGGCGAAAGTTTATCGGCCGAACTGATCAGTGATCGCTTTATTACCGATCAGTTAAGTGGGGGAATTGACGAAAGTATGAGCGGCAGGAGCAGGGCACATACGTCTGGTATGTCTGCCGGATTGGGAGTTGGGGTTTCTTATGGTGGAATCGGAGCTTCTTTAGGGGTTGCAGGAGGGTTTTCGAACTCAAACTCATCAGCATCTCAAAACAGTTCCCGGAATATTTCACAGTTTTTTGGTGAAAAACTCCGGCAATCGCTGATGCAGAATGCTGAAAGTTATCGTGAGCTGAACGCATCTGTAGTTACTACAGTAACAGAAGGACAGGATTATGGGGTTACTGCTGAAACTATTGCCAATCACAATCACTGTCATTCATTAACGATGATGTACTTTGAAGTACTGAGGCATTATGCTATTTATCAGGAGCTTTCTCATGTAGAAGAATGCGTGTTTGTACCCTTGCTGATGACCAATTTCTCGACAGAGAATATACATAAATGGAAAGATATTCTGGCCCGGAACCTTAAGCCGATACCTTCAAATACCTATTTGAGGACATTTTCATTTTTACGCCGGCGACATCCGCTATTAAAAGCTTTTGATGCCAATGAGCGTATAAAAACCGATTATGAGCGGGTTGATTTTCCTGAGAAAACATATGCAGACGAAGTTATTACGGAGTTTTCCGGATACATGAAATTAAATATTCACATTCCAAGGCCAAAAACCAGGTTTGACAGAATATTGTCGTTTCCGGTTATCAAGACAACCGTCACTACTGATGCCGGAATTGACGTAGCAGGAACCATAAGGGAAAATATCAAGGATTCCGTTGTCGGAGCGGTTGTTCCTTGTGCCGCCAAAGGCCCGACCATAAAACGCAATACAACATCAACAGAAGTATTAACCCGGGGCCAGATCTTTGATATGTTTATGACCTTAGATGCTAATTACGAAACCGTACCTCCGGCAAAATGTATCAGGGTAAATTTTGATGGCACGAATGGTATTAATGTATTTGAAGATTTTATAGGGATTGTCTTTGATGGTGATGCAGGACCTACAGACATGGATTTCTTTGCCGGGATGGAAAAAGAAAAGAAGCTCTGGGAAGCCTATGCGCAGGTATTGGACATGGATTTACAGGAATTGTTTCAGTATTTCAACGGTAATGTAATAGCTGACTGGGACCGGATCTTTAACGAGCATATAGCCCCCCAGATTGTCAGTAATCTTATAAACGACACTGCAGGGGGCGGGGGTGGACGAATATCCGTCACTCCGTTAGGGGATATCGACCTAACAGAAGATAAGAAATATAAGGGAGGAAACAGGATTCTTAAATATTTTATCAAAGATAATGGGATTCCGGCCAATACTACCCGAAAATCAATTGAGGAGATAACGATTGACTTTTCTTCTCCGCTAACCGGAGAGCATCATGATCTGTTTTTCGATTTTGTTACATTTAAGCTCCATAGCATCCAGATCAACTACCGTAGCGATCATCATGCTTCAACTATAGTAAACAGGCGACTTTATAACGATCTGCACGATGATGTCGAAAATATAAACACCCCTCTAAATACACTGGAAAAAAGAAACCCGCGAAAAGAAGATGTATATCTGATTAATGAGCTTATCGAACACCTTAACAGCAATTTAGAGCACTACAATAAGATATTATGGGCTAATTTAGACCCGGACAGACGTTATATGCTGCTGGATGGATTTAATATCCAGACCTATACATCAACCGGGCATACATCTGTGATGCGGAGTCTGGCTTCGGTGGTTAAGAATGAATTGATTACTGTTACGGGAAATTCTATGGTATTTCCTGTTGCTGACGGATATAGGGTGGGACGTAACAATATGCTCGAAGAAATAGGAGATAATACCTTTATAGAAACCTCCCTGTTTGATTACTACAAGCCACTGACGCCTACACCTCCATACCGGTTGAGCGTCCCGACCAGAGGGGTATTCATGGAGGCCATACAGGGTAATTGTGATGCCTGTGAAATGGTAAAAGAGAATTCATCACAGGACTGGGATAAATTCAGGACGGAAGAACCAACCCCGATTGCTCCGGTGGTAACACCGACTCCGGTAGTTACAGATTATAAGCCCGAGTATAAGGATTTTGCAACCCCTATGGTAAATATTCAGAATGCTCCGGATGCACCGGCGCCGGCAGCTGGCTTATCGCAGCTTTCAGAACTGTTAGGAAAATCAGATGTATTTAAAGATATTACCGGTTTATCCGGTAACCAGGATAATGTGATGCGGACCTATTTGTCTAATCAGGAAAATGCAAAGGCATTTGCAGAAATGGCCAAGAGCCTGGCTACACAACAGCATAACACACAAAATTCTCAAAGTATTGCAGATGGCATATCGCAAGCACGACGTGATGGTAACATAAGTAATGAAGATGCTCAAAACTTAACGAGACAGCATTTACAGCAACAAATTGACGGAGGAGAAAGCGCCAGAGAAACACAACAGTTTGAGCGGGAACAAAACCGTCCGTCATTGTCGAGATCGGCTTCAGAAGCTATCAGCAGAGGGCAATCTGTCCAGGCACAACGCACGGATGCGGACGGTACCCACGAATCGATTCAGGTCCGACCGTCAGAAGGGTTGCAACCCGTGAATGTCAATTATCAGATAGAGGGCATTGTACAACCCAGTATGGGATGTTGGGCAACAGTAGCAACCATGATGATGAATTGGAAATTAAGATCGTCAAATCCAATTCGGGAAGTATTACGCATGGCGGGAGATCGTTTAACGCCGCCTGATGAAAACTATTATGTAACGATGTTTGATAATGCTACGGGACTGGCGGCCTCTGAAAAAAATCAGTTTATTGCCGCATTGAATATGACAGCGATGCCACCTGCAAGCTATACCCTTCGTCAGTACTATGAATGGCTAAGCGATTACGGTCCGCTTTGGGTTACCATTGACGCCGATAGTTCGGAAGGTTTCTCTCCTCATGCATTGTTATTGTTCGGGATGGAAGGAGACCTGAACAATCCGGAAGATGTAACTTTTAAGTTTATTAATCCAGCCGACGGTCAGGAACAATTTGAATATTTTGATGATTTTATCGAAATGTTCGAGCAAATGGTTACGGATAATTCAGGCGATTTGTTTTTGCAGATCGTAAGGTTTACAGACCGCATCCCCCAGCTTTCCGAGGGGCAGAGTCCGACTGTCAGCTGGATGCCGGGAGTACCTTCTGATATGAGTGCTTTTAAGGAAGCTTTGAAAAACAAGGCATTAAGTGAATATGAATTCTGGCACGACGGAGGAACACATACAGGAAATGCTTTTTGGGAAACGGAAAGCCATGTGGAAGAACGATTAAGGAACTATTGGCTGGCATGTTATGATACCAATGATACAGGAACTGCTACCACGGCCTTTACCACAGCCCTTGCAAATGCAAGAATAAGCTCAAGGGGGGCATGGAGTGCTGCATTTATCGGGTACCTTGTTCAGGAAGCGGGCATAACAAGCAATTCCGTTTTTGTACGGTCACAACGCCATGTGGATTTTATAGCTAAAGCCATTTTGAATAAGGAAAATAATAACAGAAGAAATCCTTTCTGGGGTTACCGGATTGATCAATATGCCCCGGAGGTTGGCGATATTGTCGGTAGAAGTACAGCGGTTAACTATGATGATGTGGTGAACCGTTCGAACCGGGAAGTAAGACGTGCATCGTCACATACCGACATCGTAGTAGAAAAAACAGAAGAATATATTACCGTTATAGGGGGGAACCTAGAAGTAGATTCTATACAAACGGATAAACAGGCAGACGGTTCCTGGACGAATAGAATAACACCTGCTGCCCTGGTAAATGTAAGTGTAGGGAAACGAAGAATATATCTGGATGCGGACGGGAAGATCGATCCGGCCAGAATATGGCAGATATACAATAACGACACCGCAGCAAGTAATTTTGACAGCAGGGTACAGTACACCGGATCACAAAATCAGTACTTTGTTGTTATTAAAACCCGTACGGCTCCATAGCAATCAATTAAAAAAGTCTTTATAATTACTAAAGGCCAGGCCCGTTGATAGCGCTAAATGCCATGTCGGGTGCAGGAGTGACACCTCGATTGTCCGAAATACCTCGACTACGTAACTGACACCGCGTTAGAACTTAAACGTTTAAAAAGGGTGATGAATATTTAGATTAATTATTGATCCTTTCAAAAAACGATTCTTTATAGCTGTCCCCAACAGGAATAATATTCTTTAACGAAGTCGTAATACGACTTCGTTCAATAGATATAATATGCTCCATGTTTATAATGTATGACTTATGTACTCGCTGATAGCTTGTAGTTAATCGATTTTGAATATCCTTTAAGTTATCCAGGCTTAAAACTTTACTACCATCCGCCAGATGGTATTCTACATAATCGCCGGCTGCTTGTATGTATACAATCTGTTTGTTATTCAGCTTAATGGTTTTATACCCGCTTTTAACAAAAATATATGCTTCTGAAGTCTGATCAGGCTGTACAGTAGTTTGCAATTCTGTTTTTTCTATAGCTTTCAGGAATCTTTCATAACCAATAGGTTTAAGCAGGTAGTCAGTTACATTATATTCATAACTCTCCAGGGCATAATCAGGATAGGCCGTAGTTAAAATTATCCTGCAACTGTCGCTCACAATCTTCATAAATTGTATCCCTGTTAACTCCGGCATTTGTAGATCCAGCAAAAGCAAATCGACTTTATTTTCCTGAACAAGTTTTAGTACTTTAAAAGGATCTGTATCCGCAATAGCAAGTTGAAGCGATGCTGTTCTTTCAACATAGTCCTGTAAAACCTCAATCGCAAGAGGTTCATCATCTAATATGGCAGTTCTTAATATCATTGCTGTAAAGTTAAAGTAACTTTGAAAATATCATTTGTATTTTCAACCGACAGTTTGTGCTGGTCCGGATATAGTAATTCTAACCGCTTGCGCAAATTATCCAGGCCAATTCCTTTCTGATCATCTTTGTTTTTAATTCCAACCTTATTTTCAGAAATAAAGCAAAGGACATGGTTATTTGCACGCAAGGAAATTTTAAAGGGGTTCTCTACAGAGGTCAGCTTACCATGTTTAAAAGCATTTTCTGCAAAGGAGATAAGTAAATAGGGAGGGATGTCAAAAGCGTTCAGATTTCCATGTTTCTCGATTTTTGCCTGAAGTTTATTTCCTAGTCGGAGCGATTGCAATGCTATAAAATGCTGTAGCATTTCCCATTCTTTTTCCAGCGGCACTTTATTCGTTTTTTCATACAGAACATACCGTAGCAGGTCGCTAAGCTGCAATAGGGCCTTTGGAGTTTTTTCAGATTGCTTGTAAGCAAGTGCATAAATAGAGTTCAGGGCATTGAATAAAAAATGCGGACTGATCTGCAATCGTAGAAAGTCTAATTCAGCCCTTCTGGCAGCTGCTTCCATTTCTGATTTCTCTTTTTGGATCCTGATCTGGTAATCGAGTAAAAACAATAAAAATCCAATTCCGATATAGATACTCGCATAGTATAGGTTATCGGTTAAATAATAGCGAAATGTCACGCCTTCGGAGTAATTACCATGACCGACGAGCAGGGGACTGATTATTTCTTCGAGGATGTACCGGAAACCGATAAAGAAAATATAAAGAGCAATGACGGTGCCGATTATCCGCATCAATCGCCTGTTGGGCCATACTTTGTTCCACAACAAATAACTCAACCAAAATGTCAGTGTGATGTAAACAAATGAAGTCAGCTGGTAGTAATTAAGAAGCTGATCCCATTGAATACTTTTTCCGAATCCAAGGTTGTTTATGATCTCAAACCCGAATAGGAAGAGAAAGATACAAATCCCATAAAGAATAATACGTTGCTTTTTAGTCATGCCAGCTAAGATACCCGGTGTTTCATTATGTATTAAAGTCAAATCGGTAAACCCGTGAATTGAATCGGTAAATCATGATGATGAATCTTACTATGATTAGCAGAGTTATACGCATGGTTCACAGAACTTATTTTTAATTATTGTTTAGAGGCTACAATTTAGCCACAAATTTTAAAAACAAACAGAACCATGAAACATTTACTTAGTATAATTTTAGTTGTTGGGTTAATGAGCAATCTTTTTGCGCAGGATGTAAACTGGGAACTTATCGAAAAAACGAATGCTGACAACATTTTGTCAAAAGGCACCAAATCTACGGATGTACTTTTATTGGGCACTTTCCATTTTAATTATCCGGGACTGGATGATCATAAAACTGCTGAAGAAGATAAAATGGATGTTCTTTCTGTACAAAGACAACAGGAGTTAAACGATGTGTTGATGGTACTGAAACGGTATAATCCGACCAGAATATATGTAGAATCTGAAAATCAGGCATACCACGATTCACTATATACGGCGTATGTCCGGGGTAATTTTACACTTAAACGAAATGAGATATACCAGCTAGCATACAGGCTGGCTAAATTATTAGGCCATAAAAAGGTATATGCGGTAGATGCCGGAAGTTTAAATTCTGACTTTGGTAATAAGCTGAACAGCGAGGAACAAAAGGCCTTTAAGGAAAAAATATTCGGGAAGAACTCTCAACTTGTAAATAAAGAATTAAATGATCAATGGGACGGTAAATACAAGCAGTTATATAAGGCCAATGATATTTGGAGTAAGGAAATGACCCTGTTGGAAATATTTATTGCTAACGCAAGACCGGAAAATTTAAGACGTGCTCACGGTCATTATTTAACAGCAGGCTTCAATACCGAAAATAACCTCGGACCTGATGGTCTGGCCATGTGGTGGTACAGCAGAAACCTGCGAATATTCAATAATATCCTGAAAACCCAGCCTCGGGAGGAAGATCGCTTATTGGTATTGTTTGGAAACGGGCATATGTCTATCCTTAATGAATGTTTTAAAGCTTCCCCTCAGTTTAATGTGGTTTCTTTAGAGCGCCTGGTAAAGGATTAAAACTTCAGAACCCTTGTTCAAATAAGAAAATGCAAACCTGATATCCGGTTGTGTTTTCTTATTGACAAAAGGCGTTATTAAAGAGCATGAAAGTCATAGATTACCATTCATCGAAGCGTGGTGATACTAAAAACACTAAAATGGGTTGTTATGGTACCCTGATAGGCTTATCTAGGGCTTTGGTAGGGAGATGACAGGGCTCAACCCATATTAAAACACCTTGAAACGGGGAGTTAAACTTTGTATTTATGTAGGTTAATTTTTTAATTATAAGAGCCGGTATTTTATATGGTATAAAAAAGGATTAAATGGACTTTAGGGGTGAGATTGTCAGAAAATCGATGTGTAAAATCCTGAAATTAAGTGTTTTTAAGGGTAATACTTCTGATTCTGAATAACAGAGCAAATATTGCTAACCAAATGTAATTCATACACATAGCATTTGGTTTATAATAGTTGATATATCAATTAATATTTCAGTATATTTGTTTGATATGTCAAAAAAATTAAATCAAATGGAAAAAGAAAACAATCGAAGATCCTTTCTTAAAGGATGTGGTTTGGCAACCATCCCTTTAATTCTCCCAACCGTTGGTCTGACTGCTACTTCACTGGCAAATGCAAGTACAGTACGATCAGTTTCCAAAGAGCAGGCCGTGAACTTTATTTTTGACGGATTGGCTTTTTCACCTGATGAGTATCTGGATAAATTAATTGAAATTACAAAGCAGAGTACTATAGAACCTGACTTTTACGGACAAGAAGGTTCTATAAGATTATTGGAAGAAAATTTCGCTAAAATAACAGGCAAAGAAAAGGCTGTTTATTTACCTACGGGTACTATGGCAAACCAGGTAGCTATTAAATTACTTAATGGGATGAACACCAAAGTAATCGTTCCGGAAAATTCGCATATCTTCAGAGATGAAGCAGATGCAGCCCAAAGTGTACATAGCAAGCGTCTCGTTCCGATAGGAAAAGGTGAACCTTATTTTAGTTTAAATGACCTGAAAGATAAAATTAATTATACAAATGAAAGTGAAGTTTTTAAAAGCGGGCTGGGGACAGTAGTTATAGAGAGTCCGGTGAGAAGGGCAGATGGTGTTGCTGTTCCTGTAGAATCCATAAAGGAAATATCGGCTTATTGTAAACAGCATGGTTACAAAATGCATCTCGACGGTGCCCGTTTACATTTAGCAGCGGCTTATACAGGTGTTTCAATCTCAGCATATGCGTCGTATTTTGATACGGTTTATATCTCCCTGTACAAATATTTAAATGCAACCGGAGGAGCCATTCTCTGTGGAGATGCCAAAATGATAGATCAGGTAGCCCATCAGGTAAAAATACTGGGAGGTACTGTTTATCAGAACTGGAGTAGTTCGGCCATGGCATTACATTATCTTAAAGGGTTTAAAGAGCGCTGGAAGAAGGTGCGGACTGTTTCAGACAAATTAATCAATGCCTTGAACAAGCTAGAAGGTATTCAAATAAAATCTATAAAAAACGGAACCAATATTTACGATTTGTCTCTTGGGAAGGAGGTTAATTTAAAAACCCTGGCAATATATCTCTATGAAAATCATAATATATGGTTAGGCAGAGCTAACGATAAGGGTATCGTTAAATTCACTATAAACGAAAGTATACTAAGTAGAGATATTCATACAATTATAGCTGCCTGGGAGGCGGGGGTACAGAAGGCTCGCGGTTAAGTAGTGTAAACCATATAAATACAACATTCCAACGCTTATACGATTATCATTTACTCTTTATTAATCAGAGGGAGTATTACCATGTATATCAGAGTAGTTTTGATAATGCTATTATACCTTCCTCGAATTCTTTACCGGTAAGTGATCCATATCCTAAGCGTATGTCATTTACCGTTTGGTTAAAACTGTAGGTTTCGGGACTAATAATTTTTATGTCTTTATGTTGAAGTTTATCCGATACCTGCAACCAGTCTGTCGGTTTGTTTGGCACCACCCAAAAAGCCAGTCCGCCTTCGGGGATATTGTATATTGCTTTGTCTGCAAGATGTTTATCAAGTATAGCAGCGGCAACATCTCTTTTTAATTTATAATGATTTGTTGCTTTTTTAATATGTCTTTTTACGGTACCGTCTTTGATAAGCTGTAATACCGCTTGTTCCATAATGCTATCTCCCTGTACATCGATAATTTTCCTGAGGCTTCCCGTACTATTAATTAAAGAGCGATTATTGCTTGCACGATAGCCTATGCGTAATGCCGGTGCAACAACTTTACTCATAGAACCTTCTGAGGCTGCAAATATACAATCCAGCGATATTGATTACCTGAATGCCCATGCTACTTCGACACCTCAGGGTGATTTGATCGAATTAAAAGCCATAGAAAGGGTTTTTGGTAAAGAGTGTAAGCTAAACATAAGCGCAACAAAATCTATGACAGGTCATCTTTTAGGTGCCGATGGAGCGATAGAAGCTATCGCCTGTATAAAAGCTGTTGAACAAAACATAATTCCACCTACCATAAATACCTCTAATGTAGAGCCTGCCTATAAAGATGTTTTCGATTTCACCTTGCAAACTGCCCGGCAAAAGGAGGTACACTATGCTATGAGTAATACCTTTGGTTTTGGGGGCATGTAGCAACAACAATTTTTAAAAAGTATGCTGCTAATTCAAATGAGTGTCTTTGACGACAATCGATGTACATTTAACGGCTTATAACAACCCATGATAAATTAAAATAAAGATCCTTTTGTTTTTCTGATCGTATTATTGGTGTGATGTAAGAATTAACATATATTTATATCCTAATTTATTTATTAATACCAACCATCTGTCAGATGAAAAAAACACTATATGTATTATTTCTTTTGTTAACCCTGCCGTTATGTTCGCAAAATTCTGTTCATGTAGTACTCAATGATTCGAGTAGTTTACGACTCTCCGGTTTAAAAATAGATGTTCAGATAACAGGAAACTTTGCTACCACTACCTACGATATGCAGTTCTATAACGAACGAAACCGGACACTGGAAGGTGAATTAAGATTTCCTCTGGGAGAAGGACAGGCGGTATCGCGATTTGCCATGGAGGTGAACCGCGAGTTAAGAGAAGCTGCAATCGTAGAGAAAGAGCTGGCAAGGGTGGCCTTTGAGAGTACCGTGCGACAGAACATCGATCCGGGACTATTGGAAAAAACAGAAGGTAATAATTATAAAGCGAGAATATATCCTATCCTGCCAAGAGCGCATAAACGTGTGGTTGTTTCGTATGAACAGGAATTAGCTTCATCAGATGGCGTATTGGTTTATGAATTACCACTGGGGATTGATGAATTATTAGATCGTTTTTCGATACGTATGGAAGTCCGCGGAAGTAACAAAACTCCAATTGTTTCCGGTAGCGACTATCAACAGATCAGGTTTAATGAAAAGGGTGAAGGCTATGGGTTTTATATGGAAAAGGAAAAGTTCAGGCCTCAAAAACCACTTATAGTTCAGATTTTCAATGACAAAAAAGAAAACAAAGCCTTAACTTATAAAGACTATTTCTACCTGTATCAACAGCTGAAACCTCAAAAGCGGTTAAAAGAAAAACCGGAAAGTATCACGTTGTTGTGGGACGCTTCCTATTCTATGAGATACCGGAACCTGGAGAAAGAATTAAAAGTATTGGACAACTATTTCGGCTATCTCGAAGAGGCAGAGGTTAGTTTTATAGCTTTTAATAATAAGATCCAAACGGAAAAAAAAGTAATGGTTAGCCGGGGGGACTGGAGCGCTGTCAGGCAACTTATTCATGAAACGGAATATGATGGCGGGACCTCATTTAATCTCTTCAACAAAAAAGAGCTGAATGCAGATGAAATTCTCTTGTTTTCGGACGGATTGGCAAATCTCGGCGATTTCGATAAAAAGATAAAAACACCTGTATATACGATCAATTCCTTAAGCGCTGCCAATCACGGAAAGCTAAGCAACTTAGCTGTTGCATCAGGAGGAACTTATATGAATCTGAGCCGGATGACATCGGCAAAGGCTTCTGAGCTGCTCAAATATGAAATTTTCCAGTTTTTGGGAACCCGACACGGGAAGGAGATCAGTGAAGTATATCCGAAAAACGTAGTTAATGTAACAGAAGATTTTTCCATTTCAGGAAGGTTTACAAATGCCTCAACCGTTACCATGTTATTTGGTTATGGCGGAAAGGTAACCGGCGAGATCACTATTCCTGTTCAGGCGGCTGAAAGTAATAAGCTGGTTAAAAGATTATGGGCCAAAAAGAAATTGGAATACCTTAACAGGAATAAGGAAGCGTCTAAAGATGCTATAATAGCCCTGGCGAAAGCCTATGATTTGGTAACGGATTATACTTCCATGATTATTCTGGACAGGATAGAAGATTATGTCCGCTACCGGATAGAACCCCCTATGGAATTGAGAAGGGAATATAAAAGCAGATTGGCATTACTTGATGAAGAAGAAGCATATCGTCGGGAAGCGTTAGCATCCCGTAAAAACATGCTTTCTGAAAATTATGATGACTTAATGACCTGGTATCGAACTGTTTTTCCTAAAAAAGAGGATAGAGAAGATAAAGTAACGACTTCGGAAACTCAACCCCATTCTGATAACAATCCCGATTCGGGAACTGAATCTTCGACGGAGTTACCTACAAATGAAGGAACGCCAGCAGATCAGAACAACCAGACCAGAAGGGCGACGGTTCAAAGAGCGATCGATACTACCAAAAATATAGTGTCCGGAATAGTCAGTGACGCCGATGATGATTACCCTTTGCCCGGGGCTAATATTATGGTTAAGGGGAAAAATTACGGTACTACTGCTGATTTCGACGGCAATTTCAGTCTCAATGCTGAAATTGGAGATGTATTGGTAATAACTTATATAGGTTATACTACCAGAGAATACACTATCCGGAATGCATCGCCTGTAATGATTAAAATTGAGGCAGATCACAATAGCTTAGAAGAGGTTGTTATTACCGGGTACGCTCCTTCTAAAGAAAAAGAAGTCACCTCTGAGTTTTCCGGAGTTCAGACTACCGAAAATGACAGAGAAACGTTCAGTCCCCACAGGGTATCGGCACCGATACACGATACACCTTTATATGTATTGGATGGGCTCGAAGTTCGAAACAACCCCTTAGCGGAGTTAAGTTCGGATGACATTGAATCCATCCAGACTCTAAAAGGGATCAATGCAACAGCTGTTTTTGGAGCGAGAGCCGCCAATGGCGTTATGATTATTACTACTAAGAAAGGGAAACGAAAAAACCAGCATCAGATCGAGGAGCTCCATGAGCGAATTGCCGATAAAATCGAATTAAAGTCATGGAATCCGGATACGCCATATATCAGTATATTGAATAAAGAGGCGAGTCCGGAAGCCGCTTATAAAAAGTATCTGCATATTCGCGATGAATATGCAAACAGTCCTTCGTTCTATTTAGATGTTTCCGACTTTTTCGATCGCAGAGAGCGGTCTGATCTGGCCGTTACCATACTAACCAACCTGATGGAGGTAGACCTGAATAACCATGAGTTAATGAAGGCATTGGCATATAAACTGGAGTATTATAAAAAATATGATCTGGCCGTAGTTGTTTATAAAAAAATACTGGAACTCCGTCCGGAGGAACCGCAGTCGTATCGTGATCTTGCATTAGCCTGTGAGCAGGCGGGTGATATTCAAAAAAGCTTCGATTTGCTGTTTAAAATTTACGATGGGCAATTACTTGAAAAAGACGAAGAAGAGCGTTTTGAGGGCATTGAGCAGATAGCCTATGTAGAGTTGTCTCGCCTGGTACATAAATATGATAAACAACTTAAGCTCAAAAAATCAACAAAAAACTTGTTTAAGTCTGTAGAGGTAGATGTCAGGGTTGTAATTGACTGGAATCACAACGATACCGATATCGACCTTTGGGTAATTGATCCGAGTGGTGAAAAGGCATCTTACGACAATAAGTTAACCGTAAAAGGAGGGAGGATGTCTGAAGATATGACGGAAGGTTACGGACCGGAAGAGTTTATGCTTAAAACATCAGAAAAAGGCGTTTATCAGGTGCTGGTTGATTATTTTGCTGATAATGTCCAGAAAATATCCGGACCAACGATTTTAAAAGTGTCTCTATTCTCCCACTATGGGAAACCGAATGAAGAAAAGAAAACTATTATAGTCAGACTCGACAAAGAAGAAGAGGAATTAGAAATTGGGAGACTTTCATTTTAAAAGAAGAACATCTAAAAAATATAGCATATGCAGGCAAGTGAAAGCATCACTTACAAGGATGTAGTAAACGCAGAACATGCAATTACAAATGCAATGAAGTCCGGCGATGTAAAACAGCTGGATTTATTATTGCACGAAGACTTACTTTTTAATATTTCCGGGGGACATACCATTACCAAGGATATGGATCTCGAAACCTATCGCGAAGGAAAGATTAAGCTTTATGATATTACTATGATAGATCAACAAATCAATATAATTGAAGATACGGCTGTTGTTGCCACAACGTTAGAAATGAAGGGTAGTTACCTGGAGCAATCTTTTGAGGGAACATTTAAGATTATACGTGTCTGGAAGTACATCAACAACAAATTCAAAGTTATTGCAGGAAGCAGTACCCAAATGTAATCAGAAATGAAAAATATTTTTTATGGTGTCTTTTTGTTATTGATTGTTTCTTGCGGGTATCGGACTCCTGAGGAGGATAAACACCCTGATTTACCGATATTTCCGGAACATACAAACGCTTCCATTCAAATCACACCTTTTTCGTGGGAGGGGAATGGTCTTCAATTTAACGATAATTACATTTTTGCCTCAACTCATAAAAGTTTGCTGGTATTAGACAGAAAGTTTAATAGGGTAAAAGAGATTGACGAAATTGTTTCTACCCATAGCATAGATAATGAGGGACAGGTGTATATAATAACCCGGACTGATGATGTTATGTCAGATCCAAAAGAGGTATATAAAATTAGCCCGGATAATAATTTTGTAAAGGAGAAAATGGAGGTTTTAATTATGCGCCCCAGGGAAGGAGTTCGTATCAGAGACTCTATTACTGCTGCCTTCAAAAATAAACAAAGTACAAATGAAGCGGTATCCGACAGTCTTATTGATAGCCTGGTTTATGTAGCATTTAATAAAGAACGGGAAGAATTGCCTTTAAGAATTAAAAAACTCGAAGACGATATTGTTGCTGTTTTTCCGCTGGATAATGATGTAAGTATTCTAAAATACAAGGATAAAGAAGTGGCTTTGTTCTCCACCTATAATCACATGGATTTTCTTAAGGATAAACGAAGTGGGGGACTCAAACCGATCAGGGAGTTGGAGAAGCGTCCAACGTCTTTTGATAAAGTTGTTTTAGGAAATTCTTTTTCCGGAAATCACTATGTGGGAGGTTATACACCTTACGGATTTAATTATATTGAGTTGACATTAGATAATGAAGTTACGCGATTCAAAGCCCATAATTCGAATAATGGTGACGGTGTACATATTTTGTATAAAAGTAAGGACACCATGATATTAAAAGATACCAGGGAAAAGTTATACTATGTAACATTAAAAAAATAATCACTTCAATTCTGAACCGGAGTTTTATTAGTCACTACCATAACAGAAAGCGTTATGTTTACACAACGGAAGAAGTATAAGTGGTAAATATTTCAAAAAATATTGTAATTATTCCCGTTAATAAGTAAGAAACTATTTATATTCGCGCTTCAAATTTTAACATAAAACATAAAAATGAAAAAAACTTTACTATTCTTGGGTCTTTTATTGCTTGCTTGTATCGAATCTCATGCACAAGTAGAATACAAAGTAATTACCAGTGTTGAATCGATTGTTCCTAATGGTTTGGGACGTTCGCGGATAATCAGTGCTGAAGAAGAAAAGAACTATAAGGAATATTCAAGCGTTCAGACGGAGGAAGATAATACCAGGAACAAATCGAAGAGGGGAGACATCCGGGTAAAAGATTTTGAAGAAACCAAACTTTTAAACTTTTACAACTTAGGAGGAATTCGCTTTCAGAATATAGCTGCCAACGATGCTTTAATCACTTCTAAAATCAATACGATGATTGAGGAAGGCTGGGAGTTGGCATTTGTAACCAGTGCAGTTGAAAGTGATGCAGGTAAAGGAGACAGCCAGGGAATTTTTATCACCCGTTATATTTTCAAGAGAAATAAGCAATAAAGCTATTTATTTGTTCCTATCAGGTTGAGCGCAGTCGAAACCTTTGTTCCCGACTGCGCCCGAGCTGATTATATGGTTTCTTCGATTTCTTCAGAAACAGCCGGCGTAGCTTCAGTGTCCTCCAGCACATTATATTTGTTTAACTGTTCTTCCTCACCTGTAAAATAAGGGAAAACATCTAATATCGGAGATTCAGCAATGGAAGGAATCGAATAATCACTCATTGTTTCTTTCATTACCTCAGTAGTATTTTCAAAAGCTTCTTTTATATCATTTGCCTGAATGAGCATGTAGATATTTGTTTTACGTTCCTTTCCGCTTTTTTCATCGAGGGTAATCAGGCTTACTTTGGTTTTAAACCAGCGATCGGAATTTTCAAAAGGATGTACCTCCGAGAAATTGGCAACTTTTATATTCATAATCTGAAACTCTTCGCTTGTTAATTCTGCCATGATCTCATTAATTCTCGTTTCCGCTTCTGTAAACGAAACAGAGTCAAGCAGGTAAGTTTCAGACGTTATTTTTTGTTCTCCGGTTTCATAGGTTTTACTGTATTTTACTTTGCATTCGTACCAGGTTACACTCATATTCTTTTAATTTTTTAGAGCGCCAAATGTAAAATTTTAACCTATGTTTAAACACGAATTTTGGTTTTAGTTGTTCACAATTTGATTTTTACAGACAAGAGTTATGGAATATCTCAAAGAGATAGAACCAGGGAAAGAAATAGGACATTTTTCTTTAATCAGGTAATGGATTTATGAGTTTTAGAATGCAATAACTTACTGATAATAAGTTGTTAAAATCAAATCTAGTTAAGTGTTACTTCAATTAATACAGAACAGGTATTTAGTTCATTACTATGAGGTTATGTCGTTAAACTAATGGTAGACCAAAGGATAATCAGAACCGCCGTAGGTGTCCCTGATGGGTACCGCCTCAGGGAAGCATCCGTTCATAATGATTTGCTGTTTGAGCATGTTTTAGATTTAAAACATGTGAATTCAGATCATTAACGAAGAAGAATATTCAAAACTACCGTAAGATCATCATATTTCGATTGTCACTCCATACAGGCCCGGGGTTTGTTAACCCTTGCGACGACCTTATTAGTCATTATTCAATTCATCTTTCAATGCGTGGTTAAAAACAGGAATTATCATAAATTTATACCCTCATACTATTTAAAATCATAAAATATCAGTGAGTGTAACACCCGGCTTTTTAGATCGTTTATTCTTGTTATTTGGAAGTATAGGAGTCGTATTGTCCCTTACCGCAGGGGTGGTGCTAACTTTGAAATCCCGATTATCGGGTAAAAACGATCATAATCCATTGTGGAACGTTTTCCTGGCGATCTACCTGCTGACCTTCGGGTTGCGGATGGGCAAGTCGTTGTTTCACTACTATTACACCATCACCCCGACAGTTCACACCCTCTTTTTAAGTCTCTTTTTTGCCATCGGGCCTTCCGTTTGGTTATATACCCTTACCATCACCCGACCACATAAAAAGTTTCGTCCGCTTGGCTTATATTCTCATTACCTCGTACTGCTGTTAGCCATATTGCTGAGTCCGGTGATTCCCGAATACGGCTCGCCTTACGCCTGGGTGTTTTATCTTGTTTTGTTTGTACACGGGTTCTTATACTGTTTTTATACGCTGTATTGGGTCCGTAAAAACAAGGGCTTATATCCAAATGATGAGAAAGGGAGGAAGCTTAGAAACTGGTTGTTGCTTCTTACTGTCGCTACTTTGGCGATATTGAGCAATGCCATAGGCATTTATTACGAGCTTATACCGTTTTATCCGGGGAGTGCTTTGGTGTTTACCGTAGTGATGATCGTTCTAATCACCTATATGCTAAAAAACTTATGGCTGTTAAAACCGATCCCTCAGAAGTATAAAGGCTCGGAACTGACTGCTTCTTTTATGGCGGTACATGAAAAGCAGCTGAACCGGCTCATGGCAGAAGAAAAATTGTTCTTGCAACCCGAGCTGACCCTTCAAAAACTAAGTGAGCAGATGGAGATAACCTCCAAACAATTATCGCAACTCATCAACCAGACGAAGGATAAAAATTACTCCTTGTATATTTCCGAACTCCGGGTAAGGGAAGCCATGAAAATCATGGAAAACGAGCAATACAAAGACTATAAAATAGCAGCGATAGCCTACGAAAGTGGCTTCAATAGTATTTCTTCCTTTAATGCCGCTTTTAAGAAAATTACGAGGCAGACTCCCGTGGCTTACCGAAATTCTTTGGCTGAATCGGCCGAATAGTATGCCAGAATCATGATGTAAGTAGTTTTTATGCACTGTGAAGCAGATTTTTGCATAAAATTTACAATTCACTCCTATGGTCATACCGTTGATAATTTACTTCGTTATCATACAAATCATTCATTTTTTAAGCAGCTGGAAGCTTTATAAACTGGCAGGGATACCGTGGTGGTATGCTATGATTCCCGTCTATAACGCCATCGTATTAATGAACATCATAAAGCGTCCCCCATGGTGGACGATACTATTATTCCTTCCCGTCATTAACCTGATCATGTTTCCTGTTATTTGGGTAGAAACCATCAGGAGTTTCGGGAAGGTCGGCACTTTCGACACCTGGCTGGTGATACTCTCGCTGGGATTTTACATTACCTATTTAAACTATAATCCGGCTTCCCTGGAGTATCGCCCGGACAGAAGCCTGAAACCGCGCACAGGAACAGGGGAGTGGATGAGTTCGATTTTATTTGCCGTGATAGCGGCTACCATTGTACATACTTATATCATCCAACCCTTTGTTATTCCCACATCGTCTATGGAGAAATCGATGTTGGTGGGCGACTTCCTATTTGTCAGCAAGGTACATTACGGTGCCCGAACCCCGATCACCGCTCTGGCATTGCCTATGGTTCACGATACCATTCCCTTACTTAAAACCAAATCGTATGTGTTTAGTGATGATGCTACCAAACACCAATCTTCATGGCTGAACAGCTTCCAGTTACCTTATTTCAGATGGCCCGGCTTTCAGCAAATAGAAAGGAATGATATAGTGGTGTTTAACCAGCCTGCGGACACCCTCCGGGATATGAATAATTTTCATCCCGATCGCAGTTACCTGAAACCCATCGATAAAAAAACGAACCTGGTAAAACGCTGCGTAGGGCTGCCGGGCGATACCTTAAGTCTGCACGATGGTTATGTATATATCAACGGAACAAAGACCGATAGCGAGCTTGAAAACCAATTGCAGTTTTCTTATATAGTACAGACCAACGGGAGCACCTTGTCGAAAGGCTATATGTATGATCGCTTTGGGGTTACGGACGATTTCGGCGCGATACAACCGGGGTTCTATTATTTTAAATCCCTGACCCGGGAAACAGTAAAAAAAATGCGTAAGAACCCGAATATAGTGGAGATAAAGCGGATCGTAGCCGACGGTAGTTCAGCATCAGAGCCTGTTTATCCTTATCCTGCTGTAAGTAACAATACCGTAGACGAGTATGCACCGATCTATATTCCGAAAAAGGGACAGCGTATCGGTATCAACCTGCAAACATTACTCCTTTACAAACGTGTTATTACAACATACGAGGGTAATACCCTGAAAGTGAACGATAATGCTATTTATATCAACGGCAAAAAGACCGACACCTATACTTTTAAACAAGATTATTACTGGATGATGGGCGATAACAGGCATAACTCTATCGATTCGCGGTTTTGGGGTTTTGTGCCTTTTGACCATGTGGTAGGGAAACCGGTACTTACCTGGTTAAGCTGGGATAAAGAAGGGAAAAAAATCCGCTGGAAACGCCTTTTTACCACCGTAAATAAAAAAGGAAAACAAAGGTCTTATGCGTGGGTATTGGGAATTCTGCTATTGGGCTATTTTGCTTATTATGGGTATAGAAAATGGTCTTTAAAGCGGACTTCGAAATACTAGCAGGAGTTGAGTCGAATACGAGAATTATAATGTGTAGCAAAAGGTTTAGCTTTTTTTGGTGTGGCCAAGCGATGGCAATTATTCGCAAAATATATATTGTTTTTAAAGGAGCTCATGAATGCTTCGCATTTGTTTTTAAAAATAAATACCATCAGCAGGATGTTCCTTATTTAGTACTAAAGCCAGAAACCGAATGTTTAATGACCCAAGTTCCAATTATTCTAATGAAAACAAATGCTTCTGGGATATTTTACATAATGTAGAATTATAGCTTACAAATGACCAGCCATAATTTTTTTAAAATCTTTAAAATCCAATGTTTACGGGTATTCTTTACGTGAAAATGGTTGACACTGATGTAATTAAAATTACAGTTGTTATAGGTATGTTGTTTCATTGATTATCTATTTTAAAACTAATATAATAATTTTTTATTCATTTGTCCTATAATTTATATTATGTAAAATAGAATATTTATAAAGAAACCCACAACTACAGCATTGCTTTGCTGTGGGCTTTTTATATGCTTGTTATCTTTTACTCCATAATCATATCAAAAACACCTTTTGTCAGGAATACGGCATTTGGTTCGAAACTATCTGTATTCTTGATTTCGATATAGCCGTTCGATACATTTCCAACTTTAATCGGGACTTGTTTATATAAAGTGTCATTGGTACGTATAAGTCCATAATAATCATTGTCTATTTTAACAGCTGCTTCTTCGGGTAAAGCATTCAGCGTATCTTGTGTGGTAATGATTTCAACTTCTACATACATTCCCGGCGCAAATAATTCAGTATCCTGAGCTTCTTTAAGGTCAATATAAACACTTGCAGTCCGGTTTTGCTCATCGATTGCTTTATTAATAAGTTTTACTGTACCGTTATAACTTTTCTCTGCATCATTCTGTACATTGAACCTAACTAATTGTCCTGTTTTTAATGATGGTAAACTCTTTTCAAACACCTGTGTTTTAATCTGTAAATGCCTGGTATCGGTAATACTAAGCGCTACATCTGACGGATTAAGATATTCGCCTTTCTGTGTGTTTAAAGCAGTAATATACCCATTTATTGGCGCCAATACACCTATGGTAGATCGTAAGTTGGTGGCATCTAAAGTATTCGGATTGATCTTCATTAACCTTAATTGCTTCTTTAGTGATTCGTATTGTGCCTTGATAACACTATAATCGGCCTCAGCTTTTAAGAGGTTCTTTTCGGAAGTAATCTGGTCTTTCATTAACTGTTGCTGCCTTTTGTACTCCGCATTCAGGTATGTTAACTGTCCTTTTGCTTCTAGAAAACGTTGTTGTACCTGGATGTAATCAGGATTTTCCAGTGTAAACAATAACTGTCCCTTGCGTACTTTATCGCCCGGCAATAACGATAACTCCTTTACATATCCCGAAAAATAAACACTAACCGAAGCTTTGCTATTTGGTGGTACAGTGAAAATACCATTGGCTTTTACCGTGCGGTTAAAGGCTCTCGGAGTTATTTTACCAACTTCCATCTGTGCCGCTTTAAACTGACTTTCCTTAATACTGATCAGATCATTTGCAGCATCTTGCTCCGGAATATTAATTGCTTTTTTAGTAAGGTCCTTCCCTCCTTCTGAATTACACGAGCTAAGTGTAAATACCGGAATCGCCAGTAGTAAAGCTGACCGAAACAGGATGTTTGTTATTTTCATTTTATATTGGCGTATCATTCTGTTATATAGTTTAGTTCGAGTACTGTTTTGTTGTAATTATATAAAGTTTCCAGTCGTTTAATTTCGATGTCACGTGCATTTTCGAGTAATTGTACGTACTGTAAAAAGTCAATTTCACCACTTTTATAGGCCTTAGATGCACTTAATGTAAGCTGATCGGCCATTTTTTTACCGGTTTCCTGATAGTATGAAAGGATGTGGTTATACTTTTCGAGATCGGCTTTTAGCTTCTCATCCCTCGATTGTAATCGCGCCTGATAATCCTGAATCTCATGATCGCTGATATCTTTTTGTGCTTTGGCTGCTTTTATTTTAGACGACTGATTGAAAAACCAGAGTGGAACGGTAACTCCTGCCTGGAAACCTCTGTATGTTTTTGCTCCGGCAAGACTATTTGTGCCCTGAAAAAACGATACCTCAATATCGGGTAATAAATTTTGTCGTTCCATTGATAGTTCTAAAGCCGATAATCGTTGTTTTTCGCGATAGTAGTTGATTCCGGGGTGACTGAGAGAATCTGTTTTCTCATACTCCAAACGCATCATGTCTGTTTCCAAGGCAGTAACAGCCTCCTCTGTTTGCAGAAGCTTTCTTAGTTCTAATATCGATTTTTCGTGTTCCTTCAGGCATTGCGTTAATAAGATGGATACCTCTTTTTGCTTTGTTTCAGCAGTCAGCTGCTCAAGCATATTGGTAGCCCCCAGCTCAAACTTACGTGTTGCTGCTTTAGCAAATGCTTTATACAAACTATCCAGATAGGTGTATTGGTCGATGAGCTGTTGCTGATATACAATCTGCATATAAGCGGTTGACACCTCCTTTTTAAGCAGACGTTCCTGTATATAGTAGGCCTGTTGAGCCATTGCGGATTCCTGTTTCAATGCTTTTCTACGTGTACCGTAGATGGTAGGGAATCTCATCTGCTGACTAACACCGAATACCCGTAATGCCTCTCCGTTTTCAGCTATATTGTTCTCGTCGTACTGGTAATAAACCTGTGGTTTTTCGAGATTAAATGCATTGCCTTCCAGATGCTCTGCCTGTTTCACTTTTTGCTGAGCGGCCCGGATACCGTGATTATTCTCAAGAGCCATATCAATAGCTTGTTCTAAACTAACCGTTTTTTGCTGCGACATACCTATAACGGGCAATAGCAATACAAGTAATGCTCCTATTTTTTTAGCCTTAAACGGTTTGAATTGCTGTTTTGTATCGAACCAGGCATACAATACCGGCAATACAACAAGGGTCAGTAAGGTAGCCGTTACCAATCCACCTACCACAACGGTTGCTAACGGACGTTGTACTTCTGCTCCTGCAGAGCCGGATATGGCCATCGGCAGAAAGCCCAGTGCAGCAGCTGATGCTGTGAGTAATACCGGCCGTAGCCTGTTTCTGGTTCCGGTTAAAATACGCTTGTGAATATTGCTCATTCCGTGTGCTTTTAATTCTTTAAATTCTTCTATCAGAACAATTCCGTTTAATACCGCAATCCCGAACAATGCTATAAATCCCACTCCCGCAGAGATGCTAAATGGCATTCCCCGTAGATAAAGAAGGAGTACGCCTCCGATAGCCGCCAGTGGAATGGCACTGTAAATCATCAGGGCCTCTTTTACCGAATTGAAGGCAAAATAAAGTAGTATGAATATGAGTACTAAAGCAATAGGTACCGCAATCTTAAGTCGCTGTGAAGCAGCCTGTAAATTTTCGAATTGTCCGCCATAACTAATCGTATATCCCGGTGGCAGATTGATTTCCTTATTAATGACTTCTCGGACATCATTTACAACCGATTCCAGGTCTCGGTTACGAACATTGATACCTACCACAATACGACGCTTGGTATTATCTCTGGAAATCTTCGCAGGACCTTTGGTATAATTAATATCAGCAAACTCACTTAGTGGTAATGAACGTCCATCAGGAAGGGTTATAGATGCGGTTTCGAGATGTTGTATATCGTTTCGGTGCTTCTGATCGAATCGCACTACCAGGTCGAATTGTTTCTCTCCCTCAAATACGGTTCCGGCGCTGGCTCCTGCAAAGCCCATAGTGACAATTCGGTTAAGGTCTTCTATATTCAATCCATATTTGGCGATCTTCTGCCTGTTGTAGGTTACCGACATCTGTGGTAATCCTGCAATTTTCTCCACAGAAATATCTGCAGCACCTTCTACATCCGTTATCGCCTTTTGTATTTCAAGGGCTTTTTTATATAGTATATCGAGATCTTCTCCGAAAACTTTAATAGCCACATCGGCACGAACTCCTGTAATGAGTTCGTTAAAACGCATTTCAATAGGTTGCGTAAATTCGTAATCGACTCCAGGGATCTCACGGGTTAAAGCCTCTTTAAACTTATCGGCCAGTTCGTCTTTTGTTTCTGCCGAAGTCCACGTGCTTTTAGGGTTGAGTTTGATCATGACATCGCTCTCCTCCATCGACATCGGATCGGTAGGTACTTCTGCAGCTCCTATTCTCGTTACTACCTGGTCTACTTCAGGAAAGGTCTTAAGAATCTGCTCCATTTTAGTAGTTGCTTCGATAGTCCTGCTTAACGAGGTACCGGTTTTAAGAACCGGCTGAATAACAAAATCTCCTTCATCGAGTGTTGGTACGAACTCCCCTCCCATTCTCGAAAACAACCATCCGGTTCCAATAAGCAGGATAGCAGCCATAGCGAAAACCACTTTTCGCTTTTTTAATGCCCATAATATTACAGGACGGTAGCTGTTTTCTAGCCATGTTATGAGTCGTTTGGAGATGGTATTTTTATTCGGATCTCCCGGTTTGATAAATACCGAAGCCATTACCGGTACATAGGTAAAACACAAGATCATCGCTCCGATAAGAGCAAAGCAAAAGACCAGTGCCATTGGTATAAACATCTTTCCTTCAACATTCGTTAACGATAAAATCGGAATAAATACAATAATGATGATAAGTTGGCCGAATACAGCCGAATTCATCATTTTAGTAGCCCCCTGAAAGGTGATTTTATCAATAAGTTTCTGTCTTTCTACTTTAGGTAATTGGAGGATTTGATTTCTCTGGCTCGTAATCCGGAAGGCAATAAACTCAACAATAATTACAGAGCCGTCTACAATAATTCCGAAATCGATAGCACCGAGACTCATTAAGTTGGCATCGACGCCGAAGATATACATCAGTGAAAGAGCAAACAACAGACACAAAGGTATTACCGAAGCTACAACAAGTCCCGAACGGAAGTTACCCAGCAGCAGAACCACCACAAATATCACAATCAGACACCCCAGGATAAGGTTTTCGGCAATAGTGAAAGTTGTTTTGGAGATAAGTTCACTACGCTCAAGGAAAGCATTTATTTTTACGCCCTCCGGTAATGTTAATTGTAACTCTGCTACACGGGCCTTAACCGCTTTTATTACTTCATTTGAATCAGCTCCCTTTAACATCATTACCTGTCCGAGGACTTTTTCACCTTCCCCGTTTCCGGTAATGGCTCCAAAACGATTGGCATGTCCAAAACCAACGGTAGCAATATCTTTAATGTATATTGGAACTCCATTCCGGTTATCAACTACGATGTTTTCGATATCCGGTATATTGTTTACCAGGCCCTCACCTCTTACAAAATAGGTCTGGTTTACTTTTTCTATATACCCTCCACCGGCAACGCTGTTATTGTTTTTTAAAGCGTCATACACTTCAAAAACAGAAACATTCATGGCTCTTAATCGCTCTGGATTGATGGCCACCTCATACTGTTTCAGGTATCCCCCCCAGGTATTTACTTCAACGACCCCGGGAATACCTGATAGCTGCCGCTTTACGATCCAGTCCTGAATTGTTCTCAGGTCAGCTAAGGAATATTTGTCCCTGTGCTCAGCATCTACATCAATAACATACTGATAAATTTCTCCAAGACCTGTAGTAATAGGCCCCATAAATGGCGAGCCGAAACCTTCCGGTATTTTTTCTTCCGCATTTTTAATCTTCTCTGCAATTAACTGTCGTGGCAGATAAGTACCTATTTTATCATCAAATACGATCGTAACTACCGACAAGCCGAATTTGGAAATCGATCTGATTTCTTTTACACCGGGCAGATTGGTCATTTCGAGTTCTACCGGATACGTCAGAAACTTTTCAACATCTTCGGTTGCCAGGTTTTTGGAAGTGGTAATTACCTGTACCTGGTTGTTCGTAATGTCCGGTACTGCTCCAATAGGAATATTAGACAGTGCATACAACCCATAACCTACGATTCCTGCCGTAAATAGGAATATAATAAGTTTATGGCGTATACTGTATTGAATAATCTTTTCTAGCATTTTGGCTATTATTTAGTATTAGCCAAATGTAGTTTTCCTATCTAAAGCTATTCTAAGTGCTTTCTTAAGATTCGCTTAAAATACGATGGTGAAAGTCGTGCCGTGATGTAATTCACTTTTTATATTAATCTTAGCCTGAATGGCATCTGCGGCCTTTTTAACTATGGATAGTCCGAGTCCGTTACCTTTAATATCCTTGTGGTTTAAAGCGTCGGATCGGAAGAAGGAATTAAAAAGTTTATCCATATCATCCTTTTTAATTCCGATTCCCTGATCCTGAACGGTACAGATAATTTCGGAATTCTTTTGATGAATACGGATATTGATGGCTTGTTCGCTATTTGAATATTTAATGGCATTATGGATAACATTTTCCATAATAAGCATGGTGTAGTACTGCGGGGTATGAAGTTCAAGTTCGGGGTTAAAATCTACATGAATATGTAAGTTTTTCTCCTGAATAAGCTGTTTGTTTCTCATAAGGATTTCATCGATAACAGTAGGAAGACTCACTTCCATTCCGGCATCGAGACTTTTACCCGAATCTATACGAGCCAGCAATAGTAACTGGTCTATAGTCTCCGACATGCGGTTGATTTCCTTTAAACTGTATTGTACTTTTTCTACATATTGGTCATGAGTCCTTTCTTTTCGAATAAGTACTTCAAGAGTCCCTCTAAGAGCCGCTAAAGGGGTACGCAATTCATGTGATGCATCAGATGTAAATTGACGTTCCCGTTCGATGGCATTTTCAATCCGCTGCAACAGCTCATTAAAATTGGCTGACAATTCATAGAGTTCATCCTTATGCTGCGGTAAATTAACCCGTTCATTTAAGTTATTCTTTGTAATCCGTTTGGTAGTGTTCGATATTTCAGAAATAGGAAGTATACTGCGACCGGCGAGATACCTCGATATAAAATAAAGTCCAATCAACACAGTTAAAAAAGAAAAAATAAGCACATTTTTTAGTTTCAGGATTACCATTTTAGACGATTCCATCGACATAGCTGCCAGGATATAACCCTTCGTTTCTCCGTTCTGTTCTATTGGAATCTGTACTTGCCGTATGGCCTGATTATGAAGCTCTGCATTAATATGATCTCTGCTGGTGGCATGATTTCGATACGCAAGACTTTCATGTTTAAGATTTGGGGATTTATCCATTAATTTCCCTTCTTTATCAATAATTTGAAGGAATACAGGATTCACCTGAACCTCTTTATGTTCTTTTTCTTCCCATTCGAGCTTATTTATAAATTTCAGACTGTCACCAACGATAATAATTTCATCTGTATGTCTATGAGCTTCATATGCCAAATCACTATCGAGGTTGTGGTATACAGTGCTTCTTACCACAAAGAATATAACGCTGAAAATAATCAGCATAATAACCGCAGTGGCGATCATATAATGTAATGCAATCCTATTTTTAAAACTTAAATTCATTTTTCAGTGGCAATATAGCCCACACCTCTCACGGTTTGGATATAGTTTTCTTTATCGGTGAGATTCAGTTTTTTGCGTAGGGAATTAATATATACATCTATAACACCGGTGTTATACTGAAAATGAATATCCCATACATTTTCTATGATTTTAGTACGTGTACAGACCTTCCCTTTATTTCGCAATAAGTATCCTAATAAGGCAAATTCTTTTTGGGTTAGAACCACCTCTTTATCATCCCGGAATACCCGGTGTATATCCTTGTTAAGGACAATAGGACCTAGTTCAAGTATGTTATGATCTCCGGCCGAGGTACGGAGTTGTACTTTAATGCGCTCTAATAATTCCTCAAAATGAAAGGGTTTTTTTATGAAGTCGTTGGCTCCTGCCTGCAGTCCAAACACAGTTTCACTAACTGTATCTTTAGCGGTAAGGAAAATAATAGGAGTGATTTGATGCTTTTTTCTGAATTGTCTGCAGATTTCAATCCCGCTTACCCCGGGTAGCATCCAGTCGAGTAAAAGTAAATCGTAATCTCCCGACATTGCCATATCAAGTCCACTAGTACCTTCTTCAGCTACTTCTACTGTATACAGCTCTTCTTCAAGACCTTGCTTAAGAAAGTTTGCTATGCCCGGTTCATCTTCGACTATTAAAATTCGCATACTACAAAGGAAATATAAATCAGAAATATAATCAACGAACCATCCTTAAGATTTGCTTAATTTTTGAAGATATAAATATGCCGGGCAACTTTTTTATAACTGTATTTCAGTTATTTAATTAACTCATGAAATATTATGAATTCTACCTATATTCTAATTAATGTTGATTATTTGTCTATTGTATAATCAGCCCTTTAATAATAATATACTTTAAATTTAGGTATAGAAATATTCCGCTTTCCTTGCGCCACATACCTCTATCAGGAAAACGTACAAAACATTATTAACCAAACTTTATTTTTATGAAAATCCGTATTCTATTTATTAAAAGCAGTTATGTGTTTATAGCTATAGCCCTTGTGCTGGTTTTGAGCTATATGGGAAGTTGCATTTCTGAATGGTATAAATAACAGAATCAGGCAATTTAGTAACGGACGCTTGTATCTCAGAATCCGAAGACATTTTTACCATCGAGCCATCAGAAAATTTAGATGTTTCTATTTCTTTAGAGGTTAGGATTAAATAGTTCAGAACCTATTTTTACAGGTTTCTTGGTTATTACAACTACTGTACATTAACTTAACTTTCTATAAAGCTTTAAACGTCTGTTATGACGGATCTATAAACTCCCCGGACTTGGCTTGTTGTTTTTTATCTTCAAGCAACGCTGGCATAGTACCAAAAATATAATCCCATAAAGGCGATGACACCCCAAAGGCTCTTTCCGGTTGTCTGTAATGATGTATAGCATGGTGATGCCATAATATTTTCAGGAAATTATCCGGCACCTTAAAAATATGTACGCTGTAATGAATTGCCAGATACCCGGTATACCCCATTAAAAATCCGGCTAGAAACCCAAAAACATAATCGCCCATAATGGCGCGGTAGATGATAAAAAAGAAGGTTGCCAGAATTAAAGCCAGAATCGGTGGCATGGCCAAACGCTTTTTATCTTTGGGATAATCGTGATGTACCCCGTGAACTTTGTGACTGAATTCTTCCATTTTTTGCGTCTGTGGATGATATAAAAAGCGATGCATCAGATACTCCACAAGGGTAAAAATAAACATCCCTGCAAAGAATAAAACTATCATTACAGGTGTTGTAAATCCTTTTTCTATAATCCCATAATAAATAAGACATGCCGAGATGATGGTATATAAAATTAAAGGAATCGCTATATGCGTTTTGGTTAATTGCTCAAGAAATGGATTTTTAAAGATGGTACCACTCCCCTTATGTTTAGGACGTTTGTTTCTTTTCGTACTCATTTTATGCACAAGATTGACGGTTAAAGCCTAACAAATTTATAAAAATTGTAAGGAATTAAAAAGACCCTAAACAGTTCTGATTTTCTTCTTAATGAAGAAAAGCGTAAATTCATCCAAACTTCTAATACGATTGATATCAACAAAAACAATCTATTCAAGCTGATTACAAAATATTAAGCATATGAAAAAAACCTCCCTGTCTTTATTAAGTTTCCTTCTTATAACAGGCTGTAAAGAAAAGCCTCTTACCGAAGAAGAGATGATAGCCAAAGCCAAAGACATCCATCAAAAGGTTATAACCATCGATACCCATTGCGATATAAATGTTAAGAACTTTACGGATTCTGTTAATTACACACAAGATTTAGATACACAAATCACTTTACCTAAAATGGATGAGGGTGGTTTGGATGTTGCCTGGTTGATTGTGTACACAGGGCAGGATTCCCTGACACCGTCCGGATATGAAAAAGCATATGATAATGCGATTGCTAAATTCAATGCTATTCATCGCTTAGCAGAAGACCTGGCTCCTGACCAAATAGAGTTAGCATACAATTCTGATGATGTTCGCAGAATTCATGCCACCGGAAAAAAAGTGGCTATGATCGGGATCGAAAATGGTTACCCTGTAGGAACAGACATTTCGAACGTAAAAAAGTTTTTCGATTTGGGAGGACGCTATATGTCTTTATCGCACCAGGGACATAGTCAGCTATGCGATTCTAATACCGGTGAAGGAAATAATGAATGGTTGCATAACGGTCTAAGTGATTTAGGAAAAGAAGTCGTATCGGAAATGAATAAATACGGTATGATGATCGATGTATCACATCCATCAAAAGAATCGATGCGGCAAATGATCGAGCTTACCAAGGCTCCTATCATTGCATCACACTCATCTGCCAGGGCTTTATGTAACCATAGCAGAAATCTCGATGATGAGCAATTGCAATGGTTAAAAGAAAACGGTGGCGTGGTACAAACAGTAGCTTTTAATAATTATGTGAATACCCGGAAGAATAAGGCTTTTCAGGATCAGCTAAAGAAGATCTATGAGAAAGTTTCAAATAAAATGAACTTCGTACAGGTAAGTTCGGATAGTATCCAAAAGATGTCCGACTCTGTACGAAATGTTTATTTTGAAGACTATGCGAAAATGCGCGATGCAGCTAAACCTGAAATATTGGAGTTGCAAAAGTCCGGAGCTCCGGTAGCGGTATCTGATTTTATAGATCATATTGACTATCTGGTAGATAAGATCGGAATCGCACACGTTGGAATTAGCTCTGATTTTGATGGCGGCGGCGGCATATATGGCTGGAATGATGCTTCAGAAACTTTCAATATCACTCTGGAGCTGGTAAGGCGCGGTTATACTGAAAAAGAAATAGCCATGCTTTGGGGCGAAAACCTTCTGCGCGTTTTAGATGAAGTGCAGGCCGTGGCCAAAGAATTGCAGAAGAAGTCCTGAGTCAGAAAGTTCGTCTGATAAAGTTATATAATCACCGTATCGGCTATCTCTGGATAAACTAAAGTCGAAACTTGGCAATCAAACGTCAAACACTATTGGTTATGAATAGCTGTGCCCGGACAGGCAACAAATAATACATTTTAAACAACCTCTTCCTTTTTAACAAATATTTCAAAATAGATTATGGTGTGTGTTGTAATTTTGCAGGCATAAATTATCATATATGAACATCAAGAACTTTAGAATTATCAGCATATTAGAAGGAATTTCTTATTTAGTTATATTAGGTATTACAATGCCTTTAAAATACATGGCAGATCAGCATGGCCCTAATCAATATGTAGGTATGATGCACGGTATATTGTTCATTTTGTATGTTTTGATGGCTGTTGCATTGAAAAACAGGCAAAACTGGTCGGCCCCTACTCTTGGTATTATTTTATTATGTTCGATCATTCCGTTCGGTACCTTTTGGATGGACAGGAAGTACTTGCGCGCATAGCCCGGGTAGCCGACTTACATATTTATATTCAGGAAATTTACACTAAACTTTAGGAATCGTACAAGTTATGTGTTAACTGTACGTTTGTTACTATGTAAATAATTAAAGGAAGAAAATGAAAAGCAGTTTTAAAGATATTATCAATAAAGACAAACCGGTATTAGTCGATTTTTTTGCATCGTGGTGTGGCCCGTGTCAAACCTTGGCTCCTATTTTAAAGGAAACAAAGAATGAACTGGGAGAAGATGTGAATATTGTAAAAATAGATGTCGATAAAAATCAGCCGCTGGCCACTAATTTTCAGGTCAGAGGTGTTCCGACATTGATTTTATTTAAGGAAGGACAACCCGTTTGGAGGCATTCGGGACTTTTATCAAAAAGAGAATTGATTGAGGTTATAAATTCACATCAATAAAAAGAGGACTAAATAATATGAAGGTTTTAGGTGAAATGATAAAATGTATCTGAAAACCAATATAATAATTCATTAGCATTTCATTTTATAAACATTCCTTATTTAGTCCCCTTAAAAAGGCTTGGGTCAATATTTTTCCCGATAATCGGGATTTATTCCGATAGCCCGGGAGCTCCGACACTAAAAAAGTACGCGTAGCTTTAATTATTCCGGCGTGCAGTTACCTGCGCGTATATTCATGCAATACCAGATATGGTATTTGTATGTGAAAACTAATTTCTTCTACTCTTGGTTTCCCGAAGATTCTCTGAAAGAAATTATGATGCCTGGCCACCATACAAAGCATATCTACCTCCCTGCTCTCTGTAAATGCCCTTACCGCCGACTCTAAAGAGAGTTTAGAGAGCGTGTGGTACGTATGCGGGATGCCATTTAGCACTCCGTCGAGGTACTCTTTTACCCTGATCTGTTCTTCTTTTAATTCATTTCTCGACTCAAGCGCATGTAATACCCTGATGGCTGCATCAGACTTTTTCGCTATCTGCAACATGGTATTTAGTTCACTTTGTTCCCAATAGAGATCGTATTCGGTTGCAAATGTAATCTCTTTAACCGGTTTGTATTTGGCAGATTCAGGGATTGCCAGTACACTACAGGTCACATGCCCGATAACTCCGGCAGTATTACTTCCGATAATTACTTCTTTAACCCCGCTCGACCCTTTGGTTCCCATCACTATCAAATCGATCTCAAATTCTTTAACAGCCGATTTAACTCCTGAAACAAAAGTATCGTAAGTACTTATGATTTTTATTTTAGGAACCAGGTCAGGGTAATTGTCCTTAATTCTCTTCTTTATTTCTTCGAGTCCGTCTTCAGATGCTTTTCTGGCCATGTCGGCCAGTATTTTCGTGTTTTTGGAAGAAGTGATCCCGCTTGTCGGTTGTATCGTCGGTGGCGTATATGAGTTAAACATATAAAAATGGTCTGCTTCGATGGCAAACATCTGAAAAGCGTAGTCTATAGCATTCCATGCATTTTCAGAAAAATCGGTTGGTAACAGAATATTTTTCATAGCAATCAATTAGTATTTATACCCAAATATATGATGCCTTTAAAAATTATAAAATGATAAATATCAACAGTATATCGGGCTTGCGTATTGAACCTTAAAAGGAGTCTGCCTATTCAAATACCCTGTTGAGCAGGTTTTGTAATGATTGCCATGATTTCCTGTCGGCTTCAGCATTGTATGCCAACGGAAGATTAAATTTCTTCCCAAGTGAGTCAGCATACTTACTGGTAAACGAATGTACAATCCCGGGATACGCTACATATTGATAATCGGCATTAAGACTGTCTAATCCGGATTTAAAGGCTGTTACAGACCCCTGGTCGATAAACGGATCATCGGCTCCATTGCATACCAATACTGCTGCCTTGAGTTTTTTATTGGGCATGACAGGGAGCTGTACACCACTGTGAAAAGCTGCAACAACCTCTATATTTGCTCCCATATTGGCCATGGTAAGGGCAACACTTCCTCCAAAACAATAACCGATAACAGCTATTTTATCAGGATCAACAGTGGGCTGTTCTTTTAATAACTCCAAAGCAGCATCAAATCGTTTTTGAGCCATGTCGATATTACTCATTACTTCCTTCGCAAATTTACCGGCATCATCCGGATGATGGGCCTGTTTTCCTTCACCATACATATCCAGTGCCATTGCAGTATACCCTAATCCGGCCAGCATGTCTGCCCGTTCGCGTACATAGTCGTTGTGTCCCCACCATTCGTGAATAATAAGAACCCCGGGCCTTTTACCCGTTTTACTTTCGTTATATGCCATATATCCTTTCAAACGGGTGGTGTCTACAGTATAATTTACCTCTTCACCTTTAATATCGGGAGTTTGAGATGTTGATGCCGTTCCAGTATCCGGGGATTTTTCATCTTTTTGCTGCTTACAAGCGATAACGAGCAGTACGGAAAACAGGAATACAAGCTTACTTTTGTAAAATCTCATACGGGTTTGGTTTTTTAATTTGGTATATTAAGATAGTGAATTTTAACTTTTCAGCATAAAAAAAGTCCGGATTTACCGGACTTAAAATTTTAAATATTAAAAAATCTTATTGATTTTTGGCTGCGTTTATCATTTCCTGACTCGCTACAATTCCCAGCTCTACCCTTCTGTTTTTCGAACGCCCTTCTGCTGTGGCATTATCATATTTAGGTTGGGTTTCTCCATACCATTTAACAGTAAATCTCGATTTGTCGATCCCCTGGTTAACAAGGTAGTTTACTACTGAATTTGCTCTTTTTTGAGATAACGACATATTGTATGCATCTGCTCCTGAACTGTCGGTATGACCTTCTACCAGAATATTGGTGTCGTCGTATTCTACAAATACTTCTGCCATTTTCTTCAATGTTTCCAGTCCTTGCGGTTGAATCTTATCAGAGTCAAAGGCAAATTTTACGCCACTGTTTTCATCGAAGGTAACGTTAATACCCTCACCCACACGTGTTACTTCAGCTCCCGGAATTGCAGCTTTGATATCTTCTGCCTGACGGTCCATTTTATGTCCGATCCTGTTACCTACAACCCCACCAACAGCGGCACCTATGATCGCTCCCAATACACTGTTTCCTTTTCCGACATTGTTTCCGATAACCCCACCAATGGCAGCACCTGAAGCAGCTCCAATGGCAGTTCCTTTTTGCTCACTGTTTGCATTCTGTATGGCAGAACAGCTAACCATCAGGGATATGGATACAATAACTAAAGATGACTTTTTTATAATAGATTTCATTATTTCTTTTTTTGAGTTTTTAATTTTAATATGCTTTTCTTGAATATTGTAACGCGATGGTAACCTTCTCCCCGTCTACATTAACATCGGTTGTAAGTTTCATCTGATCCTGTGATAATGAAGACACATTGAACACATAGCCATAACCCCCATTAAGATCATTTTTCTTTTCGTCAATATATTTGAACTGGAACTGTGACGGTATTCCGTTAACGTCTTGTATGGACCATCGTATGTTTCTTTGACCCGTCGGACATTCACCATGAACGATATTGTAGTATCCTGTACTGTTATTCGATCTGAAGAACCATTCACTTCCCTTAAAGCACTTGGCATCAGCGTCATTGAATAAAGTCGATTTGAAATAGCCTTGGTTTCCTTCGTAAGAAACATCATTCAATTCCCAGGTACCGTTTATGGTTTTTCTGGTATCCTTGTTTTCCTTGCTCAATCCACACGAATACAGGATCAAAGCAAAAATTGTAATTAGTAAGAAGTGCTTTTTATTCATAAGACTCAAAATTAGTTTATATAAATATACGTAAAAAATATCCTGTTAAGATGATGCAACCTTAACATTTCTCATTTTATTAATAATTTATAAGATCAAGTAACTTTTCTTCAAAATAAGCCTTGGCAAGGAATTGTTTTTCTAAGTTAGGTGCAAAAGGTACCGGGGTGTCCAGGCTCCCTACTCTTTGTACCGGTGCATCCAAAAACTCAAAGCATTCTTCCATGATCGATGCTGAAATATCACTTGCAATACCTCCAAACAGCGTGTCTTCCTGCAAAATAATAGCTTTTCCGGTCTTTTTAACAGAGGCAAATACAGTAGCAGTATCCAGGGGCTGTAAGGTTCTCAGATCTATTAAATCGGCATTAATATGCGGATTGTTCTTTAAGGTTTCAAGGGCCCAATGCACCCCGGCCCCGTAAGTTATAATACTGATATCGACACCTTCTTTTAAAATGGCGGCTTCACCTAAAGGTATGGTGTAGTAATCTGTCGGGACATCCTGGTAAATACTCCTGTATAAAGCTTTGTGTTCAAAGAACATAACCGGATTAGGATCATTAATAGCTGTATTCAGCAGCCCTTTTGCATCGTATGGGAAAGCTGGGTACACCACTTTCAGTCCGGGGGTTTTGGTAAACCATGCTTCATTGGTTTGTGAATGGAACGGACCTGCTCCTACTCCTGCTCCACATGGCATTCTTATAACTACATCTGCATTTTCACCCCATCGATAATGCGACTTGGCGATATAATTCACGATCGGGTTAAAACCTGATGAAACAAAATCGGCAAATTGCATTTCAACAACTGCCTTCATTCCGTTGATGGAAAGCCCCATTGCTGTAGAAATGATGGCCGATTCGCAGATGGGGGTATTTCTTATTCTCAATTTTCCGAATTGTTCTGCAAATCCTTCTGTGATCTTAAAGACCCCTCCGTATTCTGCAATATCCTGTCCCATCATAACCAGATGATCGTGCTTTTCCATACTTTGCCTTAAGGCTTCAGAAACGGCATCGACAAAGCGGATCTTCTTGCGCTCTTTTTTACTTTTAATCTCCTGGTTTACATCGTTTTTATAAACATCATTTAACTCATTACTTATACTGGATTCTGTGGGAGGTTCAGCAAAAGCCAATTGCAAA
The DNA here is from genome assembly GCF_022760175.1 of Zhouia spongiae. Classification (GTDB taxonomy): domain Bacteria; phylum Bacteroidota; class Bacteroidia; order Flavobacteriales; family Flavobacteriaceae; genus Zhouia; species Zhouia spongiae. The sequence continues at coordinate 3,107,024 of NZ_CP094326.1, forward strand.
TGAGTTTCGATTTCCTGTTTGATCCCTGCTTTAAATCCTTCTTCTGACCCTTCATTTAACACACCTTGCTCCAGCAGGTAATTTCTATAGTTTTCTATCGGGTCTTTAAGCGCCCAGGAAGCCATTAATTCCTGCGGAACATATTTTGTCCCGCTGGCTTCTTCATGTCCCCGCATTCTAAAAGTCTTGAACTCTAATAATACGGGACGAGGATTTTTTCTGATGTCTTCTGCAAGTTCACTAACCTTCTGATATACCTCAAGAATATTATTGCCGTCAATAATATGAGATTCCATTCCGTACCCGACCCCTCTATCGGCCAGGTTTTTACAGTTATACTGTTCGTATGCCGGGGTCGATAAACCATAGCCGTTATTCTCTATACAGAATATAACGGGTAGTCCCCATACAGAGGCGATATTTAACGCTTCGTGGAAATCTCCTTCACTGGTGGCTCCCTCTCCGGTAAATACGGCAGTAACTTTATGTCGGTTTTTAATTAAATCTGCCAGAGCGATTCCGTCTGCCACGCCTAATTGGGGGCCAAGGTGAGATATCATCCCTACAATTTTGTATTCACGGGTTCCAAAATGAAAGCTTCTGTCCCTGCCCTTGGTAAAACCGCCCGCCTTTCCCTGCCATTGCTTAAAAAGCCTGTTCAGGGGGATGTTTCTCGAAGTAAAAACCCCCAGGTTTCTGTGCATCGGCAATATATATTCATCCGGAGCCAGGGCATTCGTTACCCCGACAGAAATAGCTTCCTGCCCTATCCCGCTAAACCACTTGGATATTTTTCCTTGTCGTAATAACACCAGCATTTTTTCTTCGATCATCCTCGGTTTTATCATCTCCCTGTATAGTTTTAACAATACAGAATCTTCAAGATTGAACCTGTTGTATGCAAAAGGTATGGTGGTTTGGCGCGTAGTTTTCATTACTTTCTGTGAAATTAATTACTCAAATGTAGAAAAAAATAACAATGAGTACCTTCGGAGTTATATTTTTTTAATTTGTTGATTATGATGTTATCAAAAAGGAAACTTTATTCGTTACATTTGTGTAAGGTATAGTACGGACTAATTAAACACACATTATTATGAATCAAATTCCTAGTGTTGATCTGAGCGATTTTCTCTCTGAAGATCCTGCAAGAAAACAAAAGTTTATCGACGAGATAGGTGCTGCCTATGAAGATATAGGTTTTGTGGCATTAAGAGGTCATTTTTTATCTGATGAGCTGGTAGCGTCTTTATACGAGGAAATTAAAAATTTCTTCAATTTACCACAGGAAGTTAAAGATAAGTATGAAATACCGGGTATCGGAGGCCAGCGTGGTTATACTTCGTTTGGTAAAGAAACGGCCAAGGGCTTTAAAAAACCCGACCTTAAAGAGTTTTGGCATTTTGGTCAATATGTTGAAGACGATCCGAAACTTGCAGATGATTACCCCGATAACGTAATAGTGGAAGAATTACCGGAATTCAACAAGGCGGGAAAAGAAACTTATAAAATGCTGGAGAAAACAGGGCAATATGTATTGCGGGCACTGGCGCTGTATTTAGGTCTGGAAGAAACGTATTTTGATAAGTATATCAAAAACGGAAATTCTATTTTGCGCCCGATCCACTACCCCCCTATAACTGAAGAACCTGATAATGCCGTACGGGCGGCGGCTCATGGAGACATAAACCTTATCACCCTGCTGATGGGAGCTCAGGGGAAAGGGCTACAGGTACAAAACCATAAAGGAGAATGGGTTGATGCGATAGCTGAACCGGACGAGTTAATGATAAATGTGGGTGATATGCTTTCACGTCATTCCAACAATCGCTTAAAATCAACAATCCACAGAGTGGTTAATCCCCCACGTGAGATGTGGGGTACTTCGAGATTTTCTATTCCGTTCTTTATGCACCCTATCAGTGAAATGCCACTGAATTGCCTGGAGAATTGTATCGACGGAGACCATCCTAAACTATACGATGATATCACCGCAGGTGCTTTTTTACATGAGCGTTTGGTTGAATTAGGCTTGATTAAAGAATAACAGATAAACAAAAAAACAAGTGAAGAGGTCGTCTAAAAGCCCCTTATGATGGCTAAATGTTAGATTGAGTCCTTCGGTTATCGCTCAGGGCAGACCAAAGTCGGATGCTGTTCATCATCAAATGCGATGGGTTCCCGATAGCTGCGCGATGCACTTAGAATGAAAATATTTTTTATTTCAGTAATACCTGGACGGACAGCAAATAACACCTTTTAGAAGGTCTCTTTATGTTTAATATTATGGATTTACAAGATCAATTAAAAAGCTTATTCCCCGATCACGTTCCTTCTGAAGAAGAAAAACAAGAAGAAAAAAGTAATGTTTGGTTACAGGATGAGCCTCTTTTGTGCAAGTACGAAAAACGAAAAGGGAAGCCCGTTACCATTATAGCAGGTTATAACGGAGCGGATTCTGATTTTAAAATACTGGCAAAAGAAATTAAAACGATGCTAAGCGTTGGAGGGAGCTTTAAAAATGATGAAATCCTCATCCAGGGGGATTATCGAAATCAAATTATGGAGTTTCTTAAAGAAAAAGGATTTAATGTAAAACGAGTTGGCGGATAATCTTAACATTAAATGTTGTGGGGTGTTCGTTGAAATTTATAATTTTATCATTACGTAATCAAACCTTAACATTACACTAATGAGTAAGATACTGCACATAACTAATGGCGATTCTTTTACTTCGTATTTAGAGCAACTGAATATTAAAGGTGATATCATCACATGGCGTGAAATGCTTTGCGAAGGCAGAACTACCACCGATGTGGGAAGCGAGAGCTTCTGGAGGACCAGATTTGATTTCCTCAAGAACTCATACAAAGTAAGTAAAGAGCGTTTTGTAGAATTTACACTCAAGGAATACAGAAGGTTATGTAACCAGAAACACCAACAGGAAATTGTTCTCTGGTTTGAGTATGACCTGTTTTGTCAGGTAAACATGATAGCCGTTTTAAGCTGGCTACATAAAAACAGAAAGGGAGTCCCTGTTTCTTTGGTTTGTTCCGGAAAAGAAGACGATACAGAAAGACTTTATGGACTAAGTGAGCTTTCAGCAGAACATATTGGTCTACTTTATAAAAAGAGACTCCACCTTACGCTCGACGATATTGAATATGCCGATTACATATGGCAACTGTACTGCGGAGATAACCCTATTCAGTTATACACTGCCATAAAGCAGAATTCATCTCAGCTAAAATACATAACACCTGCATTCTTGTCACATCTGCACCGTTTCCCTACAGTAGAAAACGGATTGAACGAACTCGAAAACAATGTATTAAAAGCTGCCAGGGATCACAAAATAAACAGTAAAGACCAACTGGTGGTACATATGTTAAAAAACCAGGGGTATTACGGATTCAGCGATTTACAGTATAAAAAGCTCATCACCGGTTTGCGCCCCCTGTTCGTCTCTTTTCATCCTGCTAAACTTACCAAACTAGGAAATGAGGTCGCCCAGAATATCACAAATTATTATGGTACTATTAAAGACGATAATGTATATTTAGGAGGAGCCCCAAAATATTCTTTTCTTTACCATGCCGAAACCGATAAGCTATTAAAGCTGTAAAAAGTGCTTTTAAAATATTGTAAGTGAGTTTAGCATCATCAGAATTAATTTTAAATCCAGACGGAAGCATCTATCATTTAAACCTGCTCCCTGAGGATATTGGAGAAACTATTATTACGGTCGGAGATCCTGATCGTGTAAAAAGTGTTTCTAAATATTTCGATACCATCGAGGTAAAAAAAGGGAAACGTGAGTTTGTAACCCATACGGGATTACTGAACGGAAAACGCATCAGTGTCATCTCGACAGGAATCGGTACCGATAATATCGATATTGTCCTTAACGAACTCGATGCCCTGGTTAATATAGACCTGAAACAAAGAGAAATAAAGCTACAAAAAACACCATTGGATATTGTACGGATCGGCACTTCCGGGTCTTTACAGGCTCATATTCCGGTCGATTCATTCCTGATGAGTAAATATGCTATCGGATTCGACAGCCTTTTACATTATTACCGGAGTGAAAATATACAGCATACAGACATCCAGGAAGCTTTGATCCTTCATACTTCATGGAGACAGGATATGTCCAGACCCTATGTTGTATCCTTTGATAATGATTTAGGCCTGAAATTGTCTTCAGAAATGATTTATTCGGGAATGACGGGGACCAATGTAGGCTTTTATGGCCCGCAGGGACGTGTGTTACGTCTTCATATTACCGATGAATCGTTGAACGATAAACTGGCCTCTTTTGACCATAACGGATTAAAAATAACAAACCTGGAAATGGAGACCGCCGGTATTTACGGCCTGTCAAAGCTACTGGGACACCGGGCAGTTTCTTTAAATTGCATTATAGCCAACAGAGCAAATGGTACTTTCTCAGAGAACCCTAAGCTTGCTGTAGACCGTTTAATTAAATATACACTTGAAAAACTGACATCTTGATGAAATCCCTCAAAATAGCCGGAGTCCCTGAACATTTTAATTTACCTTGGCATTTAGCCATTGAAGAGAATGCTTTTGAAGAAAGAGGCATTGAACTTGAATGGACAGATGTACCTGAGGGTACAGGACGTATGTGTCAAATGCTGCGTGATGGAGAAACTGATATCGCTATTATTTTAACCGAAGGAATCGTTAAGGATATAACCGAAGGAAATCCGTCAAAAATCGTTCAGACATATGTTGAGAGTCCGCTGCTATGGGGCATTCATGTAGGAGGTCACACTTCGATAGAGTCGCCTGACGAAATAAAGAATGGTAAAATAGCTATTTCCCGATACGGAAGCGGAAGTCATCTGATGGCTTATATAAATGCAAAAAACCAAGGATGGGATGCAACCGGACTTCAATTCGAAGTGATAAACAACCTCGACGGTGCCATTAAAGCTCTTACCAACGGTACTGCCGATTATTTTATGTGGGAGCATTTTACGACCAAACCGGTTGTAGACAAAGGAATTTTTAAAAGAATCGGAGATTGCCCTACTCCCTGGCCTTGCTTTGTTATCGCTGTAAGAAATGAGATCCTGGAAAAAAAACCTTCTGTTATAGCACATGTGCTTGACGTTATTAACACATACACTGTTGAATTTAAGCAGATACCAAGTATCGACAGAACTATAGCCAACCGCTACAAACAAAAGCTGGAGGATATTCAGAAATGGTTATCCCTTACACAGTGGAGCCAACAACAAATTTCAGAAACTGTTATCAAAAACGTTCAGGAACAATTGATGTCATTAGATATTCTTGATAAAAAAACAGCTTATAAAGAATTGGTTTTTAATCAATAACAGCCATTTTTATTCGATAATCGAGCTTTATCCCGGATAGCCATCGGAGCTCCGACGCTTGTCCATGTGAAATAGTCCTGACGGAATTTCATTGGGCTTGCACCGAGGTAGTTTACTCCGGCAGGGATGTCAGTTCAATTTGCAAAGTTGAACCTGCCTTCTCCTCTTTTGGCATTTCAAGCTCAAACTCATCGCTGATTTTAGCTTTTGGAAACTGAATGCCAAGATGGATGAATTCATTTTTCTGTGAAGGATCGGAAATGTAGAGTAAAGGAGCTCTGTAATCCTTATAATCAATCATTACCGCACAAGGTTTATCAACAACAACCTTAAAGTCTTTATGGTTAAAAGTGGCTGCTTCAAAAAAGACCAATTGCAACAGGTTCAGGTCATTGCTTTTTACAGCTTGTACCTCCGGAGTGTTTTTAAGAATCTCTATGTCTTTATTGCGGTATTTTTTCAATTCTTTTCTGTCAGAAACTCCCGGAACAACTATATACTTATATGTGGCTTTATCGGGATGCTGTCCATGATCGAACCAAAGTGTAAAAACCTCTTTTTCAACTTCTTTATCAGGATGTGTTTTATTGATGTCGTGCCAGTTTCCTTTCTGAAAACCTTTGGTGAATTGCAGCTGTCCCCCTTCAGGAAACAAGTAGGCTATTTTATTGTTAATAACCCAATTCAGGTCATTATTGAACTTGAAGGTTCCTCCGGTAATATGTTTAATCTTTCGGTGTTCCTTAATCGATACACTATTAGGTGATAAAGCCTGATCTACGGTGGTAATAACGTTTTTTAAACTGTCAGAACGAATATCGGTACCGAGGCAAACTATCTCATCATCGAAAAAGAACCAGCTCTTTTTGGCCTGAATTCCGTAATCGTCTAACCGGTAGGTATGAGAACCATAGGCTCCATTTGAAATTCCCCCGGTAAAATGGGAAGTACCCAATACCTGCCATGCCTTTCTTTGTGGAATCTCTTTTAAGACCGGAGCTGTAACTCCCGGTATTTTATTCCAGTCCCAAACCGGAAAGATATTAAAATATTCATCTCCCTGAACCCTGATATTTGTAGCGCCATCCGTGAGGAAGTAAGCCTTTAAATTCTCTTCATTGCCGTTCTCCGTCCTTGAGGTTCTGTTTGAAGAAGTGCGGACAGAAAAGCTGTAATTTTTATTATGGAGGGTATAGTCTGATCTCCAGAAGTGAAAATGTTTGTTGACCTTGCTTTCTTCTGAACGATGTTTTAGCCCTGAAACAGCCCTGGTATATTCCTGTTCCCGATCCGGGTCTATTCGTTTCAGCTTACCAAGTGTATTTATGACGGCATCTCCCTTCAACCTGTTTTTTCGACTAACAGACCTTCCGTTAACGCTAAAGTCCATATATCCGTTTTGAAGCGTATTAAGGTATGTATGTAATATAAAATCAGACAACAATTTTAACTTCTGACCCGATAAGGCATAAGATGTACCTGAAACATACGTTGCGGCAAGTACTTCGTTTTCTATGAAAACGGTTCCATACCCCCCTATATAAAGCTGTGGCCCGTGCTGATGGTATGAATAATCATGCTGTAAACCTTCCTTCATCGTAAATCTTATCGGGAAAAAACTTTCATCAACACCGGTCTTTAAAACGTTCTTATCCCTTAACAGGCTACCTCTGAAAATATAATGTAAAGCGATATCCAGTTTATTTGCTCCCGTCCACTTTTTAGGATCTCCACGGTGCATACGATCTATCAGATTGTGTTTTAATTCCGTATCGAAGGGTACATTGCTCTTTTCCAATAATATAAGTATGACTCCCAGCCGTTGTGGAACCGCTATCTGATTGAACCACCAGTTATTACTTTCAGGATTGCTGTCATACCAATACTTCAAACCTATGTGCAGGGCATGGTGTAATGATGGGTCCTGATAGAATGAGCTCTCCGGAAAAATATATGCTTTTGCCAACTGATTTAAATGGTTTAAATGCTTTAAAGGGTCCCATAGAGTACGGTGTGTAATCGTATAATCGATATGTTGCCACGATCCGTCTTTTCTTTGTTTTTTTAACAAGATGGCCACGCTGTCGCTTAATTTAGATGTATTATCAATACCCGATAATTCTTCCTGTTGAATGTTATGAATAATCTTGTCAAAATCAGACTGACCATACGCAGGGATCATACAGATAGCGTATAAAAATAAGAACCATTGTTTCATAGTTGACGAATAAAATATAATACAATCGATTGTAAAGATAATCAATAATCGATATCTGTCAAGCGCCAATCACCATTCAACAGGAAGTTTCCCTATACTTTTTAGAAAATCATTACAATGACTAAAGTGTTTGTTCCCGAACCAATACCCCCTGTTGGCACTGAGGGGCGACGGATGTCCGGAAGTTAAGATCTTATGTTTAGAACTGTCTATAAGTCTGGTCTTCTTCTTGGCATAACCGCCCCAGAGCATAAAAACAACATTCTTCTTTTGCAGGGATATCTGCTGTATAACAGCATCAGTAAAGGTTTCCCATCCTTTATTTTGATGACTGCCCGCCTGGTGTGCCCTTACCGTTAAAGTGGCATTAAGCAACATAACGCCCTGGCTTGCCCACCGCTCCAGATTTCCGCTTTCGGGATAAGGAACGTTCAAATCACTTTCAACTTCCTTAAAAATATTAATCAATGAAGGCGGATGTTGTACCCCTTCATTTACTGAGAAGCACAAACCATTGGCTTGGCCTGCCCCATGATACGGATCCTGTCCGATGATCACGACCTTAATATTCTCAGGCCGGCAATGATCGAAGGCAGAAAAGATCTGTTTCCCGGGAGGATAACAGGTATGATGCTGGTATTCAGACTTTACGAACTCTACCAGTTTTTCGAAGTATGGTTTATTGAATTCATCTTCCAGAAAAGGCTTCCAGCTTGAGTGGATATTGACGTTCATTTTTATTCTTTTGGATTATTCAGGAGCTAAAATAATACTATCTTTAAATTTTATTAAACATATACGGAGTGAAAAAAATAAAGTTCCCTACTGCTCAAACCATTTTACTGATAATTGCTGCTATGGTTGCCATGTTAACATGGATCGTTCCTGCCGGAAAATATGATACACTTACTTTTAACAAGCATACAAATACATTTACCAGAACAAGCATAGACAAAACAGAAACCCTGGCGGCCGAACAGGCCACCCTGGATAATTTGAATATTAAAATCCCGCTGGAAAAGTTTATCGATGGCGATATATGGAAACCAATCAGTATTCCTGATACCTATCAAAAACTGGAGGCACACCCGCAAGGTATTGCAGCTTTTGTAAAGTCTCCTGTCAAAGGAATTATAGAATCTGCCGATATCATTTTTTTAGTATTGATTATCGGTGGCCTGATAGGTATTATGAATGCCAGCGGTGCATTTGACGCCGGTATCGCATGGCTGGCTAAAGCACTGAAAGGAAGAGAATATATATTGATCGTTTTAATAACCGGCCTGATTGCTTTGGGAGGTACTACCTTTGGTCTGGCAGAAGAAACCATCGCCTTCTACCCTATTTTGATCCCGGTTTTTTTAGCCGCTAAGTATGACGCCATGGTGGCATTGGCTTCGATTTATATAGGCTCGTCAATCGGAACAATGTGCTCGACCGTAAATCCGTTCAGTACTATTATAGCAAGTGATGCTGCCGGCATTAACTGGACCACCGGGTTGAATGGAAGGTTTTTAATGCTTTTAGCAGGAACCCTGATCTGTATCATTTACATCATCAGGTATGCACAACGGGTAAAGAAAGATCCGTCCAGATCTATTATAATTGAAGAAAAAGACACTATTGAAAAACTTTTTCCTGCAATCGACCTGAGCAATACAAAAAACTTAACACTCCGGTTACGCCTGATCCTATTCGTGTTTTTAATGTGTTTTGTCATTATGATCTATGGCGTATCACAATTAGAATGGTGGTTCGTAGAAATGACCGCAGTGTTTTTGGCAGGTGCCGTCATTATTGGTTTCCTGGCAAGAATAAATGAAGTGACTTTTGTTGATACTTTTGTTAAGGGTGCCGGCGATCTTTTAGGGGTAGCTCTGATAATAGGCATTGCAAGAGGTGTGTCTGTGCTGATGAATGATGGCCTGATCAGTGATACGATGCTTTATTATGCCAGCCATGTTACAGAAGGAATGAACAAGGGGTTTTTCTCTTCTATTATGTTGTTCATATATGGAGGACTTTCATTTTTTATTCCCTCGTCATCCGGAATGGCCGTTTTAACGATGCCGGTTATGTCGCCACTGGCCGATACTGTTGGTATTGGCCGTGAAGTAGTGGTCAATGCATATCAGTACGGTATGGGACTGTTTGCTTTTATCAACCCGACCGGCTTAATTTTAGCTTCGCTGGCCATTGTCAAAGTGGGATATGACAAATGGCTGAAATTTGTCATGCCCCTGGTTATTATATTGGTCATTACTACGATTTTGTTTTTAACACTATCTGTATATATATAATACAGCCTTGTTACTGTTATACAGAATTGCTTAATTTTGCAGAGCCTTAAATGAAGGTTCATTTTGCTATGAATAAAATTCACAATAAGACATTACAGGATCTGGAATTTTCAACTGTTTTAAGTCAAATTTCGGATAGATGTACTACTGATTTGGGAAAGGATGCCGCTTTATCGATTTCTCCTTATACTAAAAAGGAAAAAATGATGGAAGCGCTGTACCATACTAATGAGTACTTATCTTCTTTTGACAATAACAACCAGGTTCCGAATCATGGTTTTGAAGAAATAACAGCTGAAATAAAGCTATTACATATTGAAAATTCGGTTTTGGAAATAAAAGGTTTTCGAAAGATCGCTTCTATTTCCAATACCGTTAATACGCATATCGTCTTCTTTAAAAAGTTCCATGATTACTACCCTACCCTGTTTGAAACCTCTAAAGAAATTGAATTCACCAGGGAGATTGTACAGGAAACAGAAAGAATTATCGATCGTTTTGGCGAAATTAAAGATGAAGCTTCTTCCGATTTACAATATATAAGAAGGCAGTTAAATGAGGTAAAAGGTAAAATAAACCAGAGTTTTACTCGTGCTTTGAGTAGCTATATTGCCTCAGGTTATTTAGATGATATTAAGGAATCTGTTGTAGAAAACAGAAGAGTACTGGCCGTCAAAGCCATGTATCGCCGTAAGGTAAAAGGAAGTGTACTTGGCAGTAGTAAAACAGGCAGTATCGTTTACATCGAACCGGAAGAGACTTTTAGGTACAACAGGGAGCTGAACAACCTGGAATATGATGAAAAGGAAGAAATTAACCGGATTTTAAAAAATCTGACAGCCTTTTTACGTCCTTTTATTTCTCTGTTACAAAAATATCAGACTTACTTAACTCTTATTGACGTTATTGCAGCAAAAGCAAAATATGCCTCCGATATTAACGGTATTTTACCGGCTATTTCTTCAGATAAGGAAATGGAGCTTATCGATGCTTTTCACCCGTTATTGTTTTTAACAAATAAAAGAAAGGGAGAGAAGACATATCCGCAAACCATATCGCTCCATAAGGAAAACAGGATCATTGTCATTTCTGGCCCGAATGCAGGAGGAAAAAGTATCACACTTAAAACTGTTGGATTGCTTCAGGTGATGCTTCAAAGCGGAATGCTGGTCTCTGTTCACCCAAGGAGTAAAATGTGCGTCTTTAAAAGGATACTGACAGATATAGGCGATAATCAATCTATAGAAAACCACCTGAGCACCTATAGTTATCGTCTGAAGAATATGAATTACTTTTTAAAGAAATGCAATGACAACACCTTATTTTTAATAGATGAGTTTGGAACAGGGAGTGATCCTGAACTGGGAGGAGCCTTGGCTGAAACATTTTTAGAAGAGTTCTATAATCGTGATGCCTACGGTATTATCACAACCCATTATGCCAACCTTAAAATGCTAGCTGATGAGCTGCCACATACAACGAATGCCAACATGATGTTCGACAACAGGACATTAGAGCCTATTTTTAAACTGGTTGTAGGACAACCGGGAAGTTCCTTTACTTTTGAAGTGGCACAGAAAAACGGCATACCTTATAGCCTTATCAACAGGGCAAAAAAGAAAATTGAAGGCGGAAAAGTACGCTTCGACAGAACCATTGCGAAACTTCAGAAAGAACATCGTCAAATGTCCAAAACCTCTTCGCAGTTAAAAGAAGAAGAAGTTAAAGCCCGGGAGGAAGCCAAAAGGCTCGATGAGCTTAATGCCAGAATTAAGACTAAACTTGAAAGTTATCAGGAATTATACGACCATAATCAACGTATGATCTATTTGGGCAATAAAGTAAACGACATTGCCGAAAAGTATTTCTACAACAATAAAAAACGTCCGCTGGTATCTGAATTCCTCCGGATTGTTGAAACTGAAAACTCAAAACGCAAACGGCAGACAAAAAAGGAAAAGCAGGAAGTTAAAGTAAAAAAGGAGATCGCAGAAAAAGAAGTACAAAAAGAGGTAGCTGTTATCCGCAAGAAGAAAAAAGCAGCAAAAGAGAAGAAAGTACAGAAAGAAGCTAACAAACCTCGACCGGTACTAAGAATTGGCGACCGTGTTCGTTTGTTGGACGGAAAAGCGGTGGGGAGTATTGATACCATAGAGAAAGACAAAGCTATTGTGAATTATGGTATGTTTACAACCAGTGTCAGTTTAGATCAGTTGGAACTAGTGGAAGCAAAAAAATAAAATGGAAATCCCCAAAAACAAAAAGATCATCTTGTTCGACGGCGTGTGCAATTTGTGCAACAACGCTGTGCAGTACATAATTAAAAAAGATAAAAAAGATGTATTTCGATTCGCCTCCCTACAGAGCGATATCGGTCTTCAGCTCGCCAAGGAAAGAGGTATTGATACAGGTCAGGTAGATTCCATTGTGATGATCGATCCCGGAAATGCCTATTATGTAAAATCTACGGCAGCTCTGGAGATAGCAAAGGATTTAGGTGGATTTTATGCCTTTTTAGCTCCTGTACTATTATATATTCCAACCAGATTAAGAGATATAGGTTACGACTTTATAGCCAGGAACCGTTACAAATGGTATGGTAAAAAGGATCAATGTATGATCCCGACTGCGGAACTGAAAGAAAAATTTTTGGAATAAACTACCTCGGGGCATGCCCACGAGAGGGCCAAGCGTAAAGAAAAGGTCTACCAGACCTTTTTGCGATGGAGCCGGCCGGCGCATGGCAAAACATTTCAATGCAAGTCCTATGAAATTCCGTCAAGACTATTTCATAAGGACAAGCCCTATGAAATTCCTTTAGGAACATTCCGCATGGGCAAGCGTCGGAGCATTTATCCTGAATAAACTCTTGTAGATCAGCTGCTTGTCCCGGTAAAATGTTTTTTCTATTTCGCGAGCTTGTTCCGGGATCGTTTACTATTCTTTTTTATACGAATCATTCCATTCCCGTACATGTGGTTCCCCCAGCTTGTCAACAGATTTAGCAACGATCATCGATACCGCAGCATCCCCGGTAACATTCACCGTAGTTCTACACATATCAAGGGGCCTGTCTACAGCAAAAATCAGCGCCAAACCTGCCTCAGGTATGCCCGCTTGTGCTAAAACGATAACCAGCATTACCATTCCGGCACCGGGAACCGCTGCACTCCCTATGGATGCTAATGTAGCAGTGGCTATAATTCCGATTTGAGTGGCAAAGTCCAGGTTCATCCCGAATGCCTGGGCTATAAATACCGCTGCAACGGCCTGATATAAACTCGTTCCGTCCATATTGATAGTAGCTCCAATAGGCAACACAAAACTTGTAACTTCTTCTTCAACACCAAGGTGCTCCTCTACCCTTTCCATGGTAACCGGTAAGGTGGCTGCACTCGAACTGGTAGAAAAAGCCAAAAGCTGAGCAGGAGAAATTCCATTAATGAAAAACCTTGGGGTCTTCTTGGTAAAAAACCAAACAATCAAGATATAAACTCCTATCATTAATACTAATCCTAACAATACGGTTACACCGTACATTCCCAACGCCTTAAATAGGTCAGCACTAGGTGCCTCGACTACCAAAGCTGCTAAAAGGGCAAAAACGCCATAAGGAGCTGCTAACATGATCAGGTCTATAAGTTTTAAAATAACTTCATTAAATCCGTCAAAAAAAGCTTTAACGGGTCTGGCTGTTTCTTCCGGAATAAGTATCAGTCCGATACCAAAGAAAATGGCAAAGAAAATCACTTGCAGCATATTGCCGTTATCACTTGCAGCATTAAATATATTGCTCGGTACCAGATCTTCCAGGGCCTGTAAGGGACCTGCATCTTTTTGCTTTTCTGCGTCGGCAATCTTACTGCTGGCATCCCCACTGTAGTTTTCCATTAATTCATTCCGGGTTTCTTCTTTTATGGTCTTCCCCGGTTGAATTATATTAACAACGGTAAGGCCGATAGAAACGGCAATAACAGTGGTAACGATATAGGTTCCGATCGTTCTGCCTCCCATTTTTGAAAGCTTGGAAATATCTTTCAGGTCAGATACACCTTTTATAAGGGATGCCAGGATCAGCGGAACTGCGATTAATTTTAAAGCATTAATGAAAATATCACCAAAGGGTTTAACCCAGTCTGTCACAAAATCCGGCCCCCAATCGAAACGTATCATAAGCAACGCAAAGAGCACTCCGAACAACATGCCCAATAGTATTTGCCAATGTAAAGCTATTTTCTTCATAAAGATTGATTTAGTTTAATTGTGTGCATCTATAGTTTAGATGCCCTGTTAAGTAAGTAATAATCTGCCAATACCAATGCCGCCATAGCCTCTACTATAGGTACGGCTCTCGGCACAACACAAGGGTCGTGCCGGCCCTTGCCCTGCATTTTTACAATATTACCTTCTTTATCTATGGTCTCGTACTCCTGAATTAGGGTCGCAACGGGTTTGAACGCTACATTAAAGTATATATCCATACCGTTACTGATCCCTCCCTGAATACCTCCGCTAAAATTGGTTTGGGTGGTTCCGTCTGTATTAAACTTATCGTTATGGTCAGAACCCTTCATTTTTGACCCTTTAAAGCCACTCCCGTATTCAAATCCCTTAACAGCGTTAATAGACAACATTGCTTTTCCCAGTTCGGCATGCAACCTGTCAAAAACAGGTTCTCCGAGGCCTACAGGAACATTTTTTATCACACAGCTGACAATGCCTCCTACAGTATCTCCTTCTTTTCGGATCTGCTTGATATATGTTTCCATTTCAGAAGCCTTCTGAGCATCCGGACATCTCACTATATTGGTCTCGGCTACTTCTAAATGAAGATCTTCATAAGATTTATTCAGCTCAATTGCTCCTACAGAAGACACATAAGCCTGAAATTGTATATCTTTAAGTACCTGCTTAGCTATTGCTCCGGCTACCACTCTGCACGCAGTCTCACGGGCAGAACTACGTCCACCTCCCCGGTAATCCCTAAAACCATATTTCTGATCGTACACGTAATCGGCATGACTTGGCCGGTAGCTGTCTTTTATATGTGAATAATCGTGAGACTTCTGATTGGTGTTTTCGATCATAAAGCCTATAGAGGTTCCGGTTGTCTTTCCTTCAAAAATACCTGATAAAAAACGTACTTCGTCCGGTTCTTTTCTTTGGGTCACAATGGCCGACTGACCGGGTTTTCTACGATCCAGATCTCTCTGGACCGCTTCTAAATCTATTTCGACACCCGCAGGACATCCATCTATTACCCCGCCCAGTGCTTCTCCGTGTGATTCTCCAAAAGTGGTTACCTTAAACAGGTTTCCAAAGGAATTTCCCGCCATATAGTTTTGGTTTTTGTTCAAAAATAAAGTTTAAAACAAATAAACAAAAATTAAATACCTCTAATCATAAATTAATATGGTTTTGATCGAGTTGACATTAACTTAACAATCAACTCATATTTAATTAATTACAGTTTAATATTTGATTAAAACTGAAATTCTTTTTTTGTATAAACAATTAAGCATTGAGAAAAAGAAAAGTTGAAATAGTTGTCATATCAGATATACATTTAGGCACATACGGCTGTCATGCAGGGGAATTACTCTCTTATCTGAATAGTGTCAATCCCAAAAAATTAATCTTAAACGGAGATATCATAGATATCTGGCAATTTAGAAAACGTTTTTTTCCCAAAACACACCTGCAAGTCATCAAAAAAATCATAGATCTTTCCACTAAGGGTACAGAAGTGTATTACATAACAGGAAATCACGATGAAATGCTCCGCAAGTTCAGCGATGTGTCTATGGGAAATATACATATCCTCGACAAACTCATCCTGAATTTAGATGGAAAAAAAGCCTGGATCTTTCATGGCGACATCTTTGATGCCTCGATACAACACACCAAATGGATTGCCAAGCTGGGAGGCTGGGGATATGATTTCCTGATCTTGTTTAACAGGTTCATTAACCGGATATTGGTTGGACTGGGAAAAGAGAAGTATTCGCTTTCCAAAAAAATAAAGAACAGCGTTAAAAAAGCCATTAAGTATATAGGGGATTTTGAAAAGGCTGCGGCAGACCTGGCCATTGAGAACGGATATAAGTATGTAATATGCGGACATATCCATCAACCCCAAATGATACGGAAAACCAATAAACACGGAACGTGCTTATATCTTAATTCAGGCGACTGGATAGAAAACCTGACGGCTCTGGAGTATCATAACAAGCGTTGGGAACTCTATCACTTCAGTCAGGATAAACTCAGTCCGTTTTATTCTGACGAAGACCTTAAATCTTTAAATTACAAAGAGTTGCTGGCGGCAATAACCATTACCGGTAAAAAATAACCTTGCGATTATTGATAAACCTTCACCCAATCGACAATCATCTGTACCGGTAAATCTTCCGGATTGGCTTTCCCAACCCAGCTCCCCTCCAGTTGCATATCGATCATCAGGTAAAATGGCTGGTCGAAAGGCCATTGTGTTGCATCTGCATCTTTTAATTTGGGATATTCAAATGTTGGTTCACCATTAAGGGTAAACACCAGTTTGTCCGGATACCATTCCAGTCCATATACATTAAACTGTTCCGTATCTGCTTTTGCTGTGGCGTAATACGGCGGGTTTTCTTTTTCCTTGAGTACCAGGGTGTAATACGAATGAACTGTTTGATAAATCTTATCCTCGTAATTCAAATGTTCCATGATATCGATCTCTCCATTTTTGGGATAGGCACCATACTTCGGTTTGTCTGCCAACATCCATATGGCCGGCCAGGCTCCCTGAGCACTCTCTAACTTAGCCCGGATCTCTATCTTACCATACTGAAAAGAAAATTTAGCTTTGGTTTCAACACCTCCTGTTAAATACGGTACGGTATCTTTATTAAATTCCGGTTTTACAATTCCCATCAGGTGCAGGTTTCCATTTTCAATCTTGTAGCAATCATCGTAATCGGTCATATAGTTAGCCCAATCGGCCTTTCCTCTTTTGATTTTGGTCCATTTCGTGTCATCCAGCACTCCTTCCTCGTTAAAATCATCTTGCCAGATTAATTTCCACTTTCCGTTTTTCCCTATGGATGTGTCAGTAGATTTACAGCCCATCAACAGGCATATACTTAAAACCGATAAATATTTTTTCATAATCAAACCAATGCTTCTTTTAATATACTGACCGGATGCTTCGCGATCCGCTTGGTACCATCGTAAATCTGGTGCCTGCAGCTGGTTCCGTTAGCAGCTATAATTGTTTCAGAAGACGATTTTTTAATCGCAGGGAACAAGCGCTGAGAGCCAACTTTCATACTTACCTCGTAGTGTTCTTTTTCGTAACCGAACGATCCGGCCATACCACAGCATCCTGAATTGATGATGCTGACATTGTAGTTTTCAGGAAGGTTCAGGGCGTCAAAGGTGACTTTTTGATTTGACAATGCCTTTTGATGGCAATGTCCGTGTATTTTTATTTCCTTATACTCCTTCGTGAACTTTGTGCCGTCGATATTCCCGTTCTCTATTTCCCTTGAAATAAATTCTTCAATCAAAAAGGCATTTTTGGAAACAAACAAGGCTGCTTCATCACCAGGTAACAATCTTAAATACTCGTCTCTGAAAGATAATACCGCCGAAGGTTCAAGTCCCAAAACAGGGCAATCATCACTAATAAGGTCTTTTAACCTGTCTACATTAATTTTTGCCAGTTTTTTGGCTTGCGACAAGAATCCTTTCGATATAAACGTTCTGCCGCTTTCACCGTAAAAAAGTTCAACATGATACCCTAAAGCTGTCAATAAATCTATAGCATCCTTCCCTAAACCAGTGTCTGAATATTGTGTGAATTCATCAATATATAAAATCACTTTTCCATATACATTATATTGATTTAGAGTAGATTTATTGTATTTACTGAAATTAAAACTTGAAATTTTAGGCAGACTACGATCCGGGGCTATACCTAGTATTTTTTTTAATATTTTTTGTGAAACCGGGTTGTTTACCATAAAAGGAAATAGACTGCCCAGCTTACTCAGTCTTGTGTTAAAAGCAAAGGCCTTATTTCGGAGACTGGTCCCGTTTACAGACTGGTATTGATGCAAAAACTCAGCCTTTAAAGAAGCTATATCAACGTTGCTCGGGCACTCACTACTACAGGCCTTACAGCTCAGGCACAGATCAAAAACCTCTTTTAGTTCGTGATGATTAAACCTGTTCAGCTCTTCAGAATTGGTTAAAAACTCCCTTAATGCATTGGCTCGTGCCCTGGTAGTGTCTTTTTCATCTTTTGTTGCGTGATAACTCGGACACATAGCGCCATTAGAATGATGTGTTTTCCTGCAATCACCACTTCCGTTACATTTTTCCGCAGCTCTTAGAATCCCTTCCGAATCGGAAAAATCCATATAGGTGGATATTTCAGGTTCTTTTCTGTCTTTAGTGTAACGCAAAGACTCATCCATAGCAACATAGTCTACTATTTTACCAGGATTAAATATGTTATTGGGATCAAAAACCTCTTTAATTTGTTTTAACAAGAGATAATTCCCTTCACCTATCATCAGTTTTATAAATTCAGACCTTACCCTTCCGTCTCCATGTTCGCCACTCATAGAGCCCTTATACTTTTTTACAAGTCGGGCCACATCTGTAGTTATAGCCCTGAATAAGGCAACACCTTCAGATGTTTTTAAATCGAGTATCGGACGTAAATGAAGCTCTCCGGCTCCGGCATGAGCATAGTAAACAGCTTTTTGGTCGTGCTTTTGCATAATGGTGTCGAATTCATCAATATAGTCTGATAAATCGCGGATTGCAACAGCAGTATCTTCTATGCAGGCGACAGCTTTTTGGTCACCCACAATGTTTCCCAATAGGCCTAAGCCTGCTTTTCTAAGCTCCATAGCTTTTCCTATACCATCACTATACAACGAAGGATGGGCATACGAAATACCTGTGTTTTCAAGGGTTTCAATTAATGACAATCGTTGTTTCTCCAGCAATTCAGGGTCATTATCAGCCAATTCCAGCATCAAAACAGCCTGCGGATCACCTTCAATAAAAAAACGGTTAGGAGCCTGTGACTTGTTGTTCTTAGTACAATCCAATATGATCTTATCCATCATTTCACAGGTATACAACCTATGCTCCATCACCGGAACAACAGCTTTACAGGCGTCACTTACACTCTTAAAGTGCGCTGCCACTATTACATTATGTTTAGGCGGCAGTTCATCGAGCTGAAGTTTGATCTTAGTGGTTATTGCCAGTGTCCCTTCACTACCTGTAAGCAAAGAACACATATTGAATTTACCTCCGTTCTCGTTAAATGGCAATAACTTTAAAAGTTCATCAACAGCATACCCCGTATTTCTCCTGTGAATATCGGGTTTGGGAAACTCATCTCTTATTTGTTGTTGATTTTCAGGGTTCTTCAACAACTCGTAAACGCTTCTGTATATAGCCCCTTCTAGTGATTCCAGCTCAAGCTTTTCCTTAAATTCATTTGCTGTTAAAGCTCTGAAAACAACCTCAGAGCCGTCAGAAAGCAATATTTCGAGTTCTAGAACTTTATCTCTGGTAACCCCATACCTGATAGAAGTGGTTCCGCTGGAATTATTTCCTACCATTCCTCCTATCATACATCGATTAGCTGTCGAAGTATTAGGACCGAAGAAAAGTCCATAGGATTTTAAATACTGGTTTAACTCATCCCTGATAACACCCGGCTCCACCGTTACCGTTTTATTCGCCTCATCTAACGAAATAATTTTTGTGAAGTGGCGTGAAACATCGACAATGATTCCGCTCCCCACACACTGACCTGCCAGAGACGTGCCGGCCGTACGGGGGATCAGTGAGGTGTTTTCCGTTACGGAAAAATCTATAAGCAGCTTAAGGTCGTATATATCCTTAGGAAAGGAAACAGCAATAGGTAATTCGCGGTATACTGAAGCATCAGTGGCATATATGGCCTTATGAAGTGCATCGAAATGCAATTCTCCATGAAGTTTCTTAACCAGCGTATCCAACTTAATTTTAGTGATCATTTTAAAAAACAAATAAAAATGTTGAACTAAATTAGCGCTGTTAACGTTATTAACAAAAACTAAACGTATGAAAAAATTATTTTTTTTAGGATTATTATCAATCGGATTTGCATTAACGGCTAATGCTCAGGAAGTTTCTGAAAATGCCTTGGGACTTCGTTTGGGCGATAGTGATGGTTTTGGTGCAGAAATTTCTTATCAAAGAGCTATTGGAACTAACAGCAACCGTCTTGAATTTGATCTGGGCTGGAGAGATAGCAATTATTGGGATGCTTTCAAGCTTACCGGTTTATACCAATGGGTAATGCCCATAGAGGGCAGGTTTAATTGGTATGTTGGCGCCGGTGGTGGTATCGGAAGCGTTGATTTTGATCATCCTGAAATCGATAACGACGACGACGGAGCATTTATTTTTGCTTCCGGCGATATTGGTATCGAGTATAATTTTAATATCCCTTTATTAATATCACTGGATTTTAGACCAGAAGTTGGATTGGTAGGATATAATGGTTTTGACGATGATTTTGATTTTGATATCGCTCTAGGGATCAGGTATCAATTTTAATAAAAAAATAACACAATTACAGGCCTTCTTATGATAAAGAAGGCTTTTTTTGTTAATGGTTTTTAAATAAACTTTTATTAGTTACATTAAAGTTTAACTTTGCACAAAGCTTAAAAAAAGAGATTTAATGAAAAAATTGGCATTTTTGATTCTTGCTGTTGTTATAACAGCATGTAATGGAGTTGAAAAAAATACGTATAACGTTACAGTTGATGCTGCATCGGTTAAAGACAGCACTAATGTGTATCTGCAAAAAGCGGAAGGTAATACGCCCCCGCAAATCATCGATACCCTTCAGGTTATAGATGGTAAGATTACATTTTCAGGCAAGGCTGAAACCCCTTCGGTACATGTTTTAGCCATAGAAGGTACCAGAGGAGCTATTCCTTTTATTGCTGAAGAGGGAAATATTAATATTATTGCCTACAAAGACAGCTTAAATGCTTCTGTCGTAAGCGGTACATCATCAAACGATGATTTTACAAAATTCTTGCAAGGAACAAAGGAAATGGCTAAAAAGGTTGCCGTACTTCGTCAGGAATTCAATACTGCAAGACAGCAAAACGACACCATTTCTATGAAAACCCTGCAAGAGGCTTTTGCTGACATTCAGGAAGAAAACAAAGAGTACGAATTAAACTTTATCAAGGAGAACCCCAATTCTTTTATTTCATTATTGGTAATGGAAAGGGTGTTGCAGTCAGGAGCCCATGGACCTGAGGTGTTATCTCCTATTTTTGACACATTTGCAGAAAACCTGAAGCAAATGGAACAAGGTCAAAAAATATCAGAAAAGTTAACCGAACTTAATAAACTAAGTGTTGGTGCGATAGCACCGGATTTTACGGCTCCTACTGTTGAGGGTGATTCATTAACTTTAAGTAAAACCAAAGGTAAAGTTACCCTTATTGACTTCTGGGCCGCGTGGTGTAAGCCATGTAGAGCTGAAAACCCGAATGTGGTAGCATTATACAATGATTATCATGATAAAGGATTGAATATTATCGGTGTTTCTTTAGACAGAAAAGAAGAAGACTGGATAAAGGCTATTGAAGATGACGGCCTGACATGGAATCATGTATCCAATTTAAAGTTCTGGCAGGATCCTGTAGCGCAATTATACAATATCAGATCGATTCCCGCTACATACCTTATCGATGCCGAAGGCAAAATTATCGCAAAAAACCTGAGAGGTGAAGCGCTAAGAACCAAGGTGGCAGAACTTTTAGATTAAGAACACATCATAAGATTGTAAAAACCGCCATAGAGCGGTTTTTTTATTTTTCACTATTTCAGCAGCTTATAAAAAACATTCAAAATAATATTCTTTTTTACTTGCACAGACTGAAAACTATAGTATATTTGCAACCGCTTTACCACCGATAAGACAGGTATAGCAAAGGCTGGGGAGATACTCAAGCGGCCAACGAGGACAGACTGTAAATCTGTTGGTTTTTACCTTCGCAGGTTCGAATCCTGCTCTCCCCACAAAAAAAGACCACCTGAAAATTCGGGGTGGTCTTTTTACTTTTTATATCTTTTGGATTTCATTTAGATCCTAAAAAAGGTCAGGTACGCATACCTGACCCCAAATTTTCCGATAGTTACCGGAACTTTATATTTTTAATATTATTTTAATTCAAACACCACACTCACATTAACTTTGATCTCCATTTCTCCAACAGAAATCGTTTGTCCTGGTCCACCGGCCGATTCGTTAAAATCCGTAGCTTTCATCCTGTAAACAGGCATTGGGGGCATTCCTACGGAAGTCTCATTTATGTATATGGCTTTTCCTGTTTGCTGTCCCAGAGCCTCTGCATACTCCTTTGCTTTTTGTTTGGCATTAACAACAGCTTTTACCCTTGCTTCTGATTTATACTGATCTATTTTTGAAGATTTAAACTCAACACCATCAATTCTGTTCACTCCGGAGTTTACCAGACCTTGTGACAACGCTTCATATTTGCGAAGATCCTTCAGTAAAATTGATACCGACTGATTGGCTACGTACTTATATTCTTTGGTTTGGTAATCGTAGTTCTTTCTCAAATTCAGATATTCGGTTTTTACATCTTTTTCATCAATCTTCATTTTCTTTAAGAAAGAAAAAACTTCGTTGATGGCTTTGTCATTTTTTTGCTTTACTTCTGATGCCGAATTCCCTTCGTGTTCTACTCTGACGTTAATCAAAACCTGATCCGGTGCAACAGTTACGACACCCTCGCCTGTTACGGATACTGAAGGAGAAATTTGTTTATTTTCCTGTGCTTGTAAACTCATTGTAGTCATAGCTACTAAAATTAATATTGCTTTTTTCATAGTTTAATATTTTTTCAGATCTATTACAACAGCCATGCCAAACTATATTTTTTTTGTCTTTTCAAGGACAAAAAGAATTACAATGGGAGCTGCTAGAAGCACAACCATCAAGGTATCGGTAAATAATAAATTCGGATAAAAGATCAACGTTGCGGCATACCCGCCGACAGCTCCTCCAAAATGAGCCGTATGCCCTATATTCCCTACCCTGTTTCGCATTCCATAGATCGAATACAGCAAGTACAGGATTCCGAAAATATAAGCCGGGATCGGAATCGGAATAAACATGAGTCCCAGTCGCATGTCGGGCTGTAGCAAGATGGCCGCATACAAAACCCCGGTTACCGCACCACTGGCACCAACAGCGCTGTAATGATATTCATCTTTATGAAAAAACAGCGCCAATAAATTTCCGGCGATCAAACTGATAACATATACCAGTAAAAACTTTACTGACCCGAAGTATATAATGACTACCGGAGCAAAAAAATAAAGGGTGAACATATTGAAAAACAAATGGGTCCAGTCTACATGCAAAAATCCGGAAGTCAACATGCGTATTTGTTCTCCCCTTCTGATACTTCCTACGTGAAATTTATATCGTTCGAAAAAAGAAAAGTCATTAAATCCTTTCATAGAAATAATGACATTGGCTGCTATAACAATAAGGGTAGCTAAATTCATTGTATTTGTAAAAGTTTAGACTCAAATATAATTATATTTGCTGAAGCAAAGAATCAATAAATGCAGTTACTGACATATCTTCTTGTTTACCCCTTACTATGGATGGTATCCAAGCTCCCTTTTTCTGTTTTTTACAGAGTCTCCGATTTTATGTATTTACTATTATACAGGCTTATCGGTTATCGAAAAAAGGTGGTCAGAAGTAATCTCAGGCTTGCTTTCCCGGAAAAACAGCCGGAAGAAATAAAGCAGATCGAAAAAAAATTCTACCATCATTTATGTGATCTGTTTATGGAGATGATCAAGTCTCTTACCATTTCAAAAGAAGAGATGCAAAAGCGTTTCAGGTTTAAAAACATCGAAGTCTTAAGGGCTTTTGAAGAACAGAACAAAAGTGTAGTGCTTTTATGCGGACATTATGCGAGCTACGAATGGTTAATGTCCTTGGGGTATCAGATCAGGCATAACGGATATGCGGTATATCAGCCTATTAACAACAAGTATTTTGATAAACTGGTAAAAAAAATCAGAACGAAGCACGGTGCCCACCTTATTTCCAGGTACGAAACCACCAAAACCATTTTACAGAAATACAAAGCGGGCGAATTAGCTCTATACGGATTAGCCATTGACCAGTCGCCCATGCCAAGCAGAGCCAGGTACTGGAGAAAGTTCTTTGGCATTAAAGTACCGGTCTTTGTCGGCGCAGAAAAAATTGCAAAAAGCCTGAATAGTCCGGTAATCTTTATGGATATACAAAAAATAAAACGAGGCTATTACGAAACCTCGTTTACTGTAATCTCCGAACAGCCAAAGGGCTTACCCGATTATGAAATCACCGACAGGTTCACACAGATGCTGGAAGCTCAAATAAGAAAAAAGCCGGAATATTACCTGTGGACACATAAAAGGTTCAAACACAAGGACAAAGCCCCTGAAGGAATCAAGGCTTGAAAACCAAAGTTACCACCACAATACAGTGATCTGTCACATAATCATCGCAGACAATCTCATAATCCAGTACCGACCATTTTTCAGGTTGATTGAACAGTACATGATCTATACATACCCTGGGGTTTGTTGAAGAATAGGTTGGTTGATATGCTTCTTTTACCTCAGGCTTTTTAAAAACCCGGTATAGTCTTTTCATAGTTTCGCTTTCCGGAGTAGCATTTAAATCTCCTGTCAATATGGTAGGGAATTTTTCGTCTTTAAATTCATCAACCAATGCATCGGCTTGCATCAGTCTGTCAGTTTCATTTCTTAAATGATCCAGATGTGTAGCCACAAATTGTATGGTATTCCCGTTTTTTGTCTGAAAACGCGCCACCTGAGCAGCCCTTGGTTCTGAATCGGCCTGATGCGGCAATGCTATATTTTCGGTATAAATCAAGCTGTATTTGGATAATACGGCTTCACCATATTCTCCGCCGTCATAATACATGGCTCTTGCATAAAGAGGCATCATTTGTGTCCTGTAACCAAGTTCCAGCGGCAAATTATACTTCCTGGCACGATTTGTCTTAAAATCTACTTCCTGCATAGCGACCAGGTCAGGATCATATTTCTTGATGACTCCGGCTATCGCCTCCAGATTAAAGTCTCCTTTGGTAGTAGCTCCATGCAAAATATTAAAACTCATCACCTTTAAGGTGTCTGGTTTACTTTGGGCAGAAACGGTTATAACCGTAAGAAATAAAATAATACAAAATAAGTTTTTCATCTTCTTAAAAATTCTAAATATGTATATGCTAATATACAAATAGAGATCAATAAGATAAATATTGAAACTAAAAAAATTACGATTAGTTTCGAATTAAAATGTATTTTGTAACATTTTGCTCGATCATCGAGATTTAATCCCGATCGCATTACCAGGAGCCCCGACACTAGTCCCCGTGAAATTCCTTTGGGATTATTTCACGGGGACTAGTGTCGAAATGCTTTATAGGTTTTTCTTTTAATGCCTGGTGTGCTTGTTCGTTCCGGGGCAGTTAACTATACCAGTTCTTCTATCTGAGCCATGATCTTAGCTGCCAGGTTATCTGCTTCGTCTTGCGATTTAGCTTCGGTATATATCCTGATGATCGGCTCTGTATTCGATTTACGTAAATGCACCCAGTTTTCGGGAAAATCAATTTTAACACCATCTGCCGTCGATATATTTTCAGCTGCATACCTGTTTTCCATAGCCTTCAGAATAGCATCAACATCGATTTCAGGAGTAAGTTGAATTTTCTTTTTGCTCATAAAATACGAAGGATAACCATCGCGCAGCTCCTTAACGGATACACCTGATTCCGCCAAATGAGTTAAAAACAGTGCAACTCCAACCAAAGCGTCACGACCGTAATGAATTTCAGGATAAATAATACCGCCGTTTCCTTCACCCCCTATAACGGCATTGTTCTTTTTCATTAATTCAACAACATTCACCTCTCCTACTGCCGAAGCTTCATAGGTTCCTCCGTGTTTTTCAGTGATGTCTCTCAGCGCTCTGGAAGAACTCATATTAGATACCGTATTCCCTTTTGTTTTTCCTAAAACGTAGTCTGCACAGGCTACCAGAGTATATTCTTCGCCAAACATTTCACCATCGTTGCTTATAAAAGCCAGCCTGTCTACATCAGGATCAACCACAATACCGAAATCGGCCTGTTCTTTAACTACCAGTTCGGAAATATCTGTAAGATGCTCCTTTAAAGGCTCAGGGTTATGAGGAAAATGACCTGTCGGATCACAATAAAGTTTGATAACTTCTACCCCCAGTTCCTCAAGTAATTTCGGAATTGCGATCCCTCCGGTAGAGTTTACCCCGTCTACCACAACTTTAAATTCGGCTGCCCTGATTTTCTCTGCATCGACCAGGGGAAGATTTAAAACCTCATCGATATGGATATCTATATATGCATCGTTTTTCAATACCCGCCCCAGATGATCCACTTCGGCAAATAAATAGTCATCGTTTTCAGCAATCTTTAATATCTCCGCTCCGTCTGCCCCGCTTAGGAACTCTCCTTTATGATTAAGCAGCTTTAATGCATTCCATTGTTTCGGATTATGGCTTGCAGTTAAAATAATACCTCCGTCTGCCTTTTCTATAGGAACGGCAACTTCTACCGTTGGCGTGGTACTCAACCCCAAATCAATTATATCAATGCCCAGACCGACCAGGGTCGACGACACCAGGTTCTGGATCATTTCACCGGACAGGCGTGCGTCGCGCCCTATAACAACGGTTATTTTTTCTTTTCCTGCTTCTTTTTTTAACCAGGTTCCGTAAGCTGCGGCAAATTTCACAGCATCAACCGGAGTTAAATTCTCTCCGATCTCTCCCCCTATGGTTCCTCTTATTCCTGAAATAGATTTTATTAAAGTCATTTAGTTTTCTTTTGATCTGATGACAAATTTGCAAATAATTTCAAACAAAAGTCAGCTTTACTACATTAAAAAAGTATAAAACAGTGATAAGCTTATGTGAATTTGTATTTTTAGAAAATGAATTTTTTAGCACATATTTACTTATCAGGTAACGATCCGATGGTTACGGTTGGAAATTTTGTAGCCGACAGTATCCGCGGAAAAAAATACCTGAAATACCCGAAATCATTTCAGAATGGGGTAATACTCCACCGGGCTATAGATACATTTACCGATGCTCATCCTACAGTCCGGTTAAGCACCAAGAAATTGCACAGTAATTACCATCACTACAGCAGCGTCATTGTAGATATCTTCTACGATCATTTCTTGGCTAAAAACTGGAGTCGTTATTGCGACACTCCCTTAGACGTATATATAGAAGCTTTTTACGATCTTCTCAGGGAACATTACGATATTCTACCTTTGAATATTAAAAAAATGATGCCGTACATGATTGCCGATAATTGGTTGCTTAATTATGCCCATATCGAAGGTATTTCGAGCGTGCTGAACGGAATGAACAGACGTACAAACAACAGGTCTAAAATGAACTATGCCGTAAATGAACTTGAAGAATACTATGACGATTTTCAAAATGAATTTTTCAGCTTTTTTGATGAGCTCATTCTTTTTTCTGATCAAAAACTAAAAGAATTACAAAACGAAACTAATCCCTAATGAAAAAAGTATTGTTCATCTCTGTTTTTATCTTGTTTGTTGGTTGTAAAAACAGCAAGACAACCGGGCTGATTACCCAAAAGGCACTGGTGGTATCTGCCAGAGAAGAAGCTTCTAAAATAGGTAGTGATATTTTAGCCAAAGGTGGAAATGCTTTTGATGCCATGGCTGCCACAGGCCTGGCTCTGGCGGTTGCCTATCCCTATGCAGGAAATATTGGGGGTGGTGGTTTTATGGTATACAGGCTCGAAAATGGCGATACAGGTTCGTTAGACTACAGAGAAAAGGCATCAGAACTAGCCCATAAAAACATGTATCTGGACTCTGCAGGAAATGTAATCCCGGGCAAGTCGTGGTATGGAGTTACAGCCACTGCGGTCCCCGGAGCTATTGCCGGAATGTTTGAAGCTCACAAACGTTTCGGAAAACTACCGGTCGAAGAAATATTAAAACCGGCTATAACATTGGCGGAAACAGGTGTGGTTGTTACAAAAAAACAGGAAACCGCTTTAAAGGAATACGGCACTAAGATCATAGAGCTGAGCGGCGACTCTACATTGTTCTCTAAAAAGTATGTCGAAGGTGATACCATCAGATACATGGCATTGGGAAAGACATTAAAACGGATACTGAAAAACGGTCCGGACGAGTTTTATACAGGGGAAACAGCAGGATATTTAGTTGATTTTATACAAGAAAAAGGAGGGTATATAACAAAAGAAGATCTGGCAAAATACAAGCCCGAATGGAGAGAACCAATTGTTTTTCAATATAAGGATTTGAAGGTTATATCCATGGCACCGCCAAGTAGTGGCGGTATCACCCTGGCTCAAATCATGAAAATGATAGAACCTGACAACCTGAAAAAATACGGACATAACAGTCTTAGGACTATACAACTCATAACAGAAGCAGAACGCAGGGCGTATGCAGACAGGAATTATTATCTTGGAGACCCGGATTTTATTGAAATTCCGATCGGTACTCTTTTATCTGACGAATATTTAAAACAAAGAATGCGTGATTTCTCATTTAAATCGGCAACCCCGTCTGCTGAAGTAAGTCATGGCAATATAGAAGTTTTTGAAAGTGACGAAACCACCCATTATTCTATCGTCGATCAATATGGAAATGCAGTATCGGTAACCACCACTATCAATGGGGCCTATGGAGCCAAATTGTATTGTGATAAATTAGGTTTTTTTCTCAATAATGAAATGGACGATTTTAGTATTAAACCCGGGGTTCCAAACAAGTTTGGCCTGACAGGGGCGGAAGCTAATAGTATAGCTCCCGAAAAACGGATGTTAAGCAGTATGACCCCTACCATCGTTGAAAAATCAGGAAAACTATACATGGTTGCAGGGACACCTGGCGGTTCGACCATTATAACTTCCGTGCTACAAACGATCCTTAATGTGTATGAATTCGGCATGGGAATGCAGGAAGCCGTAAACGCTCCCAGATTTCACCATCAATGGTTGCCGGACAGCATAAAAATGGAGCCGGAAGGGTTTGACAAAAATATTAAAGTAAAACTTCAGGAAAAGGGCTACAATATCGACGAATCCAATTCGCTGGTATTGGGAAAGGTAGATGCCATTCTTGTTTTAGATAACGGAACACTTGAAGCAGGAGCCGACAAACGAGGAGATGATACAGCTGCCGGATTTTAGCCTCTCGTTATTAGCTTACTCTATGCTTATATAACTTCGTTTTTAGGACTTAAAATTGTAAATTCGCATCTTGCTTTATTACTATGGAGAACTTTGAAGAATATATAGAGGTAAAAGGTGCCCGTGTACATAACCTGAAAAATATAGATGTAAATATTCCCCGGGAAAAACTTGTTGTAATAACCGGTCTTTCGGGAAGTGGAAAATCATCGCTGGCATTCGATACAATCTATGCCGAGGGACAAAGGAGGTATATTGAAACCTTCTCTGCTTACGCAAGGCAGTTTTTAGGTGGCCTGGAACGCCCCGATGTAGATAAGATTGACGGACTTTCGCCGGTTATTGCTATCGAACAAAAAACCACTTCAAAATCGCCCCGCTCCACTGTAGGAACTATAACGGAAATATACGATTTCTTAAGGCTTTTATTTGCAAGAGCAGCAGACGCATATAGCTACGAAACAGGAGAAAAAATGGTGAGTTATAGCGATGAGCAGATAAAGGATCTTATTCTGGAAGGCTTTATAAACAAACGGATAAACGTACTTGCTCCTGTTATCAAAAGCAGAAAAGGACACTACAGGGAATTGTTTGAGCAGATTTCTAAACAGGGCTTCCTCAAGGTTCGTGTCGATGGAGAAATACTCGACTTGGAACACGGGATGAAAGTCGATCGTTATAAAACCCACGATATAGAGATCGTTATAGATAGACTAAAAATCGAAGACACTCCGGAGATTATAAAAAGACTGATGGAAACCATAAATACAGCTATGTATCATGGTGATGATGTTTTAATGATAATGGATAACGACTCAGGAGAATCTCGTTATTTCAGCAGAAACCTGATGTGTCCAAGCTCAGGGATCTCTTATCCCAATCCTGAACCCAACACTTTTTCCTTTAACTCTCCCAAAGGCATGTGTCCCGAATGCAAAGGGTTAGGAATGATGCACGAGGTAAACCTCGATAAGATCATTCCTAATAAGAATACCAATATTAAAAGCGGAGGGATCGTACCTCTCGGGGAACAAAAAGGAAGCTGGATATTCAAACAGATACAGATCATTGCAGAAAGGTATAATTTCAAGCTTTCCGATCCGATTAAGGATATTCCGGAGGAGGCCATGAACGTCATCCTTTATGGTGGCAAAGAGAAGTTTTCGGTCGAATCTAAAACCCTCGGGATAACCAGGGATTACAAGATCGATTTTGAAGGTATTGTCAACTTCATCAAAAATCAGTTTGAAGAAAGTAATTCTGCTTCTATAACCAGGTGGGCCAAAGGCTTTATGGATAAAGTTGAGTGCCCGGAGTGTAAAGGATCGAGGTTGAGGAAAGAATCACTTTATTTTAAAGTAAACGATAAAAGTATTGCCGACCTGAGTCAGATGGACGTTTATGACTTGGCTGATTTTTTTAAAAACCTTCCCGAAAACCTTTCTGAAAAACAATTTAAGATCGCAGAAGAAATCCTTAAAGAAATAAATGCAAGGATCCGTTTTCTGTTGGATGTGGGGCTCGACTACCTTTCGCTGAACAGGAGTTCTAAATCACTTTCGGGCGGTGAAGCTCAGCGAATTCGGCTTGCTACTCAAATAGGATCACAGCTGGTTGGCGTATTATACATTCTCGACGAACCCAGTATCGGACTCCATCAACGGGATAACGAACGCTTAATAAAATCTCTTGAATCTTTAAGAGATATCGGAAATTCTGTGATTGTTGTCGAACATGACAAAGACATGATAGAACGTGCCGATCACGTTATTGATATAGGTCCCAAGGCAGGAAAGCATGGTGGTGAGATCATCTCTCAGGGAAATCCGGATGCATTAAAAAAACACGATACCCTGACAGCTGAATATTTGAACGGAAACAAGGAAATTGCCATCCCTGAAAAAAGAAGGAAAGGTAACGGCCATGAAATCACCCTTAAAGGTTGCAGCGGTAATAACTTAAAAAATGTAAGTGTTACATTCCCACTTGGAAAAATGATCGGTGTTACGGGAGTTTCAGGAAGCGGCAAATCAACATTGATCAATGAGACCCTCTACCCCATTTTAAATACCCACTTCTTCAATGCTGTAAAAAAACCTATGCCATACAAAAGCATCAAAGGTTTGAAACACATCGACAAAGTAATTGATATCAACCAGTCTCCAATAGGCAGGACACCCCGCTCTAATCCTGCTACATACACCGGAGTATTCAGCGAAATAAGATCCTTGTTTACAAAAACTCCCGAAGCCATGATAAGGGGTTATAAACCCGGCAGGTTCAGCTTTAATGTAAAAGGAGGTCGCTGCGAAACATGTCAGGGGGGCGGCTTAAGAGTTATTGAAATGAACTTTTTGCCGGATGTCTATGTCGAGTGTGAAACCTGTAACGGCAAGCGTTTTAACAGGGAAACCCTGGAAATCCGATATAAAGGGAAGTCGATAGCCGATGTATTGGACATGACTATTAATGAAGGCGTTAAGTTTTTTGAACACATCCCTAAAATTTACCGGAAATTAAAGACCATTCAGGATGTAGGTCTTGGTTACGTAACATTGGGACAACAATCCACTACGCTTTCCGGAGGGGAAGCACAACGTATAAAGCTGGCAACTGAATTATCTAAAAGAGACACCGGAAACACTTTTTATATTCTGGACGAACCCACAACTGGTCTTCACTTTGAAGATATAAGGGTTTTAATGAATGTGTTAAACGAACTGGTCGACAAGGGAAATACCGTTTTAATAATAGAACACAATATGGATGTCATAAAAATGGCAGATCATATTATAGATATAGGTTACGAAGGCGGTAAAGGCGGCGGTAAAG
This sequence comes from Zhouia spongiae, assembly GCF_022760175.1. Lineage (GTDB taxonomy): Bacteria > Bacteroidota > Bacteroidia > Flavobacteriales > Flavobacteriaceae > Zhouia > Zhouia spongiae. The sequence goes on from NZ_CP094326.1 coordinate 3,139,143, forward strand.
TTGTTGCCACAGGCACCCCCGAAGAAATCGTAAAAGACAAAAAAAGTTACACTGCGAAGTTTTTAAAAAAGGAGCTGCCTTAACAGACAGCTCCTTACAAGAAGTGATTTTACATCCACAAATGAGTTTTCTGATTAAAAATCAGTAAATTACAACATAATCAATTAAAAATTTTATTATGAGAAGTCTTCTTTGGTTAGTAGCAGTGGTATGTATTATTATCTGGTTACTGGGACTTTTGGGTATTGTTCCGGGGCTGAGCACAAGTAGCCTGCTACACGTTTTAATCGTAATAGCAGTCATTATTATCCTGTATAATATCATTTCCGGACGAAAACCACTCTAATTATTAAAAATCAGGTATGATTACCCGGCAAACCTTCTAATTATAAAGGTTTGCTTTTTTATGCAGTAAACGATCGTAGTACATCAAGACATCTAGGACAAATAAATCAAATAAAACACTAATTCAGTTACCGGATAAACACACAATATGTATAAATTTGAGAAAAGAAACTAATATATAATCATATATGAGAAAAGAAACACATCATAAGGGTTGGAACGAGATAAAGACAAACGATTCATGGGCCATTTTTAAAATAATGGGAGAATTTGTCAATGGCTTTGAAAAAATGAGTCAAATCGGACCATGTGTATCCATTTTTGGTTCTGCTCGTACGAAACCTGACGATCCGCAGTATATATTAGCAGAGAAGATCGCTAAAAAAATTGTAGAGGCCGGCTATGGAGTTATAACCGGTGGCGGACCGGGAATAATGGAAGCCGGAAACAAAGGGGCTCATCTTGGTGGCGGTACTTCTGTAGGATTGAATATAGACCTGCCGTTTGAACAACATGACAATCCGTATATCGATAGCGACAAAAACCTTCAATTTGATTATTTCTTTGTTCGTAAAGTAATGTTTGTAAAATATTCTCAGGGATTTGTTGTTATGCCCGGAGGATTCGGAACACTCGATGAGCTTTTTGAAGCCATGACATTAATTCAGACCAAAAAGATCGCAAAGTTTCCTATCATTCTCGTAGGTTCAGAATTCTGGGAAGGTTTATTTGAATGGGTAAAGAGAGTATTACTCGAAAAACATGGAAAGGTAAGCCCGGAAGACCTGAACCTTATCAAAATAGTAGATTCGGAAGATGAAGTTATAGAGGCTTTAGATGCGTTCTATAAAAAATACAACTTAAGCCCTAACTTTTAATTCATAAGGAGTTACCTAAAAAAGGGAGGCATTGTCAGTTCGAGCACAGTCGAGAACTAATAGCAGTTGATTATCAATAGGTTTCGACTGCGCTCAATCTGACATCCGGTTTAAAAATAACTTTTTAGCCCCTCTCTTCTTTTTTAAGCGGAGTTTCTACTCGCATTAATATTTCCGAATAACGACCGTGTAACCATCTTTTCATAAGTCTCTAGTTCATCTTTATTAATCTTTTTCTCCCTATGCATTTCCTGTAACTTTCGCAATCCGTATTGCTGAATCGTCAATAACGGCAATACGATTTTTTCTCTGACATGTATAGAAGCCCTCATCGTCGGAGAATCTTCCATCAGTTTTGAATATCCCGTTAATTTTAATATCATAGATTTGCTTCGTTGGTACTCGTCGTGGATCTGATTCCAGAATGCACCGTATTCCTTATCATATTTCATATACGCGGTTAATTTAAAATATGATTTGGTTAAACTCATCATACTATTTTCCAGCAAAGTCCTGAAAAACAATGAATTTTTATACAGTGATTCTAATTTATCCCATTCGCCATTATTTGAAAAAGCCTCTAACGCTATCCCCACACCATAAAAACCAGGTACGTTCTGTTTTAACTGACTCCAGCTACCTACAAATGGAATTGCACGCAGGTCAGAGAATACAAGTTCATCTGATTTCCCACGCTTGGATGGCCTGCTTCCGATATTTGTCTTTGCATAGTACTTAAGAGTACTCATCTCCTCCAGGTATGGTAAAAACTTAGGGTGATTTTTAAAATCAACATAAGCGTTATAACTCACTTCTGCCAGGCGGTTCATCGTACTTCTGTCTTCTTTTGATAAAAGGTTTTCATCCTCTTGATCAAAAGCTTGATTTGCCACTCCGGAACTGATCAGTTGCTCTAAATTGTACTGACATGAATCTATGGTGCCGAAATTTGAACTAATGGTTTGTCCCTGGATCGTTAATTGTACTTCTTCATTTTCAATTGTTGGTCCCAGAGAGGCATAGAACTGATGGGTTTTCCCTCCTCCTCTTGCCGGCGGACCTCCTCTTCCGTCAAAGAACATTACTTTTATATCGTATTTTCTCGATATTTCAGTGAGTCTTTCTTTTGCTTTATAAATTGCCCAATTGGCCATTAAATATCCTCCGTCCTTGGTGCCGTCGGAAAAACCAAGCATGATGGTTTGCTTTTTACCTCTTCGCTTTATATGTGCTGCATATACCTTATTGGAATACAAGGTTTCCATAACCTCATGCGCCACTTCGAGGTCGTCTACTGTTTCAAACAACGGAATGACATCCAGATCAGGTTGGCTCCAGTCGCATAAACGAATCATGGCGAAGGCTTCCATAACATTAATAACACTTCCGTTATTACTTATAATATAGCGATTGCACCCTCTTTCTCCATTCTTATCCTGAATAGTTTTTACAGCATAGATAGAAGCCAGCGTCTTTTTAGCCATTTCATCTTTAAAGAGCTCAGGATCTAACTTCCCTTCCACTTTACTCAACACTTCAATCTGCTCTTTGTCCGATAGCAATTCATAATTCTTTGGAAATATATCTAATCCCATTTCCCACGATTCCCTAACGATATTCGAAAGAACATTATGATGTACTCTGGAATCTTGTCGTATGTCAAGGGTGGCAAAATGAAGCCCGAAAAGCTTCACCTTATTAATCATACTGCTGATCTCTTCAACGTACAACGACTGATGCTTATTTATCAGGATTTCCTTAACCTGAGTGAGCACCTCTAAAATTTCAGGCGCAGTGATGGTAGGTTTCTTATCTTCTTTAAATATGTTTTCGTATAAACGGGCTTCTAAATCAGAGATCATTACATCTACCTCATTGAAAGTGATCTTTCTTTTTAGTCGCCTGACGTCCCTGTAATAATTTCTTATAACCGTACTCCTCAACCGGTTTGCAACCTTCAGTGTTATTTCTGTTGTTACAAAGGGGTTACCGTCCCGGTCACCTCCTGGCCAGAATCCAAGATTGACAATATCATTATCAATCTCCTCATCTTGTAATATATTATCTTGTATATAATTGTATATCCTGCTCATCGAATGGTAAAACACATTCTCCAGATACCAATTCAGGCTTACGGCTTCGTCAAAGGGAGATGGCTTTTCTTTTTTAAAGAATGGGGTTTTTCCCAATTGCGCCAGTAACTTTTTGATCAGGGTAAGGTCGTTGGCTTCAATGGCTTTGGCTAAATCGGTAATGATACCTAGAACCGGTCCCGGGTAAAACTGGGTTGGATGCGCCGTTAAAACTGTCCTGACATTGAATTTTTTAAGGTTCTCTATCAATTCTTTGCCTTTGTTTTTGGCCTGGGCTTCTTCTTTGAGGTTCCTGAGAGTTCCCCGACCATCCATATTGTTTATGACAGGAAATGCCGCATCTTCTATAGCGTCAAACAAGACAACCTGACGTTCGATATATTGAATAAACCTGAACAGAAGTGCTGTTTTTTCTTCTTCACCTGGGTTGTCGAAATACTTATTAAAAAAGGCTTCCACAATTTCCGAAGGGTTCTTATCACTATCAAAGCCTTTCTCGCAAAATTCACTAAACAAGGGTAACATTACCCCGGTATTTGTAATTTCATCAAATGGCAGTGTAATGAAAATACTATTATAAATCTGATACTTTGCCAGTACACTCTCATTAAATCGATCTATCTTCGGTTTTCTTGACATAGGTTGATATTTTTTCGTGAAAATACAAAAAACCCTTCCAAATACCAGACTGGAAGGGTTTGTTTAAGTGTTTACCACATAAATTAAACGTATTGTGTCATTTATTACAATTCATTAAATATAGTGTGCATTAATCTCTTTTTATCATTGATACTTTCTTCTAATGAGATCATGGTTTCCGTTCTGGAAACACCATCTATGTCATCGATCATGAAAATCACTTCTTTGGCATGCTTGGTATCCTTTGCTCTAATTTTACAAAACAAATTGAATTTGCCTGTAGTAACAGAAGCAACCGTTATGTAAGGGATCTCATTCAGCCTTTCCAATACGAATTTCGTTTGATGTGTTTTTTCAAGAAAAATACCTACGTAAGCGATAAACGCATAACCTAATTTTTCATAATCAAGTGTTAAAGATGAACCTTTGATAATTCCGGCATCTTCCATCTTTTTTACCCTAACGTGTACCGTACCGGCAGATATCAATAACTTTTTAGCTATATCTGTAAATGGAGTACGGGTATTGTCTATTAACATATCCAGTATCTGGTGATCTACTTCGTCTAATTTAAATTTCGCCATAACTATTTTGAATTTCCAGCAAAAATATCAAAAAAATATACACAAACGTTAGTTTATTAGAGCAAATTCCGGGTTAGCGTTAAATTATTATTAAGTTATTTGCCGATTTTTTAAGATTTCCGTAATATCCAGTCTCCCAAACCCCTTTATTTCAAACGATTTAGTAGAATTTCTATCAATATTTTGCTCTATGTGTCCATATAAAGCTTTCAGATCCCCAGATTTTTCAATAGTCGGGAGCAAATGAAGCTTCTTTCCAATCAATGTTTCCTTGTACAGAATTCCGACATCATTTTTCATCCCCTTCCCGTTAACATCTCTGAGTATGATATCTAAAAACAACTTGTCGTTCTCTGGTATCCTGAAATATGATTCATAATCATTTCCGGTTATTTTCTGATCAGCTATATACTGTAATGCCTCACATAATGATATAAAAATATACCTCCGCGTTTCTTCACGCAAATAATCTCCGGGAAAGTGCCCGGACTCAAACAATACGGTAGGCACCCCTGCCGCTTGAAATGTATCACCAACGCAATTTAAGTTAAATCCGTCATCATATCTCCCTACCTGATTCGGGATGAGTGTCTGTAACGCCTCATTCATCCGGACAATGATTTCCATACTCTTCTTTCTGGTCGTAGTCACAGAACGTTCTTTATCCTCAGAAGGCGATAAAAACGAGACCGTGGCAGGCTTGTTCACCTTGCCGGCACTGAAAATAGTTCGCTGATCATGTAGATTAAAGCAATAATCAGGTTTAAAATCATTAAAAACAGTCTTTAGGACAACGCTTTCCGGCTGAGATAGTTGTTGCGCATCCCTGTTCAGGTCAACATCATTCGCATTTACCCTGGTGTAATTTTCTGCCCCATCCGGATTCAGCATCGGTATGATACAAATACTGCAATTATTCAGGATATTTCGAGTTCGTATACTTTTACCGTCCTGTAAGAGCTTCAATAAGTCAAATACTGCCTTGGTAGTGGTTGATTCATTACCATGCATTTGCGACCACATAAGAACTTTCTGATCTCCCTTTCCTGTTTTTATAGCATATATAGGCTTGTTCCGGACCGATGTACCAACGACGGAGACTTTAAAATCAGCAGGCAAATTCCTTATTATAAAATCGATATCTTTTAACGTTATATACCTTCCATATAACCGGTCTTCTTTATAATGATCAGTATCGGTGCTATTCATTTTATTTTATTTAGGATTACAAAAGTAATTAATAATAGCATCTTCCAGTTGGAATAGCTCATATCTAACGTATTCAAATCAGGCTGTTACAAAGTTAAATTCAAACACGTTTAAAATTGTAAACAACGTGCTTTACAGTTGTAAACGTGAACTTTGTCAATTTTTGTTTAGTCATGTAAACGCATCGTATTTCCCATACGTGCTTTCTACGACTATTTAGACAGAAAGAACATTTTGAAAGATAATTTGTATAAAATCAGTTTGATATGTTACTATATTTAAACTAACACTTTATGTTTGTCGGTCTGATTTCGGAGTCTTTTTTGCTATTTGTTATATTTTATTTACATTTGTAATCAATACAAATGTTTAACGTTGTAAACAAATGATAAACACTGAAGAATTTACGAAGCGCTTGCAAAAAGTGCTTGATCACTATCACTTAAGCGCTTCTGCATTCGCTGATAAAATCCAGGTAAACAGGGCTTCTATTTCTCACCTGATGTCCGGCAGAAACAAACCCAGCCTTGACTTTATTTTGAAAATACTGGACGCCTTTCCCGAGGTCGAATTATATTGGCTGTTAAACGGTCGCGGAAATTTCCCGAAAAAGCCCGAAACAACTAAAGCAAATACTCTATTCTCTCACGTCGACGTTGAAACAGATCCTGATCAAAAAGAAAATCAGGGAAAGACTTTTACGGATGAGCCGTTTCAACAACTGCCCCCCATGGACAAAAAAATTGAAAAAATCATCATTTTTTATTCAGATGGGACTTTTAAAACTTTTATAGAATCTTAACAACACATATAAACTTGTATTCTTTCTTTATTGTTTATTTTTGAACATTGTAACAAAAAGCAAGAAATGAATAAATTATTACTCCTTTTCGTATGTGTGTCGTTATTTGTCTCATGTTATAATGTAGAGCGCAACTGTACAGACTTTAAGACAGGTACATTTGAGTTCCATTACACGGTTAACGGTGAAGAACATATAAATAAATTTACACGCACTGACAGCCTGGAATATGAATATGTCGAAGGCAAGGTCGACACAAACTCTGTAAAATGGATCAATGATTGTGAGTTTGTGGTTAAAAAACTACATCCTAAATCGAATGCCGACAAGAAAGCAGTCCACATAAAAATCCTTTCTACTTCTGAAAATTCTTATAATTTTGAATATTCCTTGGTGGGAGACTCAAAAAACAAGCAAAAAGGGACAGCCGTTAAAATAAATTAAACCATATGTTTGAAATTCTAACCAGTGTTGATGCGTGGGTAGCGCTATTAACGCTCACTTTTTTAGAGATTGTGCTGGGAATCGATAATATTGTTTTTATTTCGATCGCAGCAAACAAATTACCGAAAGAAGATCAGCGCAAAGCTACCAACTGGGGACTTATCTTAGCGATGGTTCAGCGCATCCTGCTCCTTTTCGCCGTGTCTTATTTAGTGGGGTTAAAAGAGCCTTTTTATCATATAGAAACATCATGGCTTACTATAGGAATCAGCGGACAGGCTATAATCTTATTACTTGGAGGCTTATTTTTACTGTACAAAAGCACCTCAGAAATCCATGAAAAAGTAGAAATTCCAAAGCATGGTGAAACCGTACTTGAGTCTAAAAACATAACTAAGTTATCTCATGCTATTTTCCAGATCGTTATTATCGATTTTATATTTTCAATAGACTCTATCTTAACTGCCATAGGGATGACAAACGGAATAGGCACCAAGCCATCGGATGCCCTTATATTAATGATTATAGCCGTTGTTGTGTCTATTGTTGTTATGATGGTATTTGCCAATCCTATCAGAGAATTTATCAATAAACACCCGTCTATGCAATTGCTTGCTCTTGCTTTTCTTATTTTAATAGGATTCATGCTTATTGCAGAAGCAGCTCATTTATCGCATGCTGTAGTGTTTGGCCAGGAAATAGGCGCCATACCAAAAGGTTATCTGTATTTTGCCATAGCATTTTCCCTTCTGGTTGAGTTTTTAAACATGAAGCTTAAAAGGAAAATAGAAGTAACCAAAAAGGGGGAACGAAATTAAAAAAGCGCCAATGGCGCTTTTTTTAATCAAACTCTATAGAAGTCTGCGACTCGCCTTCTGCTGTTATGCCGCCACTTTCATCGTGTAATTCTTCCTCTTCTACAACTTCCATCTCTTTGGCCGGTACTTCTTCCGGCTCTTCATAAGGCAGAGGCTCTAACCTGTTGATCTGCCTGATCTTATCAGCGGTCAATTGATTCCCTAAAGCTTTAATTCCTTTTACCGATATAAACTCCTCAAGATCAACCTCCAGGTTGTCTATCGGATCCTTTCCTCTCGGTTTCATGAATTCAATTTCAACCACCGGTCTCCAATCGGTAAGCACGATCTCCAGATTTGATTTCGGATGATCAGAAATAACGATTTCCTCTTTATTGGTATTTTCAATAAGGAACCTTTTTACATAATAACGTTCTTTGTTCCCGTCGAAATAAATAACCGATACAGGTTTTTCAGGGTGCCATTTTTCTAAAAGGATCATATTAGGATCGAAATGTGTTGTTAATTCCGGAGCGATCGTCTTAACCAATCCATCCTGGTTCACAACCAATAACTTATCCGTAGGCCTGAACTCTCCGAGCAATTCTCCACGACCATCTACATTAAGGCGCTGAACAACATCATCGAACCATATTTTCCGGGGTTTCAAGGTAGAGACTCCTTTTTCCTTTAACTCAATTCGCTTAACGGCGTATTTAGTTACAACATTTCCTTTCGAATTCCTTCCTTTGATAAGGATATCGGAAAAATCCAGATCCCATTTTAATTTTTTGATGCTACCTGCTTGTCGTAAAAGAACGGTAACCACTTCTGCCTCTCCATTCGGATTGGCAGAGAAATAATGCAATGCCGACAAAGCCTTTCCGTTGGTAAGGTCGTATTCGCGGTCTCTGGTGACACCGGTTACGTTAAAGCGCTTTACATAGCTGGCACCTCCTTTACCATCGCGGTAAATCATGTTGTATGTGGTGCGTTTATCCTTTTTCTTAAAGACAGCAACGTGAATTATGTTTTTGCCGACATAGGTCTTGTCGGCTACTTTGGTTACCATCATCTTTCCTTCATTGGTAAAAACAATAATATCATCAATATCACTACAGTCACCTACGTATTCATCTTTCTTTAAAGAAGTACCTACAAATCCTTCTTGCCGGTTCACATAAAGTTTGGAATTTCTTATAACGACTTTAGTGGCCTCAATATCTTCAAAAAGCCGTATTTCCGTCTTACGTTCTCTTCCTTCTCCATACTTCTTTTTTAGGTTTATAAAATAGGTGATGGCAAATTCGATCAGGTTGTTCAAGTGATGCTTCACGCCTTCTATTTCATCTTCCAGCGAATCAATCAATTGCTGAGCTTTGTCTATATCAAATTTCGAAATCCTTTTAATCCGGATCTCAGTGAGCCGCACAATATCATCAGTAGTTATAGCACGCTTTAAGTGTTTGGTATGCGGCTGTAAGCCCTTGTCTATAGCAGCAATCACTCCTTCCCATGTTTCCTCTTCCTCTATATCGCGATAAATCCTGTTTTCAATAAAGATTCTTTCCAGGGATGCGAAATGCCATTTTTCTTCTAATTCACTCAGCTGGATCTCCAGTTCCTGCTTTAGTAAATCTACTGTATGGTCAACAGACCGGCATAACATTTCTGAAACCCCCATAAAATGAGGCCGGTTATCAATAATGATGCAACCAAGCGGCGATATAGAATTTTCGCAATTGGTAAATGCATACAAGGCATCAATGGTTTTATCGGGGGAAATACCATTGGGAAGATGCACCAATATCTCTACTTCAGCAGCAGTATTATCTTCTATCTTTTTTATTTTAATCTTCCCCTTATCGTTAGCTTTCAGGATAGAATCAATTAAAGAAGTGGTTGTGGTTCCGTATGGTATCTCATTAATAATCAGTGTGTTTTTATCCAACTGAGATACTTTTGCTCTCACTCTCAGTTTTCCACCCCGCTCGCCATCATTGTAATTACTTGCATCCATAATACCCCCGGTCGGGAAATCAGGAAGAATCGTAAATTTTTTGCCTTTCAGGTATTTAACGGAAGCATCGATGAGTTCGCAGAAATTATGAGGAAGTATTTTTGTCGATAACCCAACAGCTATACCTTCTGCTCCCTGCGCCAAGAGCAATGGAAATTTTACAGGCAGGTTGATAGGCTCGTTTTTTCGGCCGTCATAACTCAATTGCCATTCTGTTACTTTCGGACTAAAAACAACCTCTGCAGCAAATTTAGACAGGCGAGCTTCGATATAACGCGAAGCAGCTGCCCCGTCGCCGGTAAGAATATTCCCCCAGTTTCCCTGAGTGTCGATCAATAAATCCTTTTGCCCGATCTGGACCATAGCGTCTCCAATGCTCGCATCTCCGTGTGGGTGGTACTGCATCGTATGCCCGACGATATTGGCTACTTTATTGTAGCGCCCATCATCTAACTCTTTCATCGAATGCATAATTCTACGCTGTACGGGTTTGAAACCGTCTTCGATGGCGGGTACTGCTCTCTCCAGTATCACATAAGATGCATAATCCAGAAACCAATCCTTATACATACCCGTTACGCGGGTTATCGTGTCTTGTGATTCGTTTTCCGGGTGTCCGTTCAATTCCTGATTTTCATCCATGAAAGAAAATCGTTTTAATTTAAATGATTAATGATTAGGCTTGTTCTTCTGCTACATCCAGCTCCACCTTAAGGTTTTTTATGATAAACTCCTGCCGGTCAGGAGTATTTTTCCCCATATAGAACTCAAGTAATTTTTCGATAGACATTGCCTTATCGAGCATTACAGGTTCCAGGCGAATGTCATCTCCTATGAAATGCTTGAATTCGTCAGGTGAAATTTCCCCAAGACCTTTGAATCGGGTTATTTCGGGTTTCCCTTTTAATTTTACGATTGCAGCTTTCCTTTCCGTTTCGCTGTAACAATATATCGTTTCTTTTTTGTTACGCACTCTGAAAAGTGGGGTTTGGAGAATATACAGGTGCCCTTCCTTTATCAATTCAGGAAAAAACTGTAAAAAGAAAGTGATGAGCAACAAACGAATGTGCATTCCGTCGACATCGGCATCAGTAGCAATTACAATGTTGTTATATCTCAGATCTTCTAATGACTCTTCTATATTCAGTGCAGCCTGCAATAAGTTGAACTCCTCATTTTCATAAACAATCTTTTTAGACATTCCATAAGAGTTCAATGGTTTTCCCCGCAAACTGAAAACCGCCTGGGTGTTCACATCCCTGGACTTGGTTATTGAACCGGATGCCGAATCTCCTTCTGTTATGAACAAAGTTGTGTCCAGCCTTCTGTCCTTTTTCATATCTCCCAGGTGTATTCTGCAATCCCGGAGTTTTTTATTGTGCAGACTTGCTTTTTTAGCACGTTCTTTAGCCAACTTTCTAATACCTGAAAGCTCTTTTCTTTCTCGTTCTGCCTGGAGAATTTTACGCTGTAGCTTTTCGGCTGTATCATTGTTCTTATGGAGAAAGTTATCCAAATGCGTGCCTACGAAATCATTCACATATGTTCTCACGGTTGGCAAATCGCCTCCCATATCCGTTGAACCTAGCTTAGTTTTGGTCTGACTCTCAAAAACAGGCTCCATTACTTTAATGGAAATAGCTGCTATGATAGACTTCCGTATATCCGAAGCCTCGTAGTTCTTACCGTAAAAATCGCGGATGGTCTTCACGATCGCTTCCCTGAATGCTGCCAGGTGCGTACCTCCTTGTGTGGTATTTTGTCCATTTACAAAAGAATGGTATTCTTCGCTATACTGTGTCTTACTATGTGTGAGTGCTACTTCAATATCATCTCCTTTTAAATGTATGATAGGATACAATATATCTGCATCATTGGTATTATCCTGAAGCAGGTCTTTTAAACCGTTTTCCGAATAATACTTCTCACCATTAAATACAATCGTAAGCCCGGGATTCAAGTATACGTAGTTTCGCAGCATTTTTTCGATATACTCATTCCGAAACTTATAGTGCCTGAAAATGGTTTCATCAGGGATAAAGGTGATTTTTGTTCCTCTTCTTCTTGAGGTTTCGGCAAGCTCTTCTTCATTGGTAAGTTCCCCCCGTTCAAATTCGGCTGATCTCGACTTTCCGTCGCGGGTTGATTCTACACGAAAATAATTTGATAAAGCATTAACCGCTTTGGTACCTACACCATTCAGTCCTACCGATTTTTTAAATGCCCTGGTATCATACTTTCCCCCTGTATTCATTTTAGACACCACATCCACAACTTTCCCCAGAGGAATCCCCCGGCCATAATCGCGCACGATAACCTTTTCATTCTGAACTGAAATCTCGATAGTCTTCCCTGCCCCCATCACAAATTCATCGATACTATTGTCGAGAACCTCTTTCAATAATATGTATATCCCATCATCGGCAGAAGAGCCATCCCCTAATTTACCAATATACATTCCCGGTCGCATACGGATATGCTCTTTCCAGTCTAACGAACGAATATTATCTTCGGTATATTGAGTAGTATCAGTCATAAAAAAAGGGATTTCGTGTACAATCGCTAATATACTATAACAACTGTAAAAATAAAATATCCGACAATTAAAGTAATTAACAAGGTTATTAAATAAAAAGTTAAAACATGAAAACCAACAAGTTATTAAAACATCAATTTTTAAGTGTGTTTTCTTCGTTTTTGAAGAGATATAACCACTACTCCGAAAATTACAATTATCGTCCCTCCCATTTGTAGTATTGTAAACTTTTCATCTAAGAAAATACTTGCCAGAATAATCGTCGACACAGGGCCTAAACTCCCCAAAACAGAAAAGTTGGAAGCCCCTATTTCTTTTATACTGTACGACACCATAAAGGAAGGAATCACTGTTGAAAGAAACGCCATTGCCAGTCCCAGCCAATACACATTGGCATGATAACCAGACAAAGAAGCTTCTTCAGACAAGGAACAGTGTGTTACAACACTTATACAGGCTATAATCATAGCGTAAGAAGTAAATCTCAGCACTCCGAACTTAGGAATTAAAAAATCACTTCCCGTCAAATATGAAGCATACGTCAATGCACTTAAAAATATAAGTCCTGCTCCTGTTAGAAATTCGCTGCCTTCTATCCTGAACTCATCCCAAAAGGCTACTAAAACACCGACATACGTAATCGCTATTGCCAAAATTTGTACAGGACCAACCTTCCTTTTCAAGAATACTGCAGATAATATTACAACTATTGTTGGGTAGATAAACAAAATAACCCGCTCAATGCTCGCCTTAATGTATTGTAATCCCAGAAAATCGAAATAGCTGGCAAGATAATAACCTATAAATCCGAAAAAAAGCAGCCAGATAAAATCCTTAACACCCAATCCGTGTTCCTCGGATTTTTTCCTGGTGATAAACAAAATAACGATATAAAACGGAAGGGCAAAAAGCATTCTGAACATTAAAAGGTTCACCGGAGAAACATCATACTGATATGCCAGTTTCACCATAACGGCTTTTGCAGAGAAAAACACCACTCCTATAATTCCTGTAAAAACAGCAAGGCATGTATTATTGTTCTTAAACATAGAAACAAAAATACATGCCTTGGAAATAGTTTGTTTTATACGCTTATCGAATTATACGATAGCCAAACTACCTCGGGGCAAGCCCACGAGAGAGCCAAACGTAAAGAAAAGGTCTGGTAGCCCTTTTTAGCGATGGAGCCAGCTGGCGCATGCAAAACATTTCGACGCTTGCGTCGGAGTATATAAATCTCGATGATCGAGTCAAATAATTATTTTTTTCAGACATTGAACCTGAAGTGCATTACATCACCGTCTTTTACAACGTATTCTTTTCCTTCTACCCGCATTTTCCCTGCCTCTTTCACTTTAGACTCGCTACCATACGCTACGTAATCATTATATCCAATTACTTCAGCACGAATGAAGCCCTTTTCAAAATCGGTATGGATCACACCGGCAGCCTGAGGTGCCGTAGCTCCTACAGGTACCGTCCAGGCACGAACCTCTTTTACTCCCGCTGTAAAATACGTCTGTAAATCCAATAATTTATATGCTGCGCGAATCAATTTAGAAACACCTGGTTCTTCCAATCCTAAATCCTCTAAAAACATTTCGCGTTCCTCATAGGTTTCCAGTTCGGCGATATCAGCTTCTGTAGCGACCGCCAACACAATAATTTCAGCATTTTCATCTTTTACGGCCTCTTTTACCTGGTCTACATATGCATTTCCGTCCTTTGCAGCACCTTCGTCAACATTACATACATATAAAATAGGTTTAGCGGTAAGCAGCTGAAAACTCTTGGCCAGTTCTGCTTCATCATCAGTTAATTCTACAGCACGTGCCGATATACCACTTTCCAGAGCGCTTTTAAAGCGTTCTAAAACAGCTTTTTCTTTTATTGCATCCTTATCTCCGCTTTTTGCAGCACGGTTCACCTTCTCGAGGCGCTTATCTACCGTTTCAAGATCTTTTAACTGTAATTCAATATCAATGGTCTCTTTATCACTGACAGGGTTGATTTTTCCGTCCACGTGAACGATATTGTCATTGTCAAAACAACGCAATACATGAATAATAGCATGACATTCGCGAATATTGCTCAAGAACTGGTTCCCTAAGCCCTCTCCTTTACTCGCTCCTCTTACCAACCCGGCAATATCAACGATTTCTACCGTAGCAGGTAAAACCCTTTCAGGATTCACTAATTCTTCTAATTTCTGAAGACGATTATCCGGTACATTAACCACCCCCAAATTAGGCTCGATCGTACAAAAAGGAAAGTTTGCGCTTTGCGCTTTGGCATTCGATAAACAATTAAATAATGTTGACTTCCCAACATTCGGTAATCCTACAATTCCGGCTTTCATTCGCTAAGTATTTTGAGGGGCAAATATACTATATTTTATTCATAAAAAAATCCCAAGCAACAGCCCGGGATCTGGATTTTTAATGATGGAAATATTAGTCTTCCGGATGCATAAATTTTTGTTTCCCCAGAAGTTCCTCTTCGGTTTCCACATGGTCGTCATCCGGTACACAACAATCTACCGGACACACAGCTGCACACTGAGGTTCTTCGTGAAACCCTTTACATTCAGTACATTTATCAGGAACAATGTAGTATATCTCATCACTAACAGGGGTTTGCGCGTCATCGGCATCCACTTCCTTGCCATTTGGCAAGACAACGCTCCCTGACAATGAAGTTCCATCACTATACCTCCAGTCATCGGCTCCTTCATATATTGCAGTATTCGGGCACTCGGGTTCACAAGCACCGCAATTTATACATTCGTCTGTTATTATAATAGCCATAGCAATTTCCTTTGAGTCGTTTAAATTTCCATAAATTTGCTGGAACAAAAATACTGTTGAAGCAAAACATAAACAAATATAATGAGTGATATTCACAACAAGATTACTGCTTTTGTTAAACTCGGGAAGTTTTTAGGCCAATTTACCGGAAAAGATATTGTAAAAAAAGAAAATATAGAATACAATGAACTTTTCTTTGAGGGGTTTAAACATCAGCTCAAACTGGCTGAAGAAACAAACAGCTGGTTTACAAAAGAAAATCTTATTTATGCGCTCTCTCAATGGTCTGAAGCGCTTACTGAAGACAAGCTCTTAAATTGGTTGTCGGACTATGACCTAAGACCGGTAACCCCTAAAAGAGTTGCTGTGATCATGGCCGGAAACATTCCTATGGTCGGGTTTCATGATTTTTTATCCGTGTTGATCTCCGGACATTCAGTTATTGCAAAACTCTCATCGAACGACAAACACCTTCTCCCATACCTGAGCAAATACCTTGAACATACAGAGCCATCTTTAAAAGGTACGATTACATTTACAGAAGACAAGCTTGAAGGTTTTGATGCTGTTATTGCTACCGGAAGTGATAATACAGCTCGTTATTTTGAGTTTTACTTTAAAGGCAAACCCAGTATCATCAGAAAGAACAGAAACTCCGTAGCTGTTTTAACGGGTAAGGAAACCAAGGAAGAACTCGAAGCTTTGGGCGAAGACATCTTCAGATACTACGGCCTGGGATGCCGTAACGTCTCTAAATTATTTATCCCTGAAAATTACGATTTCGATCCTTTCTTTGATGCCATATATAAATATAAAGATATTATCAATTATCCAAAATATGCCAACAACTACGATTACAACAAGGCGGTGTACTTGATGAGTCTTTTCGATATTCTTGAAAATGGTTTTTTAATGCTTAAAGAAGATGACAGTTATGCGTCTCCCATAGCAACTCTTTTTTACGAAAAGTATGTGAGTATTGAATCTGTACAAGAAAAACTGAATGTCGAAAAAGAAAGCATACAATGTGTGGTAGGCAATGGTGTTATGGAGCATGAAACTGGATTCGGCAACACTCAAAAGCCAAAATTAAGTGATTATGCCGATGGCGTCGACACCCTGGATTTTCTGTTGCGTATTTAACAAAATTCTAAAAGGTTTATATCTTTTTTTCCCGAATTAATTAGCACCTTTGTATGCATTCACGAACAACCAACTATTTATAATGAAAAAACACAATTTTAGTGCAGGTCCGTGCATTTTACCTCAAGAGGTTTTTAAACAGGCGTCTGAAGCCGTGATAGATTTTAACGGATTAGGATTATCGCTTATTGAAATTTCACATCGCGACAAAAACTTTATTGAAGTAATGGATCAGGCCCAAAGCTTGGCATTAGAGCTTTTGGGACTGGAAAACAAAGGATACAAAGCCTTATTCCTGCAAGGAGGGGCCAGTACCCAGTTTCTGGCCGTAGCCTACAACCTATTAAACAAAAAGTCGGCATATCTTAACACCGGGACGTGGGCTTCTAAAGCTATAAAAGAAGCCAGATTATTCGGAGAGCTTGTAGAGGTTGCTTCTTCCAAGGATCAAAACTTCAATTACATCCCGAAGGGATTCTCTGTTCCGTCTGATGTGGATTATTTACATATCACAACCAACAACACCATTTTTGGAACCCAGATCAAGGAAGATTACAACTTTGAGGTTCCATTGGTAGCCGATATGAGTTCGGATATATTTTCATGCCAGAGAGACTTCTCTAAATACGATCTCATATATGCAGGGGCCCAGAAAAATATGGGGCCGGCAGGTACAACTCTGGTGGTGATCAAAGAAGGTATCCTTGGAAAAGTCGACAGAACAATTCCGTCAATGCTGGACTATAAAATCCATATCGATAAAGAGAGTATGTTTAATACTCCCCCTGTTTTCGCAGTTTATGTTTCTATGCTTACCCTGCAATGGCTGAAAAACCTCGGCGGAATTCAGGCTATAGAAAAAATCAATCAGGAGAAAGCAGATCTTTTATATGATGAAATAGACAGAAATCCCTTATTCAAAGGGTTTGCTGCTACAGAAGACCGTTCAAACATGAATGCAACATTTAACCTGGTTGATGAAAGTGTAAAGGATCTCTTTGACGGTATCTGGAAAGATGCCGATATCAATGGCTTAAACGGACACCGAAGTGTTGGCGGATACAGGGCTTCTATGTATAATGCCCTGCCATTGAACAGTGTCGAAGTTTTGGTACAGGCAATGCAGGCAATTGAAAAAAGAGCTTAAAATACTACTTAAATAAAAAAAATGAAAATATTAGCAAACGACGGAATTTCTAAAAGCGGTATAGAAGCTTTAGAAAAAAATGGCTTTGAGGTTATAACAACTACAGTAGCTCAGGAACAATTGATCAATTATATAAACGAAAATCAAATAGATGCATTATTAGTGCGTAGTGCCACCAAGGTTAGAAAAGATATTATCGATGCCTGCCCGTCACTGAAACTGATTGGCCGTGGTGGTGTTGGTATGGATAATATTGATGTAACGTATGCAAAGGAGAAAGGACTTCATGTTATAAACACTCCGGCAGCATCTTCAGAGTCTGTTGCCGAGTTGGTTTTTGCTCACTTGTATGGCGGAGTCCGATTCTTATACGACGCCAACAGAAATATGCCTTTAGAAGGAGATTCTCGCTTTAAGGATCTAAAAAAAGCCTATGCCAAAGGCATGGAATTAAGAGGTAAAACACTTGGTATTATTGGTATCGGCCGTATCGGGCAAGCTACAGCCCGTATAGCTTTGGGTGTTGGAATGAAAGTAGTTGTTTACGATCCGTTCATTGAAAATGTTGATATAAAAGTAGACTTTTTTGATGGTCAGTCAGTTAACTTCCATATTGAAACAGTATCTAAAGACGAAGTTTTAAAGCAGGCTGATTTTATCACTGTACACGTTCCAGCTCAAAAAGAATACGTGATAGGCAAACACGAAATTGAAGAAATGAAGAATGGGGTTGGAATTGTAAATGCCGCCCGGGGAGGTGTCGTAGACGAAGTAGCACTGATAGATGCTTTGGAAAGTGGAAAAATTGCTTTTGCCGGACTTGATGTTTTTGAAAACGAACCCAAACCGGCAATGAAGGTATTGATGCACCCGCAAGTTTCATTAACGCCACATATCGGAGCTGCAACATCTGAAGCCCAGGATAGAATAGGTACCGAGCTTGCTACCCAGATAACAGAATTACTGAAATAAAAACATCATGATAAATTTAAAAGAGCCTTTCCATATTTGAAAGGCTTTTTTTGTATCTTGTTTGTCTATTAATCAATATAAAAAATCATGTCAGGCATTATAGACTTATTGAATAGTGATATGGGGCGCCAAATTATTCAGGGCGTAAGTAATCAAACCGGAGCTCCGGAAAATAAAACTGCTGATGTTTTAGGTTCGGCTATCCCTTTGTTATTAGGAGCTATGCAAAGAAACGCGTCTTCTCAGCAAGGAGCTGAAGGACTTTTGTCTGCTTTAAGTTCCAACAAGCATGACGGAAGCCTGTTAGACAACCTCAGTGGCTTTTTTGGAGGTGGCGTTGATAATAGTGCTATAAGTGACGGAGCAGGGATTCTGGGACATGTTTTAGGAAATAAGCAACCTGCTGTAGAAAACGCTTTAAGCCGGAAATCCGGCCTGGATGCCGGAACCATTACCCAGATCTTAAAAATTGCAGCCCCGTTAATCATGGCGTATCTAGGAAAGCAGACAAGAACTAATCAGGTAAGCTCATCAAACGATATCGGGGGCTTGCTAGGAAACCTTATGGGAAGCCAGCCCAAACAAGAACAGAGTTTAATCACCAGTTTGCTCGATGCCGACGGCGACGGCAGTATGATCGATGATGTTGCCGGGATGGTTCTGGGCGGAAACAAGAAAAAAGGTGGATTGGGTGGTATGCTCGGAGGTCTCTTTGGCAATAAATAGTCAATAATAGAAATCAATATACAGCCGGACCAAGTTCGGCTTTTTTTGTACCTTTAAGTAGATGAACCCATGGGTGGTTCGCGAAATGCCCGTCTGCATGCCAGCCCGACAAAGGTTGTTGCGGCAGATACCGCAGAGTATTGAGTTTCAATGAGCAAATAATATATCCGGTTTATGAAATATTTAATATCCATATTACTCCTATCCCTGATTATCTGGGGATGTTCCTCTTCTAAAAATGCATTAAACATCTCTGAAGATGAACAAATGGCATTTAGTGCCAAAAAAAGCGCTCAGGATACTGTCAGAATAGCTAATGACAGCCTGGAATATGAGATCATTATCATAGACCCCGGTTATTATACCTGGCTTAACAGCATAGCTAAACCACGCGGATACTATTCTCAAAACTATTTAGAGAACAGAAACCAGATTTATGTGATCAACTGGAACCAAAGAGTTCTTGAACCCATACGGTATGCTCCTCATCTTTACGAAATGCAAATTGATTACAGACCAGATATAGATTATGGTTATGAAGTAAATTACCAGTTATATAATTATTTTATTTATTTCCAACGAAAGTACAATCAGCGCTTAGGCCCCTTCTTCCCCGGTATCAATTAATATTATATCTTTGCGTCCAAATTTCAGGCATGGAAAAACTAAAACAACGTTGGAACATTAAATCAAACTTCCAGCTCTTTATTATTTTTTTGGTTTTTGCAATAACTGGTAGCAGTGCCGCTAAACTGGCAGGACCGTTAATGGATTTGCTCCATCTTACGACTGAGAACACCAATCTTTGGTTGTATTGGTTTTTGAGGATCGTACTAATATTTCCAATATATCAGGTATTATTAGTATTTTTTGGATGGCTGTTTGGAGAATTCAGGTTTTTCTGGGATTTTGAGAAAAAAATGCTGAAAAAAATGGGAATCAAACTATAATGAAACTTAAACCGGTTAAACATATAGTTCTACTTGCTTTTAGTTTTATCCTGAGTGGGATGCTTTTTCTTCCTACCCTGCTTGGCCTGGCTCATGCATTCTCGGATCACGAGCATACACAATGCTATGAGTTTGATGCTACTCATTTCCATAAAAAGGATATTGAATGTGAAATTTATAAGTTTAAATCCAATCAGTATGTATATCACGTACATGGATTTACAGAACCAAGCAACCTACAAACTCCATCACAACAGGTTTTTAATTATTATTTCTTTTTAAGCGAATTTCAATCGCTTCACTTCTTACTTAGAGGACCGCCCTCGATCGTATAGTGCTTTATACACATAATGTCGTTTATCAAATCTAAATGGCGGTTTATTTATCATAAACTCTAAGAATTTAAAAGAAAATGAAAAAAATATTTCAAGTCATGCTTTTAAGTGTGATTACTATGACTATGCTGAATGCTCAAAATACTGTTAAAGGTATTGTTAAAGATTCAGAAAAAGATCAACCCATCCCTTTTGCTTCTGTATACTTTCCTGAATTGGAAAAGGGAACGGAAACTGATACGAACGGACAGTTTATTATAGAAAACCTCCCGGAAGGCACTTATAAACTGGTTATCTCTTCAGTAGGATATACCACTTTTTCTCAAAATGTGTCTACAAGTGATACCCCCGGCATAAATGTCATGTTAAAACCCTCTGCTATTGAAATGGAGGAGGTTATAGTATCGACACCATTTCACAAGTTACAAAGAGATAATGTAATGAAAGTAGAACGGGCCAGTGTTGCAAAACTTAAAACAGAAGGGGCTTTAACATTGGCAGAAGGAATCAATAATATTGCGGGAGTAGAAAGTGTTTCCACCGGAATAGGTATCGGAAAACCGGTGATCAGGGGATTGAGTGGCAACAGGGTTCTTGTTTATACTCAGGGGATCAGGTTGGAAAACCAACAATTCGGCGACGAACACGGTTTAGGAATCAACGACGCCGGTATTGAGAGCGTGGAGGTTATAAAAGGGCCTGCTTCCCTGCTCTATGGATCAGACGCCCTCGGGGGTGTTCTCTATCTAAATCCGGAAAAATTTGCCCATAGTAATTCGACCGGTGGTGATATTAACATGAATTACTATTCTAATACCTCCGGCTATAATACAAATGCCGGGTTTAAAACATCGGGTGAAAAATTTAAATTTTTAATCAGGGGTGCCTATAGTTCACATGCCGATTATAAAACAGGCGATGGAGAAAGGGTCACTAACACCCGGTTTAACGAATTAGATTTAAAGTCAGGAATCGGATACCAATCCGGAAATTTCAAAACAGAATTAAGATATAACCTGAACAAATCAGAATTAGGAATCCCCGAAGAAATCGGGGTACAAAGCAAGGACAGAAGCCCTTTAGAACCCTATCAAGACCTCACCAGTCATATTTTTAGTTCTAAATCCAGTTTCTTTTTCGAAAAAAGCAGCTTAGATATTACATTGGGATATACCCATAACAACAGGCAGGAATTTGAGGAACATCACCATGATGCTCATGAAGAAGAAGAACATGAGGAACATGAAGCGCATGAAGAAGGGGCAGCTCTGAATATGGATCTAAAGACATTTAACTATAATGTACGCTATAACTTACCTAAGTTGGGCAAATTAGAAACGATCGTGGGCATACAGGGAATGCACCAAACAAATAAAAACACCGGTGAAGAAGTTTTAATTCCGGATGCCACTACTGCTGACATCGGTTTCTTGGCAACATCGCACTACCATTTAGATAAAATAGATTTTCAGTTTGGAATTCGTTATGACAACAGATCGATTGATTCTGAAGCCCATGGAGTATTAACAGACGAACATTATATTGAAGCCGTAGACAAGAATTTCAACAGTTTTAATGCTTCACTTGGCACCAAACTAAATTTTTCGGAAGAATTAGATCTGCGTTTAAACATCGCCAGCGGGTTCAGAGCCCCTAATCTTGCAGAACTTACTTCGAACGGGGTTCATCACGGAACTAATCGTTATGAAATAGGCAATCAAGACCTGAAGAACGAACGCAATTTACAAACCGATATTACCCTTGAATATAAAAACCAGCATTTTGAAGCATTTATAGACGGTTTTTATAATAAGCTGAATGATTACATTTTTTTGGAACCGACCGGAAATATGATAGACGGGGCACCTGTTTATAATTATGTTCAGGAGGATGCTAAATTATTTGGAGGTGAAACAGGTTTTCACTTACATCCACACCCAATACACTGGCTGCATTTTGAATCCAGCTTCGAAATTGTTTTCGGAGAGCAGACAAATGGCGATTATTTACCATTAATTCCGGCCAGTTCTCTTACCAATACTTTCAGGGTCGAATTTGACCAAAATAAAAAGACCTTAAAAAGTAGTTATGGTTTTGTTACACTTAAGAATGTTTTCGATCAGAATAATGCAAGTTCCTTTGAAACAACAACCGATAGCTACACGCTTTTAAATGTCGGAATCGGAGGTAAAATCGGATTTGGGAAACAAGAGATGGACTTTAACCTGAGTGTCAGCAATCTATTGGATGAAAGTTATTATTCGCATCTTTCCCGGCTTAAAACTGACGGAATCTATAACATCGGAAGGAATATCAGTTTCGGTCTGAGCATTCCGTTCTAAAACAATAAAAGAGGTTGTCTCTAAAACAGAAAGCATTGCCTTGAAATAGATTTCCGGGCAACCATAAGCTATCATTCAGACAACCTCTTTTTATGTATCCGACAGCCGTGGCACAAAAAATAACTGATTAATTTTAAAAATAGTACAGCCGTGGTTTACCCGGGTATCATATCCTTAAGAGATTTCACCCTACTGAATACAGCATCCCTATTTGACCTCTATAAACTTATCCTTTGAAGGTTTTCTTCCTTTGAATACGTGAATATAGAACCACATAATAGTAAATGTGGGGATGATGTCGAGCCCCGGAACTATTTCCTCTACAAAGGAGACGACACCTCCCACCTGCCCTGCTCTTCCTTTGTACAACCGTGTCATTATCCATCCTGAAACAGGTGCCCATATAATATCAGAGAACTCTCCTATTCCGGGGATCATAAAAGAGACCATTCCGATAAGATCTAAAAAAATACTGAGAATTAATTTTTTATACTTTCCGTTTTTGTTTTTCGACATTTAAATTTCAATTTAGCGTAAATCCGAACTTATTAGTTTTAAAAATTCATTTCGGGTCTCATTCTTTTCAAATTGTCCCCTGAAACCTGAAGTTGTTGTTACAGAATTCTGTTTTTGAACTCCGCGCATCATCATACACAAATGTGCCGCCTCTATCACCACGGCAACGCCCTGTGGTTTGAGGGTGCGGTCTATACAGTCTAGAATTTCCTGTGTAAGTCTTTCCTGAACTTGTAACCGCCTGGCAAAAACATCAACAACCCTCGGTATTTTGCTCAACCCTACTATCTTACCGTTAGGGATATATGCTACATGCGCCTTTCCATAAAATGGAAGTAAATGATGTTCACACAACGAATAGATTTCTATGTCTTTTATAAGTATCATTTCATTGTAGTTCTCACTGAACATGGCACTTTTAAGTATTGCTTCGGCATCCTGATGATATCCTTGCGTTAAAAACATCATCGCTTTGGCCGCCCTTTCAGGGGTTTTAACCAGTCCTTCTCTTCCCGTGTCTTCTCCAAGTCCTTCTATGATATCTTTATATCTTTCCCTGACTTCATCGGTAATTTTGATATTGTATTCTTCTTTATGGCTATAAGGCATCTTTATTATTTTATTTTATTTCCGTAATAATGTTTCAGATTCTTGATTTTCGGAGCTATTACCAGCCGGCAATACGCTTCCTCCGGGTGTAACTTAAAATATTGCTGATGTTCTTTTTCCGCATTATAAAAATCATTCAGAGGTTCTATTGTTGTTACTATCGGTTTTGAAAAGACTCTTTCTTTTTCAAGCAATTCTATAAACGACTCTGCTTGCTCCTTCTGGTTATTATCGGCATAAAAAATCACCGACCTGTATTGGGGGCCTTCATCAGGTCCCTGCTTATTATAAGTTGTCGGATCGTGCGTGGCAAAAAATATTTCCATTAGTGAAAGAAAAGAAATTATATTCTCATTATAAAATATTTTAACAGCTTCTACATGTCCGGTATCTCCTTTTATCACCTCCTTATAAACAGGATCTTTCGTTTGTCCCCCTGTATAACCGGAAACAACACTCTTCACTCCTGCAAGTCTGCTAAAAACAGCTTCCGTACACCAAAAACATCCCCCTGCAAAAACAGTGTAACTTACATTTGTCATAGATACCCAATGGTTATAATCAACTTATTTTCAGATAAGTTGTTGTGACTAATATACTAAAATTACCATTATGCTTTTAACATTTATTTAAGACGACATATTCTGCCTGTCTTATAGTTTTGACCAACCGTGATCATTCAGAAAGTTTGCAAAGCGTATTCAGGCAAAATAGCAGCGCAGGTGATTTCTTGGGCCTGTATATTTAATCGATGGATATAACCTGTGATTCTTTTAAAGGGTAATTTTTTCAGAATTTGTCGCGGAATGATTACTTTCACGCTATAATTCGATAAAATGATCCAAGCTTCAAACATTCATAAAACTTTTGGCTCCCTTGAAGTGTTAAAAGGAGTTGATTTACATATTAAAAAGAGTGAAGTAGTTTCCGTTGTCGGAGCTTCAGGTGCCGGAAAAACCACTTTATTACAAATTTTGGGAACCCTCGATACCGCAGACAAGCAGCCGCTATGCGATCTAAAAATAAACGGTACCAGGATAAACCATTTAAAAGACAAGGAATTGGCTAAGTTCAGAAATGAACATATCGGTTTTATCTTTCAGTTTCATCAGTTACTGCCTGAATTTACTGCTTTGGAAAATGTTTGTATTCCGGCATATATTAAAAAAATTTCAAAACCCGATGCGGAAAGAAAGGCAAAAGAATTATTGGAATATTTAGGACTTTCCCACAGAGTCGATCATAAACCTGGTGAGCTTTCGGGAGGAGAACAGCAAAGGGTCGCTGTAGCCAGAGCTTTAATTAACAATCCTTCTGTTGTTTTTGCCGATGAACCTAGCGGAAACCTCGATTCAGAAGGAGCCGATAATCTCCATAAATTATTTTTCGACTTGAGGGACCGGTTTGGACAAACCTTTGTGATTGTCACCCACAATGAAGAACTTGCCAATATGGCTGATCGAAAATTAGTGATGGTTGATGGTAAAATTGTAGATGAAGATAAATAAGCGGTTATGACTCACCATGAGTTAAAAGAATTTTTAGATGAAAAGGTAATTACCTACAATAATCCTGAGTTTATTGAAACTGATCCTATTCAGGTTCCACACAAATTTTCAATAAAGGAAGATATTGAAATTGCAGGTTTTTTTGCTTCTACAATTGCATGGGGAAACAGAAAAACTATTATTGTAAATGCAAAAAAAATGATGGCGCTGATGGGAAATGCCCCATATGATTTTATAATGTCGTCCACAACAGACGACCATGAACGCCTGGAAACATTTGTACACAGGACTTTCAACGGTCAGGATTTTATTCAGTTTATAATTTCATTACGTCATATCTATCAGAACTATAATGGGCTGGAAGCTGTTTTTACGAAATATGCCAAGGAGGATTCCCTGCAAGAATCCATATCCATGTTTAAAAAGGTGTTTTTTGAACGAGAACATTTAAGAAGAACACAGAAACATATTTCAGATCCATTGAAAGGCTCTGCCGCTAAACGAATTAATATGTTCTTGCGTTGGATGGTCAGGCCTGATGATACAGGTGTCGACCTGGGAATATGGAAAAGCCTTTCCCCTGCCCAGCTATCTTGTCCGCTAGACGTTCACTCAGGTAACGTAGCGCGTAAATTAGGTTTACTTACCAGAAAACAAAATGATGCCAAAGCGCTGTTGGAATTAGATTCCGGCTTAAGGTCACTGGACCCTCGGGATCCCGTTAAATATGATTTTGCCCTCTTTGGGTTAGGGGTATTTGAAAAATTTTAAGATGTCTGAAAATCAACTGTATGAATATTTAAAGAGGTATGTTTCAATCAATCATGATGAAATAGGATTATTGTTCGAATATATCAGGGAAGAAAGCTTCAAGAATAAAGAATACCTGTTACAGCAAGGAGATATATGCAGATATAAATATTTTATCCTGAACGGACTTGTAAGGACTTACCACATCGATGATAAAGGGACTGAAAAAATTACGCAATTCGCCATAGAAAACTGGTGGGTTAGCAATATCGAAAGTTTTGTTTTGGAGAGGCCTTCCGAGCAATACATACAGGCTATTGAAAACACTACGGTTCTTAAAATATCCAAAGAGGATCTCGAATCGGCATTTCAGAAAATCCCTAAACTCGAAAGGGCATTCAGAATGATCACCGAAAATATGCTTATTGCCATACAAAGACGCTACGAGTTTTATCAGAAAAAAAGCAGTAAAGAACGTTATCAGTATATGGTAGATTCGCTCCCCGGTTTTACACAAAGGGTACCACAGTACATGATTGCATCTTATTTAGAAATTTCACCTGAATACTTAAGCACAGTCCGAAAAGGATCATAAATTTCATTTCTTAAGATATCTTAAGAAACAGCTGTACACTCCGCCATAATTTTGTATTCTATAATCAATACAATAACATATTATGGTACGAATAACTGAAAAAGATATCCCAAAAGGATTTTATGAAAAATTAATGGCGGTTGAAAACTATTTCAAAGAACTTCCGTTGGATCTAAAATTGCTGGAACTAATAAGGTTACGTGTTGCACAACTTAATAAATGTGCCTATTGTGTAGACATGCATCATAAGGAACTTAAAAATGCCGGAGAAACGGAATTAAGGCTTTCTTCTGTCTGTGTCTGGCAGGAAACACCATATTTTTCGGCAAAGGAACGCATTGTTCTCCGGTTTACGGAAGAGCTGACAATTTTAGATGACCGGTCTGTTTCTCAGGAATTGTTAGATAAACTCGGGACATTCTTTTCCAAAGATGAAATCTGCTATTTAACGCTGGTTATTGCTCAAATCAATACCTGGACCCGGCTTATGAGAACGTTTAGCTTCACACCGGGAAATTATCAGGTTCAAAAAAAGTGAAAAATGAAATCGTATTATATTAAATTATTCCTAAGAATTGCCCTGGCTCTGGGGTTTTTATCGGCTGTAGCCGATAGACTGGGACTATGGGGGCAAGAGGTCTCGGTTTGGGGTAACTGGCAAAACTTTCAAACATATACACAATCACTTGTTCCGTATATGCCAGAAGTCTTCATCCCGTTTATAGCTATAATCATCACACTGATGGAGGTTGTATTGGCGCTGCTGCTAATAATTGGTTTTCGGATTAAGATAACAGCGCTTGTCAGCGGTTACCTGCTCTTGGTTTTTGCCGTTTCAATGACCTTGTTCTATGGAATAAAAGGGACTTTTGATTATGCTGTTTTTACCGCCGCTGCTGCTGCAATGGGGCTAAGCACCTTAAGCGATCAATAACTTAGTCAAATCACACTAAGGTTTATTAGCAATAATGGATAGCTTTTCCGTTCATTATTGCTTTTTTGGTATGGTGTTTTGAAGAAAACCAGATTTAATTAATTTTATAACCGTAAAATGAGAAGTGGTCTAAAAGATGTCAAAAGTGTCATTCTGCTTTATATGGGAATCTCATCACGTTGATTCACAAATTACAGGAAGAGCCTGAAACGGGTTCAGGTTGGCAAACAGGCTTTTAAACCTCTTCAGGTTTCTTTATAAGGTTATGTATAAATACGGAATAGTACTTGGAGGCGGTGGAGCACGTGGATTTGCTCATCTGGGAGTTTTAAAGGCCCTCGAAGAAAAAAACATCAGGCCTGATGTTGTATCGGGAGTAAGTGCCGGAGCTATCATAGGAGCTTTTATTGCTGCGGGGAAATCCGTCGATGAAACTTTCGAGATTATGAAATCTCACAGTTTTAGCGACCTTTCGAGTCTTCAGATACCTAAAACAGGGATATTTAATTTTCACAAACTCGAGAGTTTACTACAAACGGTACTGGGGAAAATTGATCTCAAAGAACTGCCTATTCCTTTTTATGTTGCAGCTACGGATGTGCTGAATGGTCATATTGAATATTTTAACGAGGGGGATCTTTCACAAATAGTAATGGCTTCTGCTTCCATTCCGGTATTATTCTCGCCGATAAAAATTAATGACAGCTATTTTGTAGACGGCGGGGTGTTCAACAATACACCCATGGAACCTATTCGTTCCCTGTGTGAACACGTTATCATTAGCAGCATAAGTCCCTTACAACGTATAAGTGAACTCGGTGGTATTACGGATATAGCCGGAAGGACATTCCAGCTTTCAGTAAACGCAGCAAATGAAGTAAAAAAGAAAGAGGCTGATCTTTATATAGAACCCCTGAAATTAAGGGAATACTCTTTATTTGACACGGCAAAAGCCGAAGATATGTTCAAGTTAGGATACGAATATACAAGCAATATGGATTTTACATTCGAGCAATCTTTATTTCAAAAAATAAAGTCCGGATTTTCCAGACTGTTTGAAAAATAGGACCATATTCCCCTGCCGGTCTATTATAAAATTATATATTTGATGTAAGCTTGTTTTTCGAATGAACTTTAAACATCCTGATATCCTCTGGGCCCTTTTTTTATTGGTTATACCAATTATAGTCCACTTATTTCAATTACGTAAATTCAAAAAAACACCGTTCACGAATGTCCGGTTACTGAAAAAGATCAGTACCGAAACCCGGAAAAGTTCAGAATTAAAAAGATGGCTTGTTTTATTTGTCCGTATGTCGGCACTTGCATGTATTGTCATAGCTTTTGCTCAGCCATACATTGCTCGCAGGGATATTCAAAGCAAATTGACAGAGACAATTGTATATTTGGATAATTCGTTCAGCATGCAAGCCAAAGGAGCTAACGGACCTTTAATGCAACGCGCAATAAAAGAATTGATAGATAACATATCTCTTAAAAGTTCGATTTCGGTCCTCACGAATAACGATTCATATAAAAGCCTTGGCCCGTCCTACCTTCAGGAAACATTATTAAATATAACATATACGGATAAACAATATAGCTTTGATGAAGTAGTTCTAAAAGCCAAAGGAATGTTTTCAAACGATAGTACCAGTGTTAAAAATCTAATCTATATATCCGACTTTCAGCTGAGAAATAGCACGGAGACATTTAATATTGATAAAAAAATCAATGTCAGGGCCGTAAAACTGACTCCGGAATCAATAAATAATATCTCCATCGACAGTATCTGTTTTAAAGATCATGCAAGTGGTACCAGAATGCTCTCTGTTCGGTTATCAAAAGAAGGAAATGTTAACGATAATATTCCTGTTTCCCTATTAGGTGAAGACAATAAATTATTAGCCAAAACGAGTGTGACATTTAACAGTTCAAACATCGCCGAGGCTTTGTTTAATGCTGCTAACCTGGAAGGAGTAAACGGTATGATCTCTATAGCAGACAATGGCTTGCTATACGACAACCAATTTTTCTTCTCCATCAACAGGCCGGAAAAAATCAACGTTCTGGTTATAAGTAATACAGACGATCAATTTCTTAAAAAGATTTATACTGATGATGAGTTTAATTATACTTCTTACCCTTTAAATCAGCTTGACTACAGTCGCCTGAATAACAACAACCTTATTGTCCTTAATGAAGTAGCCCCCTCACAACCACTTGTCAATACCCTTGATAATTTAAAGAATTCAGGGATCAGCATCCTCGTCATTCCTGAATTATCAGATCGTATAAATACAGCCTATTACAAAAAAATAACGAATGTCTCTTTTGACAGCATAGCAAGGGGTTCAAAAAAACTGACAAGTATTAATTTTGATCACCCCCTCCTTTATGAGGTATTTGAGAACCGGGTATCTAATTTTCAATATCCAGAAGTAAATCAATATTATAGAACCAGCGGGGATTTTTCAACCATACTGGGTTTTGAGAATAACGATCCGTTTCTCATCAGCAACGGTACGAACTATAGTTTTACCGCTTCACTGAACAGTAATAATTCCAACTTTAAAAATTCGCCTATCATCGTTCCTGTGCTATATAATATGGGAAAGAGAAGCTTATCGCTGCCAACGTTATATTATACCACAGAAGCCAATGAAGATATCGACCTGAACATTTCGCTTGATCAGGATGAGACCGTTACGATTCGGAATGAGGAGTTTAACTTTATTCCCATACAGCAGAATTATGGAGAAAAAGTTCGCGTCAATACAAGTAACACGGTTACTAAGGCAGGACATTACGGAGTTTATGTCCGTGAGCAGCTATTACAACACTTAAGTTTTAACCATAACAGAAAAGAAAGCAATCTTCAATATCTGGATATCAATCAATTAAATAATATCAGTGTTTCAGAATCAATTCCGAGTTTATTTGAAGAGTTAAAATCAGAAAACAAAGTAAAGGAGCTTTGGAAATGGTTTGTTATTTTTGCACTAATATTTTTAATTGCTGAAACGCTCATCTTAAAATATCTTAAATGAACACCCTTTTAAAAGCTGTCAAAATAATTGATCCGAACGGCGATCACCATTTAAAGACTAAAGATATTCTCATAGAAAATGGTATTATTTCTAAGATAGAAGATAAAATAGAAATCAAAGACAACATAAAGCTTGTCGAGATTGAGAACCTTCATGTCTCGCAAGGATGGTTTGATTCCAGTGTAAGTTTTGGAGAACCGGGTTTTGAAGAACGGGAAACGATTGGCAACGGACTACGAACTGCTGCTAAAAGTGGATTTACTTCCGTAGCTGTGAACCCAAACTCCAATCCGGTAATAGACTCAAATGCCGATATCGGTTTCTTAAAAGCTAAAGCTTTTGGCAATGCTGTTGACCTTTATCCGGTTGGAGCATTAACCGTTAACAGTGAGGGTGTCGACCTTGCTGAACTTTTCGATATGAAAAATGCCGGGGCGGTTGCTTTCGGAGATTATCAGAAATCGGTTTCTAATGCCAACTTAATAAAGATAGCCCTACAATACGCTCAGAATTTTGAAGGTCTGATACTTTCTTTTCCCCTAGAAAAGAAAATAGCAGGCAAAGGAGTGGTTAATGAAGAGGTTGCATCGACAAAACTGGGGTTAAAAGGCATCCCCGCACTGGCAGAAGAATTGAATATTGCAAGAGACCTGTTCATCTTAGAATATACAGGAGGTAAATTACATATCCCTACCATTTCAACAGCCAAATCCGTACAACTTATTAAAGAAGCCAAAGCTAAAGGATTAGATGTTACCTGTAGCGTTGCTATCCATAATTTGGTCTTAACCGATGATATCCTTGACGAATTCAATGCCAATTACAAGGTATTGCCGCCATTAAGAACCAAAAACGATGTGGAAGCCCTGATCATGGGAGTTAACGAGGGTGCTATAGATTTTGTTACCAGCGATCATAATCCTATTGATGTCGAACATAAAAAACTTGAGTTTGAGCATGCGCTATACGGCTCTATTGGTCTTGAAAGTGCTTTTGGTGTCCTGAACAGTATATTTGGAACCGAAAAGACCGTAGATTTACTCATTAAGGGCAAAAAGCGTTTTGGAATTAACGAATCGGGTATAGCGACAGGTAATAAAGCAGACTTATCCCTTTTTGCTCCTGACGGTGTCTATACTTTTGGCCCGGAGCATATTCAATCTCAGTCTAAAAACAGTGCTTTCCTGGGCAGGAAATTAAAAGGGGTAGCTCTCGGCATATATAATAACGGACAATTGATAATTAATGGACAGGAATGTGAATAAAGCAGGAAAAACTTCAGCTATTGTTAGTTATCTTACTATTGTGGGAGCCTTAATAGCTTTTTCTATGAACATGGAACCCAAGAACGAATTTGCACGTTTTCATATCAGGCAGGCTTTCGGAATTCATTTACTATACATATCCATAGCCATTCTTCTTGGCTTCTTTCAGAATATATATGCCTATTATGGTTTCTGGATATTTTCTTTTGTTCTCTGGATATATGGTTTTACGGGAGCATTACAAGGACGAAAAACAATAGTCCCTCTGGTTGGCAATTTATTTCAAAAATGGTTTAAGTTTATTCAATAATGCAACTACAAGAACTTTCTTTAGAACACCTTATCAAGGCACCAAACATAAAAAAGGAAAAACAATCCGTTTTGTTTATGTTTCATGGCTACGGTAGTAATGAGGAGGATTTATTTTCATTTGCCGGGGAACTTCCTGATGATCTTTTTATCATATCAGTTAGAGCTCCTTACACCCTTTCCGGTTTTGGTTATGCCTGGTATGCGATTCACTTTGATGCTGAAGACGGAAAATGGAGTGATGACGAACAGGCCGTAAAATCGCGGGAAATGATCAACAATTTTATAGATGAAGCCTGCGAAGCTTACAACCTGGATAAAAACAATGTAACCCTGTTAGGGTTTAGCCAGGGAACCATTTTGAGTTATGCTGTAGCACTCTCTTACCCTGAAAAAGTAAAAAATGTAATTGCGCTGAGTGGCTATATCAATGAGAAAATAATTCAACCGGATTATGAGCAAAACGATTTTACAAAGATTAGTGTTTATGCCTCTCATGGCAGTGCAGATCAGGTTATCCCGGTTGACTGGGCACGAAGGGCTCCTGTGTTTTTAAAGGCTTTAAACATCGATCATGTGTATGAAGAATTTCCCGTAGGTCACGGAGTGGCACCTCAGAACTTCTTTTCATTTAAAAACTGGCTGGAAAAACATCTGTAACTCTTATCCTCCTTTTGTTATTTTATATTGATATTCTTTAGGGGATATTTTTTTTAAACGTTTAAAAAGCCGGTTGAAATACGATCGGTTTTCAAAACCACAGCGCATAAAAACTTCCTTGATTTTAAGATCTGGATCCTGAAGCAGGCTCGAAGCCAGCTTTATACGCTCATTATTAATAAAATCGACCGGAGACATTCCCATCTCATTTTTAAACACACGATGAAAATTAGATTCGCTCATATAGGCTTTTTTGCTGAGTTCCAGCACACTCAGGGAACGTTGTAAATTATCACGTATGTAATCAACAATATAGGAAAGCCGGTTATTTCCTCCCAATTCCATAGTTTTCTCGGTATAAATCTTTTTAGAATTTGTCTGCATGATCCGTATAATCAGCTCCTTGAGCATATTATTGACAAACAAATCTTTAGAAGGATGATCTTCGGTGAAAAGAAATAATAAACGCTGTAATATCTGATAAATCCCTATATCGTTAGTAAAATGAAAATTATAATCGATAAAGCTCCACTCCTTCTGATCCGCTTTAGGTAATTTATCATTCATTAAAGCTATGATTTCACTGATCATTTCTCTCGATATAGCCATTGCCAGACATCGTGTCGGGTCGTTTTCTTTTGCTTCGGGAAAATCGATGCACATAAGCTCGTCTGCCGGCAACATTCACGGTTGCGACTTTTATATGTCAAAATCTCAGTTTGAATACTGGAAACACACTCAGCTAACGGTTGATATTGTTAAAGGCAGAGGAGCGAGTTTCTCTCTTGAGATTCCGCTGGGTATCAGGTTTATTATTAAATCCAGACTTTACAGTCCTGATGAACTAAATAAACTATCCCCTATCCGCTTGGCCTCAGAAAAAATTTAAGTTATAGCAGTTTGATTAGGGTTGGTTAGATTTATGGCCTGTCTTGTGTTTTGAGACAGGCCTTTAGCATTAACCTAATCTTTCCGTAGGCTTCAGGTACAAAGAAGTTATTATGCCACCGGCTAATGAAGCTCCGATAACTGTCAATGACAGCCATTCAGGTAACGTATAATGATGTGATATGATTAATTTGATCCCTACAAATATTAATATCACAACTAAACTGTATTCTAAATAAGAAAACCTGTTAAGCATATTCGACAAAAAGAAATACATAGACCTCAATCCCATAATAGCCATAATATTAGAACTAAATACTAAGAAAGGATCATGCGTAATGGCCAGAATCGCAGGAATACTGTCTAAAGCAAAAAGTATATCTGTAAATTCTATAACGATAAGAGCTATAAGCAAGGGGGTAGCTGCTAATATATGCCTTCTTCTTACCAGGAAATGCTCTCCGTCTATTTGTGTCGTTATGGGTATTATCCTGCGTATATTCTTATATACAAATGATTTCTTGGGATTAAAATTATCATCCTTTTTGAATAACATCCGCAATGCTGTAAATATTAAAAACCCTCCAAAAACATAGGTCGCCCAATAGATCTTTTTAATAAGTATAACGCCAAAGAATATCATTAGTGCCCTGAATACAATAGCTCCTAAAATACCCCAAAATAAAACCCGGTGCTGAAATTTCTGCGGGATACTGAATGAAGAGAAGATAACTGCTATTACAAAGATATTGTCAACGCTTAAGGACAATTCTATCAGGTAACCTGTTATGTATTTTAAAGTGGCATTGGCAGGTGTCAGGCCATCAGGGTTTTCGATATACCCCTTGGAGTATATATAATATACAACGAGTGAAAACAACAAGGCTGAACTAACCCATATAGCAGTCCAGAAACCGGCTTCTTTATTGCTGATAACATGAGCCTTTTTATTAAAGATTCCCAGATCCAGGGCTAAAAACAATACAATTCCGGAAATAAAAATTCCCCAAACTAAATTAGTTTCCATAATCCTAATATCCCGTGTATAGCAAATAATCTGTTAAAGTAAAATCTATTCCCAGATCATTTTTCAGTTCATACTTTATAAATAACTCGCCCCAGTATTTGCCGTCTGAAAAATCGGCTATAATCCATTTATGGTTCAATACTTTTATTTTATTGATTTTCATAGGGCCGTTCATTCCTTCATAAGGCACCAGCGGATTATCTCCCTTGGCCTCATTTGTTTCAAGAAGTTTATCCGCTATATACCTGGAAAGATCATCAATATGCACGTCATCAAAATAAGTAAGTGCATCATCGTTATTTTCTAAAGAAAAATACTGAAGGTTAAAGTTCCTGAGCGTTAATTGTTGTATAGAATCTTCATAGACCTTAAGTTCTTCTTTCAGATCTTCCATCCTTTCAGATTCTGCGTCAAAGTATTTTTTTGAGTTCACATACTGAAACAAAATGAACAATACTGCGAAAAAAAACAAATACATATAAATCCTGCTCTTCATTGTGCTATATTTCTATTGTTAAATTATCGTAAGCCAAAAAAACATTTTCAGGCAATCCTGATTCTACTTCCTTATGAAAACCCAACATATGGCTAATATGGGTCAGATATGCTTTCCGGGGCTGTATCTCATCAATTAATCTCAAGGCTTCTTCAAGGTTCAGATGTGAATTATGAGGCTCCACCCTTAAAGCATTAATCACCAAAACGTCCAGGTCTTTAAGCTTTTCTATTTCTTCCTCATCTATGGTTTTCACATCAGTGAGGTAAGCAAATCTTTTAAACCTGTACCCGAATACCTGCAAATTATGGTGCCATACATTCACAGGGATAACTTCCAAATCACCAAGGAAAATATTCTTATTGTTTTCCACCTCATATTTATCTACTTCCGGAGCACCGGGATATCGCTCATGAGGCTCGACAAAAATATAATCAAATCGTTTTTCCAAAGATCTTAAAACCCTTTTGTGTGCATATATCGGAAGACTCCCCTGCCTGAAGTAAAATGGTCTGATGTCATCTAAACCCGCCGTGTGGTCCGCATGTTCATGTGTAAACAAAATACCATCGATTCTTTTCACATTTTGAGTAAGCATCTGCTGCCTGAAATCAGGTCCGCAATCGATCACGTAACAGTAATCATCCCACGACACCATCACTGAGACACGCAACCTTTTATCTTTTGGATCTTTACTCAAACAAACCGGATGATCGCTACCAATAATTGGTATGCCTTGAGAGGTTCCTGTGCCTAAAAACGTAACTTTCAAATCGATGAATTTTAAACCAAACTTACATAAAATTTTCTCATTAAAAGAGTATGCTATTCAAATTAAAAAGTTTTTAAAATTTTAACTTTTATACCAGATAGAATAAAGGTTTAACCCAAAAACGGAGTTCCTCGAAGGAATTTAAATTTCTACGGTTTTTCGGCATTACCTTCATGAATCTTATTAACTTTGCAATAAACAAAACAACATAACAATGGCTATTGTTTTACAAGGTGACAAAAATTTTGAAAACATACCTTCTTTAAAATCCAAGGCACTTAGGATTAATCTTAACGAAGATATTTACGGAACATTTGCCGAGATTGGCGCAGGACAAGAAACTGTCAGACATTTTTTCAGGGCTGGAGGGGCATCAGGCACGATAGCCAAAGCCATGAGTGCTTACGATAAAGACTTTAGTGATGCCATTTATGGTCCGGAAGAAGACGGGCGCTACGTAACAGAATCCAGACTCAAAAAAATGCTTTCTCACGAAATGCGCTTAATGGAAGAACGTATTACCAGAGAAAAACACCCCAATAAACTTTTCTTTTCGTTTGCCAATACTGTTGCTACCATCGATTTTAGTAAAAAATACAAAGGTCATGGCTGGATGGGAATAAGGTTCCAGATAGACCCGAATGAAGATTATAACGAGATCGTACTTCATATACGTTTTAAACAGACTGAAGCTAGGTTACAACAGGAAACTCTCGGGATTGTTGGTCTAAACCTCATTTATGGTGCATTTTACAAGCATGACAAGCCTAAAAAGTTATTGAAATACCTTTACGACCATATTGATAAAGATACACTGGAAATAGACACCATAAACTTTTCAGGGCCTAGTTTTAAGGATGTAGATAATCGCCTGATGAGTTTACAACTCGTTAAAAACGGGATGACCCACGCCGTAATGTTCGGACCTGACGGCAATAATATTCTGCCTGCTGCCGTATTATATAAAAAGAATATATTGGCACTTCGCGGAAGTTTCAGACCCGTTACCTTGGTGAATATGGACATGTATAAAAAATCGTATGAGATTTTTATACGGGAAAACAAGGTAGAGCAAGACAATACCGTGGTAATATTTGAAATAACCTTATCTAACTTAAGAGCCGAAGGTGAAATTGATGAGAAAGATTTTATGGACAGGGCCCAACTCTTGTGTTCTTTAGGCCATAAGGTAATGATATCAAATTTCCAGGAGTACTATAAGCTGGTTGAATATTTCTCTAACTATTCACGTGAAAGAATGGCGCTGACCATGGGAGTTAATAACCTGGTTGAAATTTTTGACGAAAAGTATTACCGACATTTAAGCGGTGGTATCCTCGAAGCCTTTGGTAAACTCTTCTACAAAGACCTGAAAGTATACCTGTATCCGATGATCAATCAGGAAACCGGTTCTGTAAGTACCAGTAACAACCTGAAAGTACACCCACGGATGAAAGAACTTTATAAATTCTTTAAATACAACGGAAAGGTTGTTGATATTTTTGATTACACCCCGGAGATATTAAATATCTACTCCAGAGAGGTACTGAAGATGATTGCCGATGGCGAAGAAGGTTGGGAAGAGCTCCTGCCTGAAGGTATTTCCCAGCTGATCAAAGAACAGCAATTGTTTGGTTACCATCCTGAGAACTACGACAAGCAGAAATCAAAAAATTTAATTGAAGATAATTAACAAACAAGATACTACAACAAAAAGCCCTTGATTGATTTCAAGGGCTTTTTTATTGTATCATTATAGCGCTGATAAAAATTAAATTATTGTTTTTCAAAATCTAAAGAGTTACTTTTTTAAAACAAAAAATCCACCTTCTGAACAGAAGGTGGATTAAATATATAGAATATTTATCGTTATCTTAGATTACTAGCCTAGTACTTCAGCTACTTTTTTTCCGATTTCAGCAGGAGAATCTACAACGTGGATGCCACATTCACTCATAATCCTCTTTTTTGCTTCCGCCGTATCATCAGCTCCTCCAACAATAGCACCGGCATGTCCCATCGTACGTCCTTTCGGGGCAGTTTCACCTGCGATAAAACCAATAACAGGCTTTTTATTCCCATTTTCTTTCACCCAGCGAGCAGCATCAGCCTCTAATTGACCACCAATTTCTCCGATCATTACGATACACTCTGTTTCCTCGTCATTCATTAACAACTCAACAGCTTCTTTTGTAGTCGTACCTATAATCGGATCACCACCGATTCCGATAGCTGTAGTAATTCCGAGCCCTTGTTTAACAACCTGGTCGGCAGCTTCATAGGTTAAAGTACCTGATTTAGATACGATTCCGACGTTTCCTTTTTTGAACACAAAACCAGGCATGATTCCCACTTTTGCCTCCCCAGGAGTGATTACACCCGGACAGTTAGGACCGATTAAACGACAATCTTTATCATTTACATAATCATATGCCTTCACCATATCTGCCACAGGAATACCTTCAGTAATCGTAATGATTACTTTAATACCTGCGTCTGCAGCTTCCATAATAGCATCCGCAGCAAAAGCAGGCGGTACAAAAATGATAGTCGTATCTGCACCAACTTTCTCAACGGCTTCAGAAACTGTATTGAAAACAGGTTTTCCCAGATGTTCCTGACCTCCTTTGCCGGGGGTAACCCCCCCAACCACGTTGGCTCCATATTCGATCATTTGTTCGGCGTGAAAAGTCCCTTCACTACCTGTAAATCCTTGTACAATTATTTTTGAATCTTTATTTACTAAAACACTCATGAGTTATTTTTTTAGCTTCACAAAAGTAGTATTTAGAATACGAACTGCGAAATGAATTTTAATATTTTAATGATGATTTAAACTTATCCTATTTTTTCAATAATAGACGGAATCTGTCGTATCGATGCCAGCTCCTTATACTTCTTTCGTGCTTCTTCAGCCGGATACCCAAAATAGGTTGCATGCCCCGCCAACGATTTACTGATGCCCGACTGCGCCAGTATAACAGCCTTTTCTCCAATAGTTATTCCACTTGTCATTCCCACTTGTCCCCAAATGGTAACTTCATCTTCAATAACTACACATCCGGCTATTCCTGTCTGGGACGCGATCAAGCATTTTTTTCCTATTACGGTATCATGACCTACATGAACCTGATTATCTATCTTGGTACCTGTTTTAATCGTGGTATCTCCCGTAACTCCTTTATCGATGGTACACAGGGCTCCAAGATCAACATGGTCTTCTATGACTACCCTGCCTCCTGAAAGCAATTTATCAAAGCCGCTTGGCCTGTTCTTGTAATAAAAAGCATCGCCTCCCAGAACAGAACCTGCATGAATCGTCACATTGTTTCCGATCACTGTATTATCGTAAATACTTACATTGGCATGAATCAGGCAGTGTTCGCCGATCACAACATTATTTCCGATAAAAGCACCGGGCTGTACAACCGTACCCTTCCCTATTTTAGCTGATGGGGCAACAAGCCCGCTTGCCGCCTGAAAAGGTTTAAAATATTCGGTCAGCTTGTTGAAATCACGAAAAGGATCATCAGAGACCAGAAGCGCTTTTCCCTCAGGGCATTCAACTTCTTTATTGATCAATACAATGGTCGCAGCGGAATTTAACGCCTTGTCATAGTATTTCGGATGATCCACAAATACAATATCACCAGGCTCTACCACGTGGATTTCATTCATTCCTGAAACAGGAAAATCATCAGCACCGACATATTCAGCATTGATAATGGTGGCTATTTGTTTTAGCGTATGTATCTGAGGAAACTTCATAAAAAAAGAATCTACTATTCCTTAACACGCTCTACATAAGCGCCTTTATCTGTCTCTATTTTAATCTTATCGCCTTCATTAATAAATAAAGGAACATTAACCGTGGCACCGGTTTCAACCGTTGCAGGCTTTGTAGCATTGGTTGCCGTATTGCCTTTTACTCCCGGTTCTGTATGTGTTACTTCCAGAATTACATGCGTTGGCATTTCAACAGAAAGTGGCATTCCGTCTTCCGAATTGATCAAAACAGAAACTACTTCTCCTTCTTTTAGAAGTTCCGGAGCGTCCAAAGTTCCTTTTTGAAGTGTAATTTGATTAAAATCTTCTGTGTTCATAAAGTGAAATGTCTCTCCTTCCGGATACAGGAACTGGAAACTATGGGTCTCTACCCGGACATCTTCAATCTTGTGACCTGCCGAAAATGTATTATCGATCACTTTTCCGGTGGTTACACTTTTAAGTTTTGTTCTTACAAACGCCGGTCCTTTTCCTGGTTTTACGTGTAAAAACTCTATGATTTTGAATATGTCGTGATTGTAACGAATACACAACCCTTTTTTGATATCTGAAGTACTTGCCATTTTAGTAAAAATAAATTTAGTATGAATTGATTTAACCGTTCGCGCTGAAATATCCTTTCATGATACCTCGTTGAGAATCTTTGATAAACTGAAGTATTTCGTCCCTTTCAGGGGTAGCTTCCATTTCAGCCTCAATAATTTCCACCGCTTGGGTATTATTATAATTTCTTTGATACAATATTCTGTAGATATCCTGAACTTCCCTGATCTTTTCGGTAGAGAATCCGCGTCTGCGTAACCCTACTGAATTAATACCTACATAAGACAATGGTTCTCTTGCAGCCTTCACATATGGCGGCACATCTTTTCTCACCAGAGAACCTCCCGTAACAAAGGCATGATTCCCTATAGAACAAAACTGATGAACGGCCGTCATTCCTGCCAGAACAACATTATCCCCGATAGTAATATGTCCTGCCAGCGTACTGTTATTGGAGAATATACAGTTATCCCCTACTATACAATCGTGGGCTACATGACAATAAGCCATTATCAGGCAATTATTCCCTATAACGGTTTTCATCCTGTCACTTGTCCCTTTATTGATCGTTACACATTCCCGTATGGTTACATTGTCTCCTATCTCTGCAATGGTATCTTCGCCATCGTATTTTAAATCCTGGGGAGGAGCTGATATAACTGCTCCGGGGAAAATATTACAGTTCTTCCCTATTCTTGCCCCTTCCATTATGGTTACATTGCTCCCTATCCATGTTCCCTCTCCTATAACAACATTATTATGTATGGTTGTAAAGGGTTCAATAACTACATTCTTAGCTATCTTGGCACCCGGATGTACATATGCTAGTGGTTGATTCATCTGTCAGTTAGTTTTTTACTTTTACAATTTGGGCCATTAGTTCAGCTTCAGTAGCTAATTTACCATTAGCATAAGCATATGCCTGCATATGACAAATACCTCTTCTGATAGGTGATATAAGCTCGCACTTGAATATCAATGTGTCACCCGGAGAAACTTGCTGTTTAAACTTCACATTATCCATTTTCATAAAATACGTGAGGTAATTTTCGGGATCCGGCACGGTACTTAACACTAAAATACCTCCTGTCTGCGCCATAGCCTCTACCTGAAGTACTCCAGGCATAACCGGAGCTCCGGGAAAGTGGCCTTCGAAGAAAGGTTCGTTCATCGTAACGTTCTTCAATCCAACCACATGACTCTCGGATAATTCTAATATTTTATCCACCAGTAAAAAGGGAGGTCTGTGCGGAAGCTTCTTCATAATCTCGGTAACATCCATCAATGGTGGCTGATTAAGATCGAACTTAGGCACTTTATTTCGTTTTTCTATTTTAATAATCTTAGACAGTTTTTTTGCAAACTGGGTATTTACAAAATGTCCGGGTTTATTGGCTATAACTTTCCCCCTTATCCTTGTACCGACTAACGCCAGATCACCTATAACATCAAGTAGTTTATGTCTTGCTGCTTCATTCGGATAATGTAAGGTCAGGTTATCTAAAATACCATTAGGCTTGACAGCTATCGAATCTTTATCAAATGCTACCTTAAGTTTCTCCATGGTTTGTACAGACAATTCTTTATCCACATACACAATTGCATTGTTTAGATCACCCCCTTTTATGAGTCCATGTTCTAACAACGTCTCAATTTCATGCAAGAAGCTAAAAGTCCTGGCGTTTGCAATCTCTTCCTTAAAATCGGCCATTTTCTTAAGGGTTGCATTTTGAGTCCCCAAAACTTTTGTGCCAAAATCTACCATAGTGGTTACCTGATATTCATCAGCTGGAATTATCGTAATTTCACTACCGCTTTCTTCATCAGTATATGAGATCACATCCGTAACTACATACTCTTCACGTTCTGCTTCTTGTATTACAATTCCGGCATCTTCTAAAGCTTCTATAAAATATTTAGATGACCCGTCCATAATTGGCGGTTCAGAAGCATCTAATTCTATTAAAACATTATCAATATCAAGTCCGACCAATGCCGCCAAAACGTGCTCGGAAGTTTGAATCTTCACTCCATTTTTTTCAAGGTTGGTACCTCTCTGTGTATTGACTACAAAATTGGCATCTGCTTCAATAACGGGCTGGCCTTCAAGATCAACACGTTTAAAGGCATAACCAAAGCCTTCTGCTGCGGGCTTGAAAGTCATTGTTACTTCTTTACCGGTATGGAGCCCGACCCCTTTTAGAGAAACTTCTTTTGCAATTGTACGTTGCTTTTCTGTAATGGTATTAGTCATTGAATGTATGTTTTTTTTCAAGTTGGTCTATTTTATCAACTATCTTAGGAAGATTTCTAAAATGAACATAAGACTTATTATAATCGGAATATCCCATGGCTGGAGAACCTTGTAGAACTTCATCATCTTTAACATTCCTTCCGATACCGGACTGGGCCTGTATTCTGACCCTGTCACCAATTACGATATGGCCGACAATTCCTACCTGACCGCCTATCATACAGTTCTTTCCAATTTTTGTAGATCCGGCAATACCCGTTTGGGCTGCTATAACCGTATTCTCTCCTATTTCAACATTATGAGCTATTTGTATTTGATTGTCGAGCTTTACGCCTCTCCTGATAACCGTCGAACCCAGAGTAGCCCTGTCTATTGTAGTTCCCGCCCCAACATCTACAAAATCTTCTAAAATAACATTCCCGGTCTGAGGGACTTTTTGAAATTCTCCTTTCTCATCGGGGGCAAAACCAAAGCCGTCAGCTCCTATTACAGAACCACTGTGAATTACACAATTACTACCTATAACTGATTCGGAATAAATCTTGGCCCCAGCAAAAACAATAGTGTGATCGCCGATAGATGCATTATCTCCGATATAAGCATTGGGATATACTTTTACGTTGTTTCCTATTTTAACATTCTCCCCTACATATGTAAAAGCACCGATATAGACATCCTGACCATAGGATGCTGATTCGGATATAAAAACCGGTTGCTCAACACCTTGTTTGTTATGTTTCACCTGGTTATAATATTCAAGAAGCTTAGAAAACGCCTTATACGCATCAACGACCTTGATCAAAGTCGTTGACAGGGAAGCATCCAATTCAAAATCCTTGTTAACAATCGTAACGGATGCTTTGGTCGTATATATAAAAGGTTTATACTTCGGATTGGCCAAAAAGGTTAATGAACCTTCTGTACCTTCTTCTATTTTAGAAAGCTTTGAGACTTCAACATTAGGATCCCCTACCACATCTCCTTCTAAAATATTGGCTATTTGTGCTGCTGTAAATTTCATCATGGCAAAAGTATAAAAAAACTCTAAATGTTATGACTTGGGGAAGCACAGATAATATTTAGTGACCGGTTTTGAGAGTGCTTTGAGGTTTAACTGGTCCGAAGCCTTGGCTACATCTATGATT
Source organism: Zhouia spongiae (assembly GCF_022760175.1). Lineage (GTDB taxonomy): Bacteria > Bacteroidota > Bacteroidia > Flavobacteriales > Flavobacteriaceae > Zhouia > Zhouia spongiae. Next base: position 3,183,019 of record NZ_CP094326.1, read on the forward strand.
TTCCCCGACTTAGAAAGAATGTTGATATTTTGTCGATCAAGATTATAAGCCTGATTTTCTATAGCGCCTGTAAAAATAAAATACGCAGCTTCATCTTCATCTATGCCTTCTGAGTTCATAAAAGCTTCTTTTAGTTTTTCAACCTTCTTTAAGGATATGGGCTTCTTTTTCAGTTTGATCTTCAACAAATCCCTGTCTAAAATCATCTGACATAAATTAGACAACACATAATCATCACAGAACTGCCATTCTTTCATGGCAGATATGATATCGTAATCATCCAATCGTGCAAAAGTTTGTAAAACCTTATTATCAAACCCCTTAAGATCTATTTCATTCTGAAGAAAATACGACAACGCAGAACTGGCCTGTAATTTCACTCCCTTTTCTACCAATTCTTTAGCCCGCTTTAAAATCCGGATAAGTATCTGTTCGGCGGCCAGACTTGTTTTATGTAAGTAAGCCTGCCAATACATCAGTCGCCTGGCTACTAAGAATTTCTCTACGGAATAGATCCCCTTTTCTTCGATTACCAACTCATCATCGATCACATTAAACATCGATATGATCCGCTCGGAATTAATATTTCCCTCTGCAACTCCGGTATAAAAACTATCGCGCTTTAAATAATCTGTCCGGTCCAAATCCAGCTGTCCGGATACCAATTGGTTCATAAACTTTCGGTGATACTGCCCTTTAAAAATCTGTATCGCCAGAAAAAGGGTTCCGTCAAACTCTTTATTTAAAGCTTCCATAAACAGCAATGAAATCCGTTCATGGCTAACCCCGTTTACAATACTATGCTCCATTGCGTGAGAAAACGGCCCGTGCCCGATATCGTGTAATAAAATGGCTGTTAACAACCCCATCTCTTCCTCATCCGATATCTCTACCTGCTTGAATCGCAATGCCTCGACCGCCTTTTTCATTAGGTGCATACATCCGAGTGCATGGTGAAACCTGGTGTGATGAGCACCGGGATATACCAAATAAGACATCCCCATCTGGGAAATCCTCCTTAGTCGCTGAAAGTATTTATGTTCTATTAAATCGTAAATTTGTGTATTGGGAATGGTAATAAAACCATATATTGGATCGTTAAAGATTTTCAGTTTATTGGTAGTTTTCAAAGTAAATAGAAATTTATAAAAAGCAAATATACGTAAGTATGAGCGACATAAAAATATTATGGGTTGATGATGAAATTGAGCTATTGAAACCTCACATCCTCTTCCTTGAGCAAAGAAATTATATTATCGATACAAGAAAAAGCGGTTTAGAGGCTGTAGACAGTATCGATTCCAATGATTACGACATTGTTTTCCTGGACGAAAACATGCCGGGGCTAAGCGGACTGGAAACCCTCTCTGAAATCAAAAGTAAAAAACCCGACCTCCCGGTCGTCATGATCACCAAAAGCGAAGAAGAAAATATCATGGAGGATGCGATCGGAGCTAAAATAGCTGATTACCTGATCAAACCGGTCAACCCCAATCAGATACTGCTGTCTTTAAAAAAGAATTTAGATCATTCCAGGCTGATATCAGAGAAGACTACTTCTAATTACCAACAGGAATTTGGCAAAATATCCATGGAACTTTCTATGGTAAACAGCTACCACGAATGGGCCGAACTCTATCAAAAACTTATATACTGGGAATTAGAACTTGAAGACATTGAGGATGTTGGACTCATAGAGATTCTTGAATCTCAAAAAACGGAAGCGAACTCACAATTCGGAAAGTTTGTACAAAAAAATTATCAGGATTGGTTTGACGATGCTGATGGTCCGGTAATGTCACATACACTGTTCAAAGACAAGATAATCCCGGAATTGAAAGACAATACCCCTACGCTTCTTGTTGTGATCGATAATTTAAGGTACGATCAATGGAGGGCTATCGAACCCCATGTAACCCCTTACTATAAAAAAGTTAAAGAATCTCCTTATTACAGCATATTACCCACAGCAACCCAATATGCCCGAAATTCAATTTTTTCCGGTTTAATGCCCGCCGAAATGGAAAAGCTATATCCTAAACTATGGAAAAACGATACGGACGAAGGAGGTAAAAATTTGCATGAGGCCGATTTTTTAAGTGAACAAATCAGGAGACTCGGTATTTCCTTAAAATGGGAATATCATAAAATCTCTTCACTTAAAGCCGGTCGGCAGCTGGCACAAAACTTTAAATCTCAAAAAGACAACGATTTAACAGTTATTGTTTACAACTTCGTAGACATGCTTTCACATGCTAAAACTGAAATGGAGGTGGTAAAAGAACTCGCCTCAAATGATAAGGCATACAGATCTTTAACCCAAAGCTGGTTTAAAAATTCTCCGTTGCTGGAAATCATACAGCAATCTCAACAGCTCGGTTTCCGGTTGATCATAACTACAGACCATGGCACTATAAATGTAAAGAACCCTTCTAAAGTGGTTGGCGACCGTGAAACCAGTTTGAATTTGAGGTATAAAACAGGCAGGAGCCTGACCTATGAAGAAAAAGACGTCCTTGGGTTTAAAAATCCAAAAGAGATACATCTCCCGGCCATAAACATGAGCAGTTCATTTATCTTTGCCAAAAACGACTTGTTTTTTGCTTATCCTAACAATTATAACCATTACGTTAGTTATTACAAGAACACATATCAGCATGGAGGAGTATCATTAGAAGAAATGATCATTCCTGTTGCAGTACTGGAACCTAAATAATTTAACACGTTACGGCCTTCCTTAAAACGGCCATACACTAATATACATTTATGCAGCATGCCTCGTACTTAATTCCTGTAAAATACACGGAACTCCATTTGTATATGAATCTCATAAGTTATCTGACCGGTCTGTAAAAATTGTCGTGTAATTTTTTATTTACCGACAGCTCATCTTTTATCAAAAGAGGAAATTCTCTTGCCGGAAAAATCGGCTTAAACCGGAAAAGGGGGGACAGCCGTAACAAAACTTATTTATTTACTTATAATTTATTAACTTTGCGACATATAATTATAGAGAATATAATCTACTAATTAAAAAGCTATGCCCAAAACAATTGACAGAATAACACATATCATCAGAATTTTTGGTTTAAGTGCAAGACAGTTTGATATGTCTATCGGCGCTTCAAATGGTTATACACTACGTATGAGCAAAAACAATGCTTCAGTCGGCAGCGATGTTCTTGCCAAGATATTAGAAAAGTATCCGGTAATCAATGCTCATTGGTTAATTACCGGTCAAGGCGACATGTTTAGTACAAACACCAAATCCAAGAGTATTGATACATTCAAGATTTCTGAGGAAGAGATCGATGCTATTATTGAGAAAAAACTGAAGCAGCGCGAAGACCGGGACAAAGACCATCTGCTAGATGAGATAAAAAAAGAAATAGAAGCTGCAAAAAAAGATTTAAAATAGCCTTTTATTATGCCTTAAACTTATTTTTAATCTTAAATTCGGCCTTTCAATTCATTGAGTTTTGAAAGGTATTCTCCTTTTGTCATTCTACTTCTATTTGCTTTTAATAACTCCAGTTGTTCCTTGATTGAGCCATTTTTAGACGAATTTATCTCTTTTAACAAGCTGTTAATTTCGTTATCCAGTCTCTCTGCCAAATCATTAGCTAACGAAAAATACCTGAACTTGTTCGATAAAAACGTTAAAAACAAAAGAATTGGCAATATATAAGGAAACAACTCCCAAAACCCTTGTTCATCCATAGTGGTTTTATCGGAATTTAAAATATCTATGATCTGAATTATCGTAACAGATACAGGTACTAAAATTGAAAACTTCCACCAATGTCTTGATGTAATGTACCATATGGAGAGGCCGATTAAGATATATATTTTGCCCGCCAAGAAATACATTAATGCATGAGCATCTTGGAACCCAAAATTTGATAGCTTAACAAAGCCTATACTATAAGATTTAATTCCCGGGGGAATAAACGTATAAGCATACCTTACGAATGGCAACATAATCAGCAGTAAAACAATTCCAAAATTCAGGAATTTATTGATAGGTAGTCTGTTTTTAAAATCGCCGGACACACCTACCTTCTTCCTTTTTAATACTTCAGAAATTTTTATCACCTCCTTCAAATATTGATCGCCATTTAAACTTGTTTTTTTTTGATCAGAATGAATAGCCGAATTATATATAAACTTATAATCTTCGTCCGCTGTAAATAGATGATTACTCAAAAACCTATCTATATTAACACGATTCAGGTTGTATGTCAGATTAAAAAGTTTTCTTAAATCCATTTTCTTTTCTATCAATAGATATAGAAATGAGGCTGCCGTAATTGGAACTACTAAAGTCCAAACAAAACCTACAACATTTAAATCAAAAAAAACAAACTCATAATCAATCGCCAGATACAATTGCAAAAAGCTAAGACAGCCTAACATAAAAACCAACACTCTCCACCTATACTGACATGTGAAGTACCAAATAAAAAAGTATAAAAAGTATCCCAATCTTATGAATGCTGTATATAACAGATTTTTTACTGAAGAATACCTCTGTAAATCTATATCAACCCCGAAAAATCTAAATTCATTTTCTTCTGCCCCAAAAAGATGGAGATAAACCATAAACGGCAAAAAAACAATCAATAAAGACAAATACACTTCAAACCAAAACACTTGAGTATTTTGCTGATTACTATATTTAACCCTATTGACAAACCTTTTAAATGAAACCCTAAAAAACATACTCAGCTTAAAACAAATACATAACAACCGAACTAACGGCTAAAACCCTGTTCTTTCTCTTCAATCAAACTCTTTTAAAACAGCAAACCTAACAGATTTTCATTAAAAAGAACTGTGAAATTAATAATATCAATACTTTTGTCAATATATACAGCATTTAGAACAACCACTTTTTACACACTAAACCAATGAATTACACGTTAGTAGATATCAGTAGCATTGCCCGGCATATACTGAACAATGCCAAGAGCAACGTTCTTTTATTTTACGGAGAAATGGGGGTAGGTAAAACCACACTCATAAAAGAGATTGTAAAAGAATTAGGCGTGAAAGACATAACATCCAGTCCTACGTTCTCTATAGTAAATGAATACGAGGGAAATAATGGTAAAATATACCATTTTGATTTTTACCGTTTGGAAAGTGAAGATGAAGCTTACGATATCGGATTGGAAGATTATTTGTATACAGACAATTTATGCCTTATAGAATGGCCCGAAAAAATTAAAAATTTACTACCCGAAGATGCAACGAACATCATCTTGACCAAAGTTTTAGACGATAAGAGAACTATAATTATAAAATAATCGTACCTTACATTATGAATCCCCTATTTAGCAATAAATAAGGGCGAAAAAAACTACTAATATACGACTAACATACTAATTACCTGTAAGTTATTTTTTCGTAGGTTTGTTTCAACAAACAACGAAAACAAAACGTATTTTAATAACATAACCAAAAAACTTACAGTCATGAAATTAGTTAAAATTACTTTCGCTTTATTATTTGTTGCATCATTAGCTTTAACATCTTGTTCTTCTAGTAGTGTTGCTGATGAAGACAACCTGTATCAAGATCAAAGTCCTAAACTTTCCGATATTAAAGTTCCTACTAACGGATAACATAAATCTTTTAGATAAATAAAAAATTGTTTACCCTTTATTACATTGAACATGAAATTAGTTAAAATATCTTTCGCTTTATTATTTGTTGCTTCATTAGCTTTAACATCTTGTTCTTCTAGTAGTGTTGCTGATGAAGACAACCTGTATCAAGATCAAAGTCCTAAACTTTCCGATATTAAAGTTCCTACTAACGGATAACATAAATCTTTTAGATAAATAAAAAATTGTTTACCCTTTATTACATTGAACATGAAATTAGTTAAAATATCTTTCGCTTTATTATTTGTTGCTTCATTAGCTTTAACATCTTGCTCTCCTAGTAGTGTAGCAGGCGAAGACAACCTGTATCAAGATCAAAGTCCTAAACTTTCCGATATTAAAGTTCCTACTAACGGATAACATAAATCTTTTAGATAAATAAAAAATTGTTTACCTTTATTACATTGAACATGAAATTAGTTAAAATATCTTTCGCTTTATTATTTGTTGCATCATTAGCTTTAACATCTTGCTCTCCTAGTAGTGTAGCAGGCGAAGACAACCTGTATCAAGATCAAAGTCCTAAACTTTCCGATATTAAAGTTCCTACTAACGGATAACATAAATCTTTTAGATAAATAAAAAATTGTTTACCCTTTATTACATTGAACATGAAATTAGTTAAAATATCTTTCGCTTTATTATTTGTTGCATCATTAGCTTTAACATCTTGCTCTCCTAGTAGTGTAGCAGGCGAAGACAACCTGTATCAAGATCAAAGTCCTAAACTTTCCGATATTAAAGTTCCTACTAACGGATAACATAAATCTTTTAGATAAATAAAAAATTGTTTACCCTTTATTACATTGAACATGAAATTAGTTAAAATATCTTTCGCTTTATTATTTGTTGCATCATTAGCTTTAACATCTTGCTCTCCTAGTAGTGTAGCAGGCGAAGACAACCTGTATCAAGATCAAAGTCCTAAACTTTCCGATATTAAAGTTCCTACTAACGGATAACATAAATAACTTTTCTTTTACAAAATCGGATTTTTTCCGTTTTTTTTGCTTTATTTTAACTACTTTCAATATTTCATTAAAATAAGTAAATTATTAGTTAAAAATATATATTTTAAATATACTTGTATTTAAAATTGAAACTTAATCATGATCCCCACAGGCGATTACTCAAATAATGATAAAAGGAAGTTTTCTAAATCAATCGTAATAGGTTCGATCGTTGCAATACTTATTGCTGTCTCCCCATATATTTTCTACCTGTATGAGGGCTTACCAAATAATGAAATTTGGGAAACCAAGTTTTTTACTATCGAAAGTAAATACAACAACAGCGTTTTTGTAATGGGGTGGGTATTCATGACAAAATTTATTCCTTTATACTTACTAATCATTTGGTTTATTACATGTAAGCATTGGTGGTATCATATATTATTAATTCCTATAAGTATGTATATTATCCAAGTCTTAAGTGCTATAAACGATGATTTTCACATAATAGATGACTTTAGCATTTATTATGTTATACCTGTTATGATGATTATCATCCCAATTGTTTACTTAATCAGAGTAAAGATATTCGACAAAGTTGTGCATGGTATCGACCTGAAAGAAATAGAGAAAGAACTCAAGGAATACGAAGAAAAAGGAATTAAATAATTTAGTATCTTCACAAGTACCTAATTTTAGTTTATGAATTTTCCGATATCTCCTTTTTCAAAACATCAACTTATTCCGCAGGAAGAAACTCTTGAAATATTAAAACAAAAGGGAGAACTCTTTATTGGAATCCCAAAAGAGATATCATATCAGGAAAAGCGCGTATGCCTGACCCCTGATGCCGTTAACGCTTTAACGACCCATGGTCATCGGGTGCTAATTGAGTCAAATGCCGGAGAAGGAGCAAAATTTTCTGATAAGCAGTATAGTGATGCAGGTGCTGAAATAACCAATGATACTAAAAAGGTCTTTTCTTGCCCGATCATATTAAAAGTCGAACCTCCTACAATCGAAGAGCTTAGTTACACCAATCCTCAGACCATCCTTATTTCTGCACTGCAGCTCAAAACGCAAAACAAAAAATATTTTGAAGAACTCGCTAAAAAAAGAATCACCGCGATATCTTTTGAATACATTAAAGATGAAGACGGAAACTACCCCGCAGTAAGGTCTTTAAGTGAAATAGCAGGAACAGCATCTGTGCTCATCGCTTCTGAACTGCTAACGAATGCTAATCAGGGAAACGGCTTAATGTTCGGTAACATTAGCGGTGTACCCCCGGTAGAAGTGGTAATCCTGGGAGCGGGGACTGTCGGTGAATTTGCAGCGCGTTCAGCGCTCGGGCTGGGAGCTTCTCTAAAAGTTTTTGATAATTCGATCTCAAAACTGAGAAGTTTGCAAACCAACGTCGGAAGTCCGCTATACACCTCTACCCTTCAACCCAAAAATTTAATCAAAGCCCTAAAGCGATGCGATGTGCTGATCGGTGCCGTAAGAGGGATCAACAGAGCTCCTATTGTTGTTTCGGAAACCATGGTTGAAAACATGAAACCGGGAGCTGTTATTATTGATGTCAGTATCGATATGGGGGGGTGTATCGAGACCAGTGAGGTAACAACACATGGCAAACCGACTTTTATCAAACATGAGGTTATTCATTATTGTGTACCTAACATACCTTCCAGGTATTCCAGAACTGCTTCGGTTTCAATAAGTAATATCTTTACTCCGTATCTTCTAAAGATCGGCGAAGACGGAGGATTAGAAAATTCCATACGATTTGACAGAGGTTTGCGTAATGGTTTGTATTTTTACCACGGAATTTTAACCAACAAGACCATTGCTGAGTGGTTTGACCTCTCATACCGGGATATTAACTTATTGATTTTCTAACACATGCCATTTTTAAAACGTTTTGGGTTCTATCTGATAGGACTCTCTCTGGGGATTGTTTTCCTTGCTTTTTTCTTTAAAGAAAAGCGTACTGAATTTTGTTATTTGCCAAACTGCAGAGTGCTGAAAGATATCAGGTCGAAGGAAATAACATTCTCTGACGAACTTCAAAGAATCATCGAAGACAAATCCATCTCAAAAGCTTATTTCGATGCTATTCTAATCGATGGAGATGTTTTATTCAAAAAAAGCGACACAAAATCGAAACCGTGCAAAACCTATATTATTGAAGGTAACATTCAAGATAAAACTGTGGAAATAACAGTCTTGAACTGCAAGACCAAAGCAGAAATTTCAAGCCTGGAATACAAAAACTAAAAGAGGGTGTCTAAAAGTTATTTTTAGACACCCTCTTCAATATATCAATCAGGCTATTACACTTTTCTCCTTTTACGCTCTTGTTTCAGCAAACTCAGCTCCCTGGTTGTCTGTCCGGCAACCGATGTATTTTCTTCGGCTCTTCTGATCAGGTACGGCATAACATCCCGAACAGGTCCGTAAGGCAGATATTTGGCTACATTATATCCCCTTTCAGCCATATTATATGTAATATGATCACTCATACCGTATAACTGGCCAAACCAAACTCTTTCTTCTTCTTTCGATATAGCCTTCTCATCCATCATCTTCATGATCTGATAATTACTTTCTTCATTATGGGTTCCCGCAAAGACAGAAATTGTATCAAGGTTATCCATAATATACTTTGCTCCCGCATCATAATTATTGTCAGTCTCCTGCTTTGAAGCACAGATCGGTGTCGGGTAGCCCATTTCCTCTGCCCTTTCATTCTCTTTCTCCATATAAGCCCCTCTTACCAGTTTGAATCCAAGTTTAAACCCTTCCTTTCCGGCTCTCTCGTGGAGTTTTTTCAGATAATCGAGTCGATCCCATCTGTACATCTGTAAGGTATTAAAAACAATGGCTTTTTCCTTATTGTATTTTGCCATCATCTCTTCTATGACCTGATCGGCAGCGTCCTGCATCCAGCTTTCTTCAGCGTCGATAAGCACTGTAACGCCCAGCTCATAGGCATATTTACAAACACCCTCAAAACGATCTAAGACCCTGGCCCATTCTTCTTCCTCCGCCTTTGAAAGCACATCCTTCTCTCCTATTTTCTGATAAAGCTTAAACCGTCCGAATCCGGTAGGTTTAAAAACGGAAAAAGGCATTTCCTTTCTTTCTGCAGCAAAATCAAGTAATTTGATAACCTTGTTATAACAGGCGTCAAACTGTTCTTCTTCTTCTTTTCCCTCAACAGAATAATCCAATACGGAACTTACTCCCTTTTCATACATCTTTTCAACAATGGGAAGACAATCTTCCTCATTAACACCACCACAAAAGTGGTCAAAAACCGTAGCCCTGATTAATCCTTCAACAGGCAAGTGAGCCTTTATAGCAAAATTGGTGACAGCAGTACCTATTCTCACTACAGGTTCATTAGCGATCATCTTAAACAGAAAGTATGCTCGCTCCAATTGCGAATCACTCTTAAGTGAAAAAGCAACCTCAGTGTTGTCAAAAATTCTATTCATTTATTTCATAAAAATCGTTTTACAAATATATTTACATTTTAAAAAGAAAAAACCGTTATTTTGCTTTTCGTAAAAAAAATATACCATGCTTCAGCCTATAACTTGTAACAATTACACCATATACTTCAACAACGATGTTTACACGCAATTAAATCAGCATCTCAAAGCCAAATCGTATTCAAAAATCTTTGTGCTTGTAGATGAGCATACTCATGAACATTGTTTACCTTACTTCCTTTCTAATACCGATACGGATCAGGAAATAGAGATCATAGAGATTGAAGCCGGTGAAGAGCATAAAAACATCGAAACTTGCAGTGGGGTATGGAACGTACTCTCTGAGTTGGGGGCCGACAGAAAAAGTTTGATAATCAATGTCGGCGGTGGTGTCGTTACAGACCTGGGCGGATTTGTAGCCTCTACATTTATGAGAGGAATCGATTTTATAAACATCCCCACAACACTGCTTGCCATGGTTGATGCCTCTGTAGGTGGAAAAACCGGAGTTGATCTGGGTTCCTTAAAGAATCAGATCGGAGTTATCAATGTTCCGGTTTTTGTTTTTATCGATACTCAGTTTTTAAAGACACTTCCCGCAGAACAGATAAGAAGCGGTTTTGCCGAAATGCTTAAACATGGACTTATTTATAGTGAAGAGTACTGGAATGAACTTTTAAAGTTCGTGGATGGCAACACAAACAACTTAGATGAGCTTATACATCAATCTGTGATCATCAAAAATAACATTGTAATGGAGGATCCAAGAGAAAGCGGTTTACGCAAAACCCTTAATTACGGTCACACCCTCGGACATGCTATTGAATCGTATTTCCTCCGGGAAACATCCAAAACCACGTTATTGCACGGTGAAGCCATCGCCATTGGGATGATCCTCGCTACCTACCTGTCAACCGAATTGCAAAATTTCCCGAAAGAAAAACTGGATCGGATCACTGCACTTTTTATTAGAAAATATGGTAAGATTAAATTTGAGAAGGCCGATTATGACAAGATCATTGAACTTCTGAAATTTGATAAGAAAAATGCTTTTGGAGATATTAATTTTGTATTGCTTGAGGATATCGGGAAACCGAAAATCGATCGAAAAATAAGCAACACCCTGATTATCAATTCTTTTGAATATTATAAAAATCATTAAAATTTAATATTTTTATGTTTGCACAAATGAAATTTTTATTCATTTTTGCATCCACTATTTCTTATGAAAAATGATTTTTAACGAACATATTATTTTTCCGGTGAAAGGAAAATGGTACTCGGCCCATCCGCACAGATGGTGTCAATATTCGTATAAAATTATTTCATCCAATCTACACAAATCACAAAGTTTATTCAGGCACGATTCGTCTGTTATAGCATTACGTATTTGATTTCTGTTTTCATTATTGTTTGTCTGAGACATTTTTAATAATTTAAACAAAAGCAATTAATGAAAACAAAATACATAGATTTAATAGACCAGACTTATTATTTTCCACAGGAGGAATTTACTTTAAATGATAATTCTTTGCAGTTTCATGGAATAGACCTTATGAAACTCGTTGAGGAATATGGAACACCTTTAAAATTCACATATCTGCCTCAAATTTCCAATAACATACAAAAAGCCAAACGCTGGTTTTCAAACGCCATCGAAAAACACAACTACAATGGTCAGTACCATTATTGTTATTGTACCAAAAGTTCTCATTTTGAGCATGTATTGACCGAAGCGTTAAAAAATGATATTCATATTGAAACATCATCTGCGTTTGATATCGATATTGTAAATAAGCTTATTTCTCAGGGTAAATTATCAAAAGAAAATTATGTTATCTGTAATGGGTTCAAAAGAGATAAATACATCCAGAACATCGCCAAACTCATTAACAGCAGTCACAAGAAATGTATTCCGATTATCGACAATTATGAAGAATTGGGATTACTGACTGAAGTCATTGACGAAAAGTTCAATATCGGGATCCGCATAGCCTCTGAAGAAGAACCGAAATTTGAATTTTATACCAGCAGACTGGGAATAGGTTACAAAAACATTGTCCCGTTCTATAACCGTGAAATTAAAGATAACAAGCAGGTTACCTTAAAAATGCTTCACTTCTTTATAAACACCGGTATCAGGGACACTGCTTACTACTGGAACGAACTCTTAAAATGCTTAAAGGTTTACATTCAGCTAAAAAAAGTATGCCCTACACTGGATAGCCTTAATATTGGCGGCGGTTTTCCCATTAAAAACTCATTGGCGTTCAACTATGATTATCAATATATGATTGATGAAATCATAAACCAAATTAAATTAGCTTGTGAAGAAGCCGATGTTTCAGTCCCTAACATCTTTACCGAATTCGGAAGTTTCACCGTTGGAGAAAGCGGCGGGGCTGTCTACCAGGTGTTGTATCAGAAACAACAGAACGATCGTGAAAAATGGAATATGATCAATTCATCGTTTATCACAACCCTGCCTGACAGCTGGGCTATCAGCAAGCGTTTTATACAATTGGCCGTAAACAGGTGGAATGACGAGTACGAACGTGTCCTTTTAGGAGGGTTGACGTGCGACAGCGATGATTATTATAACAGCGAACAACACGTAAATGCAATCTATTTACCAAAATTCAATAAAAACAAACCTCTGTACATAGGTTTCTTTAATACCGGTGCTTACCAGGAAACCATTGGAGGTTTCGGTGGTTTACAACACTGTTTGATCCCACAACCAAAGCATGTTTTAATTAGTAAAAATGAGAATGGAGACATTCAGACCAAATTATTTTCTGAACAACAGACAGCTGAAGACTTTCTTAAAATTTTAGGTTATCATGAGTAAAAAAACGTATGCAGGAATTCCTGAAAAATACAGCAGGATCGACGACGCCAAAGTGGTGTTAATCCCGGTACCTTACGACGGAACCAGTACCTGGCAAAAGGGGGCAGATAAAGGGCCGGAAGCCTTTTTACACGCCTCCGAGAACATGGAACTGTTTGATATAGAAACCCGGACTGAACCTTATAAAAAAGGAATCTACCTGGCTCCGGCCGTAACAGAGAACAATTCTCCGGAAAAAATGGTTGAAACAGTTTATAAAACCACAAAGAACTATATCAAACAAGATAAATTTGTAACTGTTTTTGGAGGTGAACATTCTATTTCCATAGGAACTATAAAAGCTTTCAGAGAGTGTTTTGACAACCTCTCAGTTGTACAAATTGATGCTCATGCCGACCTTCGTCCTGAATACGAAGGCAGTAAATGTAACCATGCTTGTGCTGTGTATGAGGCAAGTAAAACAACAAACCTCATTCAGGTGGGCATCAGAAGTATGGATGTCGAAGAATTAGATCATATGGATGAAAATCAAACCTATTTTGCTCATGATATGGTTTCTGACGATGACTGGATGAGCGACTCTATTCATCAAATGACAGAAAATGTTTTTATCACTATCGACCTTGATGCCTTCGATCCTTCTATTCTTCCATCAACAGGAACTCCTGAACCCGGAGGCTTACTCTGGTATGAAACATTAGAGTATTTAAAGAAGATCTTTAAAAAGAAAAACGTAGTGGGCTTCGATATTGTAGAACTTTGCCCAAATCCGGATGAAAAATCATCAGATTTTCTTGCGGCCAAGTTGTACTACAAAATGCTTGCTTACAAATTCAAATACGGTAACAATCAAAAAACAGACGATGATGAAGACGAATAAAGGGCCTATATCAGATTTTATTCAAAAATACTACCTGCATTTTAATGCTGCAACGGTAGTAGATGCCGCAAAAGCATATGAAGAACAATTAGACAATGGTGCTAAAATGATGGTCACATTAGCTGGTGCCATGAGCACCGCCGAACTCGGAAAGATATTTGCAGAAATGATACGCCGGGATAAAGTGCAGATTATTTCCTGTACCGGAGCCAATCTGGAAGAGGATATCATGAATCTGGTTGCACATTCCCATTACGAACGTGTACCAAACTATAGAGACCTTACTCCAAAAGAAGAATGGGATTTGTTAGAAAGAGGGTTAAACCGGGTTACTGACACCTGCATCCCCGAAGAAGAGGCTTTCAGGCGTTTGCAAAAACACATCTTCAGGATATGGAAAGATGCTGAAGAAAAAGGAGAACGTTATTTTCCGCATGAATTCATGTATAAATTACTTTTAAGTGGCGTTTTAGAAGAGTATTATGAAATCGACATTAAAGACTCATGGATGTTTGCCGCTGCAGAAAAGAATCTTCCGATCATTGTTCCCGGTTGGGAAGACAGTACTATGGGTAACATTTTTGCTTCGTACGTCATTAAGGGAGAACTAAAGGCAAGTACCATGAAAAGTGGTATAGAATACATGACCTTTTTGGCCGATTGGTATGCTAAAAATTCGGAAAACGGAATCGGTTTCTTCCAGATCGGTGGTGGTATTGCAGGCGACTTCCCTATCTGCGTAGTTCCTATGCTGTATCAGGACCTTGAGATGGAAGACGTTCCTTTCTGGAGTTATTTTTGTCAGATTTCAGATTCAACAACAAGTTACGGTTCGTATTCAGGTGCAGTTCCTAATGAAAAAATCACCTGGGGTAAGTTAGATATCGATACCCCAAAATTCATCATTGAATCGGATGCAACCATAGTAGCCCCACTGATTTTTGCCTATCTGTTGGACATGTAATTTTTTTAAAATCCGTAGATACAATTAAAAAAAAAATATATTAAATTTAACTAGTTACCAAGACCAACTAGCCTATGAAACGTGTTATAGTCGATTACAAAAAGTTAACCAACGAAATTTTATCCATGTTGGTTGAAAAATATCCAGACGGATATGGAGATGATGATATCATAAGCTTTAAAAATGCCAAGAATGAAACAGTCGATGCACTTGAAGTTAGAGCTGAAGATGCTGTCTATCTGGTAAAGGTTAGCACCAGATTGGCCAGCACCATGGAAAATTTTGAAGATGAAGAAGACTATTCAAACGATGACATTTCTTCTGATGATGTGGAAGTTCCGGAAGACAATGATTCTGAAGATTAAAAAAGGAGCCTTAACGGCTCCTTTTACTTGATAATCGAGATTTAAATACTCCGACCTTGTCCTCGTGAAATAGTCCTGACAGAATTTCACAGGGCTTGCGTCGAAATGTTCTGCCATGCGCCGGCCGGCTCCATCGCTAAAAAGGTCTACCAGACCTTTTCTTTACGCTTGGCCCTCTCGTGGGCTAGCCCCAAGATAGTTTACTTTAAATACCTTTCCCTGACAATCTTTAGATGGTGCAGCATGTGCCCGCATATAATAAATGCTATCGCCCGGCTTGTTACCGGCTTATTCATCACAAACCCGGTCCGGTTTAACATTTCCTCATCTAACCCCCGGATCAGCTCCGTTGAACTTTGCCTGACAGCATACAGTTCATTCAGCAAGCTTTCTTTGGTTCTGACATTTGCCATCGATACCGGAACATATTCATTCTCATCAAACCCCGGCAAATTCGTTTGATCGTTTCTGGCAATTCTCAATAACCTGTACTGAAATATACGCTCAGCATCCATGACATGAAGTATGACTTCTGCGATGGTCCATTTTCCGGGTGCATAAGCATGTAACAGCTTCCCTTCCGGAAGACCTTTAATCATTTCAGCAAAATCATGGACACTGTTTTTAAGAGATTTAAACAACGTAGCATCTCCCAGAACTTTAATATAATTTGCATAAAAGATATCATATTCACCTTCTTTTAAATCGGTAGCTTTCATAATATAATCTAGTTTAATTTGGATATTAGTATTGTAATAAAAAATACTTTGATAATCTATTTTTTTATTTAATATTGCAATATGTGAACAAATTATTGTTTCAACTTGACCATCTGAGACTATAAAATTACTAATCATTTTAATGATAAAAGCAAAAAAGTTAATGTTGAAACTTTCCAATATTTTATGCCTGATATCGTTTATTGCATTTCATCCTGTCTTCGGTCAAAACAGCCAGAAAATATTTGCTACCCTCAATTCTCAAAAAAAAGAGATTAATATTCAGCAGGAAATTATATTCCACAACAGCTCTAACGATACTTTGAATGCTATCTATTTAAATGATTGGAATAATTCATTTGCGAACAAAAACACTCCTTTAGCCAGGAGGTTTGCAGAAAACTTTAATAAGAGTTTGCATTTTGCCAAGGATAAAGATCGCGGACAAACCCGTATACTCGGCATTACCGATACAAATTTCAAAAATTTAAAATGGCAAAGAACCGAATCTGATGACCTCATAAAACTTCAGCTAAATCATCCGGTATACCCCGGTAAACACTACAAGTTTACATTGACTTATGTAATAAAGCTTCCTAACAGTAAATTTACTGACTATGGTTTTACCACCGAGGGGAATTTTAACTTAAGATACTGGTACATCACTCCCAGTGTCTATCACAAACAATGGAAACTATACAGTAATAAAGACCTCGATGACCTTTATACCCTCAATACAGATTGCGAGGTTGAGTTTACCTACCCGTCGGCATTTAAAATTATCACCGATTTAGACCTGGTAAAGACAAGTAGTTCAGACGGAAGCACCACTGTAGTTTTACACGGAGAGAACCAATCCGATATAAAACTCTTTCTTCAAAAAGAGACTACTCATTTTTCTCTTTTCACAAACAGTCATTTAACGCTGATTACAGATATAGATTCCAAAAATTTAAATGATATCACCAAGGCTTCGTCTGTAGACCGGATTGTTAATTTTGTAACCGAAAGACTCGGCCCCTACCCCAATGAAAAAATACTGGTAACGGATATTGAATACAAAAAGAATCCTTTATACGGACTCAACCAGCTTCCCTCGTTTATAAGACCTTTTAAAGATGAATTTCAGTTTGAACTAAAGCTTTTAAAAACACTCCTGAATAATTATCTTGAAAACACCATAAAGCTTAATCCCAGAGAAGAAAAGTGGATTTTAGACGGCATCCAAACTTATTTGATGATGCAGTATGTGAACGAGTTCTATCCAAAGATGAAACTTATAGGAAACCTTTCCGACACATGGCTACTCAGAACTTATCACTTGTCTGAAATGGAGTTTAACGAACAGTATCCATTTCTATACATGCTGATGGTTCGTAAAAACCTGAACCAGCCACTTTCTACTCAAAGCGATTCCCTTATTCGGTTTAATAACAAAATTGCTAATAAGTATAAGGCAGGTGTAGGCCTCACCTACCTCAAGAACTATCTCGGATCAGATCATGTTGATAGCATAATTAAGGAGTTTTATAATAATTACAGAACCACTATCGTAACGCAGGAAAATTTCGAGAAGCTTTTAAAAGAAAATGCTCCGAAGAATGTCGATTGGTTTTTTACCGATTTTGTAGACACAGAAAAGTATATTGATTTTAAGATCAAAAAAGTTAAGAAAAAACAAGATTCCATTACACTTACAATTAAAAATCAGACAGGGACCAAAGTACCTATTACCCTGTTTGGTATCAGTAAAAACGATTCTGTTGTTTCTAAACAATGGCTTAATGACATCCGGAATGAAAGAAGGTTGACAATTCCCGATTCAGGAATTGACAAGCTTGTTTTAAATTATGATAAAGTCATCCCCGAATTTAACCAGCGTAATAACTGGAAGTCAACCGGGGGATTCCTTTCCAGTAATAAAAGGTTAAAACTGCAATTTTTCAAAGACACTGAAAATCCATACTACAAACAAGTCTTCTTTGTTCCTGTTGCCACATACAATCTATATGACGGATTTACGCCAGGCATGCGCCTTTACAATAAAACCTTTTTAAATCAACCGTTTATTTATGATATCCGACCATCATATGCTCTTAAAGAAAAGGCTTTGGTCGGAGGCGGATCTTTACTATATAGAAAATATATTCAGAACAGTAATATGTACGTGGTGAATTATGCCATTGGAGGTTCATCTTATCACTATGCTCCCGATTTAAGATATAGTACCATAACTCCTGTGGTAAGTTTTGGTTTCAGACCGGACGACCTCAGGTCTAACGAACGTGAATCGCTCATGTTTCGATTCGTGAATGTAATAAGGGATCAGGATCCGTCGATAGAAACAAATCCGGATTACAGCGTTTTTAACGCCAGGTATAATTACAGCAACATCGGTGCCGTTAAACATCTTACCTGGTTCATTGACGGTCAGGTAGCAAATAATTTTTCAAAAGTTTCGGTAAATGTTGACTACAGGAAGCTATTCCAGAACAACTTACAATTAAACCTTCGCTTCTTTGCCGGAAAATTTATATACAACGACACTACATCCGATTACTTTAGTTTTGCTTTGGACAGGCCTACCGATTACCTTTTCGACTACAATTACCTTGGCAGATCAGAAGATACAGGTCTGTTTAGCCAACAGTTAATAATTGCAGAAGGCGGATTTAAATCCAAACTGGATAATCCGTATGCCAATAACTGGATGATGACTACAAACGCAAGTATTAATATCTGGCGTTGGATCGAAGCCTATGGCGATATCGGATTGGTTAAAAACAGAGGGATATCCACACAATTCGTATATGATTCCGGTATCCGGTTAAACCTTGTTCCGGATTATTTCGAACTGTATTTGCCTGTGTACTCGAATAATGGCTGGGAGATCGCCGACCAGAGATATGATCAAAAAATCCGATTCATAGTAACCTTAAGTCCAAGAACATTAATCGGCCTCTTTACAAGAAAATGGTTCTAAATTAAACCCAAGAGCTATAATTGAATAATTCTCACTAAGAATCTGATATTTTCCTAAAAATTAAGAATAATTCATTTATGAGTCTGTTTAATTAATAATTATTCATTGTTTTAAGATGCTGTAGGATTGTAAAAAACGATTCTTTTAACTACTTTTGTAAGCACTCGAATTAAAAGTAATATGCAGACAGAAACCAATACCCAGACAAACATTTCTTTCGAAGATTTTAAGCAACAAGTATTAAGTGATTACAAAATTGCGGTTTTAAGCAGGGAATGCAGCCTTTTAGGAAGACGTGAAGTATTAACAGGCAAAGCAAAATTTGGGATTTTTGGGGATGGAAAGGAATTACCGCAACTGGCTATGGCCAGAGCTTTTAAAAATGGCGATTTCAGGAGCGGTTATTATCGCGATCAAACTTTTATGATGGCCATAGACGAGTTAAAACCCTCACACTTTTTTGCAGGTCTATATGCCCATACCGATATTGAAAAAGAGCCCATGAGTGCGGGAAGGCAAATGGGAGGACACTTCCTTACCAAAAGCAATAATCCGGACGGGACATGGGTAGACCTCACCAAACAAAAGAACAGCAGCGCCGATATTTCTCCGACAGCAGGACAAATGCCCAGACTGCTCGGTTTGGCACAGGCTTCAAAAATATACAGAAATGTAGCGGGAATTAACCAGGATAAGTTTTCGGTTCACGGAAATGAAGTTGCATGGGGAACAATAGGTAACGCAAGCACCAGTGAAGGTTTGTTTTTTGAAACTGTAAATGCAGCAGGCGTAATGCAGGTTCCGATGGTGATCAGTGTTTGGGATGATGCTTATGGTATCTCCGTTCCCGCAAAACATCAGACTACAAAAGAAAATATTTCCGAAATTCTTAAAGGATTTCAGCGAGATACTGAAAATGAAGGTTACGAGATTATAATCGTTAAAGGCTGGGATTACCCTGCTCTTATTGATGCCTATGAAAAGGCCGGAAAAATTGCACGCGAAGAGCATGTACCCGTGCTTGTACACGTTACCGAGTTAACACAACCCCAGGGGCATTCGACATCCGGATCTCATGAGCGCTATAAAAGCAAAAAACGCCTGGAATGGGAAAAGGAACACGATTGTAATACTAAGTTCAGAGAATGGATCATCGCCAATAACCTGGCAACAGACGAAGAACTTACGGAGTTGGATAAAAAGCTGAAAAAAGAGGTTAGGGATCAGAAAAAACAAGCATGGGCTGACTTTCTGGATCCCATCAAAAAAGACCAAAAAGAGGTGGTTAGCCTGTTAGATAAAATCGGGGGAAAAAGCATCAACAAATCATTTATTACCAAAATTAAAAATGACCTGATATCCATCGATGAACCTGTTAAACGTGATATCATTGCAGCAGCAAGAAAAACATTAAGATATCTAAGCACTGAAAATTTTCCTGAAAAAGAAGAGCTGAAGAACTGGATTGGTCAATTTATGAACCGAACACAGCCGGAATACAGCTCTTTATTATATAATGAAAACAGCGATAATGCCACCTCAGTTGCTGAAATCAGCCCTGTTTATAATGATGATGCTGAATTAGTAGATGGTCGTGTAGTGCTAAGGGACAATTTTGATGCGCTTTTTGCCAAATATCCGGAAGCGCTGGTTTTCGGAGAAGACAGTGGTAATATCGGGGATGTAAATCAGGGACTTGAAGGCTTACAGGAAAAGTATGGCCCTCTCCGTATTGCAGATACAGGTATCAGAGAAGCTACTATTTTAGGTCAGGGAATCGGAATGGCGATGAGAGGATTAAGACCTATAGCCGAGATTCAATACCTCGATTATCTGCTATATGCACTACAGATCATGAGTGATGACCTGGCTACGCTACGCTACAGAACCGCCGGAAAACAAAAGGCCCCTGTTATTGTCAGAACCCGCGGACACAGACTAGAAGGTATATGGCATGCCGGTTCACCGATGGGAGGGATTATACACCTTTTAAGAGGGATGTATATTTTAACACCCAGGAACATGACAAAAGCTGCCGGTTTTTATAACACATTACTCGAAACAGACGAACCGGCCTTGGTAATAGAAAGCTTGAACGGTTATCGCTTAAAAGAAAAAATGCCGGTCAATATCGGCGAGTTTAAAACTCCGATCGGGGTTGTGGAAACTGTTAAAGAAGGAGCTGACATCACCGTTGTATCATACGGTTCTACATTAAGAATCGTCGAGCAGGTAGCTAAAGACCTTCTGGCCGTTCAGATTGATATTGAAATTATAGATGCACAAACACTACTCCCTTTCGATATTAATCACGATGTAGTGAAAAGCGTCAAAAAAACCAATAGATTACTCATTATTGATGAAGATGTTCCCGGTGGATGTTCTGCCTATATTTTACAGGAGATTATAGAGAAACAAGGAGCTTATCAATATTTGGACAGTGCACCGCAAACCTTAACAGCAAAACCACACAGACCTGCATATGGTACGGATGGCGATTATTTCTCGAAACCGAATGCTGAAGATATATTTGAAAAGGTTTACGATATCATGCACGAAGTAAATCCGGAACAATACCCCGCTTTATAAGATCTTTTTCTCATGATTCTTCGTATTTGTTATAAACGATCATAATAAAAGTTTACAATGAAAAAATTTGTCTTAAGCCTATTGATTTGCTACGGAGCTTTCACCGGCTGTAAAAACAAGCCGCAACATTCTGAAGAGGTCGATCAAAAAGTTGTTGGCGACATACATAATGCTCAAAACTCACTGGATTGGGAAGGGGCATATACCGGCATATTGCCATGTGCCGACTGTGAAGGAATTCAAATCAAACTGATTATAAGTTCAGATAATAGTTATTCGTTAGAACAAGAATACCTTGGCAAAGAAGCTGACACCTTCAAGGATCATGGTACTTTTAGCTGGGATGATAATGGTACAATAATAACCCTAAACAATATAAAAGACAGAGCATCTAAATATTTCGTCGGAGAAAATAAACTGATTCAACTCGATCTTCAGGGAAATAAAATAACCGGTGAACTTTCAGATCGGTACATCCTGACTAAAGAGTAAACTACCTCGGGGCAAGCCCACGAGAGGGCCAAGCGTAAAGAAAAGGCCTGGCAGACCTTTTTAGCGATGGAGCCGGCTGGCGTATGGCAAAACATTTCGACGCAAGCCCTGTGAAATTCCATCAAGACTATTTCACAAGGACAAGCGTCGGAGCAGTTAAATCTCGATGATCGAGTAAAAAAAATTACGGCCTATCCCAATGCAGGCTCCTGAAAGTAATCTTAACAGGAAGAGAATATCAGGGTATTCCTCTGAACCACACTCGTGAAGATGGTAATTTGGTTGCATCTCCGGCCCGTGCTGCACATCCGGCATTTTTAGAAGCACCGGGAGCAACTATAACCATTTGAATTAGAGTTTAAACCGATCCCGAATTTAAATAAATCCAAAAAACAAACAAGCCTATTAAAATAGTATAAGCTATTATCCCGGTTAAGACAGTACACAAGATGCTTTTTACTTTCGATTGTTTATTAAAATACTGTGAATAGCACCAGCAAATCAGTATAAAATTCAACAATAAAAGTACTCTCGAAACCCACGGATAATAAGTGGTACCGTACAATATGTATATAACCGGTATTAAAGCTATATGCAGTAACAATCTCTGACTTGAAGCATAAGCATTTAACACCATGTGTTCCATAAAGTTATAGCCTTGATTTTTAAAAGAAATATACGACCCTAAACTCAAAACAGGAATAAGTCCAAGCGCTACAAGAGCATAATGCTGAGTTATCCATTGGTTTAGAAAACCATAATCAATGACATTACCGGAAGGGTTTTCGACATTTGCTTCAATAAAAGACAAATCAAGTAAGAAAACAAGAAGAGCATAAAATGTCGCTAACAAGATCACCAGGGATAGCGGTTTAAAATGATTTACACGTTTTCCTTCTATAAACTCTCTCACGGTATGTCCCGGTCGTATAAAAAGCTCTTTAACGGTGTAAAACAACCCTTTATCAAAATATAAAAGCCCTAGTTGGATATCATGCAATATGTATCTTATATCCAGCCTTTGCGTATCGGCCGATTGCCCGCAATCGGCACAAAAATTCCCAACCACCTCTGTTCCACAGTTTTTACAAATTATTGACATTGTTATAATAATTTAACGATCAATTCAGACTTTTAACCATCAAAATATACAAGTTTTTTTGGATTTTACAATTCATGTAGTACTTTAGACATTGCCATATAAACCTTTTGATTTTGAATAAATTACTATTACACAGTATCGTCTTGTTATCTCTTTCTCCTCTTTTCGGACAAGACACAGAAACAAAACAAGATACTTTTCCTGTGATCTCTTATTATGATAAGATCATGTTTAAAGCCAACGTTGATACACGTGCCGATAGTTATTTTAGTAAAAGAAGCACTCCTAATCAGGAAGAATTAGGTATTATGAATAATAATTCACTTCGGACATTCTTTATTCTTAATTACAGGTTTTTAAGCGTCAGCTTTGGATTTTCTCCAAAATTCCTGCCGGGAAATGATGATGATGACCTCAAAGGAGCATCTTCCTTCAATGATCTAAAATTCAGACTCTTCTTTGGTAAATGGATACAAGAGCTGCATTATAGCAAAGTAAGTGGCTTTTATGTTACCAATACCGACGATTTTTTACCGGGCTGGCAAGAAGGTGTCGATCCGTATATTCAACTTCCCGGTCTTTCAATTACCTCTTGGGGAGGCACTACCGGATATGTTATGAATCCCGAATATTCACTTAAAAGTATATACTTTCAAACGGAATGGCAAAAAAAGAGTTCCGGATCATTAATTCCCTCGGTAAGTTACTATTATGATCACTACGCTGTCAGAGGCAAGGAATTCACGAACATTAGCAGTGTTGAAAATATATTCACACTCAGCGCTGCCATGTCGTATTATTATACCTGGGTAATCCACAACCGATGGTACATTGCCCCCTATGCAACTACATTAACAGGTGTTAAATTCTCAAATTATAAACCAGACAGGAGTAATAATCTCTATACAGAAAAAAACACTTACTTTTCCATGGCTATTGAAGGTGGCCTGCAAATCGGATATAATGCTCCTCGATTTTTCCTGGGCACTGCATTCAATTTAAACTCCAACTGGTATACCTCAGGTTCAAAAAACAACAGGCTTATAAACGACAAAATATACGGATTAGTGTATATCGGATACCGGTTCAATGCCCCGGAATTTATTAAAAAGACCTTCAATAAGGTTCATGACAAAACCGGGATATAGACTAAAAAAAACATAAAACACTTCAAATCAAACAGTTATTTTCCATAACTTTAAGTCAATCAACATAAACCAATCACAATCAAGTTATGAAATCCTCTAAACATTTTTTCCTGTTTTCAATATTGTTTTGTTTTGTAAATACTGTTATCCATACTCCGGTTTACGCTCAGGACAAATCAGATGTGATAACCATGCTCAATGGCGAGCAAAAACAAGGAAAAGTAATCAGTATTTCTGAGAATAGTATAAAATTTAAGTACACCGGTGAAGATCTCGAATATGAGATTCCCAGAAAGGACATCCACAAAATAGATTTTTCCAGCGGTCGGACAGAAATTATCAACGCTATGGTCTCCCCTGCTCTCAAGGCTATAAGCGCTTCGGAAAGAAAAGGAAAATTAGCCGTATTGCCCTTTAGGGTCGTCAGCAACGAACCCTCTATTTCCCCTGATGCTATGGGAATTCAAATACAAGAAGACTGTGCAGTCATTTTCAAGGAAGAGATTCTTCAGGGTATTGTTGTACAGGATCCGATGAATACCAATGCCCTGTTAGCGCAGAACAATCTTGATGCATCCAATATAGCTGTAAAACCGCCGAAAGACCTGGCAGAACTCCTGGGTGTTGAATACGTTGTATTTGGTTCATTCGATGTAAATCAAAAAGGAACCCGCTCATATGGTACAAATATTACTTCATACAAGGACAAAAGAAAAAAAGACTACGATAGATCCAAAAGCGAAAATAAGGGTCGGGAAATAGCTACCAGCACCGGTACTACTACTATAGAATACGATGCCAAAATAGGGATTAAAATATATAATGACCAAGGCAATAATATCTATACGGATTCGAGAGATCCCTTTGGTAATAATCTTGACGTATACCACTCAGGTTTAAAATACATGATTAAAAGGTGTCCGTTCGGAAGCAAAGCAAAGCACTGATTTAATCCTCCATACCTAAAATGAAACAAACAACAAACCGAAGCTGTTATCGGGATTAAATCCCGCTTATCGAGTAAACTTATTGGATATCTCTTCTGCTTTCCTTCTACATTTTGTTACTTTTAGGAGCTAAAACAGTCTAATATGAGAAACTATACAAATATAGGTTTAACGGTTCTGAGAGTTGGGATTTCCCTTTTAATGATGACCCACGGGTATGGCAAACTGCAAATGTTATTATCAGGAGAAGAAATTCAGTTTATGAGCTTTATGGGATTAAGTCCCACGATTTCCCTGATCTTAACCATTATCGGAGAGCTGATCGCTCCTATTTTCATTATTATAGGATTTAAAACCAGACTGGCATCCCTTTTTCCTGTCGTTACTATGGCTGTTGCCGCTTTTATGGTACATGGAAATGACCCGCTGGCAAAACAGGAAATGTCTTTACTCTACCTTATTGCTTTTATAGCCATCGGATTATTAGGAGCCGGTAAATTCAGTTTAGATGGAAGAAAAGTTTAGAACTTCCCTGCTGACATAACACAAGAAGGTATTGGAAAAGCCTTAGTACATTTTATTAAGGCAAAGCAATGTACCTGTATCAACCAAATAGTAAACTGTTTAAAGACCTTTGTAAAAAAGTGCTTTTTTTTCATTAAATTATAGGTGTCACATTTATAAAACTAAAAAAATGAAAAAGATCACCTTACTTTTACTAAGCCTCATGTGTACTTCATTGATGTTGGGTAGTATCGCTTTAGCTACTGATAGCACATATCAGGAAAAATGGAAAACACTGGCGCAAAACAAACAGTATATTGAAGCTGCAAGTGAGTTACTGTTTCTGATGAATTCGGATGACACCAGAAAAAAAACGGTAGATTACTGGAACATCGGACAAATGTATGCGATGGCCAATCAATATGACAAGGCCGTATTTTATATGAAAAAATCTGTTACCGATTATTCTGATAAACAATGGACCTGGTATTGCAAAGGAACCATAGCCTTTTTAGAAGGTGATAAGCAAAAATTAGCTTTGTATGCCACAAATCTAAGTGAAGATCCGACAGATTATTATGCTCCCAATGTAAAAATTCTCGATATGCTTTTGGAAAATTATGGAAAACCTTATGAACAAGCATATACAGGTAAGTTTTAATTAACAGGATCCCTGATACCATAAGTCATTATTGATTTGTGGTATTTTTTTGCTTTTTATACTGCGATTTATGTTCAAACCGTAAAACATGCTACCCCGTAAATTCATAGCTGTCCATCCCGGAGCAAATTCTCAAAACATTACAAGACTCGTTAATTTGGACGTATTATGAATACCGATAGCTCTTGAATACGACACTTCTCCTTAAAAACTGTTAAATAGTAGGTGATAATGTTAATTAGTTATAAATCCAAGCTAAGGAAATATTAAAGCAGATACAACTTCGTATGTAATATTTTATTTTCAAACCATAAAATCAAACATATGAAATCATTTTACCACCTGTCTTTTATTTTCTTCATTGGTCATTTTACCTTTGCTCAACAAACCGTCACAGGTAAAGTCATAGACAGCCTGAACAGAAAACCTGTCCCCTTTGCTACCATTTCAGTAAATAAAGAAACAGGCATTATAAGTTCAGAATCCGGCCAATTCACTTTTTACTTGCCCGATAGTACCAAAGCGCACGATTCATTATATATAAGTTGTTTGGGATATCAGGAGAAAGCGATGCTGCTTCGCGACTTCAATGACTCAATTATCGCATTAAAACCTAAGGATATTGAGCTCGATGAAATTGTCCTCTTAAATAAAGATTATACTATCGATGAAATCATAACACGGGTTAAAGACAGTCTTGAAAAGAATTACGATCACAATTTCCTGAAACAAAAACTTTTTGTACGGAGTTCTTATTATACCGATATAGAAAGAAAAGAAGCAAAACTAACGAAAAGCTCCATTCCTGAATTTAATCAACGGTTTGTAGACAGCCTGGTAAATGCAGTCCCGTCGCACAGCTCACATCATTCAGAGGTGTTGGGTGAGTTTTACGGTAAGATAGCTGACGAAAACTTCCAGGCAAAACTAGATATCATAAAGGCTTCCCGTCTTTATGATAAGAACAATGAAATGTCTGTA
Organism: Zhouia spongiae; assembly: GCF_022760175.1. Taxonomy (GTDB): domain Bacteria; phylum Bacteroidota; class Bacteroidia; order Flavobacteriales; family Flavobacteriaceae; genus Zhouia; species Zhouia spongiae. The sequence continues at coordinate 3,210,324 of NZ_CP094326.1, forward strand.
AAGGCTATCACGGAAAAACTACAAGGTATCGTTAAAAAAAGAGTTAAGAGAGACTCTTACTTTAAAATCAAATCAGGCCTTATCGGCACTAAAACAGAAATCGACTCTTCTTTTTTTGGCGATGGAGACAACCAACAGCTAAAAGATGCACAAGCTGCTTTGGAAGAACAACAAAAACGGGAGAAAGATCGAAAAGAAAGGTTCTTGCAGTTCAGGAAACAGGCCATCACCCGGTTGCAGCACAAGAGTTTCATTTTTGAAGGAGCTGACCTGAATTTCATTCATAAGGATCGAAAATATGAGTTTCAGCTGGAAAACCTGACAACGCTACACGATTATACGGTATACAAGGTTTCATTCATTCCAAAATATAGTGCCGATTATAAAGGCACCATCTATATTAATGCAGACGATTTTGCCGTTATAAGAGTTGATTATGAAAATGTAAAACCGTTACGCAGGTTCAGCTTACTGGGAGTTTCCCTAAACCAATATTTACATAAAGGAACCCTGCTTTACGAAAAAAACAGCAGAAACAAATACATTCTGAAATATGCCGAAGAAACAGAAGGACAAAGGGTAGGTTTTAAACGTCCCGTTAAAATTATCGAAAAAAACAAACATGTTAAAGGCCGAAGAAAGCAAAACGAAATTGCCAGTGACCTGAACTTTGTTGTAAGAAATACCGATAAAACTGAAATGATTGTATTTGAAAATACCCCCATCGAAGAAGCCCTTTTCAATAACTTTAAGGAGAAACCGGATGCAGTTCCCCAATACCTGTCGAAATACGATCCGGCCTTTTGGAAAGGTTATAATATTATCGAGCCAAATGAGGCCATTAAGAAGTTTAAAAGTACGGCAGACTAGGCATCGTTTACAGGAAAAACATTTAAGGCTATGCCATTATCTTTACCAACAATTCCTTTAACAGATCGGCCTGGGTCAAATTAGCTCCTACCCCCTTCCCTTTCACATCAATTTCCCGAAGGTGAGAAATAATCATACTCACCTTCTTCATCGGATAGTTTCTTGCTGCTGCCTGATATTCTCCGACAAAATAAGGGTTGATCTTTAAAGCTGCTGCCACACTCTTTTTGGAATGGTCGGTCAACCCATGATACTGCAATAACTGGGAAAAGAAATTATGCAACAATGAAACGGTAACAACCAAAGGGTTGTCCTTTGGGTTTTGAGTAAAATAACTTATAATCCTTGTCGCTTTTAAAAAATCCCTGTCCCCGACAGCCTTTCTTAATTCAAAATTATTGTAATCTTTACTGATCCCTATGTTTTCCTCAATGATTTCTGGCGTGATCTCCGTACCCCCGGGCAATATAATCTGTAACTTTTCGAGCTCATTATTGATACGCCCCAAATCCGTTCCCAGAAACTCCACCAGCATTTGTGAGGCTTTTACACTAATGCTGTAATTCTTACCGGCCAGCACCCTCCTGATCCAATCCGGCACTTGATTCTCATAGAGCTTTTTAGATTCAAAAAGAGCATCGGCCTTTTTTAAAGCCTTATAGAGTTTTTTCCGTTTATCAATAGTTTTATATTTATAACATATAACCAATACCGTTGTCGGTTGGGGATTCTCGATATACCCTTCAAACTTTTCTATGGTCCTGCTCAGCTCCTGAGCCTCTTTTAGGATAACCACCTGCCGCTCTGCCATCATAGGAAAACGCTTGGCATTAGAAACCACTTCTTCTACCGATACATCACGACCGTAAAGCACCATCTGATTAAACCCTTTTTCTTCTTCAGATAACACATTACTTTCTATGTATTCGGCAATCTTATCTATATAATAGGGTTCCTCACCCATTAAAAAATAAATGGGCCTGATATCTCCTTTTCGTATGTCTGTCACTATCTGTTTAACCTCTTCCATTAAAAAGTATTATGATTAAAACAAGTCCTGAACAATTACAATATTTTATGTTGTGTAATCTGCCAGGTAATTTGCATATTTGCCTGATGCAAAAACTGAACCTTCCAAAATATGACTTTCGCTTCAAAAGTAGCGAAAATAATATCCAGATCTTCGATGAGATTCGCAAAAAATTTGTGGTGCTTCAACCGGAAGAATGGGTTCGGCAACACATTGTTCAGTTTTTGATCCGGGAAAAAAAAATCCCCAAGCAACTTATAAACGTAGAAAAATCGTTAAAAATCAACGGCTTAAACAAGCGATATGATGTGATTGTTTATCACCCCGACGGAACTATTAACGTGGTTGTCGAATGTAAAGCCCCTTCTGTTAACATTACGCAGGAAACTTTCGATCAGATAGCCAGATATAACCTGACGCTTAAAGCAGACTTTTTAATGGTGACCAATGGTTTAAGGCACTATTTTTGTAAGCTGGATTATGAAAATGAACACTATATTTTTTTAAAAGATTTACCTGAATATCATTGAATAAAGATCTCCAAATAGCTGTTGTAATTCTAAACTGGAACGGAAAATCCCTTCTGGAACAATTCATACCTTTTGTTTTAAAATATTCCGAAAGAGCAACGGTGTATGTAGCAGACAATGCATCGGAAGATGGATCAATCCCCTTCCTAAAGCGGTCGTTTCCTGAAATCAATATCATCGCCAATATGGAAAATGGCGGATTTGCCAAGGGATATAACGATGCCCTTAAACATATTGAAGCAGACGTATATTGCCTTTTAAACTCCGATGTTGAAGTCACTGAAAACTGGCTTGAACCTTTTTACCATTTATTTGAGAAGGATGAAAAAGTCGCTATCGCCCAACCAAAGATTCTTGATTTTAAAAAAAGATCATATTTTGAGTATGCCGGTGCTGCCGGAGGTTTTTTAGATATGTTCGGATATCCTTTCTGTCGTGGCAGGGTTTTTCAAACACTGGAAGAAGATAACGGGCAATACGATGATATTAAGGAAATTTTTTGGGCAACCGGAGCCTGTATGTTTATAAGAAAACACATTTTTGATACTTTGGGAGGTTTTGACGAAGATTACTTTGCTCACCAGGAAGAAATTGATCTGTGCTGGAGAGCACAGAACAGAGGTTATAAAACCGTTTATACAGGTACTTCTCATATATTTCATGTCGGAGGAGCCACCCTGAATAACATGAACCCCAAAAAGACCTTTTTAAACTTCAGGAATTCATTGTATTCATTGACCAAGAATTTACCTCTGTCGAGAGTTTTTCCTTTAATTCTTTTGCGCCTGGTTCTTGACGGTATAGCAGCAGTGCGCTTTTTATTTCAATTTAAATTGCAGCACCTCTATGCAATATTCAGGGCTCATATGAGTTATTACTGGAACCTTCCGAACTTATTGAAAAAAAGACAGAAATTGTATGGTTATAAAAAATACCATGCATGCACATCCATAGTATGGTCCTATTTCGTAAGAAAAAGAAAACACTATAGCAGTTTAGTAAAAGATTAACGATAAACTCCTATTTTGTTTTAACATATTTTAATATTTTTGGTTGAACTTTAAATTAAGCATGTTAGTTATGAAAAAAATTCTTTTTTACGGTTTAGGATTAACCGTATTATTAAGTTCTTGTGTGTCTCAAAAGAAATATACGGAGTTAGAGACCAAGTACAAGGAGTCACAAGACCTTTTAAATTCTGCAACAGTTAAATTAAATTCTTGTCTAGAAGAAAAATCTTCATTAAATAGCCAGATTGCAAGACTTAGCGAAAGCAATAAAGACCTTATTAACCAAATTGGTAATTTCACAGACCTGACTAAAAAGGGTGCTGAGAACTTAGAAAAATCTTTGGAAAGTCTTCAGGAAAAAGACCTTACCATCAGAAAACTCCAGGATGCTGTTACGCGCAGGGATTCAGTTAACCTGGCATTGGTACAGAGCTTAAAAGGAGCTTTAGGAAACCTCGATGATGAAGATATCGAAATCAGCGTTGAAAAAGGTGTGGTTTATGTTTCTATCTCTGATAAGTTATTATTCTCCAGCGGTAGTACTAAAGTAACTGCAAGAGCAAGAGAAGTATTAGGAAAAGTTGCTACTGTAGTTAAGAACAAACCGGACTTCGAATTTATGGTTGAAGGTCACACAGATAACGTGCCAATCGCTACAGCCAGCGTTAAAGATAACTGGGATTTAAGTGTGTTAAGAGCGACTTCAGTTGTTAGAATTTTACAGAATGACTTTGGTGTTGCCCCTGCTAGAATGACCGCAGCCGGTAGAAGTGAATACATTCCTGTAGCTGACAATTCAAGTAAAGATGGCAGAGCGAAAAACAGAAGAACCAGAATCGTTGTGCTTCCTAAGCTGGATCAGTTCTACAACATGATCGAAGAAGGAATGAAAGATCCTAAAATCAACTAATCGGTTGAATAAAAAATATAAAAAAGGCTTCGATGTAACTTCGAAGCCTTTTTCTATTACAATTATTTACGGGTTGTTCTTTTTGTTTTGTGAAAGTTATTGCCTATAAAATATCAAGCGAGCCCTTTCCTTCCCTAACAACTATTACTTCCTCTTCTGATAGGTCGATAACAGTTGAAGGCACATTATCTCCATAACCGCCATCAATTACAACATCTACCAGGTTGTCCCACTTTTCTATGATAAGCTCGGGATCTGTAGTATATTCCAATAACTCATCTTCATCGTGAATTGAAGTCGAAACAATCGGATTCCCCAGCATTTCTACAAGTTCTCTGGCTATACTATTATCAGGAACCCTGATTCCGACAGTCTTTTTTTTCTTAAAGTCTTTTGGCAGGTTATTACTTCCCGGTAAAATAAAAGTATAAGGTCCCGGCAATGCCCTTTTCAATATCTTGAACGTAGGCGTATCTATCTGACGAACATAATCGGATAAATTACTCAGGTCGGCACATATAAATGAAAAATTAGCTTTTTCAAGTTTCACCCCTTTGATACGGGCTATTTTTTGCAACGCCCTGGAATTTGTAATATCGCAGCCCAAGCCATATACCGTATCTGTCGGGTATATAATCAACCCTCCCTTCTTAAGGATTTCAACGACCCTGGCTATCTCCCTGGGATTAGGGTTCTCTTCATAAATACGAATTAACTCGGCCATAATTATAAAGTATAATATAAAATCAATCCAACACTTCCAATTTAGCAAACCTTAAAAGCAACTTCTTCACACTGCCGTTATCAAACTTTATTTCAGCCTTTTTATCATTGCCCACACCTTCAAGTTTGATAATACAGCCCCTGCCAAATCTCGTATGCGCTACTTTACTGCCTTCCGATAAGTTTTGAGCAATATTATTACTGGCGACAGGCTGCCCCAGATCAGGTTTTAACTTCCTTAACTTCCTCAACTTTTCTTCATTCGGCCTTGGCACTGATGGCGGTGTTCCCGATACAGGTTTGGTCTGCCTGTATTTGCTTTTATCCACCTCTCCAAAAATATCAGAATCAACCATAGGCCTGAACCTGTATCCCGAATCTAACGGTGGGGTTAAATATTCCAGGAAAACATCATCTATTTCCTCTATAAATCTGCTGGGTTCGGCATCTATCAGCTTTCCCCAACGATATCTGCTTTGCGTGTAGGTCAGGTATGCTTGTTTTTCAGCACGGGTAAGTGCTACATAAAATAACCGCCGCTCCTCTTCTAATTCACTTCTGGTGTTTAAACTCAGTGCCGATGGGAACAGATCCTCTTCCATACCGACAATATATACATTCGGAAATTCAAGTCCCTTTGCCAGGTGAATTGTCATTAAGGCAACCCGATCGTCATCTTCATTATCATTGTCCAGGTCCGTAGCTAAGGCAACATCTTCTAAAAACTCAGTAAGTGCCCCTGTAGCCTCATCAATTTCTTTCTGTCCTTCGACAAAATCTTTTATACCATTCAGTAATTCTTCAATATTATCAAGCCTGGCAATTCCCTCAGGAGTACCATCTTTTTTCATTTCCCTGATAAGTCCGGTTTTCTTTATGATATGGTCCGTAAGCTCAAACGCATTAGCACTGTCGTTCATAACCTGAAAACTCCGTATCATGGTTACAAAATCTTCTAAACGCTGTTTTGTCGGATTGTTCAGTTTCAGGTCTATCTTCCTAACGTGTTCCATCACCTCAAAGATAGATCTGTTGTAATGTTTGGCTGCCACTATCAACTTATCTATGGTTGTGGCTCCTATCCCCCTGGCAGGATAATTGATAACCCGCTTCAGGGACTCTTCGTCTTTTGGGTTTATTACTAAGCGTAAATAGGCTAATACGTCCTTAATCTCTTTACGCTGGTAGAATGATAACCCTCCATAGATCCTATATGGAATATCGCGTTTTCGAAGAGCATCCTCTATAGCCCGAGACTGCGAATTGGTTCTATAGAGAACTGCAAAATCTGCATTAGACAGCTGGCGTTGCATTTTACTCTCAAATATAGAGGAAGCGACAAAACGCCCCTCTTCAGAATCGGTAACAGAACGATGCACCTTGATCAAAGGGCCATCTTCATTTGCGGTCCACACCGTCTTGTCCAGCCTGCTCTTATTCTTCTCTATAACGGAATTGGCCGCTTTAACAATGTTATTCGAAGAACGGTAATTTTGCTCCAGGCGATAGACCTCCACCCCATCGTAATCCTTCTGGAAATTAAAGATATTATTAATGTTCGCGCCCCTGAACGCATAAATACTTTGCGAATCGTCTCCTACAACACAAATATTCTGGTACCTGTCGCTTAATGCCCTGACGATCAGATACTGCGAATGATTGGTATCCTGGTACTCGTCTACCAGGATATACTTGAACCTCTCCTGATATTTCGCCAAGACTTCAGGAAATCGGGTCAACAGCTCATTGGTTTTTAACAACAGGTCATCAAAATCCATTGCTCCGCTTTTAAAGCAACGGTTACAATACTCCTCATAAATCTCCCCGATTCTCGGCCTTTTGGCCATAGCATCAGCCTCTTGTAAATCTGAATTATTAAAATAGGCCCGGACAGTTATCAGGCTATTCTTAAAAGAAGAAATACGATTCTGGATCTGTTTGTATTTATAAATATCCTTATCAAGCCCCATCTCTTTAATAATCGCTGCAATAAGCCGCTGCGAATCCTGAGCATCATAGATGGTAAAATTACTGGGGTACCCCAGTTTGTCACTTTCTATCCTGAGTATTTTTGCAAAAATTGAATGAAAAGTCCCCATCCATAAGTTTTTTGCCTCACTGGCTCCTACGATCTGGGCTATCCTATGCTTCATTTCTCTCGCCGCCTTATTGGTAAAGGTAAGCGACAGAATATGAAAGGGATCGACCCCCTGTTCCATCAGGTAGGCTATCCTGTACGTAAGTACACGTGTCTTTCCGGATCCAGCTCCGGCAATAACCATAAGTGGTCCGTCTTTATGCAATACAGGCGCTTTCTGCGCTTCATTTAACTCTGCTATATACTGTTCCAAAGCCTTTTATCTTGTATCATTAATCAAACCGTGAATTTAACCATAAAGAGGCTATTATTAAAGTTCAATCCAAATATTTATAAACATCTTTTTAAAAATCCTATCTTTAAAAGAAAGAACCCTCAAAAAGAGTAAACTACCTCGGTGCAAGCACACAAGGCATTGGTCGGAAACAAATTTTAATTTCGAGGCAAGCCTCGGGGTATTATACCCTTTGGCGGTGCCAATAAAATGCTACCAACTTATCAACCAATTAACAAAAACATGAAAGCTTTGTTATTTATCATGGTCTTATTTGGTATTTCTACCATGACAGCACAATCTGAACAGATTGAAAGGGATATTGAAAACATCGAGGAAAAAATAATTGAATGGCGAAGGTACTTTCATAAACACCCCGAACTTTCAAACCGTGAATTCAACACCGCCGGTAAAATTGCCGGACACCTTAAAAGCCTGGGACTCGATGTACAGACCGGAATTGCCAAAACAGGTGTCGTAGCAGTACTGAAAGGGAAAAAACCGGGAAAAGTAGTGGCTTTACGTGCCGATATCGATGCACTGCCTGTTACAGAACGGACCGGAATTCCGTTTAAATCTGAAGTAACAACCACCTACCTAGGGAAAGAAACCGGTGTTATGCATGCCTGTGGCCATGACACACATATCGCTATCATGATGGGCGTTGCTGAAGTATTGAGTAAAAACAATGATTTTGCCGGAACGGTTAAATTTATTTTTCAACCGGCCGAAGAAGGTGCCCCTCCCGGAGAGGAAGGAGGAGCAGAACTCATGGTCAAAGAAGGGGTTTTAAAATCTCCTGATGTTGATGCAATTTTTGGCTTGCACATAGGTTCTTACTTAAATGTCGGACAGATCATTTATAAGCCCGGCGGGATAATGGCTGCGGCGCAACGCTTTGTCATCAAAGTTAAGGGGATACAGGCACATGGCTCCTCCCCGTGGAACGGAGTAGACCCTATCCTTGCTGCATCAAAAATTGTCGATGGACTCCAAACCATTATAAGCAGGGAAATGAAATTAACTGAAGAGGCTGCCGTAATCACTATCGGTAAAATAAGTGGAGGGGTTCGAAATAATATTATTCCCGAAGAAGTCGAGCTTATCGGCACCATCAGAACATTAGATTATGACATGCAAAAAATACTAAATCAACGAATGAAGGAAATGGTTCTGGCTATAGCCAAAGCATACAGGGCGGAAGCGACCATAGAGATTGCGAGTGGACTGCCGATAACTTACAATGACCCGGAGTTAACTGCCCGGATAATTCCCAGCCTGCAAAAAGCAGCAGGAAAAGAAAATGTAAATCTGACCAAGGCAGTAACAGGCGCTGAAGATTTTTCTTTTTTTCAAAAAGAAGTTCCTGGTTTTTATTTCTTTTTAGGAGGAAAGCCCGTAGATTTACCTTCGGAAAAAACAACACAACACCACACACCTGACTTTTACATTGATGAAAGCGGTTTATTGTTAGGTGTAAGATCATTTATAAATATAGTTTACGATTATTTAGGAACTTAATTATATGATAAACACAGTTATTCTATTTCTTGGCAGCATTCCCTGGTGGGGTTGGGTATTAATTATCCTTTTTATTATTGCCATCCGCGATATCTTTGTGCAACGTTCGCATACAATCAGCCACAACTTTCCTATTGTGGGGCATATAAGGTACATGCTCGAAAGTATCGGCCCCGAACTAAGACAGTATCTGGTAGCTAACAACAGAGAAGAATTGCCTTTTAACAGAATTGAACGGGGTTGGATATATGCTTCCGCCAAACGTGAAAATAATTATGAAGGTTTTGGTACTGACAGAGATATTTATGCACAACAATATATCTTTATCAATAATGCCATGATCCCTTATAAACTCCCTGAAGGGCACCCCAACAAAACCGATTATTCATTTGTCCCCTGCGCAAAAATAATGGGAGCATACCACAATAGAAAAAGACCTTATCGCCCTGCTTCCGTTATTAATATCTCTGCAATGAGTTTTGGCTCTTTGTCTGCAAAAGCCGTAGAATCAATGAATCTCGGAGCTAAAAAAGCAGGAGCATACCACAATACCGGTGAAGGCGGACTCTCTCCCTACCATAAAAAAGGTGCCGATGTTATTTTTCATATAGGTACAGGCTATTTCGGGGTAAGAGATGATGAAGGGAATTTTTCTATGGAAAAACTCAAAAAGCTGGTCGATGAGAATCCTTGTGTCAAGGCTATTGAAATTAAACTGTCGCAAGGCGCAAAACCGGGAAAAGGCGGTGTATTACCCGGAAAAAAGATCTCAAGAGAAATAGCGGAAATCCGACACGTTCCCATAGGCAAAGATGTTTTATCACCTCCAAACCACTCTGTATTCAATAATGTAAATGAATTGGTTAATTTCTTAGAAGAAGTAGCCCATGAAACAGGCTTACCGGTGGGCATCAAGGCAGCAATAGGAAAACTCGACGAATGGAAAGAGCTTGCGAAGATTATGAAAGAAACCGGCAAAGGTCCTGATTTCATTACCGTAGACGGTGGTGAAGGTGGTACAGGTGCTGCTCCGCCAAGTTTTGCAGACCATGTTTCCCTGCCTTGGGTATACGGCTTTAGTGATGTATATCGTATTTTTAAAAATTACGATATCGCCGATCACATCGTATTTATAGGCAGTGGTAAATTAGGCTTTCCTGCACGGGCCGCAATGGCTTTTGCCATGGGGGTAGATTGTATAAACGTTGCCCGGGAAGCTATGATGAGCATTGGTTGCATACAAGCACAGGTATGCCATACGAACCGGTGCCCGGCCGGTGTGGCCACCCAAAACAAATGGCTGCAAAACGGTATCGATGTACCGCTTAAAAGCGATCGCCTGTTCTCTTACTTTAAAACTTTTAAAAAAGAATTACTCGAGATAACTCATGCTTGTGGTTATGAACACCCCTCTCAATTTACAATGGATGATGTTGACGTAAGCCTGGGTGATAAAAATATGACCCAGACGCTGGCGGCGGCATATAATTACAATAAGCAAAAAGTTCCGTTTGACGGGATGCAACGGTTAAAAGAATGCCCGTATTTGGGTGGTACACACAAAGCGTAGTTTTTACAATGTTATAAACACCACAAAAAACATCATTATACACATATGCTACAATTAAATTCAACAGGATGTGTGTGCATTACTTTTTAAAAATTGATACATTGCGTCGATTTTAAATTTCTCACAACTTAATACCTATACGATGAAGTATTTTTTACCTACTCTAACTTTACTTTTTTTAACAACAGGTGTATTGGCTCAAAGCAGAAAAGACCTTAAAGATCAGGTAGAATCTTTGAGTAGTAAATACGACTCTACATCCACCCTGCTCGCCAAGACCCAAAGAGATCTTGGAAGTGCCGAACGTAAAGTTCAAAACCTCGATGCACAAGTAACCCAGCTGTCTGAAAGCAACAAAGAACTGCTGAATAATATGAATAAGTTTCTTTCAGCATCGACTCAGCAATCCAATAGCATGAATAAAACATTAAAAGCACTGGAAAGCAAGGAAGCTCAGCTAAAAGGGCTCCGAGACACTTTCAGTTCAAACGACTCTATCGCACTTATTGTACTTACTGATTTAAAAAAATCCTTAGGGGAGAACGCTCAGATCGGAGTACAGAATGGAGCTATCACCGTTCTGACCAATAACTCCTTTTTATATGGAGCAAAAGCAGGTAGCAACAAAATAGAAACTGCCGCCAAAGAATTCTTAGGAAAAATAGCTACCGCAGCCAAAAAACATAATGGATTGATCATTTCTGTTGAAAATAGCGGTAATGATCTCAATGTAAATGCATCAAGAGCTGCTGCAATGACCCAATTATTTAAAGATGATCTCGAAATGCCTGCTGGAGATATCATAGCCACAATAACTGCCGAAGAAAAAGACCTGACGACCATACGTATTCATCCGAAATTTGATGCCTTCTATTTATGGGTCAGAGAAAATATTAAAAACGGGAATTAAACTGTCCGATTTCTTTTATTTGTGCAAACAATTTTTACTTATTTTCGTTTAAGGTTCGTCAAAAAAACCACTGATCACCATGGAAAACTTAATCTTTTATGTAATTGCCTGTACGGTACCGGCTATTGTTACCGGGGCTATAGCATATTACTTTTTTAAACTGCATACAAAGAACGAAGAAGGCAGGAGAAGGTACCTGATTCAAAAAGAAGCTCAAAAAAATGCCATGCCGATCCGCCTGCAGGCGTACGAGCGGATAGCACTGTTTTTAGAAAGGATCAGCCCTGCTAAATTGCTTACCCGTACCGTACCTGATTCTGCAGATAAAAATGAATATGAAGGCCTCTTGATAAGATCTATAGAAAGCGAGTTTGACCATAATATCGCACAACAGATCTATATGAGTGATGAATGTTGGAGTATTGTAAAAACTGCCAAAAATGCAACCATTCAATTAATCAGAAAAGCCGGTATGCAAGCCGAAACAGCCAACAAGCTAAGAGAAGCCGTTCTGAACGAGCTATTGGAAAAACAGCCTCCTTCCAATGCAGCACTGGCATATATTAAAAAAGAAGTTGAAGAAATGTGGTAATACCATATGACAAAAATGAAGAGGGTGTCTAAAAAGAGGCAAACGTTGTCGGTTTGAGCATTACCTGAAATGAAAGTATATAGCGTAGCTGCCCAGAATTATTTCTGCCTGATTATCAACAGGTTTCAACTTTAGTTGATCCTGAGCGATTGCCGAAAGGCCCAACCTGACATTTAGTAATTATAAGATTTTTCCAGACATCCTCCTTCATAATACAATCCATCGTGACAAGCCCGGGGTATACCCTTCTGAATGATTATGGCCGGACATGTTGTTAAACGATAAAATTAAAACTGTTCAACACAAATCACCTGAAATTACTTTAAGAATATTTCAAAATACCAATCACCACAATTTTACACACAGTTCTATAGATTTACGCTCATTTGCTGAGCAATACTCACCCGGCTAAGTCTATTTTTTTAATTCCCTGCTTTTTCTCTGCTTCCAATCGTTCTTTAGCATAGCCAAAACCTTGTTTCCACCACTCTTTCATAAGCTCTTTATTAAAATACAGTGAGTTATCTGTAAGTCTTTTAGGCGTATAAAAGGTCCGCAGCTTTACGTTTTTATTCATTGCTGCCAATTTTCCTTCTACAATATCATGGTATTCGAGCTGGTCCAGGACAAACGTATATAAATTGACCATTAGTGAAAATGGATTTTTTCCAAGCACCTTGTTATACTCCATATTTTCAGTTTCGAGAATTACAGCATCCACCTCTGTAGCCCCCCGTTTTATGGCTTCCCTGATCGGCACCACACTTCCAAAACCTCCGTCTGCATATTCACAACCATCTTTACTGGCTAAAGACATAAAAGGAATGTAGTTACAGGATATCCAGATCCAGTCACAAAAATCGTCATATCCAAAATCTTTTATCGACTTATACTCGACCCTGTTCTTAGATAGGTTGCTTACCGTCACAACAACATCTTTATCACTGTCCTTTAATTTTTTAAATGCCTCAGGCGATAAATTGCGCTTTATGTTTTTTCTTAGGTTTTTACTTTCTCCAAAAGTTCTTTTTCCCTTTATCAACTGCCACAAAACGTTTATATGGTTCATGGCAACATACTCTTTATCCCCTTTCTTTCTTATAACAAATGGGTTGTTACTGAAGATCTTGCGTTGTGTAACCGTGGTATAAATATCATATAGTTTTTCTATGTCGCGATTTGCCAGATGTGGTATTATAAGACTCCCTGTCGAGGTTCCCACATAAAGGTCGTAATCCTTTTGCTCCACTTCCATTAAATATTGTGCTACTCCCCCGGCAAAAGCTCCTTTACTTCCTCCTCCGCTTATTACTAGTGCTTTCATATTGGTTTGTTTTTGGTTTTTATATTTCGGATGCGCCCTGATTCTTAATTTTAGCAAAATCAAAACCTCTTTGCCACCATTTGGTCATTTTTTCCTTTTCAAAAATTAATGAATTTGTAGTTAAGACCACCGGGGTATAGTAAAAATTCAAGATCACATGCTGATTACTTGCAACAAATTTCCCTATTCTTATATTCTGATTCTCAATACGATCCAGCATAAAAGCAAACATATTTGTTAATAACGAGAATGCATTTCTCGACGGCATCCTGTTCAGATGTGTCACTTCTGTCTGTAAAACAATGGCATCAACTTCAGTGGCACCTCGTTTTATAGCCTCCTCAATAGGCACCATACTCCCTATTCCCCCATCAGCATATTCACAACCATTCTTTCTCACCAGGGTCATAAAAGGAGTGTAATTAGCCGAAATCCATATCCACTCACAGTATTCATCATAATCATAATCCAGTATTGATTTATACTCCACTTCATTCATCGATAAATTACTGACCGTCACTACCACTTCTTTCCCCGATTGCTTCAATGCCAGAAACTCCTCTTTTGTCAATGTATCCCTGATAAGTTCCAGCAAATTATAGCTTTCTCCAAATGTTTTACTCCCTCTCAAAAAATTCCTGAGTACATTTATATGATTGATACCCACATTTTTGGTACCATACTTCTCTTTTATCGTAAATGGGTACTTGTTAAATATATCGTCGTTGGTAACCGAGGTATATACTTCTTTTATTTTTTCAACCCTGTTTAAAGCCAGATGATTAGCCAGTAAACTTCCTGTCGAGGTTCCGATGATGAGCTGATAATCTTTTCCCAGTTCTTCAATAAGATATTGAGCTACTCCGCCGGCGAATGCACCCTTGCTGCCGCCACCCGAAATTACCAAAGCTCTCATTACAATTTGCTTTTTAAAAAGGTTTGTTCTTTACTGTCAAGTTCCGAAATAATTGTATTAAATCTAATTTTATATGTTAAATCATTTAATAAATCGGTTAAAAGTTGTCTGGAAAATTTAGCAAATTGCCATGAATGGTGAAGGCTTGCATTTACCAGATCCTTTAAGTTGTCATCGGTAAATGCCTGTAATTCATTAAGCATGATAAATGCATTTTGCCGTACCTCATAGGTATAACCAGGCGAAGTATAACCCGACAATTCCTCATAAAAGGTTGTTTTCATTTTAGGATTATAATCTTCGGTAATGATTGCCAGTGTTAACCACAACATCCGTATATTTTTATTATTAAAGCCGTTAAGGTCCTCTGTTTTGTCCAGGTATTTCGAAACTTCGTCCGGAAAACTCCTCCACAAATTAAAAAGAGCATTTTCAACAGTCGTATAACTTTTATCAGACAACAAACCCTCGTAAAAAGATTTTAGTTCAAGTGGAATGCTATCCAAGGCTATTGATATCGTTTGCCTCACCTTAATATCTTCTGTGGCAAAAGCTTTTTTATATAAAGGAATTGCTTCCGACAAAGGTATTTTACTCAATTGCAATACAGCTTCCTGCTTTATCGTATAATAACTATCGGTATCAAGTATAGCATCTATAGTTGAAAACCTGTCAAAATCATTATTGCTAAGTTTCCTTTTTGATTTTAGTCCGATCAGATTGTTAAGCGTATTATTTTGTTTTAAATTTTCAAATGCGCTTTTTACCGGAAACACCGTATCCTCTAACCATACTTTCCTGAACTCTGTCAGATCCATTCCGCTTGACTGCTCTATTTCCGATAAGAAGTCTTCTACCATAACGTTTTTAAACGCATGCCTGTTCAGATAGTTTTTCACTCCTGTCCGAAAGTTTTCATCTCCGGTCAATCCCCTCAATATATGAAGTGCCCACGCTCCCTTCTGATAAAAGGTTAAACTCCCCGCTTTAGGATCCAGTAAACTCTCTCCTTTGCCACTATCGCTCAAGCCTTTCAATTGTTTTGCAGATTCGTATAACGCATTATAAAAATAATCATCCCCGAAAATTTCTTTTTCGGCCAATAATGCATAATACGTTGCAAAACCCTCATGCAGCCAATGATGTTCACCACTTACTTCAGTAACCATATTCCCAAACCATTGGTGAGCGAGTTCATGAGCATTCACATTTACATAATTTTTATCCACAAAAGTTGTCGAATCTATAACATAACTATCTGAAAAAATAGTGACCGAGGTATTTTCCATCCCGGCATATAAAAAGTCCTTTACAGGCACTTGCTTATAGACATCCCACGGATACCGAACTCCGATCTCACGCTCCAGGAAATCAAAAATCTCTTTAGAATACCGATACGTAGGTTCAAACTTTCTTTCGTCATCTGCTTTGTAAAACAACGCTATCGGCACCCCGCTATCAGCCGTAACAACCTTCTTTTTATAAGCTCCGATCGCCATTGCCAGCAAATAACTACTCATAGGCTTATCCATCTGAAAGCTCCAGACTTTCTTATCTCCGAGCTCTTTAACAGCTGCCAGGCTTCCATTTGCAATAACATCATATTTTTTATCAAATGTTACTGTCAGATCAAACGCTACCTTCTCAGTCATATCATCAAAACTCGGCAGCCAGTGACTCGTATATTTCCCCTGTCCTTGGGTCCATAGTTCCTTTTCCCCACTCCGGGTATTCCACCCTGCGAAGTACATGGCCCTGGCAGGCTGTGCCCGGTAAACCACAGTTAATTCATATTTTTTATGCTGATGCAGCTTTTTACGTAAAATGAGTTTATTACCATCGTAATCATACTTCGCTCGTTTACCATTCATCATCACCTCCGAAAAATTCATGTCACGTGCATCAACTGCTATCAAATCGGTATCCCTTAACACTTTCAGGGTATAGCTTACCGTACCGTCAACTATTGCCTGATAAGGATTTATAACCACTGAAACCTTGCCGGATAATACATCTGTATCTCGACCTTTTGGCGATTGAGACAAAGCAGAATACGTTCCTGTTAAACAAAAAAGAAGCAAGCTACCCAGGGACAATCCCGGAAGGTACGAACCGAAAAGACTCCTAAAATATTTCGACGTAAGTCCCGTGAAATTCCTGGGGAACATTTCACAGGGACTTGTGTCGGAGCTTCCGATAGCTATACGGGATAAATCTCGATTATCGGGTAAAAGTCTGCGCATATTATATTTTTGTATTTAACACCAAAATATATAAAAGATATTGAAATATCGAATACAACCGGAAAAGTAATCATCAGAAAACATCATTTTAAACGATTTTGACTATTACAAACCTTATAATTTATTCATATTTTCGTAATCGTGAACAAAAGCCTCAACATACTACAAACCCCGATAGACTATTTAAAAGGAGTTGGTCCGAACAGGGCCGGTCTTTTACGCAAAGAGTTAGACATTCATACCTATCAGGATCTGATCAATCTTTTCCCGAACCGTTATATCGACAAAACCAGATACTATAAAATAAAGGAATTACAACGCAATGGTGCCGATGTTCAGATTATAGGCAAAATCATTCATTTAAAAACGGTAGAACAAAAAAGAGGAAAAAGGTTGGTTGCCACCTTTGCCGATGATACCGGTACTATGGAACTTGTATGGTTCAGAGGTCATAAATGGATTAAGGAGAGTATTAAAATCAACCAGCCTTATGTGGTTTTCGGCAAAACTAATTGGTATAACGGAGTTTACAATATGCCCCATCCGGAAATGGAATTACTGGAAGCACACAAACAAAGTATTCGTACCGCCATGCAGCCTGTATATCCCTCTACTGAAAAACTTAATAATAAAGGAATTACCAACCGGGTGGTAAACAAGGTAATGCAGCAGCTTTTTATTGAAACCCGGGGCAAATTTCAGGAAACACTCTCCAATCCGCTGCTCACCGAATTGAATCTGATTTCCAAAAGTGAAGCTTTATTTAACATTCATTTCCCTAAAAGTCAGGAGCTACTGACCAAAGCTCAGTTTCGCTTAAAATTTGAAGAGCTGTTTTATATTCAACTACAACTGATTTCGAAGAACCTGGTCCGCAAGCAAAAAATAAAAGGATTGGTATTTGATAAAGTTGGTGAACACTTTTCAGAATTCTTTAATCACCATTTGCCATTCGAGCTGACAAATGCACAAAAAAGAGTTATAAAAGAAATAAGAAACGATTTAGGCAGCGGTGCCCAGATGAACCGTTTGCTCCAGGGAGACGTAGGATCGGGCAAAACAATGGTTGCGCTCATGTCTATGTTGCTGGCCTTAGACAATGGGTGCCAGACCTGTTTAATAGCCCCTACCGAAATTCTTGCACAGCAACATTACAATGGTCTTTTAGAACTTATTAAAGGGCTCGGTATCAACATAAACTTACTCACCGGATCAAGTAAAGCTTCTGAACGGAAGACAATCCATGAAACCCTCGAAAGTGGCGAGCTGGACATCCTTATCGGTACCCATGCTGTTCTGGAAGACAAAGTAAAATTTAAAAATTTAGGATTGGCCATTATCGATGAACAACACCGGTTTGGAGTGGCTCAAAGAGCAAAAATGTGGCATAAAAACAATACCCCTCCTCATGTTCTCGTTATGACTGCAACCCCTATTCCGAGAACTTTGGCTATGAGCTTATACGGCGATCTGGATGTTTCTGTAATCGACGAATTGCCTCCTGGCAGAAAGCCGGTTAAAACTGTTCATCGGTATGACAGCAATCGCTTAAAGGTCTTCAGGTTCTTAAAGGATGAAATCGAAAAAGGAAGACAGGTCTATATTGTCTACCCTCTAATCCAGGAATCTGAAAAACTCGACTATAAAGATCTGATGGACGGTTATGAAAGCATCGCCCGAGAGTTTCCTCAACCTGAATATCAAATCTCCATAGTACACGGGCAAATGAAAGCCGCAGACAAAGATCATGAAATGGAGAGGTTTGTCAGCGGAGAAACCCAGATCATGGTAGCGACAACAGTAATTGAAGTAGGTGTAAATGTTCCGAATGCTTCTGTTATGATCATCGAAAGTGCAGAACGCTTCGGATTATCCCAATTACACCAGCTAAGGGGAAGGGTCGGACGTGGCGCTGAACAAAGTTTTTGTATCCTGATGACCGGCCATAAGCTCAGTAACGATTCAAAAACACGCCTTGAAACAATGGTCAGCTCAAACGACGGATTCGAGATCGCAGAAGTAGATCTTAAGCTCAGGGGCCCCGGAGATATCATGGGCACCCAGCAAAGCGGAGTACTAAATTTAAAAATCGCTGATATCGTAAAAGATAATGACATTCTTAAAACAGCCAGGTACTATGCTATGAGAATATTAAAAAATGACCCGAATCTTACTCAAGAAGAAAATGCTATCCTCCGCTACACTTATACCCAACTGGCCAAGCATAAAAATATCTGGAACTATATCAGTTAAAATAAACGATCTCAAAGCTCCTGATATGTTGTCGGGAAATCTCACCTATCAAGGAAACTACCTCAGGGTATTAAATCCTCTGTATGGAATAAAAAAAGCGGACATAGGGTCCGCTTTTAAACTACTTCAATAAAAACTATTTAATTGTTATCGCCCTGTGGCAACACGATCTTCTTCAAACGCTCCTTTTCTTTTTCAATAGATTCTCTGCTGTTTCTGATAGTTTCATCAAGCTCGTTAAGCTTTTCTTCCACCTTAGTGATCTTCTCCTCTTTCGCTTTAATCACTTCGTCTTCCAAACTACCTTCTTCCTTAGCCTTGTTTAATCTTTCTCTGGCTTCGGCTAC
Source organism: Zhouia spongiae (assembly GCF_022760175.1). Taxonomy (GTDB): domain Bacteria; phylum Bacteroidota; class Bacteroidia; order Flavobacteriales; family Flavobacteriaceae; genus Zhouia; species Zhouia spongiae. Next base: position 3,229,445 of record NZ_CP094326.1, read on the forward strand.
CTTCTGGCGGCCGTTCTTCAACGCTGCCTCTTTATCAGAAAGGAGTCTCTCATGAGAAGAGACCATCTCTTTAGCTTCAGCAGCACGGGCTTGCCCAAACGCTTTACCTGATAATTCATCCTTGTTATTGCCATATGAATTTCCTTTAGATTCCGCCTTGGCAACTTCCTTAACAGCCTTTTCCTTCGCTTTTTCTGCTTTTTTATCCGTTACTTCTTCCGCCTGAACCTTCGTTTCTTCAGCTTTCTCTTTAACATCTTTATGAACCTGATCAGCTTTATCCTTTGCCTGGTCTTTAGCTTTCTCAGCCTGTTCGTTAATATCCTTCGCCTGCTTATCTACCTTTTCGGCGGCTTCTTTAGCCTTTTTTTCTATCGACTTCCCCTGAGCATTTACAATAGGCCCACAAAGTAAAAATCCAAGTACAAATGTCGATACTATCAATTTATACATTTTCATATATGTGATTTTTGAGTTAATTAGAATAGATTTTAAATACTATCCAGTTCTTTTACAGCATCGTGAACGTCATCTGCCACATTCTTTAAAGTTTCAGCAGATTCCTCAATGGCTGTTTCTACAGAATCAATGGTTTTTACAGCTTTATCAACTTGTTCCTGTTCTTTCTTTTTTGTGTCTTCACAACTAACAGCAAAAGCCATAAGACCGGCCAATGCCAAAAATTTTAATGATTTCATACTTAATACGGTTCGTAATTAAACTATTGTTACATAAAAATATACGGTAACAGTAAAGAATTAGATGTTTTAAGGGGATAAAAATATTTTTATCAGTTTGAGAACTACCTGCATTACTATATCTTTGCCCTCCGTTGGATCGTTTTTTGTCAGTATGTTTCTGATATTCATTAACCCGTCCGGCAATCATATAAAATTGTTATAATAAAAGCATACAAATGAAAATATCTTACAACTGGCTGAAACAATTTATCTCATTAGACTGGGAGGTAGATAAAACTTCCGAACTTTTAACAGATTTAGGACTCGAAGTTGAAGGAGTTGAAACCTTCGAATCCGTGAAAGGAGGATTAAAAGGAGTTGTGGTCGGTCATGTACTGGAATGTGAAAAGCATCCGAATGCTGACAAATTGAAAGTAACCAAAGTAGATATTGGAAATGACACCACGGTTCAGATAGTTTGTGGTGCACCGAATGTTACAGCAGGACAGAAAGTACCGGTTGCTACCATTGGCACTGTTTTATATGATGGTAAAGGTGAACCCTGGAAAATTAAAAAAGGAAAAATAAGAGGTGAAGAAAGTTTCGGTATGATCTGTGCCGAAGACGAACTAGACATCGGAGAAAGTCATGACGGGATTATGGTTTTAAGTGATGACCTTACTCCCGGAACCCCTTGTGCCGAACTTTTTGAAATTGAAAGCGATACTGTTTTTGAGATCGGCTTAACACCAAACAGGGCAGATGCCATGAGCCATTATGGTGTTGCCCGTGATTTAAGAGCCGGTTTGCTTCAAAAAGAATTGAACCTTCAGCTTATAACTCCGTCTGTAAGTAGTTTTCATGTTAATAACAGAACTTATAAAATAGACGTAGAGGTCGAAGATAAAGACCTGGCTCCACGCTACTGCGGAGTTACCATTGCAGGAGTGAAGGTTGGAGAATCGCCAAATTGGCTTAAAAACAGGCTGAAAGCAATAGGGTTAACCCCAAAAAACAATATAGTCGATGCCACCAATTATGTCTTGCACGAATTAGGACAGCCTTTACATGCCTTCGATGCTGACAAAATCACCGGTGATAAAATCATTGTCAAAACGCTGGATGCCGGTACCAAATTTATAACGCTTGATGAAGTTGAAAGAGAATTAAGTGCTGATGATCTGATGATTTGTGATGCCGAAAAACCATTATGTATCGCGGGTGTGCTTGGAGGGATGAACTCCGGTGTTACGGAACACACTTCTAAAGTATTTCTTGAAAGTGCATATTTCAATCCGGTATCTGTCAGAAGAACAGCAAAAAGACATGCTATCAATACCGATGCTTCATTTAGGTTTGAACGGGGGATCGACATCAATTTCACCAAGTATGCAATGCTCAGGGCTGCCCTGCTTATACAGGAAATTGCCGGAGGTGAGGTTACTGCCGATATTGTCGACTTGTATCCTACCAAGTTTGAAGACTTTCAGGTATTCTTAACCTACGAAAAAGTAAACAGCCTTGTTGGTCAGGAAATCCCCAAAGAAACCATTAAATCCATTTTAATGTCTTTGGAAATAAAAATCAATAATGTAACCGAAACCGGAATTGGTTTAACCATCCCTTCATACAGAGTTGATGTTCAGCGAGAAGCTGATGTGATTGAAGAAATCTTGAGAGTGTACGGGTATAACAAGATTGAAATCAATACAAAGCTAAATGCTTCTGTATCCCCTACTTCCCGATTCGAAGACTATAAACTTCAGAATATTATCGGAAACCAGCTGGTAGCCCAAGGATTTTACGAGATCATGTCCAATTCATTAACTTCGGCCGGATATACAGCATTAACGGAAAGCCTTAAAGAAGAACACAATGTCGAAATGCTAAATCCTTTAAGCGCCGATCTTGGAGTAATGCGCCAGTCATTATTATTTAACGGCCTGGAAGCCGTTTCATACAATATCAATAGACGGAAAGCTGATCTTAAATTATTTGAGTTTGGCAAAACCTACCACAATTATGAAAATGGAAGAGTAGAAAACAAAAGGATGAGTGTTTTTGTCTCAGGAAACAAAAATGCAGAAAACTGGTTAAACCCAATCCAAAAGGGAGACTTCTTTTATACAAAAGGAATTGTAGAAGCCATCCTTGAAAGATTAGGTATTACGAACCTTAAGGCATCTCCGATAAAAACGGATATCTTCTCAGAAGGACTTTCGTTAAGTCTTGGTAAACTGAAACTCGTCGAGTTTGGCCTTGTTAAAAAACCGATCCTGAAACACTTCGATATTAAACAAGAAGTACTATATGCCGAATTTAACTGGGATAAAGTTTTAGAAGCTGCAACTTATAATAAACTTAAATTTACGGACATTCCTAAATATCCTGAAGTAAAAAGAGATCTTGCCTTGCTAATAGACAACAACATCACCTTTAAGGAAATATACAATATTGCTCAGCAAAGTGAACGTAATCGACTTAAGAACGTTAACCTTTTTGATGTTTACCAGGGGGATAAACTTCCTGAAGGAAAGAAGAGTTACGCAGTTAGCTTTACGATACAGGACAATGAAAAGACCCTAAAGGATAAAGAGATCGATAAAATAATGAGTAAACTCCAAAGCAGTTTTGAAAAACAGCTCGGTGCAGAACTCAGATAAAAAGCAAAAACCCCGTTCAAAAGAGCGGGGTTTTTATTTTTTAAAGCCTTCTATTAAAATCAATGCTTTTTACTTTTTCTTTAGCTGTTTCCTTTATTGTAATCTGCTAAAAACTTCTCAAGTCCGATGTCGGTTAACGGATGATTTAACAATCCTGTAATAGACGATAAAGGCCCGGTCATTACATCTGCTCCGATCTTGGCACAATCAATCACGTGCATCGTATGACGAACTGAAGCAGCCAAAATCTGAGTCTCAAAAGCATAATTGTCATATATCTGCCTGATGTCAGCAATCAGCTGCAATCCATCTGTAGAAATATCATCTAAGCGGCCAATAAAAGGAGATACATAAGTGGCTCCTGCTTTAGCAGCTAATATTGCTTGTCCGACAGAGAACACCAATGTACAGTTAGTTCTGATTCCCTTATCACTGAAATATTTAAGTGCTTTAACGCCATCCTTGATCATAGGAACTTTCACTACAATTTGCTCGTGCAACTCTGCAAGCTCCTCACCTTCTTTAATGATGCCCTCAAAATCTGTTGCTATTACTTCGGCAGAAACATCTCCTTCAACCGAATTACAGATATCAACATAATGCTTTAATATGTTGTTTCTTCCTGTAATTCCTTCTTTTGCCATCAACGACGGGTTTGTAGTAACTCCGTCCAATACACCTAGAGCCTCAGCTTCTTTAATCTGATCCAGGTTTGCAGTATCGATAAAAAACTTCATCTGATATAAATATTTAGTTGTGTTTTTAAACTTTGTGCAAAACTACAACTTATAATGATTCAGTAATAGTTTCTCGTAAACTTTGTCAGGTAAAATATGCTTAAGAACAATAGAGAACTTCTGCATAAAAGCCCCCACCTTATAATGAATTTTAGGCTTAGGCGTGTTAATGATGGTGTATACGGTCCTGGCTACATCAGCAGGATTCCCTCCGTCATCAACATGATCATTGATCAGGTTCAATGTATCTCCGTAAGGTTTTTTATAAGGAGACCCTTCTGTTACCGGTGCATGATAACGCCCTGCCGCAATATTCGTTGCAAAATCACCCGGAGCCAGATTGGTGATCTGTACACCAAAATCTTTCGTTTCCATACGCATCGCTTCTGTAACCAGCTCAAGCGCTCCTTTAGAGGCAGAATAAAGCCCCCTGTATGGCAATCCCATATACCCTGCTATAGAAGTTATGTTAATTATCAAACCACTGTGTTGCTTACGCATCTGGGGCAATACGGCCTTCATTACTTCGATCGGGCCATATAGATTCGTACTGAACACTTTATGTATCTCCTCCTGTGGGGTCTCTTCTATCGGTCCGGTAATACCAACTCCTGCATTATTAATTACTATATCCAGTCGATTTTCATTCCTGACAACGGTCGCAACAGCAGTCGCTATAGTCGAAGCGTCTCCTACATCCAGTTTTACCAGCTTAAAAGGTAATTCCTCCTGAATCCGTTCAGGATTTCTACTGGTACCATAGACCGTAAACCCCTTATGTGTCAAAAACTCAGCGATAGATTTCCCGATACCGGACGATCCCCCGGTAATTAAAACAACTTTAGACATAGTTTTGCGTTAAAATTCTGGGAAACAAAGAAACAAACAAAATACCAAGAAAAGGAAAAAATAAGGCATAAAAAAAGGCAAGCTACCTACATCGCACCGCTACAACCGTATACCCTTGCTGTGTTCCCACCCTGGGGGATTCTACAGGAGCTGGTCGTGTAGGACTTGCCGGGTGCAAAGGTACAATATTTTTAAGTTTTTACAACCATTTCGACTTCTTAATTTTATTGAATACCTTGCAACAAAAAATTACCGTATAGATGAAATTTTATAAAATTTTAATTTTCAGTTTTTTACCTGTTTTCTTTATGGCCTGTAACGGGAAACACGCTACAAAAAAAAATCGATTATCTATAAATATTGAGGCCCCGGAAAAGAACATCCACCTGAATGATGTTATAAAAGTCTATATTAAAAACCCAAAAGATTTAACGATTTCAGGTGTCTCGTATAAGCTTGATGGCAATGAGGTCAGTATTACAGACAACACATTAAGACTTGAAGACATAAAACTGGGAAAACACCTGCTCGAAGCTTCAGTTAAAACAGAAGGTGAAATGATTACGGTCTCTAAAAGCTTTACTGTTTTTAATCATACGGCTCCAAAGGTATATACTTATAAAATTATTAATGAGTACCCACACGATATTGAAGCCTTTACTCAGGGGTTCGAATTTTACCGGGACACACTTTTTGAAGGCACGGGTCGTAATGGCTTATCAAAACTTCGAAAAATTAACTTTAAAACAGGACAACCTTATAAAGAGATAAAATTAGCCAATGCCTATTTTGGTGAAGGTATTACCATCTTAAATGATAAAGTATATCAGCTTACATGGCAAGGCAATACAGGATTTGTTTACGATGTGAACACTTTTGAAAAATTAAATACTTTTAAGTACGATCATAGCAAAGAAGGCTGGGGACTTTGTAATGATGGAAAAAAATTATTCAAAAGTGACGGAACAGAACGTATCTGGACTTTAGATCCGGATACCCTTGTAGAGGAAAGTTACATTGAAGTATACACCAACAAAACAAAACTTCAGAAAATAAATGAGCTTGAATATGTAAACGGTAAAATCTATGCCAATACATGGCAGTTCGAAAAAGAAGTTGGTATTATTATCAACCCTGAAAATGGTGCTGTAGAGGGAGTGATCGATTTCTCAGGACTAAAAGATAAAGTAAAACAACACCCCGCCCTTGATGTTCTAAACGGTATTGCCTATAATAAATCAAGGAAAACATTTTTTATCACAGGAAAGAACTGGGACAAAACATTTGAGGTAGAATTAATCGCCAGATAATCTTGAAAGTTTACGAAAAACACATTACCGTACAACAGGAAGATCTCGATGCCATGAACCATGTAAATAACGTTCGTTATGTACAGTGGGTTCAGGATATTGCTGAGGAACACTGGATATCCATAGCTGACACCAACCAACAACACCGCTATCTATGGGTCGTATTAAGCCATCACATTGAATATAAAGGCGAAGCTTTACTAAACGATCTTATTACACTTAAAACCTACGTCAGCAGTTCTGAAGGCGTAAGATCAATACGCAAGGTTGAAATGTTTAATGCCAAAACCGAAAAATTGTTGGTAAAAGCAGAAACAAATTGGTGCCTGATAAACGCTGAAACCAAACGCCCGATGCGTATTCCGGATGAAATTAAAGGAATCTTCAAACCATAGACATATTATTAACAACATCTATACAAATACACTCCTCCAAAATGTTAATCCGGAAATCCTTCCTGTTCGGTTTGGTTAAAATGATAATTATCAGCTCTTATTTTCACTTTAAACCCTATTTTTGTGTCTGTAAAAAGTCAGTGATCTGGTTATTACATCCGGCTTTTACAAACTAAAACATATATAAAGTTGAAACACTTAATTCTGTTTATTGCTATCACTACCCTCTTTAAGCCTTTATGGCCGGTAGTCGACTATGTTATAAACTACGAATATATAAGTGAAGTGCTTTGTGAAAATAAAGACAGGCCTGAACTACATTGTGATGGTAAATGTTACCTAAGTAAAATGCTGGCTCAGGAATCAAATAAAAATGATAAAAACCCATTTGAAGGAAAACAACTCAAAACAGAAATACTTCAGATTGTTTATTTCGAAAACTTCTCCTTTAAGAACACTTTCGCTATAAATCAAATTCAAGAACCAATCTTTGGTCAGGATGAAGATATTTCTTCCAATCTTTTCACATTTACCATTCCACACCCACCAAACTCCTAATAATGAATTTCAGATACCGTAACCTGTAAACGGTATGTTCTTTTATTAATCATTATTACATCTTATATGAGTATCATCAGCAAGGTGCTTAAGGAACGGACTCCTTATGCATCGTACAAGGGTACTTTATATATCGTGTTCTTGGCACTAACCTTTTTAACAATACAGGTAAAAGCACAAGAAAGTCACGATAATGACACCCTTGCTCCTATCGTTAATTTAAATGAGGTCATTTTGATCTCGAGCAAACTGAAAAAAAACAATTTAAACTATCAAAAACAGACCAAGCCTTTGTCTTCCTTAGGCGAATATCTTGAGAGCTCAAGAAAGGTCAACATGGTGAAGAGAGGAGCCTACGCATGGGAACCTATGCTCAACGGCATGTCATCTGAACGGCTGGCAGTAACCATTGATGGAATGCGGATTTTTGGAGCATGCACCGATAAAATGGATCCCGTTACATCATACGTAGACGTATCCAATCTCTCTGAAGCTCACATAGCTTCCGGTCAGCAAGGCGCTGAATACGGAAATACAATCGGCGGGGGGATTAATCTTGCACTCGATAAAGAAGGATTTAAAAACCAGGGATGGACCGGATCATTAGATTCAGGTTATGAATCTAATAACAGCCTGTATGTTCTGGGGGCAGAAACAAGCTATTCGGGTAATCATTTCTACCTGAATTCAGACTTGGTGTACCGCAAAGCAGATAATTACAAAGCAGGGGGCAACGAGGAAGTCCTTTTTTCTCAATATGAAAAATACAACCTTTCTTTAAACAGCGGTTATAAACTAAATGACCGACAAGACCTCTCCGCTACTTTTATATACGATGAAGCAAGAGATATAGGTTATCCGGCACTTCCCATGGATGTTTCGCTAGCACGTGCTTTTATCGGATCTGTTGCCTTCAATCAAGACACTTTATTCTCACTTTTTTCTGACTGGGAAACAAAAGCATATTTTAATACGATAAAGCATGTCATGGACGACACAAAGCGCCCTGATGTTCCTATTCATATGGATATGCCGGGTTGGAGCGACACCTATGGTTTTTACACCTCTTTAAAATTAAATAAAGACCGTCACGATTTTAAATTTAAAATCGACGGATATTACAACAAGTCGTTTGCAGAGATGACCATGTATCCTAATAATCCAAACGAAGATCTGATGTATATGCTTACCTGGCCGGATGTAAGAACTTTTAACAGCGGTATCTATGCTGAGGATAAGATGAACCTGGAATGGGGTCACTTATTGCTGTCAACCAGGCTCGACATACAGAGAAGCAACATCAAAAATGAATTTGGACTCAACAGTCTCAAGATTTTTTATCCCGATATGGAAGACAGCCGGACCAGGGTACTAAAGAGTTTCTCTGCCCAGTTCCACAAACAATTGGGTAATTTTCATCTGTATACCGGAGGTTCGTTTGGAGACCGGGCGCCTTCTGTATCTGAAGGGTTTGGTTTTTACCTCTATAATAGCTTTGATAATTTTGACTATGTAGGGAATCCGGGACTCAAAAACGAGAAATCACTGGAATTCAATGCCAAAATAGGCTTTATAAAAGGAGCTGTTAAAACCCATCTGGAAGTCAATCATTTTATAATAAATGATTATATAATCGGGGTTCCCGATGCTTCTTTAAGTCCGATGACTATCGGGGCCGACGGGATTAAAATATATACCAACCTCGAAAGGGCAAAGATCACGAACCTGACCTTCGACGCTTCCTGTGATCTTAACAGGTATTTTAAATGGTCAGGGCTCATTTCATACCATAGGGGATTTGATCAGGACAGAGAAGACCTGCCCCTGATCAGCCCCCTTCAATACAGGAGCCGGCTGGTATTTAACCGCCGGAGATTTTCAGGAAGTATCAGCATCAACGGCGCTGCCAGACAAAACCACTATAGTCCGCAATACGGAGAAGACCGGACGGACAGCTACACAGTCTTTTCTGCCGCTGTCGGAAAACAATTTTATATCGCAAATGATGACTTCTATGTGAAAGCAGGAATCGAAAATATTTTTGACAGTAATTATTCAACCTACACAGACTGGAAGAACCTCCCAAGAATGGGACGTAACTTCTTTATCACATTATCATATACCATTAAATAATAAAATAACAAACAATGAAAAATACAATCAGAATAACCACAGCCCTCACCCTTTTTATAACCCTAATCTCCTGTTCATCAGACGACAACACACCTCAGGAGGTTACAGATCCTGTTGCCCATTTACAAATGGTTGAAACTTTAAATGAAGGATCATTCGATATTGAACTTTACTCGGAAACAGACCAGCTGCACGTTGGCTATAATGCTTTATCCATCCGCATCAAAGATAACACCTCCAAAAAATATATAGAAAATGCAGCCGTCGATTGGAATCCGGTAATGCACATGACTTCTATGCAGCACTCATGCCCTAAATCGGAAATATCAGTATCAGAAGATAAAACTGTTTATACCGGATTTGTTGTATTCCAGATGCCCGGGAACTCAGAAGAATACTGGAATCTAAAAATCGATTTTAACATTAACGGAGAAGCATATTCTGTTTCAAAAAAAATCAATGTAGTCGGTAGTACAGACGATTATAGAACGGTGAATGTATTTATGGGGAATGATGAAAACAGATATGTTCTGGCCAATATACCTGCCGATTTATCCGTAAGCGTAAACGATTTTGAAGCTGTACTGTTCAAAATGGAAAACATGATGGATTTTTCCGTTGTCGAAAACTATATTATTGAAATAGACCCGAGAATGCCGGGAATGAATAATCACAGCTCGCCAAACAACGAACATTTAAGTTATGATGCAAAGACCGGCATCTATAAAGGAAAACTTTCGCTGACAATGACCGGGTACTGGAAGATCAATTTAAAAGTGCTGAACAACAACGCTCAAGCAATTAAAGGTGAAGATGTTACCGAAGAAAATGAGGCCAGTTCAATTTACTTTGATCTATCTATTTAATCACCACAAAAATACTGTCAAAAATAGAAAGCCCCTCTAAAAAGGGGCTTTTATATACCTGCCTAATAAAAGTATGGTTAAGTTCTTATATGCCCGTCGCCAAAAACATAATATTTATTGGTAACCAATTGCTTTAAACCTAATGGTCCACGGTGGTGCAGCTTATCGGTACTGATGGCCAGCTCCGCTCCTACTCCCATCTGTCCACCATCGGTAAACCTCGTGGAAGCATTATGATATACCGCAGCACTATCTACCTGTTCCATAAACTTTTGAGCCTTATCCGTATTTTCAGTTAAAATAGACGCTGAATGTCCACCCGAATACTCATTAATCATCGCAATAGCTTCATCTACATTATCTACCGCTGCCATGACTATCTTCAGAGCCAAAAACTCTTCGTACCATATATCCTTATTTGGTATTTCAGTTCTTTGGCCCAGGGTCTGTTTAATATTCCTGTCAACTAAAACCTCAACACCCGCTGCCTCCAGAATCTTATCAAGCTCCTTAACCTTATCCCGGTACCCCGGAATACGCTTATCTATTAACACTTTATCTAGAGCATTACATCCGGAAATCTTATCGGTTTTAGCATTTAAGATTACTTTTACCGCCTTTTCCCAATCAGCATCTTCAGCCACATAAAGGAAGTTATTCCCCCTGCCACTCACCAAGACAGCGCAAGTTGAATGTTCTTTTACAAACCTGATCAGGCGTTCCCCTCCTCTTGGCACAATCAAATCAAGCTGTTCCGGCGGATGCTTTAAAAATTCCTGTGTCTCTTGTCTGTTGATATGCAATAAAGTGATCCAGTCCTTAGACAATCCATTTGCTTCCAGTGCCTCATGCCAGCACTTCTCTAATACCACATTGCTGTTATAAGCTTCCTTTCCTCCTTTTAAGAAGATCTTATTATTGGCTTTAAAAGCCAATACGGCAGCCTCTATAGTGACATCCGGCCTTGACTCATAAATGATCATAATCGTACCGAAAGGAGCTGTCTTATTAGTTACTTTAAGTCCACTCTCCAGTACGACCTCTGATTTTAATTTCCCGACAGGGTCATCCTGTTCCCTGACCTCTTCAATAGCCCTGATCATACCATCAACCTTGTCGTGGTTAACAATCAGCCGGTCGTACAAGGCCTGATCTTCCTTGTTAAAAGCTTCAAGGTCTTTCTTGTTCTCCTTAATTATATTTGCCCGCTCACGGTCAATAATTTTCATCATTGAGCCAAGCACCTTATTTTTTACGGTTGTATTCAATAATTTCATGACATGTTTATCTTTTAGTGATTAAGAAATAAATTTTGTGCCGACATCTTTTCCGTCTATGATGTCAACAATTACATTTTCTCGCTTACCATTGGCAATATAGGTCGGGATGTCTTTCCCTGCAGCTCCTTTTGCTATCTTTAACTTAGATTCCATACCACCTCGTCCTTCTCCTTCTCCTTTTTCAGATTTCTGGACGTACTTTTCTACGTTTTCATCAATTTTAACCTCGTCTATTTTTTCGGAGTTCTCATCATCCGGATGCCCGGTATAAAGTCCGTCAATATCGGTGAGGATGATCAACATATCTGCATTTATCAATTCAGCCACCAGGCTGGCCAATTCATCATTATCTGAAAACATCGACATGGAAAGCGAAACCGCATCATCTTCATTCGCTACCGGAATAACCCCTTCTGAAAGTAAGCCCTCATAACAGTTGATCATATTTTCCCGGTGTTTCCCCGGGGCAAAATCCCGCTTTGTGGCCAATACCTGGGCACAACGCATTCCGTAATCGTGAAATATACTATAATAATGACGCATCATCCGTGGTTGTCCTACCGCCGAAAAAACTTGTCTCCTTGTAGAAGGATCCTCTATATCCGAATGTCCCAATATCTCTTGTCCGGCTATAGACGAACCGGAGGAAACCAAAATGGTCATAATATCCCGTTCATACAACACACTGATCTGTCGTACCAATTCTTTTAAGACAGGTTGTAAAATCCGGTTGTCCTTATTGGTCATAACATTGGTTCCGACCTTTACAACAACTCTTTTTATATCATCCATAATTTATATACTCTGTAGTACTATTTACCTAATTCCACCGCCCTGTTAAATGCAGCATAGGCAGCCTCTTTGATCAATTCCTTAACATTATTGTCTTCCATTGAATCTAAAGCAGCACGGGTAGTACCTCCTTTTGATGCTACACGGTTCATCCAGCTTTCCGGTGAAAGGTCATTCTGGTTAAACAATTCGACCGCTCCTTCAAAAGTATTACTCACCAGAGTCTTGGAATCAGCTTCAGAAAATCCCATTTTCTGGGCAGCTTCCAACATCGATTGCATAAAATAAAACACATAAGCCGGGCCGCTCCCGGAAATTCCTGTTGACGCATCCACATCCCTTTCCGTATCTACATAAACAGATTCTCCTGTAGTATCCAGCAAGTTCCGAACTGCCAACAGTTCTAAACGGGAGACCTCTTCCGATTCCGTAAATGAAGTAACTCCCTTTCCTACCTGTGCCGGTAAGTTAGGCATCGTCCTGATGACTTTACCTATCCCTAAACCTTTTTGAATAGTATCTATAGTTACACCGGCCATTAATGATACAAACACCTGCTCCTGATTAATAAACGGTTTCATGGTCTTGAATAATCCATCTGCGTGATATGGCTTCACCGCAATAAAAATGATATCACTATCACCAAGAGGCGCAGTCAGATCCTTGTAAACTTTAAAATTGTGATTTTTTTGCAGGGCAGAAATTTTCTCTGGATCGGTGTCAAATATTCTTAGTTTATGCTTCCCCAAAAAAGGAGAGTTCGACATACCTTCCGAATAAGTGAGCCCCATGTTACCGGCTCCAATGACTAAAACTTTCATGTTTTTAATTTATAAGTTAATTAACTTTTCTAGTTAACTAACCTGCCGCAAGGATTATGCGAGGATGCCGGAATAATTATTTAATTTTCAAGAAATTAAGATTTGATAAAGCCATGCGATCATTATTTTCATATTCTTAACAAAGCCCCTGAAGAATTACTATATCCGTAAAAAAATAATTTCAAGAATTTATCCACGCATGACAACTCGGCATAAAAATGTAAGTATGACAGCTATCCGAAAAGTCAGAAAAAACAGAATGGCATTTAAAACTAACTCGAAAAAGGAAAACTATCCATTACGCGTTTGTACTCATCCATTCCCTTATCAGTCATATACGGCAATAATAATTCCCAAACATGTTTTACCATTTCTCCTTCCTGCTGAAATGTAAAACTTTTCAATACTTCCTGCTGGATCAGCCAAAAAGTAATAACGATCCTGATAGTATGCCTCAGTCGGATATAATCGTCTGTAGATGCACCGACGATCAGGTCTTCATCGATAAATTTTTTAAAAAGAGCAGCCATCTGATCCCTTCTTAAGATCAAATTCTGCTGTAGAATTTCATTTATCCTTGGGTAACCCCTGTACATCTCTAACAGGTCTAAATGAAAGAACTTGTACTTTAGATGAAAATGAGCCAAGTGGATTAACAGCCGATGGAGGTGTTCAAAAGAACTTGAATACGTATCCTTTATCAAATAAGATTCTGACATTTCAGATCGCATCTGATCATATATCGCCAATAATAAATCTTCTTTGGTGTTATAATGATAATCGAGATTACCATGACTTATCCCCATTTCTGCAGCTATGTGGCGACTGGTTACATTCTGAACTCCATTCTTATTAAACAGATCTATCGCATAGTCAATTATGCGTTGTTTCGTCTTCTTTTTTCCAACTTTCTTTTTAGATACTGAACTCAAGCTCATGAAAATCTTAACCTTTTAAATTTAATACCGTTACGATCTGTCTATAGGATAGAGATACAAAGATGCAAAAAAATTAACACATAATTTCTCTGTATTTATTACACCTTATCTATCAGGATGCATTCTTCATACACCGATATACTTTTCACCTGAAATAATTTATCACATTAAACCGACTAAAACCAAACATCGTAAACTACCTCGGTGCAAGCACACGAGGCATTGGTCGGAAACAAATTTTAATTTCGAGGCAAGCCTCGGGGTATTATACCCTTTGGCGGTGCCAATAAAATCTTTTCGGGTAGAATTAACCTGATTTGTTTACAAGACATAAACCTGCAAATTTCAACCGACCCGTGTAAGGAAGCAAAACTTAAAACCCGAAAAGCAGGGAATTCAGGTTTCTTCCGATAATCTGTTCAAAAGCCTGCTGAACCTTTATACCGGTTATCAACAGATTGATCCTGTTTATATGGTATCTGCTGACGTAAAGCAATAATATTTTACATTTATCCCTGAATCCCTATCTTTTCATAAATTTTCGATCATTGTAATATGAAAAATCGTATTTTATCTATTGATGTATTAAGAGGAATTACTATTTGTTTAATGATTGTAGTTAATACTCCCGGGTCGTGGAGCTATGTTTATGCCCCGCTTAAACATTCCGAATGGCACGGTTGTACTCCGACAGACCTGGTCTTCCCAAGCTTTTTATTTGTTGTCGGACTTTCGATGTCTATTTCCCTGAAAAAGCTTAACCGTGATAATCATAGAAAAATACGCAATAAACTACTTAAAAGAGGCGCTGTTATATTTTTAATCGGCCTGCTGCTCAACTGGTTTCCTTTTTATCAAACCAACATTGCCGATCTCAGAATCTTCGGAGTCCTGCAACGGATTGCTTTAGCATTCATGCTTGCCGGCATTGTAATTACCTTAATACAGAACACACGTTCATTAATTCTTTCCCTTATAGCCTTATTGCTAACACATTGGAGCCTATTATACTTTCTGGGAGGTACAACACCTTATGACCTCGAATCTAACATAAGCGGAACAATAGACATATGGCTCCTGGGTTCAAATCATGTTTATAGCGGCTTCGGAATACCTTTTGATCCTGAAGGATTATTAGGAACACTCTCAAGCGCGGCTCAGGTAATACTTGGTTACCTTATTGGCAAAAACACTTTAAAACATGGTAAACCAGGCACAAAGGAACTCAATCACCTCGCTGTTGTTTCTCTATCTCTGATAGCTGTAAGTCTGGTATGGAATTTTGTGTACCCTATTAATAAACCTCTGTGGACCGGATCTTATACACTCTATACCTCTGGTATAATAACAGGCTTCTGGGCTATCCTGATTTGGGTAATTGATATCGGAAAAAAAGAAAAATGGACACTTCCTTTTAAAGTGTTCGGACAAAATCCGCTGGCCAGTTATGTACTTTCTATTATCGTCGTAAAACTGTTTATATACGTATTTAAGATAAATGGTACAACGTTATACGGATGGTCTTTTAAACACCTGTTTCAGCGTATATTTGAAAATCACCTTGCCAGTTTCATGTATGCACTTGCATTTACTTTTATAATATGGTTGTTTGCTTTTTGGTTATATAAAAAAGGGAAAGTAATCAAGATCTGATCAATTCTTATTCTTTTCTTCAATCCACTTGGCCATATACCTGTACGATTGCATCGTTTGGTGGTTAAGCATTCTCCCTAGTATGTTTACCCGTCTGTGACGATCCTGATCATACTGTAGCCGATCTATGGCATAGATCAGGTTTTTCTTAAACACAGCGGCATCGAATCGCTTATTTAAAATGGATATACCACTGGCCTGGGCCTCATACCACTGCGTTTTACCTGTGTACAATACAGCAGCCATACGGGCCATAGAAACCGGATCACCGGTAACAAAACCATTCCATTCAAGATCGCCCTTAATACCCTCTGCGCCTACTTCAGTAGTAACACTCGGCGTACCGCACTGCATAGCTTCTATCAGTTTTCCTTTCAACCCGGCTCCAAAACGCAATGGTGCAATACAAACCCTGGCTGCCTGCATCACTTCCCTGGCATTCTCAGCCTTCCCCTTTATCAGGAAACCTTGCTGTTCTTGATGCAGATCAAAGACTTTTTGCGTTGCATAGGCTCCGTAAATATGTAATTCGACCTGCGGCAGTTGCTTTCTGATCAAAGGCCATACATGCTTTTTCAAATATAAAACTGCATCCCAGTTGGGAGCATGTAAAAAATTACCTATAAAGATAAAATGCGATCGCTCTTCAAAAGGTTTCCATGCTTTTATATCGCTTTGTCGTATGGGGTCTTCAAGAAAGGGCAGATACATCAGCAATTCATCCGGAAGCTTAAAAACATCTTTCAATAATTTCATTTCGGCCTCAGATATAATGAGCGTAAGGTCTGAACGATATATACTGGCCAGTTCGCGTAAAACCAAATCTCCTTCAAAAAGATCTGCCTCTGCATTATTCTTTACGGCTTTATGTCTTGCCTTCCTTAAAAAATGCAGATCTTCAGTATCCAGAATCCTGATTGCTTCCGGACATTTCTCATTCACACGCCATCCGAATTGCTCCTCCATCATGTATCTGTCGAACATTACGATTTGCGGACGTAACCCTTCGATAAAAACATCAAACGACGAATTGTTTAATTCTATTTGCCTGGTCTCGACCCCTGTTTCCTCCAGGTCAGACCCGTTACCGGTTCGTTGTGCGGGCGAAGAAAAAACCACTTTCATACCTTGGCTCTGAAACAGGCGGATCAACTGTAACATTCTACGGCCAGC
The DNA here is from genome assembly GCF_022760175.1 of Zhouia spongiae. Classification (GTDB taxonomy): domain Bacteria; phylum Bacteroidota; class Bacteroidia; order Flavobacteriales; family Flavobacteriaceae; genus Zhouia; species Zhouia spongiae. Next base: position 3,246,293 of record NZ_CP094326.1, read on the forward strand.
AGCTGATGAATCCGGTTCCGGCCATACATAACCGATAATTAAAACTGTTGACATGAAAATCTATTTAAAAAAACGAATAAAAAAAGCCTTAACCAATAAGATTAAGGCCTTCTAAATATATTAAAAAACTATTTATGCCTGAAACAGCGGATAGTTTTTCATTAAGTCGTTTACTTTTGCTTTTACCGCTTCAAGAATTGATGTGTTCTCAATATTATTAACAACTTCATCAATAAGAGCTACAACCGTTTCCATATCTTCTTCTTTCAAACCTCTTGTTGTAATCGCAGCCGTACCGATTCTTATGCCACTTGTTACAAACGGACTTTTATCATCGAACGGGACCATATTCTTATTAACCGTAATTCCTGCTTCTTCTAAAGCCTCTTCGGTCTGTTTACCTGTTACTTCCTTATTTCGAAGGTCGATTAACATTAAATGATTATCCGTTCCTCCTGAAATCAGGTCATATCCTCTTGCGACAAACGCTTTGGCCATTGCCTGGGCATTTTTCCTAACCTGAATGATATAATGTAAAAACTCATCAGTAAGTGCTTCACCAAAAGCAATTGCCTTCGCAGCGATAATATGCTCTAACGGACCACCCTGGTTACCCGGAAAAACAGCACTATCCAATAAAGAAGACATCATTCTTGGCTTTCCGCTTTTAAGTGTAATTCCAAATGGGTTCTCAAAATCTTTCCCCATCATAATCATACCTCCCCTGGGGCCACGTAATGTTTTATGTGTGGTTGTAGTAACAATATGACAGTGCGGAATCGGGTCACTCAACACCCCTTTAGCGATCAAACCTGCCGGATGCGAAATATCCGCCATCAATAAAGCTCCAACTTTATCTGCAATTTCCCTGAACCTTTTAAAATTGATATCACGTGAGTAGGCAGAAGCACCGGCTATAATCATTTTTGGCTGCTCTTTTTCTGCGATCTCTTCAATCTTGTCATAATTCAATACGCCCGTTTCTTTTTCAACCCCGTAAAAAACAGGCTGGTATAATTTGCCGGAAAAGTTTACAGGCGATCCATGTGTTAAATGCCCCCCGTGAGAAAGGTCGAAACCCAGAATTTTATCACCCGGCTTTAAACACGCCGCATACACAGCCGTATTAGCCTGAGATCCACTGTGAGGCTGTACGTTCACCCATGCTGCACCAAACAGTTCCTTTGCACGTTCAATAGCTATGGTTTCCACTTCATCAACAACTTCACATCCGCCATAATAACGTTTTCCCGGATACCCTTCCGCATACTTGTTGGTTAAAACAGAACCGGCAGCTTCCATAACCTGTTCACTTACAAAATTCTCGGAAGCAATAAGCTCTAACCCGTGTATTTGTCGCTCTTTTTCAGCTTGAATTAAATCAAAAATTTGTTCGTCGCGTTGCATTCTAATAGTCTTTCGTTAAATAAAGCCCAAAAATAAAAAATAGATTGGTAAATTAGTTGAAAATAATACCTTTGAATCATTATTTATCAAACAATAATAAACAAATTTGTCATGCCACACACAGCTAACGACCCAAAAAAGCAATCTTGGATTCCTGTTTCTCAGGACTCTGACTTCCCCATACAAAATATCCCTTTCGGGGTATTCCTGACTCGCGATGATGTTATTACTATCGGTACCCGTATCGGGGACAAAGCTATAGACCTCGGTGCTTTACATCAATTAGGATATTTTGAAGATATTCCGTTAACCGACGATATCTTCTTACAGGACTCCCTTAATGACTTTATATCCGACGGAAAGAAAACATGGAGGCTGGTAAGAAACAGAATTTCTGAAATCTTCGAAAAAGAAAACTCAGAACTTAGAGATAATGAAGAACACTGTAAAATCGTATTATTCGATTTAGATGAAATCGAAATGCAGCTCCCGGTTCAAATCGGTGATTATACCGATTTCTACAGCAGCAAAGAACACGCTACCAATGTGGGTACCATGTTCAGGGATCCTAATAATGCCTTGCTGCCAAACTGGTTGCACATTCCGGTCGGATATCACGGCAGGAGCTCTTCCATCATCCCTTCTGGTATTCCGGTACACAGACCTATGGGACAAACCTTGCCGCTTGGTGAAATTAATCCGGTGTATGGTCCTTCTAAAAGGGTTGATTTTGAACTGGAAATGGCATTCATTACTACCGATGCCAATCTTCTGGGAGAACCTATTCCTGTCGGTGAAGCTGAAGATTATATTTTCGGAATGGTGCTGTTTAACGATTGGAGTGCCAGAGATATCCAAAAATGGGAATATGTTCCGCTGGGACCATTCCTGGCAAAGAACTTTGCTTCTTCCATTTCACCGTGGATCGTTACCATCGATGCCCTCGAACCTTTTAGAGTAGAAGGACCTGAACAAGATCCGAAACCATTACCATATTTACAGACAACAGGAAAAAAGAGCTTCGATATTAATTTAGAAGTAGAGCTGACCCCTGAAAATGGAGAGACAGCTATCCTCACCAGAAGTAACTTCAAATACATGTATTGGAATATGGCACAGCAATTGGCTCACCATACTGTTAACGGATGTAAAGTTAATAGCGGGGATATGATGGCCAGCGGTACCATATCGGGCCCTACTCCCGACTCCTACGGATCTATGCTCGAGTTAACCTGGGGAGGTAAAAACCCTATTAAACTTAACGATGGTAGTGAACGTAAATTTGTGGAAGACGGAGATACCATTACCGTAAAAGGGTATTGTCGAAACGCCGATTACAGAATTGGATTTGGTGAAGTTTCATCTAAATTACTCCCACCTTACAATCCGAAAAAAAATAATAAACACTAAGATTTCAAAAAATCAAACCAAAGCTCACATCTAATTGTGGGCTTTTTTTATTTTTGGCATTATGATTGATATATCCTGATAACCATAACGCACAGACCATGAAACAAGCATTAATAAGTTTTAAAAATCATTTTACCTGAGGAATATTTAAAACTTTAATGAAAAATATAGCAGCCCACACATTTCAAAACAACTAACGATCTTATTTGAATAAATTAAATTACAAAAACCCTGGATTTATGAAAAAAATATTACTCTTATCTATATTCTTAAGTATCATCGCCTGTAGCGGGGTTAAAAAAACCCAAGAGGCAATTAATGTTGGAGACTACGACACTGCGATGAATCTTGCTCTTGAAAAACTCAGAGAAAACAAAAACAAAAAAAACAATCAGCCATATGTATTGATGCTTGAAGAAGCCTACGCAAAAGCTACATCTAGAGATCTTGACCATATTAAATTTTTGGTAAAGGAAAATAATCCCGAAAACTATGAAGCCATCTATGAAGCCTATGAAAAATTAAAGTTCAGACAACAACAGATCAAACCTCTTTTACCTCTTGTTATTGCTGATCATGGAAGGAATGCAAAGTTTAAATTTGTAGATTATTCAGATGAGATCATTGCTTTCAAGAACAAAACCTCAGACTATTTATATGAAAAGGCTAGTAATATATTAAGCTCCGGCCGGACAAAACAAGACTTTAGGGTTGCATATGAAGACTTTGAGTATTTAAACCGAATCAATCCGAATTATCGTAACATTGTTGATAAAATGGAAGAGGCACACTATAAAGGGATTGACTACGTACAGGTTTCACTGTTTAACGATACCGAAATGGTAATCCCTCGGCGCCTGGAAGAAGACCTTCTCAGTTTCAATTCATATGGCATAAATGATTTCTGGACTATTTATCACAGCAATCCACAGTCAAACCTTAAATATGACTACGAAATGGATCTTGCTTTTAAACAAATCAATATTTCTCCTGAACAAATTAAAGAACGAGAGATCATAAAAGAAAAACAGATCAAAGACGGGTGGAAATATGCTACTGATAATAGCGGGAACAAATTAAAAGACAGCCTTGGCAACTATATCAAAATAGATAACTTCAAAACAATCAGATGTGTTTTTTACGAATTTACACAAACCAAATTTGTTGAAGTTGTCGGCGATATCAATTTTAAAGAAACCAATTCACAGCAAACCATAAACTCGTATCCCCTGGCCAGCGGATATAAGTTTATCCATCAATTTGCAACGTTTAAAGGCGACAGACGGGCTTTAGATAATTCCCTTCTTCCACTGCTGGACCTGAGGCGTGTACCCTTCCCCAGTAATGAACAAATGGTATATAATGCAGGTGAAGACTTAAAGGCCAAGCTCAAAGGAATAATATCCCGGCATAAATTCAACTAAAAATTTTATTAATGCGAAGCTGTCTCATTTAAGGCAGCTTCTTTTTATTTAAATAAACTTATTAATAATTTTTACATCGATCTCCCCGTGTGAATTGTGATGAACCACCTCCCCTGCTTTTACAATAATTAACTGTGGACTTTGATGTACAACTCCAAATCTTTGCGCCACTTCGTTAGAAACATTTCTGTACTTCAGCAGGTCTAAAAAATAGAGCTCAATACTTTCTTCTCCCAAATTGTACCCCTGTTCGAATCCGTTCAACACCATTCTGCTAATGCCGCATCGGGTACTGTGCTTAAATATAACTACAGGTTTTAGATGCGACAATACTATTAATTCATCTATTTTATTTGTATCTTCAAGTGTTTTCCAGGACACATGAGAAACTGAATCCTCATCAGCCGATCCACCAAATATTTTATCAAATAATCCCATATCTTCCCTAAAATTTAACTAGTTAAAATGTCATTTTGTCCGGTAATTCTCATCAAAACAGGTCATTTTGTCTGAAAGAATAGTACGGAACAAGAATTGACAATTACAAATCAAAAGATTTAAACGCAACAAAAATAATATAAAATGAATTTTAACAATTATACCATAAAATCGCAGGAAGCCATTCAGCGTGCTCAGCAAATAGCACAAAGTTATGGTCATCAGCAAATAGAAAATGAGCATATTTTTAAAGGTTTATCAGAGGTAGACGAAAATGTGCTTCCTTTTTTATTAAAGAAGCTAAATGTTAACGTAGCACTCTTAAATCAGATTTTAGACAGCACCCTGAACAGCTTTCCAAAAGTAAGTGGACAAGACATGATGTTATCGCGCGATGCAGCTAACACCTTGAATGAAGCTAGTATCATTGCAAAAAAGATGAACGACGAATTTGTTTCTGTCGAACATCTGGTGCTGGCAATTTTCAAGTCTAAAAGTAAAATAGCCCAGATTTTAAAAGATCAGGGAGTGACTGAAAAAGGATTAAAAAGTGCCATTGAAGAGTTGCGTAAAGGTGAAAGAGTTACATCTGCTAGCGCAGAAGAAACCTATAACGCACTTAACAAATACGCTAAAAACCTTAACCAGCTGGCCAACGATGGTAAACTCGATCCGGTTATCGGGCGCGACGAAGAAATACGCAGGGTTTTACAAATATTGTCCAGACGAACCAAGAACAACCCTATGCTTGTCGGCGAACCGGGCGTGGGTAAAACAGCTATTGCAGAAGGATTGGCGCACAGGATCATCCAGGGAGATGTACCTGAGAACTTAAAAGACAAACAGATCTTTTCCCTCGACATGGGTGCCCTTATCGCAGGTGCTAAATACAAAGGAGAGTTTGAAGAACGGTTAAAATCCGTCGTCAAAGAAGTTACCTCGGCCGAAGGAGATATCGTCATGTTCATTGATGAAATCCACACCCTTGTCGGCGCAGGTGGTGGCGAAGGAGCCATGGATGCAGCTAATATACTAAAACCGGCATTAGCCCGTGGTGAATTAAGGGCTATCGGAGCTACAACGTTAGATGAATACCAAAAATACTTCGAAAAAGACAAAGCCCTCGAACGTCGTTTCCAGAAAGTTATGGTCGACGAACCGGACACCGAGAGTGCTATATCCATACTACGTGGTATAAAAGAAAAATATGAAACACACCACAAAGTACGTATTAAAGACGATGCCATTATAGCTGCCGTAGAATTGTCGCAACGATATATTACAAACAGATTTTTACCCGATAAAGCCATTGATCTGATGGATGAGGCCGCATCTAAGCTACGAATGGAAATAAACTCCAAACCCGAAGAGTTAGATGTACTCGATAGAAAGATCATGCAATTAGAAATTGAGATTGAAGCCATTAAACGCGAAAACGATGAAGCCAAACTCAAAAGTTTAAATGCAGATCTCGCAAACCTGAAAGAAGAACGCAACGAGATTTTTGCCAAATGGCAATCTGAAAAAGACGTGGTAGATGAGGTTCAGAATACCAAGGAAGCCATCGAAAACTATAAACTGGAAGCCGAAAAAGCAGAAAGGGATGGCAACTACGGAAAAGTTGCCGAAATCCGTTATGGCAAAATAAAAGATGCCACTGAAAAACTCGAAGAGCTTAAAAAAGAACTGCTCCAAATGCAGGGCGAAGGTAATACCCTGATTAAAGAAGAGGTTACCAGTGAAGATATCGCCGAGGTTGTTGCCAAATGGACAGGAATACCTGTATCAAAAATGCTTCAGAGCGAACGTGAAAAATTATTGAAACTGGAAGACGAACTACATGCCAGAGTCGTCGGACAAGAAGAAGCTATTCAGGCAGTTTCTGATGCTATCAGAAGAAGTCGGGCCGGTTTACAGGATACTAAAAAACCGATAGGTTCATTCCTCTTTTTAGGAACAACCGGGGTTGGTAAAACAGAACTGGCAAAAGCCCTGGCAGAATATTTGTTCGATGATGAGACCGCCATGACCCGGATTGATATGAGCGAATACCAGGAACGGCATTCCGTAAGCAGATTGGTAGGTGCTCCTCCGGGATATATTGGATATGATGAAGGCGGACAACTAACAGAAGCTGTTCGTCGTAAACCTTATTCGGTTGTATTATTAGACGAGATTGAAAAAGCCCACCCGGATGTGTTCAATATCTTGTTACAAGTGCTTGATGAAGGCCGGCTGACAGATAACAAAGGTCGTTTGGCAGATTTCAGAAATACCATCATTATTATGACAAGCAACCTTGGAAGCCATATCATCCAGGAAAAGTTTGACGCCGTAAAGGACATAGATACTGCTACCGAATCAGCAAAAGTCGAAGTACTCGGCTTACTGAAACAATCGGTCAGACCTGAGTTCTTGAACCGTATAGATGATATTATTATGTTTACACCCTTAACCCGGGCCAACATAAATGATATTGTACGCTTACAATTGAAAAATGTGTTTAAAATGGTGGCTAAGCAAAATATTACCCTCGACGCTACCGAAGAAGCCATCACACACCTGGCTCAAAAAGGATATGATCCGCAATTCGGGGCAAGGCCGGTGAAAAGAGTGATTCAGAAAGAAGTTCTTAACGAGCTGTCAAAAGAAATTCTAAGTGGTAAAGTACATACAGACAGTATCATCTTACTCGATGAATTCGATGATAAACTTGTATTCAGAAACCAGTCCGACTTGGTAGAAAATTAATAAACCACTATATCCCTCAGCAAGCCCGGAATAATTTCCGGGCTTGTTCATCCCCCTTCCATCCACCACTTCTCTTAAGCCTCATTATCCGGGATAAAGCCTGTATGATCACACTCACCACTCACTGATAGCCTTTTTATTAAAATCACTTCAGAAATATTCAGTGCGACAAATCCGTTGGTAATCTGTATAGCTATTTTAGGACGGGTCAGGACAGATCATATAAAATATATAAAGTAATTATATAGCATATATAATATCTTTATAGTATATTTACAGTATCTTGTGTACAGATATATCTTATAAACTAAACAATCTTTAACACCAGATGAATGATCGCTACAATAAAAAATCAACAACTGCTTGCTAACACTAACGCTCTTTTTATATTTAGATAAATCCGACAACCGATCATCGGCTACATTTCCTATCTTTACTATATGGAAATAAACAGATACATCGATCATACACTGCTTAAGCCTGCTACTACCATAAACGATATTGAAACCCTTTGCCGGGAAGCAAGTACATACGATTTTTTTGCCGTATGTGTCAACGGAGCATATGTTTCGTTGGCGAAAAGACTTTTAAGAGATACCAGTGTTTCTGTTTGTTCTGTAATAGGATTTCCTCTTGGCTCAATGAGCGGAAAAACTAAAGCCTTCGAAACCGACCAGGCCCTGTCTGACGGAGCTGATGAAATCGATATGGTAATCAACCTGGGCTTGTTAAAAAGCGGTAAACACCATGAAGTGCTACAGGAAATCTCCTTTATAAGAAACATCACCAAAAGACACACTTTAAAAGTGATCATCGAAACATGTTATTTGACTAATGCCGAAAAAGAACTCGTATGTAAAATAGCGGTTGATGCTGGTGCTGATTTTGTAAAAACCTCTACCGGTTTTGGAACGGGAGGAGCTACATATAATGATATTATACTGATGAAAAAAATCATAAACGGAAAGGCGAAGATAAAAGCATCAGGAGGCATCAGAGATTATCAGACTGCTAAAAAGTATATTGATCTGGGGGTCGACAGAATCGGCACCTCCAACGGAACCGATATCGTATCCTGGATCAAGCTATAAAATCCTGAAACTATGAGTATACATATTGGTGCAACCAATGGTGATATTGCAGAAAATGTATTGTTACCCGGCGATCCGCTGAGAGCCAGATGGATCGCTGAAACATTCCTGGAAAATCCCACTCTGTATAATGAAGTTCGCGGAATGTATGGATATACGGGAACCTACAAGGGAAAAAAGGTTTCTGTTCAGGGAACGGGAATGGGCGTTCCTTCCATAAGCATTTATGTCCATGAACTCATCAATGAATATGGAGCCAAAAAACTTATAAGGGTCGGTACAGCCGGTTCATACCAGCCATACATAAAAATCAGGGACATCGTTCTGGCTATGGCGGCATCTACCAATAGCAGCATCAACCGCTTTACTTTCAAAGCAGAAGATTATGCTCCTACGGCTAATTTTGAATTGCTGCAAAAAGCTTATCAGGCGGCAAATCAAAAAAATATAAAAGTCAAGGCAGGCAATGTACTGACCAGCGATGTCTTTTATCAGGATAACTCCAATTATTACAAGAAATGGGCTCAGTATGGCGTTCTCTGCGTAGAAATGGAAACAGCCGCCCTATATACACTTGCTGCAAAATACAATGTACAGGCTTTATCTATCCTCACCATATCGGACAGTTTGGTTACCCACGAAACCTCTTCTTCCGAAGACAGAGAAACCTCATTACACGATATGATAAAAATTGCCCTGGAAGCAATATAACATTATGAAACGGATTACCGCCCGGGAGAAATACCACAAAAGTCTTCGCTTCTTAAGGATAGGATATTCGGTAATTGTTATTACTTTTGCTCTCCCATGAAAAATAAAATCAATATACAAAACAAAAAGGCACGTTTCGAATATGAAATACTGGATAAGTATGTTGCCGGAATTGTTCTAACCGGAACTGAAATTAAATCGATCCGTTTAGGAAAAGCCTCTATTACAGAAAGTTTCTGCGAGTTTAATGATCGTGGCGAACTGTTTGCTGTCAATACGTATATTGAAGAATACACTCATGGTACCCACTACAACCACAAACCCAGAAGCGAACGTAAACTCCTTTTAAATAAAAGAGAGCTCCGAAAACTTCATAAGGAAGTTAAAAATGCCGGTCTCACCATCGTCCCGTTAAGGATATTCTTAAACGATCGCGGATTGGCTAAAATGGAAGTAGCTCTTGCTAAAGGTAAAAAGCTGCACGATAAGCGTGAAACGATTAAGGACAGGGAAAACAAAAGAAACCTCGATCGCATAAAAAAATCCTACAAATAGCATACCTTACCTCCTTTTTTTTCTTTCTCTTTGTTTCATTTGCCGCCAGACAAAATACAACACAAAGATCAGGATAGGAATTATAATATAGATCAGGATATTTTCAAATGCGGTAAAATCAACGGGGTCATTATCAGAGTCTTTCGGTATCTCTTCCGGTGCCTGAAAAATCAACAATAAATAACATAAATTTTTTAATAACATGATGTGCCGGTTTATTTTCTATTATAATTTACGAAAAAGAAACCAACCATATCAAATTAACGATGACATTAATTTTTATCACCTAACAACGGAACGAACCTGAACTGGCCAAGTTCCTGTTTTTCAAACTCCACATCCGATTTTCTGGTAAACAAGGTCATAACCTGTGAATCCTGCCCTACCGGAATAACCAGCTTTCCTCCTATTTTTAATTGCGCCAACAAAGGTTTTGGCACAAACGGGGCCCCTGCGGTAACTATAATCCCATCATAAGGTGCTTCCTCCGGCAACCCCTTATAGCCATCTCCGAAAACGAGTCGCCTGGGTCTGTACCCCAACTTAGGAAGAAAGATATTCGTTTTTTTAAAAAGCTCTTTTTGTCGTTCAACAGAATACACCAAAGCCCCCATTTCAAGAAGTACAGCCGTTTGATAACCACTCCCCGTACCTATTTCCAAGATCTTATCTCCGGGAGATATCTCTAATAGCTCTGTTTGAAAAGCAACTGTATAAGGTTGCGAAATCGTTTGATCGGCAGCAATGGGAAATGCTTTATCCTGATAGGCATGATCTTCAAAGCTACTGTCCATAAATAAATGTCTCGGAATTTTTCTGATAGCGTCTAATATCCTATTGTCCTTTATCCCCTTCGCCGCAACAACTTCTGCCAGTTTATTGCGCATTCCTTTATGTTTATGAGTATCTTTCACCTGATATAATAAGTTGTTCCAACTGCAAAGTTACAGCCAAAATTATTGACTTAAAAGTAGCCCTTGACAACATTTATTCCTAGATTAATGCCTTAAGGCGGCTATAAATGATATAAACTCCTGAATATCCACATAACGGCCAAGAACTTAAGCAGGTGTTATAATTTTATAAACCATTGGCATTCTCGGTCAATAACCTTATTTTTGTTGAAAACACAATTATATGCTTAAAGCCGGAGTACTGGGTGCCGGACACCTGGGGAAGATTCACTTACGACTGTTAAATCAATCTGAGAAATATGAATTAGTAGGGTTTTATGATCCTAATGAAAAAAATGCTCAAAAAGTTTCGAAAGAATTCGGATATAAAAGTTTCGCTTCTATTGATGATTTAATCGATGCTGTTGATGTCGTTGATATTGTTACTCCGACACTTTCGCATTACGAATGTGCAAAAAAGGCCATCGAGAAGGGCAAACATATTTTTATTGAAAAGCCCATTGCTAATTCTGTCGATGAAGCGATGGAAATTATAAAACTCGCCAAAACGCATAACGTAAAAGGGCAAATAGGTCATGTTGAACGGTTCAATCCGGCATTCCTGTCGGTAAAGGACAAGATAGAAACACCCATGTTTATCGAAACCCACCGCCTGGCTGAATTCAATCCACGTGGCACCGATGTTCCTGTGGTCCTCGATTTAATGATTCACGATATAGATATCATCCTTCGGATTGTAAACTCAAAAGTAAAAAGTATTAACGCCAGTGGTGTGTCTGTAATCAGTAATTCCCCCGACATTGCAAATGCAAGAATTGAGTTTGAGAACGGTTGTGTTGCCAACCTGACCGCCAGTCGTATCTCATTGAAAAACATGCGTAAATCCCGCTTTTTTCAGCGCGATGCTTACATTTCTATCGATTTCCTGGAAAAAAAGGTAGAGGTCGTTAAAATGAAGGATGCTCCTAAAAATCCCGACGAATTTGCACTGGTCCTGCAAAATGCCGAAGGGATCAAAAAGCAGATCTATTTCGAAAATCCAAAGGTTTCTGTTAACAATGCTATTTTGGACGAATTAGAAACCTTTGCCGAAGCCATCCATAACGACACTGATCCTGTTGTTACATTAGAACATGGTACAGAAGCCCTGAAAGTAGCACACGATATTATTAACGCTTTCTAAATTAACACTCACTAAAAGAAACACATAACACACATTAAATTAAATACTATTATGAAAAAGATAACAGTAATTGGTGCAGGAACCATGGGAAACGGTATCGCACATACCTTTGCCCAATTCGGTTACAATGTCCATCTGGTAGACCTTTCAGAAAAAGTTTTAGATAAGGGAATAGAAACCATCACGAGAAACCTGGACAGAATGGTTTCAAAAGGATCTATTACGGAAGAAAATAAAAATAATACGTTAAAAAATATCACCTCATTAACAGATCTTAAAAAAGGGGTTTCCGGTGCCGAACTTGTAGTTGAAGCGGCCACTGAAAACAAAGACCTTAAGCTGAAAATCTTTAAAAATTTAAATGAGTTGTGTGCCCCTGATACCATTTTGGCAACAAATACATCTTCGATCTCGATTACTCAAATTGCTGCTGTAGTCGATCAACCGGAAAATGTAATTGGCATGCACTTTATGAATCCGGTGCCCATCATGAAACTGGTAGAGGTTATTAAAGGGTACAATACTTCGGATGAAGTACTTGAGAAGATCATGGATATTTCAAAGAAACTAAACAAGGTTCCTGTTGAAGTAAATGATTATCCGGGGTTTGTCGCCAATCGGATTTTAATGCCAATGATCAATGAAGCCATTGAAACACTGTATAATGGTGTTGCCGGGGTTCAGGAAATAGATACTGTTATGAAGCTGGGAATGGCCCACCCGATGGGACCACTCCAATTAGCTGATTTCATAGGACTGGATGTATGCCTTTCGATATTAAATGTAATGTATGAAGGATTTAAAAATCCTAAATATGCACCATGTCCCCTCCTCGTAAATATGGTAACAGCCGGTAAATTGGGAATCAAGTCCGGAGAAGGTTTCTACAATTATTCTAAAAGCAGAAAAGCCGAAGAGGTATCTCGGATGTTTCAATAAAAAACTATGGCGAAGATAATTCCATTTAAAGCCGTTCGCCCATCAAGAGAAAAGGTTGGACTGGTAGCTTCCAGATCATACGAGGACTACCCCCGGAAAGAACTGAAAGCCCAACTTAAATTCAATCCTTTCTCTTTTTTGCACATCATCAATCCGGGATATAAATACCAGCATGAGGTTTCCGGCGTTGAACGCTTTCAATTGGTTAAAAACCGTTACCTGGAGTTTAAAGAAGATCGTACATTTGTTCAGGATGATACCCCTTGCTTTTACATTTACCAGCTAACAACCCGGGCACATTCCTTTTGCGGGATCTTTGCAGGTGCTTCTGTTGATGATTATAACAACAACATTATAAAAAAGCACGAAGACACTATAGAACGCAGGGAAGTATTGTTCAAAGACTATCTTAAAACAGTAGGTTTTAATGCCGAACCTGTATTGCTGACCTATCCGGATAACGAAAAGATCGATAAGATCATAAAAAAAATAGCACTGAACAGGGCTGAATACGAATTTGCAACCCACGACAAATCCGTACACCGTTTCTGGCTTATTGACAAACAAGAAGATATTTCTGCTTTACAGAAAGAATTTGATCTGATAGCTCCTTTGTATATTGCAGACGGACATCACAGGTCTGCTTCTTCTTCTCTTCTCACCAAAGAATTAAGAGAAAAGAATAAGAGTTATACAGGAAACGAAGCCTTCAATTATTTTTTAAGTTATTTGATTCCGGAGTCTGAAGTAAGAATATCAGAGTTTAACCGTATGGTCAAAGACTTAAACGGCTTGTCTAAAGAGGCCTTTTTAATCAGACTGGATGAGTTTTTCCGGATAGAAAATCGCGGGAAAGAGCTTTATCGCCCATCAAAAAAACATCATTTCTGCATGTATCTGGATGGTGATTTTTACTCGCTTTACTTAAGAAAATCTCTTTACACATTTACCGATGCATTAAGTGCCCTCGATACACAAATTTTATATAAGACCATTTTAGAACCGATACTCGGAATCAGTGATCTGAGGAATAACAAGCGGATTTCTTATGGTTATGGAAATCAGAATTCAGTAAAAATGAAGGATCTGATAGATAAAGGAACGTATAAAGTAGGTTTTGGTATGTTGCCCATAACTGTGGAAGAGATGAAACTTGTTGCCAATGAAGGATTAAAAATGCCTCCCAAGAGCACTTACATCGAACCGAAACTGAGGAGTGGATTAACGATTTATGAATTTTAAAACATGCGGATTTCAGATAATTTAAATACAATAAAATCAAACCTTCCTGAAAATGTAACGCTGGTTGCTGTTTCCAAAACAAAGCCCAACTCCGACATATTGGAGGCATACCATGCAGGGCAGCGTATTTTTGGCGAAAATAAAATTCAGGAAATGGCTACGAAATGGGAAAGTCTTCCTAAAGATATTGAATGGCATATGATAGGCCATGTACAAAGAAACAAGGTAAAATACATGGCTGAATTTGTAAGCCTCATTCATGGTGTCGATAGCCTAAAACTCCTGAAAGAGATAGAAAAACAAGCCGGAAAGTACAAGCGTCGCATCAACTGCTTGCTGCAAATCCATATAGCTGAAGAAGATACCAAATTCGGAATGAATGAAGAAGAGCTCAACGCCTTGCTTTTATCAGAAGAAAGAAAGAGTATGAACCATGTAAATATTGTCGGACTGATGGGAATGGCTACATTTACAGGTGACGAACAACAGATTCAAAAAGAATTTGATTATCTTAAAAAAATATTTGATAACAATAAATTACGTTTCCCTGAATTGGAAATATTATCGATGGGAATGAGTGGCGATTATAAAATCGCCATTGATGCAGGAAGTAACATGGTACGGATAGGCAGTAGTATTTTTGGAGAACGTAACTATAATTAAATTAAAAACACTTGTACGCAATACTCGATATAGAAACAACCGGAGGACAATTTAATGAAGAAGGAATTACGGAGATTGCCATCTACAGGTTTAATGGACATAAAGTAACCGACCAATTCATTAGCCTTGTCAACCCAGAAAAAGAAATACAGCCATTTGTTGTTAACCTCACAGGGATCAACAATAATATGTTGCGGTCTGCACCAAAATTCTATGAAGTAGCCAAAAGGATCGTCGAAATTACCGAAGACTGCATCCTCGTAGCTCACAATGCTCAATTTGATTACAGGGTACTAAAAAATGAATTCCGGCAGCTTGGGTTCCAATACGACAGAAAGACTTTATGTTCTGTAGAACTCTCTAAAAAACTTATCCCCGATCAGCCGTCATACAGCCTCGGAAAACTCGCAAGGTCATTGGGCATCCCTGTAAGCGACCGGCACAGGGCCAGTGGCGACGCACAGGCAACGCTTAAGCTTTTTAAATTATTGCTGGTTAAGGACAAATCAAAAAACATATTAGAAGAATCTGTTAAAAACAGCACCAATACACTGCTTGCTCCAAGACTGTTGAACATCATTGATGAACTCCCCGCATCAACAGGAGTATATTATATTCACAACAGCGAAGGGAAAATCATCTATATAGGAAAAAGCAGGAACATAAAAAAAAGGATTAATCAACATTTTACAAACTCTTCAAGAAAAGCAAAAGCAATACAAAAGGAAGTTACTGCTGTTACCTATGAAGAAACCGGTAGCGAATTAATTGCGCTTCTGAAAGAAAGTGAAGAAATTAAACTGAATCAGCCTCATTACAACCGGTCGCGTAAAAGAAAACTATTCTCATACGGACTTTTCGAATTTATAAATGATGAGGGGTATATTACTTTATATATCGACAAAATAAAACCCAAAGGAAAACCACTTACAACCTTTAATACCATTCATGAAGCCAAAAATACATTGTACAGTCTTACCGAAGAATTTAATTTATGTAATAAACTGAATGGCTTGTCGGAGGCTAAACAACATTGTTTTAATTACACCATTAAAAAGTGTAACGGGGCCTGTATCCGGAATGAAGCCCCGGAGGCATATAATGAACGAGCTGTAAAAGCCATCAAAAAGTATAGTTATCTATATCAAAATATGGTTATCATCGACAAAGGCAGGGAAGTAGACGAACGAAGTGCTGTACTCATCGAAGATGGTATTTTTAAAGGGATCGGGTTTTACAATCTCAACTTCCAGATAAACAATATGCATATATTGCAAAAAGTGATTACCCATATGGATAATAATGCAGATGCCAAACATATCATCCAAAGCTATGTAAGAAAGAAAAAAGGTGTAAAAATAGTGGCGTTAAAACCTATTGCTAATAATGACTGACAAGGGTTTTTCAAAGGAAGAAAGAAACTGGCAGAAAAAACTTCACGAGGTTATCTATGAAGCAGATACCCGTGCAGGTAAAATATTCGACCTTGTTTTAATATTTATCATCATCATCAGTATTATTCTGGTGATGCTGGAAAGTGTTAAGTACATTGACGATAAATATCACTATGTCCTTTTAACCGCAGAATGGACCATAACCATCTTGTTTAGCATCGAATATATTTTAAGGATCGCAGCTATAAAAAACCCTAAAAAATATATTTTCAGCTTCTACGGTATCATAGATCTGCTATCGACCATTCCTTTATACCTTTCATATATTATAGCGGGATCTCAGGCTTTACTGGCATTAAGGGCCTTAAGACTGTTACGGATATTCAGGGTCTTGAAGCTTGTTCGGTTTCTGGGGGAAGCCTCTCAATTAAAAAGAGCTTTAAAAAACAGCAGAACAAAGATTACCGTCTTCATATATACCGTCCTTGTCGTATCGATAATCCTGGGAACCATCATGTATCTGATCGAAGGAGAAGATTCGGGTTTTACGAGTATTCCCAGAAGCATCTATTGGACTATTGTTACCTTAACAACAGTGGGCTATGGCGACATTGCCCCCCAAACTTCCCTGGGACAGTTCTTTGCTACTCTTATAATGATACTCGGTTACGGCATTATTGCCGTACCTACAGGAATAGTTACCGTTGAATTTGCAAGACAGGGAAACAGGCTCCACATAAACACCCAGGTTTGTCCTAACTGTAGTAACGAAGAACACCAGGACAATGCCATCTATTGTCACAAATGCGGACATAAACTTAATCAGTAAGAAAATAAAAAGTAAATTTCGTGAGCAAAACTGAAAAGTACTTGATAACAATTGTAGGCCCTACAGCCATCGGTAAAACCGCTTTGGGTATTCAGCTTGCTCAACATTTTGATACAGAAATTATTTCGTGCGACTCCAGGCAATTTTACAAAGAGATGGCCATAGGCACAGCTGTTCCTTCTGTTGAAGAGCTTAAGACCGTTAAGCATCATTTCATTCAGCATAAAAGTATTTTTGCCCCTTATTCGGTTGGAGATTTTGAAAGAGATGCCATCTCAAAATTAGAAGCTATATTTAAAGATCATAATGTAGCAATTATGGTTGGTGGCAGTGGGCTGTTCGTTAATGCCGTATTGAATGGTTTAGATGAGTTTCCTGACGTTCCGGAAGAAATTCGAAAAGACCTGAACTTGTTGTATGAACAAAATGGCATTACAGCATTGCAAGAAAAACTGAAAGTCCTGGATCCTGTTCACTATAAAAAAGTAGACATCAATAACCCCCAGAGAGTAACCCGTGCGTTGGAAGTATGTATCGCAAGCGGCCAACCGTACTCTGATTTTTTAAACAAGAAAAAAACCGAGCGTCCGTTTAGATCTGTAATGGTAGGATTGACGGCTGACAGGGAGATCATATACCGCCGTATCAACCAACGGGTAGACATCATGGTTGAAAACGGACTTATAGAAGAGGCAAGAAAACTATTTCCTCATAAAACACTTAATGCGTTACAAACGGTAGGCTACCGGGAACTCTTCAGCTTCTTTGACGACACATTCACAAAAGAGTTTGCCCTCTCAGAAATTAAGAAAAACACCAGAAGATTTGCCAAAAGGCAATTAACCTGGTTTAAAAGAAATGAAGAAACCCTCTGGTTTGATTACAAGACCCCCGCAAAAGAGATTATACAACATATTGAAGCAATACAAAAAAAGCCTGCACTCTAATAAATGCAGGCTTTTTTAAGATATTGTTTTACTCACATAATGAAGTTTTAAGGAAGTCCGTACCAATTCTTCTTTTTCTCCTTTAACACTTCAAGAGCTTATCTATACTATGTTTACTCGATCATCGGGATTTAAATGCTCCGACGCTTGTCCTAATGAAATAGTCCTGACGGAATTTCATGGGGCTTGCGTCGAAATATTTTGCCATGCGCCGGCCGGCTCCATCGCTAAAAAGGGCTACCAGACCTTTTCTTTACGCTTGGCCCTCTCGTGGGTTTTACTTGTCTGCTTCACTTTTAATTACAAGCCTGAAGCCTTCACCATGTATATTTAAGATTTCTACATTTTCATCCTTTTTAAGGTATTTACGAAGCTTCGCAATATAAACATCCATACTTCTGGATGTAAAATAGTTGTCATCCCTCCAGATTTTGGTTAAAGCTAGTTCTCTCGGCATCAGGTCATTTTCATACAATGCCAGTAAACGCAACAACTCATTCTCTTTCGGAGATAATTTTATAGGCTCTTCTTCTTTAAAAGTCAGGAACCTGAGTTTAGAATTTAAATGAAAATCTCCTATCTGGAATTCAAACTGCTTACTATCCGCTACCGTTTCAGTGGCTTTGCGTTGAAGGATCGCTCTGATCTTCATTAAAAGCACTTCAGAATCAAAAGGTTTGTTGAGGTAGTCATCGGCACCAACCTTATATCCTTTTAAAACATCTTCCTTCATTGTCTTGGCAGTCAAGAAGATAATCGGCACATTTTCATTCTTTTCTCTTATTTCCTTAGCCAAGGTAAAACCATCTTTGTACGGCATCATTACATCAAGAATGCAAAGATCAAAATTATCTTTTCTGAACTTTTCATATCCTTCCATACCGTTTTTGGCAAGAACAACATCAAAATCATTCATCGAAAGATAATCTTTTAAAACTGTTCCAAAGTTTGGATCATCCTCTACTAATAAAATTTTCTTATTTACTGTTTCCATAGTGCTTTTTTATATTAAAGGTAACTTTACATAAAAGATACTTCCTTTGTTTTTTTCACTCTCTGCATAGACTTCACCCTGATGGTCGTCTATTATTCTTTTTACATAGGCAAGACCCAAACCATGCCCTTTCACATTGTGGATATCCCCCGTATGTTCACGATAAAACTTTTCAAAGATTCGTTTCAATACAGCTTTGGTCATCCCTGCTCCCTGATCCTGTATCCTGATCACAACATGGTTTTTAACCACCTCAGTAAAGACATCAATTTTCGGACTTTCAGGGGAATATTTAATTGCATTATCCAAAATATTGACCAATACGTTGGTGAAATGCGATTCATTAGCAAGTACCATACTCTTTTCTGCTTCAAGATGCGTATGTATGTACCCTCCCCTGTCTTCTACTATCAATTCAACATGCGATATCGCATCTTCAATCAAATCATGTACATCAACTCTGTCTTTGTTGATATCGAGTTGATTTTTATCTAGTTTTGAAATTCTAAGCACATTTTCCACCTGAGCGTGCATCCGGTGGTTTTCATCTCTGATCATCTTCAGGTAACGCTTCACCTTATCCGGATCTTCAAAAGCCTTTGGATTTTTAATAGCGTCCAGTGCTAAATTGATGGTTGCAATCGGAGTCTTAAATTCATGGGTCATATTATTGATGAAGTCCGTTTTTATCTCAGAGATCTGCTTCTGCCGTATCAACTGAAATAGTGCACTCGAATATGCCACAATGATGATTATAGTAAAGATAATGGAAAGTAATGCCATTCCAATAATGGAAGATATCAAAAACTTCTTCTTCTTTGGAAAGCTCACCATCAAACTGTAAGGACTGTTCCCTTCTGTATCGCTGAAAAGAGGGGTTTTGTACCGGGTATTTTTGTTTAAATTAAAAGCCCTGGTTTTAATTTTGGTAGCCAGTCCGTTTGCAAAAACCCCGTATTCGAAATCAAGATCGATATTTCGGTCTTTAAGCTCCCGCTGTATTAAAAACTCTAACTCTGCCTTGGAAACCCTCTTGTGAATAGGCACCCTGTTAACAAGAACCCTGAAATAATCTTCAAACTGCGCTTTTTCAATCTGAGACATATTCCCGATTTTCTGGATCTTCTCGACGGGGGTATAAGCAGATTTGCCGTCAAGGCCCTTGTCCTCCCTGTATATGATTGTTGTTCGCTTGCTTACATAGCTCTTTATTGCTGTCGAATCAAAACTATTATCAAAGAACGTTGCTGTTATACCGTAATCCTCTTCCAGGATCCCGTGTGAATAGATAAATGTCTCGTTACTATTCTCATTTTTCTCGATATAAAAAATTTCATTCAGCGTAGATTCCTTTAATTCACCTACACTATCTATAATTTGCAATAATTTATCGGAGTAATCTTTGATTTCACGTTGCTCTACACGCTGAACAACCGACTGCAAAACTTGTGAAACTGTATTAGAAAACTGCTCTTCTTTATTATCTACAGCTGTTTTTATCCAATAACCCTGAACAAAAATAATGCCAATCAAAGATAAGCTCATCAGGATCACCAAAGCAATAAATAACCTCTTGTTCATTAGTTCAAAATTAAGGTTTTAAAGGCAAGGACTATAGGTATTTAACTGTTAATTAACAAAAATGCCAATATCTAAACAGGACGGCTTTTAGCAAGTAAAGTATGATGTAAAGTAGTAACACACTGCTTTGTTTTAACAAGATTAATATTGTTAACAACATAATCTGCCAATTTAATTTTTTCATTATCCGGCCATTGGTTGTTTATACGGCTTTCTACTTCTTCTTTACTTACCTGGTCGCGCTCCATTACACGTTTAATCCTGTCTTCAAGCGGAGCTGTAACCAAAACCGTACAGTCGCACTCTTTATCGCTTCCCGTTTCAAAAAGTATGGCAACTTCTTTAATCACATAAGGTACCTTCTGTTTTTCATACCATTCCTTAAAATGTTTTTTTACAGCCGGATGAATGATTGCATTCAGTAAATCAAGCTTGTTCTTATTGTTAAAAACTATGGAAGCGATGTAGGAGCTGTTCGGCAAGTTACCTGTATATGCTTCCTCTCCCAATAACTCAATAATCCCACCCCGTATTTCACCGGAGGTTTCCATTAACAATTTGGCTTCTTTATCTGCTATATATACCGGAACTCCTATTTCTTCAAATATTTTGGCTACTGTTGTTTTACCACTGCCGATGCCACCTGTTAAACCTACTATCATCCCTTTTTAAGTAAAAATTCAACTTTAGTTTGCATCAGCTTTACATCGCTGAGAAAAGCCGGTTTCTTTATCAGCCTGGGTATTAGATATCCCCCTCCATTTTGCACATCCCTGTAATCGGCTATAATTAAAAACTTATCAGCCGTAATCGTTTTCAGGTCTTCTATAGGAGCTTTACAGACCACATCTAATTTTTGAGGGAACGTTCTGATCTGGGTTCCTTCCGGGATGTTCTCGATCAATAAAGGCACTTTTATTATTTTTTCAGAAAAACGATCAACCCGGGCCGTAACGGACACCTTCTGAACTTCAATATCTATGGTCCCAAGTGAGTCCGGTTTATTCAATAGCACCTCTGCATTTATATCATCCTTAATATTTCTGATTACTTTTTTTTCAGTATGAATAAACTGAATGCTGTCTATAACATTTTCCGGAC
Organism: Zhouia spongiae; assembly: GCF_022760175.1. Classification (GTDB taxonomy): domain Bacteria; phylum Bacteroidota; class Bacteroidia; order Flavobacteriales; family Flavobacteriaceae; genus Zhouia; species Zhouia spongiae. Next base: position 3,267,867 of record NZ_CP094326.1, read on the forward strand.
CTCTTATCCATATTTCTGGGGGGGTTATCGATAACGAATCTGCCAACCCATAGTCCGTTTCAAAACTCAATTCCAGATCAGGCACTACCGGTACCGTTTTCTTTTTATTAACACCAAACTGAAAGATCAATGAATCTGTCAGCACCTGTTTAATCTCTATTACCCTGTATTGCTCCTTAAGCTGGTTTTCAATATCATTACTTAACAAATACGATTTATTATCCTTTACCCTTACTTTCAAAAGATCTAAATCAGCTCCCTTATTAAATACATTTGCTTTCAACAAGTTAAACCCGGTGCCTTCCACTAAAACATTCACTTTACGACCAGAGGCCTTAAGTAATAACTTGTCTTCGGGTAAATTAGTATACGATACATCTAAAGAAATCGGATAGGAATACACTTGTGAAAGCTTGATAAGCAACCATAATATAAATGAAACAACCATAAAGGTTAAAAAAACCAGTGATTTGGGTTTCTTTAACAATCCTACTACCGAATTCGCCTTGGTGTCTTTTAGCATTTACTTAAAAAATAGTTTAGGAAACACTTTTTTTGGATCTTCTTTTAACACTTCAATATAGAAAGTAGATTTTATAAATCCGGTTCCATACCCGTAAAATTGTACTATTACTGCATAAATAGATAACATTCCTATATACACACTTTTATTTTTAATTGAAGCATCTGTCAACACCAACATAAAATAAAAAACATATATATATAAGAAAGCCGGTATCCCCAACACCCCTAAAACAACAGCTAAAAGCATTCCAAAGAGAAAAAGCGACGGAAACCAAAATGTAATTTTTTTAGTTTCTGGATGCCAGCTGTTCAATATCGGCCTGGTTAACCCGAACTTCCTGACCTGTTGTTTAAATTTCCCCCATGAAATCCTTCTTTTATGGTATACGAAAGCTTCTTCTATAAATTTTGTTTCAAATCCTGCTTTCCAGAGTCTAATGGTAAGATCAGGATCTTCCCCCGGGTGAATCTTCCCAAAGCCTCCGGTCGCTTCAAAAGCTTGTTTTGATATCCCCATATTAAAACTGCGGGGCTGAAATTTATTTATTGCCTTTTTGCTTCCCCTGATCCCTCCTGTTGTTAAAAAGGAAGTCATACTATAGTTAATGGCTTTCTGGATATCAGAAAAAGATTCATGCGCAGCATCAGGACCTCCATAGCAATCGACATACTTCTCATAAAGACTTTTTTCTGCTGCTGCCAAATATCCGGCAGGAATGATACAATCAGAATCGAGTATTATAAAATAGTTTCCTTTAGCCCTTTGCATGCCATAATTACGCGAATCTCCCGGACCAGAGTTTGCCTTATAATAATAAGCGATATTCAACCTGGCGGAGAACTTTTTAACTACATCTTCTGAGGAAACGGCAGATCCGTCTTCTACGATCACTATTTCATACTCTTTCGTAAAAGTTTGTTTGGTTAAACTCTCTAAAAGTTCATTTATCTCATCGGGACGATTATAAACAGGTATTATAAATGAAAAATACAGATTCATTTAGTAAAATTATACAATTTAAAAATAGCAAAAGCCATCCACTAGGTAGATGGCTTACTGTTAGAAGGAATTATATCGGTAAATGCAAGCTTATAAAAGCTACACTTTAAGAACTTGTATAAAAAATTAATTGCTTCAGTTGATATGGTCAAGAACCAATTTTATTTATTCTTATTTCGTAAATTTTTCCATTACCTCATTGCTGACACCGGTGTTAGAGAAACCTCCATCGTGAAAAAGGTTTTGCATGGTTACTTTTTTTGTCAGGTCCGAGAACAATGTAATGGTATAATCAGCACATTCGGCTGCAGTTGCATTTCCCAAAGGAGACATCATATCGGCGTAAGCTATAAATCCGTCAAAACCCTTTACTCCTTTCCCGGCAGTCGTCGGTGTAGGCGATTGAGATATGGTATTCACTCTTACTTTTTTATCTTTTCCAAAGAAATACCCGAAACTGCGTGCTATAGATTCAAGATAAGCCTTATTGTCTGCCATATCGTTATAATCGGGGAATGTACGCTGTGCAGCCATATAAGTCAACGCAACAACACTTCCCCATTCAGTCATGGCATCGGCCTTATACAAAGTCTGGCATACCTTGTGAAATGAAAGTGCAGAAACATCCCATCCTTTTTCTGTAAAACCATAATTTTGATCTGTATAATGTTTCCCTTTTCTAACATTTACAGACATCCCAATAGAATGCAATACAAAATCAAGTTTCCCTCCTAAAACCTCCATAGATTTCTCTATAAGATTTTTAAGATCTTCTTCACTGGTTGCATCAGCAGGAATAATTTCTGAACCCGTTTTTTCAGCCAGTTCATTGATTTTCCCCATTCTCATGGCTATTGGTGCGTTGGTCAAAACAATTTGCGCCCCTTCCTCGTGAGCTCTTTCTGCTGTTTTCCAGGCTATTGAATTTTCATCCAAAGCTCCAAAAATAATTCCTCTTTTTCCTTTTAATAAATTATAAGACATCGTTTATCTGTTTATTCCTTGATTTTGTTATCAGTATTCAGAGTGCTCAAAGATACTATTAATTCAATAATTGTTTCGCATGTTCCAAAGCAGAAGTACTAATATCCTTACCTCCTAACATTTCCGCTATTTCCCTAAGGCGTTCTTCTTTATTTAATCTAACAAGGTTTGTACTTGTTTTATCTTCATCATCAATTTTATACACTTTATAATGAACATCTCCTTTAGCCGCTACCTGAGGTAAATGAGTAATGGTAAAAACCTGCATATTCTCACTCATTTGCTTCATGATATCACCCATTTTGTTGGAGACTTCTCCGGACACACCGGTATCAATCTCATCAAACATGATGGTTGGAAGTTTTGTATGCCTGGCCAGCAATGATTTTATGGTAAGCATAATTCGCGACAGCTCACCTCCGGAAGCCACTTTCTTCAACTCTTCGAAACTCGTCCCCTTGTTGGCAGAAAAAAGAAACTGAAGATCATCCTTACCATTTGCCAGATAAGAGTTAATACCGTTAACGTTTATCTCAAATTGTGCATTTTGCATTCCTAATGTCTGTAAAACATTTTCCAGATATCCTGTAAGATCAGGTATAACCTTTTTCCTTTTTTTATGAATATTGTCTGCTAATACATCCAATTCCTTTTCAATATCGAGCACCTTAAGCTGAGCTTCTTTAATCTCAGTTTCCAAATTTTCTGTTTTAGCAACTCTTAATCCAAGATTATTTTGAATCTCAAGAAGTTCTTGTATGTCAAGGACATTATGTTTTTTCTGAAGAGCATAAATCTGTTGAAGCCTGGAGCTGACCTGCTCCAGCGTTTTCGGGTCCACATCCAAAGACTCCCGAAGGTTTTCAATTTCTCCGGCAGCATCATCAACCTCGATTAAAACTGAATTTATTCTATTGTATAGTAATTCGTACTGCTTTCCATAAGGAGTTAATTTACCCAGTGTAGTTTTCAACTCAGCCATATTACTGATGAGACCGATCTGCTCTTCATTTAAAAGTTGAGCCGCATAAACTAACTTCTCTCCTATTTCTTCTACATTATTAAGTTTTTCGTAAGTCGTTTCAAGTTCCTCCAGCATTCCTGCCTTTAGATCTGCCTCCTTAAGTTCGTTTAATAAAAAAGTGTTGTAATCATGTTCTTTATTTGCCTCCTGTTGAAAATCTATCAATTTCTGAAGTTCCTTCTTAGCCTTATAGTAAGAAGATAATATTTTCTTATAGCTTTTAAGTATCTCATCGTTTCCAGCAACGGCATCTATAATCTTAAACTGATATGAATTGTCGGTAAGCTGTAATGTTTGATGTTGTGAATGAATATCAACCAATCTTGCGCCCAACGATGATAAAACCGTTAATGTTACCGGAGTGTCATTAATAAAGGCCCTCGATTTACCACTAGGTAAAATTTCTCTTCGTATGATCGTAGTTGTTTCATAATCGAGATCCTCCGCTTCAAAAAACGATTGGAGGCTGTATTCAGAAATGTTAAACGTGGCTTCTATTACACACTTCTTTTCTTTTTCCTTGATACTGCTTAGATCAGCCCTGTTGCCCAGCACCAGTGAAAGTCCACCCAAAAGAATCGATTTACCGGCCCCGGTTTCACCGGTAATGATGTTTAGTCCATTTTCAAAATCCACCTGTAAGGTATCGATCAGGGCATAATTTTTTATAGAAAGATTTCGTAACAACCTAATAAGTTTTAAGTTTCAAACTTACGGAAAATAAACATTACTAAGAAGTGTCTGATTTTTAAAAAACAAGACACAGAAAAAACTTAAAATTTAATGTTTTTCCAACTTTTAGAATAGGTAGGTGCCAAATTGTTCAACCTGTTTACCAATCCTGCTATATCTGTTTTTACTCCTCCGGAGAAAACATCGGCAATTTCATCTGATTTGGCATCAAAAAACAACTGCAACATTAAAGAGTTGGATCGTAATTTATTTAACTGTTCTAAGGAGGAAATACTATTTTCTACCGAAGATTTAGCTTCTCTTTCATTCGCTAACATTCTATCGAGTCCTTGCCTGTGGTATTGATAAAGTGCCTTTCTGTAATTCTCATACGTTCCGGAAGTCAGGTTATCAATAAGGGTCCATCTCGTCCTTGCATTCGGGCTATCTTGCTGCCATCCGGTATAACCTGTTCCCTGAGCCAAATTAACAATATCCTGCGCCTGATTATAATATGGAGTCCCTCCATTTAACTGAAACGTATCAGCATCTATACCTAAGATTACATATACGTAATACGTGATGACGGCCGTTAAATTTGAATCAAAAACATTCCTGTTAAAGTACAAAGGTTCAAACTCCAGGTATTTAAACGTAAAGGATTTGTCCTGAAAATTCAACACAGGACTTTCATAATTGGTATTGTAAACGGGACGGTTTGACTGCACCTGAATGTTGGCCTGGAAATTGTTGTCCTCAAAGGAAGACACGAGAATGAGCATGCTACAATTTATCCGTTCATTTTCCTTAAAATTCCTGTTAGTCCATTTAGTCTTGTTTACAAAATCGTTCAGTGATTTCTCAAGGGTTTTAAATACTTGTTGATTAGTCTGGTTAATTAATTCCGAGTTAACAGTAACGGAACAATTGAGTTCTTGCGACCGGGCAACAGAAGCAATAATCGTAAAACAAATAAATATTACTTTTCTAATCATTGATACGATTAATGATTTCGTTAAATATATCTGAAGCAACTTCACTTTTAGGCTTAAGATCAAACGGTTTAATGTTCATTTCCTTGTCTATAAAAGTAACTTTATTTGTCGGTTTTCCAAAACCTGCTCCTTCATCCCTTAAAGAATTAAGGACAATTGCGTCTAAGTTTTTCCTGGAGAGTTTCTTTTTGGCATTTTCTAATTCATTCTCAGTTTCTAAAGCAAACCCTACTAAAAACTGGTGTTTTTTAATTGCTCCAAACGATGCTAATATATCTTTTGTCGGTTCTAATGATATTTCCAGGGAGGTATTTTTTTTCTTGATCTTCTCAGCGGCTGTCGTTTTAGGACGATAATCGGATACTGCCGCAGAAAGAATAGCTATATCTGCCTCTTCATAATACTTATGAGCCGCAGTATACATTTCTTCAGCAGAAACAACTCTGTCTAAATAAATAAGGCTGTTATTAGTGTTGAGCGCAGACGGACCTGAGACCAGGTAGACCTGGGCCCCCATAGCAGCGGCTGTTTCGGCAAGTTCAAATCCCATTTTACCAGTAGAATGATTCCCTATAAAACGTACCGGATCTATAGCCTCATATGTCGGACCGGCAGTGATCAGTACTTTTTTTCCCTTTAATGGCAATTTAGAAAGAATATCATTCTCCATGAAAGATATTATATCTTCAGGTTCAGCCATTCGGCCTTCGCCTACCAATCCGCTTGCCAGCTCTCCATGGCCTGCCGGGATCATTATATTACCGAAAGACTGTAATGCGGCTAGAGATTGCTTTGTACTAGCATGCTTATACATATCCAGATCCATGGCGGGTGCAAAATAAACAGGACATTTTGCTGAGAGGTATGTTGCCAGCAGGAAATTGTCACTATTACCTGAAGCCATTTTAGAAAGTGTATTGGCAGTAGCAGGCGCTATAAGCATATAATCGGCCCACAAACCGAGTTCGACATGGTTGTTCCACACCGCATTTTTATCTTCCTCATCGGTGAACGAAGAATACACGTGGTTTTTAGATAATGTAGAAAGCGTTAAAGGGGTTACGAAGTCTTTTGCACTTTCTGTCATAACCACTTTAACGCTCGCACCGGCTTTTATAAATAACCGGATCAAGGTTGCTGTTTTGTATGCGGCAATACCTCCGGTAATACCTAAAAGGATGTTTTTACCGCCAAGCACCGTCATTACTACTGTTCTTTTTCAGTATTTCTGAAGTAAATCTTGTCTTCTAACCACTCCTGAACAGCTATCGCATGAGGCTTGGGTAATTTTTCATAAAACTTAGACACTTCTATCTGTTCTTTGTTTTCAAAAATTTCTTCCAAGCTATCCGTATACGTAGCAAACTCTTCAAGTTTTTCTATAAGCTCCTTTTTTAGCTCAGCATTTATTTGTCCTGCTCTTTTTGAAATGATAGAAATCGCTTCATAGATATTATCTGTTGGTTTATCAACTTCTTCCTTGTTGAAAGTTACCGTAGAAACAGGTGCATTAGAATTTCTTAAATCGCTCATCTTCTGTATTATTTACTAAACTTTTGTAATTCATTATTTATAACGTCCAACATTTTGTCAGCATCTTTCTGATATTTCCCTTCCGGAAAATACTTTATCAATGTCTCGTATGTTGATTTGGCCGTAATCAAACGTTCTTCCATCCGGGCAGGTATACTGTTTACAGCCAAATTGTATTCTGCTGTCATTTTATAAAACAAGGCATCTTCCCTGTACACCGATCCCGGCGAATCAGATAAAAACAGTTCAAATGCTTTTATCGAAGCTTTGTAGTCACTTAACGTATTATACTGTTTCGCTACCTCAAAGGACTTTTTATCAAGTTTATTCCTTAGCGTTTTCACCATTTCGTTAGCTTCCTCCATATAGGCAGAGTTCGGATAGTTATTGATAAATATCTGAAGTCTGTCAATAGCTTCCGTTGTTTCTGTCTGGTCTACGCTATACTTCGGAGACAGCATAAACTTGCTCCTTGCGCTCAAAAAAGCTGCTTCTTCCGATTTATCACTACGTGGATACGATTTCGAAAACCTTTCAAACTGATATGCCGCGAGGTAATAATCTTCTGTCTTATAATAAGAATCTGCGAAGAAGTACAGTATACGTTCTCCTTGGGGCTTCCCTACATAACTGGGAGCAATTTGCTCGAATAAGCGAAGAGCTCTTTTATAATCTCCTGCTTCATACAATTTCTCTGCTAAATCGTATTTCGCTTTTACATCTGTATTTTTTAGTGTTTTCTGATATTCACTACAAGATGTAAGAAAAAGTGAAACGGTTAATAACAGGGTATAAATGTGACTGTTTTTAATCATGCGGCAAAATTAGATAAATATCCGGTATTAAAAAAACTATTTTAAGCTAGCTAATGTAAACGATTCTTTTGAATTTTCCGCGCTACTTAAATAAACTTTTAACATTTACACCCTTTCTTCTTGTCATTATCAAGCTATAGCCCTTTTAATTTTTTCTTTAAGCGCTTTACCTGCCTTTACCAATGGCAACCTCACAACATCATCACAGAGGCCCGCTTCTTGTAAAAGAGCCTTTATTCCGGCAGGGTTTCCTTCTTCAAAAATATGATCCATAACATCCATTAACTGAAAATGCAATTTATTAGCCTCGCTTACATTTCCTCTCAATGCAAAACGCACCATATCAGAAAATGGCCCTGGAAGACCCTGACCTATGACTGATATAACACCACTTCCGCCTGCCAGGGTCATTGGCAAAGTAATCATATCATCTCCTGAAATCACCTGAAAATCTTCCGGTTTATCCTTTATCAGGCGCATCGCCTGAACAACATCACCGGCAGCCTCCTTAACAGCTACAATATTCTCGAAATCGTTTGCCAGTCTTATGACCGTTTCGGGTAAAATATTAGAAGCCGTTCTGCCCGGCACATTATATAGAATGACCGGTACCGGCGAAGCTTCCGAAACCGCTTTAAAATGTTGGTAAATTCCTTCTTGTGTAGGTTTGTTATAATATGGAGAAACAGATAAAACAGCAGCATAGTCCTTGAGATCCGTTTCTTTTAGTTCTTGTACAACTTCCATGGTGTTATTTCCCCCAACACCCAAAACCAACGGCAAACGATTTTCATTCGCCTTCACTATAGTTTGTTTAACCAGTTCTTTCTCTTCTTTTGTCAATGTGGCACTTTCGGCAGTTGTACCCAAAACAACCAAATACTCCACCCCACCGTCAATAACGTGATTTACTATGTTGCCTAACGCGTCAACATCAACACTTAAATCAGACCTAAAAGGAGTCACCAAAGCAACTCCGGTACCTGTAAATCTAGACATATACTATATCTTGTTTAAAATAGATAAATACTTAATTAACTCTTTTTCAAAACTGCTGTAATCTTCAATGCCTGAATCAATCACAAGGTTGTTGTATGAAGTATTCTTATTCCCTATACCTATTCTAAAACCTGCATCAACCATAGATGTCATAAACAGTAAGGGTAATTTAGGTGCCTCGTAATAGCTTATCACTAAATCGTACTTTCTCTTCATAACATCATCAAGTTCCGGACTTTTTACTGTGCCGTTACGTTTGATCGTTTTCTCATTATAAACCGGAAACGGGTACTGCTCATCTTTTTCAACCTTATTCAAAAACCCTACTATTCTGTAAGATTCTGTCCGAACACTAAGCTTTTTCATCAATTTTTCAAAAACCTCAAAATTTTTAGTTTTATTAAAATCAATGATTATCAACATTGATGATATCTTATTATCTTTGTCATCTACATTAACCGCCAATTCACCTAATCGCTTTTTAATAATCTTAAAAATCGATTTTTCTTTGAATTTATTTAAAACCATATTTACATTTATGTTCTAATGCAAATGTAGAATTTAAAAATATCATTTTGGCAAAATTAAAAACCTTATGAAATTAAATATAAAACATTTTGTTATATTTATAACAGTATTGTTTGTCTCGTGCAAACAACCCGATAATACGATTACCACCATAAACGGCAAAAGATTATTGATCAGTGATACTATTGAAGCTGTTGACAGTATCGATAAGTTTATAGCGCCTTACAAGGAGCACATCAATGATGTTCTGGACAAACCTATTGCGTATAATCCGAAAACAATAAGTAAATACGATAAAGGATACAACACGGCTATAGGAAATTTAATGGCTGATATCGTTTTAGAACAAAGCAACCCGGTATTCAACAAAAGGACAGGAAAGAACATCGATTTTGTTTTATTGAATCACGGCGGGATCAGGGCTATTATCTCAGAAGGCAACGTCACCACCAGAACCGCATATGAAATTATGCCTTTTGAAAACAAAGTTGTCGTTATTGAATTAACTTCTGCAAAGGTCAAAGAATTGGTGGAATACCTTCAAAAATCGAAAAAAGCACATCCTGTTAGCGGTATTGAACTGGTATTGAACAATGATTATTCGGTTAAAAAATTCCTTATTAACGGCAAACTACCCGAAGAACATAAAACCTATAATGTAGCAACATCCGACTATTTAGCTTCCGGAGGAGATAACATGAACTTCTTTAAAGAACCTGTAAATAATACCCCTTTGGATTATTTAATCAGGAATGAAATAATTGACTATTTTAAAAAGATCGATACCATAAAGACAACTGCAGACAACAGGTTTATAAAACTTTAAACACGCCTAAGCATGAAAAGAAGGGATTTTATACACAATACATTAGCCGGTTCTGCATTTGTAGGACTTGGAGGACTTGGTTTTACATCTTGCAGCAACAATTCAAAAAAACACATCACCATATTACATACCAATGATGTTCATAGCCATATTGACCCTTTTCCTGAAGATCATGGCAAAAACCCCAATCAGGGTGGTGTGGCCCGACGTGCAGCCTTAATAGAAACTGTCAGAAGAGAAAACCCCAACACGCTTCTTTTTGATGCAGGTGATATTTTTCAGGGCACGCCCTACTTTAACTTTTATGGAGGCGAGCTTGAATTCAAATTAATGAGTATGCTCAGATATGATGCCGCTACGATTGGAAATCACGATTTTGACAATGGAATAGACGGGCTCTATGCTCAGTTGCCCAATGCAAAATTTGATCTTTTGTCTGCCAACTACGATTTCAAAAATACCGTTATGGACACCCACGTAAAGCCTTATAAGGTTTTTGTACGTGACGGAGTTAAGATTGGTGTTTTTGGTTTAGGGATAGCGTTGAGCGGGCTGGTAGACAAACGCATGTACAAAGAAACCGTATACCTTAACCCTATTGAAATAGCCCAGGATATTAGCAATACCTTAAAAAATGAAGAAAATTGTGAAATTGTCATTTGCCTATCCCATTTAGGTTTTGATTATGACCACAAGCAAAAACCGTCGGATGTTTTATTAGCCAAAAACACAGAAAACATCGACTTAATTATAGGCGGACACACCCATACCTTTATGGAAAAACCGGAAATAATAATTAACAGGAAAGGGAAAAAAGTATTAATTAACCAGGTTGGGTGCTACGGAATTTACGTGGGAAGGATCGACTTTTATCTGGATAATCAGGATATCACCTCAGACGGTATCACGATTTCAGTTTAAAGTCATATTCAACCACAAACTTGCTCAAAATATAATACCCCATTACCTGGGCACCTATGCTGGCCAGGTCAAAAAAAGAACTATGTGAAAAATACGTGTTAATTCCATTAATCACATCTCCTATAAGAAAAGTTATTGCTATAACCAGAGCGTACATGGTCATTTTGGTTTCCTTGTTAAAGTAACTCATAACAGACACAATCGTAAATATACTTAAGATGATGGAATAGAACATGACCGGAACCAACAGGTTGCCCAACTGATCTCCAAAAATGTCCTTGATTGAATAATTATAATAGACGAACCAAAGGATGATCACGGGGAGTGCAGAAAACAACAACCTTCTTACTCTCACATCCTGCAACATATCGAAACAGAACTTGATAAATACAATATGACCGAGACCAAAAAAAAGCAGGGTTAGAACTACAGCCACTTCAAAATTCAAAAGCGAGAACATATCTCCTAAAAAATAAAAGGCCAGTAACACCAATGTAAGTGCATGATGCTTTTCTTTAGACATGGTATACACAACGTATACGATCGGAATCAGACTAACCTTAGTAATACTCAATAATAACTTCAGCTGAAAATATTCGGCAATTATGTATAGCAGTGCTATCGCAATGAACAAAAGCTTCAGTTTTTTCTTGGTCATATCATTTCTAAAAAGTCGTCTTCAGATATCAGCGGTATATTCAGCTTTTCCGCTTTATCTTTTTTACTCGGCCCCATTTTATCCCCTGCAACCACAAATGACGTTTTAGATGATATTGACGAAACTACTTTTCCCCCATTATCTTCTATCAGTTTCTTTAATTCATTCCTGGTTACTTTCTCAAAAACACCCGAAATGACAAAATTACATCCTTTAAGCTTATCTGTCTGATTTTGTAGACTTTCTGCTGAAATTTCCAGTTGAATTCCATGTTTTTGCAATCGGTTAACAATCGCAGTATTTTGTTCATTCGCAAAAAAGTCAGTAACACTTTCTGCAATTTTCTCTCCTATCTCATCTACATTGATCAATTCTTCCGTAGAAGCTGCCATCAATTTTTCTATAGACTTATACTCTCTGGCCAGTTTTTTTGCGACCGTCTCTCCTACAAACCGAATTCCCAGAGCGTACAATACACGTTCAAAAGGTATTTCTTTCGATTTTTCGATACCGGTGATTAAGTTTTCTGCCGATTTATCAGCCATCCGTTCCAACGGCAAAACCTGTTCTTTGGTAAGCTCGTACAGGTCTGCGTAATCATTTATTAAACCTTCTTTATATAACAGTTCAACTGTTTCACCGCCAAGCCCCTCTATATCCATGGCTTTACGCGAGATAAAGTGCTGTATCCTTCCTGTTATTTGCGGAGGGCACCCGTAATAGTTCGGACAATAATGCTGAGCTTCTCCTTCTTTTCTAATAAGCTCCGTATTACATTCGGGGCAATCGGTAATATAGTCCGTTGGCACTGAACCCACATCCCTCCTGGTAAAATCGACTCCGACGATCTTGGGTATAATCTCCCCTCCTTTTTCAACAAATACCGTATCCCCTACTCTAACATCGAGCTTTTCTATCTGGTCTGCATTGTGAAGTGATGCTCTTTTCACTATGGTTCCTCCCAATAGAACAGGTTCTAAATTCGCTACCGGTGTAATAGCTCCGGTCCTGCCTACCTGGTATGAAATTGTGTTTAGCAGGGTACTCGCCTGTTCTGTTTTAAACTTATATGCCATTGCCCATCTTGGAGATTTAGCCGTATAGCCCAACTCTTCTTGTTGTTGCACAGAGTTTACCTTCACTACCACCCCGTCGATTTCATACGGAAGATCATTCTTCCTCGTTTCCCAATATTCGACAAACTCCATCACTTCGGATGTACTTTTACATAGCTTGGCTTCTCCCGGCACTTTAAATCCCCATCTCCTTGCAGATTCCAATACCTGAAACTGGGTGTCTATCCCCAACCGTTCTCCAACTATACTATACAACAGGCATTCTAACGGACGCTTCGCAACTTCGCTGCTGTCCTGAAGTTTTAAGCTCCCGCTAGCAGTATTTCTAGGGTTCATATATGGCTCTTCGCCACTGTCTATACGTTCTTGATTCATCTTGGCAAACCCCTCCCTCGGCAGAATGATCTCTCCGCGAATCTCAAATTTTGGAGGATAATCGCCATTAAGTGTTAAAGGAACTGAACGGATCGTTTTAACATTGGCAGTAACATCATCCCCCTGAAATCCGTCACCCCGGGTCACTGCCCTTACCAAACTTCCATTTTCATATGTAAGGCTCATGGAAGCCCCGTCGTACTTCAGTTCACAGGTATATTCAACCGGAACATCCCCTAAAACCCTCTGAATACGTTTTTCCCAGTCTTCAATATCTTCTTTCGAATACGAATTATCTAAAGAATACATCCGGAAATCATGTGCTACAGTTTCAAAGTTTTTGGTCACTTCTCCTCCAACACGCATTGTCGGTGAATTCGGATCGTAAAATTCCGGGTGCTTTCCTTCCAGTTCCTGAAGCTCTTTCAGCATCATATCAAACTCATAATCAGTAACAGTAGGATGGTCTAAAACATAATAATTATAATTATGCTTTTTTAATGTTTCGCGAAGTTCTTCTATTTTATGTTGAATTGCCGACACTTATTTTTACGTTTGAAATTACAAGTGGCAATTTAATTAAAATAATACTGATATCAGCTACATATGACGACCTCTCTGACAGGAAAAACACGCTATTCACACCTAAAGTAAAAGCCTTTGGGACATTGTTTAAAGGAACCGTGAAACGGGGCGTTCCGAATGTTTGGCTACTCTGCAACAAATCCGGCATGGTCAGGAAAACGCCGGGGAAATACCTACATTCTCACATTTACATGATTTGAAAAAGTTCTTATTACCTGAGAGATTAAAAATACTGTCAGTAAAAAAGCTAATGCTATATCAGACAGGGAGAATTGACGAAGTATTCCTGAAAAGGATAAAAAAACGAGCGAAAAGATTGTACTGCCCAGCGCTACAGGCAATGCGCTGGCAGTTTCGGCTAAAAACTGGTTCATTTTACTCATAATATGTTGATTTAGGGCTTGCTCTTCAACTAAATAAAATCCGATTTAACCCAAAAGCAAGGAAACAAACATAGTAAAATAAACGATAGCTCATACGGCAAAACAGTTAAAAAACAGGGTTTTACAGATAAAAAACACAACTTAGAATGAAACACACCCGTGAACAGAAGATTTTACCATTCTGTAATTACCTCTAAAATCTTTTTTTAACCGATTATGTTCAAACCCGGTATTTTCAAGCATCTTTATGGTTTCGTCAGGCAGGTACTGGTTTATTTCAAAATACAAAGCTCCGTTAACACATAAATGCTCCCTGGCCAGAACGGCTATTTTTTTATAGAACAACAATGGTTCCGCATCTGAAACGAAAAGAGCAGAATGCGGCTCGTAGCGAAGAACATTATCGTGCATCTCCTTTTTTTCGAGATCTCTTACATAAGGGGGATTGGAAACAATTACATCATAACACCCGCTAAGATCTTCCAATTCCAATACATCAGCCTCAATAAAGTCTATATCTACATTATGCTGCCTCGCATTATCTTTAGCCATCTTCAGCGCCTCCGCAGAAACATCCATCGCTGCAACCTTCGAGCAAGGAATATTCTTTGCGAGAGCTATAGCAATACATCCGGAACCGGTGCCGATATCTAATATTTTTACAGGCCGGTTCTCTGCCCTCTTATCCTTCACAATCCAATCTACCAATTCTTCAGTTTCAGGCCGGGGTATCAACGTATTACTATTTACCTTAAATGACAACCCATAAAAATAAGCTTCTCCTACAATGTACTGAATCGGTTTCTCTAACTTTAGTTCACTCAACGCTTTAAAAACCACTGTTTCATCTTCCTTTGATATCACCCTGTCAGGTTCCGATATCAGGTCTATCCTCCTGATATCAAAGTAATGCTCCAACAGCATAAAATAAAAGCGGTCCACTTCCTTTGCTTCATAAAGTCCGTCAAGTTCCCGATGAAATACCTGTTGAATATCTTTCACCCTCATTACAAATATTTTAGCATCCATACCGTACAAGAACAATGTCCGGTATTTCCCATCGGGGCGTCTATATACCCAAACCCGGATTTTTTATATAGTTTCTGCGCTGCCAGCATATTAGGCATCGTTTCCAGATAACACTTTTCAAAACCATATTCCCGGGCCCTGTCAAGACAGGCTTGCATCATCTTCATCCCTATTCCCTTCCCTCTTGCTGCCTCCAGAAAATACATCTTCTGAAGTTCACATACATTACCATCATAATAAGCCAAAGCAGCTATACCGGCACCACCTAGAACTTTTCCGTCAAGCTCAACCACAAAATAGGAGGCTTTTTCTTCATCGTAAGCTTCATACATCTTATCCAAAGCTTTATCTGCATATGCCGTACCAACTTTCGGCACATCGTGCTCGAGAAGAACCGATCTCAATACGTTTGCCAACTTCTCATTATCACCTGGTTTTATTTCTCTTATAATATAATCTGCCATCCTTATATAAAATACTATTTTTGCACCTGAAACTCGTTAAGACTTAATCTGGTTAAAAGCTTTATATTATTGGCGTGAATATACACGAAAAATACATAAAACGATGTATTGAACTGGCTAAAAATGGACTTGGAAACACATACCCGAACCCTCTTGTTGGCTCGGTAATAGTATATCAGGACAAAATCATCGGGGAAGGTTGGCATAAAAGAGCCGGAGAACCGCATGCAGAGGTTAATGCAATTAACTCCGTCCGCAACAGGAATCTGTTAAAAAAAGCTACCATATATGTCAGTTTAGAGCCTTGTAGTCATTTTGGAAAAACACCTCCGTGCAGCGATTTGATTATATCTTCAGGCATAAAGAATGTAGTCGTTGGAGCCATCGATCCGTTTGTAGAAGTAGCCGGCAGAGGGATTAAAAAGATGATAGAAGCAGGATGTAATGTAACTGTCGGTGTATTAGACGAAGAATGTCAGGCCCTGAACAAACGCTTTTTTACTTTTCACAACAAAAAGAGACCTTACATCATTTTAAAATGGGCTGAAAGTGCCGACGGATATGTAAGTCCTGTTAAAAAAAACATCAAAGAACCGGTTTGGCTTACCAATCAATATTCAAGACAACTGGTTCATAAATGGCGAAGTGAAGAACAAGCCATTTTAGTTGGCACCAATACGGTATTGGATGACAACCCAAAACTGAATACAAGAGACTGGAAAGGCCTATCGCCTGTCAGAGTTGTTATTGACAAAAACCTGAAAACCTATCCCGACCATTGCATTTGGAATGGACATGTAAAAACCTTTATCATTACAGACCTATCAAGTGAAGATAAAAACCTTTCTGACAACATCATTTTACAAAAAGTTGATTTTCAAAAACCTGTCATCCATGAAATTTGCAAAATACTTTTTCAGGAAGGTCTTCAAAGTATTATTATAGAAGGTGGTTCCAAAACGTTACAAAACTTTATTGATGAAAATCTGTGGGATGAGATCAGAAAATTTAAAAGTAAGGTTGTATTAAACGAGGGGACTCCTGCACCTGTCACGGGTGCAACAATTATAAGTGCTGAAAAAATACTAACCGACAACCTTTTTTATTACTACAACAATGATTAAAAATATAATTTTCGACTTTGGTGATGTATTTATCAATCTGGATAAGCCTGCAACCGTAAATCAGCTTTCAAAATTGGATAGCAGCTTTTGTGTTTCCGGTAAAATGAACGAGATCAATGAAGCATACGAAAAAGGACTGATCGCTACCGACGCCTTCGTTTCATTTTATAAAAGCAAATTTCCAGCGATTAATGAAGCATCCCTGATAAATGCATGGAATGCCATTATCTTGGACCTGCCGGAATACAGGCTTTCTTTTTTGGAGCAACTTGCAAACGAAAAAAAATACCGCCTTTTTTTACTTAGCAACACCAATGAACTACACATTGAACATGTAATAAATACCTGCGGTTCAGACACCTTTAACCGGTTTAAAGACTGCTTCGAAAAATTTTACTTGTCGTATGAAATTCGTTATAGAAAACCTGATCCCGAGATCTATAAATATGTTTTATCTGAAAACAAGCTCAATCCGGAAGAAACCTTATTTATTGATGACGTTAAAGAGAATACCGATGCGGCTTCGGCTCTCCGTATTAAAACCTGGAACCTAAAGCCCGGAATTGACGATGTAACGATGTTAAAGGATCAAACCTGTTTCGGATAATTAAAAAATATAGTTTGAAAGACACCTACCGAACCATCACAAAGCCTTCTGAAGAAATCCTGTATAAAGAAAAAAACAGCAAGTTTTTCGGTTATGTATTCCCTATACAAAATGAAGACGAAGTAAAAGACCTGCTCGAAAGTATTAAAAAGCAACACCACAGTGCCAGACATTGGTGCTATGCGTGGCAGTTTGGAACAGGACAGAACATATCATACAGAGCCAATGATGACGGAGAACCAAATAATTCTGCAGGAATGCCGATATACGGTCAGATACAATCGTTCGACCTTACCAACACCCTTATTGTGATTGTGCGTTATTTCGGTGGCGTAAAACTTGGAGTCGGCGGTTTAATTACCGCTTATAAAACTGCAGCACAAATGGCTCTCGAAAGTTCAGAAATCATAGAAAGAACGATCGATATTATTTACGGACTGAAATTCGAGTACAAAGACATGAATAAAGTAATGCGCATCATTAAAGAAAAAAACATAATCATTGTTTCTCAAAAAATGGAACTCGATTGCTTTATAAAAATTTCTGTCAGACAAAAAGAAGCTGAAAACATCAAACAGGTTTTCGATCAATTATACGGTGTGTCCATAAAAGAAATCGATGGTTAAAGTTTAATCAATTTCCAACTTCTCCAGGATATAATCCGGACAACGTGTCGGACGGTTTGTTTTCATATCTATAAATGCCAAAGCGGTATATCCCTGAACCAATAATTCCTCCTGCCCGTTCCATATCTCATAGTCAAATTCGATCTTTACTGCAGGTCGTTTTTTAAGCCTGGTTTTTATTGTTAAAAGATCATCATATTTGGCAGACTTTTTGTATTTCAGTTCCAGGCTTATAACAGGAAGCATAATTCCGTTTTCTTCCATCGATTTATACGAAACCCCTAAATTACGCAACCACTCAACACGTCCTAATTCCAGGTACTGCGCATAATTCCCGTGATATACCACTCCCATTTGGTCTGTTTCAGCATACCGGACCCGTATGTTAATTTGATGATTATTGTTCAAATTTTCAATAATTTTTTGTATGTTAACGAATTGTAAAATTAAGTTAATAAGGATGCGAAAAAAAAACGATAAATTCAACCCCTATTACATTTTTTTTTTCAATTTTTTGTTCACATATTTGTTCACTCAAAGAGAGCTGAAAACTCTCTTGCACACATTTTAATCTAACCTGCTAACAATTAAAATATTACTTAACAAATGAATCTGACTGCGGAATCGGTATGGGAGAACTGTCTGGATTTTATAAAGGACAACATTCAACCTCAGGCATACAAAACATGGTTTGAACCCATAAAATCGATTAAGCTTACCGACAACGCATTGAGCATTCAGGTACCCAGTAAGTTTTTCTACGAATGGCTGGAAGAACATTACGTAAAACTTTTAAAAGTTGCCTTACGGAGGGAGTTAGGTGAAAATGCCAAATTGATATACATTATCAAGATGGAAAATACTTACGGAAACAAACAACCGTTTACCGAAAAAATCCCTAGTTCAAACAGAGCTAATTTACAGCCTCAGGAGTTAGATGTTCCTATTAAGAAAAAAAGTCCGGAACTAAAGAATCCTTTTATTATCCCGGGCATCAGGAATATAAAAATCGAATCTCAACTAAATCCGAACTATAATTTCGATAATTTTTTAGAAGGTGATTCCAACAGACTTGCCAGATCTGCCGGGATGGCTGTTGCCAATAAACCGGGAGGCACTTCCTTTAATCCGCTGCTGATTTTTGGTGGTGTAGGTCTGGGTAAAACACATTTGGCCCACGCCATCGGTGTTGAGATCAAAGACAAACACCCGGACAAGACCGTTTTATACATTTCTGCTGAAAAATTCACCCAGCAGTATATCGAATCCGTAAAGAAGAATACCCGGAATGACTTTATACATTTCTATCAGCTGATTGATGTTTTAATCATTGATGACGTACAATTCTTTTCAGGAAAGTCCGGTACTCAGGATGTTTTCTTCCATATATTCAATCATTTACACCAGAATGGAAAACAAGTAATCCTTACATCCGACAAGGCTCCTGTCGACATGCAGGACATCGAGCAACGTTTATTATCACGGTTTAAGTGGGGGTTATCGGCAGAGTTACAAAGTCCGGATTACGAGACCAGGGTTTCTATCCTGAACAACAAACTTTACCGTGACGGGGTTGAGATGCCCGAGGAGATCATAGAATATGTTGCCCGTAACATCAAGTCTAATGTAAGAGAATTGGAAGGAGCTGTTATTTCCCTTATTGCCCAGTCATCCTTCAACAAAAAGGAAGTTACGCTGGATTTGGCCAAACAAATTGTCGAAAAATTTGTAAAGAACACAAAAAGGGAAGTTTCAATCGATTATATACAAAAGGTGATTTCCGACTATTTCCAGATGGACGTAGAAACCCTTCAGTCGAAAACCAGAAAACGCCATATCGTCCAAGCCCGTCAATTAGCCATGTTCTTTGCTAAAAAATACACCAAGGCATCTCTGGCTAGTATCGGATCGCAAATAGGCAAGAGAGATCACGCTACTGTATTGCACGCATGTAAAACTGTTGACAATCTGGGCGAAACCGACAAGCAATTCAAGAAGTACATCGAAGACCTCAATAAAAAATTCTCTCAATAAGATGGAAAAAAAGATTCTAATGGTGTGCCTTGGGAACATTTGCAGATCACCATTAGCGGAAGGGATATTGAAGCACAAAGTGAATCCTGAAAAGATTTTTGTTGATTCGGCCGGAACAGCCGGTTATCACGTCGGGGAAAAGCCCGATCCCAGATCCGTGGCCATTGCAGAACACTACCATATTAATATCTCCGATCAACGTTGCAGGCAATTTAAGGTTTCGGATTTTGATGCATTCGATCATATTTACGTGATGGATAAAAGTAATTATCACAACGTATTGAAGCTTGCCCGAAATGATGAGGACAAAAGCAAAGTTGACCTTATTTTAAATGCCATCAGCCCTGGCAAAAACATGGAAGTACCCGACCCTTATTACGGAGGGGATCAAGGCTTTGATAATGTTTTCAGAATGCTGGATATGGCTTGTGACATTATAGCCGGCAAGCTCTAATATTTTTAACTTATATTTACTCCTGATAATTAATTCAAACCTGATTATTTTGAATACGCAACTAGGGAAAGTATATTTGATTCCTACTACTCTTGGCGATGTAGAACCGTTGGAAGTTTTGCCTTTATCCATTAAACGCTCCATAGAGGCCATTAATCATTACGTAGTTGAAAATGAAAAAACGGCCAGGGCATTTATTAAAAAAATAGCTCCTAAAAAATCTCAACCCGGATTAAAAATTCAGTTGCTTAACAAATACACTGACACGAATGAACTGCCGTCTTTTTTGGATCCATGCCTCGAAGGCCATCATCTGGGTGTTATTTCAGAAGCAGGATGCCCCGGTGTGGCAGATCCGGGAGCAGAAATTGTAAATATTGCACATCGAAAAAACATTCAGGTAATACCATTGGTAGGCCCTTCTTCCATATTACTGGCATTAATGGCCAGTGGCATGAATGGCCAGAGTTTTGCCTTTAACGGTTACCTTCCCATTGACAAGGGAGAAAAGAAATCTGAGATAAAAAAGATTGAAAAGCGATCCAAAGAACTTAAACAATCACAGATATTCATAGAAACCCCATATAGAAACAATAAGCTATTGAGTGATTTTTTAAGCATCCTCAACCCTCATACCAAATTATGTGTAGCCTGCGACCTGACATTACCCTCAGAGTTCATTAAAACACAAGCTGTTTCTAATTGGAAGCATACTGAAATAGACCTACATAAACGACCCTGTATCTTTATTTTCCAGGCATAAAAAAACCTCGCTGGTGACGCGAGGTTTTTTATCAGCTAATTAAAATCTAAATTCTAGCCTTCTTGTTTGGCACTATATACGAGGTGTCGTACCCCGCAAACTTTCTCATATAGTACGTAACAGGAACGCCATTACCATCTTCAAATCTTTCTACTCCCCCCGACAGCAAATATTTTTTCACTGCTCCGGGTCCGGCCAAATGCGCAGCCGCCAACATTCCAGATTCTGTAACTTTGATACCGTTGTACACACTACCGGCGTATCTTTTAATGTAATTTCTTAAAACCCATTTATTGCGTTCTAAATTAGCAACAAATGCTTTTTCCTGTAATTCTGCATCATTTAAAAACTCATTCGTATTCTTAATTCCAATAAGTTTTAACGTAGACTTACCAAACTGGTATTTTCCCATATACCCAAACTGGTTTACTACGGAATAATCTCCTCCCGATTCCTTAAAAGCCAACGCTTCCTTAAAACCGTTAAACGACCTTCCTAAAAAAGGAGGCATGACCGTATCTTCTGTAATGTCTCCCCCGGTAGCAGATACTGTGTACTTAAGCGGTTCATTAACCACATACGCCTCATCCACCACCACGACTTTTTTCGTATAAGTAAAGCCTAAACTTATTAATACAAAAACGGCAACTATTACGTGTAAAACAATCGTGCCTTTTCTCATAAGTTATAATTTCTTTGAGCCTTACTTTTACAACCACAACTACGGCTATAAAATGCTCAAAATTTGAGGGCGCAAAGTTACACTTTTTTTACAAAACTGAAAATCAACCCGTTAAAGTTTCCTTAAAACTCGCTAGCGGTTAATTTTCTGTTTGTTTAACCAACGAACATATTGTTGCTTATTTACATTGTGCTGGCTCAGTGTTTTCGCAAACTTATGATAACCGAAATTATGAGTGTCCGCAACAAAGTACAGGTATTCGTGTTTCTCGGCATTAAGGACTGCATCGATAGAAGATATATCGGGCATTGTTATCGGGCCTGGTGGAATTCCGGCATATTTATAGGTGTTATATGGTGAATCTAATTCCAGATCTTTATATAACACCCGTTTTATCACGGTGTCAAAATCATTTCTATGCTTTTTTATAGCAAAGATGACTGTAGGATCTGCCTGTAAAAGCATATTCTTTTTAAGCCTGTTTAAATACACTCCGGCTACTCTTGGCCGTTCATCAACCTTGGCCGTTTCCTTTTGAACAACGGCAGCAAGGGAAATAACTTCTTCCCTCGATAGGTTTAATTTTTCAGCCTTTGCTATTCTTTCTTCGTTCCAAAATCTGTTGTATTCTTTCAACATCCGGTCCCTGAAATTTTCTGCTGAAGTATTCCAGAAAAATTCATAGCTATTAGGAATATATGGTGTGAGAGCCGTATCATCACTCAGATTGTTAGAGCTCAGAAACTCATCATCATTCAATGCCTGCACTAAAGAAATACTATCTGCTTCAATTTGCATAGCAATCCTTCCAGCGAGCTTTTCGACACTTTCCTGGTTATTGAAAGTAACATTTACAGGTAAATTATTGCTTCTTAGGGTATTGATTATATCGTTATTACTCATCCCCTTTTTTATTCCGTATTTTCCTGCTCTTATATTATTTACATAGCCTTTTCTATCGGCGACATCTTCAAAAGAATTAACGTTTTTTAACAAAGGGGTTAACTGTTCTTTCACATCCTTAAACCTAAAATCACTCTGGATATACACGTATGCCACATCGTTAGTAAATTGGGTGTTCGGAGAAAAAATAGCACTATAAATCTTATAGACAATAACCCCGCCTATAATCACCCCCAACAGCGCTATAACCACTAATATCTTTCTGATATACATTTTTATTTCTTGATTTTTTGATACATTATTTCATCTAAATACCCCCTGGAAGTCCATTTCCAATCTCTTTTTATTCCAATCTTCTCAAAACCAAGCTTTTCGAAAAGGAATATACTTGCCTGATTATCAGCTGCTATATTGCAATACAACTGATGCAGGTCTAAATGGTTAAAACTGTAAGAAATCAACAACTTCAGGGCTTCTTCCCCCATTCCTTTCCGTTTGTGCCGATCATCCAAGATAATGATCCCTACTCCGGCCCGCTTGTTTTTCGGATCAAATTCGAAGAGGTCGATAAACCCGATCAACTCATTTGAAACAGTATTTATAGCCAGACGCAGCTGCTTTACCTCGTATATATCTCTGTGTGCGTTTGCCAAATATTCTTCCAGAACAAACTTAGAATACGGGGCTACCGTTTCACTTACCTCCCATACAGAAGTATCATTTTCCAGTTTATACAGGAAGCCGATATCTTCAGGCTCCAAGGCCCTTAAGAATACTTTATTCCCTTTTAGATTTACCATTCCACAACTCCTTTAAATACTTGTTTGGCCGGTCCTTGTAAAAACACATTTTCAAAAACTCCGTCCCTGTCCTCAAAAGACACCTTTAATTGTCCGCCGGGAGTATTTAATGTTATTTGAGTCGCATCTGTCTTCTCTTTAACATACATAGCGATCGCCACTGCTGTAACCCCTGTACCGCATGAAAAAGTTTCATCTTCTACCCCTCTTTCATAAGTTCTTACTGAAAAAATGTCAGTCCCGGCTTGTTCTACAAAATTAATATTACTTCCGCTTTCACCATACTTTCCATAACGGAGTCTGGCGCCCTCTTTTTTAACATCAAAACGCTCTAATCCTTCAACCTGCTGCACATGATGCGGAGAACCTGTATTTAAAAAAACATGATTATCGAAACTTTCTACTGCCTCTACATCAATCATTTGTAGTTTGACGATGTCGCCTTCAATTACGGCATTATGAAGACCATCAACTGCATTAAAAGCAGCTTCTTTGTCGATCACTCTTAAAAATTTAGCAAAAGCCACCAAACAACGGCCTCCGTTTCCACACATGGTACTCTCATTACCATCTGCATTGTAATAGACCATTTTAAAATCTGCTGATTCATCATTTTCCAGGAGAATTAATCCGTCGGCACCAATGCCAAATCTTCTGTCGCAAAGGTGATTAATCAGTTTGGTATTATTTTTGGGAAATTCCATTGAACGATTGTCAATCATAACAAAATCATTTCCCGTTCCTTGATATTTATAAAACTGTATCGTCATTTTCAATAAAGTTGAACGGCAAATATACAATAATGTGAGGCTTTTTTCTATTGTTAAACTGCCGTTAAAGTTGAAATATGGGGAAAATAATGAAGTAATTTTAAATGTTAAATAATACAAACAATAATAATATGAAACGATTTGCAAGCTTACTATTTGTATCCGTTTTGGGTGGCGTTATTACTCTGGGCGCGTATAAGGCTTTTGTAGAAAAAGATACTATTGTTGTAGACTCGGAAGCCATACAACCAAAATTTGTTACCACTAATTATAACGGAGCTACACCTCCCAATCCAATAGCTGATGTTGATTTTACCGAAGCTGCGGACAAAACCGTGCATTCGGTGGTTCACGTAAGTAATGTATCTGTTTACAGATCGCCTGTAAGTATCTTTGATCTCTGGAGAGGTTCCGGAGGCGGAGAACAAACCCGTGTCGGTACCGGATCCGGGGTTATTATTTCTCCTGACGGTTATATTGTAACAAACAACCACGTAATTGACAATGCGAGTAAACTTCAGGTTACCTTAAATGATAATAAAACCTATGAAGCTGAATTAATAGGAAGCGATCCTTCTACTGATATTGCCTTGCTTAAGATAAATACAGGTGAAGAGTTACCGTATCTTGCTTTCGGAAATTCAGACAACACTAAAGTCGGAGAATGGGTATTGGCAGTTGGTAATCCGTTTAACCTGACATCGACTGTAACTGCAGGTATTATCAGTGCCAAAGCAAGAGACCTGGGCAAGAATCAATCTTTTATTCAGACTGATGCCGCAGTAAATCCGGGTAACAGCGGAGGTGCTTTGGTAAATACCAATGGTGATTTGATAGGGATTAATACAGCCATCACCTCACAAACCGGTTCTTATATAGGATACTCTTTTGCAGTACCTAGCAACATTGCTAAAAAGATTGTTGAGGATATATTAGAATATGGAGATATACAGGAAGGTAAATTAGGGATATATCCCCGAGAATTAAATTCACTGGTTGCTGAAAAACTTCATATTTCTAACAGTTCCGGTATCTACATTAATAAAGTCATCGAAGACTCAGGTGCCGATAAGGCCGGATTGAAGGAAGGGGATATTATTATTAAAATAGATGATAAAAGCATAACTTCGAACGCACAGCTAACCGGATTTTTAAAGTCTAAAAGACCGAACGATCGGGTTCATGTTACCGTATTAAGAAACGGAGCCGAAAAAACAGTTCCTGTAACGCTGTTTAAAGACCAGACGTATGTTGCCAATTCACTTGGTTTTGTGGTTAAGAACATGTCTGAAAAAGATATAAAAAAGTATAAGACTAAAGGAGTGAAGATCACAAATGTAGCATCAGCCTGGGATGGCTATAATTTTGAAGGGAAAATAATCACCCATATTAACGACGAAAAGGTTGATGGTATAGACGATGTGAAAAACATGCTGGAAAACGCAGAAGGTTATCGTGTTAAAGTCACTTTTATAAATGATGAAGGGGAGAAAGAAAGTATTTATTTCAGGTAAATTCTTTTCTTTTTGGAATCATTAGGGCGCAAACCCACGGAGCATTTCATAAAAACACGTTTTCAAACTTTAAACACTTACTAACGAGGCAAGCCTCGGGGTATTTACCCTGTAAGGAATAAACAAAAACAGCCACTTTTAAAAGTGGCTGTTTTTTATTTTTGTATCATAATTAATTTTACTTTTCAACCGGATATTCCGATTGTCCCCATTCGGTCCATGAACCGTCATATACCTTTACCGGGTTATCATTTACCAGTTCACTGGCCAGCATAGCTATACAAGCGGTTAAACCGGAACCACATGAAAAAACATATGGGGTATCATCATTAATTCCAGCCTTTGTAAATTCATCTTTAAGGGCTTCCTTTGATTTATATTTTCCTTCTTTCAAAAGCTTCTTAAAAGGTAAATTATATGACTTTGGGATATGTCCGCTGCGTATTCCCTTTCGTGGCTCGGGAATTTCTCCACTGAATCTTTCCGCAGAACGCACATCAATCACAATATGATCCTGAGAACTGATGTTTTTATATATCTCTTCTGCATTCATCAAAATCTCCTTATTAAAGGAAGCTCTAAAATCTCCTTCTTCCGAAATATGAGGAACCAGATTCAATGCTGTTTCGTACCCACTTTCAATCCATGCCGGCAATCCACCATTTAAAACTGCTACATGATGGTGCCCCATGACTTTAAACAAAAAACGCACCCTCGGACTAAAGTATATACCCAAATTATCATAGACTACAACTTTGCTCGTATTTGAGATGCCTAAGCTGCGAGCCCCTTCTTCAAAGGCTTCCGGAGAAGGAACCGTGTTTGGCAACAGGCTTTTCTGGTCACTGAATACATTCTTCAAATCAAAAAACCTTGCATTTGGAATGTATTTACCCTCATAAGGAGGCACCAAGCCGGAAACATTAGCATTTTGACTTGCATCAAGTATAATAAGGTCAGGATCATTTATATGATCATGAAGCCATTCTGCCGATACGATTGTTGTTTGCATAAATCAATATTACAAAATATAATCTGTGCTAACAAAGTTTGAAGCTTTGCTTCCTAATAGATCTTCAAGAATTCTATTGTTATATACCGTATCTTTTGATGCCACGAAAGTCCTGATGGAGAAAGAACGCAAGGCATCGTGAACACTTAAAGTACTCACGGCAGAATCTTTTCTTCCAGTAAACGGATACACATCCGGTCCTCGTTGACATGAGCTATTGAGATTAACTCTGCATACAAGATTAACCAAATTATCGATTAAGGGGGCTATGGTTCTTATATCTTTACCAAACAAACTTACCTGTTGTCCGTAATTTGAGCTTGCAATATCGTCTATAGGTTCTTCTATATTTTTAAAAGGAATCACCGGGATCACCGGGCCAAACTGTTCTTCTTCATAAACACGCATTTCCTTGGTTACAGGATAAAGTACTGCCGGATAAATATAATTTTCAGTGATCTCTCCACCTTTCTCATTAAGTATGCTGGCCCCTTTTGCCAGTGCATCATCAATCAGGCCCTTGATGTACTGAGGTTTTCCCGGTTCCGGAAGTGGTGTCAGCTGTACCCCCTCTTCCCAGGGATTTCCGAATTTCAGTGCATCTACCCTCTCAGCAAAACGCCTGTTAAATTCATCTACAATTTTTTCCTGAACATAAACTAATTTCAATGCAGTACAACGCTGTCCGTTAAACGATAAGGCTCCGGCAATACATTCATTAATCGTCAGGTCTAAATCGGCATCTGAAAGCACGATGGCAGGATTCTTAGCTTCAAGTCCCAGCACAAGACGCAAGCGATTTTTATACGGATGCTGATCTTGTAATGCTACTGCAGATTTGCTGTTTCCTATCAAGGCAAGCACATCTATTCTCCCTGATTGCATTATCGGAGCAGCTACTTCTCTACCTCTGCCATATACAATATTTACCACCCCTTTAGGAAAGCTGCTTTTAAAAGCCTCTAACAGTGGTGATAGTAATAAAACGCCATGTTTAGCCGGTTTAAAAATAGTCGTATTCCCCATAATGATTGCAGGAATCAACAAAGCAAATGTTTCATTCAGAGGATAGTTATATGGCCCAAGGCAAAGCACTACGCCTAATGGACCTCTTCGGATATGAGCATAAACCCCGTCTCTTTTTTCAAACTTTGCACAGTCGCGATCCAGTTGTTTATATTCCTCTATAGTATCGTAAATATATTCAACCGTTCTGTCAAATTCCTTTTGCGAGTCGGACAAATTTTTTCCTATTTCCCACATAAGATATTTTACAATAGGGTCTCGTTGCTTTTCCATTTGCCGTACAAAGCGCTCCATGCACTCTATCCTGTCGGCTACCTTCATGGTAGGCCATAGTCCTTTTCCTTTATCAAATGCATCACATGCCGCCTCTAGGGCTTCGTTAGCTTCAGGTTCGGTCATATAAGGAATAGAGCCCAATAATGTTGGAGCATATTCTCCATTTTCATTAACCGTATGAATGGTAGAATAAACCGGAGTTGTTTTTCCGGACCATTTTTTCAGCTGTCCATTAACCAAGTAAGTATCTTGGTTTAGCAGGTTATCTATTTGAAATTCTTCCGGGATTTCGGCAGTTTGTGTTTTCATCTCTTTTAAATTTTGGTTTAACCGATATAGAAATTAACATCCATCAGTAAATAAAATATAATGCTAAATCACTTGTCGTTCATACAGATGAAAAACATCATACTTTTTTAGTTAGTTATTAATTTATGCTTTGAGTCAAATACCTTTATTGTTTTATGATGCCTTTTACATAGTTACCAACTTCCAAATTCACTACATTCATTTGTCGATACTAACTGAAAGATCGCAACATAAAACATAAAACCTCACTTATGTACTGAAGAGAGGTTTTTTAAGGGGTTTACCCGACAACCGGAATTTAACCCCGATAATATCCGGAGTTCCGAAACTTTTCCTTGTGAAATACTCCCAACGGAATTTCATAGGGCTTGCGTCGAAATGTTTTGCCCTGCGCGAGCTATCTCCGAGACAGTTGACGAGCTTAAACAAATTTAAATATTACGCTCCTTAAAAGTAAATCATTTGCTTTAATTTAACTTAAAGTAATAATCAAACTAAGAATTGAAACAAATCCGGTTTGTTATTCAGGTAATCTCCGTAAAAATTATGGGCTTTCATTCGGGCTATCAGCGGTTCGAGATCCTTTTCATTTTTCAATTCGATCCCTACTACTGCGGGTCCGTTTTCCCTGGCATGTTTCTTGGAATATTCAAAATGTGTGATATCGTCGTCAGGACCCAGGATTTCTGCAACAAATTCTTTTAACGCTCCTGCTCTTTGCGGGAATCGAATTATAAAATAATGTTTCAAATTAGCGTACAACAACGCACGTTCTTTAATCTCGGCTGTTCTTGTTATATCATTATTGCTCCCGCTTACCAGGCAAACTACATTTTTACCTTCTATTTCTTCCTTAAACGAATCCAGAGCGGCGATAGATAATACTCCAGCCGGCTCTACCACAATGGCATCCCTGTTGTATAAATCTAATATGGTCTGACATACCTTCCCTTCAGGTACGGTAATCACAGCATCCAGCTGCTGTTTACAGATGTCGAAAGTAAGGTCTCCTACTTTTTGTACAGCTGCTCCGTCTACAAATTTCTCGATATGCTCAAGCTCAGTGTTTACACCATTCTTTATAGAGGTGGACATCGACGGTGCTCCTTCAGGCTCAACCCCTATGATTTTGGTGTTGGGGGAAAGTGTTTTGAATACTGTTGAAAGTCCTGATGCCAATCCGCCCCCTCCTACCGGAACAAAAATATAATCAATTTGTTTAGAGGTCTGATTCAGCACTTCAAGGCCAACGGTTGCTTGTCCTTCGATCACTTTTTCATCATCAAACGGATGTACAAAGGTCTTCTCAAGTTCTTTACATGCTTTCATTGCCGCCTTATATGAATCGTCGAAAGTATCTCCATAAATTACGATATCAATATAATCTTCACCGAACATTCTTACCTGTTCAATTTTCTGTTTTGGCGTAGGAGTCGGCATATAAATAGTGCCTTTTATCTGAAGCTCCTTACACGAAAAAGCCACTCCCTGAGCATGATTCCCTGCTGATGCGCATACAATACCGTTTTGCTTTTCTTCGTCAGTTAAAGAATTCATCTTATTGTAAGCTCCACGTATCTTATAGGAACGTACTATCTGAAGGTCTTCTCTTTTCAGCAGTACCGTATTGCTAAATTGCTTCGAATAGGTGATGCTCTTCATTAAAGGCGTTACCGTAGCTACACCGCCAAGTGTTGCTGCCGCTTTCTTTACGTCTTCTAAGTCGGGTTTGTATGTTGTTTTTACTTGCATCATAATTTTTTAAAACATCACAGGCACGATATACGTACCTGTGACCAAGTTTTATTAAAGTGATGATATGGTCTTCATATCAGTCATTGACTGACGTAACCAGGCTCCCACTTCTTCTATCGGGTGGTTTCTGATAGCGTCGTTTACTGCGATCAATTCTTTATTATCCACATCGTTCGATGCACTGAAAGACTTACCGATAACGTTGGTATCGACAGTTTTCATAAAGTCAGTTAACATCGGGCGACATGCATGATCGAATAAGTAACATCCGTATTCAGCCGTATCAGAAATAATACGATTCATTTCGTACAGTTTTTTACGGGCTACCAGGTTTGCGATTAGTGGCAACTCATGAAGCGATTCGTAGTATGCAGATTCCTCGATGATTCCTGTTTCTGTCATGGTTTCAAAAGCCAGTTCAACCCCTGCTTTCACCATTGCTATCATTAACACTCCATTATCAAAGAATTCCTGTTCTGAAATTTCAGCAGCAGTCGCTTCCGTTTTTTCAAAAGCAGTTTCTCCGGTAGCCTCTCTCCAGGTTAATAAATTGATATCATCATTTGCCCAGTCTTCCATCATTGTCTGAGAAAAATGGCCGCTCATAATGTCTTCCATATGCTTATGGAATAACGGCGCCATAATTTCTTTTAACTCTTCAGCCAGTCTAAAGGCCTCAATTTTGGCAGGGTTCGAAAGCCTGTCCATCATATTGGTGATACCACCGTGTTTAAGTGCTTCGGTAACTACTTCCCATCCATATTGCATTAATTTAGCGGCATATCCGGGCTCGATACCTTTTTCAACCATTCTGTCGAAACACAAAACAGATCCGGTCTGAAGCATTCCGCAAAGAATGGTCTGCTCGCCCATCAAGTCTGATTTTACTTCTGCCACGAATGATGAACGAAGTACACCTGCTCTGTGCCCTCCGGTTGCATACGCATAGGCTTTTGCCTGTTCAAAACCTTTTCCCTGAGGATCATTCTCCGGGTGTACTGCAACAAGCGTTGGTACTCCGAAACCGCGCTTATATTCTTCGCGAACTTCAGAACCAGGACATTTGGGAGCTACCATGATTACCGTTAGGTCTTTACGGACCTGCATTCCCTCTTCTACGATGTTAAATCCGTGAGAATATGCCAGGGTAGCGCCTTCTTTCATCAGTGGCATAATAGCATTTACCACATTCGTATGCTGCTTGTCGGGAGTAAGGTTACAAACCAAATCGGCAGTTGGTATCATCTCTTCATAAGTACCAACGGCAAAACCATTATCTACTGCATTCCTGTACGACTGACGTTGTTCTTTGATAGCGCTGTCACGCAATGCGTATGATATGTCAAGACCGCTGTCACGCATATTCAACCCTTGGTTCAGTCCTTGCGCACCACTTCCAACAATTACAACTTTCTTGCCTTCAAGTGCTTTGATTCCGTTGTTAAATTCTGATTTATCTAAAAAGTCACAAGTTCCTAACTGTAATAATTTTTCTCTTAGTGAGATTGAATTAAAATAATTTGCCATTTTAATGGTTTATTAATTGATTAATTGAAATTCTTTTAACATTGTTGATATATCCATTCGCTCTTTTGATACCGATATCCTGCCGGACCTGGTAAACTGCATTATCCCGTAAGGTTGCAATTCGTCGTACAAGGCTTCTATTTCGTATCGTCTGCCTGTTTTTGCAATCACGAAAAAATCGCGTGATACGGTTACAATTTCCGAATGACTTTCTTTTATGATATTCTGGATCTGACGCTGGTCAAAAAGCAAATCAGACTTAATTTTAAACAGTGCTGTTTCCTGAAAGATGGTTTCGTCGTCGGTATGATAATAAGCTTTGATTACCTCTATCTGCTTTTCTATTTGTCCGACGATACGCCTGGCCCACGATTCTGTAATATTCACTACAATTACAAACCGGGAAACATTTTCTATTTCTGAGCCTGAAACGTTTAAGCTCTCTATATTGATATGACGCTTTAAAAATATGCCCGATATTCTGTTTAGCAACCCTATATTATTCTCTGAATAGATAGAGATGGTATATGTTTGTTTTTCTTCCATAGTACGCTTAGCTTAGTCTAACATCCGATACCGATGAACCTGTTGGTATCATAGGAAATACATTATCTTCTTTTTCTACTTTTACCTCCAGGAAGTATGCTTCTTCAGAAGCCATCATTTCCTGAACGGCCCCCTGAAGGTCTTCCCGTTTGGATACCCGTTTCGCCTTGATATGGTAGCCTTCAGCTATTTTTACAAAATCAGGATTCACCAATTCCGTAGAGGCATATCTCCTGTCGAAAAACAACTGTTGCCACTGACGTACCATTCCCAAGAAGTCGTTATTGAGTACTACAATTTTAACGGCAGCTCCTGTCTGGAAAATAGTACCCAGTTCCTGTATGGTCATTTGATAACCACCATCTCCGATAACTGCCACCACTTCTCTTTCCGGATCGCCCATTTTAGCTCCGATTGCTGCGGGTAAAGCAAAGCCCATGGTCCCTAAACCTCCGGAGGTAATATTACTTTTGGTTTTATTAAATTTTGCATAACGACAGGCGATCATCTGGTGTTGTCCTACATCGGTAACAATAACCGCCTTGTGTTCTGAAGCCTTATTGATCTGGTCGATCACTTCGCCCATTGTAAGACCTTCCTTTTCAGGATGCAGGTCGTTTTTGATCACTTCATCGAACTCAATGGCGTAACGCTTTTTAAATTCCCCGTGCCATGCTTCGTGTTTATTATTATCAATAAGCGGTAAAACCCGTTGAAGTGACTCTTTTACATTTCCCAAGATAGCCACCTCTGTTTTTACATTCTTGTCTATCTCGGCCGGATCTATTTCAAAATGAACAACTTTAGCCTGCTTGGCATAAGTACTCAAATCGCCGGTAACGCGATCGTCGAAGCGCATTCCCAATGCAATTAATACATCGCATTCGTTGGTTAAAACATTCGGACCGTAGTTACCATGCATTCCAACCATTCCGGTATTAAACTCATGGTCAGAATCCAGTGCTGACAATCCCAATAAGGTAGATGCCGCCGGAATTCCTGCTTTCTCAATAAGTTGTTTTAATTCTTCTTCTGCCTGTCCAAGAATAATTCCCTGTCCCCAAACAATAAAAGGTTTTTTAGCCTTATTGATCAAATCGGCTGCCTGCTCTACTTTAGACTTTTCTATTTCCGGTTTCGAATTATAGCTTCTGATCCCTGTACATTTCTCATAACTAAAATCAAACTCTTCAAACTGAGCATTTTTAGTAATATCGATCAGAACAGGTCCCGGTCGTCCGGAACGGGCTATATAGAAAGCCTTTGCCATTACTTCAGGTATTTCGGAAGCACTGGTTATCTGGTGGTTCCATTTGGTAACCGGTGTAGATATTCCGACAATATCGGTTTCCTGAAAGGCATCAGACCCTAATAAATGACTTGCTACCTGTCCGGTAATACAAACCATGGGCGTTGAATCAATCTGGGCATCTGCAATCCCTGTAACCAGGTTTGTTGCTCCCGGTCCTGAGGTTGCCATAGCCACCCCTACTTTTCCGGACACACGTGCGTACCCTTGTGCAGCGTGTGTAGCACCTTGTTCATGACGTGTAAGGACATGATGAAGCTTGTCCTGAAACTTATATAGTTCATCATAGATCGGCATGATGGCACCACCGGGGTAACCATAAACCAAATCGACCCCTTCCGCCAATAAACAATGTATAACGGCTTCGGCACCACTTATTCTCATAGTAGTTTCCTTTTTTTCCTGCTTTTGGGTTAATGTTTTTGTTTCCATAATACATTCAGTTATGAAGCCTTAAACAGTCAGCTACTGTTCAAGCATAAAACAACTATCTCTAGAATTCATCGGTTACACATCCGTCTGATGCCGATGAAACAGTTTTAGCATACTTATATAATATTCCTTTTTTAAATTTCAATTCCGGAGCCGTCCAATCGGCTCTTCTCTTTTCCAGTTCTTCATCAGATATTTCAATATCGATGGTATTGTTAACAGCATCGATAGAGATGATATCACCATTTTCTACAAGGGCGATGTTACCGCCTACCTGTGCCTCCGGTGCTACATGACCAACGACAAAACCATGAGATCCTCCGGAGAACCTGCCATCTGTGATTAAGGCAACGTCTTTCCCAAGACCGGCTCCCATAATCGACGAAGTTGGTTTTAGCATTTCCGGCATTCCCGGGCCGCCTTTGGGGCCTTCGTAACGGATAATGACCACATCTCCTTTTTTTACTTTCCCTGATTTAATTCCTTCATTTACTGCTTCTTCACCGTCAAACACATTGGCAGTTCCTCTGAATGACAATCCTTCTTTCCCTGTAATTTTGGCGACTGCGCCTTCTGTCGCAAGGTTCCCGAAAAGAATACGGATATGTCCTGAGTCTTTGATCGGTTCTTCTAGTTTTTTTATGATGTCCTGTCCGTCAATCAGGTTGGACACATCTTTTAAGTTTTCTGCAAGGGTTTTACCTGTTACTGTCAAGCAATCTCCATGAAGCATATCGTTATCTAATAAGTACTTTAATACTCCCGGAATACCTCCTACTCCATGTAGATCCTCCATGGAATATTTACCACTGGGCTTTAAATCTGCCAATAAAGGTGTTGCATCGCTAATCCGTTTAAAATCTTCTAAAGTAAAATCTACCTGTGCTGCTTTAGCTATCGCTAGAAAGTGAAGTACTGCATTGGTAGACCCCCCCAGAACGGTAACCAGCCTAAATGCATTTTCCAGCGATCTCTTATTAACGATATCCAAAGGCTTAATGTCTTTTTCTAATAGCAGCCGCAGTACTTCCCCTGCTTTTACAGACTCTTGCTCTTTCAGATTTCCATTACTGATAGCAGGATTCGACGAGTTAAACGGCAATGACATCCCTAATGCTTCTATGGCAGAAGCCATGGTGTTGGCTGTATACATCCCGCCACAGGCACCGGCTCCGGGGCAAGCTTTATGAACTACCTCTTTATATTCTTCATCATCAATCTTACCTGCTACTTTCTGACCGTAAGCTTCAAACGCGGAGATAATATCTAATTTTTTACCATTATGGCAACCTGAGGCTATAGTGCCTCCGTAAACCAATATAGAGGGCCTGTTTAAGCGTAGCATTGCCATTAATGCTCCCGGCATATTTTTATCACAACCCACTACCGTTACCATACCGTCATAGCTCATTGCTTCCACAACAGTTTCCATTGAGTCGGCTATAATATCTCTTGAAGGCAACGAATAACGCATCCCCGGTGTACCATTAGATATCCCGTCACTGACACCTATGGTATTGAAGATCAATCCGACCAAACCGGCATTTTCAGTTCCTTTTTTAACTTGTTTTGCCAGATCGTTTAAATGCATATTACATGGATTGCCCTCGTAACCTGTACTGGCAATACCTATTAAAGGTTTTTTTAAATCTTCATCGGTAAGTCCTATGGCATGCAGCATGGCCTGGGCTGCCGGCAATGTAGGATCTTGTGTGACTTGCTTACTATACTTATTTAACATTTTACTTATAATATTCTTATTAAACAGCTAAATTATTTGATTAAATACTCTATTTCTCTTCTTTCTGAAATTCAGATTAAAACTCAAATGAATTCATAACTATACAAAAACCTCATTATCAGTATTTTACACGTTATTTTTTATCATATTCAACATATGAAAATTGTTTAAACGAAAAAGACCTGTATCGGTTTGAATGATACAGGTCTTTTTCGTTTATCAGCACAAAACAACTGTATCGTTTCACCAAGGAATGATAATAATGACAATGACGCTGATAATGACTACTCGTAATTTCATATGTTTAAAACTTGTTCATGCTAGTTTTCTAAATTAAATCTATAAAAAAAGCCTTCTCTTTATTGGGAAGGCTCTTCGTGTTTTATTATAAATATACCGTCCCCTTATCATTGTGAAACAATCACAATAATGACAACAGCGACGATATTAATCAGATTTCTATTCATTGATGATGCAATAATATCTATATTTTTTTTAATTCAAAAGGTTTTGATTAATTTTTTTTGATCCGGATAAAACCCTCCCTTGTTTTAAACATAGAAATGATCTTAAAACTCATTGTTTTTGAGAAGAGCACCACCCGTTTAAAATCACAGTTCTCACCAGTGTATTAACACGTATGAACCTTTTTTTACTATCGGTAAAAACAATCAATAAGATACTATAGATATACTATAATTATGGTATAAACTACCTATACATTAGTTATAATATCATTATAAAAATATTTTAAATATTTGATTTTGTACATTTTACAAATCACCTTATAGGAAAAAGAATGGCAAAACAAAAAGGAATTATCAAACTAGTCGGTACGCTTTCGGGCATAAACTTTTATTATCGTAACGGAGAAGTTATTGCCCGCGTAGCCGGGGTGGTTTTACAAAGGAGAAAGTATTAAACGATTCGAATATGGTGCTGGTGAGGCAGAACTTCAGTGAATTCGGAATGTGTGCGAAAGTAAAAAAGTTATTCAGGCAAGTGCTGTTTCCTTTCTTAAAGGACCATAAAGACCCGAGCCTACACGAGCGCATGATGAAGATGTTTCCTAAAATTAAAAACTGTGATCTGGTCCGTGAGAGAGAAGAACGGAC
This sequence comes from Zhouia spongiae, assembly GCF_022760175.1. GTDB lineage: Bacteria > Bacteroidota > Bacteroidia > Flavobacteriales > Flavobacteriaceae > Zhouia > Zhouia spongiae. Next base: position 3,304,584 of record NZ_CP094326.1, read on the forward strand.
TGTCTGGAACGGATTACTTACCGATAATGGGAAGCAAATATTTTCTGATTTTCGGTATACTCCGGAGCGGGCTGTAAGAGACACTTTTACAGGGAATATTTCGATTGATCCGGAGACTTTTGATTGTACCGTTTCGGACATTCATATCATATACGACCAGTTTCCGGCACAAGCAACTCATATGGGTTTATTATATGGAGTGGTACACTTGGATGCTGAAAAACATCACTCTGAAATTTTTATGGCAGAAAAAGTTATTCTGGGCAAAAAGTTTCAAGAGAATGAGTTAAACATTCCCATAAAAGCTATGCCTGAAAAGGGAGGCTTGAACCTGACTTATATCGGATTGAAATTCTATCAGAAAGTATCCGGAGACTTTATGGTACTAAAAGCTAAAAATACTTATGCCTTAGAACTAATCTGTTTTTTATAAACACATCCCGGCCGGCCAAATTTTAAGGCTGTACATGGTCTTGGCGGATTGTCTTTATACGAAAACAAATTTCTCCGTAAGGGTTATAAACCGAATTTTCACGGAAAGGAAAGACGACCTTGCAGAGAAGACATCAGATCAGGTCAAACGATACCGGATTTCATCTGATATTAGCCTTCTTCCATTTCTATAAGTTCATGCTTAATGGCATACAACACCAATCCGATACGGCTTTTTACCTGAAGCTTTTCAAACAAACTTTCGCGATAGCCATCAATTGTTTTGGGAGAGAGACACATTTCGTTAGCTATTTCCTTATAAGTCATTTCTGAGCAGGCCAATTTCAGGAATTCTATTTCACGGTCTTTCAGATGGAGTTGATCCTTTTCGGATTCTTTTTTATCCAGTGTATCCAGTAAAGTATTTGTTATCCGCTCAGAAAAATAAAACCCTTTTTCTATGACATCGGACAGGGCCTGTTTAAAGATATTCGGGTGTATATCTTTTAAAAGGTATCCTTTAGCTCCGAACCGCAGCATTTTAATGATCGTGTCTTCGGTATCATCCATGGAAAGGGCAATAACTTTAAGATCGGGTTTATTTTCCTTTAACCATCCCATGGTTTCTATCCCGTCCATTATCGGCATATTGATATCGAGTAAGACTATATCCGGAATTGAGTTGTTACCATTGAGCATTTCAATAAATTCCTTGCCATTTGCGGCATGAAAAACTACGTTATAATCATCGAAGGAGGAGACCAAAGTTTGCAATGACTGGGCAAATAATAAATGATCGTCTACTATGGCTATTGAATACTTCTTCATGATGGTTTGATTGTTGTGTTTGTTTTCGGTTCGTACGGATATACTAAAGTTACGGAAACTCCTTTATCTTTTTCGGCATTTATTTTTAAGGATGCTCCAATCAGTTCTGCCCTTCGCTTCATGTTGGTCAATCCTGAACCTTCTTTTATATTATCGATGTCAAATCCTATTCCATCGTCGGTAGCAATTACGCTTAAATGATGGGGAAAATATTCAACCAGAATAGTTAGCAGTGACGCTCGTGAGTATTTTACCACATTGGAGAAACACTCCTGAAAGATCCGGAAGATAATGATCTCATCTTTTCTATTTATCTTAACGATATCTCCCTTGACATCGTATTCTATTTTAAGAAAATTAAGGCGTTTGAAGCGCCTGATCTCAGTTTCAATAGATTCCAGCAGCCCAATTTTACTGATATAATCTGTGTTGAGTGTCCTCGACAGCTGACGTAACTCTTTTAAACCTTCTCCCAATACATTTGAAGCTTCACTAAAGGCTTTTTGCTTGTCGTCAGGGATATCTGCCTGAAGCATATTCATCTGCATTTTGGCTACAGACAATAACTGTCCGATATTATCGTGTAATTCCCAGCTTAAATTTTTAAAAGCCTGTTCCTGGATTTCTGTTTGTGCCCTGGCCAATTCTTCGTCGAAGTAGCGTTTTTGCTCTGCTTTTTCGATTAGCAATTGGGTTTTCCGTTTCTGGTAGGCCAAGAAAAAAGAGACTACAAAAACAATAACAATAACGATAAGTACGCTTACATAGATAATAAGACTGATAATTTCTTTTTGGTTTTCCATTAAAAACTAAAATATGGAGTATTTAAACTATAAACTTATACATTTTTAAAGTTACTAAAGAAAACCGAGGGGATTATATCAGGGTTGAGGGGCTTTTTCCCCTTTTTGAACACGGGCGTTGGTAATGAAACCTGTAATAAAAGAGCCGTATAGAATAATATTGGATAAGTTTAATATAACACGATATGTTTGCTGTGAAAAGTCTAATTGCTTCGAAAAAATAAAAATTGGAACTGTTGCCAAATTAAAAATCAAAGCTCCAATTATTATCCAAAAAGGCAACGTTTTATGGAATGTTAAAATTCTATCATCACCCATGACTTCTGCAAAGTATAAAAATGAAAGAATCATGTAGATTAACGCTCCACTAATTCTTGTGATTGGAATATATTTAGAATTAAACGTGTTTAAATTCATCATAACATCTATCAACGCAAACAATAAAAAGAGATACAATAAGACCAAAGCTATTTTCTTATTTTTTGCAGATAGTATTTTATAGAAAAAAAACAAATAAATGAAATACGTAATAATCTTAAATATATTATATAGCCAGATGTTAGTTCTTACCAACTCTTTTCCCAAAACACTTTTTAAAGATCGTATTATTGAATGATTTGGATAATAATAATTATAGAAAGGAATTAATCCAACTGTTTCTACGAGAACCGTTATGAGTAATAAATACAAAAAATATCGACTCTCGGTAAATCGATATTTTTTGTATGTAATTATCGCTACAATAGCAGCAATAATTTCTAAATAAAAAATAAAATCCCTATAAAAATCTACAAACACTTCACTTTAGTAGTCTGAAGGTGGCCAACCACCCTGATTATCATTATACGGATCTATGTCTCCAATAGTTTCATTATCATCATTACCATCGTCTGAAGCTGACTTGGCTGATTTTTGAGAAACCGGTTTTGCATTCTTGGTTGGTGCGATAAACATCGTGGTTTGTCCGTCTTTGGTTCCATCGTCATATTTTCCCATAAAAAAACGAAGCCCGAGGTTTTCGTAACCCTTCTTTGCAGCCTCTTCTTTTACATAAGAAATGTATTGCTCTATATCTTCCAGCGACCACCAGAAGTCGCGTACCTGTTCTTTTCCCAGCTCCTTTTTTAAGGCTTTTTCAATAATCTTTACGTAATTTTTCTGTAGTTTTTTTGCATTATCCTTAGTAATGCATTTTTTTGGTTTTTTTGACATATCCTGTAGTATAAATTAGGTCTTCAACAAATCTACAGAAAATTTTCATTGTAAAAATCAATGTATTTAAAATTCTATATGTTACTTATTATTTCGATAAAGTGTTAGAGGTGGTGTATTGGTTGTTGCGACTCTGTAACGAGAATTAAAAGAAAGAGCAAGCGACGGAATGAGATTATAAGTAATACGTCAGATATGAGAAGTGACAGCTGTTTACCGTTGGGCAGGTTGTTTTTGTATTTTTTTTTGCTCATGGGCATTGATCATAAACCCGATAATAAAGGAGCCGTATAGAATATAATTAGAGATTGATAAAATAACATTGTAGACCGGATCTGAAAAATTCAGCTGTTTTGAGAACAAAAAAATCGGGGTACAGGCCAGTTGAAAAAACAACATCCCTACTATCAGCCAAAAAGTCAATCTTTTATGGATATCAAAAATCTTATCCTCGCTGATGACCTGTAAAAAATACAAGATGGAGCAAATGAACACGGATGATGCTCCTACTAGCATTACATAGTTCAAGTACCCGAAATTCAGGTCCATCTCATTATCTGCCAAATTTAGTATAAAAGCCACCCAAAGCACCAAAACAAAAAAGATGATCCACCTTTTAGTTCTTTTATCATCTATTACATTAAGGAAAAAGAATAAATAAAAATTATACGTGACCAAATCATAGATATTCATCAACCAGATATTCCGGAAAAGTAACTTTTCATCGATAAACTTATTGAGAAAAAAAATGGCATTGTGGTAATCAGGATTTTTGTACAACCCTGGAATTTGTCCATACGACTCCACCAGAACCACAAACCATAAATAAAATAAAAAATACCTGCAGTGCGTATGTTTATACGAATTATACGTAAGTGTACCTACTACAGCCGCAAGTATTTCTATATAATAGATGTATTCTTTCAAAACCTAAAGACTATGGATAATCCGTTGGTGGTTCTCCTCCTGTTCCTTTATTAAGTGGCTCTACTAATTCTGTTTGAAATCCGAAACTAAAAAAAGATCCTTGTTGTGCCTGCCCTCCTCTGTTTTGGGTTGGGGCAATAAACACTGTAGACAAACCATATCTATATTTTTCGGAGGGCGGGTAAGCACCAAAGTAAATACGCAAGGCAGATTCTTCATTTAAATTGCTCCCTAATTCCTGCTCTACATACGCTATGTATTGCTTGAGTTCCTTAATCGTAAAGGTAACATCCCGGACATCGGTATACTTCAGGGTATCCCGTAATATGGCCCCCCTTGTTTTTACGTAATTCTGTTGAAGTGCTTTTGCCTCTTCAACAGTAATGGTTCCTTCCGGTTTTTCCACCCTTGTCTGTTTCTGTTGTTCGCATGAGAACAAAAAAATGGTACAGGCAAAAATGGAAAACAACAGACTCGCTTTTAAGATTCTTGTTTTCATAAAAAATTTTGGTTAATAGTTCCTTACTAATATATATAATAAAAATCTTATTCTAAGCACCTTAGAATGATAATCAGGGTTTTTCCCCTTTTACCATACAAATGATTAAGCGATTTTTACAATGGAAAAAACTCTTAAAGCAATGGCACAGGTTACTTCTTCTTTTATCAACATACATGAAAAGCTCAACAGGCTGAGACTTGGGTTTAAAAAAATAAAATTATTAATTGAAAATCAGGATATTAATGCTATAGATTCCTTATATTTACTCTTAAAGGATGTAGAAGACACCTTTAGAAAGAACCAGATAAACGAGTATGATCAACTGGCTTCTTATCGAAGTGAAATTCTGGCATCACAAATAGCTTATGACCGTAAAGTTCCGTTGAAAACCGATCAACTGGAGACTGTATCAAACATTTTACCCTCTGCAACCCAAACGCTAAATAACGTTATGAAACCACTTGAAGACCGTATTCAAGAATCTCAAATTATCATCAAAATGCTGGTGAACAAAGCCTACGACAGTAATATGATCCAGTGGAATGACGGCCTTAATTTTCCGGATTTCATACATGCGCTATGGCGCCTGTTTTTAAAGCACGACAGTTTTAAGGAACAAACAAACATGGTGTTGGATCGCATTACGGAAACGGATGCCCTGCAACTCCTGGCAAGGGAAGTGAACCAGATTCAAATATCGAAACAATATTAGAGTAACTGAAATGAAATAACATCGCCCATTCTCTTTTGGGCTAATTTTGCCATAGCCATATCTGATAGTTGTAGTATCCTCGGATATCCTCCTGTAGTCTGTGCATCTTTCATCAGAATAATGAGTTTTCCGGAGGGGGTTAATTGCACTGTACCGGGCAATGTGGCCGATGTCAGTATGGAATGCCGGTGTACTAAAAATGCTTCTTCGACCTGGTAGGCCATTCGGTTATTTACATTGGAAACGGTATAATTTTTTTCAAGGCTTTTTCCTATCTCAGGAAACAGATCGTACTCCGGTCCTTTATATACGTCTAATACGGGGTCGGTAAACCAGCTCCAATCCCTTTTTATATGGGCATATCCGATTGTATGGCCAATCCGGGTATCTACAGGGATTATTGTGTTGTTCTCTATTTGTGACCTGTTCGTAATAGGGATATACATCGATCTGCTCCCTAAAACCCCGGGCGTTTGTATCCCGTCCTTTACTGCCAGGTAGCTTCTAAAACCCTTTGTTACGGCTTTAAACGCCAGTATATCACCACTTTTTACGAGATACTTTTTGTTGTTTATAATGCTTTCATTGTTTAATGCAGCCGACATACAAGCGCCTGTTATGGCAATTTCCGTTTCGGTCATAAACAGGAGTGTAGGGCCCAGCATGGTCATTTCAAGAACTGCCGCATTTTTATCATTCCCCAGCAATGCATTAGCAAGGTTTGCTGAATACGCATCCATAACTCCGGATACCGGTATTCCTTTATGCCTGTAACCATATCTGCCCGTATCCTGTATTGTAGTGTAAAATCCCGTTTTGACAACTTTAATCATAATGCACCTGTTTTTCAAACTGATACACCCCTGTCTGTACCTGAATGGCAATAAGTTCGTACTCATACCTGTTTACAGCGTAGAACTGTACTTTGTCGCCTACGTTGACAGGACACCTCTGAGGGTTGTTGACATCAAAAAGCCTTACAGGGGAGTTTCCTATTATATTCCAGCCTCCCGGGGATGCCTGAGGGTAGATTCCTGTTTGCCGGCCTCCTATTCCCACAGATCCTTCCGGAATCTTTAACCTGGGTTCACTTCTTCTGGGTTGATGTAACTTTTTATCCAGTCCTCCTAAATATAAAAACCCGGGTAAGAAGCCTATTGCATAAACCGTATATAATGGCCTTGTATGCAGGGAGACCACATCCTGCTCCGACAGGTTTTTATCTGATGCATACTGTTGCATATCGAGCCCCAGTCGATCTCCATAAAGTACGGGGAGTTTCCAAAGGGAAACTTCGAAAACCTGCCTTTCAATATTCAGTTTATATATATCCCTTAAATTCTCTTCTATTTCCCGATAGTTTACAGAATTTGTAAAAATTACTGTCAACGTATGATAGGCAACAATAAGTTCTGTATTTGAGAAGTATTTCTGAATATGCTGCTTGTATGAAACTATATCCTTTAATATTTCCTCATTAATTATAGCCGGCCATTCTATAAGTATGGCTTTGCTTCCAAAAGGTTTGTATGTAAGATTAAAACTTTGCAAGACTCATTTTTTTTAAGTGCAGGTTCTGATATACATACTGTAATATCCCGACAGCATCAGAGGTATCTGAATGTACACAAAAAGTATCTGCCATGATAAACCTTTCTTTATCTGTTACCGTCATTACCTTTTGATGAACGGCCATATTATAGATATGATCGAGTATCTGGGCTTTATTGCTGATCAGGGCATTCTTTTCTTTTCGCAACACTAAACTTAAATCTTCGTTATAATTTCTATCGGCAAAGGCTTCGTATTTTATATGGTAACCAAGCTCTAAGGCCCTGGATGCCAAAACTGATGCATAGGGTACAAATAAATAAACGGATGCTCTGTACGGCATTAATATTTGCAAGTATTGCTCGGTGAGGTGCGTATTTCTTGCCAAATCATTATACAACGCCCCGTGTGCCTTTATGTGGTGTACCTTTGCTCCATGAGAGCCAGCCACTTTTTTAAAGGTTTCTATTTGCTCGCACAGGACTTCTTCCAGTTCAGATTCCTTCATTTTCATCGTTAAGCGTCCGAAATTCTTTTTATCGGGATATGAAGGGTGTGCCCCCACTTTAACCTGATGCTTTAGCGCCAATTCTATTACAGTGTGCATGGTCTCATCATTACCGGCATGCCCACCACATGCAATATTACAGGAACTTATATAGGGCATTATCAGGGCTTCATTATTCATTCCTTCTCCCAGATCACAGTTTAAATCAATTTCCTTTATCATAACAGGGTGAAAACTTTTAGGATGCTTTTTACTCCGAGAATTAAAGCTATTAAAACAATGGTCCCTGCGATAAAGTTCTGGAACTTATTATTGGTAAACCTGCCCAGCACCTCCTTTTTATTAACTACCCAAACCAAAAAACCGGCTATGACCGGCAATACAATACCATTGGCGATCTGTGCAAATTGAATAAGTTTAATGGGTTTAATCTGCAAGCTGGAAAGCACGATTCCTGTTAAGATAATGCCTCCCCATACCAAACGAAACTTCCGATCGGTAAGTTTTGATTTCCATCCGAAGCAATTATCAGCCACATAAGCGGCTGCCAAAGGGGCCGTTACTGATGATGTAATTCCGGCGGCAAACAATCCGACTCCTAAAAAGTATTTTGCAGTTTTACCATATAGAGGTTCGAGCCCTTTTGCCAAATCCAGAACACTGACAACCGTATCTGAATCAATCGCTGCTGCTGCAATTACAATAGACATCGAAACCAAACCGCCTAACACAATTGACACCACCGTATCGGTTCTGGAAGCTTTGAGATCTTTGTCTGAATTCCATTTTTCTTTTACCAGGGAAGCGTGTAAAAACAAATTATACGGTACAACTGTAGTACCTACTAAGGCTACAACGGTTAAAATACTCTGATCAGGAAAGGAAATAGTGGTAATTCCTTTTAAAACAGCTATCAAATCGGGTTTCGTCATTATTGCAGCTCCAATAAATGAAATACTCATAATCAGAACCAAAACAATGAGTATGCTCTCTAATACTTTATAATTTCCAGCGAGAAGAAGTAATATGGCCGCGCCACCGATAAGAAAAGGATAGGCTGTCCAGTATCCTGCTCCGAATACTGCTTCCAGTCCAAGAGATGCACCGCTGATATTTCCGGCTTCATATGCTGTATTGCCAACGACTATGGCTGATAATATCAAAAAAACTGATGTTTTTTTCAGAAAGGGCGATGGAAGCTGTTCTTTAATGACTTCTGCCAGTCCTTTGTGCGTAATGATCCCAACTCTGCTTGACATCTCCTGTAGCACGATCGCTGAAATAACAGATAGTCCCATTGCCCACAGAAGGGCAAATCCAAACCCAACGCCCGCCAGCGTACATACCGTTACCGTACCGGGACCAATAAAAGCAGCGGCAACTAATGTGCCCGGGCCTATATTTTTAATCCATTTAAACATTAGTGTGCGTTTTGTAATGCATAAATGGCAAAAGATCCCAGCCAGTGCGTTCCTTCATAATTCCCATCGACAATCCCGGGTAAGGAGTGAATTAAATGAGTACGGGCGACGGATCTCAAATGACCATATTCCGGCAGGGTTGCTGCGATTCCGTAGAGGCACCACGCCCTGCTGAAGTTAACGCCATCCAGATGTACCAACTTACCATCGGTACGGTCAGAAACCTTCCCTGTTTCCCATTGAAAAGAAGGGTTTATCAAATCTGGTAAAAAACTTAACAGCCATTGTTTAAATTCTTCTTCAGGCAACACACGTCGCATCAAATCTGCTTCTTCAAGGCAGGGAGACAGGAAGTCAAAACCGCTTGGTTCCCATCGTATAGGGCAGTCAATATCATCGGCGTAAAAATCCCTTGCCCGTTTGCCGATAAGGTTCTTTAATTCCTCATTGCCTGTTGTCAATGCATAGTCATAGGCAAACGTAAGCCCGAAGGCCGTATTGGTATGTTCTCCTACCCGTATAGGGTAATTTAACTTTGGTAAGAATGCCATATACCCCTCTGCGATCACATCGGCCAAGGGTTTTAGGTTTGCGGCTAGTTCTTTTCCTAAAGGGTCTTCCCAGGTATATAATTCCTCATATAGTTTTAACAACCATGCCCATCCATAGGTTCGCTCGTATGAACCATTTCCTTTACGCTTAAAATAAGATACTTCTGCCTGAATATTCCCGGGAGTTATATTCTGACGTAGTTTTTCTCTGATCTCTTCTGCGTTCTCTAATCGTGGAAACTGTTTTAAGAGTGTTATCAATGACCAGTGCCCATGTACTGATGAATGCCAGTCAAAACACCCGTAAAATGCAGGGTGTAATGTTTTAGGGGATTGCAAGTCTGTTGAATCGTGTAATGTCTGTCCGAGTTTGTTCGGGTACTCTATCTGCATACACTCCAACGGGAGCTTACTCAACCGGTTTGCTTCTTCCATAGTGAGTTTTATGGGCTCTTCTATATAATTGCTTTCTACTGCAGCAATATTTTTTTCGTCCTTGCATCCGTAAAGGATCATTCCGAAGGTTAAAAACAGGACTTGTAGTTTCATAAAATTTCAGGTTCGTTAATTCTGTATCTCCCAAAAATAAGAAAGGAAATTAACTCTTTAAAGTCAAGCTCAGTAAAAGAAAAATAAAAGGTATCTTTATCTGTACAGGCGTATGCACTAATTGATATAACACATCGGGATCTCTGAGATAGTTTAGCATTATAAAATTCGAAATGATAACACTAATTAAAACCAACCCAAACAACAAGGACTTTATTAAACTCGTAAAGGATTTAGATACTTATCTTGCTCTAAAAGATGGTGATGAACATGATTTTTATGACCAATTCAATAAATCAGAAGGTATTAATCATGTAATTATGGCCTATGAGAACGGCTTTCCGGCAGGTTGCGGGGCGATTAAGACTTATGATAAAAAAACGATGGAAGTAAAGCGTATGTATACCATACCTGAATACCGGGGAAAAGGCATCGCCTCTAAAATTCTAAAGGCCCTGGAGTTGTGGGCTTCCGAACTATCTTTTCACAGGTGTATTTTAGAAACGGGAAAACGTCAGACCGAGGCCGTAGCCTTATACCATAAAACCGGTTATAAAACTATTCCTAATTATGCTCCATATGAGGGTATTGACAACAGTATCTGCTTCGAAAAGATTCTGATTTTAGAAGAACTCTAACATTCACAACCTTCTGCCCCTGTTGTAAAAACTTGATTTTCACTATATTTGTATTAGTAAAGGTATCCCCGTATTTTTTAAGACATCATGTAACCCTGTTCAAATATCCCTGATTCAGGTCTGTTTGATTTGTTTTTACCCGACAACCGGGATTTAGAAAAGTTTCCGTTCCGACAGTTACCGGAATGAATCTGAATATTTTAAGGTTTTCCTGAGGTGGCCTGTTCCTGAATTTTATTGACCCCGAAGAAACGAAATTCCGGTATAAGGCATTGTTTCCTTTTTCAGGTATTGTTACAGGATGCCTTATAGATAAAAGAAATTGGAAATACGACAATCGTCATGGGTTTATGGTCATGCGCTTTATAAGGATCGTTTTTATAAATGATCTTGTATTTGTCGAGATAATTTGTCGTTGGCCATATTGATCAACTCTCCGACAGCTCTCTAAAAAACAAGCAGATAATCATTAAATTTTCAAGTCATGAGATTCCTTACCGTTTTACATTTAAATGAAAAAGAAAAGCAAGAACTTATAGAGTTATGGAACACTGTTTATCCGGATGTATTGCAGTTTAAGAGTCTGTACGAATTTGAAAAGTATCTCTCTAAATTAAAAGATCTGAAACACACCTTACTATTTGATAAAAACAATAATATAAAGGGCTGGTTTGCCGATTTTTCAAGAAATAACGAACGTTGGTTCATCATGATGGTAAGTTCCGAATTACAGGGACAAGGTTATGGTAGCAGGCTATTGGATGAGGCAAAAAAGAAATTTAATGAATTAAACGGTTGGGTTATTTGCGAGCATGAATACAAACGTAAGGACGGAAAGCCGTATCAATCGCCAGTAAGCTTTTACGAGAAAAATGATTTTATGCTTTATCCGGATATCATTTTTGAAACTGATGTGTTAAAGACTGTAAAGATGCAATGGGTCAGGAATTAATATAAACGTTGTTATGGGGTTATCCGGTTGACAGTCGGCAGTCGGCAGTTGACAGTAGGCAGTTGTCAGTAACAGAAACTTATAAATCCACCTTCCGAAAACAAAAAAGAGGCTGTCTTTGCGGACAACCTCTACTTTTTATGTAAGTCTAAATCTTTTTTAACTCAATTAATGTATTGGCGAGACTGTCTTTGGCATCTCCTAGGAGTAGTTTACAATTTTGTCTTCCGAACAACGGGTTATTTTCACCGGAATAACCTGCAGACATGCTTCTTTTTAGTACGATTACCTGCCTTGCCTGATATGCTTTGATAATTGGCATCCCATAAATACTGCAATCTTTATCTTCTTCGGCAGAAGGATTAACCACATCATTGGCTCCTATGACCAATACAAGATCAAAAGTATTCATTGTATCATTCACTTCGTCCATATCTTTGATATATTGATAATCGACATTAGCTTCAGCAAGGAGCACATTCATATGGCCTGGCATTCTTCCTGCCACAGGATGAATGATATAATTTACTTCTACATCTCTTGTCATTAATCTTTTTTGAAGCTCGTAGCATACTTGCTGTGCTTGTGCGACTGCCATTCCATATCCTGGAATTATTCCTACTTTTTTAGAAAAAGCAAGAATGGATGCTAGCTCTACCGGTGATGAAAATTGTACATCTATAACCTCAGCATTATCTTTATTAACAGTACCTTTTTTAGTCAGGTTGCCGGCAAATACGGTTTTAAGTGATCTATTCATTGCATTACACATCTCGAGGGTTAAAAACACTCCTGTTGCTCCTACCAGGATACCACCTACCATCATTATGGGACTATTAAATGCTATTCCTGCAAGTGCTGTAGCTACTCCTGTAATGGCATTCAGAAAAGACACTAATACAGGCATGTCGGCTCCTCCAATCGGTACTGAAAAGACCACTCCATAACATAAAGACAAGAAACTTACCATTATCAAAAAGTATGTGAAGGGTACATGTACATCCGGAATTATAAAGTAAAACGCTGATACGAGCATTATTGCTACAAGCACTATTACTGTTAACCCTTTTACCACCTTAAAGTTTTTTATACTCTTTACTCCTGAGAGTTTCAGATAGGCTATTAAGCTACCAGAAAAGGAAACAGCTCCTAATACAGCTCCCGATGTTAATACCAATTCATTTAAAAGCTTTATTGGTGTACCGAAAGAGATTGTAGCTTCTGTTAAACTAATAATTACCGCACTCATTCCTCCAAATGCATTAAATAAAGAGACTAATTGAGGTATTCCTGTCATTTCTACTTTATATGCCAAATATCTTCCTATAATTGTTCCTACACTTAAGGCAGAAACCAGAAAGACTACATTAGTTATTTTGGAGGACTGGTTCAACACTAGTATAATTGTGCCTATTATCGCCAGGGTCATTCCTGCACCTGCGATTAGTTTCATTATTGGCTCTTTTGGGATTCCCCATTAATTTAAGTCCCATGATAAATCCCATTGAGGCCATCAGGTATGTTATATTGATTGCTAGACTCATAAGGTTTATTTGTTTTTTGCGGTTGTAAACATAGTTAACATTCTATGGGTAACGAAAAAGCCTCCTGTGATGTTAATTGTAGCGAGAACTATCGCCAATGCTGCTGCTAGGATCTGCATATAATCATCGGGATTTACTCTCATTAGCTGAATAATAGCGCCTAAAAGAATAATACCACTTATGGCATTCGCACCAGACATTAAAGGTGTATGTATAATGGCCGGTACATTCTTTATGACTTCTATTCCTATAAATAAACTGAAAATCACGACATAGATTCCATCTATATCGGTAATAAAGAACTGGTTCATAAAAGTTAGTTTTGAGTATTGGTTACTATTTTTTGGTTAACTATTTGCCCGTCCTGGACTAATTGGGTAGCGTTAATGATTAGATTCTCTTCCTCCTGGTTATATTCATTAAAATACTTGAGGAATGAGAGGAAGTTATTTGACAAAAGAAAAGATACTGAGCTTGCATGAGCAGAAAGCAAATTGGTATCACCAATAATGGTAACATTTTGATCCGTTTTGTACGTTTCGCTTTTTCTTACCAGTTCGCAATTACCTCCCATTTCTGCAGCTAAATCGACAATAACAGCTCCGGGTTTCATCTGCTTTACTGTTTGCTTTTTAAGAAGAACAGGGGCTTTCCGGCCAAATAATTTAGCGGTGCAAATGACAATATCTACCTCTAATGCTTTTTCATGTAGCACCTGCTCTACTTTTTGAAGATAATCTTCTTTTTGTTCGACGGCATAGCCTCCAGCATTTTTACTGTCTACTGCTCCCTTTATTTCTACAAAGGAGGCTCCAAGACTTTCCACTTCAGTTCTGGAAGACTCACGTACATCAAAGGCATTTACTATGGCTCCAAGTCTTTTTGCCGTAGCGATAGCTTGCAACCCTGCTACTCCGGCTCCAATAACCAGTATTCTGGCAGGTTTTAATGTTCCTCCTGCACCTGATATCATTGGAATTGAAACAGAACAGGCGGTGGCTGCTTTTAAGACCGCCGCATACCCTAATATGGAAGCCGTTGAAGACAAGATGTCCATAGATTGGGCAAGTGTAGTTCTGGGCAATAAATGCAAACTGTACAGTTCTGCTTTCTTTTCTACAAAAGGGGATAAAGCCTGTGAGTTATACAGAAAGTCATATCCTAAAATAAACTTCTTTTTGTCAAGATCATCAAATTCGCTCAGATTAATATTTTCATAACCCAGAATAATATCTGAAGCCTCAACTACTTCTTTAGCCGTATTGCATATTACAGCTCCTTCTTGAGTATAAAGGTTGTCGCCATAGCCTGATTCTATACCAGCACCTTTTTCAATATAAAATGTAAATTGTTCCTTTACAGGTTTTATATGGTACGGACAAGTAACCACCAAAGATGACGGTTCTTTTAAAACTCCTATTTTTTTCATGATTACCTCTTATATGAAGTATTGCAATAATCATAAAACAGGTTGTGCTCGTTTGCAGCTAACGCTACATTTTTGTTGATAGTAATTTTCATTGATAGTTTGTTTATTAGTTTGCTCTTTTTTTAACAAACTTAATGCCGTTTAATCACTTTTTTGCAAAAAACAAAATCAACTACACTTTAAATCGCTTAAAATCAACACATTAAATAGTGTGGTTTAGTCTATGTGTTAAGTAATTGTTTCCACGGTATTTATGTTTCCGGGGAAATATTACTCGGTTGGTGATAATTTACCCAATTGGTTATTTTGTTATGGAGTTATCATGTTATGGAGTGATGGTGTTACATTGTTATCATCGTTAGTTACAGAAGCCCACAGCGGAAAGATAATGTGGTATCAATTAAGTGATAACATGAATAGTGCTTATGTAGTCAAGGTTCTCAAAACAGCCGTCAACAATAGTGTAGGCAACACAAAGCTTATCGATCAGACGGAATTAAGAAAACACAATATCAGACCTTCCATGATTACAGGGTATGATTGTTATCAAAATGCATTAGCCGAGAGAATAAGCGATATCTTAAAAAGTGAATTTTTAATTTATCAATGCAATAACAAAAAAGAACTTGAACTCTTGGTTAAAGAGTGAAACTCTCGATTTTTAACTTACACACTTTAAGGGATAGTATCATATAAAAAAACCAGAGAAGCGAACTCCTCTGGTTTGATTTAACTTTTTTAAAACCGTCAACCTATATCAGGACGACTCAATATTGGTATCGGTTTATTTTGAAACCTGTTTTAGCAATTCATCAACGGCCCGTTTTAACTGTTGATCTTCTCCTTTAGCTTTTGCATCAGGGGTGTTTTCAACAAGGATATCCGGCACGGCAGGGCCTAATTCCATATTTTCATCCGTAGCTTTCACATACCATGCTCTAAACGGCATACGTACGTAAGATCCATCGATCAGGTTTCTTCCTCCTGTAGAAATAACAGCACCGAAAGTTGGTTGTCCAACCAAAGTACCTAATCCTAATGATTTGTATGCATGAGAGAATATCTCTGCATTTGAATAGCTTCGCTCATTACATAGAGCTATAGACGGCTTTGTCCATGCTGCCAGGGGCAAACGCTCACTATACGGATAATAGTCTCTGTATTTTAAATGCTCTTTCAAACTCTTAGCAGCACCTCTTGGTATCGTATAAGAATGTTGTTTTACATTTAGCACAGCCATTAAATAATCGGTAGTCCATCCGCCGCCATTATAACGTACGTCAATAACAACACCTTTTTTTCCATGCCCGGCTGCCATCAACTCACGTTCAAAATGCTCAAAGCTTGTCCAGTTCATTCCCTGAATATGGATATATCCAAGTTCGCCATTAGAATACTTATCTGTTAACTTCTGACGTTCTTTAACCCAGGCTATATAGTTTTCTGCACTATTGCTTGACTCGGGTCTGATGATGACTTCTTTAGCACCGTCGGCTGACTTTACATTTAAATAGATTTTTTCGTTTGCAGTTCCATTTAACAACTCATACAAATTAGTTGTTTTAGTTAGTTGTGTGCCGTTAACAGCTTCGATAATATCGCCTGTATATAATTTACTGGTGGTTTTATCTGCCGGCATCTGGTTAATAACCGAAATAACTTCTAAACCTCCATTAGACACAGGCTTTACTTCTACCCCTAATAATCCGGTACGTTCTCTTTGTACATCGCTGCGGTCTTCACCCCTGTACATTCCCATGTGGCTGGCATTAATCTGTCCCAGCATCCAGTTAAATACCATCTTAAAGTCTTGTCTGGTAGATGCTTTAAGAGCCAAAGGCTTGTATTTTTTCTTTAGGGCATTCCAGTTTTGTCCGTGGAACTGCGGATCGTAAAACCCATCGTTAATAGCTTTCCAGGCTTCCTCAAAGATCTGATTAGACTCTTCGGCGTAGTTGATGTTCATTTTAGCGCTTACAGGAAGTGTTTCTGTTTTGTCTGATTTCATGCTGATACGCACCGGCATACCACGATTTACAGCATACAGATAGGTGTTTTTCTTATCTTTTACAATTCCATAAGGACTCGACTTTGAAATTTGCTTCAGATCTTTACCGTCCCATTTAATTTTATAAAGGCTGTTCTCTACTCTGGCATCTCCTCTGCTTCCGTTTCCAGTACTGTAATAAAATGTCTCTCCATCTTTGGATATTGTACTTAAGAATTCACCTCCTGTAAACGAAGTTACCTGTACCTGTCGTCTGTAGATATCTTCAAAGTCGATCTGAATATCTTTTACTTTCTTCTCGTCCTTTTTATCTTTTTTCTTATCTTTTTCTTTATCAGAATCTTCGTCTGTCTTTTTAGATTCTGGTTCATCACCATCTTTCCAATCCTCAGCTGTTTTTTCCCAGTCTGATTTCTTTAACCAAACAAACCACACATCGTAATCGCCATTATTTCGGTTGGAAGAAAATCCTATCTTACTTCCGTCTTCACTCCAAACCGGTGAGCGATCTGATTTAGGGTGCATCGAGATATTCACAGGTTTTTTTGTGTTATCTGCTTTGTGTATATATATTTCAGCATTAAATTCTAAATCCTGAAGTGAATATGCCAGCCATTTTGAGTCAGGAGACCAGGAAATACCACTTGGGGTATCCCATCCATCTAATAATGTTTTTGAATTTGAAAGCGATCCTTTATCATTTATATCGGCTACGATAAGCTTTGCTCCGCTGGTATAAGCTATACGTTTTCCGTCCGGCGAGATTACAGGATTCTGTTCTTCAGCTTCGGTATTTGTAATTCGAACTATCTTGCGCTTATATGTTTTAAATAAATCTTTTTGGTCTTTATCTTCAGATACAACCATATATAGATCGTTCTGACCATCTCTGTCTGAAACAAAAACAAGTGATTCATCATTAAGCCAGGCGATATCTCTTTCTCTGTATGGAGAGTCAGATACGTTCACCGTCTTGTTTTTCTCCTTGTCGTTTTCTGTTATAAAAACTTCTCCTCTAATCACTATGGCACTATATTTCCCATTTGGTGAAGGAGCTATCTCACTTACATTACTACTGTAGGTTTTACGAACAACAGGATCGAAACGATAGTCCGTAGACAATTCTATTTTCACTAAAGAGGCTTTTTTAGTTCCCGGGTCAATAAGGTATAACTCATCTCCTTTTACTGCAATCAGCTTTTTACCGTTATCGCTGGCGCTAAAAGAAAAGATTCCCATATCTTTAAAAGAAGTTACTGCCGATATGTTACCGTTTTTGGAACCATTCTTATTTACAGCAACTTTATATATATTATATTTTCCATCTCTTGATGATTGAAAATACAGGGTATTGTCATCGCCCCAATACGGACTAAAGTCGTTTACTCCGTGCGAAGTTATTTCATGGTATGTATCTTCTTTTATGTTATATACCCATACATCACGATTGGCGGGACCGTTATAAGCTTCCCGTTCCGGACGGCATGTCCCTCTTGTAAAGGCGATCAATTCTCCGTTTGGTGAAAGTTTTGCATCGAAGCCTAAAGCATCCATAATCCGATATGGAGTTCCTCCTTTCGTACTTATCTGGTGTGTTTCTGCCTCTCTTTCTATCTGAGAAAAGTTTCTAACCGTATTGAATAAAATATTTCCATCCGGAGTAAAATCCGTTACCACATCACTTGAAGAATGAAACGTCAAGCGTTTTGGAATCCCCCCATTATCAGAAACCGTATAAATATCGTTATTGCCATAACGCTCTCCCTGAAAGGCTATAGACGTCCCGTCGGGGCTCCATACAGGGTTTGTTTCATATGCTTCATGTATGGTTAACCGGCGAGGATTACTTCCGTCTGCATTGGCAGTCCATATATCTCCCTGGTATGAAAATGCTATTTTGGAAGCATCCGGGCTAAGGGAAGGTCTTTGAATTAACGGATTATTTGCCTGCGCAAATGATAACCCCATTCCACACAATAATGTGGCTAAAGTAGCTTTTGTAAATCTCATTATAAAGTTAGGTTCAGATTATATAAAATAACTTGTTCGTTTCAAAAATAGATGTCTGAACAGGGAATAACGAATGTTTAACAATATTTTATAAATCCTACAAACCCAGTAGATTTAACCGAATAAATCTTTTAATCTGTTGTTATGTTGTTACGCTGTTATGTTGTGATGGAGTGATGTTGTGATGGAGTGATGCTGTTACGTTGTTATGAGGTTGTCAAGGGTGAATCATATTCCAAACCCGCCATAGTCCTTTACAGGCGGGTACCTTATAAGTGAAAAATGTGTTAAGAATTAAACGCTGTTTGAGTCACGTCCTAGCGTGGCGAGTTCGTTTCATTTAACATTCGAACTTCTATGAGGTCGCCGAAAAGGCAAGGCTGATTTTTTGGTTCGTTTTGCATCAAGGCAAAATGAACAGAACATCATGAGATCCATTAAAAAACAATAAAAAGTCCACAAATAAAAAAGAATGAAACCTTTGGATGAACAATTGTGCAACACATCATGAATTCCTTTAACAAACATTCAGCAAAACATGAATAAAAAAGAAAGGCTATTTAATTGTAGTAATGGTGTTATGGAGTGATGCTGTTACGTTGTTACGGTGTTATGAAGTTTCAAGGGTGAATCATATTCCAAACCTGCCATAGTCCTTTACAGGCGGGTACCTTATAAGTGAAAAATGTGTTAAGAATTAAACGCTGTTTGAGTCACGTCCTAGCGTGGCGAGTTCGTTTCATTTAACATTCGAACTTCTATGAGGTCGCCGAAAAGGCAAGGCTTGATTTTTTGGTTCGTTTTGCATCAAAGCAAAATGAACAGAACATCATGAGATCCATTAAAAAACAATAAAAAGTCCACAAATAAAAAAGAATGAAACCTTTGGATGAACAATTGTGCAACACATCATGAATTCCTTTAACAAACATTCAGCAAAACATGAATAAAAAAGGCTATTTAATTTTGGTAATGGAGTGATGTTGTTACGGTGTTATGAAGTTTCAAGGGTGAATCATATTCCAAACCCGCCATAGTCCTTTGCAGGCGGGTACCTCATAAGTGAAAAATGTGTTAAGAATTAAACGCTGTTTGAGTCACGTCCTAGCGTGGCGAGTTCGTTTCATTTAACATTCGAACTTCCATGAGGTCGCCGAAAAGGCAAGGCTTGATTTTTTGGTTCGTTTTGCATCAAGGCAAAATGAACAGAACATCATGAGATCCTTTGAAAAACAATAAAAAGTCCACAAATAAAAAAGAATGAAACCTTTGGATGAACAATTGTGCAGCACATCATGAATTCCTTTAACAAACATTCAGCAAAACATGAATAAAAAAGGCTATTTAATTTTGGTAATGGAGTGATGTTGTTACGTTGTTATGGGGTTAAGCCTGGCCGGTGAGATACTTCTTGGTTGGCTGTCTTTCACAGTCCATGGTAGAAGCTTATTATCTTTGTTTCTGATTCCTGCTATTTTTTTAACAAGCACCATAAAAAATCCTATAGACTACCCCGGCCAGCCTTCTCTGTCGAAGCCTCGGTATTGAATTCTTCATTCAACAATCGATCAACATTTAATGGAAAATACTTTGCCCGAAAGTATTTTTTGTTCAGGAGTATCCTATATTCCCTCGATGACATCGATAACATGATTCACAGAATGAAAACATACTTTTATTGCAAAAGAAAAAGATTTCAACACCATGATTATCAACAGATTCACACTTTAATCTCCCTGATAATTCAACCCGATCAACCTGATAAGATGCACTCAAGTATATTCTTCAGACCTCTTTTTATTTTTGAGTGGCTTTTTTTACATCTTCTTGTTTTAGATTTTTTTGGTTAAGAATAAAAAAACCGCCATCCATAAGTTTAGATATTGGTATTGAATAAGCTATTGTTATGAACCCTCTTTTTTGATTGGGTTCAATAGTCCCTAATTCATACCCATAACCAATTTGAAAATCCAATATATTTAATCCTGCTGTTAAAGCAAATATATTTGTCGGGGCATCACCGGTTTTTGCCGAGAACAGAAATCCTGCCTGAACTCCTATTATATTATGGTGTTCTCTATTGATCACCTCTGAATATTCATTTCTGGTTTCTGACAATCTCCCCATAAAACTATAGTTTATTCCTGCACCAATTGAATTAAAGAACGTTACATTTCCTTTTGTTTCATCAGTTGTCGAATCAATAAAATTAAACCTAACCATTGGAACGGTAAAATTTGTACTAATTACCTGTGCCCTGTATTCTCTGGTTGTTCCTGCCTTCGAATTTTCTTTTTTTAAATCGGTTAAAATCTCACTGATCTCCTTACCATTGATACTTGAGATCTCCTTTAAATCCCTTATATATTTTATGGTGTCTTGTCTGGTTTGTGAAATAGTAATGATGGGTAAAATCAGGAATAACAGTAATTTAAATTTCATAATTAAAAGTATTTTAGGTTAACAGAAAGCGAATATATTAATTACCTTAAATGACTTTAAGGGGATTTTACCTGTTATTAGCATCAAATTAATAAAGCTCCGTTTTATTTACAGACAGAATCTACGATAATGTGATCGATGGTAAACAGTAATTTCCTGAATAGCCTTATAGTCTCTTTTATAATCATTATATAGGGAGAGCATACTTTTTAGCATAAACCTATAACTTCGCTTTTTCAATACGTATCAAGGATTCTACTACCTCTGGTTTGTGTTATGTGTTATATGAAGGCCTGCTCTTTTATGAAATTGATCGATAAATTAGCCCAGCCAGCCTTCCCTGTCGAGGCTTCGGTATTGAATGGCTTCGCCTATATGGTTGCCGTTTACTTTTCCGACTGCATCGAGATCGGCTATGGTACGGGCAACCTTCAGAATACGGTCATAAGCTCTTGCCGACAGGCTTAGACGTTCCATGGCATTTTTAAGGAGTTTTTTTGAAGCATTGTCAAGTTCACAAAACCGGCTGATCTGCCTGGTGTTCATCTGGGCATTGTAATGAATGTTGGGATATTCATCAAACCTGCTTATTTGCCGTTTCCTTGCCTTGATAACCCGCTCCCTGATTACAGTACTACTCTCTCCCTTTCTTTCTTCTGACAATTTTTCAAAAGGTACCGGTGTTACTTCAATATGGATATCGATCCGGTCTAGTAGCGGTCCGGATATTTTACTCATATAGCGCTGCATCTCGGCAGGTGATGACGTTACCGGAGCACCGGGATCGTTAAAATAGCCACCGGGACTGGGGTTCATACTTGCTACCAGCATAAAACTACTCGGGTAGGTAATGGTAAACTTTGCTCTTGAAATAGTAACTTCCCTGTCTTCTAAAGGTTGTCTCATAACTTCTAAAACACTGCGCTTAAACTCCGGTAACTCATCAAGAAAAAGCACCCCGTTATGCGATAATGATATTTCGCCGGGTTGCGGATAGGTACCTCCTCCAACCAGGGCGACGTCTGATATGGTGTGGTGTGGATTTCTAAAAGGACGGTGTACCATCAATCCATCGTTTTGAATTCTTCCGACCACACTGTGAATCTTGGTGGTCTCAAGGGCTTCTCCCAATGTCATTGGCGGCAGAATGCCGGGTAGTCGCTTAGCCAGCATGGTTTTTCCTGAACCCGGAGGACCTATAAGAATAATATTATGTCCGCCGGCTGCAGCTATCTCCATAGCCCTTTTTATACTTTCCTGCCCTTTTACATCAGAAAAATCAAACTCAGGAAAATCGAGTCCTTTATAAAACTCCTGTGCTGTATCTACAATACGACGTTCGAGTGAAATTTCATCATTCAGATAACCGATAAGTTCTTTTATGTTGCTGATGCCATATACTTCCAGGCCTTCGACAATTGCTGCTTCTTTTACATTTTGATCTGGTAATATCAGTCCTTTAAAACCTTCTTGTTTTGCCTGAAAGGCTATGGGTAAAGCTCCTTTTATCGGTTGCAGACTTCCATCTAGTGAAAGTTCCCCCATAATAACATAATCGTTTAATTTCTCAATTCCTATTTTTGAAGCAGCCGCCAAGATGCCTATGGCAATCGGCAAATCGTATGCTGACCCTTCTTTACGGAGATCGGCAGGCGCCATGTTTATCGTAACCCGTTTTCCCGGGATCTTATAGCCATTATTTTGCAATGCAGCTGCGATCCGGTAATTACTTTCTTTGATGGCATTATCGGGTAATCCTACTAAATGATACCCCACCCCTCTGTCTATATTTACCTCTATAGTGATTGTGGTGGCCTCTACTCCAAAAACAGCGCTTCCGTAAACTTTTACAAGCATATCATAAATATTTACTAACCTTGTAAGTAAATATACAAAATAAAGAGCTATAAAACTTAACATTGGTTGTTTCTGAAACAGGAATCCAGAAAGAGGTCTGGTTCATAATTCTGATGATGGTACCTTTCCTTTTCATGCCTCTCGGGCTTGCTCCGAGGCAACGGACTTAAAATACGATCTTCATATTCAGCCTTTTATCATACCTGTCGGTTACAGAGGTGCCCTGTAAAAATCGCCGGGTCTCTTTCCTGTATATTTTTTAAAAGTTCTATTGAAATGGGCTGCATCTACAAAACCTAATTTATCGGCAATCTCATTGATGTTCAGGTTACTTTGTTTTAAAAGACTCTCCGCCATTTTCATTTTGGTTTCGAGAATATACTGCTTAAGAGAAATCCCCAGGTGCTTTTTAATATAAATACCCACATAGTTTGGAGACAGATGGAAGGTACTGGCTATGGTGTTTACTTTTACCATGTCTTTTTTTAAAGCATTTTGACGGATATAGGTTAAAATAGCTTCTACTTTGTCTCTGTCTGACATGGTTTCGGGAGTACTGTGCTTTACGGTATTCTTTAAATTTCTGGACAGAACGATCAGTAAAGCTCCGAACAGTTCAGTTATGACATTCCGTCCGTAAGTTTTCGGCGTTTGTAATTCGTCCCGAATAAGATTGTATAACCTGAAAAGTTGTCTCCTGTCGTTTTCACAACGAATAACACTTTGTGCGATAATATTTGAATGAAAAATAACAGATTCAAGATTCTTACGCCAGTATGTACTTGAAGTAAATGTGGCTTTTTCGAGAAAGAGTTGCTCTGTAAATTTAATGATCCCAAAGATCGTAGGTTCAGAAACCACAAATTCGTGTTCATCTTTTGGTGTTAAAAAGAAAAGGTCGCCTTCTTTATATGCAACGATGCTATCATTCAGAATATGTTGTCCGCTCCCCTTCAGGACAAAAGTCAATTCAAAAAAATGATGCTTGTGTCGCGGATATCCCCATTCGTTTACTGCTTCAAACTCCAGTACATCAATATCTTTTGTTATATAAAAGCGTTCGGCCATCAGAATTGATTTATACAAATATACAATGTAATTATACAATAATAACGAGGGTTGTTGAACATATCTTTGTTATCTCAAAAAAACATAAACAGATGATCGAGAAAGAAAAAATATTAGAAGCTTATAATTTCAGGCATGCCTGTAAATTATTTGATACCGATAAAAAGATCGGTGATGCTGATATGAATTTTATTTTAAAGACTGCTCAACTATCGCCAAGTTCTTTCGGATTTGAACCCTGGCATTTTATAGTGGTTCAGGACAAGGATTTACGCACAAAGCTCAAAGAAAATGCCTGGGGGGCTACTGCTAAATTAGACACTGCCAGTCATTTTATAGTGTGCCTTACAATGAAGCCTTCCCTGGTAAGATACGACAGTCCTTATATCCAAAACTTTATGAGAGAGGTTCAGGACCTGCCTGAGAATGTAGTGGCAGGGAAAGGCACTGCATACGAAGCGTTTCAAAAAAGTGATTTTGACCTGTCGGATGACAGAAAGCTTTTCGACTGGGCATCCAAGCAATGTTATATCCCATTGGCCAATATGATGACCACTGCTGCCATGATCGGGATCGATTCTTGTCCTATCGAAGGGTTTAATCAGGAAACCAGTAACAAAATACTAAAAGAGGATCTGAGAATTGACACGGATACCTATGGTATTTCCTATATGGTTGCTTTTGGCTATCGTGTAAACGAACCAAGATCAAAAACAAGAAGAAACTTCAATGATATTATCTCCTATAAATAATCATTTCCATGAAAAAGAAAAACATCGTTTCAATATTCGCCCTCTTATCTATTTTGATGATGGCTGCCTGCCAAAAGGCTAAAAATGAAAAAAAAGTAACGAAAGAAAATCTAACGAAAATGACGCCACAAACGAACAATGAAAAAAGCCATTGGCCCAATGGTGCCCGGTTGGTTATTTCATTCTCCATGCAGTTTGAAACAGGAGGTCAGCCTAAAGGGGCCGAAAGCCCTTTTTCCGGCAATCCATTGCCTGAAGGGAATCCCGACATGCCAGCTGAAAGCTGGTTCAGATATGGTGCAAAAGAAGGCGTTTACAGAATGCTGGACTTATGGAAAAAACACGGTATTTATGTCACTTCTCATGTAGTGGGAGAGGCAGCCATAAAATACCCGGAGGTTGCTAAAGCCATTGCAGATGGCGGCCATGAAATTGCCGCACACGGAATTTCATGGAGCGATCAATGGGATATGAGCTATGAAGAAGAACTACAGTTTATCAAAAAGGGAATCGATACGGTAGCGGCTATTACAGGACAACGTGGCCGGGGATATAATGCCAATTGGCTCCGCAGGGGTCCTCATACATTAAAAGTGTTACAAGACCTGGATTTTCTTTACCATATTGATGACCTAAGCCGGGATGAACCATTTATAACCATGGTCCGGGGCAAAAAATTTGTAGTTGTTCCCTATACTTTAAGGAATAATGATATTGTAAATATTGAAGGGAAGCATTGGAGTCCTGATCAGTTTTTAGCCCAATTGAAGGCTGAATTTGACCAACTCTACGACGAAGGCGCCATGCAAAGAAGAATGATGAGTGTCAGTCTTCATGACAGGATTGGCGGAACTCCGGCGGTTGTCAATGTGATAGATCAATTCATTGAATATGCCAGAGAGCATGAAGGCGTGGTATTTATGCGTAAAGACAAAATTGCCGATATGGTAAAAAATGATCCTGATACTCCCGTTGACAATTCAGAAATCAAATTCAATCAGTAATATGGAAACTACTTTATTTACACCGTATACAATGGGTACCATCAAATTAAAGAACCGTTTCCTGATGGCACCGATGACCCGTTCAAGGAGTTCACAACCCGGAGATGTCCCCAATAGGTTGATGGCTGAATATTACGGGCAAAGGGCATCGGCAGGGATTATTATAACCGAAGCAACCCAGGTTTCTTTACAGGGAAAGGGCTATGCCAAAACGCCGGGAATATATACCCGCGAACAGGTTGATGGCTGGAAACTCATAACTGATGAAGTACATCGAAAAGAAAGTAAAATCTTTTTGCAGTTGTGGCATGTGGGCCGTGTAAGTTCTTCAAAAGTAAACGGACTCCAGCCTATCGCCCCGTCATCTATAGCTGCCAAAGGGACTCATGTCTATATTTTTGACGGAGCTCCCAATGGCGATGCTACTTTTATACCTGTCGAGGCTCCTAAAGAAATGAAACAGGAGGAAATAAACAAAGTTACGGCTGCATTTGTACAGGGAGCAAAAAATGCCATCGAAGCCGGCTTTGACGGTGTCGAGATCCATGGAGCCAACGGTTATTTGATCGATCAGTTTTTAAGAAGCAACTCCAATCAACGCACTGACGCATATGGGGGAAGTCCAGAAAACAGGGTTCGACTGCTGGTGGAAATTACACAGGCGGTTGCCGATGCCGTCGGAAATAACAAAGTAGGTGTCCGCTTGTCGCCTTTTATCAGTTTTAAGGATATGGCCGACCCTGAGATACTGGATACTATTATGATAGCGGCAAGGAAACTAGAAGGTATCGGTATTACCTACCTTCATTTGTGTGAAGCCGATTGGGAAGACGCCCCTGAAATTCCGGATGGTTTCAGAGTTGATCTGAGAAATACCTTCGGGAATACCATTATTGCAACGGGAAACAAAACGCCCGAACAAGGAGAGTATTTATTGGAAAGAGGCCTGGCAGACCTCATCGGATTCGGTCGTAATTTCCTGACGAATCCCGATTATCCCCAACGTGTAAAACTAAACGCTGAAATGAATACCATCAGCGACACACATACACTCTTTGGTGGAGGCACAGAAAGGGGGTATACAGATTATCCTTTTTTAAAGGATCGAAATCCATAATACAAATACCATAAAATTAAGGGCTGCCTCAAAGAGCCTTATACGATGCCGGTTCGGGCATTACCGAAATGAATCAGTAATTTTCATTGAAAGTACGCAGCAAACCATCGATAACTAAACCCTACGATTACCAATGTTTATACTGAGCGACAGTCAAAAAGCCTAACCTGACAATATATAATCTAATTTACTTTTGAAGCAGCCCCGTAACTAAATAACCAAATTAACCACTACTTTTCTATAATTATGAAATCTGATCTACGGTTTATCGAATGTTCGGTTTCGCTACATATGATGCCATTGACACAATGATTTTTCAGCCTGGTTTCTCCATAGCCTATGGCACTTTCGATCCGGTCGGGGTCTACCCCTCTTGAAACTATATAGTTCTGGGTAGCTTTAGCCCTTCTGTCTGAAAGTTTCATGTTATATGAATCATTCCCTCTTGAATCGGTGTGTGATTCAATCTTGATCTTGATATTTGGAAATTCATGTAAAGCAAATACAACTTTTTCAAGTTCAGGAATTGCTTTTTGGGTAATGTCACTTTTATCGTAATCAAAATATATAGGGTTCACCTTTATTTTTTCAACATTTCCTTCTTTTTCTACAATGCTTTCATAAGGTATCAGGTAAACATTCTTGTCTTTATACCGGGCTCCCGGCTCTTCGGTGGTTTCTATGGTTATCGTCTTTTCACTGTATTCCACCTTGGTAAAAACGACTTTGTAAGCGGAAGCACAGGTTAAAGTAATACTATACGATCCGTCGCTTTCACTCATCGTTTCTGAAATGAATTCATTGAACAGGTCGTATATTTTAATACTTGCCTCAGAAACAGGCTCTTTGGTTTTTTCGTCTAAAACCTGCCCTGAGTAGGTTTGGGTTGCAGGAACGATCTTTTTCTTAAAAGAATAAATATCGTCATCACCTTCACCCGAAGACCTGTTGGAAGCAAAATACCCGGTATTATCCTCTGCATTTATGATAAAGCTAAAATCATCCATGTTACTGTTAAGGGGAGCCCCAAGATTTTGGGGAATGCTGTATCTGCCATTTTCCAGAATTTTAGATTCAAAAACGTCTAAGCCACCCAGTCCGTAATGACTGTCAGATGCAAAATACAATGTACTCCCGGAAATAAAAGGGAACATTTCTCTTCCAACCGTATTAATTACCGGGCCAAGATTTACCGGAGTATCGGTATTGCCATTCTCAAACAGTCTTGTCACATAAATATCTGTTTGCCCATAGCCTCCGGGCATGTCCGAGGCGAAATATAAATAATTACCATCGGGACTTAATGTTGGATGTGCACATGAATAATCAGGACTATTGAATTTTAAAGGGGTGATATTTACAATCTTATTGTCTTTAATCTCTCCTTTTAATATTTGAAGGTTCGATACTCCTTTGTCATTCAATTCCAGTTTATTTCGCTGAACAAAATTTTTTGTAAAATATACTGTCTTGTAATCTGGAGAGAATGTTAATGTAGCATCGTGATAAGACGACTCCATATTGTTCAAGAATTTTTCAGGGTCACTAAGGTCGCCACTGGTTTCATCCCTCTTTGCTATAAACAAGTCCAGGTACGGTTGTTCATTCCATTCATAAATATCTTCTGTAATTCTGGAAGTATCCCTGGACGATGAGAAAACAATATCGCCTTTATAATAGGCAGCACCAAAATCTGAATATGGCGTATTTATTTTGAGCTCATAAATCGTATAAGCCGGCACTACACCGTCTGAGGACAAGCTATCGAGATGATCTTTTTGAGCAGCGATGACTTTCAGCCTGTCGAGGTCATCTTTATAATACTCTTTGATAACAGCATCAGCCTTTTTATATTCTTCCGAGGCCTTCATACTCTGAACATACTTAACAAAAGATGTTTCACTAAGGTTACCATCTTTTCTCTTATATAAAGTTTCGTACCATAAGTATGCATTGCTGTAATCATTTATATTAAAATAGCTATCAGCCAGCTTTTCTATAACTCCAATTTTTGGCTCTTTTGATTTTGCTACTATATCATGGTAAAGGTCAATAGCTTCTTTAAACTTGTAATTGTTAAAGTAATCGTCTGCCTTACTAACGCTCTGGGCACTTAAATAAAGGCTCGAAATTAAGATTATATGTAATACTAAAAGTTTTTTCATAGTGCTTAGAAATTAGAAAAATCTTGGTGAACGGGCTCTTTTTCTTAAACTTGGTAATATATATCGCAAGATGATCTCATGAGATCCATCGTTATATTTTCGAATTCCGGTGGTGGAATAATCAAAAGCATACCCGGCAAAAATGTTTTCACTTAACTGAAAACCAACCAGTGCACTCATAGCATCATTAAAACGATAACTGGCACCGGCTGTAAACTTTTGCTGTATCAGGAAGTTTGCTGAAACATCGACAGAAACGGGTGATCCGCTGACCATTTTAGCTAACACGGTCGGTTTAAAACGAACCGCGTCCGACAGGTCAAAAACATATCCCCCCATAAGATAATAATGCGGACTCTTATCTACCGCAACCTCTTCTTCATTATCGAAAAAGTTAGATTTGATAAAATTAGGAGCAGAAAGACCTACATACCAATTGGAACTATATAAAAATGCTCCTGCGCCGATTTTCGGCCTAACTTCATTGATATTTTCGTTTGTAGTTGGATCGCCCGGGTCGTAAGACGAACCTTTGGACCAATCTACACTAAATATATCGACACCGGCATTTATACCTAAACCTATTTTTAGTCCTCTTTTTAATAATAAATGATACGCAAAAGATCCTGTAAGATCTATTTCGTCCGAAGGGCCTATTCTATCCTTTACAGCTACAAACCCTAAGCCCACTTTTTCGTTAAGGGCACCCTGGATATTAAAGGTCTGGGTGGAAGGGGCTCCATCTAAATCTACCCATTGCGACCTGTGTAACAATGAAGCTTCCAGCCTGCCGTTCGATGCCGTATAACCGGGGTTTATAGTTAGTGTATTATACATATATTGGGTGAACTGTGGTTGTTGCTGCGCAAACATATTTCCCATGCACAAAAATGCAATTGCACTGAGAAACCGAACCGGCGTTAATATTTTTATGATTTTCATGTGAATATTTTTTATTTGTTCTTCAACGGTTATATAAAATTTGCACAAAAATCATCATCGCGGATCGTATGGTTCGCCTGAAAATTTTTGTGCTCATTTCATATCTCTTATTTTAAATTTTGATGTAACCTAATGTTTGTGTTATCTATTAAGGAAGATCCATCCTTTTTTATGAACTCCCATTTCTTCTACACTTAAAACATAGAAGTAAGTTCCTTCAGGAAGCGATTCTCCTCTATTGATCACACCACCCACATTTGCTACTCCGTTCCAATCATTCTGGTAGTTTTTGGCTTCATATACCAAAGTTCCGTAACGGTTGAACACCTGTAACCTGTTAGGGCCATAGTTTTCTAAACATTTGATCCTAAGCACATCGTTACTTCCGTCATTGTTCGGAGAGAAAATATTGTACACATGTAAACAACCTTCTATTGTTAATTCATCAGCAGTATTATCATTTCCTGTGTTGCCTAATACATCTGTTACAGTAACAACTACATCGTATGTACCGTCAATTAACTCGTCGCTATCCGGAATGGTAAGCGTCCAGGTATCGTCTCCGTCATCAACCAGATTTCCGTCGCCTTCCGAATACGTTACCCCGTTCACTGTTACAGTCAGGTCATCTACAGAATCGGCTGTACCTGTAATGGTCGGGGTGGTATCGTCTGTTTCCAAAGGTGTAACGGTTGGAGTTGTTACAGACGTATCTATTATGATTTCATCGGTTGTATTGTCAGAAGCAGTAGCTCCGGCATTATTAGTTGCAGTCGCAACTACATCGTACATACCATCAGGCAATTCATCCGAATCAGGTATCGTAAGTGCCCAGGTATCGTCTCCGTTATCAACCAGGTTCCCGTCGCCCTCCGAATACGTTACCCCATTCACTGTTACAGTCAGGTCATCTACAGAACCGGCCGTACCTGTAATTATCGGCGTGGTATCATTGGTCAACAACTCATCGACAGTAGGTGTGGCTGGAGGTGTCGTATCAATGGTCAGCTCATCAACGGTGTTGTCATTAGACATATTACCTACTGCATCGGTAGCTGTTACCGCCACATCGTAAGTACCATTGACCAATGCATCCGAACCAGGAATGGTAAGTGCCCAGGTATCGTCTCCGTTATCAACCAGGTTTACGTCGCCTTCGGTGTAGGTAACACCATTAACAGTTATTTCCAAACTGTCGGCAGAATCGGCTGTACCGGTAATGGTCGGCGTGGTATCTGCCGTTATAAGCGGATCAACTGTCGGTATCGCCGGATCGGTAGTATCAATAGTCAATTCGTCGGTAGTAATATCGTTAGCAGTATTCCCTACGTTATCAGTCGCGGTTGCCACTACATCATATACTCCATCCGGCAATTCATTCCCTGCAGGAATCGTAAGTGACCATGTAGCATCTCCGTTGTCAATCAGGTTTCCGTCGCCTTCGGTATAGGTAACCCCATTTACCGCTACGGTCAGCTCGTCTACAGAATCAGCTGTACCTGTAATCGTCGGGGTGGTATCATTGGTCGCCAATTCATTAACCGTAGGCACAGCCGGTGCTGTAGTATCTATGGTCAGCTCATCTGCTGTCGCATCATTTGAAGGATTCCCCGCCGCATCGGTAGCTGTTGCCATTACATCATACACCCCTTCCGGGATTTCATTTCCGGCAGGAATCGTAAGCGTCCAGGTATCATCCCCATTATCAACCAGGTTTCCGTCCCCTTCCGTATAAGTAACCCCGTTTACCGCTACGGTCAGCTCATCTACAGAATCGGCAGTACCCGTAATCGTCGGTGTCGTATCATTGGTTATTAATTCGTTTACGGTAGGAATTGTAGGTGTAGTAAGGTCGATGGTCAGCTCATCGGTAGTATTGTCATTAGACATATTCCCTGCCGCATCAGTAGCGGTAGCTTCCACATCGTAAACTCCTTCCGGCAGTTCATTTCCTGACGGGATGGTAAGTGCCCAGGTATTATTCCCATTATCGACGAGATTTCCGTCGCCTTCCGTATAAGTAATACCGTTTACCGCTACGGTCAGACCATCAACAGAATCGGCTGTTCCTGTGATTGTCGGTGTCGTATCGTTGGTAACCAATTCATTTACTGTAGGAATTACAGGTGCTGTAGTATCGATGGTCAGCTCATCCGTTGTATTGTCATTAGAGGTATTCCCTGCAACATCCGTAGTCGTCGCCATTACATCATATACTCCTTCCGGCAATTCACTCCCGGCAGGAATGGTAAGTGCCCAGGTGTTATCTCCGTTATCAACCAAGTTTCCGTCCCCTTCCGTATAAGTAATACCGTTTACCGCTACAGTCAGCTCATCTACAGAATCGGCAGTACCCGTAATCGTCGGCGTGGTATCGTTGGTAACCAGTTCGTTCACGGTAGGTACTGTTGGTGCTATCGTATCGATAGTCAGCTCATCGGTAGTGACATCAGTTGAAGGATTCCCCGCAGCATCGGTAGCTATTGCCGATACATTGTAAATTCCGTCAGGAATCTCATTTCCGGCAGGAATCGTAAGTGTCCACGTATCATCTCCATTATCAACCAGGTTTCCGTCGCCTTCCGAATAGGTAACCCCGTTTACCGCTACAGTCAGCTCATCTACAGAATCGGCTGTACCCGTAATCGTCGGTGTTGTATCGTTGGTAACCAATTCGTTCACGGTAGGAACGGTTGGTACTGTGGTATCTATGGTCAGCTCATCGGTGGTGGCATCGTTAGAAGGATTACCCGCAGCATCGGTAGCCGTCGCCATTACATCATATACTCCTTCCGGCAGTTCATTTCCGGCAGGAATGGTAAGTGTCCAGGTATTATCTCCATTATCAACCAGGTTTCCGTCGCCTTCCGTATAGGTAACCCCGTTTACTATTACTGTCAGCTCATCTACAGAGTCGGCTGTTCCTGTAATCGTAGGTGTCGTATCGTTAGTAACCAGTTCATTAACCGTAGGCACAGTCGGTGCTGTAATATCTATGGTCAGCTCATCGGTGGTGACATCAGTTGAAGCGTTGCCCGCAGCATCGGTAGCCGTCGCCATTACATCATATACTCCTTCCGGCAATTCACTCCCGGCAGGAATGGTAAGTGTCCAGGTATCATCTCCATTATCAACCAGGTTTCCGTCGCCTTCGGTATAGGTAACCCCGTTTACCGCTACTGTAAGCTCGTCTACAGAATCGGCTGTTCCTGTGATTGTCGGTGTGGTATCGTTAGTAACCAGTTCGTTCACGGTAGGAACAGTTGGCGCTATCGTATCAATGGTCAATTCATCGGAGGTAGTATCAGTTGAAGGGTTCCCCGCCGCATCGGTAGCTGTCGCCAATACATTGTAGATTCCATCAGGAATTTCATTTCCGGCAGGAATCGTAAGCGTCCAGGTATCATCTCCATTATCAACCAGGTTTCCGTCGCCTTCCGAATACGTTATCCCATTCACTGTTACCGCTAGCTCGTCTACAGAATCGGCTGTTCCTGTGATTGT
The DNA here is from genome assembly GCF_022760175.1 of Zhouia spongiae. Taxonomy (GTDB): domain Bacteria; phylum Bacteroidota; class Bacteroidia; order Flavobacteriales; family Flavobacteriaceae; genus Zhouia; species Zhouia spongiae. Next base: position 3,338,012 of record NZ_CP094326.1, read on the forward strand.
CGGCGTGGTATCATTGGTTATTAATTCGTTTACGGTAGGAATTGTAGGTGCAGTAAGGTCGATGGTCAGCTCATCGGTAGTATTGTCATTAGACATATTCCCTGCCGCATCGGTAGCGGTAGCTTCCACATCGTAAACTCCTTCCGGGATCTCATTTCCGGCAGGAATGGTAAGCGTCCAGGTGTTATCCCCGTTATCAACCAGATTTCCGTCGCCTTCGGTATAGGTAACCCCGTTTACTGCTATAGTAAGCCCTGCATCAGAATCGGATGTACCGGTTAATATTGGGGTCGTATCATTCGTTACCAATTCATTAATAGTTGGTATGGTTGGTGCTATGGTATCGACAGTTAATTCATTAACCGTATTATCGGTAGAAATGTACATGCCATCAGAAGCAACCGCTCTTACATCATATACATTATCAGGAAGTGCATCAGTACCCGGAATCGTAAGCGTCCAGGTGTCGTCTCCATTATCAACCAGATTTCCATCACCTTCCGTATAGGTAATTCCATTTACTGTTACAGTAAGATCGTCTATAGAATCTGCCGTACCGGTAATGGTCGGTGTCGTATCACTGGTAATCTGTGCATTTACGGTAGGGCTGTTAGGGGCATTAATATTAACCGTTAACTCGTCGGTTGTAATATCTGTACTCTGATTTCCTGCAGCATCGGTTGCCGTTGCTTCTACATCGTAAGTACCATCAGGAATCTCATTTCCTACCGGAATCGTCAGCGACCATGTATTATTACCATTATCTACTAAATTTCCATCACCTTCCGTATAAGTCACTCCGTTTACTGTTAACTCTAAAACATCTTCAGAAGTAGCAGTTCCGGTGATGGTAGGAGTACTGTTATTTGTAGTTAGCGGGGTTACTGTCGGAATAACCGGATCGGTTAAATCAATTACCAATTCATCAGTAGTATTATCGACAGCAGTATTTCCGGCTTCGTCAGTAGCTGTGGCAACAACATCGTACGTACCTTCCGGGATCTCATTTCCGGCAGGAACTGTAAGTGTCCAGGTATCGTCACTATTATCAACCAGGTTCCCGTCCCCTTCGGTATAGGTAACTCCGTTTACTGCTACTGTAAGCTCGTCTACAGAATCGGCTGTTCCTGTGATTGTCGGTGTGGTATCTGTTGTTATCAACGGATCTACTGTGGGCAGTGTTGGGTCCGTTGTATCGATGATAAGTTCATCTGTAGTAGCATCGGTAGAAGGATTACCCGCAGCATCGGTAGCCGTCGCCAATACATCGTACGTACCTTCCGGAATCTCATTTCCTGCGGGAATCGTAAGTGCCCAGGTGTTGTCCCCGTTATCAACCAAGTTTCCATCACCTTCGGTATAAGTAAGCCCGTTTACCGCTACAGTCAGTTCATCAACAGAATCGGCTGTTCCGGTAAGTGTCGGGGTGGTATCGTTGGTAACCAGCGCATTCACCGTAGGAATGGCCGGTGCTGTAAGATCGATGGTCAACTCATCGGTGGTGGCATCGTTTGAAGGATTGCCCGCAGCATCGGTAGCTGTAGCTTCTACATCGTATGTACCTTCCGGGATCTCATTTCCGGCAGGAACTGTAAGTGCCCAGGTGTCGTCTCCGTTATCAACCAGATTTCCGTCGCCTTCCGTATAAGTAATACCATTTACTGTTACCGTCAGTTCATCAACAGAATCGGCTGTTCCGGTAATTATCGGGGTGGTATCGTTGGTAACCAGGTCATTTACTGTAGGAATTACAGGTGCCGTGGTATCGATGGTATATTCGTGAGTGTCTTCTGCTGTAGATGTACAATCCGGCCCCACATGTGTTATTACGGCTTCGATAGTTAAGTCGGTATCGGCAATGAGCCCGCTTCCCGGAACCTGTACCGTAAAGCTGTTGTCGCCTTGTACTGTGGTGTTATATGCTGTTCCGTTTACTATTACAGACACAGCATCTCCCGGGGCGGCATCATCTGCGGCCTGACCGACAATATTCACCTGTCCTGCTGCTTCCTGAATGTTCACAACATCATCGTCTGCTATGCTGGTTATGGTGATTGTAGGATTGTTTTCAAGTCCGTCAATAGTACGCGGATTTACATAAGCGCCATAAACTTCGATTTTATTGATCACACTGGCTAGGCCGCTTATTTTAATACGGACTTCATCATAATCCCCGGTGCTGATCAGCCCGGCAAACTGATATCGGTCGGGGTCTCCTGTGATCTCAAGGTCCAATAATCCTAATGCTTCCAGTAAGAGGAGTCCGCTACCGCTATTGGTATCAACTTCCACATCGTCCAAATAAGTAGTAATGGTAACAGCATCCAGCAGATTTACCTGGAGTACATCGTTGGCATCACGGATCAAAAAGCCTACCTCGCTTCCGGCGGGGTAAACCCCCAGGGCATTTTTTACTGCAATGGAAGCTTCTTCTAATACGCCTACTCCTAAAGTGACTGTAGCAAAATCCGTATCATCGGCTGTCAATACATTTTCGGCATCACTTACCGAGGTTCCGATACCAACTCCTCCCGTAACTCCGGTATATTCGCTGTTCAGGATTACAGGCTGACCGGGATTTGTGAGTGGGGTTATATCACAAACAATGTCTTCTTCACGTAAGGGTTCAAGAATAAGTCCATGTATGTTTGTTGTACCGAGGTCTACACTTACCGGTTGATTGATCGTGATCTGAACCTCATCAAAAGGCATAGAGGCCACAAAACCTACCTGATAACGGTTATTACCAAATAACAGACCACTATCGACTACCAGTAATTCATTGGTACTGCCGTTGACAGTTTCCTGTTGAACACCATCCAAATAAGTGGTCAGGGTTACGGAATTAATAAGTTCCAGGTTTAAGAGCCCTCCGGTACTAATATCAAACCCGGTATAGGTATCTGCAGAATATGTGCTTAAAGGGTCCGCTACAGACAGGGAAGCGCTGTTTAAAGCACCTAAGGCCAGGTCGATGGTAGCATAATTGTTGTTATCTGCATCTATTACGGCATTGGCATTGGTAATACTACCTACTCCGATTCCGCTGATCCCCGTGTTAATCCCGTTAATATAGAGGGGGAAATCAGGTTCGGTTGCCATAACAGGCATATTATCTACCAATGCTGAGGTGTTTGCCGGACAAAATGATTTTAAGGTTAAGCCATATACATTCATACTTCCCAGCAAGCCGGTTCCGGTAATTTGAACCTCATCAAAATCCTGGGTGGTGATAAACCCGATCTGTGAACGTTCGTTTCCGGAATTTAAGATACTGGTATTTAAGGCCAGGATCCCGTTGGAGGTACCGTTAATGCTTTCCTGTTGTACACCATCCAAATAGGTGGTCATGGTTACTGCATCCAGTAGTCCTACAGTAAGGAGGGAGGTAGACTCAACATCAAAACCGGCAAAAGTCCCGGCAGAATATGTCGACACCTCATCCTTAATAGCCAAAGCCCCGGTACCAAGAGTGAAATTTAAAGTGGTATAATTATCCGGGTTGTTATCGACTGCATTTTGAGCATCTGAATTACCGTTTACTGTTAATATGTTACTTAGATTACTATTGTCTTCCGAAACGTTCATAGGATAAGCAGGCTGCATTACCGGTGTTGTGGTGTTACACACTAAAGCAGGACCGGCTTCATACCGGGTAATAACTGCATTGTACACTTCAACAGAATAGGCTACTCCCAGACTTATCGGGTTAAAATATTCGAATCGTATTTCATCGAAATCCTGAGAGGCAACAAAACCAATGGTTGAATTACCGTTTGCCAATAGATTAACATCGAGCAATGAACCGTTAAAGGCCTTACTTTCTACTTCTGTTCCATTGTTCCAAATCGAAATGGTTATCGTCGGAGCTACTCCCAGATTTAAGAGTCCCTGAACATTAAAGTTATATCCGGCCCAGGTTCCGGCCGGATATGTATTAACCGGATCGTTTACCGATAGGCTTGCCGTACATGCAACGGTTAAAAGCCCCAGGTTAATAGTTGCTGAATTGTTTAGGTCGGCGTCGACCAAGTTGCCTTCATCGGTAATACCGGTGCCCAAGCACACACCACTATTTCCTAAGTCGTTTGCCTGAACATTATAATTCCCATTTGTCCATGGTGAAGGAATATTGGCAGGTGCATTGGTTATTTGCGCCTGCGTTGAATGGACACTTAAGGTTATTGCAAAAATATACAGCACGAAGCAAAATATTTTGCGTACAGTTAAAATAATTGTTTGTTTCATAATATGTAGGGTTTAAATTGAATACAAAATCATGCGATAGTGGAAACGACACCATCGTTTTTGAGTTTTTGATAAACTACCTCGGGGCAAGCCCACGAGAGGACCAAGCGTAAAGAAAAGGTCTGGTAGACCTTTTTAGCGATGGAGCCGGCCGGCGCATGGCAAAACATTTCGACGCAAGCCCTGTGAAATTCCGTCAGGACTATTTCACAAGGGCAAGTCCTATGAAATTCTATTAGGAATATTTCACAAGGACAAGTGTCGGAGCGTTTAAATCTCGATGATCGAGTAAATATTTCCGGAGTCACTTACCTCAAGTCCTTTGAATAGCAGTTCACAAGGGCCGGTTCACGACCTTATGTACAAATACCAGTCTGTCAGAGGTCTCTCCGGCAGAAAAAGGACAGGCATATGAAAAAACCGACTCCGAAGTATTCCGGTAATTACCGGAACAGCATCCTTAAATTTCTATTTATAAATCCTTGATTAAAATAAGATCGTTTCTTTGGTCAGATCTTCCCATAAGCATGCACCGGACTGTCTTCCGACAATACCTTCGGAAGAAGGTTATTACCTACATCAACGGTAGCATGGCTTATTGTGTTGACAGGAAAGGCCATAGGAAATTCCGACACTATATAAACGCCATGATCGCCCGGTACATTGAATATTTCCGGGCCGGCTTCAAGATCAGCTTTGTTTTTTTGATTTGCGTCGATTATAGCCAAAGGAACATCAGCATTTTCGATTATTTGATCAACAAAAACGGTAGTTTGCGGATTTGTATCATCCTGATATAAAAAAAGTGCAGATAGCGCAAGACAAGCCCTCCAGCACAATAAATGGGTAAACAGTAGTTTCATAATATGTAAGGTTTATTGGATACATGGTATAAATTTTTGTTTACACTAAATAAGCGCGCACAGGGGGATTTAATATTTACTGATATCTAAAAGTAATGATTTAATTTTTATTTATACAAAAAATTCTTAAGAAAATTTTCTTACAAGGAAATCAGGGAAGTTATAAAAACTGATTAAAACACCAGTATTTTAAATGCTTTTTTTTAGAAGAAATCTGATATCTGCCGGAGGGTCATTATTTATGCATAACCCTACCGGATTAGGAGGGTAAAACAAGAAAACGGAAGGAAGAAAGGGTGTTCTTATATGCTTGTGAAGAAAACCATGAAGGCTATACCCGGCATCCTTCTTTATGTTTTTATCGTTTTTCTATTTCAGTTCCCATATACCCTTTAAACAATTTTGAAATGGAACCGGATGCTCCCAATATGGTAAGTATATCGTCTTCCTGCAAGACCGTAGAACCGTTCGGGGCAAAAGTCTTGTTATTCCTTTCTATCAGGGCTACCAAAACATCTTCCGGCAATTCCACTTCCATTAACTGACGGCCAATCATGGCACTTTGTGATGTTTCCTTTAATAATTTTACGCTCACAAAATTCTCGTTTTGTAACAGATACTCCTTAATTTCCCTGTGGCTATCCATCTCTAACAGGGCTTCTACCACATCTTCTCTTTCCAAAAGATCCACCAACCTGGATAACATGCGTAGTTGTTGCTTTGGTTTTTCATCCGTATTGACCAGGAAACAACAAATGTATATGGGGAGTTTTACTTCCCTGTCTTTAAAAGGTATGTCACCGGAGATCGGTGTTCTGGAAACAATGACCTGCATAGATGGATGTAAAACATCTTCATAGGTCGTATGGAAAATCAAAACTCCGGGCAAGCTTATTACAGCATCATCGTGTAATGAATGCAGGAACTTCTCTTTAATAATCTCTTTGTTCTTCCCCAATTCAACTGCAAAATAATCAGACACTTTATTTAATACCTTATCGAGATCAACCGGGGTTTTGAACATGCTTATTTTAGACTTAATTACCGTTTCATCAAACGGATCTCCCTGGCGGAGTCCTTTTTCCTTCAAGATGGTCATTAATTCATTTTCCAGCTCATCGTACTGGTATTTACCCAAAAGTGCAAACCAGTGAAAAATAGCACCTTCCCGCTTTACTTTGCCCCTGGCATGAAAGTTATACCAAATGAATCCCAATATGACAATTCCTGCGGTAAAAAGAATCGGCATCCAGCCTAAATAAACAATCAATATAAACGAGATTACTATTCCGATGATTTGCATAAACGGATAAAGGGGAGACAAGTAACCGGGGTCGTACGATTCTATTTTGCTTTTTCTGAAAACAATAACGGAAAAATTAATAAAAATAAATATGAGCAACTGGAACGTACTGGCCAGTTTAACAATCCCTTCTTCTGATAATAACAAGATGAATAGAATAATAAATGCTGTTGTAAACAATATGGCTGTCACCGGAGTACCCTTACCCCCTATCTTTGACAACATGGCCGGCAGTAATTTATCACGTCCCATTGCGAAAGGATAGCGCGATGCAGATAAAAGTCCCGCATTCCCTGTTGAAGCAAAAGCGGCGAGTGCAGCTATAGACATTAACAAAACCCCTGCATTATCAGGTAGCCAGTGAAACATTTGTGATGCTGCAACAGCGGCGGGCGCCAGTTCATTTGCAAATGTTTCAGGTTCAATCATAGCGACCATTATAAAAACTCCCAGGCCATAAATAAGTCCCGTTACAAGCAAGGACAATATCATACCCAGGGGAATATTCCTTTCCGGATTCTTAATTTCTTCTGCCACACTGACAATCTGGGTAAGCCCCAAGTATGAAACAAAAACGAAACCAGCCGACGTGAACAGTCCTTCTACTCCCTCTGACAGGAATGGCGTAAAATTAGCATCAAGGGTTCCTTCGTTGATGGAATCGCCGCAACATATTATATAAACCCCGTCTACAATAAACGTAACCAGAATAACCAGCAGGAACGCTACAAATACTTTTTGGAAAGCCGAGGTCTTCTTGGCTCCCACCAAATTTAGCGTCATAAATAAAAGTGTTGATACGACAGCTACTATTTTTGTCGGCACCTCCCAAAATATCGTGGCATATGCACCAATACCTATAATCGCAAAAGCCGTTTTCAGCATCAATGCAAAATAGGTTCCGAGGCCTCCTATGGTTCCCATTAAAGGTCCCAGGCTTCTATCCAGAAAAAAGTAGGCTCCCCCCGACCGGGGTAAAGCCGTAGAAATTTCCGCAATGCTAAACATGGACGGTAATATTAAAACCCCAGCAAGTATGTAAGCCAAAAATACAGAGGCTCCTGTATAGTGTGATGCAATGCCGGGCAGTAAAAAAAAACCGGAGCTGAACATAGCGCCAGTACTAATTGCAAAAACATCGAATAACCCCAGTTCCTTTTTTAATTTATTTTTCATGGCCGAATATTTGAAGCAACCATTACCATGTTGCTGCACTTATTAAGATAATAAAAAGTAAATTATTCAGGCCTAATGAACCGATAAACTATATCTGTTAACCGGTTGTACTGCAATCATATAAAACCTTCCGTCTTATTTTAATTTGGAAATTACCTGGTTCATGACCAACCATACAGGCAGCTTGGCATTTTTTAAAGCAGGTGCTTTTGATTTTTCCTTTAATTCAGATAAACCCTTTTTCCCTGGCAACAGACAAGAGTTCTTTATCAGACGAAGACTCTATATTAAACAAAAGTTTCAAATGCCTTTTTCTCTTTTCAACGCCGGCTATAGATAAATGTAATATCTTCGGAAGCTCTTTCATTAAAGTCCCCAAGGACAACTCATATAACAATTTCCTGTCTGTCTCATCTAACAGATATACTTCTGAAGATTTCTTCCGCAGGAGCTTTAAAACGGTCTTGCTGTAATAAGGAGGGTCAAAAATCACGTCCCGGATAGCATTCAATAACTCCTTCGGCGTAGTATCGTTCTTCACTAAAAAACCATCGGGATTTAAATTTTTAAGAATATTATGGATTCTGTAATTATCATTAAAAGTAGTTGATACGATAATTTTGCTTGCGGGTAATTGCGACTTAATCCGGATTCCCAGGTCTTCTCCCGAAACCATGCTTTTGTCTTCACTTGCGGGCAGGCTGATATCTAAAAAAACAAGGCAATCCTCTATTCCCCTTTCGGAAATCGCCTTCACTTTTTCCATTGCTTCATCACAATCTCCTGCTTCCTCGTAAATAAAAAAGAGTTCTTCATTTATAGTTGTTACCAACTTTGCGGCTTCTTTGTAAGAGCTTCTTATTAACGGATGATCATCTATTAATAATACAACGTATGTCTTTTTTCCCATGTCAGCTATATTTTACCGGTATTAAAATAACTACCTCGGTTCCTTTATTAAGGGTGGATTTTATTTCTGATAATCCGCTTATTCTTTTTACCCTCGATTTAATGGTTTTGTGTCCGATACCTTTCTTGGCCTTATGATTTTCAAAACCTACCCCGTTATCTTTTACACTCATCCTGATGACCTCATTATTTAATCCGAAAGCTACTATTACTTTATCTGCCTTGGAGTGTTTCACTATATTTTGCAATAACTCCTGTAATATCCGATATAAATTAAGTTTGATTTCTTCATCGATCACCTCCCAGTTCAAGCCTTCTTCTATCTGTAATACACTTTTAAATCCACCTATCGAAGACTTATCATCTAATAAACTCCTTAATATTGAATTAAAATCACCAATGACACTTTCTGTATCCGAATTTAACCGGTGGGAAACGTTCCTGATCTCATTTTCTACAGCTTGTAATTCTTCAAGATAATCTTCAAACTCTTTACTCACTTCTTCTTCCCTTTTTAAGTTTAAAAAACCTAATTGCATTCGAATACCATAAAGATCGCTAAGTACACCATCGTGCAGTTCGGCCGATATTCTATTGCGTTCGTTCCGCTTTTCTTCTTCCAGCTTTAACTGTTGCTTAATGGTTAATTGGTAATACTCCTCTTTAGTTCTCTGTTGTTCTGCCTCCAGTAAAAGATTTCTGTTGCGGATTCTTTGTACCCTGATATAGTATATCAGTGAGAGTATTGACAAGACCCCAACCCCGGAAGCAATCAACCATTTTCTATGTTCACTTAAACGCTCATTCTCTTTGATATATTCGTCGGTTTCAAAATCAATCCTTGTAAACTTATTAACCGTATTTCGCTCTACGTTTAACAAGCTATCGTTGTAATTAAGATAGGTTTTAAAATATTTTCCTGATTGCCGGGGATTCAATTCGGATAATAGTTGCAGTGCTTTTAGATAATCGCGGCTATTTTTAACTTCCCTTGCCAGTATTTGTGCCTCTGAGGCATATTTTCTTGCGCTCAAAGTGTCTCCGGCATATGCGTAAAACTCCGTTAAATGTAATTTAGAAAGTACAATCCCGTTTTTATTATTATTATGCTCTCTAATTCCAAGAGCTTTATGCATGTTGTTTTTAACCTCTAAAGTATCATTATTTAATAATTTACAATACGCCCTATTATCCAGAACCCGTGCATAATGGTTACTTTCTTCTTTTTCCAGATTCACATTTCCCAATACACGATTAAAACAAGATAAAGCTTTCTGATAGTTCCCTTGATCCCTATACACCAAACCCATATTATTTAGACTGAACTGGATAAGTCTATTATGCTCCTTTTTATCCAACATTTCTAAATAATTCAGGGCTATGCCATGGTAATGGAGCGCTTTTTCATAGGCATGAATATCTCTTTGAAGAATAGCCAAGTGATTATAACAGGAATATAAATTCTTGTAATTTTTCACCCCTTTATATTTTGTAATGGCCTTAAACATTAAAACTTCTGCACCTGTATAATCCCTGAACCTCCCCTTTGCGAACGCCATCCCATAGAGCATATTGGCCGCTAAATCATCCCTTTTAAGTTTTTCAAAATACTTGTAGGCTATATTAAAATGAAAATAAGCCGAATCAAAAACTTCTATTTGTTTAAATATAGTTCCATCACTCCAATGGGTATCAGCCAACAGAAACGTATCTCTGTTCTTAAGTGCCCACAAACGTGCTTTATGATTAAGTTCCTTATAGGCAACAGTGTCCTTTAATTTCCAGTACTGGTATGCTATTTCACTTAATTTTCTGGCTGCGACTGAGTCCTCCTTATTTTCGACATATATTCTGGCTTTATCCAGGAACGCTTTACGTTCCGGTAAATCATATTCCTTTTTTTTTGCGCTTTTTATCCAGACATCTACGCTATCTGCCGGGACATTCACCTGGTTTTGTTCCTCTTTAAAATCATCACAGCCGAATAGTAAAGAAGAAAGGATGTAAAATATTCTATAAAAGTATTTGATCGCTTCAAGGTTTTAGGATATAAACAAAAATAAAAAAAGCTTTTAATGTACACATTAAAAGCTTTTTTTATTGAAATTATTCTTTATTATCTGGATCAGTGCCATCTCCATCACCATCCCCGGTGTCATCGGTAGTTCCGTCATCAGGATCATCAGACGGAATGGTTGTATCGTCTGAAGTTTCATCTGAACCGTAAAAATCCGGCTGTATAACCTCTTTATACATTGCATCCTGCTCTTTTAATTTATCATTGGTACATGAAAAGAACAAAACCATAACCAGTAAGGGAAAAACAATTTTTTTAAAACGTTTCATTTGTGCTAATACTTTAAAAATTAAACAATAAACAGATTCCCCACACACGTTATGCGGGCTTATTGTGCACAATGAAAAGCGTGTTAACGCCTGAAGCTTCAAGACGAAATTACTACGTTAATAAAGGTTTTGATCTCTATTTTTTACTATTATAGTGAAACACCGGCCGTTAGTAGGCAAATGGTGTTTTCTGAGGGTGAAATACTAATTCAGGGTTAATATGGAGTTGTCGGAATATGTACTATTGATAGTATCGACATTATGAACAAAGGTCCTGGTAAAAGGTACTTTATATGCTCCTTTTCTAATTAGGCATATTTTTTTACCATAATGTATCCTCGATACAAAATCACTATTAATAATATAGCTCTTATGTACTCTTTTAAAATTCTCAGGCAAACGATCTTCAAAAACCTTTAGGGTATTATACGAATGAATTACTGAGTTGTCTTCGAGGTATATATCGGTGGTATTATTGTCTGCTTTCAAAAAAAGAATATCGGCCGTATTCAGGTAATTAAAGTCCTTGTTGGACCTAAGACAAATAACTCCGGATTGCAGGCTGGAAAAGCGTTTATTGTATTTGGCCAGACATCTTCTGACAGTCAGAATCTTTATCGGTTTTAAGAGCAGATCCGTAAAATTATTCTTGATTGCAAAATATCCTTTATCCTTAGTATCGGTAAGACCTATTAAAGCGGGAAGCTTTTCCAAACAATCAGACAAGTCAAGAAGAAACTCTTTTAACTGATCGTCTGAACTGTCCACATCCATAAAGACTACATCAGGGCTGTGTTGTAACATGGCATCTAAACCGTCTTCATAATTATCGAAACAGCCGTACGATTCAAAGCCTTCTTCACTACAAACACTTTGAATTACTGCTGACACCTTTTTATCTTTTTCAATAATTACATAGCTTTTCAAAACAATATCAGTAATCTTTACAGATTTGCAAGCTATTGTTTTATTCCATTAAAAGCCGCCCAAATGTCCTTACAAAAAGTAGGGAGCATCCTTAAAAGAAACTTTTTTTATCACACCTCATATCACTGATTGCAAATAAGTTAAAACCAATTATCTTTATCAAAACAGTATTCAAGGACGGATTATTGAAGTCCCTCCCGGATTTTTCACCATAAGTAAGGATTACCCGTAAAAACTGTATGGATTTAATTTAACAAAAGGCTTACAGTATCATTATTTTTGTATAGCCACTAAAAAGTTCAGGGCTTAGGGGGTAATTTGTTCTGTACTTTAATCAACTGATTCGTTAGAGGGGAAAATCCCCTCTAAGAATTGGTTTTTAACTTTTATCAAAATCAGGATTTACCAGGTTTTCTTTGATCTCCTTTATTTTCAAGTGTTTTTTGCTCGGATTCCCTTAATCAGAACTATTCATTAGTACATTTTATTTTGTGATATAGTTTATAGTTCTAAGCTAAAATTGATATGGTTTAAAAGGAATATAATACGTTGTATCATTACTTTTAAAGAGGAATTTGCATCTTGTATGTTTACCACTCCACTTTTACTGTGTTTTTCAATATACTTCAGGTACATTTTAAAGTTGTATGTCGCTATAGATCTTAAACTATAATATTAAGAAGACTTATGCAACGATGCCCAAACAAGTGCGTTCAAACAAAAGATGGCAAGGAAATTACACAACTATATGAAGTAGGAATTTTATTTAAATAAAATTCTTTTAGATTTGTAGGTAAAATTTTTAAAGATAAATATTATATCGTGTTTACGCAATTGTTGCCACACATCAAAAAAATATGACCGACAATCAAGACAAAATAAATCAGCTTTTTGACAAACTGGAGATTCTTTTAAAAAGACAGGATGTATTTTCAAAAGAAATCAATAATTTGAGAATTGAGCTTCAAAAGCTTCAAACTACAGAGACAGCGCTGAACACAGAAAAAGAAGTTACAGGAAAGAACGAACCTGAGATGGTTACAGACTTTGAAATAGAAAGAAAAAGAGAAACTGTAGACTATCGCCCCCACCAACCACAGCCACGGGAACCCCAGAAACGAACAGCCCCTTCAATAAGCAAGCCCCCAAAAGGAAAATCTGACATTGAAAAATTTATTGGGGAAAATCTAATTAACAAAATTGGAATTGCCATTACCATTATTGGTGTTGCTATCGGTGCAAAATATTCTATCGAACACGATTTAATCAGTCCGCTTACAAGAATAATCCTAGGGTATTTAACAGGATTAGGACTTTTAGCATTCGGTATGCGATTGAGGAAAAAATATGAAAGTTATAGTGCTGTCCTGGTTAGTGGTGCAATGGCAATATTATATTTCATTACGTATTCCGCCTATAGCTTTTATGGCCTGATTCCCCAAGGTATTGGTTTTATATTGATGGTTGCCTTTACAGCTTTTACTGTTGTGGCTGCTTTAAATTATAACAGGCAGGTAATTGCTCATATCGGGTTGGTTGGTGCTTATGCTGTTCCGTTCTTACTGAGTGAAGGATCAGGGAAAGTAGCTATCTTATTTACCTACATGGCAATTATTAATATCGGGATTCTTGTTATTGCCTTCAAGAAATACTGGAAGCCACTCTATTATTCTTCATTCGCATTCACATGGTTGATATGTTTCTCCTGGTATGTGTTTACATATAAAACGGATGAACATTTTGGATTAGCGCTAACGTTTATATCTATATTCTTTTCCATATTCTATTTAACATTTCTAGCATATAAATTACTTCAAAAGGAAAAATTTGAGATTATTGATCTTATCTTGTTGCTCGCCAACTCATTTATTTTTTATGGAATTGGTTATGCCATTCTTGACAGTCATAAGACCGGAGAGCAATTATTAGGTTTGTTTACTCTTTGTAATGCTCTTATTCATTTTATTGTCAGTGCAATTATTTACCGTAAAAAACTTGCAGACCGAAATATATCTTACCTGGTTTCAGGCTTAGTGTTGGTTTTTATCACTATTGCCATTCCTGTTCAGCTTGACAGTAACTGGGTTACATTGCTATGGGCAGGTGAAGCAGCTTTGTTGTTCTGGATTGGTAGGACCAAAAATGTATCAATCTATGAAAAGTTATCCTACCCGTTAATGATTTTGGCGTTTTTCAGCATCGTTCAAGACTGGATGATCATCTATAACAGTTATAATCCTGAAAGACCCGAAACAAAAGTCACCCCGATTTTCAACATCAATTTCTTAACCTCCATGTTATTTACTGCAGCTTTCGGTTTCATCAACATACTGAATCGTAATAAGAAATATTTACCTGCGTTGGCAGCTCGAAAGGGAACTTTAAAAATCATTTCCTTTTTAATTCCGACAATTCTGCTCTTTACCATATACTTCGGTTTTCGACTGGAAATTGCGAATTACTGGAATCAGCTTTACATGGATTCTGAACTTACAATTAACACTGAAGATATGCAGTACCCAAATTACTATCGAAATTATGATTTGATCAAGTTCAAAGTCATTTGGATCATCAATTATTCTCTTCTCTTCCTTTCTTTACTTGCTTTCGTAAATTTCAGAAAATTGAAAAATTTACAATTAGGGTGGATTAATCTTGGCCTGATTGTTTTAACTCTTAGTGTCTTTTTAACTCAAGGACTATATGTATTGAGCGAATTACGGGAAAGCTATTTAGAGCAGACTTTATCGGACTATTATCAAAGTGGGGTTTTTAACCTTGGAGTAAGATATGTCTCATTTGCGTTTGTTGCTCTGGCACTGGTTGCCTGTCACAACTATCTTCGGCAAAAATTTATGCGAGGTAATTTGAAAAGAACCTTTGACATTTTGCTGCATACCTCGGTTTTATGGATTAGCAGCAGCGAGTTAATCAATTGGATGGATATCGCTGAATCCGTATCATCGTACAAACTCGGATTGAGCATACTTTGGGGTATATATTCATTATTTCTAATTGCTTTTGGCATCTGGAAAAAGAAAAAACATTTGAGAATTACCGCCATCGTATTGTTTGGGCTAACGCTTATCAAGCTATTTTTCTACGATATTTCTCATCTTGACACCATTGCAAAAACCATTGTATTTGTGTCATTAGGTGTACTCCTCCTGATCATTTCATTTTTGTACAACAAATACAAACACATTATTTCGGATGAAACACCTCATTAGTATATCATTTGGCCTGATTTTCATTGCGGCAAGTTCATTTTCTTATGGACAAATGTCAGCGTATAATTATAAGCGAGAATTAAAAGGCATTACAGAACAATGGCACAAGGTTGTTTTGCCTGAAGAGCTTTTTGGCAAGACTTCTCAGCACCTAAAAGATATCCGGATTTTTGGGTTGACTGAAAGTAATGACACCATTGAAGTCCCCTATATACTGAGCATTGCTACTGAAAAAACATCGAGCAAGGATGTGACGTTTAAAATGTTTAATACTTCTCATAACGAGAAGGGGTATTACTTCACATTTGAAATCCCTACAAAAGAGTCTATCAATCAAATTAAGTTGGATTTTAAGCAAAAAAACTTTGACTGGCAGATAACTCTGGAAGGCAGCCAAGATCAGAACGAGTGGTTTACTGTGGTTGATAATTACCGGATTCTGTCAATTAAAAATAATCAGACTAAGTTTCAATTCACAAAATTGACCTTTCCACTCTCTAAATATCGTTTTTACCGTATACATATAGACAGCAAGGAGAAACCTGAATTAAGGGCTGCAAGTATTACCCAAAATGATATTACGGATGGGACATTCGTGAAATACAGCGTCAAGAAATTTAATATAAAAGAGAATAGGCAGACCAAGCAGACTGAAATTGATGTTAAACTGGAATTACCTGTTCGGATAAGCCATATTAAAATAGATGTTCCAAGTACTTTTGACTATTACCGTCCTGTGACAATTAAATATTTAACCGACAGCCTTAAAACGGAACAAGGTTGGAAATATAATTTCGGCACGCTGACTACCGGAATAATAAACTCCATGGAAAAAAACGAGTTTCAGTTTAAAAGCACCACTATCCATAAACTAAAAATCTATATTGACAATCATGACAATCAACCTTTAACAATAGATAAAATTAAAGTAAAAGGATATAAACATGAACTAATTGCTCGTTTTACAAAACGGGCATCTTATTTCCTGACCTACGGAAATACAAAAGCCTCCAGAGCGAGTTACGATATTGAACATTTCACGGATCGTATTCCTGAAACAATGACTGTACTGAATCCAGAAGCCGAAATAATAATAGAAAAAGAAGAAACATCAGTGACTGATCCTCTTTTTAAAAATAAAACATGGTTGTGGATCATCATGACAATGATCGTATTATTGCTAGGGTGGTTTTCCTTAAAAATGATCAGAAAGGGCTAACGCCATATATCAAAATCGGTAGTTATTCATACAGCTAAAAGAAATAGCTTCCTTAAAAATAACAGCGTTTAGAAAATCTTCTTTCTTCATCAGTGTATAAAATTTAAACTTTACACAGTTAATGAGATACTACTGTAAGACTCCCCTAAATAAAAGCACTTTCAAATATAGTATTTTACATTTAGTGTTGGTCGATTATAAGAGAAGTAAAATGCGATTTTGCTTTTTAAACCGCTTGACAAACCAAGCTGTTTATCGTGATTACTATCGTGATCTCCACAGCATCCAGTCCTGTAAATGGAAAGCTGCACAAGCTACGCTTATGCCTTTTGTGTTTTTAACGGCTTGACAAAGCAGACTTTGTATGCCCTGTAAAAACACAAAAGCCTGCACTTCCGTACAGGCTTTCCGCTTAATCGTGGAGTCGGGGAGAATATCAAAAACTAGACTTTTATAGGTATAATTAGGGCTCCCAAATCAACAGTTTTTAACTGACACCTATCCCCTCACCTTTTAACAAACTTTAACATTATATGACTTTGAGGATCTAATTTTTAAATAGGTATAATTCTGAACCAAAAAGAAAGTGTAAAATTTTGTTTTCTACTAGAGTAATAAGCCTACAACTTCAACTTATAATAAATCGAAAGATTTAAAATCCCATGATTTATTCAAATCAAACTATTTTTCCTTAAGTTTGCAATCTTTATTATAAAAATGGATTTATTATGATAATGATTTTACAATTAATACTAGGCTTGGGACTATTAGTGTTTCTTCATGAATTGGGTCATTTCCTTTTTGCTCGATTATTCGGAATGAGAGTAGAAAAATTTGTGATTTTTATGGATCTTTTTGATGTTAAACTTTTCAAGTTTAAAAAAGGAGAAACAGAGTATTCAATGGGATGGTTACCCATTGGAGGCTATGTCAAAATTTCGGGAATGGTAGACGAATCGATGGATACCGAACATATGAGTCAGGAACCTAAACCATGGGAGTTTAGATATTTTCCTGCATGGAAGAGAATTATTGTATTATTAGGTGGTATAATTGTAAATTTAATAACGGGTTTAGTAATATATTGGGGTATCCTGTATTTTGGAGAAAAAAATTACCTTCCGAACAATAACGTTACTGAAGGAATTTATGCATATGAACCAGGGGAATCGTTAGGATTCCAGAATGGAGATATTATCTCTAAGGTCAATGATAAAAAAGTAAAAAGATTTAAGGATGCATATCCAAATAACCTCTTTAATAGCAACAAAATAGAGGTGATAAGAGATGGTTCTACTCAAACTATAATAACACCACCTGTATTTGAAAACATGCGTTCAAAGAACTCCCTCTTATTTTCAAATGCAAATCATAAATTCACCATAGATTCAATTGTTGAGAACTCTCCTGCATATAATGTAGGCCTTAAGAAGGGGGATGTAATCACGACTATAAATAACCACGAAGTTTCTGTTTTTGGAGATATTCGAAATATACTATTGTTTAAGTCCAATAATAAAGATAGTCTAAAAATAAGTATTGACAGGAATGGTGAAAAATTGAATTTGTCCACCTTATTTGACTATAGTTCCGTTTTAGGAATTGTTTCATATTCTCATTATACAACAAAAAAATATGGGATTTTAGAGGCATTATATTATGGTTATAAGACCAGTATAGACATGTTAGACAAAAACTTAGCTGGGTTTAAAGCTATTTTTGCTAATAAAATTGAAGTAACAAAGTCTGTAACAGGTCCAATTGGTATAGCTAAAATATATGGAGATGAATTTAGTGCTATGAAATTCTGGCAAATAACCGCTCTTATTTCCCTAGTATTGGCAATTACAAATCTATTACCAATACCAGCCTTAGATGGTGGCCAAATTCTTATTATAATGATAGAATCTATTATAGGAAAGGAATTGCCAGATAGAATAAAAACTTCAATCCAAATAACGGGTTTGGTAATTATTTTTGGCCTTTTAATTTTCACTACCATTAATGATATTATTAATTTCTAGAATAACTATGTGTAAATCAAACAAACAAACTTCATGGTACAACAATAAATCGTTATTACTTCTATGTCTTATATTTTTGCCACCCGTTGGATTATATGGGGTATTTAAACGCTCAAGCTCAATTTTACAAGCAATATTAAGCATTTGTTATATTGTATTATTTTATGTTTTGATATATTATGTATTCAACCCAATTGTTCCTTTCTATTAATTTATATCTAGATATAAATTAATAGAAATAAATGGGTATATAATAAAAAGTCCAAGAAAAATTAGACCCTTTAAATTCAATTAAAGTTATTCTTTCAAGGTAGTTGACAAAAGTAACGGACTTGAAAATGGTTTCTTTTATTTTAGAAATTCATTCATAAAATTTTCGTAATTAAATTGATTTTTTAAAATACAATAAGCAAGTATAAATTCGAATAAATATAGTGATATAACAATATCGCGAAATATTGATCCTATTCCCTATATTAATTTATACCATCCAAAATTAATCCTGTTTATTATATAAAACCTATTATTGTAATGGGATAACATATATTCAGGTAATTATTTCAACCTTCAAATAGAGAGAAAACAGAGTTGAAATTAGAGCTCCAAACCCATAGAATTTAAATATTATCCAATTGGCGAAGTCTCTTAATTCAAAACTAAAGAACATCTCTCAATTTTATAACTTTTGATTAAAACTTAAAATAACATTTTCTGTCTCAGTCACACCAAAGTAGTTTAAAGAATATATATTGAGGTAATATATAAATCTTTATTTGACAATTTTTAAAAAAATTTGCTAAATTCTACTATATAAATCAATTCTAATTCAATTATTATAATAATATTATTTTTACGATCATTTAGAATATAAAAGTATATTTTAAATAGGATGATAAGTAAAACTATTATCTCCTAGTTTATAGAATTTATTAATAAAGGATGTTCACAATTGAATATACTACACCATAATTAGATTTTAAATTATAATCTAACTGGGTAATCCCTCCTTTTAGAAATCTATATAATAATAGAGTTTTAACGTCATTTTTAATTTCAAAATAAGAAATCCTATCAAAACTATTATGCCCATAAGTATATGAACTCCTTCCTAAAAAAATAATTAGTAAAGCACATTAAATTTAATTTTCATAATTCTTTGTTCTTAGTCCAAGAAAATGCGAAAATTATGGTTGCTAGTTAAGGTGATATTTTTTAATTAAGTAATCTTAAAAGGGTTTAATTAAAATAAAACATTTTATGATTGTTTTTGATAAAGTTATATTCTTAAATGTAGTCCCTTCCTTATTTATTTAGTGAATATAATCGTAAATTGCCACAGTTAAATATTATATTTTTGAGTTTTAAATTTAATAACATAATGTATTTTATAAAGTTTTCTAGTATTGTGACTCCAAAAGTTATTTGTATTTTCGTATTATTCATATTATTTTCTTGTGAGGATCCTCCACAAGATAATCGTAAAGCTTTTCAAGCAGTATTAAATCATTTCCAGGATCCCAAGGATAGTTTAAAATTAAAAGCTGCCTACTACCTTATTGACAATATAAACAATCATTATTACCACGAAATTATTCCTAGACGAAAATGGGAAAAAATCCTAGATTATTCTGATAGTTTAATTGAGGTAGAAGAAGAGAATTATATTCCGAAAATGAATGAAATATTTAACTCACAAGGAAAGTTTACCTTTAAGAAGGAATTAGATGACCAAACAATTAGCTCTGAAGATTTAATTATAAACATTGATTTAGCTTTTAAGGTTTGGAATAAACCTTGGAATAAACATGTAGATTTCGAAGCATTTTGTGAATTTATACTACCGTATAGGACAAAAAATGAACCTATTGACATAAGTTTGAGAAGTAAATATTTGGAAAACCTATCTAATAAACTTAATGATTCCTTGAAGTTTTCTGATATTTTAAATATCGTCAACAGTTTTTCTACTTATCCAGATCATAATTTAATAACACTGATTCCTGCGGATTTAAGTATTGAAGATATTAAAAAAGGGAGAATGACAACATGTATCGGAGAATCAAATATGGTCAATTTTAAGGCGAGGGCAATAGGTATTCCCACGGCAACTGACTTTACGATTTGGCCAAATTCCAGTGGTAACCATTATTGGAGTGTCATTCCATATGATAAGGATAGTATTCTATACGCGGATAAAGATTTCTTTTTTGGATCCCCAGGATCCTATAAATTAAGAAATAAAATTGCCAAAATATATAGATATATGTATAGTACACAAGAGCAAACATCTGAATTAAGGATACAAGAAAAAGAAAATAAAACCTTTTTACAGAATCCAAATTTGATGGATGTTACTTCTCAATATATAGAAACTACGGATATTAATATGGATTTATATAATTATGAAGGCAAAAATTTTACAAATGCCTATTTGTGCATTTTTAATAATAAAAAGTGGAATCCAATTGCTTTTTCGAAGGTAATTAATAATAAAATCACATTTAATAATGTTGGACGAGAATGTATTTTTTTAATTGCATATCTTGAGGATAACAAGTTTATACCTGCCTCTAATCCGTTTTCCATCGACAAAAGTGGAGAAATTAGTAAGTATATTGCAGATGAATCTCATAAAAGACAAATACATTTAACAAGAAAAACAAAATTAATTAAAAAGGTAATCGGTTTTGGAAATACCTTAAGAGGAGCAATTTTTCAACTATCCAAGACTTCTGATTTTAAAAACCCAATAAATATATATGAGATATCAAGTGAGGATACTATTGTTAAACCCAGAGAAATTGATCTCAATCTTGATGAAAAGTATCGATATGCAAGGGTGATAAATGATAATGATGTGCCTATGCATTTAGCTGAAATGCAGTTGTACTTGAAAGATAATAAAAAAATTAAAGGATACATTATTGCGGATGAAGATACCCCAAGTAAGAATATCCTTGATGATGATTTTTTAAGTTATGCAACAATTGAAAATCACAACAATAATCAATCCTGGATTGGGCTTGATTTTGGAAAAGAACATTTTGTCGATAAGTTATTGTTAGCTCCAAGAAGTGATGTAAATTATGTAAAACCTGGAGATACTTATGAATTATTATATTGGGATAATAAGTGGATATCACTTGGAAAAAAAATTGCAAGTTCTTATTACCTTGACTTTGACGAAGTACCCGATAATGCTTTACTATGGCTATCAAACCTAAGTGAAGGGGTTGAAGAAGAATTGTTTATTTATAAAGATAATCGACAACATTTTTGGAACTTAACAGACATATAAGACTATACATCTTGTAGCCTGACTTAAAACAAAAATCTCAACAAGGCTAGCCTTGTTGAGATAGATCAAATAAATGATAATATTGTACTAACGAACAGTTCAAACTAGGGGAAGCTTACATTTTTGGGAGGAAGTCATTATAAAGTACATTTGAAAAAGTTCTCATACTTTTTAAAGGAATTAATTTAAAATTTCACCTCAATAATATCACTCTTTACACTTTTAACAGGAGAGACGTTTGTACAAAAATAGTTGTCAAAAATTATTTTTTCTTTAAACCACTTAATGTCCTTATAACTTACGTAATCTCGCATTATTCTTATTTCCGACAATGGAAGACTTAGTCCTAACCCAATTGCCTTCACAACAGCCTCCTTGGCCGTCCAATATTCATAAAATTTGAACCCCTTTTTACTCTTTATTTCTTTAAATTCATCTGATGTAAAAACTGAATTAAAACATTCAATATCTATATCAATAATTTGTTCGATATCTATTCCCACTTTTTCTTTCGAAAAAGCACAAACAACCATTTCCCCACTATGTGAAATATTAAATTCAAAACCTATATTCTCCATTTGTGGTTTTCCATAAGCACTCTTTGAGTAATTATTAAAATCTATTTTACGATTATATATCATATAATAACCTGCATAAATTAATAATTTACCAAATAATGTATTTTGCCTATCCTGCCATCTATAATATTTAATAATATCTTTTTGTAGAAATTCTGGTAAAAAGTTTAAATAATAGTCCCACTCATCTAAACATAATTCCTTATCTACTTTTGTAAAAAGTATTAGATTCTTACCAGAACTTATTCTAATATTTTGGAATGAAGACAGGTTTTCAAATGAAATCTTACTTGTAAAACTCATATGATTTTAAAATGTATTATGAGAACATACCTTTATACATACATTGTGTTTCATACGATTCCTTAATGAATTCGGCAATCTCCTTTGGATGATCATAAATAAAAAAATGATTTCCAGAAAGCAGCTTATATTTAAAATTTGACGTAGTATAATTTTTCCAATTTTGAATACTACAACAAAATTTTTCTTTATCTCCCATTAGGGCGTAAATAGGTGTCGAAATTTTAATTTCACCATTCAAATCGCTTTCCTTTTCTACAATCTCAAAATCAGCTCGAAGAATTGGCTCAAAAAAATCAAATAATTGTTTATTTTCTATAATCTCATTTTCAATTCCTCCCAATAACTTCAATTCAGATATAAATTTTTCTTTAGGTAAATCATACCTTTGTATATCATTTTTAATATTAGGTCCTGGATTTCCAGATGCCACAAAACAGAGAGGATAGAATTTTCTTTTTTCCAATTCTGAAATCACAGAAAACCCCAAACTGGCTCCCATGCTATGACCATAAATTATAAATTGGTTTGACCCAATATTATCCAATATTTGATTCAGAACATCCCGTACCGCTAAATTTTTGTCAAACAATAGTTTCTCCTTAATCCTTTTTCCTCTACCCGGGAGTTCTATGGGTATAATATTAAATTTCTTCTCTAAATAAGGCATGATAAAATTGAAAGAATATACATTTCCCCCAGCATAATGCAATAAAATTAAATCCGGTTTTAGCATTTACAATTATTTAAATTAATTTAATGTAACAATTTCTTTAACTTCTATAAGGTGGCCATACTCCATCTTGTATAATCTATCCGCACAATTATAATATTTATCATCATGGGTCACTGCTAATATCGTAAATCCATTTTTTAATAAATAAGGAATTATCTTTTTATAAAACTTCTGGCGAAAAATTGGGTCTTGATCTGCTGCCCACTCATCTAATACTATTATTGGTTTATTTTCTAATAAGGCATTTATTAACGCTAGCCTTTTTCGCTGACCAACAGATAAATCTATAGTGGAAAATTTATTATTAAGAATAGTAACATTTTTATCTATTTCAAAAATTCGCAAATATTCCTGAGCTCTTTTAGTATCAACATTATCTATTCCGTACATTTCTTCAAAAAGATAAAAATCACTAAAGACAGGTGAAAATAAACTCTTAACATTAATTAGGTTCTCCAAATTACACAATTCATCATTTAATTTAACTTTACCCTTATTAGGGTGATAAATATTTAATATTGTATTGAACAATGTTGTTTTACCACTCCCATTTCCCCCGTAAATAAAAACTACTTCTCCCTTATTTATATTTAAATTTATAGGTCCAATTGAAAATTGGTCTTTACCATAAGAAAAACAGTAATTTTCAAACTCAAGCTTATTAAATTCTACTTGTTTACTGACCCGCTCTTCGACATTAACATTTTTATTAACTATTTCTAATTCAGTCATTAAATTATTTAATTTATTTAAAGAGATAAATGTTTTATTCATAACAGGAACTGCTGTCATAATCATTCCAATAGGTCCCAACATGTACATTAATACAATAATATAACTGATCGAAGATTCTATTGAAACTTTGAGTAAAGAAGATGAATAGAAAACAATAAAGGTTATTAAGAAATAAAATAATATTTGTCCCATAACTTGAGTATTTAGATACCCAATTAAAGCTCCTTTATCATGAGACCTTGCATTATTTATTATATTTCCGATTTTAGCGCTTAGTTTTTGACCAATAATCGGGTTTAAATTTATTTCTTTCGTACCATTCAAGATAGAGTTGAATAGCCTTATAAAACTCTTTTCTAGATTTCTTGAATTATTAAATTTTTCATGGCTTTTTTTATTTCTGATAAGGTATATCCCCACGGTAATAAATATGATTGTAAAACTAATTAGAAACAAGCTCAATGATATATAAGCCATATAAAAAAAACAACAACTTACCAATACTATTGATGATACAAAATCTATTAATAGTAATGACCCGCTTGTAATATTTCCTACATCCCTAGTTAAAATAGAGTAAACTTGATCTTTATTTTCTATTATTTTGCGTAATGGAGCTTTCAAAACCTGATTAATAATAGTTTTTCTAACATTCCAATATATTTCTTGAGATAAATTAATTATTCCTCCAGACAAAACTCTTTTTAAAGTAAAAAACAGAGCTATTATTCCAATAAATGTCATTAAATAAAAACTTTCTCTCTCTATATATCCATTAATAAGTAATAATTCGATCATCGAATTTAAAAGAATAACGAAACTAAAGCTTGTAATACCTAAAATCATAGATAACAGGGAGTAAGCAATAATTTCTACATTGGATATTTTTGTAAGTGTCTTTATTTTTTTAAGCATATTATTATAGGATTTAGTTTTTTGAATTTTGAATTTTGACTTTAGAATTCAAATCGTTGATTTGAACATTAATCTTGTTTTCTTAATATTTAAAATACTTTTAAGAAATATATAGACCATTTAACAGGATAAATAAGAAATTATTTTAGCTCTTTTACAGATTATGTTATTTGAAGTTCACATTAATGGTAATTAATCATATCCAACCAAGGTAAGTTGTTTAATCATTTATTAATAATAAAATTTACAATTGAAAAAAATTGTCCAATTTCACATACTGTTACCTTCATAATAATAATGTATTCTTATTACAACTTTTAATCATAAAACAATGATGTGATAATCTAATGTTCATTATTCAATAACCAAACTTTCTCGCGCTTGAAAAAAATTATTTATTATACTTTAAAAAATCCTTTGTTCTATAGATATATTATCTCTAAATCCTAGTGATTCATGACATTTTGAAAATTTACAAATAAATAATTCTTTATAGACATAAGAATATCTTTTTAAGATTACTTTTTCTATATGAAAGTGCAAGAATTCTAAAGCAAATAATATTTCTTATTTTAATAGAGTTTTTTCTTTTAAAAGTTTTAAAATAGCTTTTGGATGATTAAAAATGAAAAAATGATTGCCTTTAAATTGATAAACTTCAACTTTATCATTAGTTATTTCTTTCCAATATTTGGAAACATTTAAATTCAATCCTTCTTCTGTCCCAATCATCACGTGAATAGGTATACTTAATTTTTCAATACCATCGTAAACATATTCATCTAATGCCTTAATATCTGATTTTATAATTGGTAAAGAATACTTTATAAACTCTTTATTTTTATGGATGTCTTTATAAAAACCGCCAATTTCATAAATACCTTGAATAAACTTATCATCGGATATAGAGTGATTCCTAAGTAATTTATTCCTTGGCACTGGCCCACTTGATCCACTAACAAACATAGCAATTGGTAAAGGTAATTTGTATTGTTGGATTTTTTCTGTAACTAAGGTTGCTATAATAGCTCCCATACTATGTCCATATATCACATATGGTTTATCGAGATAATCTTTTATTTGTAAAAAGACATCATCAGCCATTTCATTTAAACCTTCTAATCTTTTCTCTCTGATTCTCTTACCTCTACCTGGTAACTCTAAAGAAATAAATTCAAATTCTGATGGGCAATATTGCTCATATTTAGAATATGAATATTTATTACCGCCAGCAAATGGTAGAGCAAATATTTTTACTGTTTCTAACTTAGTTTTGACACAATTATTTTTTTTATAATTATCAACTATTGTATCTTCCTCTATACTGACGCCATTAATAAGCTTAGATTGAGAATTTAAATCAGCTCTTAAGAAGATATCTTCTATTTTAATATTGACTTTAAAGACCTTATTAATTTTTTCTAAAAGCTTTAGTACTTTCAAACTATGCCCTCCTAGCTCAAAAAAGTTTGCTGTCACACTTATATTTCCTTTTGGTATACCCAATACATCACTCCAAATATTCACCAATTGCTCCTCTGTTTCATTCCTAGGAGCTACATACTCGATACCTATATTTATACCTAAACCCTCAGGGGCAGGTAAACTCTTTCTGTCCAGTTTCCCGTTACTGGTCAGAGGTAACTCATCCAATTTTACAAAATAACTTGGAATCATATAAAAAGGTAACCTCCGTGACATTTTATAGCGTAAGCTTGAAAGGGTATATTCGATCTCTCCTACATAATAAGCAACCAGTATTTGCTCTCCATTGTTCGATTCCTTATGAACTACACAACAATTATTTATTCCCTTAACTTGCTGCAGAACGTATTCAATTTCACCTAATTCAACACGAAAACCTCGTATTTTTATCTGACTATCTTTCCTGCCTATAAATTCAATAGTTCCATTTGGAAGCCACCTTCCTAAATCCCCAGTTCTATATAATCGTTCTCCTTTTTCAAACGGGTTTTCGATAAACTTCTCTGCTGTCAACTCGGGATTATTAAGATAACCTCTCGCCAATCCATCTCCTGATATACATATCTCTCCTACTATTCCTATCGCTTGTAAAGTTAATCCAACATCTAAAACATAAATTCTTGTATTATCAATAGGCCTACCTATTGTTAAAGAATCATTTAATACAATATGCTGCACAGTACTATAAGTAGTATCTTCTGACGGGCCATACAAATTCCTTAAAACAGTAGTTGGAGTTCTTATTTGCAATTCCTCAATTATTTTAGCGGGAATTTCTTCTCCAGCCATATTCAAAGCAACAACAGGTGCTAAATTTATATCTTCTAACAATAAACCAGATATTACGCTTGGAACTGTATTAATCATTAAGCGATCTTGTGTTTTAATATGATTTAATATAGAAAGTGCATTTTGTAATATTGATACTTTTTTACCTGTTATAAGTGGATAGAATATTTCAAATATTGATAGATCAAAACAAATAGATGTTGCAAACAGCATTGTATCATAAACTTGTTCCTTAAATTCTTTACAACTCCATATCAATAATGCATTTAAACTCCTATGCTCTATCATCACACCTTTGGGTTGTCCCGTAGAACCAGAAGTGTAAATAACATAAGCCAAATCACTACTACTTATAAATGTACCTAGATTATCTTTTATATAATCCTCTTGACTTTGTTCAAACTTGTCATATGCCAGTCTATCCAGCAGTAACTCACAGCGACTATCTGTTATTATATAGTCTATGCGTGATTGTGGATACTCTGGATCAATAGGCACATAAGCACCTCCGCTTTTTAATACTCCTATAATTGAAATTATAATATCTAAGGATCGATCCATCTTTATGCCTATCAATGTATCGCTTTCTATCTTGTAATTTGAATGCAAATACCTTGCTAATTGATTAGCCCTCTCATTTAACTCACAATAAGTCAACTCCTTACCCTCAAACACAACAGCTACACGATTCGGTGTCTTTTCCACCTGCTCCTCAAATAAATCTACAATCGTTTTTTCCTTAGGATATATTGTCGCTGTCTCATTAAACTCTTCTAGCAATATTGACTGTTCCCTTTGAGGTATATATGATAAACTTGATATGGATACTTCTGGACTTGCTACTATCGAGGTTAATAATTCTCCTATATGATTCAACATTCGTTCTATTGTAGAACGTGCAAATAAGTCACTACTGTATTCAATCCCTATTCCTAATTCGTTTCCTTTCTCTTCAAAATTAAACGTTAAATCAAACTTACTTACCACATGAGACATACCTTTGGTATTCTCATAGGATGACTTGGACTCTTCATCCAACTCCGGTTCTTTTCCTTCTGACTCTTGATAAGTAACCATTACATCAAATAGTGGATGCCTACTTGTATCTCGTGATAATGACAACTCATCTACTAAAGAATCAAATGGATATGATTGATGACTATAGCCTCCCAATGCCATTTCTTTTACCTTACTTAAAACAGCCTCAAAACTATCATTCCCATTAAAACGTGTTCGTAAGGCTAATGTGTTAACATAAAAACCTATCTGCCCTTCTAAATCTGGATGATCTCTCCCTGATATTGGACTTCCCAAAATAATATCTCCCTGACCTGTATATTTATAAAGTAACACATTCACTAAACTTAAAACTCTCATAAAAGAGGTAATCCCTTCTTCTGCCTTTAATAGTCCTTTAAACTTAGACGTGCTATCTTTATTAAAGATCCTTTTAACTTTCCCCCTTTGTAACTCTTCACCATCGGACGGGTATAATCTGTTGGTAAATCTAAAACTGGTAATTCTCCTTTAAATTGATCTAACCAATAATTACGAGAAACTGATAATGCCCCTGATTTCAACTCTGATTGCTGCCATTCTGCATAATCCTTATATTGAATTCTCAATGGTGTTAATTCTAAAGAAGTCCCTTTCTCTATTTTATCATAAATAGAGATCAACTCTCCAAATAGTGTTTCCATTGAAACACCATCACTTATGATATGATGCATAACATACACAAATACATAATGATCCTTTGATAAGCGATATACAGCACCTCTTAACAATGGGCCCTCTGAAAGATCAAATGACCTGTTTCTATAAATAGCAATTCG
Source organism: Zhouia spongiae (assembly GCF_022760175.1). Classification (GTDB taxonomy): domain Bacteria; phylum Bacteroidota; class Bacteroidia; order Flavobacteriales; family Flavobacteriaceae; genus Zhouia; species Zhouia spongiae. The sequence goes on from NZ_CP094326.1 coordinate 3,366,931, forward strand.
ATCCCTTAAATCTGAAGTGCTTATTCCTTCTAAATCTTCATAATCTATTTTGAAGAACATTTCTTCCAATATAAACTGACGCACATCACCTTCATCATTTTCCCTAAATATGGTACGTAATGATTCATGTCGTGCAATTAATTTATTAAATGAAGATTCTAATGTTTCTACATCTATTAACCCTAATTCATGTACGCTTGACATATTATATGCGACATTGGCCGATTCAAATTGACTTAAAACCCACAAACGTCGTTGAGAAGAGGACAACACATAACTCTCAGCTTTTTCCACTTTAGGAATCTCCTGATAACACTCTTTTTCTGACTCTGATATTAATTCAGCCTGTGACAATATACTGTTATAAGTGAATAAATCTTGAATACTAACCTTTAATCCCAAGTCCTTATATAACTTACTGGAAAGCTTCAGTACTTTCAAGCTATGACCTCCTAGCTCAAAAAAGTTTGCTGTCACACTTATTTCTCCTTCTGGTATATCCAATACATCACTCCAAATACCCACTAATTGCTCCTCTATTTCATTCCTTGGACCTAAATACTCTATTCCTATATCTATACTTAAACCTTTAAGTTCAGGTAAACTTTTCCTATCCAATTTCCCATTACTCGTCAGAGGTAACTCCTCCAATTTCACAAAATAACTAGGTATCATATAACTCGGTAACAAGCTTCCCATATATTCCCTGAGCTCTTGAGATGTAATACTATCACTCCCTACGAAATAGGCTACCAAATCCTTATCTCCACTTGACGACTCTGTAACATCTACTACACAACTAATAACATGTGTATTACCCTGTAAAACATGTTCCACCTCTCCCAACTCTATTCGAAAACCTCGTATCTTGACCTGACTATCCTTCCTCCCGATAAATTCAATATTTCCATCTGGAAGCCACCTCCCTAAATCACCCGTCTTATATAATCGATCTCCTTCATTAAACGGGTTATCTACAAACTTCGCTGCAGTTAATTCCGGCCTGTTTAAATAGCCCCGAGCCAATCCATCTCCTGATATACATATCTCTCCTACTACTCCAATTGGAACAAGACTCTGCGCTTCATCTAAAATGTATACTTCGGTATTGTCTATAGGTTTTCCTATTGGGATTGTACCTGACTTTATAAGTTCCCTTTCTTTTAATCTATAGGTTGTTGCGCATATACTTGATTCTGTAGGACCATAAGCATTATAATAAATTCCTTCTTTTGAATATTCTATTGCTTTATCATACACGGCAGACTCACCTGCTGTTATTAATGTAATCAAAGGCTTGAGCCTATCTACATTCATTAATTTTATGAAAGAGGGGGAATGGTTGCTATTTCTATTGATTTTTCAATAATAAATGATTCTAAAAGTTCAGGAACTTTTCTCTCTTTGTCACCGACCAAATACAGAACAACCCCCGATGTTAGAGAAATAAATATTTCTGAAACAGAAGCATCAAAAGAATATGACGCAAATTGTAAGCTTCTCTTATGCTTTTTTAGTTCAAATATTTTGTTTTGAGAAACTATTGTATTAAGTATTCCTCTATGTTCTATCATCACACCTTTGGGTTGTCCCGTAGAACCAGAAGTGTAAATAACATAAGCCAAATCACTACTACTTATAAATGTACCTAGATTATCTTTTATATAATCCTCTTGACTTTGTTCAAACTTGTCATATGCCAGTCTATCCAGCAGTAACTCACAGCGACTATCTGTTATTATATAGTCTATGCGTGATTGTGGATACTCTGGATCAATAGGCACATAAGCACCTCCGCTTTTTAATACTCCTATAATTGAAATTATAATATCTAAGGATCGATCCATCTTTATGCCTATCAATGTATCGCTTTCTATCTTGTAATTTGAATGCAAATACCTTGCTAATTGATTAGCCCTCTCATTTAACTCACAATAAGTCAACTCCTTACCCTCAAACACAACAGCTACACGATTCGGTGTCTTTTCCACCTGCTCCTCAAATAAATCTACAATCGTTTTTTCCTTAGGATATATTGTCGCTGTCTCATTAAATTCGCAAAGTAACTCGATTTCCTCATCTGAGGTTAAGTAATTTATTTTTCCCAGCAATTGATTTGGGTCGCTTACGAAACTATTTATTACATTAAAAAAATGTTGCTTAAGCTTTAAAACTCCCTGTCTGTCATAATTATTAAGGTTATATGTGAAATTAATGATTAACTCATCTGATCCTGGTGCCACTTGAATTCCAAAATCATAATTGGTTTGTTCAAAAATTTCTCTTGAAACGACTGATAAATCATCCGCTATCGTTAAATCAATATTTGACGACTCTTGAACACTATAGTTTCCAAAAGTCATAACATGGTTTAAAAGTTTTGCTCCCGGTTCACTCAAAGACTGTACTTCAGATAAACTTATATAATGGTGGGACATACCGGATATAGCATTCCTTTGGATCATTTTCAATAACTCTTTCGGACTATCATTCTCTGCGAATTGAACACGCACTGGAATTGTATTGATAAACAGCCCTATCATACTCTCTACTCCCTTCAGATCCGATGGACGACCTGAAACAACAGATCCAAAAACCACATCTTCAATATTATTATATTGTGCTAATAGATAGCCCCAAACTCCTTGAATAAATGTATTCTGTGTAATATTTAAATCAACACATAACTCATTGACCGCTTTTAAAAGAGAACTTTTGATGTATAAAGACTCTTTTCCTTCTTTATATGAAGAAACTGTTTCCTCCTTGTATAAACGAAATGGAAATTCAATTATATTATTATATAAATGTAAATATTCTTTCCAGTAATCTAATGATGATTGCTTATCTACATTAGACAACCATTTAATATAATTTGAATAAGGTATTACTGGTTCTAAATTTGGTTCGGTGCCATGTTGAACAGAGAACATTAATTTATAAAAGTCATTAATCAAAATACTCATACACCAACCATCGGTTAATATATGATGATGACTCCAAATAAACTGATAATGACCATTCTTTAAATTTAAGACAATTAAACGCATTTGAGATCCAGTACTAAGGTCAAATCCTTTCTTACGATCTAATTCCTTGTAAGATGTTAAATATTCCTTCTGTTCATCTTCTGACAATCCAGATGGTGCACTATCATAAACAAATGTACTTTCAACCTCCTTCCATACAATCTGAACTGCTTCACCTCCATAATCTGTACTAAAGCTAGTACGTAAAACTGCATGCCGCGATATTAGAAGATCATAACTCTGCTTTAAAAGTTTAATATCTAAATCATGTGCCTCTATCACATAAGATATTTGCTCAAAATACATTGTAGGGTTTCTATCAGACAACCAATGGTAGTAGATCCCCTCCTGCAATGGAGATAATTTATAAACATCTTCTAAATTTTCTTTTTTATTAAGGTTAAATACATCAAGTATAGATAACCCTTTATATGTCAAATCATCAGGTGTTAAATAGCTCTTTTCCTCCTCATTTAACTTTAATATCAATTTTTCTAAATTATACTTATAACTAGAAATCAAACGTGATATTGTAGCTTTATTATAGTCCCTTTTACTATATGAAATTGACATTCTTAATACTCCGTCTACCAAAACTCCTGAGACGTTCAATGAAATATCCCTATTATTATTTAGTGGGATATCCCTCCCTCTATACTCTGAAGAATATTGAAATAAAGAGGATTGTTTAGATTCCTCTGAGCCGACTCCAGAACCAAAATCTCCTAAATAATTAAAAACAATTTTTGGTTTTATTTCAGTTGAAAAACCAGAAGCTAGCTCTTTCAAAATACCATAACCTATTCCCTTATTAGGCACCTTGCGTAGAGACTCTTTCACATACACTAAATTCCCTAAAGCATCTTCTTCTGGTAAAATTTCTAATAAGTAAGGGTAAACTGATGTGAACCAACCAACTGTCCGAGTAATATCAATATCTGAAATAATATCTTCCCTTCCATGTCCTTCCATTTTCACAAAAACTCTGGATATATCAAAAACATCATTGATCGATAGTCCAAAAGATGTTAATAATATATCATTGATTTCCGTATTAAATACTCTATTTGTCCGAGTTTGTAATAACTCTGTAATATTTGTATCTAAGACAAAGGATAGTTCTGAATAATCCCTTTGATTATAATCCCTGTCAATTTGATCTTTGGGTAGATCAATTACATTGCTTGTCAATAAATTTTCCCAATAGTTATGCTCTACCGCAAGTTTATCTCCATGAGCATAATCATTTAGCGCCTGAGACCAATCTCTAAAAGAATCTGTTTTTAAAGGTAAGGTTAAAGTAGAATTATTTATATATTGAAGATATAAAGTTGCTAAGTCATCTAGCAAAATACGCCAAGAAACTCCATCAATCACAAGATGATGAACCATTAAGAATAGTCGATCTCCATCTTTTAGTCTAAATAATGCAGCCTTAAATAATGGACCTTCTGATAAAGTTATACTTTCTTGAAGAGTTTCACAATACTTACCCATTAATAGCAAGGGTTCTTCTGAACCCTTAAGGTCATAATAATTAAAATCATAAAACCTCTCTGGAGAATAACTTAAGTTGTTTTGTTTCCATAAATTATCCTCTTTATGATAAACCATACGAAGCCCATCATGGTGATTTGTTATGTATTCAAAACATGAAGTTAATCCATTAATATCCAACTCAGTATAACTGTGTAATAAAACCGATTGATTGTAATGGTGCTTAGTTAAAATAGCATCATCATTAAAAAAGGAATGCTGTATCGGAGTGAGAAAAACTTCTCCTTCAACTTCGGATTGATCTATTACTCTGGAGTTAACCTTTGCTAACTTAGATAAATCTTCTATAACCGGATTACGAAGAATATCCTCCACTTTTATAGTATAGCCATAATTCTTTAAACGAGAAACCACCTGTATTGACTTAATTGAATCACCTCCTAGGTCATAAAAATTATCTTGAATACCTATATTATCTCGTTTTAATACTTCTTTCCATATTAATACTAAATTTTTCTCCAACTCATTACGTGGCGCTATATACTCCGTTCTTCTTGTTAATCCGTCTATTTGTTTACTTAATAATTCTTTTTTATCAACCTTACCGTTTGATGTTAATGGTAACTTTTCTAAATAAACATAATGTGTAGGTAACATATAATCAGGAATTCGCTCCTTTAAAAAGTTGCGTAACTCCTGAACTTCTGGTTTCTTATTAGAAGTAAAATAGGCAACTAATTCTTTCTCTTCTGATATACTGCCCGTTGCCAACACAACGACTTCATCAATCCCTAGATAAGTCTCTAAAACTTTGGCAATCTCCTCTAATTCTATACGGTGACCTCTTATCTTAACTTGATTATCATTTCTTCCTATAAACTCAATATTGCCATCGATTAGCCATCTACCCAAGTCCCCAGTCTTATATAATCGTTCTCCTTCATTAAACGGGCTATCAATAAACTTTTCTGCCGTAAGCTCTGGTCTGTTGAAATACCCTCTTGCTAACCCGTCTCCCCCTATATAAATTTCACCTGAAACTCCTACAGGTAATAACTCTTTATAGGTCCCTAAAATATAAATTGAAGTATTAGCTATAGGTTTTCCTATAGGGGAACTCAAAGTCTTACCTTCATCTATCAAATATTCTACTGAGGTAACTGTCGCTTCTGTTAGACCATATTTATTATACACAGAAACTTGTGATTTCCACTTTCTAAAAACAGAGGTGTCAAATTTATCTCCTCCAGAGATAATTCTCTTCAAGCTTAAAATGGGATTTGAAGATAACATCCTTAAAAAGGAAGGAACAGCATGTAAGTGGGTTATTTTATTTTTTTCTAAAAAACCTTTAAATTTTTCTTCATTTAAAATTTCGGTCTTTAATGCAATATTTATCCTAGCACCATTTAATAATGGTAAAAATAACTGCTCAACTGAAGCATCAAAGGATACACTAGAAAACAACAAAAAACTTTCATTTGATTGAATATTAAAATATTCTGATTGAAAACATATTAAATTCACAACGCTCTTATGCTCTATCATTACACCCTTTGGTTCTCCTGTAGAACCAGAGGTATAGATTACATATGCTAGGTTATTTGATCTAATATCTGAACAAACTTGATCTAATGAATATGATGTTTGATTTTTTTTAAACTCAGTTAATAGTGAATCATCTATAACAACCTTACAATTGCTGTCTTGTTCTAAATAATTTATTCTTTTTTGAGGATATTCATTATCTATTGGTACATATGCCCCCCCAGCTTTTAACACTCCAAGAATTGATACTATCAACCATTGGTTACGATCTAGTTTAACACCTACCAAATCACCTAATGATATATCATAATCCTTTCTTAGGTAACTAGCTAATTGATTTGCCTTTTCATTCAACTCCCTATAAGTCAACTCCTCTTCTTCAAACACAACTGCTATATGATCTGGTGTCTTTTCTACCTGCTCTTCAAATAAATCTACTATCGTTTTATCCTTTGGATAATCTACATTTGTCGAATTAAATGTATATAACAACTCTGTCTGCTCTCCTTTATTAAGGTATTCAACCTGACCCAACTTTTCCGTTGGATTAGATAGTAAAGAATTTAACAATTGCTTATAATGTCTCATCAAACCCTCTACCATACTTTGGTGATAAACATCACTATTATAAGTGATCATAAAAGAAATGTAATTCCCTTCTTCCTTAAACTCAAGGCTCATATCAAACTTTGATATATCTCCACCAACAACGCTTATTTCATTTACTTCTTCTTCATCAACGAATTTACCATCACTCGCCTCTCCTATATTATGTAGTGTTAGCATTACATCAAAAACAGGACTACGACTTATATCTCGATGTAATTCTAATTCTTCCACCAAACGATCAAATGGATACATCTGATGACTATATGCATTAAGCGTTCTCTCTTTTAATCCATTAAAAAACATGTGGAAATTTCCCTCAGGATTAATCCGATTTCTTAAAGCCAAGGTGTTTACATAACAACCTAGCTGATTTTCTAAATCTGGATGGTCTCTACCTGCTACAGGACTTCCTATAATTATATCTTCCTGACCTGTATAACGATAGCAAAGTACATTCCAAACAGCCAATAACCCCATAAACAAACTACCACCAGACTCTTGACTAAATTTCTTAATGTTATTAGATTGTGATGGATCTAGGTAGGTTCTTAAACGATGACCATTATATGTCTTTATCTTTGGCCGTATTCCTTGACTTGGAAAATTTAATAATGGAAGCTCTCCCGATAAACTATCTAACCAATATGTTCTATGCTTTTCGCTCGAAGAACTCGATAATTCCTTTAGCTGCCAGAAGGCATAATCTTTGTATTGTATACCAAGCTCCGGAAGAGTCACATCCCTATCAGCCAAATATGATTCATAATATGTCATGAAATCCTTCGAAAGAACTTCCATTGACCATCCATCACTTATTATGTGATGCATATTATAGTAAAATGCAAATCGGCTTGATGACATCTTGATAATACTTGCCCTAAGTAAGGGGCCTTGCTCCAAATTAAATGGCAACCTATTATCATTATCTATATAATCTCTTAATCGATCTTCACTATTCGTCTCCAGTGAAAAATCCAACTCATTAACCTTAAAATTGAAAAACTCTTTATCTAAAATCCATTGACGAATCTTCCCTTCAGAGTCCTCTCTAAAAACAGTTCGTAAAACCTCATGTCGATCAATTAATGATGTCATCGCCCGTTTGAATACATCAAAGTCAAACATCACATTAATTTCAACATGAAAAGGCATATGGTATGCTAAATTAGCTTCTTCAAATTGACTTAAAATCCATATTCGACGTTGCGCATCTGATATTGGATAACTTTCCTCATTATCTACTTTAGGAATCTCCCGATAATACTCTTTTTCTGACTCTGATATTAATTCAGCCTGTGATAAAATACTGCTATAAGTGAACAAATCATGAATACTAACCTTTAATCCCAAGTCCTTATATAACTTACTGGAAAGCTTCAGTACTTTCAAGCTATGACCTCCTAGCTCAAAAAAGTTTGCTGTCACACTTATATCTCCTTCAGGTATATGCAATACATCGCTCCAAATAACCACTAACTGCTCCTCTGTTTCATTCCTAGGCCCTACATACTCGATACCTGTATTTATACCTAAACCCTCAGGGGCAGGTAAACTCTTTCTGTCCAGTTTCCCATTACTTGTCAAAGGTAATTCCTCCAGTTTCACATAGTATCCTGGAACCATATAACTCGGCAACAAACTACCTAAATACTCTTTAAGCTCTTGGATTGTAATCTCAGCACTCTCTACAAAATAAGCAACCAAATCATTTTCTCCACTAGAGGATACTTTAACATCAACTACACAACTGCTAACATGAGTATACCCCTGTAAAACATGCTGGATCTCTCCTAGCTCTATGCGATAACCCCGTATCTTTACCTGACTATCTTTCCTGCCAATAAATTCTATATTACCACCTGGAAGCCATCGCCCTAAATCACCTGTCCTATATATTCGTTCCCCCTTTTTAAACGGATTTTCAATAAACTTCTCCGCCGTGAGCTCTGGCCTGTTTAAATATCCCCTCGCTAAGCCATCTCCTCCTATACAAATCTCTCCTACTACACCAATAGGAACAACCTTTTGCATCTCATCTAGTATATATATTCTCGTATTATCCAAAGGCTTACCTATCGATACAGATGTGTTTATTGAACTTTTATAATCCATAAAAAACAGGGAGGCAAATGTCGTACTCTCTGTTGGTCCATAACCATTAATAAGAATAATGTTCTTATTGACTTCTAATATTTTTGTTACATGGTTTTTATTAAGAACATCACCTCCTGAAAGTAAATACTTAACATTGTCAAAAATATTTAGATTACTTTCTATCACCAGACTAAACAAACCAGATGTCAACCATAGAACTTCAATATTATATTGGTTTATTATCTGATCTAGTTCTTCAATACTTAAATTTTTTGGTGGACATACAATAAGTTTTGAACCATTACATAATGAACCCCATATTTCAAAGATTGATGCATCAAATGATATTGTCGCGTATTGCAGAACAGCCTTTTGATCTCTTAAAAAATTAAAACCTCTGTTACTAACTAATCTTATAACATTTTTATGTTCGATTAATGTCCCTTTTGGCTTTCCTGTTGATCCTGATGTATAGATAATATAGGCCAGGTTTTCACCCTTAACTCCTGATTCTATATTTATAGTGGGTTCTTCCTCTATCTTATCCCTATCCAAATCAAGGTAAACCATATCTGAATTCGCCTCAGAAAGTTCAATATGTCCCTGGCTCAATACAATCTCACAATTAGCATCTTCTAGCATATAAAATATCCTGTCTTTTGGATATGACGGGTCTATAGGCACATACGCCCCTCCTGCCTTCAATATCCCCAACAAACCTACTATCATATCCAATGAGCGATCTACACAGATACCCACCAAATTCTCCGGCTTTATACCCTTCTTCTGTAAATAAGATGCTAGCTGATTAGCCCTCTCATTTAACTCACAATAAGTCAACTCCTTACCCTCAAACACAACAGCTACACGATTCGGTGTCTTTTCCACCTGCTCCTCAAATAAATCTACAATCGTTTTTTCCTTAGGATATATTGTCGCTGTCTCATTAAACTCTTCTAGCAATATTGACTGTTCCCTTTGAGGTATATATGATAAACTTGATATGGATACTTCTGGACTTGCTACTATCGAGGTTAATAATTCTCCTATATGATTCAACATTCGTTCTATTGTAGAACGTGCAAATAAGTCACTACTGTATTCAATCCCTATTCCTAATTCGTTTCCTTTCTCTTCAAAATTAAACGTTAAATCAAACTTACTTACCACATGAGACATACCTTTGGTATTCTCATAGGATGACTTGGACTCTTCATCCAACTCCGGTTCTTTTCCTTCTGACTCTTGATAAGTAACCATTACATCAAATAGTGGATGCCTACTTGTATCTCGTGATAATGACAACTCATCTACTAAAGAATCAAATGGATATGATTGATGACTATAGCCTCCCAATGCCATTTCTTTTACCTTACTTAAAACAGCCTCAAAACTATCATTCCCATTAAAACGTGTTCGTAAGGCTAATGTGTTAACATAAAAACCTATCTGCCCTTCTAAATCTGGATGATCTCTCCCTGATATTGGACTTCCCAAAATAATATCTCCCTGACCTGTATATTTATAAAGTAACACATTCACTAAACTTAAAACTCTCATAAAAGAGGTAATCCCTTCTTCTGCCTTTAATAGTCCTTTAAACTTAGACGTGCTATCTTTATTAAAGATCCTTTTAACTTTCCCCCTTTGTAACTCTTCACCATCGGACGGGTATAATCTGTTGGTAAATCTAAAACTGGTAATTCTCCTTTAAATTGATCTAACCAATAATTACGAGAAACTGATAATGCCCCTGATTTCAACTCTGATTGCTGCCATTCTGCATAATCCTTATATTGAATTCTCAATGGTGTTAATTCTAAAGAAGTCCCTTTCTCTATTTTATCATAAATAGAGATCAACTCTCCAAATAGTGTTTCCATTGAAACACCATCACTTATGATATGATGCATAACATACACAAATACATAATGATCCTTTGATAAGCGATATACAGCACCTCTTAACAATGGGCCCTCTGAAAGATCAAATGACCTGTTTCTATAAATAGCAATTCGATCCCTTAAATCTGAAGTGCTTATTCCTTCTAAATCTTCATAATCTATTTTGAAGAACATTTCTTCCAATATAAACTGACGCACATCACCTTCATCATTTTCCCTAAATATGGTACGTAATGATTCATGTCGTGCAATTAATTTATTAAATGAAGATTCTAATGTTTCTACATCTATTAACCCTAATTCATGTACGCTTGACATATTATATGCGACATTGGCCGATTCAAATTGACTTAAAACCCACAAACGTCGTTGAGAAGAGGACAACACATAACTCTCAGCTTTTTCCACTTTAGGAATCTCCTGATAACACTCTTTTTCTGACTCTGATATTAATTCAGCCTGTGACAATATACTGTTATAAGTGAATAAATCTTGAATACTAACCTTTAATCCCAAGTCCTTATATAACTTACTGGAAAGCTTCAGTACTTTCAAGCTATGACCTCCTAGCTCAAAAAAGTTTGCTGTCACACTTATTTCTCCTTCTGGTATATCCAATACATCACTCCAAATACCCACTAATTGCTCCTCTATTTCATTCCTTGGACCTAAATACTCTATTCCTATATCTATACTTAAACCTTTAAGTTCAGGTAAACTTTTCCTATCCAATTTCCCATTACTCGTCAGAGGTAACTCCTCCAATTTCACAAAATAACTAGGTATCATATAACTCGGTAACAAGCTTCCCATATATTCCCTGAGCTCTTGAGATGTAATACTATCACTCCCTACGAAATAGGCTACCAAATCCTTATCTCCACTTGACGACTCTGTAACATCTACTACACAACTAATAACATGTGTATTACCCTGTAAAACATGTTCCACCTCTCCCAACTCTATTCGAAAACCTCGTATCTTGACCTGACTATCCTTCCTCCCGATAAATTCAATATTTCCATCTGGAAGCCACCTCCCTAAATCACCCGTCTTATATAATCGATCTCCTTCATTAAACGGGTTATCTACAAACTTCGCTGCAGTTAATTCCGGCCTGTTTAAATAGCCCCGAGCCAATCCATCTCCTGATATACATATCTCTCCTACTACTCCAATTGGAACAAGACTCTGCGCTTCATCTAAAATGTATACTTCGGTATTGTCTATAGGTTTTCCTATTGGGATTGTACCTGAATGCAGTTTAGAAACTTGATAAAAACTTGCAAATACAGTTGATTCAGTTGGTCCATAAACATGAACTATTTTGTTGTCCCCAAGAGCGCTATATGCCTCATTAACATATTTTTGTGATACTTGTTCTCCTCCAAATAATATTTTTTTTATGTTTTTCAAAAACTCAACATCAAAGTCAACAATTGTATTAAATAATGCAGTTGTAACAAAAAACACACTAATTTCTTCTGAAAGAATAAAATTGGCTAATTTTTCAATATCAACTACCATTTCCTTCCTTACCAATACTAGTTTTGCACCATTTAATAATGTAGTATAAATATCAAATACAGATCCATCAAATGCAAAATTTGATAACTGTAGTACATTATCGTTAATAGAAACATCAACATATTTTGGTCTCTTGGCTATTCTGGATACGCTATAATGGTTTATAAGCGTTCCTTTCGGATACCCTGTTGATCCAGAGGTGTATATTACATAAGCCAGGTTATTACCATCTAATTCTGATACTACATTTTCTACTGATCCAGTCGTTATTTTATTCCTATCCGCATCAAGATATATAATCTCCGAAGTAGTCTCTGGCAACTCTATATCTACCTGACTTATGACTATACCGCAATTCGAGTCCTTTAGTATATAAGAAATACGCTCCTTCGGATAAGAAGGATCTATCGGCACATATGCTCCTCCTGCCTTTAATATCCCTAACAAACCTACTATCATTTCCAATGATCGCTCTACACAAATACCTACTAAACTCTCAGGCTTTACCCCCTTATTCTGCAAATAATGTGCTAATTGATTAGCCCTCTCATTTAACTCACAATAAGTCAACTCCTTACCCTCAAACACAACAGCTACACGATTCGGTGTCTTTTCCACCTGCTCCTCAAATAAATCTACAATCGTTTTTTCCTTAGGATATATTGTCGCTGTCTCATTAAATTCGCAAAGTAACTCGATTTCCTCATCTGAGGTTAAGTAATTTATTTTTCCCAGCAATTGATTTGGGTCGCTTACGAAACTATTTATTACATTAAAAAAATGTTGCTTAAGCTTTAAAACTCCCTGTCTGTCATAATTATTAAGGTTATATGTGAAATTAATGATTAACTCATCTGATCCTGGTGCCACTTGAATTCCAAAATCATAATTGGTTTGTTCAAAAATTTCTCTTGAAACGACTGATAAATCATCCGCTATCGTTAAATCAATATTTGACGACTCTTGAACACTATAGTTTCCAAAAGTCATAACATGGTTTAAAAGTTTTGCTCCCGGTTCACTCAAAGACTGTACTTCAGATAAACTTATATAATGGTGGGACATACCGGATATAGCATTCCTTTGGATCATTTTCAATAACTCTTTCGGACTATCATTCTCTGCGAATTGAACACGCACTGGAATTGTATTGATAAACAGCCCTATCATACTCTCTACTCCCTTCAGATCCGATGGACGACCTGAAACAACAGATCCAAAAACCACATCTTCAATATTATTATATTGTGCTAATAGATAGCCCCAAACTCCTTGAATAAATGTATTCTGTGTAATATTTAAATCAACACATAACTCATTGACCGCTTTTAAAAGAGAACTTTTGATGTATAAAGACTCTTTTCCTTCTTTATATGAAGAAACTGTTTCCTCCTTGTATAAACGAAATGGAAATTCAATTATATTATTATATAAATGTAAATATTCTTTCCAGTAATCTAATGATGATTGCTTATCTACATTAGACAACCATTTAATATAATTTGAATAAGGTATTACTGGTTCTAAATTTGGTTCGGTGCCATGTTGAACAGAGAACATTAATTTATAAAAGTCATTAATCAAAATACTCATACACCAACCATCGGTTAATATATGATGATGACTCCAAATAAACTGATAATGACCATTCTTTAAATTTAAGACAATTAAACGCATTTGAGATCCAGTACTAAGGTCAAATCCTTTCTTACGATCTAATTCCTTGTAAGATGTTAAATATTCCTTCTGTTCATCTTCTGACAATCCAGATGGTGCACTATCATAAACAAATGTACTTTCAACCTCCTTCCATACAATCTGAACTGCTTCACCTCCATAATCTGTACTAAAGCTAGTACGTAAAACTGCATGCCGCGATATTAGAAGATCATAACTCTGCTTTAAAAGTTTAATATCTAAATCATGTGCCTCTATCACATAAGATATTTGCTCAAAATACATTGTAGGGTTTCTATCAGACAACCAATGGTAGTAGATCCCCTCCTGCAATGGAGATAATTTATAAACATCTTCTAAATTTTCTTTTTTATTAAGGTTAAATACATCAAGTATAGATAACCCTTTATATGTCAAATCATCAGGTGTTAAATAGCTCTTTTCCTCCTCATTTAACTTTAATATCAATTTTTCTAAATTATACTTATAACTAGAAATCAAACGTGATATTGTAGCTTTATTATAGTCCCTTTTACTATATGAAATTGACATTCTTAATACTCCGTCTACCAAAACTCCTGAGACGTTCAATGAAATATCCCTATTATTATTTAGTGGGATATCCCTCCCTCTATACTCTGAAGAATATTGAAATAAAGAGGATTGTTTAGATTCCTCTGAGCCGACTCCAGAACCAAAATCTCCTAAATAATTAAAAACAATTTTTGGTTTTATTTCAGTTGAAAAACCAGAAGCTAGCTCTTTCAAAATACCATAACCTATTCCCTTATTAGGCACCTTGCGTAGAGACTCTTTCACATACACTAAATTCCCTAAAGCATCTTCTTCTGGTAAAATTTCTAATAAGTAAGGGTAAACTGATGTGAACCAACCAACTGTCCGAGTAATATCAATATCTGAAATAATATCTTCCCTTCCATGTCCTTCCATTTTCACAAAAACTCTGGATATATCAAAAACATCATTGATCGATAGTCCAAAAGATGTTAATAATATATCATTGATTTCCGTATTAAATACTCTATTTGTCCGAGTTTGTAATAACTCTGTAATATTTGTATCTAAGACAAAGGATAGTTCTGAATAATCCCTTTGATTATAATCCCTGTCAATTTGATCTTTGGGTAGATCAATTACATTGCTTGTCAATAAATTTTCCCAATAGTTATGCTCTACCGCAAGTTTATCTCCATGAGCATAATCATTTAGCGCCTGAGACCAATCTCTAAAAGAATCTGTTTTTAAAGGTAAGGTTAAAGTAGAATTATTTATATATTGAAGATATAAAGTTGCTAAGTCATCTAGCAAAATACGCCAAGAAACTCCATCAATCACAAGATGATGAACCATTAAGAATAGTCGATCTCCATCTTTTAGTCTAAATAATGCAGCCTTAAATAATGGACCTTCTGATAAAGTTATACTTTCTTGAAGAGTTTCACAATACTTACCCATTAATAGCAAGGGTTCTTCTGAACCCTTAAGGTCATAATAATTAAAATCATAAAACCTCTCTGGAGAATAACTTAAGTTGTTTTGTTTCCATAAATTATCCTCTTTATGATAAACCATACGAAGCCCATCATGGTGATTTGTTATGTATTCAAAACATGAAGTTAATCCATTAATATCCAACTCAGTATAACTGTGTAATAAAACCGATTGATTGTAATGGTGCTTAGTTAAAATAGCATCATCATTAAAAAAGGAATGCTGTATCGGAGTGAGAAAAACTTCTCCTTCAACTTCGGATTGATCTATTACTCTGGAGTTAACCTTTGCTAACTTAGATAAATCTTCTATAACCGGATTACGAAGAATATCCTCCACTTTTATAGTATAGCCATAATTCTTTAAACGAGAAACCACCTGTATTGACTTAATTGAATCACCTCCTAGGTCATAAAAATTATCTTGAATACCTATATTATCTCGTTTTAATACTTCTTTCCATATTAATACTAAATTTTTCTCCAACTCATTACGTGGCGCTATATACTCCGTTCTTCTTGTTAATCCGTCTATTTGTTTACTTAATAATTCTTTTTTATCAACCTTACCGTTTGATGTTAATGGTAACTTTTCTAAATAAACATAATGTGTAGGTAACATATAATCAGGAATTCGCTCCTTTAAAAAGTTGCGTAACTCCTGAACTTCTGGTTTCTTATTAGAAGTAAAATAGGCAACTAATTCTTTCTCTTCTGATATACTGCCCGTTGCCAACACAACGACTTCATCAATCCCTAGATAAGTCTCTAAAACTTTGGCAATCTCCTCTAATTCTATACGGTGACCTCTTATCTTAACTTGATTATCATTTCTTCCTATAAACTCAATATTGCCATCGATTAGCCATCTACCCAAGTCCCCAGTCTTATATAATCGTTCTCCTTCATTAAACGGGCTATCAATAAACTTTTCTGCCGTAAGCTCTGGTCTGTTGAAATACCCTCTTGCTAACCCGTCTCCCCCTATATAAATTTCACCTGAAACTCCTACAGGTAATAACTCTTTATAGGTCCCTAAAATATAAATTGAAGTATTAGCTATAGGTTTTCCTATAGGGGAACTCAAAGTCTTACCTTCATCTATCAAATATTCTACTGAGGTAACTGTCGCTTCTGTTAGACCATATTTATTATACACAGAAACTTGTGATTTCCACTTTCTAAAAACAGAGGTGTCAAATTTATCTCCTCCAGAGATAATTCTCTTCAAGCTTAAAATGGGATTTGAAGATAACATCCTTAAAAAGGAAGGAACAGCATGTAAGTGGGTTATTTTATTTTTTTCTAAAAAACCTTTAAATTTTTCTTCATTTAAAATTTCGGTCTTTAATGCAATATTTATCCTAGCACCATTTAATAATGGTAAAAATAACTGCTCAACTGAAGCATCAAAGGATACACTAGAAAACAACAAAAAACTTTCATTTGATTGAATATTAAAATATTCTGATTGAAAACATATTAAATTCACAACGCTCTTATGCTCTATCATTACACCCTTTGGTTCTCCTGTAGAACCAGAGGTATAGATTACATATGCTAGGTTATTTGATCTAATATCTGAACAAACTTGATCTAATGAATATGATGTTTGATTTTTTTAAACTCAGTTAATAGTGAATCATCTATAACAACCTTACAATTGCTGTCTTGTTCTAAATAATTTATTCTTTTTTGAGGATATTCATTATCTATTGGTACATATGCCCCCCAGCTTTTAACACTCCAAGAATTGATACTATCAACCATTGGTTACGATCTAGTTTAACACCTACCAAATCACCTAATGATATATCATAATCCTTTCTTAGGTAACTAGCTAATTGATTTGCCTTTTCATTCAACTCCCTATAAGTCAACTCCTCTTCTTCAAACACAACTGCTATATGATCTGGTGTCTTTTCTACCTGCTCTTCAAATAAATCTACTATCGTTTTATCCTTTGGATAATCTACATTTGTCGAATTAAATGTATATAACAACTCTGTCTGCTCTCCTTTATTAAGGTATTCAACCTGACCCAACTTTTCCGTTGGATTAGATAGTAAAGAATTTAACAATTGCTTATAATGTCTCATCAAACCCTCTACCATACTTTGGTGATAAACATCACTATTATAAGTGATCATAAAAGAAATGTAATTCCCTTCTTCCTTAAACTCAAGGCTCATATCAAACTTTGATATATCTCCACCAACAACGCTTATTTCATTTACTTCTTCTTCATCAACGAATTTACCATCACTCGCCTCTCCTATATTATGTAGTGTTAGCATTACATCAAAAACAGGACTACGACTTATATCTCGATGTAATTCTAATTCTTCCACCAAACGATCAAATGGATACATCTGATGACTATATGCATTAAGCGTTCTCTCTTTTAATCCATTAAAAAACATGTGGAAATTTCCCTCAGGATTAATCCGATTTCTTAAAGCCAAGGTGTTTACATAACAACCTAGCTGATTTTCTAAATCTGGATGGTCTCTACCTGCTACAGGACTTCCTATAATTATATCTTCCTGACCTGTATAACGATAGCAAAGTACATTCCAAACAGCCAATAACCCCATAAACAAACTACCACCAGACTCTTGACTAAATTTCTTAATGTTATTAGATTGTGATGGATCTAGGTAGGTTCTTAAACGATGACCATTATATGTCTTTATCTTTGGCCGTATTCCTTGACTTGGAAAATTTAATAATGGAAGCTCTCCCGATAAACTATCTAACCAATATGTTCTATGCTTTTCGCTCGAAGAACTCGATAATTCCTTTAGCTGCCAGAAGGCATAATCTTTGTATTGTATACCAAGCTCCGGAAGAGTCACATCCCTATCAGCCAAATATGATTCATAATATGTCATGAAATCCTTCGAAAGAACTTCCATTGACCATCCATCACTTATTATGTGATGCATATTATAGTAAAATGCAAATCGGCTTGATGACATCTTGATAATACTTGCCCTAAGTAAGGGGCCTTGCTCCAAATTAAATGGCAACCTATTATCATTATCTATATAATCTCTTAATCGATCTTCACTATTCGTCTCCAGTGAAAAATCCAACTCATTAACCTTAAAATTGAAAAACTCTTTATCTAAAATCCATTGACGAATCTTCCCTTCAGAGTCCTCTCTAAAAACAGTTCGTAAAACCTCATGTCGATCAATTAATGATGTCATCGCCCGTTTGAATACATCAAAGTCAAACATCACATTAATTTCAACATGAAAAGGCATATGGTATGCTAAATTAGCTTCTTCAAATTGACTTAAAATCCATATTCGACGTTGCGCATCTGATATTGGATAACTTTCTAATTGTGGGGCTTCTTCTATTAAGTTAGGATTAACTTCTTTAAACTTTTTATTATGTAAAAGAAGTTCAATGATTTGTTTTTTACAAGTAATTATATCTGTCTTATCTTGATCGGTCAATGCAGATATTCTTCCTTTTGCCAAAATATCACATCCATTCTCGTCTAGAAATAGATAAACTTTCTTTTTTGATAATTCTTGTAAAATATCTTTAACCTTCTCCATATTTAATTTTAACAAAGACTATACTTTTTATATTTTCAACACTCTAATACCAATTCCATGAAAAATATCAAAACAAACGGCGAGTGATTGTAGTTAATTACTTATTAAATGAATTTAAAAATGAAATAGTAATCTTATTTTTGAGATAATATTAAATTATGAGGCTAAAGCCCATATTAAGACAAAGATTACTTATATTAAAATAAATCTGTATACTTTAAAAAAGTAATAAAATTATATTAATGGTAAACAATATGAGTATATCTCAAACTTTACGTGATAACCATAAAGAAAAACAATTACTTTAGTTATTAAGGTAATATTCTTCAACTATTCTTGAACTGTTTACAATATCTATAAAGGGTTTTTTATATTCCAAAAGTTTAAACGGTATGTAGGAATTATGTATTGGTCTTAAAGATGATAAATCTGCATTTTTAATTACATTATCAGAGGTAATATTTTTAAACCCATACATAGCGAAATCCAAATTTAAAATATATTTTTTTTCATTATTCATACTATGAAAATACTCACTCAAATATTTCCTACCAAGATAATCCTTACTATTTATGAACAATGATTTCTTATAGTTATTATAAGCCTGTAAAGTATCTCCTTTTTTAAAATATATTAAACCTCTATAAAGCCAAGGGCGATTTAAGTTAGGTATCTTTTCTATAACCTCATTTAAAAGGATTAAAGCCTCTTTTGGATTTTCATCTAAAATTAATCTCGCCAATCGTGCTTTTAAAATAATGTTATTTTCTTTTGTAATGGTTTCTCTTAATCCTCTAACGGCTTCTCTTCGAGCCTCAAATACCAAGGTAGGATACTTTTTTGAAAATTCAGCATAAAAAAAGGATTCTAATATTTCTGGAGAATATCGAATGACCTTGCATAAATAATCTTTTAAATTCCTAAGATCATCATTTTTTAAATTATACAATAATTTACTTAAATAATAGGTGCTATTATATGGGTTCAATTTAATTGCCTTATCAAAAAATAATTTTGCAGAGTCTTTTTCATTTAAAGCAAAATGTACCCAAGCTTTATTGTGATAAATTTCATCGTCAAATGGAGAAATTCCAATAATATTATCCAAATTTTCTTTTAATATATTTAAAGTATCCTTATTACTTTTTATAAAAGATATAAAGCCATTAGTTTCTGATGAAATTTCAATTTCAAAACTATTTTTTGCCAGGATTAAAGCTCTATGTTTATTTAAAGTAATGTTTTCAGGAGAAAACTTCAAGGCCTGATTTATACTATTCAAACTACCTAATTTATTGTTCTTATTGAAACTATTAATAGATTCGTTATTGTTTTTATTAATAAATACTCTTTGTAAACTTCCATAACTAAAAACTAGGTTACCACATAGTAATAATATTATAATTCCGTTTATAGACCTTTTTGTTAATTTTATTTTTTTAAGATTAACATCATAGGGAATTAATAAAAAAACTAAGTGAAAAGCTAAGAAGTACACGGAATTATTATTTAAGAAAGATGAGAACGTTAATTCCCTAACAAAAAATGCCATTAATCCTGAAAAAATCAAAATAAGATGTGTTTTTTTTAATCTATCTAAACAATTAGCCCTTAATCTTTTAAAGGTAATTATAATAATTGATGTCAATAGTATCATATACGCTATTATACCTACTAATCCCTTTTCCAAAAATGTCTGTAAATACGTATTATTTGATAATGTTGAAAATTTTAAATCCTCTTTTAGAAATGGATTTTTAGAATGTGCAAGCACATAATTCTTCTGTCCCCAACCAAAAAAAGGTTTGTCGGATAAACCATTATGTAAGTTACTACTCCATCTATCTAATCGACCTTCGGTACTTCTCTTTTGTGATAATGTTTTATTAACAGATACTGTTGTCAAAACCGATTTAAACATAGGTAACGCCATTAATACCATTATAATTAGGCAAAAAGAGTTCAATTTTATTAATCGTTTAATTGAAAACAATTTGAATGAAAATATATTAACAATTAAAATGAAAAAAATTAAACTCAGGTAGGCACCCCTTGAAAATGATGCGAGTATACATAGGACTAAAAAAGCAAAATTTAATAACCCTAAGATTTTAAACCTAATGTCCTTTTGTATGTTTAAAAAAATTGTACCAAAGGGAATTAATACTAATATTAGTGATACCCAAATATTATTAGGGTTGTTAAATGGCTGATAAAATACTTTAAAATCATTTAACTCATAAAACCCTTGCAAATTGAACTTCTGCTTGAAATTAAAAAAATATACAATGGTTATTATTAGTAAAACCAAACCAAATGAAAATATTATAGAAATTAGCAGATTATAATACTTAGCATTATTAAACAGTATTTTATACATTAAATATAATATAAAAATCACATAAAAATTAGTCAATTCAGGTAAGCTATTAAACTGATAAGTAGAAAATATATATGAAATTATTTCACTCGCTAACACACATAAAAAACCGATATCTAAAATTGAAAATTGAAAATCAAAATTCTTGATTTTAAAACCGTTAATTAATAAAATAAAAATTATTGGAAGCAATAAATCAATTTTCCAAAATCCAATGGTAATGATCATAAGTATACAAGCTATAATTGTAATGGGGGATTTTTTAAAATCTAAATTCATTATATTAAATTTATTGTTTTTTAAAATTGATTTTAAATACTTCTTCAAAATCGTAATTCATCTGATTCTTCTATTATTTGATTCTCTTCATTTGAAAGTAGTTGGAGGGATTCTATTAGACTAGTCAAGTCCATTATTGTTGAATTTATGAATAATTGTTTCAGTTCAATGTTTACACCAAAAAAATTTTTAATTTTTGACCTGACAATCCCTGCTTTAATACTATTTCCTCCTAAAAGGAAAAAATCAACATTAATTCCTATTTTATTAATTCCTAAAACATCTTTCCATATTCTTACCAATTCTTTTTCATGATCATTTCTAGGTTGTATATAATCAATGGTTCGGTTTTGACTTTCTACTTCAATTTGTGTTAATAAATTCCTATCTATTTTACCGCTAGTGGTTATTGGAAATTGTTTTAATTTCACATAATGTGATGGTAACATATAATTTGGAAGGTACTTCATCAAATACTTTCTAATCTTTGAACCTGTTTGTTTAAAATTAGAAGTGTAAAATACAACCATTTCATTTTCATTTAATTGATTCTTCTTCACTAATACAACTACTTCATTTAACTTATCATTCTTCGACAAGATATGTGATATTTCACCCAATTCTATACGATATCCACGAATTTTAACTTGATCATCCTTTCTGCCAATAAATTCAATAGATCCATTTGATAACCTTCTCCCACGGTCACCTGTATTGTATAATCGTTCTCCTTTAAAATAAGGATTTGGAACGAATTTTTCTTTTGTAAGTTCTGGTTGATTTAAATAACCTAGAGCTAAACCTTCTCCTCCAATATAAATATCACCTTCAACACCAATTGGTTGTAATGCCTGAGATGAATTCATTATATAAATCTGTTCATTATTAAGAGTAGAACCGATACTTAAATTTGAACTATCTTTTAAAATTAAACTGCTGCTCCAAATTGTTGTTTCGGTTGGGCCATATACATTTAATGATGTAAAAGATTCATTTTTTAATTTTTGATACAGGTTTAAAGACATTGCCTCTCCGCCAACCAATAAAGCCTTAATACTTGGAGGGAAATTTAAATTTAAATCATACAATTGAGACAATCTTGATGGAGTTAATTGTAGTCCCTCTATTGAATCACCTGTTATTTTATCCATAAAAATTTCTGGATCCAATAAAGTTTCGTCTGTTAATAAAACTAATTCTTTTCCTTTACACAAGCCACCTAAAATTTCTAAAACTGAAATATCAAATGTAAAATTTGTTGCTAAGGCAATTTTTTTAATGTTAGATAAAAATAAAACATCATCTAAATTAGTGAAAAATGAAATTAAATTAGAGTGAGAAATCATTACTCCTTTGGGCCTACCTGTAGTACCAGAAGTATAGATTACATAAACCAAACTATTAGTTCTAATTAGAGAGTTAAGATTATCTGTTTTTAAAAGAAATTCTTTATTTAAATTAAATTTTAAAAATACTTCTTCATCTATACATACTTTACAATCTATATCAGCTTTAATAAATTTAATTCGTTCAACTGGATAGTTCGGGTCAATTGGTACATATGCACCTCCTAATTTTAAGACTCCCAGGATCGATATTATAAATCTTTCACTTCTTCCTAATTGAATTCCGATTAAATCTCCTACTTGTATACCGTAATTCTCTTTTAAATAATATGATAGTTGATTTGCCTTTTCATTCAACTCCCTATAAGTCAACTCCTCTTCTTCAAACACAACTGCTATATGATCTGGTGTCTTTTCTACCTGCTCTTCAAATAAATCTACTATCGTTTTATCCTTTGGATAATCTATATTTGTCGAATTAAATGTATATAACAACTCTGTCTGCTCTCCTTTATTAAGGTATTCAACCTGACCCAACTTTTCCGTTGGATTAGATAGTAAAGAATTTAACAATTGCTTATAATGTCTCATCAAACCCTCTACCATACTTTGGTGATAAACATCACTATTATAAGTGATCATAAAAGAAATGTAATTCCCTTCTTCCTTAAACTCAAGGCTCATATCAAACTTTGATATATCTCCACCAACAACGCTTATTTCATTTACTTCTTCTTCATCAACGAATTTACCATCACTCGCCTCTCCTATATTATGTAGTGTTAGCATTACATCAAAAACAGGACTACGACTTATATCTCGATGTAATTCTAATTCTTCCACCAAACGATCAAATGGATACATCTGATGACTATATGCATTAAGCGTTCTCTCTTTTAATCCATTAAAAAACATGTGGAAATTTCCCTCAGGATTAATCCGATTTCTTAAAGCCAAGGTGTTTACATAACAACCTAGCTGATTTTCTAAATCTGGATGGTCTCTACCTGCTACAGGACTTCCTATAATTATATCTTCCTGACCTGTATAACGATAGCAAAGTACATTCCAAACAGCCAATAACCCCATAAACAAACTACCACCAGACTCTTGACTAAATCTCTTAATGTTATTAGATTGTGATGGATCTAGGTAGGTTCTTAAACGATGACCATTATATGTCTTTATCTTTGGCCGTATTCCTTGACTTGGAAAATTTAATAATGGAAGCTCTCCCGATAAACTATCTAACCAATATGTTCTATGCTTTTCGCTCGAAGAACTCGATAATTCCTTTAGCTGCCAGAAGGCATAATCTTTGTATTGTATACCAAGCTCCGGAAGAGTCACATCCCTATCAGCCAAATATGATTCATAATATGTCATGAAATCCTTCGAAAGAACTTCCATTGACCATCCATCACTTATTATGTGATGCATATTATAGTAAAATGCAAATCGGCTTGATGACATCTTGATAATACTTGCCCTAAGTAAGGGGCCTTGCTCCAAATTAAATGGCAACCTATTATCATTATCTATATAATCTCTTAATCGATCTTCACTATTCGTCTCCAGTGAAAAATCCAACTCATTAACCTTAAAATTGAAAAACTCTTTATCTAAAATCCATTGACGAATCTTCCCTTCAGAGTCCTCTCTAAAAACAGTTCGTAAAACCTCATGTCGATCAATTAATGATGTCATCGCCCGTTTGAATACATCAAAGTCAAACATCACATTAATTTCAACATGAAAAGGCATATGGTATGCTAAATTAGCTTCTTCAAATTGACTTAAAATCCATATTCGACGTTGCGCATCTGATATTGGATAACTTTCTAATTGTGGGGCTTCTTCTATTGAGTTAAAAGTTGTTTGTATTTCATATTTCTTTAAATAGGAAATTAATTTCTCCTTATTACTCCTAATTTCGTTAATAATTTCATCAGAAATTTTTTCTTCGGTATAACTAATATTAAGTTCTTTACCCTTTAAAGAAAGATAAATATTATGGCTTGCTAACTTTTCTATTAAATTAATCATTTCTAAATTTCATTACATTCAAACTTGTAACATAAACACCATATAAAACAAGTTTACTTTATTATATCTATTGAAAATCATGATTTCACTTAAAAAAGATTTTTTTCAACCTTAAATTTTTAGTATTGGAAAAAAATTCAATTTTAAATATTGAGTGATGTACCTTATTCAAAAGAAGTTCTTGGATAAAAGGAAAATGAATCAATTTTCGACAACTAATTATTTTCCTACGCTATTAATTAATGCCCAAAAGAAATTTACGGCAATACAATTTTATTAAAAACAGTTTTAAAACCAATTAGAGCAAGTTTTCGTCTATAAATTAAGTGATCATTAACTCTTAATTTAGATCATTTTAGAATCTAAATTAATTATTCTATAACTATAAACTATTCTACAACTAAAAATATCAAGATTGGACCTATCTTAGTTGTATTATTCATAAATATGTATATCATTTGATTTAAAAAGTTTTTAATTAAAAATCAACTATGATGTAAATTATAACCCTTTAAAAAAACAGACCATTATTAGACAACTCGATTTAAACCACAAATATACCATTTGGTAAAAAATAGTTTACCCCATTAATCTTTACAGTATTATAATCTTTTTAACCTTCTATCATCCTAAAATTACACAAACCCTTATTTAGGATAATTAAGAATTGAATAAATCAATATTTTTATTAATTCTTGCAATTGAATCGTCAATTGTTTTTTCCAAATTATTCTCATTGTACAATTCAACTTTAAATAATTTTGATAATTTCTCAATAGAATAGTACCTAAATAAAGTTGTAACATCTATATGTAAATCAAAGAATTTATTTAACATTTTTTGCAATCGTAATATTTTAATTGAATTTCCCCCTAGCTCAAAAAAGTTTGCTGTCACACTTATATCTACTCCTGGTATATTCAATACATCACTCCAAATACCCACTAATTGCTCCTCTATTTCATTCCTTGGACCTAAATACTCTATTCCTATATCTATACCTAAACCTTTAAGTTCAGGTAAACTTTTCCTATCCAATTTCCCATTACTCGTCAGAGGTAACTCCTCCAATTTCACAAAATAACTAGGTATCATATAACTCGGTAACAAGCTTCCCATATATTCCCTGAGCTCTTGAGATGTAATACTATCACTCCCTACGAAATAGGCTACCAAATCCTTATCTCCACTTGACGACTCTGTAACATCTACTACACAACTAATAACATGTGTATTACCCTGTAAAACATGTTCTACCTCTCCCAACTCTATTCGAAAACCTCGTATCTTGACCTGACTATCCTTCCTCCCGATAAATTCAATATTTCCATCTGGAAGCCACCTCCCTAAATCACCCGTCTTATATAATCGATCTCCTTCATTAAACGGGTTATCTACAAACTTCGCTGCAGTTAATTCCGGCCTGTTTAAATAGCCCCGAGCCAATCCATCTCCTGATATACATATCTCTCCTACTACTCCAATTGGAACAAGACTCTGCGCTTCATCTAAAATGTATACTTCGGTATTGTCTATAGGTTTTCCTATTGGGATTGTACCTGACTTTATAAGTTCCCTTTCTTTTAATCTATAGGTTGTTGCGCATATACTTGATTCTGTAGGACCATAAGCATTATAATAAATTCCTTCTTTTGAATATTCTATTGCTTTATCATACACGGCAGACTCACCTGCTGTTATTAATGTAATCAAAGGCTTGAGCCTATCTACATTCATTAATTTTATGAAAGAGGGGGAATGGTTGCTATTTCTATTGATTTTTCAATAATAAATGATTCTAAAAGTTCAGGAACTTTTCTCTCTTTGTCACCGACCAAATACAGAACAACCCCCGATGTTAGAGAAATAAATATTTCTGAAACAGAAGCATCAAAAGAATATGACGCAAATTGTAAGCTTCTCTTATGCTTTTTTAGTTCAAATATTTTGTTTTGAGAAACTATTGTATTAAGTATTCCTCTATGTTCTATCATCACACCTTTGGGTTGTCCCGTAGAACCAGAAGTGTAAATAACATAAGCCAAATCACTACTACTTATAAATGTACCTAGATTATCTTTTATATAATCCTCTTGACTTTGTTCAAACTTGTCATATGCCAGTCTATCCAGCAGTAACTCACAGCGACTATCTGTTATTATATAGTCTATGCGTGATTGTGGATACTCTGGATCAATAGGCACATAAGCACCTCCGCTTTTTAATACTCCTATAATTGAAATTATAATATCTAAGGATCGATCCATCTTTATGCCTATCAATGTATCGCTTTCTATCTTGTAATTTGAATGCAAATACCTTGCTAATTGATTAGCCCTCTCATTTAACTCACAATAAGTCAACTCCTTACCCTCAAACACAACAGCTACACGATTCGGTGTCTTTTCCACCTGCTCCTCAAATAAATCTACAATCGTTTTTTCCTTAGGATATATTGTCGCTGTCTCATTAAACTCTTCTAGCAATATTGACTGTTCCCTTTGAGGTATATATGATAAACTTGATATGGATACTTCTGGACTTGCTACTATCGAGGTTAATAATTCTCCTATATGATTCAACATTCGTTCTATTGTAGAACGTGCAAATAAGTCACTACTGTATTCAATCCCTATTCCTAATTCGTTTCCTTTCTCTTCAAAATTAAACGTTAAATCAAACTTACTTACCACATGAGACATACCTTTGGTATTCTCATAGGATGACTTGGACTCTTCATCCAACTCCGGTTCTTTTCCTTCTGACTCTTGATAAGTAACCATTACATCAAATAGTGGATGCCTACTTGTATCTCGTGATAATGACAACTCATCTACTAAAGAATCAAATGGATATGATTGATGACTATAGCCTCCCAATGCCATTTCTTTTACCTTACTTAAAACAGCCTCAAAACTATCATTCCCATTAAAACGTGTTCGTAAGGCTAATGTGTTAACATAAAAACCTATCTGCCCTTCTAAATCTGGATGATCTCTCCCTGATATTGGACTTCCCAAAATAATATCTCCCTGACCTGTATATTTATAAAGTAACACATTCACTAAACTTAAAACTCTCATAAAAGAGGTAATCCCTTCTTCTGCCTTTAATAGTCCTTTAAACTTAGACGTGCTATCTTTATTAAAGATCCTTTTAACTTTCCCCCTTTGTAACTCTTCACCATCGGACGGGTATAATCTGTTGGTAAATCTAAAACTGGTAATTCTCCTTTAAATTGATCTAACCAATAATTACGAGAAACTGATAATGCCCCTGATTTCAACTCTGATTGCTGCCATTCTGCATAATCCTTATATTGAATTCTCAATGGTGTTAATTCTAAAGAAGTCCCTTTCTCTATTTTATCATAAATAGAGATCAACTCTCCAAATAGTGTTTCCATTGAAACACCATCACTTATGATATGATGCATAACATACACAAATACATAATGATCCTTTGATAAGCGATATACAGCACCTCTTAACAATGGGCCCTCTGAAAGATCAAATGACCTGTTTCTATAAATAGCAATTCGATCCCTTAAATCTGAAGTGCTTATTCCTTCTAAATCTTCATAATCTATTTTGAAGAACATTTCTTCCAATATAAACTGACGCACATCACCTTCATCATTTTCCCTAAATATGGTACGTAATGATTCATGTCGTGCAATTAATTTATTAAATGAAGATTCTAATGTTTCTACATCTATTAACCCTAATTCATGTACGCTTGACATATTATATGCGACATTGGCCGATTCAAATTGACTTAAAACCCACAAACGTCGTTGAGAAGAGGACAACACATAACTCTCAGCTTTTTCCACTTTAGGAATCTCCTGATAACACTCTTTTTCTGACTCTGATATTAATTCAGCCTGTGACAATATACTGTTATAAGTGAATAAATCTTGAATACTAACCTTTAATCCCAAGTCCTTATATAACTTACTGGAAAGCTTCAGTACTTTCAAGCTATGACCTCCTAGCTCAAAAAAGTTTGCTGTCACACTTATTTCTCCTTCTGGTATATCCAATACATCACTCCAAATACCCACTAATTGCTCCTCTATTTCATTCCTTGGACCTAAATACTCTATTCCTATATCTATACTTAAACCTTTAAGTTCAGGTAAACTTTTCCTATCCAATTTCCCATTACTCGTCAGAGGTAACTCCTCCAATTTCACAAAATAACTAGGTATCATATAACTCGGTAACAAGCTTCCCATATATTCCCTGAGCTCTTGAGATGTAATACTATCACTCCCTACGAAATAGGCTACCAAATCCTTATCTCCACTTGACGACTCTGTAACATCTACTACACAACTAATAACATGTGTATTACCCTGTAAAACATGTTCCACCTCTCCCAACTCTATTCGAAAACCTCGTATCTTGACCTGACTATCCTTCCTCCCGATAAATTCAATATTTCCATCTGGAAGCCACCTCCCTAAATCACCCGTCTTATATAATCGATCTCCTTCATTAAACGGGTTATCTACAAACTTCGCTGCAGTTAATTCCGGCCTGTTTAAATAGCCCCGAGCCAATCCATCTCCTGATATACATATCTCTCCTACTACTCCAATTGGTTGCAAATCTAAATCTTCTCCCAGAATATATAGTTTAGTATTGGCTATCGGTTTTCCTATTGGAACCAAAGTATCATCTTGACTTGTATTATAATAAGAAACGTCTATAGTACCTTCTGTAGGACCATATAAATTCCAAATGGGAATCTCAAACTTTCCATACCAAGCTTTAATTAAACTCAGAGGTAATTCTTCCCCACTCGTAAAAATACCGCGTAATGTATTTAAGTGCTTAAAACCTGATTTATCTATTTCTGCATTAAAAGACTTTAACATACTTGGAACAAAATGAAGACAACTTACTCCTTCATTTGAAATAATTGAAACTAACCGATTAGGTGAATAAATATCTTCTATATTACACAAGACCATTCTACAACCCCAACATAATGGTAAAAATAATTCCCATACTGAAACATCAAAAGTAAATGTAGTTTTCTGCAAAACAACATCTACACTTGAAAAATTATACTCCCTCCACATCCATTCCAGCCTATTGACCACTCCTTTGTGCTCAATTCCAACCCCCTTAGGTTTTCCAGTAGAGCCAGAGGTATATATAACATAAATTAGATCTGAAACGTTTACTTTTAAATTCAAATTTAGTGAAGAAAAATCTTCCTTTTTCTTGTTAAATTCTACTAAAAATTCTTCATCAACAATAACAGGTAATGAGCAATCTTCATTTATAAAATCTATTCGGTCCTGAGGTGTCTTTGGATCAATTGGCACATAAGCTGCACCACTCTTTAATATTCCCAAGATTGAAACTATCATACCAAAGGATCGATCCATCTTTATACCTATCAATGTATCGCTCTCTATCTTGTAATTTGATTGTAAATACCTTGCTAATTGATTGGACTTTTCATTTAACTCACGATAAGTTAACTCCTTACCCTCAAACACAACAGCTACATTATCTGGTGTCTTTTCCACCTGCTCCTCAAATAAATCTACAATCGTTTTTTCCTTGGGATATATTGTCGCTGTCTCATTAAATTGCCCTAACAATAAATTTTGCTCATCATTACTCAAATAATTTAAATCAGAAAGTTTGCTATTAGGGTTCTTAATTATTGACTCTAATAATTCTTCTAAATGTACTAAAATACCTTCAATTGTATTACTAGTATATAAATTGGTATTATATATTAATTTTAAATGTAATTTGTCATTTAACTCCAAAAAGTCAAATGACAAATCAAACTGAGAAACTGAGGTTCCCACTTTATCCTGGAACTTATGATCTAGTTTAAGAGTTTGGAGATTAATAAAAACATCAAACAATGGATTTCTAGACAAATCCATTGTAATTTCCAAATCTTCAATTAACTGATCAAAGGGATAAATATTATGAGTAAAAGCCTCTGCAGTAAAATTTTTAGAATTATTCAGAAGATCAATAAAGCTAAAATCTTTTGAAATATGCGATCGTAGAGCTAAAGTGTTAATAAATAATCCAACTTGATTTTCTAATTCTATATGATTTCTAGTAGAAACAGGTGTCCCTAATATAATGTCGTTCTGCTTGGTATACTTAAAGAGTATTATATTAACCAATGTGTAAACTCCATTAAACAAACTAGCCCCTGATTCTTTAAGAATGCTTTTAAAATCTTGGAAAAGATCTTTTCGAATATCCTTTCGGATTTGGCTACCATCAAATGTTTTATAAACTGGTCTTTTTTTATCTGTAGGAAGGTTTAAGATCGGTAATTCACCAGAAAAAGTTTCTTTCCAAAAATTCTTACTGTTCAAAAAATTATTCTCTTCAGATAATTTCTGTTCCCAATTTACATAATCCTTGTACTGAATACTAACTGGAGTTAACTCTATTTTATGATTATTAAAAAAAGCATTATAAAATTTAAGTAATTCATTATATATAATTTTAATAGAGACACCATCACAAATTAGATGATGAATTACAAGAACTAAGTAATGAGTTTGGTCCTTACCCTTAATTAAATAAACTTTAAATAAATTTTCATTTTTTAAATCAAAAGGACGAAAAAACTTATCACTAATTACTTCTTCTAAACTAGTTTCATAGTTTTCAATATATTGGATATCCAGGCTTAAATTGGAGAGTGGAATAATTTTTTGTTTGACATCTCCATTTTCATCTACAATAAAATTAGTTCTTAAAATCTCATATCTTTGGATAATTTTAAAAAATGATTTTTTTAGAATGGATATATTTGGTTTATGATTAAAAGTGTTATAATCAAATATATTGTATGCCTTATTTGACTCTTCAAATTGTGACAATAACCATACTCTTAATTGAGCTCTCGATAAATCATATGAATCTTGAATCTTGACAGGAATGATTTTCTTATAAGAGTTTGAATCAGAGTATTTATCAAGGTAGCTAATAATATCACCTTTATTTTTTTTAATCTCAACAATGAGATCTTCTGGTAAAGCTCCCTTAAAATTCAATTTTAAATTATTATTTTCGACAGTAATTTTTACCCCCCTATCTATAAGACTTCTAATCAAGGAATTCATTAAAATTTGTGGATTTATTAGTTTTGTATTAATTTATTAAAGATTTTCATAATTATTTGCTTTCACAAATTTCATTTTCTTTTAATTGTCTTATAATTGTAGTTAATTTAAACTAAGATATTAATGGTGAAGTAAAATCCTTAATAACAATTAATACTAATTGTTGATTCTCAAACTTAAAATTCTTTTTAATTACAATTTTGGAACCTCTAATTAATAATCATTTTAAAAATAATTATAACAAAGGACACTCTAAATAATCATTTCCTGAAGATCTTCTGTACCCGAACTATTATCAGAAATTTCCCTTAACCTTCTGGCTAAATCTATTTCTCGTGACAACTCTTTAATTGTTCCTTTCTCTAAAAAATCTTGCAGTGAAATATCAACATCAAACTCTTTAAACATCCGTTTGATTATCGTCATCGATTTTAATGAATCTCCTCCTAGCTCAAAAAATGAATCCTCAATTCCAATTCCAGTTATTCCGAAAAAAGTTTCCCATAATTTTGTAAGTCTAATTTCCGTATTAGAAATAGGCGTAACATAATTTGACTCAATAGAAATTCTAGAATTATTTTCATTTACGTAATCTGTTGTTTTATTATACTCCAGGTCCTTAATCTTCTTATTTGTAAGTTCTATTTTAGAATATAAATCAGAAGTCGAAACTATTAATCTTAACTTCTCTCTAATTTTAAAAGACAAATTGAAAATATTTATCAAATCCGTTTTATCTATTTTTTCATTAGATTTTTCTACATCCAAATCCAATCCATCCAAATCCACAACTTTCCAGTTAAGTTTTTCGTTCTCTTTTGATAGAATAAAATGGTCCGCAAATAAATTAGAAGATAAGTATGCTCCTAATGAATGACCTCCTAATACGGTAGATAAACTTGTTGTAGTCCAAATAAAATCAATCTCCTTATCTTTAAAAACACTATATAAGTTTTTCAATCCAAATGCCTTGGATTTAAAGTGAGGAAGCATAAACTTTATATCTGTATTTAAAATGTTCTTATAACATTCCTCCATTTGAATAACGCCAGCTGCATGAATTACTCCGTTTACTCTACCAAATTTCTCTTCAACCATACTTACAAAAGAATTAAGAGAATTTAAATCCGAAATATCTAAATTATGGTATTCTACCTTAGAATTAAGCTTTTTCATATCTAATAAAAATCTTAATTTCATTTTCATTCTTTCTGAAATAGAAGATGAAGCTAATAAGTCACTCCATTGCGAAAATTTTGGTATATCATTTCTTCCCAATAAAACAACTCTTGCATTAAAATTTGAGGTTAAATATTCACAAAAGGTTCTTCCAACACTCCCCAAGCCCCCAGTAATAATATAAACACCTTCTTGTAGTAAAATATCCGATGAAAGGTTAATATTAGAATTCAATTGTATTCTCTTGTAATCATTTAGCCATCTTGTTTGTTTTCTGTAAGCAATGTTGAAATCAGGTTTTTCCTGGTTAAACTCATTTAAAACAGCTTGTGCATAATTGTCCTCCTTATCTATATCTAATGAAAAGCAATCTACATAATTATTTTCCATCGAAAATGATTTTAACAATCCTATAGATGTAGCATATTTATATTCTGATTTTTCCCCTGCAAATACCTGATGAAAATTATATGACAAGTATCCTAATACAACTTTCTTATCTAAATTTTGATATTCTAGGCTCTTAATTAGGTTAAGAATTCGTTTAAAGTCAATACTTTCAAATTGATTTTTTATAGTTAAGTCTTTATCTAAATGAATTTCTTTATCATCATTACTTAATCCCCATCCATAAATTATTTTTTCATATGAAATATTGTCACTCTTTAAGTCTTCAAGCAACCTACTCATATCATTTAGTTCAGTACCGCAGACCTGATACTTATACTTTGATAATTTTTTAAATTTATTTCCTAAAGAAATCTCTACAAATGAAGAGCCTTGCTTCCTTAACAAATCTTTTATCTCTCGAATTATAATTTGATCAGTTTCAAACAATAAATAAGAATTATTAATCTTATTCTTAATGCTATTACACTCAGGATATACAACATTTGTCCAAACTTCTTGATAAAAACTATTGAAGACTGATTCTTTTTTGGGTTTAACATTTACCTGTGCAGCCACGTTTGAGTAAGGATCTACCTCTGCAGGAAATTTATTTTTCAAAAATGGATATTTTGGCAGCGATAACTTAAATACTTGTTTGTTTTTATAATAATTTTGCCAATTTACTTGTTTCCCTAATTGCCATAAGGTTTCAAGTAGGGATACCATGGTAAGACATGCATTAGAATTAGCTTTCCTTGTAGGTAAAGATGCAATTTTAGCTTTAATTAACCGCTGTTTACTCCTTTCATTTTGACCAATCAAATTGAGTAATGTAGAACCCGGACCAATTTCTATAAAAATTTTATTTTTCTTTTCTGAAAATAAGGTCTTCACACAACTATTAAACCTAACGGGTGAAATAATTTGCTCCTTCCAGTAACTACTTTTTTTAATTTCATCTTCGGTGATAAATTCGCCTGTTATATTTGAAATTATTTTATATTTCGGAGAACTAAAACTTATTTGATTACAAACATCTTCGAATTCCGATAACATAGGTTCCATTAAATTAGAATGAAATGCATGAGAGGTATTGATTCTCTTATTAGTAATTTCAAGTTCATTTAATTGAATATTTAATTTCTTTATGGCTTCTTTACTTCCTGAAAAAACACATTGATCATCATTATTTATTGCTGCTATTTGAATATCATTTGATATAAATTCTTTAGCTTCCACCTCTCCTATTACTGCACTAATCATATCCCCTTCTGGAAGGTCGTTCATTAATCGTCCCCGATGATATACAAGAAATATACCTTCTTCGAAACTAAATACATTACTAATACATGCGCCTACATATTCACCTAAACTATGTCCTATAATATATTGCGGTTCTATCCCAAAACTAATTAATAAAGATGCTAAGGCATACTCCACTAAAAACAACAAAGGTTGCGTATTATCAGTTCTAGACAAGAACGATTCTGCATTATCATTATCATTAAATAATATTTTCTTAAAATCTTTACCATTTGAAATTTTTTTAAGAAACACAAACCCTTTATCCAATATGTATCTAAATTCGCTATAAGATTCATATAACTCTTTAGACATGTTCAAATATTGAGACCCTTGACCTGAAAACAGAAAAACTATTGGATTATATTCTCCGTTAAATGTATTTTGAGAATAATTCAAAGGTTGTGAGGCTTTTAATCCTGCCTTTAATTTATTTAAATCATTCGTTATTATAGACTTTCGATATGGAAAATCTTTTCTGCCTATATTAAGGGTGTATGCAATATTTTCTAGTGATTCTGAACAATTTAAAAGATATTTCTCAAATTTTATAGCTAAATGATCTAATGACGTTTCATTTTTAGCACTTAATGTCAATAGGCTATAAGGCAATTTTGAGGGCTCTTTATTCACCTTAGGAGGTTCTTCTAGTATTACATGCGCATTAGTTCCTCCTATACCAAATGAACTAACACCAGCTCTTAAGGGCATGTCATTTACTGATTTCCATTCCTTAAGTTTATTTATAGTATAAAAGGGGCCTTCATCAAATGCTATATTCTTATTAGGCTTTGTAAAATGTAAAGACTTAGGAATTTTTTTATTATACAACGACAGTACAACCTTAATGAATCCAGCTACACCAGCAGCTGCATCTAAATGACCAATATTAGTTTTTACTGATCCAATTCCACAATGCTTTTTCTTATTATTATTAAATGCATTATTAAGTGCTTCTATCTCAATAGGGTCTCCCAGATTCGTAGCCGTTCCATGAGCTTCTATATATGATATAGAATCTGCTGTAACCCTAGATATTTTATGAGCCAATTTTACACATTCTATTTGCCCTTCTACACTAGGAGAAGAATACCCAACTTTTCTTATACCATCATTATTTACCGAACTACCTTTTACAATAGCATAAATATTATCATTGTCCCTAATGGCATCTTTAAGTTTTTTTAAAACAACTACACCTGCACCATCCCCACTTACCGTTCCACTAGAATTCTCATCAAATGTCCTGCAATGTCCATCATTGGAATATATCATACCCTCCTCATATTTATATCCATTTTTTATATTGGAAGTAAAGGAGACCCCGCCTGCTAAAGCAATTTCGCATTCGCCTGTTAACAAACTTCTTATTGCAGTATGGATTGCTACCAAAGAAGTTGAACAAGCTGTATTAATATTTATTGACGGTCCCTTTAGGTTTAACTTATATGATATTAATGTTGATAAAAAGTCTTTATTTGATAATTGGTCTATATAAAAATCATGAGCCCCTGATTTAGATGCATTTAATATCGCATACGCTTTCCATGTTATATTTTCACTAGCTCCAGAAAAAAGACCTATTCTTCCAGAAAATGAATCTGGATTATAGCCAGAATCTTCTAGTGCATTCCAAACACATTCATGATAAATTCTAATTTGAGGATCCATCATTCTCGCTTCATCTTGTATATAATTAAAAAAATTAGCATCGAATGTGTCTGGTTCAAACATTGCACCATGGGCTGGAATAAATTTCTTATGATTTATTTCTTTAGAATTTAAACCTC
The DNA here is from genome assembly GCF_022760175.1 of Zhouia spongiae. Lineage (GTDB taxonomy): Bacteria > Bacteroidota > Bacteroidia > Flavobacteriales > Flavobacteriaceae > Zhouia > Zhouia spongiae. The sequence continues at coordinate 3,403,740 of NZ_CP094326.1, forward strand.
TGGATTTTAGCTCTTCTTCATTATAAAATTTTATCGACTCCTTACCTTCTATCAAATTATGCCAAAAACCTTGAATATCATTTGAACCTGGAAATCTTCCTGAAAGGCCTATTACGGCGACTTCTAAACCTGTATATTTTTTTTTCTCTATTTCTTCCATATTTGATTAATCATCTTATTAATTCAAAAAGTATCATATCGTATTTAAAACATGATTAAATCTGAAAATCATATTCAATTAAGTCTTTTTTGAGCTTATGAATATCTTTAAATTACTAACTCAATTATATATAATTTATCAGTGTATATCTCTTATTGCTTTAATCATAAAATTTTGCTAGTGTAATTACAAGTACATTTGATTAATATGATATTTTGAATAATTAACTCAATTATTTAACCTACTATGTAGCCCTTTCCAAATTTATAGGTTTACAGACTGCCCAAAATAAGACAAAGTTAAATTCAATAAATTTTCACTATTTAATTCCTCGTTAATCTTCCTAAAATCAAACGAACACTTAACTATTTTACACAATAAGGATATTAATATATTTATACTTTATAAGAACTATATAGTTAACCCATTAAAACAAAATTCAAATTATTTTATAAAACTAATAATCACTTTAAAGCTTCATACATATTCTTCTAAAAATGTCATTGCACTACCTATTTAATCAACTGTAGTTTTACAACATGTAGTTCAATTTTTAATTGTTTAAGAATTAAATGAACGTATAATTATTTGAGAAAATCTATTTCACTGATAATTTATCGTAGCAGGAATCTAAAGTTCATTGAATAATTAATTAGTCACACCTAAACCACCACTCATTTATTTAACGGTTATCATCGAATAATATAAATACATCCATATTTAATAATTCAAAACCGTAATAAAAAGTTCCATTACTTAATATTAATTGATTATAACCCAAGTTTGTTGTTTACAACGACTGAATATTTCATTTGTTTAAAGCAATGAATTAATCCTCTATTTTTTGTTTCATTATTAGAGAAACAATAACTCCAAAAACAGAAGAAACTATTAAAAAAATACCAGATGCTTTAAATAATTCGATAAATCCAAAATAAATAATTTTTTCAACTTTATTCAATTCTTCTCGTATAACATTTCGAGGTAGGTTATAATTCTCTAAATTGTCCAATGTAGATTCATAAATCCTCTCTTTTGCAATAATCCCTGCATCCAAATCGATAATATTAAATAAGGCGTATGTAAATAATAGATTCATTATCGTACCAATCAATACCGTTAAAATAAATATCACAAAGGCCTTTTCGAAAGAGATATATCCATTCAATGTTTTTTTCATACTGTTAATTGAAATAACTCCTAATACAATTGATCCTAACAACATAATTAACACACATGAGAGGTTATAATCAACCATTATTTTTATATCCAGATAATAAACTACCAAAAGGAGAATAATATTAAAAACCCCTAATAAAAAACCATTGATTGATACAATTTCTCTTTGTTTCATTTTTTGTTTCATTTTTTGTTTCACTTTTTGTTTCACTTTTTGTTTTAATTATGATGTAACCATTTCGAAATTTATTTAGACCAAAAAAATTCCGAATATTTACCCCATAACTTTGCACATATTTTATAATAAACACTGCTTATAATTAATCATATTTTTAATAAGCAACTGTACATAAATTTAACATCAATGATGATGATATAATTGCTCTTAAAAATGATTGATTTCTAAATCTAGAAGTTTTCTAATCTAAAATATCCATAGTTACTATTAATAACTATTAAATAGTTATACATTAAATTTAAAACGATGATAATACATTGTTTAAATGTGTAAATCACTAACCCAATATTAACTTTGATGGAAGATATTATTTTAAAAAAAAACACGGCTAACGCCACCTTAACTCACATGAATTAAGTTTAAGAACTGTCAAAATTTCAAATTTTTGACTTTGTAAAAAAAGTAAAAATAAATTTATTTTCCATGCTTTTAACATAAAAAATATTAAGAACTATAAACAATATTTTTGTTTAAAAATTAACGAATAATAGTATAATTAATAAACTAAAAACCAAATAACTGATTGATAGATCTTTAAATAAACTTCAGAGCTAGCAATGTTTATGAGCTTTTAAAGATTTACAATTCTGCAATATTATTTATTAACAAGCCCGTTATGGTTACTTTTTATTAATTAATTTAAGGGATTTTCTCTTTATTTATATTTCCTATAGTTCATAATATGAATACAAATGTGACTCATAAAAATCCGTATTCTAATAACAACTAGGTTTTATTTAGATAAACTTTAATTTATAGGTTATTATAACGGTAGGCTATATGATCCGTACATTTTATACATTTTTGTTTTATGACTGAAAAACACTATCAATTTAGTTGTTATTTAAAAGTGATATATTTTCTTGAAAAACTCTGGTAGCATCATCTAACAATGAATCCATTTGATTCATTGAATTATTGGAATTAATACTTTTTGAAAACGAAGCAATTGTTGGATATTTAAATAAGGTTACTACATTAAGTTCATATTGAAAAGCTTTATTAATTTTATTCATTAATTTTATAATTTTAAATGAATTTCCTCCTAGGGCAAAAAAGTTCGAGTTTATACCAATATTTTCTTTAGAAATTCCTAAAACATCACTCCAAATAATTACCAATTTCTCTTCAATTGAATTACTTGGAGCTACATAATCGTTTCCTAAGAGATTAGAAATATCGTCCGGATCTGGCAATGAATTTCTGTCAACCTTACCATTTTGAGATAATGGAAGTGCCTTTAATAAAACAAAATAGACAGGAATCATATGCTCAGGTAAAACACTTCTCAAGTACTCGATCAAATCACTTACCTCTACTGTATCTCCAACATAATAAGCAATTAAATTCTTCTCTCCAATCTTAATTTCTTTAAATACAACACAACAATTAACTATTCCCTTTATTCGCTGCAAAGTAAACTCTATTTCATCTAATTCTACACGATATCCTCGAATCTTAACCTGATTATCTTTTCTTCCAATAAACTCTATAGTTCCATCCGGTAACCACCTTCCTAAGTCTCCTGTTTTATATAAACGTTCACCCTCTCTATAAGGATTAATAATAAATTTTTCAGAGGTAAGCAATTTATTTTTCCAATATCCCCGTGCTAAACCATCTCCTCCTAAACAAATCTCTCCGACTATTCCTACAGACTGTAATCTATTGTTCTTATTTAAAATATAAGCCATACTATTCGATATTGGCCTTCCAATAGGAATACTTGACTTGGTAAAATCTTTATCTATGATTTTATGATTTGTAGAAAATGTAGTGTTCTCTGTTGGACCATAACCATTATATATTATCAAATCGGGATATTCACCATTCAACTTTTCTATATGGTACTTTGATAATTTTTCACCTCCGACAATAACAAATGATAATTCACTAAAAAGATTAATTTCTGTATCAATATAAGAATTTAACAACCCTGAAGTTAGCCACATTGTATTTACGGCTCTTCTAGAAATTAATTTTCTTAGTGATTCAATATCCATTAATTTAGCTTCTGGACATAAAAGCAGTTGACCACCATTCAACAAAGTTCCCCAATATTCAAATATAGTTGCATCAAAGGATACTGCTCCTGTGGACAATAATACAGTCGTTGTTTTTAAGTTAATCGATTTATTATTCTTAACTAATCGGAGAACACTTTTATGCTCCACCATAACTCCTTTGGGCTTGCCTGTTGAACCCGAGGTATATATAACATATGCCAGGTTATCTCCCTTAACTCCTGTTTCAATATTTGTTCTAGGAGCTTTGGCTATCTTTTCCCATTCAGAATCAAGATAAATAATCTCTGAATTTGTTTTTGGCAACTCTATTTGTTCTTGCGTTAAAACTATAGCACAATTCGTGTCTTTAAACATGTAAGAGATTCTCTCCTCTGGATAGGTCGGGTCAATAGGTACATAAGCGCCTCCTGCCTTTAGTATTCCTAACAATCCTACTATCATTTCCAATGAACGCTCTACACAAATACCTACTAAACTTTCCGCCTTTACGCCTTTACTCTGTAAATAATACGCTAGCTGATTTGACCTTTCATTTAACTCTCGGTAAGTCAAAGAATCACCTTCAAATACCACGGCCACATTATCTGGAGTCTTTTCTGACTGCTCCTCAAATAATTGATGAATACATTTTTCCTTAGGATAATCTACTTGGGTGTCATTCCAATCAAAAAGTAACTGTTGCCTTTCTGAAGAAGTCAACAACTCTATATCTTTTATCTGTCTCTGTGAATTTTCTATTAACTGTTCCACCAATACCTTAAAATGATTGGCCATCCTTTCTATTGTATCTGAATCAAACAAATCTGTGTTATATTCAATACCGCCATAAAGACCTTTTTCCGTTTCGGTAAAATCTAAGGTGATCTCAAACTTGGATATTGTAGATTCAATTCCTACAGACTCGACGTTCAATCCTGAAAATTTAAGTTCTCCCTCAGGATTGTTTTGTAAAACCATCATTACCTGAAATAATGGAGAATATGAAAGGTTGCGCTCAGGCTCTAACATATCAACTACTTTCTCAAATGGTAGATCCTGATTTTCATAGGCTTCTAAAGTTGTTTGTTTTACCCTGCCTAAGAATTCATTAAAAGACAATTCTGTATTTACATCACTCCTTAAGGCCAAGGTGTTAACAAATAAACCTATTAACCCCTCTACCTCTTCTCTGGTTCTGTTAGCTATGGGGCTGCCCACGCAAATATCAGATTCACCAGTGTATTTATGAAGTAATATTTTAAATATAGACAATAATGTCATAAACAAGGTTGCGTCATTCTCCCGACTTAACCGATTTAATTTATCTGTGACATCTTTATTTAAATGGATAGGTAACCTATCACCATTAAAGGTTTGTTCCTTGGGACGGGGTTTGTCCGTAGGTAGCTCTAGTATTGAAACACCTTCCAATTTGCCTTTCCAGTATTTAGACTGCTTTTGTAACAGTTCTCCTTCTAAATACTCTCTTTGCCATATGGAATAATCACCATATTGAATAGGTAACTCTTTTAATGGTGATGGACGACCACTAATAAAAGCTTCATAAAGCTGTGTAATCTCATTTATCAATATAGATAATGACCAACCATCTGATATTATATGATGTTTATTGATAAATAAAACAGACTCGTCCTTGTCTACAGAATAAATTTTAAAACGGATTAAACTATCATTTGCTAAATCAAACGTCTTTTGAGACTCTTCTTTTAATAAATCTAATATTTGTTTATTTGATTCCTCTTTTGATAAATGACTTAGATTTATTATTTCAACATGGCAAGTAGGGACTTCGTGAATAACTTGCTTTGGTTCGTCGTTTATAGTAACAAAGTTCGTGCGAAGTATCTCATGCCTGTTTACTATAGTAAATAAAACTTTTTCTAATACTTCTTTATTAAGTTCTCCCAGAAACCTTATTGCACCAGGCATATTATAACTGGAATTGTGATTATACTGATCCATAAACCATAAACGTTCCTGTGCATAGGATAATGGAATTTGCCCCTGCCATTTATTCAACACCCGAGGGTTAATTTGTTGACCATGATTTTTATTTGCAACTATTTGTCGGGAAAGCTCAAACACGGTTCTGCTTTCAAACATTACCTTTAAAGGAAGTTCATTGTTAAATTCAGTCCGTATTTTCGATATTATACGTGTTGCTTGCAATGAATGACCGCCTAATTCAAAAAAATCATCATGTACCCCTATTTTTTCTACTCCCAGTAACCCTTGCCATATGGACACCAATTTAAATTCTATTTCTGTCTTGGGAGCAACATATTCCTTGGTCATTTGAAGATTGCCTTGCAGATCTGGCAACGCTTTCTTATCAATCTTACCATTTGAGGTTAAAGGTATTGCTTCTAAGCTTACAAACAACGAAGGAACCATATAATCAGGTAAAGTCTTTGAGAGAGCATCTCTTAAATTATCGATCTTCAAACCTTGACTAGGCTCTACATCTTGGGAGGGAACCACATACCCCACCAATTGCTTATTCCCTGTGGCATCTTCCTTGGCCAATACAACACTCGAACTTACTTGATCTTGTTGGTTTAACACTGATTCAATCTCTCCCAACTCTATCCTAAAACCTCTGATTTTTACTTGGTCATCTAGTCTACCGATAAACTCAATGTTCCCATCTGGTAAATATCTAGCCAAATCTCCCGTCTTATAAAGTCTTGAATTTGGATCTTTACTAAATGGATCCTTTATGAATTTTTTACGCGTCAAATCAGGCTGATTCAAATAGCCTCGAGCAACCTGAATACCTGCTATACACAATTCCCCAGGAATTCCTACTGGGATGGGTTTTAAATATTGGTCTAATATATAAAGTTGTGTGTTTGCTACAGGCCTACCTATTGGAATATTTCTATGATTTACAACTTTTTCACATACATAACTAGAAACATCAATTGCAGCTTCTGTTGGTCCATATAAATTATGTAATGGAATATCAAAATTTCGATGAAATTTCTTAACCAATTCAAGTGGTAATACTTCTCCACTACACAAAATGTTTTTTAAACTTTTACACTGACTAAATTCTGGTGTATCTATCATTACTTGCAACAATGAAGGAACGAAGTGAAGTGTGGTTATGCTCTCTTTCCTAATAATCTCTATTAAATATTGAGTATCTTTATGACCATTAGGTTTTGCTATTACTAATTTACTTCCAACGATAATTGGCCAAAACAACTCCCAAACGGATACATCAAAACAATAGGTTGTCTTTTGTAATACAACATCACTTTTTTGGAGTTTATATACTTCTTGTGCCCAATTCAGTCGATTTACCAAACCATCATGTTGGTTCATAACTCCTTTGGGCTTGCCTGTTGAACCCGAGGTATATATAACATATGCCAGGTTATCTCCCTTAACTCCTGTTTCAATATTTGTTCTAGGAGCTTTGGCTATCTTTTCCCATTTAGAATCAAGATAAATAATCTCTGAATTTGTTTTTGGCAACTCTATTTGTTCTTGTGTTAAAACTATAGCACAATTCGTGTCTTTAAACATGTAAGAGATTCTCTCCTCTGGATAGGTCGGGTCAATAGGTACATAAGCGCCTCCTGCCTTTAGTATTCCTAACAATCCTACTATCATTTCCAATGAACGCTCTACACAAATACCTACTAAACTTTCCGCCTTTACGCCTTTACTCTGTAAATAATACGCTAGCTGATTTGACCTTTCATTTAACTCTCGGTAAGTCAAAGAATCACCTTCAAATACCACGGCCACATTATCTGGAGTCTTTTCTGACTGCTCCTCAAATAATTGATGAATACATTTTTCCTTAGGATAATCTACTTGGGTGTCATTCCAATCAAAAAGTAACTGTTGCCTTTCTGAAGAAGTCAACAACTCTATATCTTTTATCTGTCTCTGTGAATTTTCTATTAACTGTTCCACCAATACCTTAAAATGATTGGCCATCCTTTCTATTGTATCTGAATCAAACAAATCTGTGTTATATTCAATACCGCCATAAAGACCTTTTTCCGTTTCGGTAAAATCTAAGGTGATCTCAAACTTGGATATTGTAGATTCAATTCCTACAGACTCGACGTTCAATCCTGAAAATTTAAGTTCTCCCTCAGGATTGTTTTGTAAAACCATCATTACCTGAAATAATGGAGAATATGAAAGGTTGCGCTCAGGCTCTAACATATCAACTACTTTCTCAAATGGTAGATCCTGATTTTCATAGGCTTCTAAAGTTGTTTGTTTTACTTGCCTGAGTAAATCTACAAAAGTCATCTGATCATCCAAACTCGTTCTTAAAGCAAGTATATTTGCAAAAAAACCTAACAATGGCTCTAATTCTTTCCTAGTCCTGTTAGCTATAGGGCTGCCCACGCAAATATCAGATTCACCAGTGTATTTATGAAGTAATATTTTAAATATAGACAATAATGTCATAAACAAGGTTGCGTCATTCTCCCGACTTAACCGATTTAATTTATCTGTAACATCTTTATTTAAATGGATAGGTAACCTATCACCATTAAAGGTTTGTTCCTTGGGACGGGGTTTATCCGTAGGTAGCTCTAGTATTGAAACACCTTCCAATTTGCCTTTCCAGTATTTAGACTGCTTTTGTAGCAGTTCTCCTTCTAAATACTCTCTTTGCCATATGGAATAATCACCATATTGAATAGGTAACTCTTTTAATGGTGATGGACGACCACTAATAAAAGCTTCATAAAGCTGTGTAATCTCATTTATCAATATAGATAATGACCAACCATCTGATATTATATGATGTTTATTGATAAATAAAACAGACTCGTCCTTGTCTACAGAATAAATTTTAAAACGGATTAAACTATCATTTGCTAAATCAAACGTCTTTTGAGACTCTTCTTTTAATAAATCTAATATTTGTTTATTTGATTCCTCTTTTGATAAATGACTTAGATTTATTATTTCAACATGGCAAGTAGGGACTTCGTGAATAACTTGCTTTGGTTCGTCGTTTATAGTAACAAAGTTCGTGCGAAGTATCTCATGCCTGTTTACTATAGTAAATAAAACCTTTTCTAATACTTCTTTATTAAGTTCTCCTGAAAGTCTTATTGCTCCAGCCATATTATAACTGGAGTTGTGATTGTATTGATCCATAAACCACAAACGTTCCTGAGCATATGATAAGATCCTGTACTTCTTTTTAAAAAAAGAAATTATTTGTGTCTTATACTTTTTTATTTCTAACAGAACTTCTTCTGGAACAGAATCCCTATTTGTTTTTATTGATAATTTATCGTTCTTCACGATAAATTTAATTCCCTGATTATTGTACTTTTCTATAAGATTGGATATAGTGTTGATCATATTTATTTAAATATCAATTTCATTTAACATTTCATCTTGCAAATCCCCAACAACATTTTGTATAAAATTCTCTTCTTCATTTTTTTCAATTTGTATAATTTCCTTACTTACTTTGGCGGAATTTATAATTTGAGCAAGACTCTTTAAAGTATTTACCTTAAACAAAGTTTTTATTTCTAATTCAATATTAAATTGAAGCCTGATAATTGAGATTACTTGCATTACATGTAATGAATGACCTCCCAATTCAAAAAAGTTATCATGTAACCCTATTTCTTCAACTCCTAATACTTGATGCCATATTTGAGCTACTCTATATTCCGTTTCAGAATACTCCTCTTCTTTTATTTTTACATTACTTACATTCTCTGCTTTCCTGTTGATTTCTGTTAAAAGGTTCGTGTTTTCAGAAAGTAGTTCATTTAAATCTTGTCTGGAAAGTAGAATGTTATGTATGGTTTTGGCTTGTAACAAGACATCTAAAACAGCTGGAAATTGGTGGCTCTTTATTGAGTTAGAAGATTTCTCTGTCGAAGAACTATTCTCCTTAATAAAATCCACTGCCATTCCTGTATCTGATATCTGATTCAAGTTAACTGCTAGTATACAGTTTATATTGGTATGACTCCTATAACTTAGTTCATCTAAATACATGTTTGCTGCTGTGTATTCCATCTGACCTAATGAAGGCATGACACTTGACAAAGATGAACAGCTAACCAAATAATTTATTTTAATTGATTCAGCCAGGTTAAGTAAATGCTCTACCCCAAGTACTTTTGGCCGAACCACTTGAACTATATCTTTATTTGTTTTATCATTTATTGCACTTTTAGCAGCAACTCCCGCTGAGTGAAGAACCATCTCAATAGTATTTATACCATTGTTCTCCAATATTTTTTCTATACTACCTACGGCATCTATCAAACCAATGTCTATTGATTCATATATAATTTTATGCCCAGTCTCTATCAGATTATTCAATCGAGTTTTATACTCCTCTTTTAAGTTTGATTTCTTTGTTCGACCTAAAAGAATAATCGTACATTTTTCCTCTTTTTGTGTTAAGTAATTTGCATAAGCATAGCCTACTCCGCCAAGGCCCTCAGTGATCATAAATACTGGATTATTGGATCGGCTACTTTTTTTATCTAAAAAATTCTCTTTGGAAAAAGCTACTTGCTGGTACTTTGGAATCCACTTATATTTACCTCTTACAGCTATGATCTCTTTTTCTTTATTTCCCAATATGGTTGAGATTAAAGCTTCATTATAGACCAAACCTATTGATGATAAATCAACATGATATGCTGTGGTATCCATTGAAAAATACTCAAACGGTATAGATTTTGTTACTCCTGAGACAATTGAAGGCTTTTCCTCTAAAACTTCATTACCTATTACTTCATAGTTGTCATATGTAACTGAAATAAATTTAGGAATCCTATTATGAGTTTTTAATGCCCAATCAAATGTATTTCTAATGGCTAATATATCTAAACAAGGGTTATCAATATCTACGGTTGATGAAATGTAGATAACAAGATCTAATGGCTTATTACGTGTTTTTTCATTCAATACTTTATCTATATGAGATGCATCACCCATATCAAACCTAAGGTCTGATATTATTTTATTGCTTTGCTGATCAACCACATAGTCTATGTGATCACAATATTTTTTTAAATTATTAATTAAATCTAAAACATTACTCTTGTTTCTATCCTTTTCGTTTACCAGTATTAATATATTCTTATGCCTTAAATCTTCTACTCCTCCAATTGTTGATGGTATATCAACTCTTTCCCATGAGCGTTTATAATATATTTCTTCAATCGAATTGTACTTCTTAACAACCTGAGGACTCCCCATTTCCAACCAGCATGTCTTATTATTAAACTGATAAGTAGGCAAACTTGTAAGCTTGTTTGCATGTTTAAATAGTTTTAAATCGTTGGGTTTCTCTACAATCCCTAAGGTCCAAAACTTTGCTAATATATCCTCCTTGTTATTAAGCTTTTTAATGGTTTGAGTATTTTCCTTTTTTGACGGTAGTAAATGTACCGTATGAATTGTTTTCTTTGAATTATTCCTTTTGTATTTGTCTACAAAAGAACTAAGCCCTTTCCCTAAACCAACCTCTATGAAATTAACTTTATTATTAAAATACTCCGATAGACTATGAATACCTTTCGAAAATTGAACAGCATTTCGAAGTTGATCACTCCAATAACTTACTTTACTAACTTCTTCTTTGGCTATCTCTCCATTTAGGTTAGTAGCAAAATACTTTGTGGGTGTATTTAATTCAATAGTATCAAATACCCTTTCAAATTTAATTGATGCTTCCTCCATCATTCTTGAATGATAGGCATGAGAGGTGTTTAACACAACCGATGAAATAGAGTGTTCATCTAAAAATAATTTAAGCGTGTTAATATTAGTGTCACTACCCGTGACTACTATATCTTCTATTGAATTAATCGCTGCAATTTCACACTCATGAGTCTCTACAATGGTACGAATAGATTCTTCCTGAGTATTTACAGCCAACATGCTTCCTAATTCCATAGACTGCATTAACTCGCCTCTAGCTATTACAACCTTTATTGCGTCTTCTAAGCTAAATACACCTGATAAGGTCGCTGCAACATACTCACCCAGACTATGTCCTATATAACCATCTGCCCGAATACCTAGTTTTTCAATATACTCAGCAAATGCATACTCTATAATAAATATTGATATCTGTGCCCATCTAGTTTCATTTATATCATATTGTTCATTCCCCAATTCAGGATACATGACATCATAAAGGTCTACCTCTAAATGTTCATTTGCTAGAGCTATTAACTTATCTATGCTCGCTTTAAAATATGGATCGTTATCATACAGTTCCTTTCCCATACAAGGATATTGTGATCCTTGTCCAGGAAACATAAATACTATTTTATTTTTTTGCTCTGTATTTATCCGTTTAGTTGAGCCGTATTGCTGTAAATTGTTAAGTAACTCTTTGATATCTTTTCCACAATAAGCACTTCTATAATTATAATGCTCTCGCTTTTCTTGTAAAGTAAATGCTAAATCTTCAATTCTTAAATCTTCATGTGCCTCTCCTAATAACTTTATCAATTCTTGTTTATAAAACTCTAGAGACTCCTTGCTTTTGGCTGAAATTGGAACAACATAATTTACAAATTCATTATCCCCCTTCTTTGAAGGTAGATTAGTTGTTTTACTTTCCGATTCACTTTTGATACCTGGAAGATAATCCCCTATAACAACATGGGCATTGGTCCCACCTATACCAAACGAACTTACACCGATAATTCGTTGATCATAAAGACTTGATCCCCAAGACCTATTCTGTTTTACTATCTCGAAATTTGTTTGATCTAGGTTTAATTTAGGATTGGGTACATTAAAATTCGGCTGACCAGGGATAATATCATTCTGTAACATCAAACAAGCCTTTATAAGTCCTGCTGTTCCTGCTGCTGCATCAGCATGACCTATATTTGCCTTAACCGCACCTAATACTGTTTTATGCCCTGGCTTACTACCTCTCTCTTTTAAACTATTAAATTCAAATGCCTCCTTTAACGCTTGCACCTCTATTGGATCTCCCAAATTAGTGGCTGTCCCATGACACTCTACATATCCAATTTGATCCGAAGATACTCCTGCCATTCTTTGAGCATTTATAATACATTCTGCTTGACCCGTTATCGATGGAGCCGTATAGTCCGTTTTGCGATCACCATCATTATTACTTGCATAACCCTTAATAACACCTATTATGTTATCTTCATCTTTAATTGCATCTTCTAAACGCTTTAGCAACACGACTCCTACTCCTGAACCTCCAATAGTACCTGATGCTGTTTCGTCAAATGTCCTACAATGACCATCCTTTGACGAAATCATTCCCTCTTGATAGGTATATCCGATTTGATTGGGGTGAGCCAACGAAACCCCTCCTGCTAAAGCCATCTCACATGTCCCTAACCGTAAATAATTACACGCTTCTACTACCGATACCAATCCAGTAGAACATGCAGTGTTTATTGAATTTGATGGACCGGATAAACCCAACATATATGATGTTTTAGTAGCCAAGGCATCCTTGCTGTTGGCATTTGAAGCTTCCCATAAATTAATGTGAGAGGCCATTTCCCCATTCAATATATTATTATACAAATAGCTACTATTACCACTTCCTGCAAATACACCTATATTAGCTTCTTTTCGTAAGTCAATATATCCCGATGACTCCAACACAAACCAACAATGCTCTATAAATTTACGTATTTGAGGATCTATCAATTTTGCCTCATTAGGTGAAATATCCCAAAACAAGGGATCAAATTGATCTATATCTTTAACATGTCCTGACACTGGTATATAGTCAGGGTCTTCAAACAATAAAAGATCCGATCCTAACTTCTCACATTCTTCCCGACTATAAGAACGAACGCCTTCATCCTGATTTTTAATCAAATCCCAAAACTCAGTAACATTATCCACTCCACTGAAAGCTCCTGACATCCCTATTATAGCTACCTCATGACTATCTGTTTGAATATTCCTTTGAAGCTTATATTCTGTTAATCTTTCCGGATTGACACTCTCAACTAGCCTTTTAATAGTATGGTGTTTAAATAAATCAGAAACTTGAATATTCTCAAATTCATCTAATTGATTTAGCTTTTGTTGAAGCTTAACACTTAATAATGAGTTCCCTCCTAATTCAAAAAAACTCTTATTTATACTAATTACACTTTTATTTACCCCTAATACATCTGACCATAGCTCTACAATACGATCCTCAAGATCATTTGATGGTGCTATATAATCTTCTTCAGCTTTAACTCTAGGATCCGGTAAAGCTCTCTTATCAATCTTACCATTTGAGGTTAAAGGCATGGCCTCTAAGCTTACAAACAACGAAGGAACCATATAATCAGGTAAAGTCTTTGATAGTGCTTCTCTTAGTTTCTCGATCTTCAAACCTTGACTAGCATCCACATCTTGGGAAGGAACCACATACCCCACCAATTGCTTATTTCCTGTGGCATCTTCCTTGGCCAATACCACACCCGAACTTACTTGATCTTGTTGGTTTAACACTGATTCAATCTCTCCCAACTCTATCCTAAAACCTCTGATTTTTACTTGGTCATCTAGTCTACCGATAAACTCAATATTCCCATCTGGTAAATATCTAGCCAAATCTCCCGTCTTATAAAGTCTTGAATTTGGATCTTTACTAAATGGATCCTTTATGAATTTTTTACGCGTCAAATCAGGCTGATTCAAATAGCCTCGAGCTAATCCATTTCCCGAAATACATAACTCTCCAACAACTCCGATCGGAACAGGCTTTTGGGTTTTATCAAGAATGTAGACCTTTGTGTTCTCTATTGGCTGGCCTATAGTTTCACATCCATCAAGTGTTCTTAATGAATATGTTGTATAGGTTGTATCTTCTGATGGCCCATATAAATCATAAACTTTAATATTTCCTCCCTGCTCGTATAACTCATTAACTATCTTCTTACTCAAATATTCACCTGCTAAATTTATTGTTTTTACTGTCGAAGGTATCTCTTTTTGATCAAGAAGATATTTAATTCCTGAAGGAACAGTATTTATAAAAGTTATTTTTTGTTTATTAATTGATTCTGTTACGGATAATATATTCTTCTCAAGAATTATGCTACAACCTATACTTAATGGTAAATAAAGTTCAAAAATTGATAAATCAAAAGCTATAGAAGTCGAGGCTAATGTGCCTGCCAATTCCTGTTTGGAGTACAATTTCTGAGCCCATTTTAGTAATGAAAATGTATTCCTATGCTCTACCATAACTCCTTTGGGATTGCCTGTTGAACCCGAGGTATATATAACATATGCCAGGTTATCTCCCTTAACTCCTGTTTCAATATTTGTTCTAGGAGCTTTGGCTATCTTTTCCCATTCAGAATCAAGATAAATAATCTCTGAATTTGTTTTTGGCAACTCTATTTGTTCTTGTGTTAAAACTATAGCACAATTCGTGTCTTTAAACATGTAAGAGATTCTCTCCTCTGGATAGGTCGGGTCAATAGGTACATAAGCGCCTCCTGCCTTTAGTATTCCTAACAATCCTACTATCATTTCCAATGAACGCTCTACACAAATACCTACTAAACTTTCCGCCTTTACGCCTTTACTCTGTAAATAATACGCTAGCTGATTTGACCTTTCATTTAACTCTCGGTAAGTCAAAGAATCACCTTCAAATACCACGGCCACATTATCTGGAGTCTTTTCTGACTGCTCCTCAAATAATTGATGAATACATTTTTCCTTAGGATAATCTACTTGGGTGTCATTCCAATCAAAAAGTAACTGTTGCCTTTCTGAAGAAGTCAACAACTCTATATCTTTTATCTGTCTCTGTGAATTTTCTATTAACTGTTCCACCAATACCTTAAAATGATTGGCCATCCTTTCTATTGTATCTGAATCAAACAAATCTGTGTTATATTCAATACCGCCATAAAGACCTTTTTCCGTTTCGGTAAAATCTAAGGTGATCTCAAACTTGGATATTGTAGATTCAATTCCTACAGACTCGACGTTCAATCCTGAAAATTTAAGTTCTCCCTCAGGATTGTTTTGTAAAACCATCATTACCTGAAATAATGGAGAATATGAAAGGTTGCGCTCAGGCTCTAACATATCAACTACTTTCTCAAATGGTAGATCCTGATTTTCATAGGCTTCTAAAGTTGTTTGTTTTACCCTGCCTAAGAATTCATTAAAAGACAATTCTGTATTTACATCACTCCTTAAGGCCAAGGTGTTAACAAATAAACCTATTAACCCCTCTACCTCTTCTCTGGTTCTGTTAGCTATGGGGCTGCCCACGCAAATATCAGATTCACCAGTGTATTTATGAAGTAATATTTTAAATATAGACAATAATGTCATAAACAAGGTTGCGTCATTCTCCCGACTTAACCGATTTAATTTATCTGTGACATCTTTATTTAAATGGATAGGTAACCTATCACCATTAAAGGTTTGTTCCTTGGGACGGGGTTTATCCGTAGGTAGCTCTAGTATTGAAACACCTTCCAATTTGCCTTTCCAGTATTTAGACTGCTTTTGTAACAGTTCTCCTTCTAAATACTCTCTTTGCCATATGGAATAATCACCATATTGAATAGGTAACTCTTTTAATGGTGATGGACGACCACTAATAAAAGCTTCATAAAGCTGTGTAATCTCATTTATCAGTATAGAGGCGGACCAAGCATCTGATATTATATGATGTTTATTGATAAATAAAACAGACTCGTCCTTGTCTACAGAATAAATTTTAAAACGGATTAAACTATCATTTGCTAAATCAAACGTCTTTTGAGACTCTTCTTTTAATAAATCTAATATTTGTTTATTTGATTCCTCTTTTGATAAATGACTTAGATTTATTATTTCAACATGGCAAGTAGGGACTTCGTGAATAACTTGCTTTGGTTCGTCGTTTATAGTAACAAAGTTCGTGCGAAGTATCTCATGCCTGTTTACTATAGTAAATAAAACTTTTTCTAATACTTCTTTATTAAGTTCTCCCAGAAACCTTATTGCACCAGGCATATTATAACTGGAATTGTGATTATATTGATCCATAAACCACAAACGTTCCTGTGCATAAGATAATGGAATATAACCACCTCTATGAGCAATATTAATTTTACTACTCCCTACAACATTTTGTTGGAGAATTCTTATTATTTGAGCTTTATTCTCTTTTAAATTAAGCAAAATTTCATCTGTAATTAGTTTTTCCTCATCAAAAATATGTAGCTTACCATCTGAGGTATAAACCTCTATTTTTTGAATTTGAAGATCCGACAAGTATTTAACTAATTCAATATCACTAAATTTCATATAACTTTCCCTTATTTACTTGAATAAACAAATCAACATTTTTATTTTTCACAATAACACCAATATAGTCAGAAACCTCACTTATTGTTGATAATTCATACAATAATTTTAAAGGGAGTTCATTATTAAATTCGGTTCTTATTTTTGAGATTACTTGCATTACATGTAATGAATGACCTCCCAATTCAAAAAAGTTATCATGTAACCCTATTTCTTCAACTCCTAATACTTGATGCCATATTTGAGCTACTCTATATTCCGTTTCAGAATACTCCTCTTCTTTTATTTTTACATTACTTACATTCTCTGCTTTCCTGTTGATTTCTGTTAAAAGGTTCGTGTTTTCAGAAAGTAGTTCATTTAAATCTTGTCTGGAAAGTAGAATGTTATGTATGGTTTTGGCTTGTAACAAGACATCTAAAACAGCTGGAAATTGGTGGCTCTTTATTGAGTTAGAAGATTTCTCTGTCGAAGAACTATTCTCCTTAATAAAATCCACTGCCATTCCTGTATCTGATATCTGATTCAAGTTAACTGCTAGTATACAGTTTATATTGGTATGACTCCTATAACTTAGTTCATCTAAATACATGTTTGCTGCTGTGTATTCCATCTGACCTAATGAAGGCATGACACTTGACAAAGATGAACAGCTAACCAAATAATTTATTTTAATTGATTCAGCCAGGTTAAGTAAATGCTCTACCCCAAGTACTTTTGGCCGAACCACTTGAACTATATCTTTATTTGTTTTATCATTTATTGCACTTTTAGCAGCAACTCCCGCTGAGTGAAGAACCATCTCAATAGTATTTATACCATTGTTCTCCAATATTTTTTCTATACTACCTACGGCATCTATCAAACCAATGTCTATTGATTCATATATAATTTTATGCCCAGTCTCTATCAGATTATTCAATCGAGTTTTATACTCCTCTTTTAAGTTTGATTTCTTTGTTCGACCTAAAAGAATAATCGTACATTTTTCCTCTTTTTGTGTTAAGTAATTTGCATAAGCATAGCCTACTCCGCCAAGGCCCCCAGTGATCATAAATACTGGATTATTGGATCGGCTACTTTTTTTATCTAAAAAATTCTCTTTGGAAAAAGCTACTTGCTGGTACTTTGGAATCCACTTATATTTACCTCTTACAGCTATGATCTCTTTTTCTTTATTTCCCAATATGGTTGAGATTAAAGCTTCATTATAGACCAAACCTATTGATGATAAATCAACATGATATGCTGTGGTATCCATTGAAAAATACTCAAACGGTATAGATTTTGTTACTCCTGAGACAATTGAAGGCTTTTCCTCTAAAACTTCATTACCTATTACTTCATAGTTGTCATATGTAACTGAAATAAATTTAGGAATCCTATTATGAGTTTTTAATGCCCAATCAAATGTATTTCTAATGGCTAATATATCTAAACAAGGGTTATCAATATCTACGGTTGATGAAATGTAGATAACAAGATCTAATGGCTTATTACGTGTTTTTTCATTCAATACTTTATCTATATGAGATGCATCACCCATATCAAACCTAAGGTCTGATATTATTTTATTGCTTTGCTGATCAACCACATAGTCTATGTGATCACAATATTTTTTTAAATTATTAATTAAATCTAAAACATTACTCTTGTTTCTATCCTTTTCGTTTACCAGTATTAATATATTCTTATGCCTTAAATCTTCTACTCCTCCAATTGTTGATGGTATCTTTATTCTTTCCCATGAACGTTCATAATATATTTCTTCAATCGAATTGTACTTCTTAACAACCTGAGGACTCCCCATTTCCAACCAGCATGTCTTATTATTAAACTGATAAGTAGGCAAACTTGTAAGCTTGTTTGCATGTTTAAATAGTTTTAAATCGTTGGGTTTCTCTACAATCCCTAAGGTCCAAAACTTTGCTAATATATCCTCCTTGTTATTAAGCTTTTTAATGGTTTGAGTATTTTCCTTTTTTGACGGTAGTAAATGTACCGTATGAATTGTTTTCTTTGAATTATTCCTTTTGTATTTGTCTACAAAAGAACTAAGCCCTTTCCCTAAACCAACCTCTATGAAATTAACTTTATTATTAAAATACTCCGATAGACTATGAATACCTTTCGAAAATTGAACAGCATTTCGAAGTTGATCACTCCAATAACTTACTTTACTAACTTCTTCTTTGGCTATCTCTCCATTTAGGTTAGTAGCAAAATACTTTGTGGGTGTATTTAATTCAATAGTATCAAATACCCTTTCAAATTTAATTGATGCTTCCTCCATCATTCTTGAATGATAGGCATGAGAGGTGTTTAACACAACCGATGAAATAGAGTGTTCATCTAAAAATAATTTAAGCGTGTTAATATTAGTGTCACTACCCGTGACTACTATATCTTCTATTGAATTAATCGCTGCAATTTCACACTCATGAGTCTCTACAATGGTACGAATAGATTCTTCCTGAGTATTTACAGCCAACATGCTTCCTAATTCCATAGACTGCATTAACTCGCCTCTAGCTATTACAACCTTTATTGCGTCTTCTAAGCTAAATACACCTGATAAGGTCGCTGCAACATACTCACCCAGACTATGTCCTATATAACCATCTGCCCGAATACCTAGTTTTTCAATATACTCAGCAAATGCATACTCTATAATAAATATTGATATCTGTGCCCATCTAGTTTCATTTATATCATATTGTTCATTCCCCAATTCAGGATACATGACATCATAAAGGTCTACCTCTAAATGTTCATTTGCTAGAGCTATTAACTTATCTATGCTCGCTTTAAAATATGGATCGTTATCATACAGTTCCTTTCCCATACAAGGATATTGTGATCCTTGTCCAGGAAACATAAATACTATTTTATTTTTTTGCTCTGTATTTATCCGTTTAGTTGAGCCGTATTGCTGTAAATTGTTAAGTAACTCTTTGATATCTTTTCCACAATAAGCACTTCTATAATTATAATGCTCTCGCTTTTCTTGTAAAGTAAATGCTAAATCTTCAATTCTTAAATCTTCATGTGCCTCTCCTAATAACTTTATCAATTCTTGTTTATAAAACTCTAGAGACTCCTTGCTTTTGGCTGAAATTGGAACAACATAATTTACAAATTCATTATCCCCCTTCTTTGAAGGTAGATTAGTTGTTTTACTTTCCGATTCACTTTTGATACCTGGAAGATAATCCCCTATAACAACATGGGCATTGGTCCCACCTATACCAAACGAACTTACACCGATAATTCGTTGATCATAAAGACTTGATCCCCAAGACCTATTCTGTTTTACTATCTCGAAATTTGTTTGATCTAGGTTTAATTTAGGATTGGGTACATTAAAATTCGGCTGACCAGGGATAATATCATTCTGTAACATCAAACAAGCCTTTATAAGTCCTGCTGTTCCTGCTGCTGCATCAGCATGACCTATATTTGCCTTAACCGCACCTAATACTGTTTTATGCCCTGGCTTACTACCTCTCTCTTTTAAACTATTAAATTCAAATGCCTCCTTTAACGCTTGCACCTCTATTGGATCTCCCAAATTAGTGGCTGTCCCATGACACTCTACATATCCAATTTGATCCGAAGATACTCCTGCCATTCTTTGAGCATTTATAATACATTCTGCTTGACCCGTTATCGATGGAGCCGTATAGTCCGTTTTGCGATCACCATCATTATTACTTGCATAACCCTTAATAACACCTATTATGTTATCTTCATCTTTAATTGCATCTTCTAAACGCTTTAGCAACACGACTCCTACTCCTGAACCTCCAATAGTACCTGATGCTGTTTCGTCAAATGTCCTACAATGACCATCCTTTGACGAAATCATTCCCTCTTGATAGGTATATCCGATTTGATTGGGGTGAGCCAACGAAACCCCTCCTGCTAAAGCCATCTCACATGTCCCTAACTGTAAACTTTTACACGCTTCTACTACCGATACCAATCCAGTAGAACATGCAGTGTTTATTGAATTTGATGGACCGGATAAACCCAACATATATGATGTTTTAGTAGCCAAGGCATCCTTGCTGTTGGCATTTGAAGCTTCCCATAAATTAATGTGAGAGGCCATTTCCCCATTCAATATATTATTATACAAATAGCTACTATTACCACTTCCTGCAAATACACCTATATTAGCTTCTTTTCGTAAGTCAATATATCCCGATGACTCCAACACAAACCAACAATGCTCTATAAATTTACGTATTTGAGGATCTATCAATTTTGCCTCATTAGGTGAAATATCCCAAAACAAGGGATCAAATTGATCTATATCTTTAACATGTCCTGACACTGGTATATAGTCAGGGTCTTCAAACAATAAAAGATCCGATCCTAACTTCTCACATTCTTCCCGACTATAAGAACGAACGCCTTCATCCTGATTTTTAATCAAATCCCAAAACTCAGTAACATTATCCACTCCACTGAAAGCTCCTGACATCCCTATTATAGCTACCTCATGACTATCTGTTTGAATATTCCTTTGAAGCTTATATTCTGTTAATCTTTCCGGATTGACACTCTCAACTAGCCTTTTAATAGTATGGTGTTTAAATAAATCAGAAACTTGAATATTCTCAAATTCATCTAATTGATTTAGCTTTTGTTGAAGCTTAACACTTAATAATGAGTTCCCTCCTAATTCAAAAAAACTCTTATTTATACTAATTACACTTTTATTTACCCCTAATACATCTGACCATAGCTCTACAATACGATCCTCAAGATCATTTGATGGTGCTATATAATCTTCTTCAGCTTTAACTCTAGGATCCGGTAAAGCTCTCTTATCAATCTTACCATTTGAGGTTAAAGGCATAGCCTCTAAGCTTACAAACAACGAAGGAACCATATAATCAGGTAAAGTCTTTGATAGTGCTTCTCTTAGTTTCTCGATCTTCAAACCTTGACTAGCATCCACATCTTGGGAAGGAACCACATACCCCACCAATTGCTTATTTCCTGTGGCATCTTCCTTGGCCAATACCACACCCAAACTTACTTGATCTTGTTGGTTTAACACTGATTCAATCTCTCCCAACTCTATCCTAAAACCTCTGATTTTTACTTGGTCATCTAGTCTACCGATAAACTCAATATTCCCATCTGGTAAATATCTAGCCAAATCTCCCGTCTTATAAAGTCTTGAATTTGGATCTTTACTAAATGGATCCTTTATGAATTTTTTACGCGTCAAATCAGGCTGATTCAAATAGCCTCGAGCTAATCCATTTCCCGAAATACATAACTCTCCAACAACTCCGATCGGAACAGACTTTTGGGTTTTATCAAGAATGTAGACTCGAACATTAGAAATAGGCGTACCGATTAAAGAAGATAATTTAGAATCATTTATTTCATATGAGGTCGAAACTACTGTGTTCTCGGTAGGTCCATAATTATTTATCAATTTAAAACTAAACTTATCTATATTTAAACCCTTCGTTTTAAATCTATCTCCTCCTATCAACAAATAAGTAAGACTTGTATTTTCTATCCAACTTTGACTTAATATCGTTTCAGCTATAGCTGTAGGCATAAAACAATGACTAACGTCATTTGCATCTAAAAAATTTAATACTTTTTTTGTGTCCAAAAGAGATTCCTTCTTTACAATGTAAAGAGATGCTCCACATGTTAAATATGGCCAAATTTCCCAAATACTCGCATCAAAAGCTATATTTGCCAACTGTGTTGAGTTTGATTTTTCAGAGACTTTAAATTTACTAGTATGCCATTGAATCAAATTCTGGACACTCTCATGCTCCACCATAACTCCTTTGGGATTGCCTGTTGAACCCGAGGTATATATAACATATGCCAGGTTATTTCCCTTAACTCCTGTTTCAATATTTGTTCTAGGAGCTTTGGCTATCTTTTCCCATTCAGAATCAAGATAAATAATCTCTGAATTTGTTTTTGGCAACTCTATTTGTTCTTGTGTTAAAACTATAGCACAATTCGTGTCTTTAAACATGTAAGAGATTCTCTCCTCTGGATAGGTCGGGTCAATAGGTACATAAGCGCCTCCTGCCTTTAGTATTCCTAACAATCCTACTATCATTTCCAATGAACGCTCTACACAAATACCTACTAAACTTTCCGCCTTTACGCCTTTACTCTGTAAATAATACGCTAGCTGATTTGACCTTTCATTTAACTCTCGGTAAGTCAAAGAATCACCTTCAAATACCACGGCCACATTATCTGGAGTCTTTTCTGACTGCTCCTCAAATAATTGATGAATACATTTTTCCTTAGGATAATCTACTTGGGTGTCATTCCAATCAAAAAGTAACTGTTGCCTTTCTGAAGAAGTCAACAACTCTATATCTTTTATCTGTCTCTGTGAATTTTCTATTAACTGTTCCACCAATACCTTAAAATGATTGGCCATCCTTTCTATTGTATCTGAATCAAACAAATCTGTGTTATATTCAATACCGCCATAAAGACCTTTTTCCGTTTCGGTAAAATCTAAGGTGATCTCAAACTTGGATATTGTAGATTCAATTCCTACAGACTCGACGTTCAATCCTGAAAATTTAAGTTCTCCCTCAGGATTGTTTTGTAAAACCATCATTACCTGAAATAATGGAGAATATGAAAGGTTGCGCTCAGGCTCTAACATATCAACTACTTTCTCAAATGGTAGATCCTGATTTTCATAGGCTTCTAAAGTTGTTTGTTTTACCCTGCCTAAGAATTCATTAAAAGACAATTCTGTATTTACATCACTCCTTAAGGCCAAGGTGTTAACAAATAAACCTATTAACCCCTCTACCTCTTCTCTGGTTCTGTTAGCTATGGGGCTGCCCACGCAAATATCAGATTCACCAGTGTATTTATGAAGTAATATTTTAAATATAGACAATAATGTCATAAACAAGGTTGCGTCATTCTCCCGACTTAACCGATTTAATTTATCTGTGACATCTTTATTTAAATGGATAGGTAACCTATCACCATTAAAGGTTTGTTCCTTGGGACGGGGTTTATCCGTAGGTAGCTCTAGTATTGAAACACCTTCCAATTTGCCTTTCCAGTATTTAGACTGCTTTTGTAACAGTTCTCCTTCTAAATACTCTCTTTGCCATATGGAATAATCACCATATTGAATAGGTAACTCTTTTAATGGTGATGGACGACCACTAATAAAAGCTTCATAAAGCTGTGTAATCTCATTTATCAATATAGATAATGACCAACCATCTGATATTATATGATGTTTATTGATAAATAAAACAGACTCGTCCTTGTCTACAGAATAAATTTTAAAACGGATTAAACTATCATTTGCTAAATCAAACGTCTTTTGAGACTCTTCTTTTAATAAATCTAATATTTGTTTATTTGATTCCTCTTTTGATAAATGACTTAGATTTATTATTTCAACATGGCAAGTAGGGACTTCGTGAATAACTTGCTTTGGTTCGTCGTTTATAGTAACAAAGTTCGTGCGAAGTATCTCATGCCTGTTTACTATAGTAAATAAAACCTTTTCTAATACTTCTTTATTAAGTTCTCCTGAAAGTCTTATTGCTCCAGCCATATTATAACTGGAGTTGTGATTATATTGATCCATAAACCACAAACGTTCCTGTGCATAGGAGATAGGATAAAATTTATTTTTCAAATACGAAATAATCATCTCTTCATTTGCTTTAATCTCCTTGATCAATTCTTCTGAAATAGAATCCTTTTTTTCTATTCTAGCTTTTAATTTATCTCCTTTAAGAAATAAAAAAATTCCCTTATCGTTTAAAGTCTTAATAAATTTAACAACGTCCATCACAAATCAACTTTTAAAATTCAACCTCTTCAAAATCAACATTAGATTCATTATCCAGATTGTTAAATCTTTGAATTAAACTTAATTTTTTCTTATCCAACCCTTCTAACTTAATTTGCTTTGATAGATCAAATATGGTACTATTTTTAAACAGTACATCTAACGAAATATCATTGTTAAATTCAGTTTTAATTTTCGAATTAACTCGTGTTATAAGTAATGAATGACCTCCCAACTCAAAAAAATCATCATGTACCCCTATCTTTTCTATTCCCAGTAACTCTTGCCATATGGACACCAATTTAAGTTCTATTTCTGTCTTGGGAGCAACATATTCCTTGGTCATTTGAAGATTGCCTTGCAGATCTGGCAACGCTTTCTTATCAATCTTACCATTTGAGGTTAAAGGCATGGCCTCTAAGCTTACAAACAACGAAGGAACCATATAATCAGGTAAAGTCTTTGATAGTGCTTCTCTTAATTTATCGATCTTCAAACCTTGACTAGGTTCCACATCTTGGGAGGGAACCACATACCCCACCAATTGCTTATTCCCTGAGGCATCTTCCTTGGCCAATACCACACTCGAACTTACTTGATCTTGTTGGTTTAACACTGATTCAATCTCTCCCAACTCTATCCTAAAACCTCTGATTTTTACTTGGTCATCTAGTCTACCTAAAAACTCAATGTTCCCATCTGGTAAATATCGGCCAACATCACCTGTCTTATATAACCTTTCTCCATTTTCAGGGTGGATTATAAAACTTGATACTGTCTTTTTTTTATCTCGCCAATACCCTAATGCCAAACCTTTACCCCCAATATATAAGTCTCCAGGAACCCACTGTGGACAAACCGTTAAATCGGGTTTCAACACATAAAAACTCTGATTAGCCAAAGGTTTACCATAAGGAATGCTTTTCCAATCAGCTCCTACCTGCCCTATTGGATAGTATATTGACCAAATTGATGCTTCAGTCGCACCTCCAAGACTAATCACTTCTACTCCCGGACATAAATCCTTTATCCTATCCGGTAAATTTACTGGTATCCAATCTCCACTTAATAAGACTTTCCTTAATGAGGACAATTTGTTATTCCCTCCATTGTACTCCACTAACATTTGTAACTGCGCTGGTACACTATTCCAAATTGTTATGTTCTCTTTTTCTATATAACTTTCCCAAGCTTTAGGATCTTTTTGCTCCGACGATTTAGGTATTACTATGGTACCACCTGCTGACAAAATTCCAAACACATCATAAACAGATAAATCAAAACTTAAAGAAGATATAGCAAAACAGCTGTCCTCTTCTGTTATACCAAATCTTGAATTAATATCCAATATTGTATTTACTGCCCCTTGATGATCTATCATAACCCCTTTAGGTTCTCCTGATGAGCCAGAGGTAAATATTACATATGCCAAATCTTCTACTCCCTGATTAGCTATATTTTTTACTTTAGCCCTGTTTTCAAACTGCATCTCATCAAAAATCAATGTTTGTATCGAATTTGGAAGGCTCAAGTCATCTAAAATAGAAGATAAACTAACAACTATGCTAACCTCTCCTATCTCAAGCAGGTGTAAAATCCTCTGTTTAGGAAGCGAAGCATCTATTGGCATGTAAGCAGCTCCCGAAAATTGAACTCCCATTGCTGTTACTACCTGTTCCCAACCTTTATCCATGATTATAGCTATAAGATGGTTTGGTTTCGCTCCTCTATACTTTAATTCTTCTCCTACTTCTACACTTTTCTGATATAACTCAAGATAACTAATCGTTTTTGTACTTGTTCGTATTGCCGCTTTTTCACCTCTTATCCTTACTTGTTCTATGAAAGGTTCATGGATTAATTTATTTGGATATTCTTTGGTTGAGTTATTAGCCTCTGATTGAATAGAAACTTGATGCCTTGGTAATAATTCTATCTGTCTGGAATCCCATAGGTCTTTATCCTCTATAAATCCTGTTAACAATCTTTCAAAAGCTCCAAACATGTCTTCTAACATGCCTTCGGGAAACAACTCTTTAACCGAGTCCCAATCAATCTGAAGACCTCCGTTTTTTTCTATTATTTGGCAATCGATCCACACCTGAGGTGTTTGGCTAATGGCATAAGGATGCTTAATATCATAAAGTACTTTTTCGTGAGATGATCTTTCTAATTGATCATCTTCATTATCAATAAGATCAATACCTAAAGTACTGGTTACAACTATCGGCATAGTAACAGTATATCCAGTTGATTGAGATAACTTACGTTGAACTTCAATCCCATTAAAGTGTCTATTTTCCAAATCACTCCATAACTGAAACTGAGTATCCTTTAACCTTGACTTAAAATCTTTTGGCTTGCGATAATCGATCTCTAATAAGTTTAGGGATGTAAAATCTCCTATGATTCGATTAACTTCTTCATGAAAAGGTAAACGGTTAAATAAAGTTAGATTCAAGGTAAAGTGTTCTAATTTATTCCATCGATGCATTATCTCTGCAAAACATTGTATAATAAATACAGTAGGAGTAACTCCAGCTGAGCTTATAACATCCTTTAATATACCCCATTTTAAACTTGATAACTCAAAACGTTGTTTTCTAAATTTAACATTTCCTATTTCACTTGGTAATTTAGCTAATGGTAATTCAGGAGCCTTAGGAATCTCATTAATCCTATCAAGCCAGTATTGTTTTGAATCATTATATAATTTTGTACTTTTCAAGGATTGCTCTGCTATTACATAATCTCTAAAACTAAGCGCTAGTTTAGGGGGGTTAAAACTAATATCTTTATAAAAGCTTATTATTTCTTTCATAAAAATTCCAGAACTCGACGCATCAAATATTAATCCATCTATACTGGAAAGTAGTTTATAAGTTCCATCCCGGAATATACATACACTTATATCAAACAAAGGCCATTCATGGCCACTAAATAATTGATGAGAAAGCTTATCACGAAGCAATAGAAACAATTGTTTTTCTTCTTCTTGGGTAGTCCCCCTAAAGTCATGGATTTGAATTTCATACGGTTCAACTTTTTCAAGTATACGTTGTTGCCCATCCTCTGTCACTACCATGCGAAGCATATCATGACGCTTTATCATATAATTGATAACTTCATTAAGTCGTTTTATATCAAGTTCTTCAAGATAAGACTCAGAGTATGTATGCATACCAATACCTCCTAAATCGTATAACTTGCTACGACCAATCCAATACGATTGTTGTACAGCTGTTAACGGAAACGGTTTATACTTATCTTCATCATTAAATACTATTTCAGGTAATTGTTCAAGATCTGTATTTGTAATTAACGATGTTTGGAAAAACTTTCCTTCCTGTTTAGCTGTATTAATTGTTATAATTTTAGAAAAACTCAATAAATCCGGATTCTTAAATAATGTATTTAATGACAACTTTATATTTAACTCATTCCTAATTTGCGAAATCATTTGTGTTGCGATCAATGAATGACCTCCCAATTCAAAAAAGTTATCATGTAACCCTATTTCTTCAACTCCTAATACTTGATGCCATATTTGAGCTACTCTATATTCCGTTTCAGAATACTCCTCTTCTTTTATTTTTACATTACTTACATTCTCTGCTTTCCTGTTGATTTCTGTTAAAAGGTTCGTGTTTTCAGAAAGTAGTTCATTTAAATCTTGTCTGGAAAGTAGAATGTTATGTATGGTTTTGGCTTGTAACAAGACATCTAAAACAGCTGGAAATTGGTGGCTCTTTATTGAGTTAGAAGATTTCTCTGTCGAAGAACTATTCTCCTTAATAAAATCCACTGCCATTCCTGTATCTGATATCTGATTCAAGTTAACTGCTAGTATACAGTTTATATTGGTATGACTCCTATAACTTAGTTCATCTAAATACATGTTTGCTGCTGTGTATTCCATCTGACCTAATGAAGGCATGACACTTGACAAAGATGAACAGCTAACCAAATAATTTATTTTAATTGATTCAGCCAGGTTAAGTAAATGCTCTACCCCAAGTACTTTTGGCCGAACCACTTGAACTATATCTTTATTTGTTTTATCATTTATTGCACTTTTAGCAGCAACTCCCGCTGAGTGAAGAACCATCTCAATAGTATTTATACCATTGTTCTCCAATATTTTTTCTATACTACCTACAGCATCTATCAAACCAATGTCTATTGATTCATATATAATTTTATGCCCAGTCTCTATCAGATTATTCAATCGAGTTTTATACTCCTCTTTTAAGTTTGATTTCTTTGTTCGACCTAAAAGAATAATCGTACATTTTTCCTCTTTTTGTGTTAAGTAATTTGCATAAGCATAGCCTACTCCGCCAAGGCCCCCAGTGATCATAAATACTGGATTATTGGATCGGCTACTTTTTTTATCTAAAAAATTCTCTTTGGAAAAAGCTACTTGCTGGTACTTTGGAATCCACTTATATTTACCTCTTACAGCTATGATCTCTTTTTCTTTATTTCCCAATATGGTTGAGATTAAAGCTTCATTATAGACCAAACCTATTGATGATAAATCAACATGATATGCTGTGGTATCCATTGAAAAATACTCAAACGGTATAGATTTTGTTACTCCTGAGACAATTGAAGGCTTTTCCTCTAAAACTTCATTACCTATTACTTCATAGTTGTCATATGTAACTGAAATAAATTTAGGAATCCTATTATGAGTTTTTAATGCCCAATCAAATGTATTTCTAATGGCTAATATATCTAAACAAGGGTTATCAATATCTACGGTTGATGAAATGTAGATAACAAGATCTAATGGCTTATTACGTGTTTTTTCATTCAATACTTTATCTATATGAGATGCATCACCCATATCAAACCTAAGGTCTGATATTATTTTATTGCTTTGCTGATCAACCACATAGTCTATGTGATCACAATATTTTTTTAAATTATTAATTAAATCTAAAACATTACTCTTGTTTCTATCCTTTTCGTTTACCAGTATTAATATATTCTTATGCCTTAAATCTTCTACTCCTCCAATTGTTGATGGTATCTTTATTCTTTCCCATGAACGTTCATAATATATTTCTTCAATCGAATTGTACTTCTTAACAACCTGAGGACTCCCCATTTCCAACCAGCATGTCTTATTATTAAACTGATAAGTAGGCAAACTTGTAAGCTTGTTTGCATGTTTAAATAGTTTTAAATCGTTGGGTTTCTCTACAATCCCTAAGGTCCAAAACTTTGCTAATATATCCTCCTTGTTATTAAGCTTTTTAATGGTTTGAGTATTTTCCTTTTTTGACGGTAGTAAATGTACCGTATGAATTGTTTTCTTTGAATTATTCCTTTTGTATTTGTCTACAAAAGAACTAAGCCCTTTCCCTAAACCAACCTCTATGAAATTAACTTTATTATTAAAATACTCCGATAGACTATGAATACCTTTCGAAAATTGAACAGCATTTCGAAGTTGATCACTCCAATAACTTACTTTACTAACTTCTTCTTTGGCTATCTCTCCATTTAGGTTAGTAGCAAAATACTTTGTGGGTGTATTTAATTCAATAGTATCAAATACCCTTTCAAATTTAATTGATGCTTCCTCCATCATTCTTGAATGATAGGCATGAGAGGTGTTTAACACAACCGATGAAATAGAGTGTTCATCTAAAAATAATTTAAGCGTGTTAATATTAGTGTCACTACCCGTGACTACTATATCTTCTATTGAATTAATCGCTGCAATTTCACACTCATGAGTCTCTACAATGGTACGAATAGATTCTTCCTGAGTATTTACAGCCAACATGCTTCCTAATTCCATAGACTGCATTAACTCGCCTCTAGCTATTACAACCTTTATTGCGTCTTCTAAGCTAAATACACCTGATAAGGTCGCTGCAACATACTCACCCAGACTATGTCCTATATAACCATCTGCCCGAATACCTAGTTTTTCAATATACTCAGCAAATGCATACTCTATAATAAATATTGATATCTGTGCCCATCTAGTTTCATTTATATCATATTGTTCATTCCCCAATTCAGGATACATGACATCATAAAGGTCTACCTCTAAATGTTCATTTGCTAGAGCTATTAACTTATCTATGCTCGCTTTAAAATATGGATCGTTATCATACAGTTCCTTTCCCATACAAGGATATTGTGATCCTTGTCCAGGAAACATAAATACTATTTTATTTTTTTGCTCTGTATTTATCCGTTTAGTTGAGCCGTATTGCTGTAAATTGTTAAGTAACTCTTTGATATCTTTTCCACAATAAGCACTTCTATAATTATAATGCTCTCGCTTTTCTTGTAAAGTAAATGCTAAATCTTCAATTCTTAAATCTTCATGTGCCTCTCCTAATAACTTTATCAATTCTTGTTTATAAAACTCTAGAGACTCCTTGCTTTTGGCTGAGATTGGAACAACATAATTTACAAATTCATTATCCCCCTTCTTTGAAGGTAGATTAGTTGTTTTACTTTCCGATTCACTTTTGATACCTGGAAGATAATCCCCTATAACAACATGGGCATTGGTCCCACCTATACCAAACGAACTTACACCGATAATTCGTTGATCATAAAGACTTGATCCCCAAGACCTATTCTGTTTTACTATCTCGAAATTTGTTTGATCTAGGTTTAATTTAGGATTGGGTACATTAAAATTCGGCTGACCAGGGATAATATCATTCTGTAACATCAAACAAGCCTTTATAAGTCCTGCTGTTCCTGCTGCTGCATCAGCATGACCTATATTTGCCTTAACCGCACCTAATACTGTTTTATGCCCTGGCTTACTACCTCTCTCTTTTAAACTATTAAATTCAAATGCCTCCTTTAACGCTTGCACCTCTATTGGATCTCCCAAATTAGTGGCTGTCCCATGACACTCTACATATCCAATTTGATCCGAAGATACTCCTGCCATTCTTTGAGCATTTATAATACATTCTGCTTGACCCGTTATCGATGGAGCCGTATAGTCCGTTTTGCGATCACCATCATTATTACTTGCATAACCCTTAATAACACCTATTATGTTATCTTCATCTTTAATTGCATCTTCTAAACGCTTTAGCAACACGACTCCTACTCCTGAACCTCCAATAGTACCTGATGCTGTTTCGTCAAATGTCCTACAATGACCATCCTTTGACGAAATCATTCCCTCTTGATAGGTATATCCAATTTGATTGGGGTGAGCCAACGAAACCCCTCCTGCTAAAGCCATCTCACATGTCCCTAACCGTAAATAATTACACGCTTCTACTACCGATACCAATCCAGTAGAACATGCAGTGTTTACTGAATTTGATGGACCGGATAAACCCAACATATATGATGTTTTAGTAGCCAAGGCATCCTTGCTGTTGGCATTTGAAGCTTCCCATAAATTAATGTGAGAGGCCATTTCCCCATTCAATATATTATTATACAAATAGCTACTATTACCACTTCCTGCAAATACACCTATATTAGCTTCTTTTCGTAAGTCAATATATCCCGATGACTCCAACACAAACCAACAATGCTCTATAAATTTACGTATTTGAGGATCTATCAATTTTGCCTCATTAGGTGAAATATCCCAAAACAAGGGATCAAATTGATCTATATCTTTAACATGTCCTGACACTGGTATATAGTCAGGGTCTTCAAACAATAAAAGATCCGATCCTAACTTCTCACATTCTTCCCGACTATAAGAACGAACGCCTTCATCCTGATTTTTAATCAAATCCCAAAACTCAGTAACATTATCCACTCCACTGAAAGCTCCTGACATCCCTATTATAGCTACCTCATGACTATCTGTTTGAATATTCCTTTGAAGCTTATATTCTGTTAATCTTTCCGGATTGACACTCTCAACTAGCCTTTTAATAGTATGGTGTTTAAATAAATCAGAAACTTGAATATTCTCAAATTCATCTAATTGATTTAGCTTTTGTTGAAGCTTAACACTTAATAATGAGTTCCCTCCTAATTCAAAAAAACTCTTATTTATACTAATTACACTTTTATTTACCCCTAATACATCTGACCATAGCTCTACAATACGATCCTCAAGATCATTTGATGGTGCTATATAATCTTCTTCAGCTTTAACTCTAGGATCCGGTAAAGCTCTCTTATCAATCTTACCATTTGAGGTTAAAGGCATGGCCTCTAAGCTTACAAACAACGAAGGAACCATATAATCAGGTAAAGTCTTTGATAAGGTATTCCTTAAATCCTTTATAAATTCTTGTTCATTATAATATCCCTTATTCGTTTCAATATTATCAATACATGATTTATAATTAAAATCTTTTATTGGATTCTTTAAGGCAAATACATTGTATATATTAGTATCATTTAAATTTACTTCCTTATTAACTTTAACAATAAATCCATTATTTTTAAGTAAACTTACTACCCAGTTTATTCTATTACCTGTGTCATGAACTTCAACTATTATCTGTTCAATTTTTGACCAATCCTCAGCAGAAATCCCCTTTAAAATGTCAATTTCGCTATTTTCCGCATCAATTTTCAGAAGGTTAACTGTTTTTAGTTTGTTTTTCTTAATAATATCTGAAATTGTAACTATTTCACATTTAAACTCTTCTGATTTCAATCTATTTTTTAAGAGTAAATCCAAGTCATAATTATTGAGAGATAAATGATGACTTTCTTTCGAGTTTTCACTAAGTATATATTTTTTTACGGTACTTGAAATTTCTTTTCCATCAACATTATTTTTCATTCCTGATAATATTGAAACATTAGGATAATAGGTGAAAAGTTCTTCACCCTTTTCTTTTCCAATCCCATAATTAAAAACATTTATTTGATCAGAATATAAGGACGCATTTAATTGTAACACATCATAAATTTGAGGAATTGGTTCATAAGCATAAATCCTTGCAGAAGGCATAATTTGACTCATCAATATCGAATACATTCCAATATTTGCTCCTATATCAATAATATTACCATTCCTTTTTAATTTAATTCCATGTTGTAAATAGCACATTTCTTCATATATTTCCTTATATAAAAAATCAGTTTCACTACGATTAGCATAAAACAATGGCATTTTATTTGGAAGAATGTAAGGTCCGGTATCTCTCAAACCTTTATTCATAATTTCCCTTAGCTTAAAAATGGTTCTTGCTTTATAACTATCAGGTACCACATACCCCACCAATTGCTTATTTCCTGAGGCATCTTCCTTGGCCAATACAACACTCGAACTTACTTGATCTTGTTGGTTTAACACTGATTCAATCTCTCCCAACTCTATCCTAAAACCTCTGATTTTTACTTGGTCATCTAGTCTACCGATAAACTCAATGTTCCCATCTGGTAAATATCTAGCCAAATCTCCCGTCTTATAAAGTCTTGAATTTGGATCTTTACTAAATGGATCCTTTATGAATTTTTTACGCGTCAAATCAGGCTGATTCAAATAGCCTCGAGCAACCTGAATACCTGCTATACACAATTCCCCAGGAATTCCTACTGGGATGGGTTTTAAATATTGGTCTAATATATAAAGTTGTGTGTTTGCTACAGGCCTACCTATTGGAATATTTCTATGATTTACAACTTTTTCACATACATAACTAGAAACATCAATTGCAGCTTCTGTTGGTCCATATAAATTATGTAATGGAATATCAAAATTTCGATGAAATTTCTTAACCAATTCAAGTGGTAATACTTCTCCACTACACAAAATGTTTTTTAAACTTTTACACTGACTAAATTCTGGTGTATCTATCATTACTTGCAACAATGAAGGAACGAAGTGAAGTGTGGTTATGCTCTCTTTCCTAATAATCTCTATTAAATATTGAGTATCTTTATGACCATTAGGTTTTGCTATTACTAATTTACTTCCAACGATAATTGGCCAAAACAACTCCCAAACGGATACATCAAAACAATAGGTTGTCTTTTGTAATACAACATCACTTTTTTGGAGTTTATATACTTCTTGTGCCCAATTCAGTCGATTTACCAAACCATCATGTTGGTTCATAACTCCTTTGGGCTTGCCTGTTGAACCCGAGGTATATATAACATATGCCAGGTTATCTCCCTTAACTCCTGTTTCAATATTTGTTCTAGGAGCTTTGGCTATCTTTTCCCATTCAGAATCAAGATAAATAATCTCTGAATTTGTTTTTGGCAACTCTATTTGTTCTTGCGTTAAAACTATAGCACAATTCGTGTCTTTAAACATGTAAGAGATTCTCTCCTCTGGATAGGTCGGGTCAATAGGTACATAAGCGCCTCCTGCCTTTAGTATTCCTAGCAATCCTACTATCATTTCCAATGAACGCTCTACACAAATACCTACTAAACTTTCCGCCTTTACGCCTTTACTCTGTAAATAATACGCTAGCTGATTTGACCTTTCATTTAACTCTCGGTAAGTCAAAGAATCACCTTCAAATACCACGGCCACATTATCTGGAGTCTTTTCTGACTGCTCCTCAAATAATTGATGAATACATTTTTCCTTAGGATAATCTACTTGGGTGTCATTCCAATCAAAAAGTAACTGTTGCCTTTCTGAAGAAGTCAACAACTCTATGTCTGAAATTTTACACTCTGGATTAGACATTATAGAATTTACAATAATCTTAAAATGGTCAATAAATCTGCAAATACTATCTTTTTCAAAAAGATCAGTATTATATTCCACCGTCCCAATAAGTTCATCTTTTTCTTCTTTGAAAATTAATGTTAAATCAAATCTAGAAACAGATTGCGTAAATTCTATTGGTTGTAAGTTTAATTCTCCAAAATAAAGTTCACTTACGGGGTTATTCTGCAATGCCAAAGCAACTTGAAATAATGGCGAATAAGTTAAATTTCTATCAAGCTTTAATACGTCAACTACTTTCTCAAATGGAATATCCTGATTTTCATAGGCGTCTAAAGTTGTTTGTTTTACTTGCCTTACTAAATCAATAAAAGTCATTTGATCATCAAAACTCGTTCTTAAGGCAAGCATATTTGCAAAAAAACCTAACAATGGCTCTAATTCTTTTCTAGTCCTGTTAGCTATAGGACTGCCCACACAAATATCATTCTGACCAGTATATTTATTTAGAAGCACTTTAAATAATGATGTTAAAGTCATAAATAATGTTAAATCATTTATTTGACTAAAACTTTTTAACATTTTAGTCAAAGGCTTATCTAAAGTAAAATGAAGGCTAGAACCATTGAACGTTTGCCGTACTGGACGTGTTTTATCAATCGGTAGTTCTAGAATTGGAGTGTTATTTAATTTATTTTTCCAATATTCTACCTTTTCAATAAATTTTTCACCTTGTACAAGGTCTCGCTGCCAAACAGCAAAATCAGAATATTGGATTTCAAGATCGGGCAATGGAGATATTTTACCTTTACAAAAAGCCTCATATAGTGTAGAAATTTCTTTAATGAATATCGAAAAGGACCAACCATCTGATATAATATGATGTTTATTTAAAAAAAGTCTATGGTCCGTATCCCCTACTTTAAAAACAATTAGTCTTATTAAACTGTCATTTGCTAAATCAAATGGTTTTTGTGCCTCTTTCTCTATTAATTCTTGAGTTATTTGATCAACTTCATTTTTCTTCAAATGAGTTTGATCAACTATCTTAAATTCAAACTTAGATTCTTCATTAATATACTGCCAAGGTATTTCATTAATTGTTACAAAATTCGTTCTTAAAATTTCATGCCGTTTAACTATTTCTAAAAAAGTCCTTTTTAAAACTGGAATATCTAGATTCCCTTTTAATTTAACGGCTACTGGTAAATTATAGCTAGCATTGTGATTAAATTTATCAATAAACCATAAGCGTTCTTGGGAAAATGATAGAGGACGACAATTCTTAAAAAGTAAAATTATTTCATGCTTATTCTGTTTAATTTCATTTAGGTAATCATTTAAATCTGATTCATCCTCTAACTCAATGGATAATTCATCATTAAAATAATTAAAAAAAATGCCTTGAGAATTACACCTTCTAACCAATTCTAAAATTTCATTCATAATTATTACTCCTAACTTACTAATGTTATGCTTCATATACTATTATCTATTCTAGGTAAATGTAATAGTAACACAAATGTTTTTGATTTTTTGCTTATATTTTACTCTTTCAAAAAAAGAATATTACTGGTAAAATTATATTTGTCACCCCCAATTTTTGGTTTAACCTAATTAAATTATTTAATTAAACATATTGAAGGTAATAGACAAGCACCGATTCTCGAGCTGATTTATTGGAATAGGATTCTCAAAATTGAATCAAATCTTTTTTACCATAGAACTTCGCAATTCTTAAGTGTTTTATTAGAAAAAAATTATAAGTGACATATACATTACTATTTTAGTCATTATAATTCTCTTCACACTATTCTAGAAATGGTATATACAATTAAGCTATTTTATTTTAATTTCATAGCCCCATATCTGGCAATTAATTGTTGCTGAATTTGAGAACTTCCTTCAACAATTTCCATTATTTTTGAATCTCTAAGATAACGCTGTACAGGCAAATTACTGCTACAGCCATTAGCTCCGTGAATTTGAACTGCATTATTAGCAGCATTGTTTGCTATTTTCGAAGAAAAATACTTAGCCATAGACGTTTCAAGGACTGAATTTAGATCACCCATTTCTTTCAATGATCCAGCTCTAAGACATAAAGATCTAGCCGCACATATTTCTGTCATCATATCAGCTAACATTTGTTGAATCAATTGATGTTTTGCTATTGGTTTTCCAAACTGCTTTCTAACTGAGGAATATTGCATAGATTCTTCTAGACAAGCCTGAGCTAATCCGACACAACCAAAAGCCGTACTATAACGTCCATGAACTAGTCCATAATTAGCCACATGCGATATTCCAAAACCAATCCTACCAACAAGATTTCCTTCAGGGACTTCACAATTTTTCAAAGTGATCTCACCTAAACCTGAACCTCTGAATCCCAAAAGATTATTTATTGGTTTAACAGTTAAACCTGGGGTATTTCTTTCGATAAGGAATGCTCCTGCCTGTCCCTGAACCTGTGCAAATAATAAAAATAAATTAGCATTTTGAGCAAAACTAATCCATTTTTTTTTTCCATTTATAACAAATGAATTTCCCCTTTTCATAGCAGAAGTGGAAATACTAAGAGCGTCGCTACCAGTATCTGGCTCAGTTAAAGCAAAAGCTGTCAATATTTTTCCCGATGCCATTTTAGTAAGCCATTTTTGTTTTTGCTCCAAAGTTCCCCATTTGGAAAGTGCGACTGATACCATTCCCTGAACACCAAGTAAATTTCTAACATTGGAGCAACCTCTACCTATTTCTTCAGAAAGCAAACCATATGTAATCATGTCAAAATTTGCTCCGCCAAAATCGCTTTGGATTTCAGTTCCCCAAAACCCTTTTTTTATAATACTACTAAGAACATCCTTCGAAATATATTGGTCTTGATCTGTTAAAAATGCGGTTGGTTTGATATATTCATTTACAAATTGACGAAACTCGCTTTGTTTAGATTTTAACTCTGGTGATAATATAAAATTATAATTCATATTCTAAGAATTTAAAGTTTAATTGGCCAATTTGATTCATCAACCCCATGTTGGACTATGTAGGCGAACATTAATCGCTCTAATCCAAAACCAGCACAACCTGTAACTATATAATCTTCATTATCATATTTTATATTAAAATTCTTACTAAAGAAATTTTCATGATAATTAAATGATGCCACTGATATGGTATTTTTTTTATTTAAATTTATTCTTAATTCAAACTTCAAGGTCTGAAGCCTCTGATTAAATGTTTTTAAAACTGCTTCAGGACTTGCAAAAAATGGATCATTTGCTATTTCTGCATGTCCATTGAGACCCAAATCCTCCATCAAAGAAAAAGAGGCTTTCATCAATTTCTGCCTACAATCGGTTACAAAATCTTGATTACCCAAAAATACTATTTCTCTAATAGTAAAATCCCAAAGTCGTTCAATGGTCTTTTGATATCTGGATTCATGGCGAAATGATTTACCCTTGGAAGTTATCACCTTATTAAAACCATTAGTAAAAATTGAATCTTTAAATTGATGATATGTATGGTAACACATTGTTGGAGGGAGACAATAATCGACATTACCTAAATGATTTTTGACATAGTGATTTGTCTTATGTTCTTTTTTAAATTCAAAATTAAATTTTTCATAATTTTCCAAATCATTATGCAAGCTTGAAACAAACATTAATAATTGCGGAAAAGAATCTAAACATCCACATTTTTCTATAACCTTAGTTGGGATTAAAGTGGGGTATCTGAACTCCTCTGCTTTGAATAAATCACCAATGATTTTCATGATACGAGCATCCAAATAATCCATTAGTTTTATAAGTGGTTCACCAAAACCAACCTGCCCTTCACCACCAATCGTAATCACTTTATTTCGTTTCAAATTATCAAAAACATCCTCATGATATTCTCGGTCTTCTTTATTTTCCCATATTTTATTGGAATTTAATATTTTTTGGGTTGAAATTTCATTTTCAACTACCTTATTGATGTTATTAGATATTTTACGAATATTAGGGGTGTTTTCTGAGGATATTTCTAATCCTACAATATTTTCATTTTCAATTAAAATTTCAAATTCTAAAATCTCTGATGATATAAAAAATACTCTACGATATAATTCTTCATAATATTCAACACTCAGAGGTGTTTTGAATTTCACCACATTTTTCTTCACCATTATTCCTGTCCTACTTTTTCTAGTTTTTTATTTACCAACTCAACAACAGCATTAATAGTATTCATTTTTTTTATATCCAAATCCTCTCCAGTAAGCTGGAGCTTAAAGGTCTTTTCAATAAACAGTACAAGTTGCATTGCAAATAATGAGTTAACTATACCTGATTCAAAATAATCTTCCTCGTCGCCAAGTTCAATATCTTCAATAAATTCATAGAAAAAATCTTTAATTGTTTTTTTAATATAATCCATGGTTGTTTTTTTTAATTGTATTTTATTTAAAATAATATTATTTTATTAAAGGAACCTTTACAATCTCACAATGTACTTAACTAAGTTTGATGATTTAAAATTTACAAATTGTAAGGTTTCATTTAGGCAATTATACAAATATTGCTCCAAGTAGACTAGGTTAATTATAATAATATTGTTATCAATATTAAATCTATTATTTGAATTAAGAATTAATGGTATATTTAAGATTTTACTTTAATAAAAATTAAAAATTAGTATTGTATTTATAGAATCCTTGACCACTTTTTCTCCCAAGCATCCCTGCTTGCGTCATTTTATATAATAATGGACATGGCCTATATTTTCCATCTTTAAAACTATCATACAATACCTCCATAGAGTGCAATATTGTATCAATTCCTATTAAATCAGCAGTTTCTAAAGGTCCCATGGTTTGGGCGTAGCTATTTTTCAAAATATTATCTATATCTGATGCTGATGCAACATTCTCTTGAACCAAAAAAGCTGCTTCATTAATCATAAACGTCATTAAACGATTGGATACAAATCCTGGCATATCATTTATAACTATAGAATCTTTCTTCATCTTACTTAACAAATCATTTGTAACTGAAATTGTTTTATCATTAGTTAGGACACCTTTAATCACCTCCACTGAATCTTTTAATGGGACTGGATTCATAAAATGAACACCGATTACTCGTTCCGGGTTGTCAACAATATGGGCTATTTTTGTGATTGAAATACAGGATGTATTTGCAGCGAAAACTGTTGATTCTGTACAAATTGAATTGATTTTACTATAGACTTGTTTTTTTATTTCCCAATTTTCAGTAACATTTTCTATTATATAGTCTACATTCTCTAACTCTTGATAGTTAGTAGTGAACTTAATAAAATTCAATACCTCATTAACATCAATTTTATTCTTCTCTTTACTATAAATAGAATATAGCCTTACATTTTGCTGGATTCTTGCTTTAGCTTCCTTTAATTTAACCTCTGTTATATCCAGTAAAACAACTGAAATATTTTTTTGAGCCAGATTTTGTGCAACGCCAATTCCTATAGTACCGGCTCCGATCACACCAACAACTTTAAATCTATTCTTATTCTCCATTAGTATTAGTCTTGTTTAAAATTAGTAATTCTATATATCAATTTTATTTGATTTAGGATTACTTTGTCCTATATTTACTTTTTCAACTTTATTTATTCTTATATTTTCACATGCTTCATAATCCTTTTCAATTGATAATGCCAATTTATACAGGATACTATTTTCAAAAATTGCCTTCAATGGTATATCTTTATTAAAGGTATATTTAATAGATGATATAATTTGGGTGGCGAGTAATGAATGACCACCAAGTTCAAAGAAATTATCATTAATTCCCACCTTTTCAACTCCTAATAACTCTTGCCAAATTATAGCAAGATTCTTCTCTATTTCCGTCTTGGGAGGAACATATTCATTGGTCATTTGAAGATTACCTTGCGGATCCGGTAAAGCTTTCTTATCAATCTTACCATTTGAGGTTAAAGGCATGGCCTCTAAGCTTACAAACAACGAAGGAACCATATAATCAGGTAAAGTCTTTGATAGTGCTTCTCTTAGTTTCTCGATCTTCAAACCTTGACTAGCATCCACATCTTGGGAAGGAACCACATACCCCACCAATTGCTTATTTCCTGTGGCATCTTCCTTGGCCAATACAACACTCGAACTTACTTGATCTTGTTGGTTTAACACTGATTCAATCTCTCCCAACTCTATCCTAAAACCTCTGATTTTTACTTGGTCATCTAGTCTACCGATAAACTCAATGTTCCCATCTGGTAAATATCTAGCCAAATCTCCCGTCTTATAAAGTCTTGAATTTGGATCTTTACTAAATGGATCCTTTATGAATTTTTTACGCGTCAAATCAGGCTGATTCAAATAGCCTCGAGCTAATCCATTTCCCGAAATACATAACTCTCCAACAACTCCGATCGGAACAGACTTTTGGGTTTTATCAAGAATGTAGACCTTTGTGTTCTCTATTGGCTGGCCTATAGTTTCACATCCATCAAGTGTTCTTAATGAATATGTTGTATAGGTTGTATCTTCTGATGGCCCATATAAATCATAAACTTTAATATTTCCTCCCTGCTCGTATAACTCATTAACTATCTTCTTACTCAAATATTCACCTGCTAAATTTATTGTTTTTACTGTCGAAGGTATCTCTTTTTGATCAAGAAGATATTTAATTCCTGAAGGAACAGTATTTATAAAAGTTATTTTTTGTTTATTAATTGATTCTGTTACGGATAATATATTCTTCTCAAGAATTATGCTACAACCTATACTTAATGGTAAATAAAGTTCAAAAATTGATAAATCAAAAGCTATAGAAGTCGAGGCTAATGTGCCTGCCAATTCCTGTTTGGAGTACAATTTCTGAGCCCATTTTAGTAATGAAAATGTATTCCTATGCTCTACCATAACTCCTTTGGGATTGCCTGTTGAACCCGAGGTATATATAACATATGCCAGGTTATCTCCCTTAACTCCTGTTTCAATATTTGTTCTAGGAGCTTTGGCTATCTTTTCCCATTCAGAATCAAGATAAATAATCTCTGAATTTGTTTTTGGCAACTCTATTTGTTCTTGTGTTAAAACTATAGCACAATTCGTGTCTTTAAACATGTAAGAGATTCTCTCCTCTGGATAGGTCGGGTCAATAGGTACATAAGCGCCTCCTGCCTTTAGTATTCCTAACAATCCTACTATCATTTCCAATGAACGCTCTACACAAATACCTACTAAACTTTCCGCCTTTACGCCTTTACTCTGTAAATAATACGCTAGCTGATTTGACCTTTCATTTAACTCTCGATAAGTCAAAGAATCACCTTCAAATACTACGGCCACATTATCTGGGGTCTTTTCTGACTGCTCCTCAAATAATTGATGAATACATTTTTCCTTAGGATAATCTACTTGGGTGTCATTCCAATCAAAAAGTAACTGCTGCCTTTCTGAAGAAGTCAGTAACTCTATGTCTGATATTTTGATATTAGGATTAAGAATTATTGTATCAATAAGAATTTTGTAGTGTTTAATCATTCGATCAATACTGTGTCTATCAAAAAGATCCGTATTGTATTCTATTCTTCCATAAAGACCTTTTTGCGTCTCAGTAAATTCTAATGTCAAATCAAATCTAGAAACAATTTGTTCAAAATTTAGAGGCTTCAGGCTTAATTCACCGAGGGAAAGTTCACTTACCGGATTATTCTGCAAGATCATCATTACTTGAAATAACGGAGAGTACGCCAAGTTCCTATTGGGCTGTGTAATTTCAACCACTTTCTCAAAAGGAATATCTTGATTAGAATAGGCATCAAGTGTTACATTTTTTATTTGTTCAACAAAATTTAAAAAACTAAAATCATCATTCAAATTAGTTCTTAAAGCAAGTGTATTCACAAAAAATCCTATTAATGGCTCTATTTCTATTCTGGTCCTGTTCGCAATTGGCGAACCTACACAAATATCACTCTGTCCAGTATACTTATATAATAATACTTTAAACAGTGATAACAGGGTCATAAATAATGTAACATCATTATCCTTAGAAAAGGCATAGAGCTTTTCTGAAATGGATTTATTTAACTGAAAATAAACATTAGCTCCATTATACGTTTGTTCAATAGGTCTGGATTTATTAATTGGTAATTTAAGTGTTGGCAACCCGGACAATTGATTTTTCCAATATTCCGATTGTTTTGTCAAAATATCACCATCAATGTAATTCCTTTGCCAAACCGCATAATCTGCATACTGAATTTCCAAATCAGGTAAAGGAGATGATTTATTCTCATTGTATGCATTATATAAAATTGA
This sequence comes from Zhouia spongiae, assembly GCF_022760175.1. Lineage (GTDB taxonomy): Bacteria > Bacteroidota > Bacteroidia > Flavobacteriales > Flavobacteriaceae > Zhouia > Zhouia spongiae. The sequence goes on from NZ_CP094326.1 coordinate 3,447,412, forward strand.
AATTTCTTTATATAATACAGAAATTGACCACCCATCTGAAATGATATGGTGTTTATTGAGAAACAATACATGATTATCTTTTTCTAATTTATATAGTTCAATATCAATTAAACTATCATTAACTAAATCAAAATGCTTCTGAGAATTTAATTGAATTCTTTTTAGAATACTCTTAGTAGCTTTTTTTTCGGATTTATTACTAAAATCAATTATTTTAAGCTCAAATTTCGATTCTTTATTAATTTTTTGAAAAGGAAGATTGTTTATTGTAATAATATTAGTTCTCAAAACTTCATGTCTTCTTATTATTTCAGTAAAAGTTTTTTCCAAAATTTTAAAATCAAGCCTTCCTACTAATTTAGCTGCACCAGGCATATTATAAGCTGAATTATCTGAATATTGGTCTATAAACCATAAACGCTCTTGAGCAAAAGATAAAGGTAAGTGTTGTACCCTTGGAATTGCCGTAACCCTAGAAATTCCTACCGCAGATTTTGAATTAGCAATAGTTTTAGCAAAATCCATTAATATTGGTTTCTGAAATATTAATTTCAAAGGTAATTCAACATTAATTTCATCCCTAATTTTGGATATTAACTGTGTAGCTATCAAAGAATGGCCACCTAATTCAAAGAAGTTATCAAAAATTCCAATTTTACTAACACCTAATAAATCTTGCCAAATCTTGGTAAGTTTTTGCTCTATATTAGTACGGGGAGCCACATAAATATTTTCAGTTTCTATTCTCTCTTTACCTATTTCTGGTAATAAATTATCATCAATTTTCCCATTCAAGGTTAATGGTATATTTTCTATTGACACGAAATGAGACGGGATCATGAACGCAGGTAATTTTCTTTCTAAATACTTCCTGATTTCATTAATGTTCTCAATAATAGAATCTCTTTTTATGGTGTCATTTGAATATTCACGAACCTTCATATTACCAAATTGCTCGGATTTATTTATGACAACCCTACCATCAATTTTTTTATTAATGAATAAAACATTACACAGATATTTATTTTCATTCCAAACAACTTCCTTTCTATAATTATCAACACATATCTCTAATAGAGGTTTGTAACCTTCAACCGGTTCATTCCTAATTTGACTCTTGATTTCGTTCAATGTAGCTCCCTCTTCCTCAATAAGCTGAGATAAAACTTCGTCTTCTTCCAAAAAATAATTTGGGACATTTTCCAAGGATACAACATCTATATTTTCATCTTGAAGTACTTTATCTAATTTTTCATATAATTCGTTCTCCACGCTCCAATCAAATCTCTTATCAACTTCTTTTACAAAATCATTATTAATATGTAAAATTACATTATACCGATACTTATTCATTTCTGTTTGATACTTTCCCTGTTTATATCTTATATCTACATGAGAAACTCTTGGAAATCGTTTTTGTAAATAAACGAAATATTGGGGATCAATTATTAATTCTTTTTCATTCCTCATTTCGTTTTTTATTCTTTCTTTCAGAGTGTTAACAGATTGTCCTTCGTCTATTTTATACAATTCCGTCGATCTGAAAAAATCTTCCATTAATTGATAATTTCTTATATCTCCAACTATGATGAATCCCTTACCCGGAATTTTTTCCATGCTATCAACCAAAACCTTTTCAAAGTAATTAAGATTTGGAAAGTATTGAGTTACAGAATTTATAATGATAGTATCCACATCATTTACATTGAGGTTATGGATTTCATCTGCTCCTCTTAAAAACAATTCTACATTTCCGTATATATCGATTTCGGAATTAATAATTTCATTTAAATAGTTTATAGATTCTTTTGAATTATCTATACCATAATACTTTTTTAAATCTGGCACCAATTCAAATAATAGTAAACCAGTTCCACTTCCTATTTCTAATATTGTAGAGGGCTTAAATTGCTTTATTAAATCTATGGTATTTTCTAACCATTCTAACATTTCATTCTTCCCAATGGGTAGTCCTGTGAAACTACTATTCCAACCAATGAATTCGTTTTTATTTTTAGATTCAATTTTTGAATATGTATCATCATATAATGATACCCAATCCTCTACCCTTTTCCCTGTAATTATATCATTATTATTGCGATGGTTATGAAATTTAATATAGGCTACTATTTCATTAATCTTTGTAACCTTACTATTCAAGGACCTTACAATTGCTATTTCAACATTTGAATGATTTAAAAGATTGGATTCAATTTCATTGAGCTCAACTCTAAAACCACGAACCTTTACTTGATTATCTATCCTACTTATAAATTCAATATTACCATCGGAGTTGTATTTTACCAAATCTCCAGTTTTATACAATCTCTGATTGGTGTCATCTTTAAAAGGATTTTTTATAAATCGCTTGGCGGTTAGTTCAGGCTGATTTAAATACTCACGAGCTAAGCCATCTCCTGAAATATATAATTCACCAGCAACTCCTGAAGGCACAAGGTTCCGGTTTTTATCTAGAATATACAATTCTGTATTGTCAAGAGGTTTTCCAATTGGTACTGTATTTTCATATGTGTTTGATACTTCATGAAAACATGTAAAAACTGTTGACTCGGTTGGCCCATATACATGAATAATTTTACCACTTCCAAGAATGTTGTAAGCATCATTCACATGTCTATTGGAAACCAATTCACCTCCAAATAATATTTTTCTTATACTTTTTAAAGCTTCTACATTATAATCAATTATTGAATTAAATAGAGCAGTGGTAACGAATAATACACTAATATCTTTGGAAATAATGTAGTCGGTTAGTTGTTTAACGTCCATTACTATTTCCTTTTCTAATAATACTAATGTCGATCCGTTTAATAATGCTGCATATATATCAAATACTGAACCATCGAATGCATAATTTGATAATTGAAGAATATTATCATTCCTGGATATCTCAATGTAATTTAGACTCTTTGCTATTCGATAAACGCTATAATGATTAATTAAGGTTCCTTTAGGCTTTCCTGTTGAACCTGAAGTATATATCACATATGCTAAATTATTACCGATTACCTTAGAATTTATATTATCAATTGGCTCTTTATCTATTCTATCCCAATCTGAATCGAGATATAATATTTTTGAATCAAATTGAGGTAATTTTATATGCTTTTGACTTAAAACTATTTCACAATTTGCATCTTCAATCATGTATGAAATTCTTTCCTGTGGAAAAGTAGGGTCAATTGGGACATAAGCCCCTCCAGCTTTTAGAATTCCAAGAATTCCTATTATCATCTCCAAAGAACGGTCAACACAAATTCCTACAAAATCCTCTACTTTAACCCCTTTATTACATAAATAATAACTTAATTTATTAGCCCTTTCATTTAATTCTTTATAAGTTAATACTTCCTCTTTAAAGGTAAGTGCTATATTGTATGGCGTCTTTAAAACCTGTTCTTCGAAAAGTTGATGTATACATTTTTCCTTAGGATATTCTACAAATGTATCATTCCGGTCGAATATTAACTGTTTAGTTTCATGCTCTGGTAGTATGTCTAGTTCAGAAATTCTCAAATTTGGATTAGAAATTATAGATTGAATTAGTTCCTGAAAATGCCGTATCATTCTTTCTATACTATTTCTATCGAATAAATCAGTATTATACTCAATCATACCTGCCAATCCTCCAATTGTTTCCGTTAAATCTATGGTTAAATCAAATTTTGAAATAACCCGTTCAAGAGCCAAAGGTTTTAAAGTCAAGTCACCAAGAGATAGTTCACTTACAGGATTGTTTTGTAAAACAATCATTACCTGTACCAAGGGAGAATATGATATATTTCTTTCCGACAATACAGTATCTACAACTTTCTCAAATGGCACATCTTGATTATCATATGCCTCTAGAGTGGTTCGTTTTACATTTTTAACAAATTCTTTAAATGTAATTTGGTCATTTAGATTACTTCGCAAGGCAAGAGTATTAACAAAAAAGCCAATTAAAGGTTCTATTTCACTTTTAGTCCTGTTTGCTATTGGTGAACCCACGCAAATATCTTCTTGCCCAGTATACTTGTATAAGAGAACTTTAAATATGGCTAATAAGGTCATGTAAAGTGTAACATCATTATCCTTACTAAATAAATTTAATTGATCAGTTAGTTCCCTATTAATATTTAAAGGGAGATTTCTTCCATTAAATGTTTGTTCTTTCGGGCGCTGATTGTCGATAGGTAATTCTATTAATTGGGTATTATTCAATTTAACCTTCCAATATTCTAATTGTTTTTGTAATGTCTCACCTTGAATATGATTTCTTTGCCATACGGAATAATCGGAATACTGAATTTCCAATTCAGGTAATGGAGAAGGTTTTTGTTCAATAAATGCTTTATATAAAACCGAAATTTCTTTAAATAAAACATAAAATGACCATCCATCAGATATTATGTGATGTTGGTTTAAAAACAGAATATACTCTTCTTGATTAATTTTATAAAGAATTACTCTTATTAAACTATCATATGTCAAATCAAAAGGCTTTTCTGATTCCAATTTGATTTGTCCATGAATTATTTCATTAGCTTTATCATGATTTAAATAACTGTGATCAATTACATTAAGTTTAAACTTAATTTCATCTTGAATAATTTGTCTTGGCTCATTATTAATAGTTATAATATTAGTTCTTAAAACCTCATGCCTTTTAATAATTTCTAAAAATGTTGCTTCCAGAACTTTAATATCAAGATTCCCTACTAATTTTATTGCCTGAACAACATTGTAACTGGAATTATTCTCATATTGATCTATAAACCATAGACGTTCTTGGGCGAACGATAATGGTCTATATTTACTTTTTAAAAGAGTGATGATTCCTTGTTTATTATTCCGTATTTCATCTAGTATTTTATCAGTAATTATTTTTTTATCTGCTTCAATTAATAATTCTTCATTTTCAACACTTAACGAAACATTTAATTTAATCAAGTATTCTACTAACTTAATAACATCCATATCCATATCCCTATACTTTAAATTTTTCTCTATTAATAGAACAATCTGAATTATTATTTATGACTTCATCATTAAATAATCCTTGACTCTTAGTTACCATTATTTTATCAATTACATTGTTTGACTTTGCATTTTCAACAATATTTGAGAAACCTCTTAAATCCGGAGCTCCAAATAATGATTTTAATGGTAATTCTATACTGTGTTCAGTTCTAATTATTGAAATCACTCTTGTCGCCAATATAGAATTCCCTCCAAGCTCGAAAAAATTATCATTAACGCTTATTTCTTCTACACCTAATACCTTATTCCAAATAATTGCTATTTTGTATTCTGTTGGAGTGAAATTTCCTTCATTCAAATTAAATTGTACATCTTGATTATAGTTTTGTTCCTTTCTAAATAGCTCATACTTTACTTCATTTATGTCCAATTTTGAAATTATTACTTGATCATAATTTGATTGATTAATTAAATTGTAATATACTTCAGCTCCTTCCTTTTGATTTACCGTATTTAACTGTAAAAGTCTTCCCAGCCCCTGCATTTTTCCATAATCCTTTTCAATAGTTAATGAATTTTCTTTCATCATTCCTATATCGATCCAGCCTAACCAATTAGTAGAGATGATTTTAATATCTTTTCGTCCTATCTTATCTACCGCCAAATAATCCAAATAACTATTAGAAGCGCAATATTCAATTCGATTTACATCGCCCATTATACTAGCTAAGGATGATGTAAGGGCTATATATTTAGAATTACTTAGATTAAAGGTGTTAATAATATTATTTATACCATAAACTTTACCTTTAAATGCGTTTTTAACGTTTGGTAAGTCATACTTATCTACAGGAAGAGGTAAAACCCCGGCGGCATGAATTATACCATTTATATAGCCATGTTTATTTTCAATTTCTTCTTTAAGATTATTCAATTGATGTACATCTGATATATCAACATTACAAATATTAACTACCGATCCATTATCTCTAATCTCTTCAATAATTTGAAATTTCTGTTTATTATAATCAGAGCGTTGTAATTCATCAATATTATTCCTACTTACCAGAACAAATGTTACTTTATGTTTTTTTGAAATACAATTAGCCATTGCTAACCCAACTCCACCTAAACCTCCTGTAATTAAAATAACATCATTATTTTCTATTAAATTATTCTCAGGAAACGAAGGGTTTATTTTAGCAAAGCTTTCTTTCCATAACTTTCCATATCTAAAAGCCAATAATTCTTCACTTTTTTTATAAGTTTCATCTGTAATAACCTGATAAACAAAAGGTACAATAATGCTTTTATCTGTACCTACATCAATCACCCTTGCATCTAGATTAGGAAATTCATGATTAATATTCCTGGTTGCTCCTACTAAAGTTCCATTAGATGGATTTATACTATCCTTGCTGGTTATTTGAGCTAAATTATTGGTTAACACTAATAAACTCTTTAAATAATTAACATTCAGTAAATATTTATGTATCAAGAATATTGAATAAAAGTTATAATTTAACGCATCATCAAGCAGATCTATATTATCTATAGATGCACAATGAATAATAGCATCATATTTTATATCCTGTGCCTTTATTGATCTTGTCATTTCTATAAAATCTGACTCATTCACAACACTTGAAAACAAAAGACTTGAATTACTATTATTTACTAAATTCAAATCGTATGATCCTAATACTATGATATGAATCTCTTTCGCTATATCGGTAAAATCTAATGAATCCAACTGATCTTTTCTAACAAACACTAAAGCGGATTCGAATAACTTCTCTTTATTAATTATACTACTTAGATTTGTTACTGCTGACCAAATTGGTGTTGACAACCATTTATCTTTTGGCAACATTTTTAGTTGACCGTTGAGATGGTCTTGCGTGTTTCCATTTATCCAACATGTCTTATTGTCAAATTGATATGTAGGCAAATTTGTAAGCTTGTTTGCATGTTTAAACAGTTTTAAATCATTTGGCTTCCGAATAATTCCTATTTCCCAAAGTTTTCCAAAAATGTCTTCTTTGCTATTAAGATTTTTATATTTATGACTCTTTTCCTCCCTTATTGAAGGTAACAGTTTTAAAGTTCTTATTGATTTATTGTTATTTACATTTTTATATTTGTTAACAAAGTAACATAATCCATCATCTGGTCCAATTTGAATAAAACTGATTTGGCTGTTAAATTTCTCAGCAAGATTATCAATACCTTTTGCAAACTGGACGGTATTTCTAAGGTGTTTATACCAATAACTACCTTTTGAAACTTCACTCTTAGCAATTTCTCCACTTAAATTAGATATAAATATCTTTTTAGGTTGATTTAATTTGATATCACTAAACAAGCTTTCTATTTCAAATGAAATATGCTCCATCATCCTAGAATGACTTGCATATGATGTGTTCAATAGGACTGAAGGTATTTTTTCATTATCAATTTTCTCTTTAAGTTGTTTTATGGCTGCATCACTGCCTGAAATTACAATATCATCTATTGAATTAACCAGTGATATTTCACAGTTAAATTCTTTAACGATATTACTAATTTGATCTTCACTGGCATTTACAGCCAACATTCCACCTAACTCCATATTATTTAATAGCTTTGCTCTAGCTATTACAATCTTTATTGCGTCTTCTAAGCTAAATACACCTGATAAGGTCGCTGCAACATACTCACCCAGACTATGTCCTATATAACCATCTGCCCGAATACCTAGTTTTTCAATATACTCAGCAAATGCATACTCTATAATAAATATTGATATCTGTGCCCATCTAGTTTCATTTATATCATATTGTTCATTCCCCAATTCAGGATACATGACATCATAAAGGTCTACCTCTAAATGTTCATTTGCTAGAGCTATTAACTTATCTATGCTCGCTTTAAAATATGGATCGTTATCATACAGTTCCTTTCCCATACAAGGATATTGTGATCCTTGTCCAGGAAACATAAATACTATTTTATTTTTTTGCTCTGTATTTATCCGTTTAGTTGAGCCGTATTGCTGTAAATTGTTAAGTAACTCTTTGATATCTTTTCCACAATAAGCACTTCTATAATTATAATGCTCTCGCTTTTCTTGTAAAGTAAATGCTAAATCTTCAATTCTTAAATCTTCATGTGCCTCTCCTAATAACTTTATCAATTCTTGTTTATAAAACTCTAGAGACTCCTTGCTTTTGGCTGAGATTGGAACAACATAATTTACAAATTCATTATCCCCCTTCTTTGAAGGTAGATTAGTTGTTTTACTTTCCGATTCACTTTTGATACCTGGAAGATAATCCCCTATAACAACATGGGCATTGGTCCCACCTATACCAAACGAACTTACACCGATAATTCGTTGATCATAAAGACTTGATCCCCAAGACCTATTCTGTTTTACTATCTCGAAATTTGTTTGATCTAGGTTTAATTTAGGATTGGGTACATTAAAATTCGGCTGACCAGGGATAATATCATTCTGTAACATCAAACAAGCCTTTATAAGTCCTGCTGTTCCTGCTGCTGCATCAGCATGACCTATATTTGCCTTAACCGCACCTAATACTGTTTTATGCCCTGGCTTACTACCTCTCTCTTTTAAACTATTAAATTCAAATGCCTCCTTTAACGCTTGCACCTCTATTGGATCTCCCAAATTAGTGGCTGTCCCATGACACTCTACATATCCAATTTGATCCGAAGATACTCCTGCCATTCTTTGAGCATTTATAATACATTCTGCTTGACCCGTTATCGATGGAGCCGTATAGTCCGTTTTGCGATCACCATCATTATTACTTGCATAACCCTTAATAACACCTATTATGTTATCTTCATCTTTAATTGCATCTTCTAAACGCTTTAGCAACACGACTCCTACTCCTGAACCTCCAATAGTACCTGATGCTGTTTCGTCAAATGTCCTACAATGACCATCCTTTGACGAAATCATTCCCTCTTGATAGGTATATCCGATTTGATTGGGATTAACAAATGTTACCCCTCCTGCTAAAGCCATCTCACATGTCCCTAACTGTAAACTTTTACACGCTTCTACTACCGATACCAATCCAGTAGAACATGCAGTGTTTATTGAATTTGATGGACCGGATAAACCCAACATATATGATGTTTTAGTAGCCAAAGCATCTTTATTATTAGCAATTAATGCCTCCCATAGATCGGTATCAGAAGACATTTCCCCATTCAATATATTATTATACAAATAGCTACTATTACCACTTCCTGCAAATACACCTATATTAGCTTCTTTTCGTAAGTCAATATATCCCGATGACTCCAACACAAACCAACAATGCTCTATAAATTTACGTATTTGGGGATCTATCAATTTTGCCTCATTAGGTGAAATATCCCAAAACAAGGGATCAAATTGATCTATATCTTTAACATGTCCTGACACTGGTATATAGTCAGGGTCTTCAAACAATAAAAGATCCGATCCTAACTTCTCACATTCTTCCCGACTATAAGAACGAACGCCTTCATCCTGATTTTTAATCAAATCCCAAAACTCAGTAACATTATCCACTCCACTGAAAGCTCCTGACATCCCTATTATAGCTACCTCATGACTATCTGTTTGAATATTCCTTTGAAGCTTATATTCTGTTAATCTTTCCGGATTGACACTCTCAACTAGCCTTTTAATAGTATGGTGTTTAAATAAATCAGAAACTTGAATATTCTCAAATTCATCTAATTGATTTAGCTTTTGTTGAAGCTTAACACTTAATAATGAGTTCCCTCCTAATTCAAAAAAACTCTTATTTATACTAATTACACTTTTATTTACCCCTAATACATCTGACCATAGCTCTACAATACGATCCTCAAGATCATTTGATGGTGCTATATAATCTTCTTCAGCTTTAACTCTAGGATCCGGTAAAGCTCTCTTATCAATCTTACCATTTGAGGTTAAAGGCATGGCCTCTAAGCTTACAAACAACGAAGGAACCATATAATCAGGTAAAGTCTTTGATAGTGCTTCTCTTAGTTTCTCGATCTTCAAACCTTGACTAGCATCCACATCTTGGGAAGGAACCACATACCCCACCAATTGCTTATTTCCTGTGGCATCTTCCTTGGCCAATACCACACCCAAACTTACTTGATCTTGTTGGTTTAACACTGATTCAATCTCTCCCAACTCTATCCTAAAACCTCTGATTTTTACTTGGTCATCTAGTCTACCGATAAACTCAATGTTCCCATCTGGTAAATATCTAGCCAAATCTCCCGTCTTATAAAGTCTTGAATTTGGATCTTTACTAAATGGATCCTTTATGAATTTTTTACGCGTCAAATCAGGCTGATTCAAATAGCCTCGAGCTAATTGATTGCCTCCAACGTATAACTCACCAATGAAACCTAACGGTAGGATATTTTCATCTGCACCTATTATATAACACTTTGTATTAAAATTTGGGATGCCAATTGGAATATTTCTTCTTAAATATTCTCCAGAATTAAATTTATATGATGTGCATGATATAGTTGATTCTGTAGGACCATATGCATTCAATATTTTAATATCAGGGTTGAGACTTACATAACTTTCAAGTATAAAACCCATTATAGGTTCAACACCTACATATAATTTATTAAGATTTAGATTTTGTTTCTTTCGTTTTAATAAACTTGATATTATCTCCAATAAACTTGGAGGGAAATATGCAAATGTTATTTGATTTAAAATTAACATATCGGATAAATTATCCACATCCAACAAGTCATTTTTTGTTGTTACATGTAATTCTGATCCATATGATAAGGGCAAAAATATTTCAACAGCACTTACATCAAAAGAGATATTGCACACATTCAAACATTTATCATTAAAAGAAAAATTACGATCAAATTTATTATATATCGTAAGTATTTGATTTGACAAACTCTTATGCTCCACCATAACTCCTTTGGGATTGCCTGTTGAACCCGAGGTATATATAACATATGCCAGGTTATCTCCCTTAACTCCTGTTTCAATATTTGTTCTAGGAGCTTTGGCTATCTTTTCCCATTCAGAATCAAGATAAATAATCTCTGAATTTGTTTTTGGCAACTCTATTTGTTCTTGTGTTAAAACTATAGCACAATTCGTGTCTTTAAACATGTAAGAGATTCTCTCCTCTGGATAGGTCGGGTCAATAGGTACATAAGCGCCTCCTGCCTTTAGTATTCCTAACAATCCTACTATCATTTCCAATGAACGCTCTACACAAATACCTACTAAACTTTCCGCCTTTACGCCTTTACTCTGTAAATAATACGCTAGCTGATTTGACCTTTCATTTAACTCTCGGTAAGTCAAAGAATCACCTTCAAATACCACGGCCACATTATCTGGAGTCTTTTCTGACTGCTCCTCAAATAATTGATGAATACATTTTTCCTTAGGATAATCTACTTGGGTGTCATTCCAATCAAAAAGTAACTGTTGCCTTTCTGAAGAAGTCAACAACTCTATATCTTTTATCTGTCTCTGTGAATTTTCTATTAACTGTTCCACCAATACCTTAAAATGATTGGCCATCCTTTCTATTGTATCTGAATCAAACAAATCTGTGTTATATTCAATACCGCCATAAAGACCTTTTTCCGTTTCGGTAAAATCTAAGGTGATCTCAAACTTGGATATTGTAGATTCAATTCCTACAGACTCGACGTTCAATCCTGAAAATTTAAGTTCTCCCTCAGGATTGTTTTGTAAAACCATCATTACCTGAAATAATGGAGAATATGAAAGGTTGCGCTCAGGCTCTAACATATCAACTACTTTCTCAAATGGTAGATCCTGATTTTCATAGGCTTCTAAAGTTGTTTGTTTTACCCTGCCTAAGAATTCATTAAAAGACAATTCTGTATTTACATCACTCCTTAAGGCCAAGGTGTTAACAAATAAACCTATTAACCCCTCTACCTCTTCTCTGGTTCTGTTAGCTATGGGGCTGCCCACGCAAATATCAGATTCACCAGTGTATTTATGAAGTAATATTTTAAATATAGACAATAATGTCATAAACAAGGTTGCGTCATTCTCCCGACTTAACCGATTTAATTTATCTGTGACATCTTTATTTAAATGGATAGGTAACCTATCACCATTAAAGGTTTGTTCCTTGGGACGGGGTTTATCCGTAGGTAGCTCTAGTATTGAAACACCTTCCAATTTGCCTTTCCAGTATTTAGACTGCTTTTGTAACAGTTCTCCTTCTAAATACTCTCTTTGCCATATGGAATAATCACCATATTGAATAGGTAACTCTTTTAATGGTGATGGACGACCACTAATAAAAGCTTCATAAAGCTGTGTAATCTCATTTATCAGTATAGAGGCGGACCAAGCATCTGATATTATATGATGTTTATTGATAAATAAAACAGACTCGTCCTTGTCTACAGAATAAATTTTAAAACGGATTAAACTATCATTTGCTAAATCAAACGTCTTTTGAGACTCTTCTTTTAATAAATCTAATATTTGTTTATTTGATTCCTCTTTTGATAAATGACTTAGATTTATTATTTCAACATGGCAAGTAGGGACTTCGTGAATAACTTGCTTTGGTTCGTCGTTTATAGTAACAAAGTTCGTGCGAAGTATCTCATGCCTGTTTACTATAGTAAATAAAACTTTTTCTAATACTTCTTTATTAAGTTCTCCCAGAAACCTTATTGCACCAGGCATATTATAACTGGAATTGTGATTATATTGATCCATAAACCACAAACGTTCCTGAGAATACGATAGTGGATAATAGTTACCTTTTAAAAAAGAAATTATTTGTGTCTTATTTTTTTTTATTTCTAAAAGCACTTCCTCTGGAACAGAATCCCTATTTGTTTTTATTGATAATTTATCATTCTTCACGATAAATTTAATTCCCTGATTATTGTACTTTTCTATAAGATTGGATATAGTTCTGATCATATTTATTTAAATATCAATTTCATTCAACAAATTATCTTCATTGTAATTAGAAATCATTTGTTTAAATTTTTGGATTTGTACCTTTTCAATTTGTTTTATCTCTGAATTTGTCTTATCAGATAATACAATTCGTGCAATCTCCTTTATATTAATACCATCAAAGAGTACCTTTAAAGGGAGTTCATTATTAAATTCGGTTCTTATTTTTGAGATTACTTGCATTACATGTAATGAATGACCTCCCAATTCAAAAAAGTTATCATGTAACCCTATTTCTTCAACTCCTAATACTTGATGCCATATTTGAGCTACTCTATATTCCGTTTCAGAATACTCCTCTTCTTTTATTTTTACATTACTTACATTCTCTGCTTTCCTGTTGATTTCTGTTAAAAGGTTCGTGTTTTCAGAAAGTAGTTCATTTAAATCTTGTCTGGAAAGTAGAATGTTATGTATGGTTTTGGCTTGTAACAAGACATCTAAAACAGCTGGAAATTGGTGGCTCTTTATTGAGTTAGAAGATTTCTCTGTCGAAGAACTATTCTCCTTAATAAAATCCACTGCCATTCCTGTATCTGATATCTGATTCAAGTTAACTGCTAGTATACAGTTTATATTGGTATGACTCCTATAACTTAGTTCATCTAAATACATGTTTGCTGCTGTGTATTCCATCTGACCTAATGAAGGCATGACACTTGACAAAGATGAACAGCTAACCAAATAATTTATTTTAATTGATTCAGCCAGGTTAAGTAAATGCTCTACCCCAAGTACTTTTGGCCGAACCACTTGAACTATATCTTTATTTGTTTTATCATTTATTGCACTTTTAGCAGCAACTCCCGCTGAGTGAAGAACCATCTCAATAGTATTTATACCATTGTTCTCCAATATTTTTTCTATACTACCTACGGCATCTATCAAACCAATGTCTATTGATTCATATATAATTTTATGCCCAGTCTCTATCAGATTATTCAATCGAGTTTTATACTCCTCTTTTAAGTTTGATTTCTTTGTTCGACCTAAAAGAATAATCGTACATTTTTCCTCTTTTTGTGTTAAGTAATTTGCATAAGCATAGCCTACTCCGCCAAGGCCCCCAGTGATCATAAATACTGGATTATTGGATCGGCTACTTTTTTTATCTAAAAAATTCTCTTTGGAAAAAGCTACTTGCTGGTACTTTGGAATCCACTTATATTTACCTCTTACAGCTATGATCTCTTTTTCTTTATTTCCCAATATGGTTGAGATTAAAGCTTCATTATAGACCAAACCTATTGATGATAAATCAACATGATATGCTGTGGTATCCATTGAAAAATACTCAAACGGTATAGATTTTGTTACTCCTGAGACAATTGAAGGCTTTTCCTCTAAAACTTCATTACCTATTACTTCATAGTTGTCATATGTAACTGAAATAAATTTAGGAATCCTATTATGAGTTTTTAATGCCCAATCAAATGTATTTCTAATGGCTAATATATCTAAACAAGGGTTATCAATATCTACGGTTGATGAAATGTAGATAACAAGATCTAATGGCTTATTACGTGTTTTTTCATTCAATACTTTATCTATATGAGATGCATCACCCATATCAAACCTAAGGTCTGATATTATTTTATTGCTTTGCTGATCAACCACATAGTCTATGTGATCACAATATTTTTTTAAATTATTAATTAAATCTAAAACATTACTCTTGTTTCTATCCTTTTCGTTTACCAGTATTAATATATTCTTATGCCTTAAATCTTCTACTCCTCCAATTGTTGATGGTATCTTTATTCTTTCCCATGAACGTTCATAATATATTTCTTCAATCGAATTGTACTTCTTAACAACCTGAGGACTCCCCATTTCCAACCAGCATGTCTTATTATTAAACTGATAAGTAGGCAAACTTGTAAGCTTGTTTGCATGTTTAAATAGTTTTAAATCGTTGGGTTTCTCTACAATCCCTAAGGTCCAAAACTTTGCTAATATATCCTCCTTGTTATTAAGCTTTTTAATGGTTTGAGTATTTTCCTTTTTTGACGGTAGTAAATGTACCGTATGAATTGTTTTCTTTGAATTATTCCTTTTGTATTTGTCTACAAAAGAACTAAGCCCTTTCCCTAAACCAACCTCTATGAAATTAACTTTATTATTAAAATACTCCGATAGACTATGAATACCTTTCGAAAATTGAACAGCATTTCGAAGTTGATCACTCCAATAACTTACTTTACTAACTTCTTCTTTGGCTATCTCTCCATTTAGGTTAGTAGCAAAATACTTTGTGGGTGTATTTAATTCAATAGTATCAAATACCCTTTCAAATTTAATTGATGCTTCCTCCATCATTCTTGAATGATAGGCATGAGAGGTGTTTAACACAACCGATGAAATAGAGTGTTCATCTAAAAATAATTTAAGCGTGTTAATATTAGTGTCACTACCCGTGACTACTATATCTTCTATTGAATTAATCGCTGCAATTTCACACTCATGAGTCTCTACAATGGTACGAATAGATTCTTCCTGAGTATTTACAGCCAACATGCTTCCTAATTCCATAGACTGCATTAACTCGCCTCTAGCTATTACAACCTTTATTGCGTCTTCTAAGCTAAATACACCTGATAAGGTCGCTGCAACATACTCACCCAGACTATGTCCTATATAACCATCTGCCCGAATACCTAGTTTTTCAATATACTCAGCAAATGCATACTCTATAATAAATATTGATATCTGTGCCCATCTAGTTTCATTTATATCATATTGTTCATTCCCCAATTCAGGATACATGACATCATAAAGGTCTACCTCTAAATGTTCATTTGCTAGAGCTATTAACTTATCTATGCTCGCTTTAAAATATGGATCGTTATCATACAGTTCCTTTCCCATACAAGGATATTGTGATCCTTGTCCAGGAAACATAAATACTATTTTATTTTTTTGCTCTGTATTTATCCGTTTAGTTGAGCCGTATTGCTGTAAATTGTTAAGTAACTCTTTGATATCTTTTCCACAATAAGCACTTCTATAATTATAATGCTCTCGCTTTTCTTGTAAAGTAAATGCTAAATCTTCAATTCTTAAATCTTCATGTGCCTCTCCTAATAACTTTATCAATTCTTGTTTATAAAACTCTAGAGACTCCTTGCTTTTGGCTGAGATTGGAACAACATAATTTACAAATTCATTATCCCCCTTCTTTGAAGGTAGATTAGTTGTTTTACTTTCCGATTCACTTTTGATACCTGGAAGATAATCCCCTATAACAACATGGGCATTGGTCCCACCTACACCAAATGAACTTACACCGATAATTCGTTGATCATAAAGACTTGATCCCCAAGACCTATTCTGTTTTACTATCTCGAAATTTGTTTGATCTAGGTTTAATTTAGGATTGGGTACATTAAAATTCGGCTGACCAGGGATAATATCATTCTGTAACATCAAACAAGCCTTTATAAGTCCTGCTGTTCCTGCTGCGGTTTTGGAATGACCTATATTTGCCTTAACCGCACCTAATACTGTTTTATGCCCTGGCTTACTACCTCTCTCTTTTAAACTATTAAATTCAAATGCCTCCTTTAACGCTTGCACCTCTATTGGATCTCCCAAATTAGTGGCTGTCCCATGACACTCTACATATCCAATTTGATCCGAAGATACTCCTGCCATTCTTTGAGCATTTATAATACATTCTGCTTGACCCGCAACTGATGGGGCTGTAAAGCCCGTTTTGCGAGCACCATCATTATTACTTGCATAACCCTTAATAACACCTATTATGTTATCTTCATCTTTAATTGCATCCTCTAAACGCTTTAGCAACACGACTCCTACTCCTGAACTTTCTACAGAACCTGATGCTGTTTCGTCAAATGTCCTACAATGACCATCCTTTGATAACACCATACCTTCTTGATAGGTATATCCAATTTGATTGGGTTTAACAAATGTTACCCCTCCTGCCAAAGCCATCTCACATGTCCCTAACTGTAAACTTTTACACGCTTCTACTACCGATACCAATCCAGTAGAACATGCAGTATTTATTGAATTTGATGGACCGGATAAGTCTAACCTATAAGAGGTCATAGTAGCCAAAGCATCTTTAGTACTAGAATTGGCTGCCTCCCAAAGATTAATTTCAGAAGCCTGTTTTCCATTTAATATATTATCGTAGAAATAATTATTATTCCCACTTCCTGCAAATACACCTATATTAGCTTCTTTTCGTAAGTGAATATATCCTGATGACTCCAACACAAACCAACAATGCTCTATAAATTTACGTATTTGAGGATCTATCAATTTTGCCTCATTAGGTGAAATATCCCAAAACAAGGGATCAAATTGATCTATATCTTTAACATGTCCTGATACTGGTATATAGTCAGGGTCTTCAAACAATAAAAGATCCGATCCTAACTTCTCACATTCTTCCCGACTATAAGAACGAACGCCTTCATCCTGGTTTTTAATCAAATCCCAAAACTCAGTAACATTATCCACTCCACTGAAAGCTCCTGACATCCCTATTATAGCTACCTCATGACTATCTGTTTGAATATTCCTTTGAAGTTTATATTCTGTTAATCTTTCCGGATTAACACTCTCAACTAGCCTTTTAATAGTATGATTTTTAAACAATTCAGGGATGGTGATATTTTTAAATTCTAAAAAATTAGATAAACCATTTTTAAGCTTGATAATCAATAATGAGTTCCCTCCTAATTCAAAAAAACTCTTATTTATACTAATTACACTTTTATTTACCCCTAATACATCTGACCATAGCTCTACAATACGATCCTCAAGATCATTTGATGGTGCTATATAACCATCATTCGTTTCCTCTTTAAGTTCTGATAAAGCTTTCTTATCAATCTTACCATTTGAGGTTAAAGGCATGGCCTCTAAGCTTACAAACAACGAAGGAACCATATAATCAGGTAAAGTCTTTGATAGTGCTTCTCTTAATTTATCGATCTTCAAACCTTGACTAGGTTCCACATCTTGGGAGGGAACCACATACCCCACCAATTGCTTATTCCCTGAGGCATCTTCCTTGGCCAATACCACACTCGAACTTACTTGATCTTGTTGGTTTAACACTGATTCAATCTCTCCCAACTCTATCCTAAAACCTCTGATTTTTACTTGGTCATCTAGTCTACCTAAAAACTCAATGTTCCCATCTGATAAATATCGGCCAACATCACCTGTCCTATATAACCTTTCTCCATTTTCAGGGTGGATTATAAAACTTGATACTGTCTTTTTTTTATCTCGCCAATACCCTAATGCCAAACCTTTACCCCCAATATATAAGTCTCCAGGAACCCACTGTGGACAAACCGTTAAATCGGGTTTCAACACATAAAAACTCTGATTAGCCAAAGGTTTACCATAAGGAATGCTTTTCCAATCAGCTCCTACCTGCCCTATTGGATAGTATATTGACCAAATTGATGCTTCAGTCGCACCTCCAAGACTAATCACTTCTACTCCCGGACATAAATCCTTTATCCTATCCGGTAAATTTACTGGTATCCAATCTCCACTTAATAAGACTTTCCTTAATGAGGACAATTTGTTATTCCCTCCATTGTACTCCACTAACATTTGTAACTGCGCTGGTACACTATTCCAAATTGTTATGTTCTCTTTTTCTATATAACTTTCCCAAGCTTTAGGATCTTTTTGCTCCGACGATTTAGGTATTACTATGGTACCACCTGCTGACAAAATTCCAAACACATCATAAACAGATAAATCAAAACTTAAAGAAGATATAGCAAAACAGCTGTCCTCTTCTGTTATACCAAATCTTGAATTAATATCCAATATTGTATTTACTGCCCCTTGATGATCTATCATAACCCCTTTAGGTTCTCCTGATGAGCCAGAGGTAAATATTACATATGCCAAATCTTCTACTCCCTGATTAGCTATATTTTTTACTTTAGCCCTGTTTTCAAACTGCATCTCATCAAAAATCAATGTTTGTATCGAATTTGGAAGGCTCAAGTCATCTAAAATAGAAGATAAACTAACAACTATGCTAACCTCTCCTATCTCAAGCAGGTGTAAAATCCTCTGTTTAGGAAGCGAAGCATCTATTGGCATGTAAGCAGCTCCCGAAAATTGAACTCCCATTGCTGTTACTACCTGTTCCCAACCTTTATCCATGATTATAGCTATAAGATGGTTTGGTTTCGCTCCTCTATACTTTAATTCTTCTCCTACTTCTACACTTTTCTGATATAACTCAAGATAACTAATCGTTTTTGTACTTGTTCGTATTGCCGCTTTTTCACCTCTTATCCTTACTTGTTCTATGAAAGGTTCATGGATTAATTTATTTGGATATTCTTTGGTTGAGTTATTAGCCTCTGATTGAATAGAAACTTGATGCCTTGGTAATAATTCTATCTGTCTGGAATCCCATAGGTCTTTATCCTCTATAAATCCTGTTAACAATCTTTCAAAAGCTCCAAACATGTCTTCTAACATGCCTTCGGGAAACAACTCTTTAACCGAGTCCCAATCAATCTGAAGACCTCCGTTTTTTTCTATTATTTTACAATCGATCCACACCTGAGGTGTTTGAGTTATTGCATAAGAATGCTTAATATCATAAAGTACTTTTTCGTGAGATGATCTTTCTAATTGACTTAATCCATCTTCGTTAAGATCAATACCTAAAGTACTGGTTACAACTATCGGCATAGTAACAGTATATCCAGTTGATTGAGATAACTTACGTTGAACTTCAATCCCATTAAAGTGTCTATTTTCCAAATCACTCCATAACTGAAACTGAGTATCCTTTAACCTTGACTTAAAATCTTTTGGCTTGCGATAATCGATCTCTAATAAGTTTAGGGATGTAAAATCTCCTATGATTCGATTAACTTCTTCATGAAAAGGTAAACGGTTAAATAAAGTTAGATTCAAGGTAAAGTGTTCTAATTTATTCCATCGATGCATTATCTCTGCAAAACATTGTATAATAAATACAGTAGGAGTAACTCCAGCTGAGCTTATAACATCCTTTAATATACCCCATTTTAAACTTGATAACTCAAAACGTTGTTTTCTAAATTTAACATTTCCTATTTCACTTGGTAATTTAGCTAATGGTAATTCAGGAGCCTTAGGAATCTCATTAATCCTATCAAGCCAGTATTGTTTTGAATCATTATATAATTTTGTACTTTTCAAGGATTGCTCTGCTATTACATAATCTCTAAAACTAAGCGCTAGTTTAGGGGGGTTAAAACTAATATCTTTATAAAAGCTTAATATTTCTTTCATAAAAATTCCATAACTCGACGCATCAAATATTAATCCATCTATACTGGAAAGTAGTTTATAAGTTCCATCCCGGAATATACATACACTTATATCAAACAAAGGCCATTCATGGCCACTAAATAATTGATGAGAAAGCTTATCACGAAGCAATAGAAACAATTGTTTTTCTTCTTCTTGGGTAGTCCCCCTAAAGTCATGGATTTGAATTTCATACGGTTCAACTTTTTCAAGTATACGTTGTTGCCCATCCTCTGTCACTACCATGCGAAGCATATCATGACGCTTTATCATATAATTGATAACTTCATTAAGTCGTTTTATATCAAGTTCTTCAAGATAAAACTCAGAATATGCATGTGTTCCAATACCTCCTAAATCGTATAACTTGCTACGACCAATCCAATACGATTGTTGTACAGCTGTTAACGGAAACGGTTTATACTTATCTTCATCATTAAATACTAATTCAGGTAATTGTTCAATATTCGTATTAAAATCTACTAATTTATCACACAACTTGGCTATTGTTGGACTATCGATAAACACCTTTAAAGGCAACTCTAGTTTTAAGTCTTTACGGATTCTTAAAAGGACCTGAGTAGCAATTAGTGAATGACCACCAAGTTCAAAGAAATTATCATTAATTCCCACCTTTTCAACTCCTAATAACTCTTGCCAAATTATAGCAAGATTCTTCTCTATTTCCGTCTTGGGAGGAACATATTCATTGGTCATTTGAAGATTACCTTGCGGATCCGGTAAAGCTTTCTTATCAATCTTACCATTTGAGGTTAAAGGCATAGCCTCTAAGCTTACAAACAACGAAGGAACCATATAATCAGGTAAAGTCTTTGATAGTGCTTCTCTTAGTTTCTCGATCTTCAAACCTTGACTAGCATCCACATCTTGGGAAGGAACCACATACCCCACCAATTGCTTATTTCCTGTGGCATCTTCCTTGGCCAATACCACACCCAAACTTACTTGATCTTGTTGGTTTAACACTGATTCAATCTCTCCCAACTCTATCCTAAAACCTCTGATTTTTACTTGGTCATCTAGTCTACCGATAAACTCAATGTTCCCATCTGGTAAATATCTAGCCAAATCTCCCGTCTTATAAAGTCTTGAATTTGGATCTTTACTAAATGGATCCTTTATGAATTTTTTACGCGTCAAATCAGGCTGATTCAAATAGCCTCGAGCTAATCCATTTCCCGAAATACATAACTCTCCAACAACTCCGATCGGAACAGACTTTTGGGTTTTATCAAGAATGTAGACTCGAACATTAGAAATAGGCGTACCGATTAAAGAAGATAATTTAGAATCATTTATTTCATATGAGGTCGAAACTACTGTGTTCTCGGTAGGTCCATAATTATTTATCAATTTAAAACTAAACTTATCTATATTTAAACCCTTCGTTTTAAATCTATCTCCTCCTATCAACAAATAAGTAAGACTTGTATTTTCTATCCAACTTTGACTTAATATCGTTTCAGCTATAGCTGTAGGCATAAAACAATGACTAACGTCATTTGCATCTAAAAAATTTAATACTTTTTTTGTGTCCAAAAGAGATTCCTTCTTTACAATGTAAAGAGATGCTCCACATGTTAAATATGGCCAAATTTCCCAAATACTCGCATCAAAAGCTATATTTGCCAACTGTGTTGAGTTTGATTTTTCAGAGACTTTAAATTTACTAGTATGCCATTGAATCAAATTCTGGACACTCTCATGCTCCACCATAACTCCTTTGGGATTGCCTGTTGAACCCGAGGTATATATAACATATGCCAGGTTATTTCCCTTAACTCCTGTTTCAATATTTGTTCTAGGAGCTTTGGCTATCTTTTCCCATTCAGAATCAAGATAAATAATCTCTGAATTTGTTTTTGGCAACTCTATTTGTTCTTGTGTTAAAACTATAGCACAATTCGTGTCTTTAAACATGTAAGAGATTCTCTCCTCTGGATAGGTCGGATCAATAGGTACATAAGCGCCTCCTGCCTTTAGTATTCCTAACAATCCTACTATCATTTCCAATGAACGCTCTACACAAATACCTACTAAACTTTCCGCCTTTACGCCTTTACTCTGTAAATAATACGCTAGTTGATTTGACCTTTCATTTAACTCTCGGTAAGTCAAAGAATCACCTTCAAATACCACGGCCACATTATCTGGAGTCTTTTCTGACTGATCCTCAAATAATTGATGAATACATTTTTCCTTAGGATAATCTACTTGGGTGTCATTCCATTCACCTATAATCATCCTTTTTTCATCATCAGTAACTGATTCTAAATCCTTGATTTTTAATTTAACATTATTTGCAATTGTTAAAACCAAATACTTGTAGTACCGAACTATTTGGCGTATGAAATCTTCATTAAATAATTTTTCATTGAAATAAATTGCCGAAATAAATCCATTACTAAATGGATCATAGACAAAGTTTATATCATCACCTGTATCCAGCCCTAAAGAGCCTATTGTTTCTACATCACAGTTATTAAGATTTAAGGATTCAAATTCAAATCTTGTTTGAGAAAATGATATATTGGCTTTTCTCGTTCTGTTTCTTTTATTAGCATTAAGTATATCAATTATATCCAAATAAGATATATTGGTGTTTTTTAAATCCTTTTTCCGTTGATCATTAACATTATAAATTAATTCTTTGATTGACAATTCATCATTCAAATTAAATAAAAACGGTAAAATTTTAACAAAATTCCCTGTGTTATTGTGAAGCTTTCCTTTTCTAGCATTAAAACCATAATTTACAATTACCTCTTTCTGTTTCCAGTATTTATATAACAAAATACCAAACACTGTCTTCATAAACAAAAACGGAGTTGTTCTATAAGTTCTGGCTGCTATTTTGATTGCAGAAGTATATTTTTCTTCAAATAGAAACTTAAAAACCCCCCTAGTATCAAGATTTAAATTTAATTGGGTTGTACCAAAATCTAATTTTACATTTGCATTATTTAGTTTATTTTTCCAATAACTTATACTTGAAAAATTACTATTAGAATTACATACATAATCATTTAACTGTATTTGTGGAAATTTATCATTTAAACTATCCTCACCATAATTATAGGCTAATGACAAGCCTTTACAATATAAATCAGCAGTAACCCCATCTGTTAAAATATGATGTTGTATATACCCGTAGAAAAATATATTTGGTGAATATCTAATCAAAATGGATCTAACAGAACCTTCAAGCTCTAATTTAAATGGTTTTTGGCTTTTCTCAATTAATATAGATTCTGGCGAACTCTTTGATACCTTCTCTTTAGTTAAATCTATATATTCGAAATGATTTGAGTCTGGCTCTCCTACAATATATTGATAGGGAATACCATCTAAGACCTTAAATCTAAGTCTACCAACTGTATAGAAGTGATTTTTTACAGCATAATCACTCCTAATAAAATTCTCAACATTTAAGTCCCCCATTATTTTGACAAAAAAACCAGCATTATAGTCAGAACTCTTAGGGTCAATACAGTAATCTAACCATAAACCTTCTTGCTCTTTTGTTAATTTAAAAAACTTTAAACTCATTTACTTTTTTTTATGCTTTAAATAAATCCTGTAAAGAAGGTACTCTCGAACCTAATTAAATCTCTTTTATAAAAAATAAAACATCTAACTACAGCTAAATTATTCTGGCCAAAATTTCTTTAAATCAATTAAACATTACGAATTATAAACAAAGTATGATGCGCTGATCAATATTGAACCGATTGTTATAATTAGTCAAAATCTACTTGTCATTTCTCCTTTGGTAATGAAAAACATTTCCCTTAAAGTATTTGGAAAAAATAATGCTTTAATAAGTCGTTTCTTAAGTTTTATTACAATCAATGGAAGTTTATAGAATACAATTTCAAGTTTCCAATGAAAATAATATTCAATAATTCTTGGATAATTTCACCACTTACATCCATAAATAGAAATTAATACTTTTGCTATCTGAATTTTTACTTTTCAATAAATTAAAATGCCATAGCTCTACATGAATCAAAAATAAAATTAAACTCTATAATTTTTATTCCATTTATAATGCATCCGCACTTATAATCTTCAAACTTGGAACTTTTATTCTGTCAATTACCGAAAGTATAGAGTAAATTGACCTGTCAAATATTTGAATCTAAACCTCTAAAAGACAATGTAATCTTAAGAATGCATACATAAGACTACTTCTAATTCATTAATTCTATTGGAATAAATTTTAATTTCATTCATATATTTCGTACTACTGAGAACGAGAGAGAATAATATTGTAATTAAATTGTGGAAAATGTGTAATTTGAAACTTTGTTTACCTGTCAAATAGTTTTAAAGGAAAGAAACTAAAAACAATAATATTAAATTATTAAATTTAACCCTATATTAAATAATTATTAACACATACCATTGCAATAAAAAACGCCTATTATATTCTTCTAAACAACTCACGATCACTTAATTTATAAGCTTGAAAGATCAAGTTACTATGATTCAATAGAACAATTAAAATAACAAGATGGGACACTTGCTATAATGCTTTGCTGTAATGAATCTAATTTAACTTTAATACTATTACTATTACCAACCTTTAATATTTCACATTCCAATCCTGATAAAGGACCTGATTCAATCTGTCTAGTATCGCCAACCTTAAGGTTATGATTATTGGTTGAAATATCTGAAATATTATCATCCTCTACAAGAATTTTTATTTGATTAATTTCCTTATCAGATACAATTGCATACTCTTTACCAAACCGAATGTAACAACATGCTCCTTTAACAGATAATGCTTTATGAAAATCTAATGATGTATTAATATATACAAATACATATGAAGGGAATAATGGCTTAAAAACAACCTTTTTACGATCACTCCATTTTCTTATTGATTTGGTAACGGGGAGGAAAGAAATTAAGTTTTTTTCTTTCAAATATTTATGAACTTTTTTTTCATACCTAGATTTAACATAAATCACATGCCATTTACCGCTTTTTTGGTCACTCATTTACACTTTACTTTATTTATTATATTTTAAAACGGGAACAATTCGGACACTTATATATCAAGCATAGCTTCGCTTCCTTAACTCACAATTGAACAATTGAGGAAGAAGTCTTAAAACAACAAGTTCAAATAAAGAGAAAAAATAAATATAAACAAAGAGTGTCAAGAAAATTTTCTTACATGATTAATTAGATAATCTGTTTTAAAAAACGTAATAAACACTATACCATATACATATAACGAAAACAAATAGATAAAAATAATATTTAATATTATCAATAATATTCCATACTACTTATTTGATAAAACCCTATCTATTAGAAGTAAAAGTATACTATGCCTAAAACTTAAAATAAAATGGTTGATCTGCCTATTATAAATTGTTCGGGTAACCTCTTTTATATAAACTTAGCATAATTATTAAAACACCGCTTTAGCGTGTTATCCTCTTGCTATTCCTTTTGACAGGCACAAGGCTTGTCAAAACTCATACAGCCGCCATTAAAAAAGCCTCCCTATATGGAAGGCTAATTTGAATAATTATATCATTGCCTGATCGGAGAAACTAAAATAATCCCCTCCGGGTGTTAGGATGATATGATCCAGTACACTCACATCAAAGAGCTGGGCTGCATTGACAATTTTAGATGTCAGTTCAATATCGCAGACACTGGGTTTAAGTTTTGAGGAGGGGTGATTATGCGCCAGGATAATACCTACAGATAATGTTTTTAAAACCAGTGCAAAAAGAATACGCACATCGACTACGGTTGCTGTTATACTTCCAGTAGAGAGGGTATATATACCTTTGACGCGATTGGCGTTATTGAGCAGCATGATTTTAAATGATTCATTAAGGCCAATGGTTTGCGGATCCCAATGCTCATAAAGGATAGCGGCAGCACTTTTAGACCCTGTTACTTTTATAAGGTCTGTGCTTTGTTGCTCTTTATAGCTTACGGTAATTTCATTTGCTTTTAATTTCATAATTTTGTTCAGCTTAATTAAAATTTAAAGGAGGGAGCAGATTATCTGTGGGGATCCCTCCTTTTTGTTTTTATGATTTCCCACCCATTAGAAGGACTTCTTTAGTTTCCACCTCGGTTACATAACGTTGTTGACCATCTTCGGTGGTATAGGATCTTGTTTTGAGTTTTCCGAGGATTCCGATTTCTTTACCTTTATCGACGAATTTCTCAATAATTTCAGCGGTTTTCCCCCAGGCAATAATGGTATGCCAATGGGTTTGGGATTGTTTTTCACCCTTGGAATTTTTGTAATTCTCATTGGTAGCTAAAAAGAGTTTAGCTACTTTTTTACCACTTTCTAAAACGGTAATAACAGGATCTTGTCCTACGTTCCCGATAAGCTGTACACGATTTTTAATAGTACTCATAATTGAAACATTTTTATGGCGGCTTTCTCCACCACCGAATTACACAATGATTTACTTTTTATACCCGAAGCGTTTTCTTTTTTTGATTGACTGTTGATTGCACTTGCAGGTGATATGTTTTCAAATGATTTCATAAACTGTTATTTTGATTTACTTCTTACAGAGCCGTGAGCTGTTACCTTTTTTGATGCTGACACGAATTCAATAGTTAGAATTGAGAAGGACTTATAAAAGCGATAGCGGCTTATGCAGTCCGGTCAATTTCTAAATGTTGGTGTTTTGCTATCAAAAAAAGGTAGGTAAGCGCGCCCGCTGTAGTAGATCCAAAGCAGGTAGAAGAATTGCAAACAGATGCAAGGGCAATCAACCTTAACAAATATGCAACGACCTGGGCCTCTGATCACAAATCCTTCAAAAACACCCCTTCAATTATCTTAAAACCCACTTGCCAGACCCTTGCCCATACTGAAAATTCATAGCTTGACTAAGGCTCTTATCCATGGGCCTGTAAACCCAATCCGTTATGAAAGATCACATCCATCTGGTTATTGAAAAAAAGATCGCTCAGCGATTTATAACCTACAGCAAAAAGTTTAAGATCACCCCTTCTAAGGCCTTGGCCTTACTTTTAGAAAAAGAGCAATTACTTCAAGTTCAGGAAAAACAAAACACCAAGGTAACGGTTGCGGACTTGGAGCAATTGATCAAAAAAAGAATCAACGCCCTTATTGCCATTATAAGGGATATTGAAAAGCATCAAACCAAACCAGTTTTGGCAATGATGCTTGAACTTTTCAAAGGCAGCACCTTTACAGGATCACCTCAATTCACCGAAAACATACAGAGGCTTTCTGTCAAAGGACAGGATCAATCCAAGGCTTCTGATTCAATTAGCCTAAAGGAGGATATAAAAGCCTGTGAACAAGGAAGGGTCATCAAAGCCCTTTTAGATAAGATTGTAGTTCATCGCACCAGTTTTGGAAGGCCACAACTAAGGGTTATGATGAGCCCTGAAGAATTCTCCAAGATAAAAACCAAACTCAATGTCTAACCGATGTATCTGACCATTACCCCGCAAAAGCTAGGCAATACCTATGGGCAAAGTGTTACAGATTTTGTCAACTATCTCGATAAAGAAAATTTGGGTAATTCCACCGATCAGTGTGAATCCTTTTTTAACCATCAAAGTGATCAAATCCCCAGTAATCGGGTAATTGAAAAGATCGATGCCAATACCGCCAAACTTAAAAAAACAGAACCACGCTTCTACTCCATCACAGTCAACCCCAGTGCCCGTGAATTAGCATTTATAAAAAATAATCCTGAGGCTTTAAAGGACTATACCCGAAAACTCATGGAACACTATGCCGGTTGTTTCAACCGGGATAATCCCATTACCATACGGGATTTAAAATACTATGCACGGGTTGAGCACCAGCGTCATTACAAGGGTTTTGACAGGGAGGTTCGGGAGAATGCCCCTTATCGCAGCCAGATCATCCGGTTGGAAAATCAAATTCGAATGGTAAAGCGCGGGGAGCTCTCCGCAGATTTAAAGCAGATGAAAAAGAAAATTGCCCTTCTTGAAAATCAGGCTCCACATAAGATCAATGGCCAGATGATTCGCCAGGGAATGCTAAAGCCCGGTTATCAATCGCATATCCATATTGTGGTTAGTCGCCGCGATGCCAGCAATAGTTTTAGTCTTTCCCCGGGTAGCAAATACAAAGCCTCTCAGGTTTTGCTTCATGGAAAATTGATAAAAAGGGGCTTTGATCGCGACCGGTTCTATCAAGGTGCAGAAACCACCTTTGACCGCTTGTTTGATTATCCCAGAAACTATGTTGAAACCTACAGATCTCGTAAAACTTTTGTTAAGGATCAATCCAAATATTTTGCACAAATAATGCGACTTCCATCGGTTCAAAAGCAGGCAGCTTTTAAAATATTGGAGCAAACCGGCTTAAGAGTTCCTGATCTTCGGATTCCAAAAACAAAGATTCAGTTGGCCGTTAAAACCTTCAACAAACTAAAAAGAGCCATGGATCTCGGGGTAGATTCCAAGGCCATGGAATATTAATTAAAGGGGGCTTATGCACGGGTATATTACATCCAACGTTCTTGGCTTTCAGCTGACCTTGCTCCTATTGTTTTTACTGTGTTATAGGATCAGATCTTACGGATTTGTGATCAATCATGTGATTCTTATAATTCTTCTTATCATACAGCTATGCCTGTACAGTACCCTATTTAATTTAGCGCAGTTTATGCTTTGGTATCTGTTGCCTGCCTATGTGATCAACCTGATGCTTTTGGTGCTACAGTCCAATAACCACTCAAACCAACGCCATTTTAATTTTCGATTGCGTATTAAATCCAAATCCCGAACTATCAACCTTGAAGATATCAGAAAAGGCATCAGCATCATGGGGGCATCGGGCAGCGGAAAAACAGAAAGTGTGGTATACCAAATTTTAAAAGGGCTAACCGCGGCCAACTACTGTGGTGTTATTCACGACTACAAAAACTTTGAACTCACAGAACTGGTTTATCCCCTGATTAAATCCACTGATATCCCCTTTCATATCGTTTCTTTCGATGTGCCCTACCAGCGGGTTAATCCGATAGCTCCCAAATACCTCCCTGATGAGGAGTCTGTTCACGAACTATCCAGGGTCCTTGTTGAAAACCTATTAGAACATAAGGAATCGACCAGTTCCAATTCCACCCGATTTTTCAGCGATGTGGTGGAGGGGCTATTATCGGGACTTATCTGGAAGCTAAGGTGTGATTATCCGCGATACTGTACCCTACCCCATTTAATAGCCATATATCAGTTATTGGACTCTGAGAGTCTTATGGCATTTCTAAGTTCCAATCCCATCTCCAAGGCCATGGCTAGTGCCTTTATCCAGGGGAAGGACTCTCCCCGTCAAACTGCCGGGGTCACCAGTACGCTGGCCAATGCTTTGAAAAAAATCAGTACCAAGCGTATTTTTTATACACTTTCTGCAGATGAGATTACCCTTTCGATTAATAATCCTAAAACCCCCGGGGTGGTCTCTCTTGTGAACAATCCCAAATACGAAACCACCTACGCCCCTGTTATAGCTTGTATTTTACATACCATCACCAAACAGATGAGCGAGCGTCACAGGCTTCCCTCCTATGTGCTCATGGAGGAGGCCTCTACCCTTAGACTACTGAATATGCAGCGTATTGCAGCCACCTTACGCAGTTATCAAATCGCTACCATTTATGTATTGCAGGATAAGATTCAAAATGACCTGCTCTACGGTGAGAAAGCCGGAAGAGCCATTCTTGCCAATCTCTCTTATCAATTTTTCGGAAAGGTTAATGATCCTGATACGGCCAAGTATTATGAACGCTTCTTTGAACTTATCAAAAGCCACAGCAAGAGTATCAGCACCGGCTCGTGGATGAGCAAATCCCCCACACGCATTACCAAAAGTGAAAAAGAGGTGGTCAAAATCCGATCCCAACAATTCTTTCGTTTAAAACCTGGACAATTTGTGGTCTTTTCAGACGGGAAGGAACGCCTGGTACAATTCCCCTATAGGAAGCCTTTAAAAGGACTACCTCGGGCAAAGCAGCAACTGAATCAGCAAGAATTAGAAAGGCATTTCCAAAACATACAAAAGCAGGCGCGCAGTATTTTTGGCATATCCTAACAAGCTACTATCAAAAAGCAGGCTATTAAAAAAAGGGATGCCAACCCAATAGGCACCCCCTCAAAATCAGAAAAACTATTCAAAGTAAATCTAAGACAAATCTTCTACCGTAGCACTCGGCGCATTTGTTTTTACCGAGGCAATACCATTTTCCATGGCACTGTCCGAGGAATACATCTCACTGGTTCCAATGACCTGGCCGTTTGATGCTTTTAAATTAAAATATGGGCTACCATCTTTAGCCTCCAGGCGCTCATAATATTTATCTTCAGGGGCATGTTTTCTTACAGATTCAATCCCGTTGGTACAACCTGATTTGGCTTTATATCCTTCACTTGCTAAAATGACTTGGCCGTTACCAGCTTTAAGGTTAAAACGATACTCCTCTCGTTTATCAGTTTTAATAACAAATTTTCCCATGTTTTTTTAAATTGAATTTTAACTGAACTAAATATAAGAATTTTTCTACAAATATTCCTACAGAATTTTAGCATTTATTTCCAATTCAGTTTATTAATCACGAAGTTGTATCATGCGGCTCCCATTGGCTTCCAATAGCTCTACCAACAATTTTTCATCTTTTGAAGGCACAAATTTGGAATACACATAGACAAAGCGCAAGGCTTGTCCCCTTCTGATTTTATCGGGTCTGGCATAATAATAGATCGGTTCCAGTGGCAGGCTTTGAAAAGAGGCATTTTTTCTACTGTCTCCTGTGATTTTATACATCCTAAGGTAGGCTAATTGAAAATCAACAGCTGAATTGTTTTTTATTTGATAGACTACATAGACCTGGTTTTTGTGATAGTTCAGGCTTTCCATTTTAAGGACAATTCCTTGGGATCGCCTAGCGGCTCTGGCAGCCGAATGTCTTGACAGGTAGTATTGGGCTCCTTTTTTAAAGTAAGCCTGCGCTAGCTTTATAGAATCACTTTGCAAGGGAAGATTTCCACTGTTTTTAATGACTTTCATTTGCATCCCGGTTTCCTTTCCAATGGAATAAGACGGCGATATAAAGTAATGCGTCTTTGCTAAGTTTTTTTTATACTTTAAATAATAGGAATACACCTGACCGTCTTGGGTAATAACCAGCAGGTTACTGGAGAACCCGCCTTGGCCTTGCAAAAGGCCCAGGTGTTGTGGTTTTTCTCTGTTATAGGAAAAGGTAAAGTTTGCACTTCCGGTGATCCCTTGTCTAATGGGGCTAGGAAAGATTAGCGCCACATTCATATACTCATTAGTATAAAGGGTATCCAAGGCTTTTTGCGACCACATGGTAAGGGGTAATAGTAGTATAATTGTTTTTACAAGTACTGGTTTCATAGTGAATTATTTAGATGGCTGGATAGGTTTTAATACCAGCTGATGGTTATGATAAATGGTATTTTTTATTTTACGATTGTCTTTACGAAATACGTTTTTAAGTCCGCCCAGCTGTGGTAAGGAAGGAATATTCACCTCTTGCAACACCTGATCCACACTTTGGGCACTGACCTGGGCCTGAAGGCTGTTTTTAATATAAATGCCCTGGTTACCATCCAGCATGTCAAAGGACATAAGATGAGCCGGTTGATAATCTATAAAGTCAACCTCTAGCTGGGCTCTGTTCTTTTTTAAAGTTACAAAGCCATAGATCAGCGTATGCTGATCCAGTCGCCTTCCTCTTATGGTAGCAGGCTTTTGAAGTCTCAGGATAATACGGTCTTTGTTTTGCACGGTTTGCTTGCCATGGACCACGACATAGATATAGGGATCGGTCTTTGCCAGGGAATGATCCTGCCAAAAAAGCTTTGGCACGGTATAGAACTGGCTATGTTTTTTGAGTAGTTGTTTCTCTGTAGTAACCGACTGTTTTCTTCCCTTAGCCTCAGTGGAATCAAGGTCCCCAGGCAAAGTTTCTTGCGATGTTTTAGTATAAGTATCATAAGCAGTTTGATAGAGCTTACTTTGATAAATACTATCGATTGAATTTGCCCTGCTGATTCCCTCCAAATCGGGATGAGAGTAACCTGATGAATCCATTTTGGTCTGCTCATACATATGAGGGAGATCCACCCTTCGGGGTTGTTCAATGGCATCCACCGCCTCTAGCCTATTATCAAAAGACTTGGAAGGTTCTTTTATCTCGGGCAGCTCAGGACCCGTAAGGGTTTGTGATTGCCGATCCTCTCCATTTAGGTAGATGGCATAGGAGGCGATAAAAAGTATAACTGCCAATATCAGGCCTGCAAAGATCCATTTGTTTTTATTTATTTTCATCTGATAACTTTTTTAACTGGTTTTCATAAAATTCAGTAATGAGCAGACCATGGGTATTTTCCGGGAAACTACGCGAGGTCGGCTGCAGCGCTCCACTTGTTATAAGCTGGTAGTGATCTGTTACGGCTCCCCTGTGCACCTCAAGCAGGACTTTGGTCTGAAATCGATAAGGTTGAGCAGAGAGGTCTACATAAGAGGAGACCTCTCGAACATGCTGTTGCAAGGCATATTGCAATAAGCGGTTATAGAGTCCATCTGCCTTTTTTTGTTTGTAGAGCTGATCAACCGAACTATCTCCTAACCACAAAGCTTTTTTTAGTTGGTTTTTATAATTAGCCGGGGTCAGCCCATAGAAATAACGATGAAACAAATCCAGGTGGGCCTTGGCCTCTACCTCCAGGGTTTCCTTTTGACTGACCAGTTTCAGGGGAATTACCTTGCCATGGGTATTGACCATAAAGGCTGAATTAAGCATTTGGTTATTCAGGCGATAGATGGTTGTAAGGGCAAAAATCATGCTGACAAAGGCCATGATAACTACTGCCAGCACAACAATTCTATTGATTCTAAGTACGCGATAAATATTCATGTAAGGAGTTTTCATAGACTTATGTATTGATCATGTAACAAACATTCTAAAGGTGAAGGTGATGGCTCTACGATAGAGTTTAAATTTCAAAAAGACGATAAACCCTATGGTCCCTAATTGTACAAGGGGCTCCCATATACCGGGTTCGGTTCCCGGTCCCACCAGGTTGGGCCAAAAATTAGTGATCACCTCCTGGTAGAGGTTATTGATAAAGACATTTACCAGAAAAAAGGCGGGTACCATCATATAGACAGCTGCATATAACTTAAAGTAGCGATAGCCCATTTCCCTGAATTTCTCAAAGACAGCCATACTAATCACCAGCGGAAAGAAGGCCTGCATGAGTCCCAGAAGAAAAAAGCGTTCTGCCAAAAAAAGCGGATATATAAACAAATCCATCAGCCACAAAAACAGCCCAAGGATAAAGGCTACTATTTTCATGGGATAAAGAGGAGTCACCAGGTATTCATAGAGCATGCTGAGGGCTTTGGTTCCGGCCTCTACAAAATTGATGTCTTGTTGCAGTTCCATCTGTTGAAGCTGTAAGGGAACCAATGCTGGTGCGGTATCGCGGTATTGGCTTTCAATAGCCACCAGAATTCCATCAAAAAACTCCAGGATCTGGGTGGAGAAAACTACCAATAAAACAATGGCAAAATTTTTAATAAGATCTGAGGGAGTAAGTCCCCAGGTATACCCGCTAGCCTGGGTGGCCCCTTCATAGTACTTTTTAAGGATATTGACCAAAAAAAGCACCACAGCCAGGACCTTTACCCCTCCCATGGTATACTCCGAGAAGTCACTTTGTTTGATGGTATTAAAAACAGCATCTACATATTCAAGACCTATGGACTCCATGGCTATTCATAATTATTTGCCCTGTTATTGACCTGGTCCTGAAGCTTGCGAAAGGCGATGATGCTTTGGTAGCGTTTTCTCTTAAGTTTTATTTCAGCCACCATTTCTCTAGAGCGCATCTTTTGTGCCTCCAGTAGCGACAACCGTTCGGCATCGGTCATTTCCAGGTAATTACTTTTGAGTAGTTGCTGCATAAAGGACAATTCCTCCAGGGAGGTAATAATAATGCTATTAAAGGCCATGGACACCTGATCAATTTCCTTTGCCCGGATATACTGGGAGCTTAATATTTCCTTTAGATCGGTACGCACCAGCTCGTAGAGCTGTTGATTGTTCTGTACTATCTCCTGTACGGCCCTTAGTTGTTTAATGGCATTGTTTACCTTTTCGATACGCTCCTTTTGTTGCTTGAGAAAGTCTACGGTTTTAATCAGTTGTGAGGTCTGTTTAGCCGACTCAATAAGTTGTTTGGCCAGAGATATAAAATTGGTATTATCATAAACCGGTAGGCCCTGTGCCGAAGTATCACCAGCGATCAGCAGCATTAGAAAAAGTAACAGTAAACTCCGCCTTATTTTTGTTTTCATGTGATCTGTTTTTTAAGGTTTATAAATTCTTTAATGGCCTTTTCCATGGAATTATGTTTTTGATAAAGACCCATTATGGTATCATTTTCTTCTCCATCGGTCAGGTAAGCGGCGTACACCTCAGGAGGCACCTCCAGGCGATACACATTACTTTGTGAGCCCACCTTGATGAAGATTTCGGTATATTTCTGATCTGCGCTTAACTGGTTGCGAATCGATTTTAATTGATTCAGATCGTGGTTGGAGAGTTGCAGCCTTTGTTGCAAGGGATCATATCCTTTTTCATTTCTCAGGCTATAGATCACCTGGGTATTTTCAAGGATACTGGCAGCGGTACTGTTTTGTGGCAGCTGATTGATTGATTGCAGAATAATACCGATGGCTCCATTGTGTTTACGAATGGCCTGATAGTAAAACTCCACGCTTTCCAGCACGTTGTCGAACTTGAGTTGTTTGGCAAATTCATCAAAGAGGATCATTCCCTTTTCGGTCCGGTTTCTCCAAATGGTCCGCTCTATGGCTGATTTAATAAGCTTGAGCATCACCGACAGCAGTTCTTTATGATCCTTGACCTGGTCGAGTTCAAAGATGATAATGCGTTTATCTTCCAGCTGATAGGATTGATCTTGGGTATGATCAAAAAGAAAGCTGTATATCCCCTTATTGACGTACTCCGACATCACGTGGAGAAATCCAGATACATCAAAGTAATCTGAGTGAATCTCTAGTTTGCTAAGCAGGGATTCTCTTTGGGATTCAATAAAGTTATAGAAGCCTTGCAGGCTATGCCCATTGTTTACCTGATGGTAATACGCCTTTAAAATTCTTTTAAGGGCAACGGCCTGGTATTTGGATAAGCTCCCCTGAGGGATATACAATTGAGCCACAAAAGCCATAAGATCCTCCAGGATATCAGAGGAGAGCTCAATCTCCGGATTTTTATAAAAAGGATTAAACCCCAGGCTTTTTCCCTGTTGATATCGAATTACGATATGATCATTGGGATAGAGTTTGGCGAATTTGGTATAGGAGCCTCCCAGATCGATAATAACCAGGCGAATGCCCTGCTCGTAATACTGCCTGAGTATATTATTTGCCAGAAATGACTTGCCTTCCCCGGTGGGGGCGAAAATGGCAAAGTTGCGGGCTTTTATCCGCTTTTTCCTTTCATCCCACACATCTTTTAATACCGGAAGGTTATACTGGCGATCATTAAAGATCACCCCAGTGGTATCGGAGCGATAATTAGTGGTATTGATCCAAAGGCAGAGTGCATGTTTTAGATCGGTCACATAGAGATCATCGGGGCGAAAATTAGAAACATGACAAGGAAAAGAATTTAAATAATAGTGCTTGCGAGCTTCTCCTGTGGGGTAATACCCTTTAATGTCCAATGCTTTTAAGGAGGTCTTGACCCTACTGCCAATGTCTTTTAATGCTTTTAATTGTGAATGCCAGTAAACTACATTGAGATGGCCACGAATGATTCTGCTGTTATCATCGCGATTGATTTGATCGAGGATACCTCTTATTTTCTC
This sequence comes from Zhouia spongiae, assembly GCF_022760175.1. GTDB lineage: Bacteria > Bacteroidota > Bacteroidia > Flavobacteriales > Flavobacteriaceae > Zhouia > Zhouia spongiae. The sequence goes on from NZ_CP094326.1 coordinate 3,483,674, forward strand.
CAGGATCAATTTATTCTGTGATCCAAAATTAACGCTCTTTTTTAGCTCTTCTTCTCTTTTCTCAAGTAGGGTTCTCCAGCGGTGTTTATCATCAAGGCATATGATCTGATTTACGATATGGTTTGCTTTTAAGTCCAATCCCAGGCCATCGATAAACCCCTGGTGAAAAACAAAATCATCACTAGAGAAGAAATCATTAACCACACTGGGTTGTATGGTTTCACCAAATAGGCGCTCATTGTTTATGGCAAGGATATCAAAAAGGTGATCTCCTATTTGAAGGTTGGCAGCGCTAAGTTCAATATCGGTATCTACATCTGAATTATAGCCATTGAAATAGTCTTTGCAATGCGCTGTAACCTGCTCTTTAGAAAGCGGATGTAGTTTGACCTTCCCATTACTATTGATAAATGAAACCGTATCCCTTACGACCTGTTTAAACTTTTTAGCTGATTCTTCTAAATGCAATGGTATGGAAGGCTCCACTTTTCGAAACGGGTTACGGTATTTGGAAGCGTTCAAGGCTTTGTTTGCGCTCCACACAAAGAACAGGTAGCTCTGATGCACCATATGGGTTCTTCCCTGGAAGTAGTCACAGGTGGCCTTGGCTAAAAACGAGGTTTGAGGGAGGTTTTGAGGGTTGTACTTTTTAATTAAATAGAGGTCTTGCTTGTGTATGATACATCTTGGTGGCAAGGATTTAAAGGCCTGAAACCACTGTTGATGCAGTTTTGAAAAGTCATCTTTTGAAAGCGAATACACCTCTGGAAGCGATAGGGTAAATCCCAAGGCAAGATTCCCATTGGAGCCGTAAACCAGGTTATCTTCGATGTGAGCTATAGGATGATATGCATTTAGATTAATCCTCATAAGACAAGAGGTTTATTTGCTTATTGGAAATGGTCGATGGAAACACCTTTTTCAAATGAAAAAGTCCGGGTGATTGAACCAGCTTGAGTAGGGTAAAGTATAAAAGCAGGTTCAAGGTTATCAGTGCTAGTATAATCCCCAGGCTAAAGGAGAATATGATCACCAGCAGTGATCCCACTACTGCTATCATCAACAGGGCAAAAAGGGATACGGGCAATCCAAAAATCAATGCACCTTTTCGGATATCTCTATAGACCTTATAAGTTTTCATACTACAATGCCTATGAGATAAGTGAAGATTCCCACTACTGCCCCGGCAATAAGCACAAATACAAGTACCCTTGTTATTCCGCGTTTAAGATCTGCATTCTCACCAAAGAAGTGTCCTGCGTTGAATAAAAAACCCACAAGAAATATCACCCCGAGAATAATGGGAAATACTGCCCGAATGGTATCAGAGATATCATTCACCGAATCTTCGATTCCCCCTATCTGGGCAAAAACGGGAGTAAAACTCCATAGAAAAATGAGTAAGCCATAAACTATTTTTTTCATAACTGTTCTATTTGGATTGGTTGGACTGATGGTTTTTAACAAACAAAACCATCAGTGTTATTGAACTTGTTATGAAGCTATGAAGTACGACTAAGAGGGACCGAAATGGCTAAATTTTTAACATAGTGATCCTGTCATAATTTTAGAATTATTACTCAAATGTAAATTTTATTGCATTTTTAATACAAAACGAATTACTACTCTAAAACGCTCATTAATTGGTGGTTTAAATAGAGTTTCTCTTTACCCACTTTTTCAGATTTTAAAAACCCGGCCTTTTCAAGTTCGATCAAATAATTACCCACAGTTTTAGGCGTTCCTAATTGGGCATCAATCAGATATTGTCGTTTTGTATATGGCAATCTAAAAAGAATTTCTACTAAGTCTTTAGAATAAACTTTTGGTAATTTTGATTTGATATCTTCAGCCATGGAATGCATGAGATCAGTAACGGTCTTTATTCTTTGCAATCCCTTTTTAGCTGTAAATTCAATCATTTCCAGCATATAAAGAATCCAACCTTCCCAATCATTTTTTTCTGTAACATTTCTCAGTTTCAGATAATAATCTGATTTATTCTGTATAATATATTCACTAAGGTATATTGCAGGGGTATCGAGTAATCGTGAAATTTTTAAATATAATAATAATAAGATACGCCCTGTTCTGCCATTACCATCGCTAAATGGGTGAATAGCCTCAAACTGATAATGCATTAAAGCCATTTTAATCAATGGATCTATTTCGCTTTGCTGGTTTATAAAAGCTTCCAAATTTGCCAATTTATCTCTAATTATAGCCTCTCCCGTTGGTGGCGTATATATAACCTCCCCATTTTCACTTTTGAGTGCGGTCCCAGGGGTGGTTCTTATTCCAGCATTGTTCTTTTTTATGCTTTGAACAATTTCGATACATAAATTTGTGGTAATAAATGGTTTTTCTTCCATTATTTTGAGTCCTTTCCATAGGGCTTCTTTATAGCTCAAAACCTCTTTTGTAGCAGGGTTTTCAAACTTTTTTTCCGCAACCACAGCTTTATATAAATCGTCATTGGTGGTAATAATATTTTCGATCTCAGAACTAGCTTTGGCTTCTTGTAAATGGATTGAATCTAAAAACAAGTTTGGATTGGGTAAGTTGGTAAGCATTCCGTTGAGTTGGCCAAGTGCTCTACTGGCAGTAATGGTCCTTCTTAATACTGCAGTAGTTTCAAGGGTATGATTCGGAGGCAATAATGGCAAGTCATTATATGGTATTTCTCTCTTAAATTTAACCATTTCGATAAGGGTAATATTTACATCGGTTATTTAAACAAGAGTAAATATATGAAAAAATTACCCTCGTTATAAAATTAAGCGTAAATATTACCCTTGTAAATATTTGAAAGAAATCAAAAAGTACAAACAACTTTTAATGCTTATTACGCGATAAGTACATCCAAAGTATAGGATGGCTACTGGCCTGTTCTAAATCACTTTTTAAAGAATTAAATACCGGCCATTGTGCTCTATTATTTGACCAAATTCCTTTACGTATCATTCCACAATTAATAATATGATCAAAGAATGACGGGGAAAGCAGTATATAATCTTTCTGTTTGATATTAACTCCTTTTCTATAGGCGCCTAAACTAAAATACTGCCTGTCTTTACCCCTGTCCATGCTTACCTTAAAAGAGGGATGCTTGGTAATTTCTTTAAGATTGGACGCTCTTATTAACGGAGCTAACGTATGGCAATATGAGGGAACACCAAAAGTTCCAACAATTATAATGTTTTCATTTCCTATTTCCTGCAAACTGCTATAAACCTCTTGGAGTTTACCTGATTGTTTTAGCCGCAACTTATCGGAAGATTCCTTGTCCCTATGCTGATCCACAAAATACCCAGATGCTATCAAAAAACGTTCTCCAGATGTATTCCTTATTTTAAATAATTGCAAATGTTGATCAAATAAGGGTTTATGTTCTTGATCTAAAACATGTGCAAAGTTCATTACCGATTCAATGCAGTAACCCTTTTTAACCATAATTGCCATTCCGATACCTTTATAATCATTACCTTCTACTGACAATATGTGTTCATACGGAGCGTCCATAAATTTTGACAAGTAATCCCGGTTGAATTCCACCAGGCTTGCCCGATCTTCCACCTCTTGTAGAATTAAAACATCAGGGTTAACCTCTGCTATTACCTTTGCCTTATTTATAATAGCCTGCTCATTAATAGGAACCGATCCAAGTTTAATCCATCCATTCCAGTCGGTTAAACTATTGGCTTTATAGTCCAGTGAATGATTTCTTTTACGTATGTAAAGGGATCCTTGCCGTCTGCGCATCACCACGTATGGCTCTGAGGCTGCTTTTTGAAAACCCAACAAAAAAGATAATTCCCGCATCCTTGAGTAATCCCTATCTTTTCGTTGCTTCTTTAGTAGTAAGGTTTCGAATTCTTCCCTCCAGCGTTTAAGAGATTCGCTCATTGATTGTTCTACCAGGCTTCGATCTCTGTGAAATATATTCTGAATATTATAAAATGCTATTTTCATTTGTAGTAGATTTAAAATTTAACTTTACCTTCTTTTATCCTTGGAAGTTGCATGAAAACTTACTAAGTTAAACATCCTGCGCATCCGGCTTCTAACCCTGTTTCCATAGCGTTCTTCCAGTTCATCGGCATTAAGATTGGTGGTAATGTGGGTGCGTATCCCATGTTTTTCGAATAATTCATAACGGGAGATTAAGATCTCTCCCATTACGTTACAATCCTGTCCGTAGTATCTCCCTTGAGGTTCTACTCCAAGGTCATCAAAACAGTAAAAACCCTGATTTCCATAGTCCTGAATCACTTTATATCCCAGGTGATTAAATTCAAAGGCTATATTTCTACAGGGAATTAGTTCATATGATTTTTGATGCGGCACGATATGTCGAAGCAGTTTCATAAGACTGGTCTTCCCACAACCGACAGGACCAGTTAGTAGAAGTCCTTTGTTCATATCCAGATGTAGCTTTTTACAGTTAGCCTCTTCCCGAATAAAATAATTTACCAGCTTGTATATGATCTCCTTATCATCCTCATAAATTTTAAAACCGGGTCCAAAGAGTAATTGTCCTTTTGCATGCAAATAATGCAATACCTTTTTAAAGTCATACAACAGGTGCGTTCCATCATAGGCCCCCAGGCTATACTCTGTATTACCTTCTTTTATTTTACAAGGGTCTGTCATAATTCTTGTTATTATCAATTATCAAATGGTCCTGGTTATGATCCTTGGATGGTTTAAATTTTCCAGCCCTACACATCCAGTTTGTAGCTGCTTGTTTCCAGTTTTCAATTGGCTTAAGGTTCTTGGTCTTCCAACCTGTTTTCTGATAATAGTTATAGAAATTCTCAGCTTCCGAAAAGTGGCTATTACAGTTCTTAAAAAACGCCATTACTTCATGTTCATTTGGTGGTCTTGTTACGTCTTGTTGTTTGTTTGGTTTTACATTAATGGAGGGTAGTCCACTATTGGTATTGTCATGACCATTATTTGACAGGTATGATGATTGAAAACTGATCATCTCCACTTTACTTCCAGGGTAGGGTCTTTTGGAAGGATGGTACTTTAAATATCCCCAACAAGAGAGTTGTTTGATACATTTATGAAAGGTTGTCCTGGAACCAATTTTGGAAATTTGCATTAAAGCTTCTCGCCTGATATAAAATTCGCAGGAGAAATGTTGTTGATTCCACAACTGAAATAAGGCCATGTAAAGACTAATATGAACAGGCTTGAGTCTTTCATCTTTTTCAAACCGGTGGAATACCCCATTTAGATGAGTTATATAATTCATAGAACCAAAAGGTTTTAATCCACTCGATTTTTCTCCATCACTCTATAGATGTCATCCTGATCATAATAGATGAGTCCTCCTATTTTCATATAGGGAATCGTTCCATTTTGTCTGAAGTTTTGAAGGGTTCCCGGGCTAATTTGTAGTTGCTCCATCACATCGGTTGATTTCAGCCATTGTTTCCCGGCAGGCTTTTTGTCCATTAATAGTTCTTTTAGCTCCTGAATAAGTTCTTCTTTAAACACGCGAAGATCATTGGTGGTAATAATTGTTGCTCCCATAATTTGTGAATTTAAATAGCAAAGCCACCTGGTAAACTTTATTTTTTAATATGAATTGACGGCTTTGCAATGATTTGACATTCGTTAGGCAAATTTGGAAGCTTCTATTGGGAATTATTCACAAGGAGCACCCAAGTTGGGAAATTTTTACATTACATAATATATAGGGTAGAATGCATCGAATTAAAGGTTACATTTATATTATCATGATAGAAATCACCTCAAATTAAATGTCTTGTGCAACGGAAGCAAAAACACCCAAGTTGGGTAATTTCAGGCATCTAAATTTTCCATATGTTGATGAAGTGAATTTTTTAATTTATCCAGGAATTTAGTCCGGCGAATTTTACGAGAGCGGATTTCCAGATAAGTCCTGTAATAATCTCCTAAGTCCATTTCTAAAATGGTTTCAAAAGTAAGGGCTATTTCTTTAATATCTGCTGTACCTCGGTTTATGGCACCAGAGGTATGCAGCGCATAAATAAGTTCTATAAGGTCTACTTTATTACTGGTCCAGAAAAGCTTAGGGACAGGCTTATTTAATTCCATTCTCTTTGCAGTCCCTTGTTCAACACCTAATTTTTGAATTTCCTTCCTAAGGTAGGCTATAAGCATATCATAAGCGATTATCATCGCTACAGAACTGTCATGACTGGTAGAAAACTGCTCATCGGTTAAAAAATGAAAAGTATCAGGGTGCAATCTGATATCTGCCTTGCCTCTTAAAAAATATTGATCATCAAAAATGGTTGCTCCTCTGCGGTAATAATGGTAAAATTCAAGATTATCATTAAAATAATCCTGAAGTCTGTCAATATGTTCTTCAAAATATTGTTTTTGGGCTCCATAACTACTTCTAGGACGTTTGCTTTCAATAGTAAAGATTTTAATAAAATAAATGAGTTTACTCAGCACCTGAGGTTTAATATATTTAAAAAAATGCGTTTCACTTTCTTTATTGACAAAACCTTTTTCCAAGACATGATCACGTAGCCTACCTACAACTTCTTTGGTCAGTTTAATGCCTTTTTCAGCCTTGGTAAGGGTATCATCTGTTTCGCTATTTAAACCTTCCAATGCCTGGTCCAAATCTATCAATAAATCCTCATATATTTTCATAGCCGGATGGGGTTCGTGTACTATTGCATTTAACACCTCACTAAAATATATTTTAATATCCATTAAGTTATAGACTCTTTAAATACTATTTTTATTCACGACAACTACCTCCATTATTTCCACTATAGATAATTTCAAAAGGTATATATAAAGCTTTTGAAAAGTTATCTAATTATAGCATCCAATAAGAAAACAATCCTCTCTATTGAAAATGCCTTTGGGCAATACAGTGAGTTTCGATCGATGGGAAGTACCAGTTGTTTTATCAAAGCAACTGAGTTACTCATTAAACAACGAATCGACTTGGTATTTATCAATATCGAAGGGTTTATTGGTGATGCTTTTGCTTTTATGCTAGAGCTCTACTTATATGATGTGGACTTACCACAATTTATTGCCCTTTCATCCACAAAAGAACAGGCTTATAAAGCGATTAAACATGGGTGTTTTGATTACCTCACTACTCCATTATCGACGGCTGAACTTCATAAAAGCATATCACGGTTTCAAAAATCTCACAAGGCTTATAATAATCTTATATGTCTTAAATCCTATAAAGATTACCAATATCTGGATACCAAAGAAATTCTCTTTTTAAAGGCAGATAATAACACAACGGATTTCCATCTTACCAATGGTCATATAATTAATGCCTTTAAAACACTAAAGACCTATGAAAGTAAGCTGCCAGAGTTTTTTAAAAGAGTCCATAAGAGTTATATTATAAATACCTTAAAAGTAAGTCGAATTGATTTTGGCAAAACTTCCTGTTGGCTTCGGGGATATGAAAAAAGGATTCCATTTTCTAAAAAGTTTCACTCTACTATCGAGACTATTCATTCTTCCCTATTCAATGCTTCCTATTAAAATTTTTCTCCCTCTTAAAAATCGAGCGCTCCCTCACAGAAACTACACATTCACTAACCCTATATTTTTTTAACATCAAAAATCTTTTATCACAGGTAAATTCGATACAGAAAGCTGCTTTTAACATTAACATAAAATCATTGTTAATGTTCTGATTGTGCACAATCAAAAAGATACTGGGCCCCAGTAGGCCTATAAACTCATTGTGTAATTAAAAGCAAAATCTCATGAAAATTTTATTAAAATATACCATAGCCTTGATACTTATTTTTTCTGTATTTATCAGTTGTACTCCACCTGAAGATCAAATAGAAAATCAAAACGATCCAGAAGTACTCGCAACAGGAGATAATAATAGTACACATCCTGATAACGATAGGGATTAGAAGTATTTCAACGAAAATTCCTTTTTTCCATTAAGCCTTTAACATAATTTGTTGAAGGCTTTTATTATATTTAAACCTCCCCCCAAATAATTCAGATCCGTGAAGTTATTAAGGTTTAAATATCTTCTGTCTTCACTCCTTTTATGCTTTGTATTGACATTACTGGTTCAATGCCAAACCTCCGAAAAGAACCAAGGAAGTACAAAAGGAGATGAAATATCTATGCTTCTTGATAAGGCAAAAACTAATACCCTCTCCAAGACTCAAAGAAACTATTACCTACAAAAGGTGTATGACTCAAGTCTATTCCTTCAGGATGAGTCGTTAAAACTCAAATATTTAAATGAAGTAGCTTACCAAGCTCAATCTATAAATGATTCCCTGCTATTTAGAGCTTCAAACCAAAAAGCTTTCGTAATAGCTGAGAAATTAAAAGACACCTTTAAACTTGGGGAAATTCACTGGAATTACGGTGCTTTCTTTCTCCAAAAAAGCATTTATGACAGTGCCTATTATCACTACCGTAGGGCTAAAAAGCACTTTATTGCTATGGACCATGCTTATTTTACGGCAAAGATGCGATACAATATGGCGCTTATCCAAAGCAGATTGAACGACTATACCGGAGCCGAAGTGCTATTGTTTAAAGCAATATACACCTATAAAAACCAAAAAAAATACAAACAATTATTTTATAGTTATAATCTACTTGGAGTTATCTACGAAGAGCTGGAAGAATATGACAAGGCAATTGGGTACTATCAAAAAGCTTTAGAGAATTTAGAACATATACCAGACCAATCCTATTTTAATCAGGATATTCAGAATAATATAGGGGTCGTATATCAACAACAGGGGGATCATCAAAGTGCCTTAAACTATTTTAACAGTGCACTTGCAACTCCCAAACTAAGAAGTGAATCGCCTTTTCTTTATGCCCGCCTAATGGATAATCGTGCCTATAGCAAGTTTAAGAGTAACGATACTATAGGTTTACCAAATGATTTTTACAAGGCTCTTCATATAAGAGATAGCATGAACAATATTCCGGGGATTATTATGAGTAGGGTTCATTTATCGAAGTATTATGCCTCTAAAAAAGACACCGCCATAGCTTTACAACATTTACAAAAAGCATATATCCTTTCACAGGAGATCAATAACAATAGTAATTTACTTGAAACACTTGAATTACTAAGTAGAATGGATCCTGAAAATGCCTTAAATTATTTGCATCAATACATTGGTTTGAATAAGAAAATTCAAAACCAGGAAAGACAAACTCGAAACAAATTTACAAGGATACAATATGAAACAGATCAATATATTGCCAAAAACGAACAACTATCTTCTAAAATAAAATGGGTTATAATTGGTAGTATATTAATTATCCTTTTAATAATTATGACTTATTGGTTATATCGACAAAAAGCAGAAAACAAGTTATTACAACTTGAAACAAATCAACAAAAGGCCAATGAACAAATTTATCTACTCACCCTAAGGCAACATGAAAAATTAAAACAAGGACGAAATCAGGAGCGTATCAGGATTTCAGAAGATTTACACGATGGAATTCTAAGTTATTTATTTGCCTTAAGAATCGGATGGGGAAATCTTGATTTAAGGGGGAGCTCGAAAGTTATTAAAAAACATCATTTTAATTTACAGGAACTTCAGCGTATAGAAACCGAAATCAGAACACTTTCCCACGATTTGAGAAACAACCTTATAGAGTATAACAATGACTTTATATTGATGGTAACCAAGTTGATTCAAAATAGAAGTTATTTAGGAAAGCTGGATTATAATTTTAACCACAATGATGATATTAAATGGGAACATATCAATGATTTCATTAAGGTCAACTTATATCATATAATTGAGGAAGGTTTACACAACTGCATTAAACATTCAAAAGCAACCCTAATTAAAATTACATTAGAATACGACCTTAAAAACAATCTGATGTTAGAAATAACAGATAATGGTGTTGGTATTGCCAGTAATCATCATAAGGGACTTGGTTTAAGAAACATAAAATCAAGGGTTCAAAAAATGCAAGGCACCTTAGCAATAACTTCAAATCATAACCACGGGACCACCATATTAATAACGGTTCCAATCAATACAGAGGTATCATGAGCACTAAGCGATTTCACATATTATTGGTTGATGACCACCCGCTTATCACGAACTCCTATGAGGACACCATATGTAAACTGGGTGTTGAAAAAAACGTGGAGTTTCAAGTACAAATTGCACATAGTTTTTCAAATGCAGTAAATGATTTAAAAAAGAAAAAATATGACCTGGTACTTTTAGATATCCATATCCCCGGGGATGAAGCTACCGGGCTTATCTCCGGTGAAGATTTAGGTAGTAAAATCAGGGAGAACTATAAAAGCACTAAAATCATCATATCCACCACCTTTAACGACCATTACAGAATTCAAAGTATTATAGAACAGGTCAATCCCGATGGATTCCTCGTTAAGAGTGATATTACCACAGAGGAATTAAAACATGCTATTTGGCGTGTTTTGACGGCTCCTCCTTATTTCAGTAAAACCGTTACGCATTCCATACGACAATTTATAAGCAATGATTTTGTTCTCGACAAAATTGATCGAAAGCTATTGTATCATTTATCCAAGGGAGCAAACCTACAAACTATCGCAGACCAATTAGGGCTTTCCAGGGCAGCGATTGCCAAAAGAAAGCAGCTTTTAAGAGAGGTTTTTAATGTAGATAGTAATGATAACATGGCTTTACTTGAAAAAGCCAGGGAAAAAGGATTCATTTAAACTTTAATTCAAAGCATATAAAATACACATTTACAATAATACCCCATTAGATACTATGAATAAAATAAGTATTCATTTTGTATACTATACTCCATTTCAAATGATGTAATTTTACAATCATAAAACATCCGGCGTCACTTAAAACTATGTTATTTAATTATGCAAGCGCGCCGATACTTTCCAATTATAACAGAGATCATTTGTTTCCTGTTCATCCTTTTGTTTTCCTATGCAGCCATCAGTAAACTTTTGGATTTTGAGCAATTCAGAATTCAATTGGGTCAGTCGCCTTTATTAACATCTTTTGCCGGATGGGTGGTTTGGGTGATACCCATAGTGGAGCTGATCATAGCATTAATGCTTATCATTCCCAGACTACGGTTGTCTGCACTCTATGGATGTTTAGGCCTTATGGGACTTTTCACCATGTACATTATCGCTATACTTAATTTTAGTGACTATGTACCCTGCTCTTGTGGGGGAATATTAGAAAAACTAGGATGGCAGGAACATTTGATCTTCAATATTAGTTTTACTGTATTGGCTTTAATCGGTATATGGATATATCCTGAAAACGATACCAAACTAAAAACAACATTTCCAGACAAAAAGCAATTTATCTAGATAAATAAGGGGAAGCCGAAAACCTGAAAGAGTAGGCATCATTTAAAATAGTTTAGTTATGAACAAACTTAGAATTTATTTAGGAAGTGCAGCTTTTCTTGTAGCAGTAGTAGCAGCGTTTGCCAGTCAAAATATTGACCAAGAGACTCTTATACAATACTACAAGCAAACCCCTACGGGCTGTACACCTCAAACAGATTGTAGTCCAAATTACACCGGTGATCTGTGTGACTTTATCGTTTACGATAACTTAGGATGTACCAGTGAGGTAGAGGCTTATAAAAAGCCCTGATTAACTATGGAATTGGGAAGATTTTCCCAATTCCTTAATCTTTTGCTTGTCATGAAAATCAGATTAAAAAGAATAGCACTTCTATTAGCGTTCGGTATACTTATCGTTACTTTTTTACATCAAAAATCAAAAAGCTATATAAACCATAAGAATCCCTTTATTCGAGTCTTTCCACCTCATCCCATATCTCAATGGAAAGTTACAGAAATTGAGCCGGAGCAAACTGTGGTAGGAAATCGTAATGGTCAAATCTATCTTTCCAAAGCAGGAGTCCCTAATCAATTAACTTCAATCCAAATTAAAACCTTACAGTCTAAAAAATATGATCTCAAGATCGATAATGTGCAAAAATTAGCTTGGGGAGCACTTCAAATAAAAGTAAACTCAAACGGTATATTTTTGTATGAGGGTATTACGCCTACTATTCTCTATAGCAATTTTAAAAATAAAAGCCCTATTGTTCGAAAAATAGACACTTTTAATTTCTCCCGGTGTTTTCCTCTTGATTCTACAAATTATATCCTTATTTCATATGATAAGACATTGGAGCAAAACATTTTGTCCAAAGAGACCTTAACCCCAATTGAAGTAATTCAAAAACCGAATTTACTGACCAAGCAAGTCGACGGTGTATTCTGTTCCCAAGGTAACCTAATGTACGACTTATCTACAGAGCGTATTGTTTACTTATACCGTTATCGTAATGCGTATTTGTATATGGATAGAAACTTAAACCTCCTTACCAAAGGTAACACAATAGATACGGTGAGTAAAGCACAAATACATGTTGCCACCTATAGAAAAGGGAAGCAGCTGCATCATTCACTTACTGCTCCCCCATTAATTGTAAACAGGTCTGCTGCCCTGTTTGACAGCTACTTATACATAAACTCTAACCTAAGAGCCTCCAATGAAAAGAGAATTACCTTTAATAAAAATTCAGTTATCGATGTATACTCACTGGCAGACCATAGCTATCAATATAGTTTCTATCTCCCTACCTATAAAGGAGAAAAGATTCAAAACTTTATTGTTCATAAAGATGTACTCGTTGCTACCTATAAAGAACATTTGGGTATTTTCAATCTAAGCTTGCCACATAATTCAATTCCTTAATGCTTCTTGTATTAGGGCTATCAATTCATATGCTTTTCCTTGTTTTGGCGGTGCTGATGAATATATCCGACCCTTCCGATCTATAATCATTGTAGTTGGGCCGCCTCTTACCCCATAATATTTCAAAAAAGGATGTTCTATACCCAAACCACTGGTATATAGGTTAACATATTCTTTCAATCCATATTTTTGTGATTCAACACTTTTTAACCACTGCTTTTTACTTTTATCAAATGATATAGAAACAAATGCCACATCCTTATTATCTTTAAACTCGGGATATACCTTATGATCAACCTCTTTTGCCAAGGCTAAACATCCGCCACAGCCTGTAAACCAAATATCCAGATAAACTACCTTTCCCTTAAAATCCGACAATTGCACCTCATTTCCATGTACATCAGTAAGGGAGAAATTATAAGCCTTTGCCCCTCTTATTTTTTTTCCATACCAATCATCAATAATCTTCTTAAGTTCTGGGGTTTTAATTAAAGCATAGCTTGCTTGCAAACATTCGTCCAAACCATAAGTATCCTGAACACGCATGCTTTGCAGGTTGAATAATATCAGCTTTTCCCTTAGATAACCAGAATATGAATTACGAAGCAGGGAACAAAATTCTCCGAAATGCTTAACCTGAATATTATTCTTATTATAAGAAGCATCACCAGGATTATTTAGTTTAAGCTCGGTCATGGTTATATTGGACAAATAACGCACATAAAAAGGAGACTCCGCTAAAACATCATCAGGAAGATCTGCTTGAAGCGATTCTTCTATAAGCCTTTTGTATAATGCGGCTTTCTTTTCGGTCAGTTCTTCCGCTTTAATATTAAAGGAACTTTTGTATTTTGATTTTACGTTTCCTAAAATATCCGCCTGCATAATTTGAAAAACATACGGATCTACCTCTTTCTTATATTGTTCTAAGGTATTTAATTGAGCTTTAAGTATAGAATCTCCTAAAGTCATTCTGGCCTTATTTATATCTACCCCCTTTAATCCTTTAAGCTTGATTTCTGCGTCCACTATTGCCTTAAAACTTTCCTGGCTACTTACCAACTGATCAGCCCTCCAAAGTGCAGTAAATTTCGCCGATCCCCTACCGGAAAAGGAGAACTTTGTTTCCTCACCACGTTGGTCAATAGTGATATGAATACTATCTCCGGGTTGTACAAGATAGTTTTGAATATTATCACCATAAGCCAAATATGGTTTCTTATCCCTGTTTCTCAATGAAAATAAGTAGAATCGTTCTGGCTTATTGGTTAATGGAGATGTATACTTAAAATACTTGTTTTCATCCGTTTTAACTCTTTGACGATCGACCCCTAGCCTTCTATTAAATGGTATATCTCCACCAAAATAAATCTGTATTGAATCTACTGTTTTATCACTACCAAGAATTTGTCCTGTAATAACCACAGGTTGAGCACCAGCTACCCGCTCATCGGATTCATTGTTGGCTGTTTTACAACTGGAAACTGATACTAAACATAAGATGCCTATAATAAAATCTAAAACTTTCATGATGAATATTAAAATTGGTTAATACCCAGGATTTTGGGTCATCTTTGAGTTTCTTAAAAGTTCTTCGGTTGGTATGGGAAATAAATTATCATTATCATCCCAATTAGGTTTTGCATTACCTAATACTACATTGGCCCTTCCGGTTCGTTTAAGGTCAAACCAACGATGTGCCCACTCGGTAAACAGTTCCAGACGTCGTTCTTTATATATAGCCGTTAGCAGTTCTTCTTTTGATGAAACTAGGGTATCGTCCAATCCGGCTCTGTTTCGGATTTTATTTAAGTCCATCTGGGCTCCGAGAAAATCTTCATTTTGGGTACTAGCCTCCGCGCGAATTAAATATTGTTCTGCCAATCGCATCACCATAGAGTATTCGGTTACTTCATCTGCAGCTCTTATTTTATATTTATATGGATAGTACCAAATGTTCTCTCCATCAGTTACACTTTTTATCCAATTTACAAGTCTCTGATCGGTATCGTTAAAAGCATTCACCAAATTTTCTGTTAATGCCTGTGTTCTTGGTGGTGCTGAAGTAAGGATAAACCGGAAACCTTCTTTTGTATTTAAATGAGGGTTTACCGGGGCAAGCTGCCAGATTGCTTCATGACTGTTTTTTAAAAACACCTTACTAAGATCCGGTTCTAACGCATAGAGCGTAGTATTATTTATTACTTCAGATGCAAAGACTTCTGCCTGATGCCAATCTTCCAGATACAAATAAACCCTGGCTAGTAAAGCCGAGGCCACATATTTATTTGGACGTGTCTTTTCATAATTGGATAAAATATAATCTTCAGGTAGGAGGTTATGTGCATCTTTCAGGTCAGAAGTAATCTGATTATAGACATCATTGACTGGTGACCGTTCTTTGTCTGAATTTTCAAGGTAATCTGAATTCAGGTGCAAGGGTACGTCTCCAAAGGTATTTACAAGGTAGAAGTAACAAAATGCCCGTATAAATTTTGCCTCTCCTTCCAGTTGTTTTTTCACCACATCAGAAATATTCTCAGATAAGTTCAACTTTTCTAAAATTACATTACAGGTATAGATATATTGATATGGTTCCTGCCACCAACGTGAATTCACAGCAGATTCATCTGCCGTTAAAGCGTTTTCATAAAAAGCGCTGGTTGCTCTGTATCTGTCGAGTTCATCCGCATATAAACCACCCTGAATGGTAACACTTTGATAATGTCCGGATGCAAACCCAATAGAGCCCATCATTCTGGAATAAATACCTGTTACTACAGAAACTGCCGAAGCTTCATTTTCAAACACCGATGCCGTTACCAGTTCATTTTTCGGAGACTCTGTCTCCACAAAACTTTCACATCCACAGGAAAGACCTATAATTCCTATAGATATCGGGATTAAAATCCAGACTCCTATCGCCTGGATTATTTTCTTTTTCAATAGTATATATATTGTTTTCATTGTTTTTAATTTTATTATTAGACCTTAAAAAGTAAGTTGCATCCCTATTGTAAACCGCTGCAAAGGAGGCAATGAAAACCCTTGAGTTTCCGGATCCAGACCATTATAACCGGTAATGGTAAACAGGTTCTGTCCTTGCATATAAATCTTTACATTTTCGAAAGCTTTTCCCTGATATGGAAGATTATAGGATAGCGATACATTTTTTAGCCGAACAAAGGAGGTATCTCCATAAACATAATCGGTTCGTTGCGCATTGTAATATGCTATTCCTGCATCTGTATATGATTGGGTAAACCTTTGAACGTTGGTTTGTTCTCCAATATTCTGCCATCTATTCATTACATAAGCGGGCTGATTGTACATAAATCCGGGGGCAAAAAAATGAGTGTATTTAAAACCTGTTTGTTTTACAAACTGAAAGAATATGTCCACCTGCCAATTCTTAAAGGCTAAACTATTTTGAATGCCACCAAAAAACTCCTGCGTTAACTCATAAATCGAACGATAGTCATCCGGACTGCTTATTGCGCCATCGTTATTAACATCTTCAAATTCATACGCCCCGGTCTGCGGATTGACACCTGAGATATGTAATTTTCTCTGTAGTGACAAAGACCTGTTTAATTCATAAATATTGGCATAAACAGAACTTTCAAGATCAGGATATTCTAACAGTTTATTATCCGGAATGGAAAGGTTAACTGATGTACTCCAGTTAAGGTTATTTCTTTGAATATTGATGGTGTTGAGTTCAAATTCCCAACCAGAGTTCTCTACCAAAGCTGGTAAATTAGCCCTAATACTTGTAAACCCAGTACTTCCGGGAAGCGGGAGCCCTACCAGCTGGTTATCGGATCTATTTCTGTAGTAGGTGGTACCCAACAAGATCCGGTCGTTAAGAAAGCCCAGTTGTAAAGCAGCTTCCAGTTTTTTATTCTTTTCCCAGGCAAAGTCAGGATTAAACAAACGAGTTGGATACAAACCTACATTGCCCTGATACGGATAATCGGTTGTAGAATAGGTATCGAGATATTCATAGTCTCCAATCCGATCATTACCGGTAATACCATAACTTGCTCTTAGTTTCCCAAAACTTAAAAAAGGGAGGCTTTTTTCAATAAAAGGCTCATCTGAAAACAGCCATGCAACCCCGGCGGCTCCAAAGTTAGCAAACTGGTTTCCCGGGCCAAACCTGCTACTACCATCCCTCCTACCGGTTAGGTTTATTATGTATCTATCTTTAATACTGTAATTAATCCTGCCAAATATAGCATTGTATTTATACTGCGAATAATCAAACCTGACAATATTCACCTGAGAAGCAGCAGAAAGGTTTTCCAACAGGGCATCACTACTAAAGCCGGACGCTTCTGTAACCATCAAATCCCGGGTAGTTTCCTGAAATGTAGTCCCCAGCAGCACTTTCAATTTACTGTTTTTAAACTCTTTGCTGTACTCCAATTGAGGTTCTACTATCCAACTCTCCATAGTTGCCTTTCCGGCCTCTGTGGAAGCAACGGCAGAGGAAACAGGGTTTAAAGAACTTTGTGGAAACAATTGTAATTCATCTCGCCACATCGAGGTATATCCTATACTTGTTTTTACCTCCAATTCAGGCAATATCTTATAGCTAAGCAATGTATTGGCATTAAAATTTTTGGTATTGGCATTAAACTGCTGTTTAGTATATGTAAACGGATTGGTAAACTCTTCGTAAAATACCAGGTTGCCTTCTTGATCTATAAGCTCGGGAGTATTTGGCGGTAATAACATCGCATCTGATGAAATATCAGATTTGAACAAGTTGTTATCCTCTACGGAAAACATGGTAGCCAAAGAGACTTTAAATCTTTCATTATCAGACCTATGATTGATATTCGAATTTAAACTATAACGGTTATAGTCATGATCGCCGGGGAATACTGTTGTTTCCTTATAATACCCCCCTCGAACGGAGAATTGGGTCTGCCTGTTTCCCCCTGAAACTGATAATTGTGCATTGTTTGTATATGCGGTACTTCCAAAGACCTTGTCTTGCCAATCAATATTCCGATTAGTATTCCATACCAACAAATCCGGGGCGTTGAATTCTGTTGGCTCTACACCATCATTAGCAAAAGCCTCCCTTCTCATTTCAAGATACTCTGTGGTATTTAAAAGGTCTACCCAATTAGCTACCCGACCAATACCAGATTGAATATTAAGGTCGACTTTCGTTTTACCAACATTCCCTTTTTTGGTCGTAATCAATACGACCCCATTAGCTCCTCGTGATCCATAAATTGCAGTAGCATCCGCATCTTTTAATACTTCTATGCTTTTTATGTCTGACGGATTCATACTACTGAGCGGACTGGCTCCAGAAACAATATCCAATCCAATGGTAGAGAGTGTTTCTGAAATAAAAGGAACTCCATCAATAATATACAAGGGATCATTCCCACTGGAGATACTATTCTGTCCACGGATACGAACGGTAAACCCACCTCCGGGAACTCCTGAATTTTGTTGAATATACACCCCCGGCATTCTCCCCTGGAGCGCTCCCAAAACATTATTCACCGGTTGTTTTTCTATATCTGCAGCTTTCACACTACTAATACTCCCTGTCCGTTCTTTTTCTGAAACCGTATAATAACCGGCATTCACGGTTACCGCTCCCAAGTCTGTTACAGATGCATTAAGGGTAATATTCACCTCTATACGGTTGCCTACTGTTTCTTCAACGGTATCAAACCCTACAAAAGAAAAACTTAAAACATCGGTGGGATGGGCGCTAATTGTATAACTACCTTTAGTATTTGTAAAGGTTCCTGTTTGTGTACCGGAGATAAGTACATGCACCCCAGGAATCGGAATTCCGTCAGTATCGGTAACAATACCACTGACCCGATGTTGTTGGTTATATAAATTATTGGTTTGTCCAAAAGCGGAATATGTTAGCAACAAGAGCGTTACAAATAATGCTAGCAATAGCAGTATCCGTCCCTTGTTCAAAGTATTATTTTTCATAATTTTGAAAAGTTTTTTAATGAAACTTAGATTTTGTTAAGATCAGGCCTTCTGCGTTTTTCCCTTTACTACACCAGAGGGCCTTTACTTTTTTACCACCTGTATAAAACAGGTAATTCTTTATGTCTTTAATAACTAGTTTGTATCATAAACAATAGTGCATTTAATGGTTCTACTAAAAAGGATAGCGACCTGCAGTACGATTATTACCCAAGCCGACCACAGGTCTTGCTTCTCCCCTATCAACTAACTCAAATGTTATATGTCTTGTTCATTTTTGTCTTGAAACAAAAACGAACCAAAAAATTCAAGACTGTCTTAAGGAAATTGCTATCGCATCATTCTCTCTTCCACGCACCGGCTGGCTCATTCGCTAAAACAGTTTACTAAACTGTTTTTTAACGCTCCGCCCCATGCTTTGTTAGCCTTGCTAACGCACTTACGCTCTTCCGTTCAATATTTCTGAAAGACAGCCATATAGTCTTCCTTTAAAATTTCCCAAAACAATTCAAATCGGCGTCTTTGCGTGCCTTGCTATGGCAAGGGGTGGCAATCTCATAGGGCTTAAAACTTACCTTGCAAAACCTCTTCGAGTCCTAGCAAAGCCTGGAAGCAACCCTACTGTGCGTCCCTCCGTCGGCTGGCTCCATCGCTAAAAGGTACACTGTACCTTTTTATTACACTCCAATCAACAGTTCATGACGGTTTAAATTGACAATGAACAATACCTTCAATAAATCTCTAAATTTTTCTCATGGCCGGATACCATGATTATGTGTAGTCAGAATTACAGGAGATATACCATTTCTAAAAAGAATTGATATATAATTTCTAAGTACCGGTTACAGCATTAAAAATGCTGTAATAAGATTCCTGCAAAAGCAGGAATATGTCTAACGTGACTCCTGTAACAAATAACCAAAAAGCCAAGGCGGCTAATTCGGCCTAAATGGGACATTTTGGTTTTTTGGCAAACAAGATATAATAAGCTGTAAACGCAGTGTTGTACTGTGCTTTAGCTATTGCACCCTGATTGCGGTGTTTTGGTTGGTGTTTCATCCTATCCTTTTTTAATTCTCCTATAGCCATTAGACCATAAGGAACGTTATAATCCACGAATCTTAAATGAAAACTGAAACCATTGCTAAGATATGTTGAAAAACACCAAATGTATAAAAACAGTAGGGCGTGGAAACTCAACCTATCTGACAAGCGGTACTGGTAAGAACCGTGTAACGATAAGTGAGCCCACGCCCGGGTCGTGAGCCATTTACACTTATTGTCCCGTTACATTAAATTACCAGTTTTCTGTCAGAGACTCTAAGCGAATAGCTTCTAATATTTTTCTATTTGAAGTATCGCAAATATATTTCTAAAATCAAATATAAGCAATTATTTATTAAGCGACAAAATTTCATTTCTAACTATTTTTTATCGTCTTATCTATTTGTCAATTTGAAAAGTGATGAGATATAAGAATGAAAAAATACTGTCAATCATTGGTAAACGAATCCGGGATCAAAGAAAAATTAAAGAATTAGAGATAGAAGATGTAGCGGAAATGACGGGGTTTACATACAATACAATTTCCAATATAGAGAATGGATCTGAAACATATTTCTCTTATTTTGTGGAAGTTTGCTTAGCTATTGACATCCATCCTAAAGAGATGTTAGATTTTGATATCCAAGTAAAACCTAGACGCAAACTTTCTCCCCAAAGGAGAGAAAAATCTAGATTAACATATAGAATTAAAGGATATATTGAAAATGGCTACTTTCAAACATTAAGAACAACAAAAGATGTAGTCATAAAGCTTAAAGAGGAATATGATTTCGATGCAGCTTCAAAAGATGTTTCATCAATTCTTAGAAGACACTTAAAGGCTGTAAAAAAAGGAAACAGAAATTTCTACAAAGAAAAATAGTTAAAAGAACATTCATTTCAATTCATGTCACCCTAAACGGTTGGCATTTTTTGTTTATATCCTACGTCCTTTACTTCCCTTATATATTACCATGGTTACCATTATTAATGAATAATCCATATAAATAACACGCTATAAATACACTATAAAATCGGTATATATACATAATAAGTATGGTGCAAATAAGTTTTTAACCCGCCCTAAAGTAACTATACATGTTACTTAGTAAACAGATTGAGGTTTTCCGTAATGTGAGTTGGAGTTTATTTGGTTTCTTCGGGGAAAGGAGAAAAATGCCATGGAGATCCGGGAGGTTTTGGTTTATATTTATAAATCATAAAATTGTAAACCACTATAAAAGTGTTGTTATCCTGCAACTTTAAGGGATAAAAATATATTTTGGTAATCATATAGTGAGTTAGCAACAACCTAAAAACAACACCAAAAATTTAAATGGGTAGAGTAAAAATTTACGGAAATCTGATATTAAGCTATGAATATGAACCCTATCGAGAAATTTACTGGACCAATCTCTCAAAGTATATTGTTGAAAAATATGGTAAGATCGAATTTACTGAACACCTTGTAGTTGAAGCGATACTCCTTGATTGCTTTCAATTTCTTGTGGATGAATTCAAAAGTTTGATATCTGAAGAATCAACAACCTCATTTTTCAATTACGTTTTTTACCTTCACGAACAGTCGTTGGAATTCTTGGTGAAAACAAGAGGTGGTTTAGCCTTTGGGAAAATTGACGAGAATGATTTTTCGAGATATAGAAGAATTCTTAAACTAATTTTAGAACAGGGTTGTGATATTGATTTACGATGGGGGAAATTTCCAACAAGTGAAGAAGTATTTAGGATGGATGATAAAATCCAGAGGTTATTTTACCTTGGAACTTGGTTCTACACATTTGCTGATTATATAGCTTTTCATAAAATGATTCCTAATGCTAAAAAAATAAATTTTGACAATGACGGATTTATAGGGATCCATTGGCAAAAACATTACGGGAGTTCATATAATGAACTGTTTCCAAAACTCAATACTGACTATGCAAATGGTGTTTTTGATGAGAATGCTGTTCACGAATTAATGGAAGCCATTAATGAGTGTTTTGAAATAGACTATGATTATGCGGGAGGCTTGATTTTTGAAATAAAAAAACATTTTAGTTCTTCACCTTTTCAAACTATTGAACCCTACGTTCTACCAAAAAATTTATCTAATCAATTCAACATAAGTGAAGAATCTGCTAAACAGTTTTACAATGGTCTTTCGATTTCAAAAGAGAATAAGCAACCTATAGAAGATGTGATTTATAAACCCTATTCAACAGAACGTTATATGTATCGACCAATACTAATTTATCAAATAGATGGAGAGAGTCGTGCGTTAGTTGGAAAGGAGAAATTTGCTGAGAGTATTTATGTTTTATCTACAAATGCAATAAGTTGGAATACCATACCACTAGAATGGAGACAAAATAAATACATGTTTAAATATATGAGCCAAAAAGGTAATGAACATGATAGTATTTTAGAAGACGAAGTAGAGGAAATTCTAAAAAATAGAGGTTTACGCTATGTAAGAAACATCAAATCATTTAAAAGACCTGGAGAGAACAATATTAACATTGATAACAAGGTTGCTGGAGAAATTGATTTTATAGTAATAGACAATTCGAGTAATAAGATAATAGTTGCAGATTCAAAATACAACAAAGCAAAATATGAAGCAGTAGGTTTTAGAACGGATAACACAAACTTCATCACAAAATATGAACCGAAATTAAAGAAAAAGATTGATTGGGTTTCAAATAATAAAATAATCGTTCAGGAACATTTTAAAATCATTTATCAAATTGATGACTTGGATATATCCAATTACGAAGTAATTGGTTTATTCTTTATTAATACACCAACATTTTATATGCTTAATGGATCATACAAGGCCATTACATTAAATCAATTAGACAATTTTCTATCAGAAGATTATGAAGAAATTGCTGTTCATCATATGGATGAGGAAGGGAATGAATTAATAATAAAACACCCTTATTTTAACTGAAAAAGTAGTTGCTAACAATGATCATTGTTGCACAGCCCTCGTATTATACAAAAACAAGACACATAAGAGCCTTTTTTTAGGACTTTTATTTTGTGATGAAATTAAGCTGAGGTTTTCCGTAAGGTGATTTGAGTTTTAATGATTTGTTTTTGGGAATGAGGGGAATTACCCGTGGGAGATTGGGAAAGTTTTGATTTATATTTATGAACCATAAAATTGTAATTGGGAACAAAAGGTACTGATATCCGGAAAATAATATTGTTAACTTGTTATATTTGGAATGATATAACAAGTTAGGTGCAATTAGAAAAGAATAAAACATGGCAAATAAAACAGGAAATTATTGTGCATTTTACGTGACACACATTGGGTCAGACTCAAACCTAGCAGCTCATGCTGTAAAGGACTTTGTTTATTACAATATGCTAAGAGCTTGGAAAGGAAAAGATTCGACAT
Organism: Zhouia spongiae; assembly: GCF_022760175.1. Taxonomy (GTDB): domain Bacteria; phylum Bacteroidota; class Bacteroidia; order Flavobacteriales; family Flavobacteriaceae; genus Zhouia; species Zhouia spongiae. The sequence continues at coordinate 3,506,867 of NZ_CP094326.1, forward strand.
TTCCATTTATTGACTCGCACAACAAGAATTATAATGTTAGAGATAGCAGTGATTGGGAGAAAACACTTAAACCTAGACTCAGAGATAGAATCAATAAGTCTAAGAACCTAATTTTCTTTTTGAGTAAAGACACAAAAAATTCAAGAGCAGTAAGAGAAGAAATTAATCACGCTATAAATGTCAATGCATTACCTGTGATTGTGGTCTATACAGACTACAAAGAAAAAAGTGATCTAATCAATTGTACTTCCAAAACACTCAAAAAAAAGATAACCGATATGTGGGGACAGGTTCCGATGTTCAAGAACTCTAAAGACGCAGTTCCAGTTCTGCATATTCCGTACAAAAAAGAATTAATTCGGGCTGCTTTAAGCGACCCAGATTTTCGCTATTCGACAAAGACTAAACCAAGCGACTATTTTTTTCCATGTTAGAAAAATCAGATGAAATACTTCTTTAACTCAATACTCAGCAAGGCATATTGGCGATATATTTTTTCCATTGATGGAATCAAATCAATACTAGCTATTTATGGCTTTATTTGGTTGATAATAGAATCTCTTGATTTTTTTAACGTATACACAAGAGACCAATATGCCAATTATGCTTTCTTCATTTTTATTGTCATTGCCACTTTAATTTCAATTTTGCTGAAAAGGCCAATAAAGTCAATTTTAATTCCACTAAAGGGACATGACTTTAACCTTGAAGTTCGTATTGCAGATTTATTTGATGTGAGTGGCGCAGCCGTAATCAGTTCAAATACCGTATTCGAGGCAGATGTTGCTAGCGGGAAAATATCAGTCAATAGTCTCCAAGGTCAATTTACTGCAAAATATTTCACCGGTAATCAAAACAAACTTATCGAAGATATAAATGAAGAACTGAAAGAAATTGACGTAGATGCTCCTTATCCCATGGGAACTACAATACCAATACATACTCATGGGAAGACATTTTATTTTACAGCTATGGCTGTTCTTGGTGAAAACGGAAACGCTTCCTCAACAGTGACAGATATAAAAAATGCATTAGACGGTTTATGGAAATATGTTAGAAATAGTGGTGAACTACAAGAACTTGCCGTTCCAGTTATTGGAACTGGAAGGGGAAGAATCAAAATGACAAGAAAAAAAATGATAGCACTAATTGCAGAATCATTTGTCAAAGAGTCGATTAACAACAAGTTCACAGAAAAATTAATTATCACAGTTAGACCTGAAGACGCGGATAACTTTGGAATTAACCTTTATGATATTAAAGACCATTTAAATCACGTATTAAAATAAAAAAAGCACCTAGTCGAGTAGGTAAAGGGGAGTCTCACCCCCTAGACCTCTCTCAGAACCGTAGGTACGGCAGTTTAAATTGATATTACGCTTTCAAGGATATTCACATACCCATAAGCGTTATTACTCTTAAATTTGGATTTATGTATAGATAATTACGGATTACTGCATTGTTTATTTAGCAAATTTCTATTATTTTCGGGAAGTATGTATAGATTATTATTTGCAATTACTATATCAGAATTATTCTAGTGTTTCATAATAAACAAAGGGTATAGACCAAGAAACTATAAAGATATATAGACGCAAATTGCGTTTATACAAACGTTGCCAGCAAGCTGAAAAAAAATGACGACAGTAGAATCAATCACATATTTAAATAAAATTTTTAAAGCTAAAAAATGGACTGACAGAGACATTGATGAATATGTATTCGATAATTTCTGCAACCTTCTTGACAACTTGAATGATAGTGAAAGAGAATTAATAATTGAGCTAGTTGAAAGATATCAATGGATTACGTCATTGGAATACCAAGAAAAAATTCTCTCGACTTTGGAAAGTATTGAGAATGAAAAAGTGGAAAAAATAAAAACAGCTTACTTATTTCCAATAATTAAACTTGAAGATGAGGGAAAGGTTAAGAGTGGTACATTTTTGATGTATCAAATAAAAGCGTTTAAAAAATTTCTAAAAAAACATTCTAAAGTTGAATTCAGATACATAACAAAATTTGAATACTTGACCGATGCACAATTTGAATTAAAAGATAATGAAACACTTTACCTAATAGATGATTACATAGGCTCCGGTGAAACTTTAAATGCATGTTTAACTGAATTAAGGAAAAATAAAAATATTAGTAATGACAAGTTAAATATAGTTACTATAGCAATACAACAAGAGACATCTGACTTGATTAGCGAAGAGGGAATTTCTATTTATACTGATTATTTTTCTCCAAAAGGACTTACCGATTTTAATGACTCGCCTGTTCGTGAAGAAAAAATTGCATTAATGCTAGAAATCGAAAAGTTAATTCCAGGCGGTAGTCACTTTAGTTTAGGTTATAATGAGTGCGAAGCTTTGATAACTCTTGCCAGAACACCAGATAATACTTTTCCAATATTTTGGAAGAAACACAGAATTGGAAAAAAATATTTTGACGCACCTTTTTCAAGAGAAGAAACATTTGAGATATGACAAAAAGAAAAGAAACATTAATACTCAATATGATTGAGAATTCAGGCAATATTCGAAGACTACTGAGAGAAGATATATCTTATAGAGAAATAACAGAAATAACGAATAAACTGGTTGAAGTAGAACTAATTAAATATGATAATAAGCGAATATTATTAACCCACAAAGGCAAACAAGTTTTAGCTAAAAACAATCATCTAATAAAAGAAACAAATAAAGAAAATTGGATAAAACCAGAAAACGAAAGTAGAGTAAAAAAATACGAGAGAAATTTTATATATTTACCTAACCAAACGGAGCTTGATTTTTAAAAGAAATGGCTGGTGAAGTCACCTGTCCAAATAGTGAACCTTCTTTCAAGCTAGCGAATTTTGAAAAGGCAAAATCGGAGATATTTCCCTTTCCAAAATTCTTATTCCGAACGGGGGCTCTGAGTAGTCCCCTGTTCTTAAGGACAAAATTTCCACAATGAAATATGACCAACCAACAATTATACGCAAAAAAATTTACTGAAAAAGCAATTGAGAATGGCTTTTCATCCGATTATATAGAAAAGTGTTTGTCATATGCTAGTCCTCTTTTAGAGAACAACCTTCCTGTAGTTTATAATATTAATCACTTAAGTGGTTTAGTTGGCTATAATGTTTCCTATTTAAAACGTGCAGTAAAGTTTCCAAAATACTTCTATCGTGAGTTCGAAATCGAAAAGAGTAATGGAAAGAAAAGAAAGTTACACGAACCTTTACCAAGTCTTAAAGAAATTCAATTATGGATTTTAGACGAAATACTTTATAAACTTAAAGTTAGTAGATATGCCAAAGCATATGTGCCTAAAAGGAGTATTAAGGAACATACAATATACCATACAGATGAACCTTTTGTACTTACTTTAGACATAAAAAATTTCTTTAATTCCATACAATTTGATTCTGTAGAATCACTTTTCAAAAAAATTGGGTACTCGGAAAAAATGGCAAATTTATTCACAAAACTTTGTTTTAGAGATGACGAACTACCCCAAGGTGCACCTACAAGCCCATACATTTCCAATTTAATTTTAAAAGATTTCGACTTTGCAGTTTCGAAATACTGTATGGAACACAATATAAAATATACACGCTATGCAGATGATTTAGCATTTTCTGGCGATTTGAATGCCGAAGAAATTGAAAAATTGATTAAAGATGAATTATCTAAAATTGGAATGGAATTAAATGATGAAAAAAGAAAGTTAATGAAACCTAATCAGCCACAATTGATTTCTGGTATTATCGTTAACAAAAAAGCTCAGTTGCCAAAAAAAATTCGTAATTCATTAAGGAATGAAATGTACTATATCAAAAAATTCGGGCTTCCTAGTCATCTTGAACGGACCAATCAAAAAAAGCCGAATTATCTAAAGCATCTTATGGGTAGAATTAATTATATTCTACAAATCAACCCAAGAGATAAAGAGTTTATAGAATACAGAAAACATTTGCACGAATTGAAATAAAGCCAGCTGGCAGTCGAGTAGGTAAAGGGGAGTCTCACCCCTAGACCTCTCTTAGAACCGTACGTGAACCTCTTGATTCATACCGCTCTTGTTATGCAGTCATTAAATAAAAATACAGTTAACATTGCTTAACCTTTGTTATCCCTAGCTAAAAAAATGAATTATAACAAGGAAAATATTGAAGAAATTTTAAACAATTCTATTGATGAATTATTTGAAAAAGACAGTCAAATTATTTTTGAAAGCTATAATTTACATGAACGTTCTATAGCTCATCGACTTGCTATTTATATTGAAAATCATTTTAGAAAAACGGACTATGTTGTGGATGTTGAATACAACAGAATGAGAAATAAATATGGTGAAGATATAATTGGGAATTTAATTGGTAAAAATTTAGATTTTGAAAAATATGGCAAAAAACTTAGCAATGTATACCCAGATATAATTGTTCACAAAAGAGACACCGATAATAATTTATTAGAAATAGAACTTAAAATGCAATGGAAAAATTCCAAACGGGATTTCGATTATATTAAGATTAATGAATACATTGAACAGTTGTCATATAAATTTGGAGTATATATCGAATTATCTGAAAATAGAGAAGAATGTGTAATTGAATTTGGACCTTTTAAACTGTCTTATTTTTAGGGAAGGCTACAAATTGGGTAAGGCTACAGTATGACCGTAGCAATATCAAAATATAGACAGCTATACATTTTACAAATCGTCCGATATTGGACTGAACTCTTAAGGAATTTACAGTATACAGTAATGGAATTAGGAAATCCAGACATCCCTTGGTTTACTGTAATCTTTGCTATATTTAATAATAATGATTCATATTTCTTAACAAGAAAAACATATGAAAAAAACTAATGTCGACATCGGTAACTTTTGCACAATCCAATGATGGTATAAAAACAGGATATAAATAAGTTCTTTTAAGTGGTTTATTTTGCTGTAACTTAAGATTGAGAGTTTGCGTAATGAGGCTTGATCGTTTTATGGTTTCTTTGCGTAATGGGGAAAAAGCCCCAAGGAAAATGGAGAAAATATTCTTTTATATTTGTACAACCAAATGAAATAAGCCTGATAATGATATATAAACGCAAAACGCGTTTTACAGACGTAGTCGGTAATTAAAACAAACAGCACGGAAAAACTAAGTTAATGAACTACACCTTCAAAAATACAGAAATAAATAACAAGAAGGCTACTGACTTTGAAACAAAATCTCTATTATATCTAATTGGAAGACGGAAAGATAGTAAAGAAGTTGAATATATTGCGTTTGACTGTTTTAATGACGTTAGTGGAATTAATAAAAATTCGGATAGAATTTGGGATATTCAATCAAAAAATGAGAAAAGTCTAAGCCCCAAAAAAATTGGAAAATACTTTTTCACTCTTTTTGATAATCATACTTCACCATTCGATTTTACAGAGTTTATTTTCTTTTGTCCAGTATTAAAACCAGAATACAAAGTTGATAAAAAATTAAATATTTATGGAATTGAAAACATTGTAGATAAAACTTTAATCAGAATAAAAAACGGTCTTAAAGAAGAAGTAATTAGAGTAAAAGGTGAAACAAAAGATTATAGTATTGAGCAAGAAGATTTTTTAAAGAAAGTAAATATTGTCGAAGACACAGATCTAGATAACGAATACATTAAAACCATTACAAAATTTAAAAAGTCAGAAATAAAATCAGACGCCTTTTATCAAAGTGTATTTCAAGATTTACGGGATATTCAATCTGCAAAAAAGAATTCTCAAATTGAAAATTCAATAATTAGCCAAATAAAAGATGTCTTAAGATTCAATAGACACTTATATACTAAAGACATAGAAGTCTTAATTATTAGTCGTATAATTGGATGTGAAGTATTTGATTATAAAGGCATTCCATTACACTTCTTACCTATTATAGATATTTTAGATTTTGAGGATAAAAAAGATACAATTCAAGAATGCAATTCAAACCTATCAAGAGCTTTTTTTAATAAAAACAGCAATCGCGAATTTTGGAAAATATGCGAAATAATAATTGAATATTTAGAATCTAACGATTTAACAGACGTGGAAATGATATTCAACAATTTATTTACTGAATATAAATTTAAAATATCCTATTTAACACCAATAACTATAAAGTATTTAATTGCTATTACAATTGACGGAAAACAATGATTATAAAAAAAACAGCTTTTGGAAATAATCAAGAAGCATATATAGAAAGTAGGTTTAAAGATGCCACCAATATTATTTTTAGCAAATATAATAATAGAGGGAAGACTTTAGTAATTCAAGGGTTAATGCACTCAATGGGCTATGATTCAATTTTCCCAAGTGGTTTTAACTATAAAAAATATTTTTTCTATTCGAACATTCTAATTAATGAAAAAAATTACGAATTTCTTAGAAAAGGGAATTCTATTATCTTATTAGAAAATGATGATATTAATGTATTTAACAGCATAAGTGAGTTTAAATATTATTTCGATAAACACATATATGAACTTCCAAGGATTGAAAAAGAAGGTGAGTTAAAACCTGTAGATTTGACTTTATTCTATGAATTATTTTTTCTTGGGCAAGACAAAAGAAATTCCTCAAATTTAATCGTAAAAGGACGAAATAATAAGCAGGATTTTAAGAATATGATTTTTGCAATGCAAGATGTTCTAATATCTAGTACTAGTAGATATGATATTGAAGAACTTAAAGAGCAAAAAAAATCATTGGATTTAAAAATTAAAACTGAAAAAAGAAAAATTTCAGTTCTAAAAAAGAATCCTGAAATAGCTCGATTCATTAGTTCTTCTGCAAATAATATTGATTTTAAAAACACTTCAAAACAACTTAATGAATTACATAAAAGAATTGCAGATATACGAAAACAAAGAAATAGAGAAGAAAACAGAAAAATTAAACTAGAAAATTTAATAATTGAATTAAACTCTCTAAATAGAAATTTAAATGAGGGTAAAGTTAAATGTTCTGATTGCGGTAGTAGCAAAATTATTTTTGCAAACCAAGAGTTTGAATTTGAAGTTAGTAATAGTTATGTCCGTAAAAACATATTAAAATCAATTCAAGAAAGCATTTCTATGAAAAAAGAAATTGTTGATGAATTCAATAATGAAATTAAAAAAGAACAAACTCAAATTCAAAAATTATTAGAGACTTCAACACCAGACGCTAAAAATTACATCTTATTTGAAGATGAGATAATAGATTCTAAAGATATAGACAAAATTGTGCTAGAACTTCAAGAACAGCTTGATGAAGTTCAACGAAAAATCAATAACAACGAAAGTAAAATTGTAACGAATAAAGATTTACAAAAGCTAATTATAGAAAATATTATTTCTGAAATGAAACGTTATTACAGAATAATTGACAAAGAGGGATTATTAGTATTTGAAGATATATTCACAAAATCAGGTCAAACATATTCTGGTAGTGAAGAACAAGAATACTATTTCTGTAAGCTTATGGCTCTAAACAAAATTTTAACAACTAAATTGCCTATCATCATAGATTCTTTTAGAGAAGGCGAATTGTCTTCTAACAAAGAAAATATTATGATTGAAGAATATGAAAAATTAGACAACCAAGTCATATTAACATCTACTTTAAAAGATGAAGAATATGACTCGGATAAATACTTAAAGTTAGAAAATGTAAATGTTATTGATTATTCAAGTTTTACAGACAGTCAAATTCTTCAAAGTAGTTATGTAAATTCATTTTCAGAGATACTTGAAAAGTTTGGTGTGAAAGAATAACTAACACCAACAATGGTAATTGTTACGAAAGCCATTAATTCTATAAAAAGGATGTGTAACTTGGGGGCTGGACTGAGAGACTTGTTAGGTTGCTTAAAATGACAATTATTGTCATGTTAAACGTAGAATAAAGCTTCCTTGTCTGTAGAAAACAACTAATATGAAGTTAATTTGTTTTACATACCAAATCCAACTATTTTTAAAATCTAATAGGTAGTTTTGAGACAGACTGCCCTTGTGGGTAATTTAACTGAATGACCGAGAAAGATTTAAACATATTAAAATCATTATTAGAAAGGACTGAAAAACTTCCTGATGTTCTGCATTTGAGAGCAGCACCTTTAGGTTATGAATTAAACCAAAAGGATAAAGATTTACTTCTCGACACTTATCAGAAATTAGATGATATTTTAGAAGAAGTTGCGGCTTTTATCAATGTCAAATTTCCAGGTAGACAAGATTACATACAACCTTGGAATGAAATAGATTTTGACACAAAGATTGGTGGAATGAAAATAGTTACGACTGATAGAGAACACACCAAATCAGCGTGGAAAAAGGGAATGTTTGACTTAAAAAGTTTAATAAAATCCATTATTAACGAAGTCAGACTTCTTGTTGACGAAGAAAATGAAATGAAAAGAAACCCATTATTTGATGTAAATGAATGGAACAAATATTTGGACAAGCGACTTGAAAAAAGAGCTGAAGAAGCGGATTTTTTTCTTGATATGATAATCGAAAAAAGACTTATCAATTTAGATAAGTCATCTGTAAGAAAATATTTTAAAAGCTGGTTTAAAGAGACTCAAAATTTTGATTTACAATTTAAAGATGGAGACTTCCTAATTGAAGATGGTGATATTCAAGTTGTTCCAGATTTCAACCAAAACAATATTCCAGAATTTCTAAATTGGTTCGAAAAGAAAGGCAATTACTTTATGGATTATTTAAAAGAACAAGGTGTGAATGTAAAAAATGGTGCAAAAGAGTCAATTATCAATAATGGAAATATGATAATTAACAAAAAGTCGAAAACTGGAAAGCAAACTCTCAATAACGGAAAAGAACAAAAAGAATCGAATTGGTCAAAGGCAAACGTTATAATAGCTTTAATTGTTGGAATAGCAACAATAGTTGGAATCGTTTGGCAAATTATGAATTAAAAACTACCCACAATCAAGTTGACGGCCATGAGTAATAAGTCCACGGTGCACCTCTCAAATATTTATATTCACGAAGTCCTTTTATAAACAATTAATTGTACCCTGAGTACACAACCGTAGCCTTCGGCTGGCGCTTAGGATAAACCAAGCGGGTTGGGTATACAGCGGTTCAATAACCATCTTTCAACTCGCTCTTTACACCAAATTGAACTACCTTCTAATTTATTCTTAGACTACCAAACTTAACTGGGATTCGGACACCCATTCACAAGCTCAGCTCCTAAGTATATTTCAAAGAGGTTATTGTTAGGTCCTTCCTCGTTTGTGAGACCTGTGTAAAATATTACACCTCATTTACTACGAGTACTTTGACTTCTCCGACATGCCAACTCGTGTTGTCCACACGCCACGTGGATCGTTTGCTAAAAATTTCTACCAGACATTTTCTTAACGCTCCGACCTCATAGCCACGGTATTTGGTTCGTGTTCCTCAGTACCGAAATTTGCTGAATATTGCTCATTAATCAATCGCCATAACCTTCAGTCCTAGCTTCACAACTAGCTACCTTGCGACTTGCTAATGGTTCATGGCGCTACCCCTGCCCATAAGGGACTTGCACCCTCCAGATTAATATTATATCTTCGATATAATAAAGATGCCCATGCTGGGCACACACATCGGCTATAACAAATGCGGGCTGACTACTTAATAATGAAGATATTACAACTAAACAACATTTGGTCTAGCGGGCAAAGATTCGGTTTCACCCCCCACTTTCCATAGCCATGGCCGTTAGGCACAATTATGAGAAAAATCTATCTATGAAAAAAAAACTACTTGATTTCTTATTAATTGCTTCAAAAACACTTGAAAAATTACATTTTAAATTTTCCGAAAAAGAAATTGAAAAGTTAGATTATTCATCTCTTTCTCCTATTTCTAACGGTGACAAAGAAGGTCATTACTCAAAAGCTCTACAATGGGCTCTTGAAAATCGTGAAAATGAGGATATAAAAAACATTGCACTCACTGGTCCTTATGGCTCAGGTAAAAGTACAATTCTGAAAACTTTTCAAAAATACTATAAGGGAACTGAATTAAAATTTCTAAATATTTCTTTAGCAACATTTAAAGAGGAAAAACCAAAGTTTGATGAACAAGGTAATCCTATTGAAAAGGATAAAGAAGAACTTTTACGGCTTATAGAAACAAGTATTTTACAACAAATTTTTTATCACGAGGAAGATAAAAATATTCCTGATTCAAGATTTAAAAAGATTAAAAGTTATGGTACTAAAAAATTGTTTTTAACCTCCCTTGGTATTTTAATATTTATAATAGCCTTACTAAATTATTTTTACCCTTATCTCATCCAAAGTGTTTTTAAAGATAATCTTCTAAGTGATTTTACTTGTGACACAATACATTATGGTAGTATATCAATAATTTTAATTGGCATATTCTTTATCGTATATAAATCAATTAGAATTATTAGTTCGATAACAATTAATAAGCTTAAGTTTCAAAATGCTGAAATAGGAATTGGAGAAAGTATTAATAAGTCTATATTGAACCATCACTTAGATGAAATTCTTTATTTTTTTACAATTAGACCCTATAATGTTGTAATCATTGAAGACCTTGACCGCTTTGAAGAAACCGAAATTTTCACAAAGCTTAGGGAAATTAATCTTCTATTAAACAACTCTGAAAAAACCAAAAAAAAAAATATCACATTCATTTATGCCGTAAGAGACGATATGTTTTCAGACAATGAGAGAATTAAGTTTTTTGATTTTATTATTCCTGTAATTCCCGTAATTAATTCATCGAATTCGAGTGAAATTTTACTACATAAAAAGGAAAAATATAATTATAATTTAACAGAAACTTTTATTGACGATATATCCTTTTTTATTGATGATATGAGATTACTTCATAATATCACTAATGAATTCTATTTGTACAAAAAAAAACAAGGTGAAACACCTTTAAATCAAGATAAATTATTCGCTATTATTTCTTATAAAAATAAATACCCGAATGATTTTGTTTCTTTAAGTAAAAATGAAGGTCATTTATTTAACATTCTAAACGCCAAATCAAAATATGTAAATCAAGAGGTAAATCGAATTGAAGAAAAAATTTCTATTTTGAAAAAAGAGATTAAAAACCTAGAATTAATAAATATAAAAAGTATTAAAGAACTTCGCCAATTATATATAATTCGAGCAATCGAAACATTAGATGATTTTAATTCTTTTATCATCAATAACGAAACTATTACTATTGATGATTTATTAAAAGATGAAAACTTTGAATATTTAAAGGAAAATAAAATTTCCTATCGAACTCCCGTTAATAATTATTATAATAACAGACTTACTTATCAAGAAAAAAAGGTAAGCACTTCTTTTTCTGAAATTGAAACATTAGTAAGCACTGAAAAATCATATGATATAAAAGAACAAGAAATTATTGATATTAAATCAAATAAATCAAATTCTATAAGAAAAGAAATACAAGAACTAGAGACCCAAAAAATTAAAACTAGAAATTTAAAAATCTCTGAATTATTACAATCAAATAAAGAAATTGATTTAAATATAAGTGAAGATTTAGATAAAAATTTCATCACAACTTTAATTAGAAATGGCTATATATCAGAAGATTACATTGATTACATTTCTCTGTTTCACGAAGGTAGTATAACCAGAAGTGACCATAAATTTGTTATCAGTATAAGAAATAGACAAAAACTAGAGTTTGACTATAAACTTTCAAAAATTGATAAAGTAATTTCAAAAATAAATCCAATTGATTTTAACTCTGAATTTATCTTGAATTATGATTTATTAGATTTCTTACTTAAAAATCATAGAACTAATAAGATTCCTTTAAAATATATTTTCACCAAGTTAAAGGATGAATCTTCTACTTCTACTCTATTTATAAATGACTTTATTGAGGTAACAGAAAATTTAAATCTATTTGTTAAAAAGCTATGCGAATATTGGATTGGTATTTGGGGATATTATCTAAATGATGTTACGTATTCAGACGAACAATTAAATAAAATATTAAAATACATCATAGAATATGCAGATATTGACACTATCATTAAAATAGAAAAACAATCTAATATCAAAAATTATCTAACAAAAGATCCTGAAATTTTAAATATCACTTCTAACAATGATAAACTAATAAACATCATCTCTGATTTAGAACTAAAATTTACTGATTTAGACTTTGAGAATTCCCCACAAAATATTTTAGAGTTTATTTACGAGAATAATCATTATGAGATTAACGAAAAAATGGTTAGTGAAATTATAAAGAAATATGGTGAATTTGAACAAGTAAGCTTTGATAATTCTAATTATTCTTCTATTAAAAACTCAAAAGCTGATAGTCTTATTAATTACATAGAAGCTTACATAAATGACTACATAAAAACTATTTACTTAAAGCTTGATACGAATATTAATGAGGAGCAAAAATCGTATTTAGAACTATTAAATCACTCTAATTTAAGTTTAAAACTAAAAAAAGAAGTCATTAAAAAAGTAGCTACAAAAATATCTGATATTTCAATTATTGAGGATCCAAATTTGTTGCCATATACTATCGAAAATAATAAGATAGAACCTAAATGGGAAAACTTATTGTTCTTTTTCAAGAAGTCTGAAGATAAAATATTATCCCCAACTATTGACTTTATTAATAATATTGAAAATGCTAACAAATTAGCAAAAGTAAAAATGCCAACGAAAGTTAATGGTGAAAAAATATATTATGAATTCTGTAAACTTTTGATGCAATCAAACGAAATTGAAAATAAATCCTTTGATTTGGTTACAAATTCAATTCCTTGGTGGTATAGCGACTTAGACATAGCTAATCTTGATGAAGAAAAAGTTCATTCATTAATAAAGAATTTAGTAATTAGTCCAACAATTAAAAGTTTTGAAAACTTAAAGGAAAACTATGAAAAGTTAAATATTGAATTATTAGAAAAGCACAAAGCTAAATTTATTGAAAAAATTGAGGATCTCATTTTAGATGCAAATGATGTAGAATTAATTTTAAAATCAACCATATTAAACAATATAGAAAAACTTAAGTTTTTAGAATCTTGTTCTAATGATACTATTGCATCAAACTCCGAGAATTTGAAATTAATAAGTCAAGTTATATTAAATGATAGTTCATTTCGTATAAATGAGTTGCTGTTAAAAGATTTAATTTTAGACAAAAGTGTATCAATTGTAAATAGAATTAAATTATTTAATAAGAATCTTTTCAGAGTTGACGAAACTTTCATTGAAAAATTCTTAAACAACTTAGATAACATTTATGCGAAAATCACATACAAAAATAGAAGGGCAAAAATTCAAGACAATCCAGACAACCGAGAACTATTAACTAATTTGAAACGAAAAGGTTATATTTCAAGTTTTTCAGATGGATTATTTGGTTTAAGGGTTAATCATAAAAGAAAATAGCTGTGCCTAATAACTAAGCGTTCTTGTGGTCGGTACGGCCAAACATGAATGCCTTGTTGACTGAACCGAATTTTGCCGGTTTGCCTACTATGGGGATTAATCTTATTTCTTGAGTTTATATTGTAGCCTTACCCAATTTGTAGCCTTCCCTATAAATGAGACCGTTTTAAATTAAAAATAATTAACCCAACAAGCTGGAAAAGAACAAGGGACAAATTTTACGCCTGTCCCTTCTATTTCCCAAACTTATTTCTTTGACGCTTCCAAAGATACTTTTCTAAACTCTTTAAAAAGCTTACCAAGTTCCATGGATGATTTTCGGGCACGGGTTCCTGCCGCTTTATTACCTTTTTCAAGTTGCTCGGTGGCATCTTGTTTAAAGTTTGCTAATTCTGTTTCAATTGTTTCTAACAGTTCTTTCATAAGATTTAATTTATAATTTCGAAATACCCTACCCTAACGATTATATCGGTGAAATTGTATATCAATAGCCCTAAATGTTTGATTTAATTCTTTCTCGTAATACCTTCATGTCCTCCCCTACTTTCTTATCGATTACTTTAGCATAAATTTGAGTGGTCCGTAAATCTTTATGTCCTAACATTTTACTGACCGACTCAATTGGAACTCCATTAGATAAAGTAACAGTTGTGGCAAATGTATGCCTTGCCAAATGTGTTGTTAAGTTTTTATTTATCCCACATAAATCTGCTATTTCTTTCAAATAAGCATTCGATTTCTGATTGCTGGGAACAGGTAAAAGACATCCTTCATTAACCACCTCTGGATAGGCCTCATATTTTTTAATAATACTCATTGCTGTAGGTAGTATGGGAATGCTACTCCTGGAATTCGTTTTCGTTCTATGAACCCTAATCCATTTTCCACCATCTATTCCTTTAACTACATGACGTGGTGTCAGTTTCTTTACATCGGCATATGCAAGACCTGTAAAACAGCAAAAAACAAAGATATCCCGAACTAATTCTAAACGTTGGTTATGTAGATCTTTATTTAATAATGTTTCAATCTCATGCTCCGTTAAATACTCTCGTTCTTTCCATTTAAAGCTAATTTTGAAATTATAGAATGGATCTTTTAATATCCATTCATTCACATAGGCAATGCGCATAATCTTTTTTAAATTATTCAAATACTTCATCGAAGAATTATGATTACATCCTCTTATTGATTTCAAAAAGTAATCAAACCTATTTAAAAACTGTAAATCTACCTCAGTAACGGCGATGTCATCTATTAAAAGATCCTCTTTTAAATGTTGCTCTAAATGATTTAAAGTAGTCCTATATCGCTTCACTGTACCTTCAGAATACTGTTTCCCCATCAGTGCCTCCATCTTCTTGTTATGATCTCTAAAGATTTCCAGTAGCATTTTTGGTTTAACATTAAAACTTCTATAAGCTTTGATTAGTTCTCTTGGGGAAATATACTTTCCCTGGTCAATAAAGTTCTGATACAGTTTATTTATTTTGTAAGTAACTAGATCAATGTATTCATTAATTTCTCTGGCCATTGTATTTCTTCCTATCATTTTGCCAATATGCTGATCCCATCGATTCATCATTACTTTTCTATGTAGACTCATCTCTGCACGTTGTCCATCCATAGTGATTCTTAAATAGATATTAGCCTCACCATTAATATCTGCTTTGCTTCGTTTTAAATAGAATAAAAGTGAAAATGTATTCGCCATAATTCATACCTTTTTTAACACTAACTGAGTGAAAAGGTATATAATAAATTGGCAATAAAAAAACAGTTAAAAATCTGAATCGCCCTGTTTACAGGGGTTTTGAGGCTATTCGGTGTCAGTTGAAATCAGTAAAAATCACAGACCCCGAATTACTCACCTTTTATATGCATTTATATGGTATTAAATGAAATGGAATAAAATGAAAATCCCCATAAACACTGAGGTTTACAGGGATTTGATAAAATTTAGATATAAAAATTGTGGAGTCGGGGAGATTCGAACTCCCGTCCAAACAAGCAATTCAAATGCTTTCTACATGCTTAGTTTTCGTTTGGTTGTCGACGCAAAGCTGACCGAAAACCGCCTACCTTACGCTTAGCTTCTTAAAATTTAAAACTGTGCCAAAGCTACACAGTTTCTATGTTGACTTTTATGGTGTCTCTATATGAATCGCCGTCAACAAGGGCTATTCAGAGACATCTCGCCTCCCCGCCTTGCAGGGACGTGGCCGAAAATCTTACTATAAATTCAGATTAGGCAGCAAGAGCGTAGTTATTCTCGCCATTTAAAAAGTGTAGCACAGATATTAACGAG
The DNA here is from genome assembly GCF_022760175.1 of Zhouia spongiae. Lineage (GTDB taxonomy): Bacteria > Bacteroidota > Bacteroidia > Flavobacteriales > Flavobacteriaceae > Zhouia > Zhouia spongiae. The sequence goes on from NZ_CP094326.1 coordinate 3,522,637, forward strand.
CATTAGCACTATAGCTCGGCATGCTTACATTTCAATTCGACTCGCTGTCAAAACCAGTCGACCCCAGGACTTTCAAAGAACTATTTTTAGTACTTTAGCGTTACGGTACACATTGCATACCGTTGGAGGATTCAACCGTCGCTCTTTCTCATTCTTAAAAAAGAGCTCCGACAATTCCTTAATCCCTAACGCGTCTGCAAATGTAAATCAAAAATTATTCCAAAAAAAGTTTTGTGCCATAAGTTCAGTTATGTTACATTTGAAACTTATCAACCAAAAAAAGTTATAATAATCGTATGAAATTCGGAATCATTAAAGAACGTAAAAACCCACCCGATAAGAGAGTTGTATTTTCGCCGGATGCCTGCCTTAAGTTATTGACCCGATTTCCGGAAGCAAGCATTTATGTAGAAAGTTCTGAAATACGGGTTTTTATAGATGAAGAATATCTGGAAAAGGGTATTTCTACCGCAAATGATGTTTCTGAATGTGATGTATTACTGGGCGTAAAAGAAGTACCGGTCGATGCCCTCATACCCAGTAAAAAATACTTTTTCTTTTCACACACAATAAAGAAGCAACCTTATAACCGTAGGCTTTTACAAGCCGTCCTTGAAAAGAATATAGAACTCTTCGACCACGAGGTCATTACTGCCAAAGAAGGATATCGTTTGGTCGCTTTTGGCCGCTATGCCGGTATAGTGGGTGCATATAACGGTTTCAGGGCCTATGGATTGAAATTCGACTTATATAATTTGCCCAAGGCAGAAAACCTGCCGGATCAACAGGCTCTGACCGATGCCTTAAACCGTATTCATCTACCTAATATTAAAATCCTGCTAACAGGAACCGGAAGGGTTGGTAATGGTGCTAAAGAAATGCTCGATGCCATGCATATCAGGCAAGTATCGGTAAACGATTATCTCGATTATACCTTTGAGGAACCTGTCTATTGTCAGATAGATGTACTTGACTATAACAAACGTAAGGATGGACAAGGTTTAGACAAAGAGGATTTTTATCAAAATCCGGACGATTATGTTTCCGACTTTATGCGTTTTGCCAAAGTAACTGATTTCTATATTGCAGGACACTTTTATGGTGATGGCGCTCCATATTTATATACAAAAGAAGATGCCAGATCGATCAACTTTAAAATCAAAGTAGTCGCTGATGTCAGTTGTGATATAGATGGACCGGTAGCATCAACTATACGTCCTTCAACCATTGCAGACCCGATATATGGTTATGATCCGGAAAATGAACAGGAAACCGACTTTAAAAATATTAATGCCATAGCAGTGATGGCCGTAGATAATCTTCCATGTGAGCTTCCCCGTGATGCCAGTGAAGGCTTTGGCGAAATGTTCCTGAAATATGTAATTCCAGCTTTTTTTAACAATGACAAGGATGGGATTTTAGAAAGAGCACGGATGACGAAAAACGGCAAACTCACCGATCGATACCAATATCTTCAGGATTATGTAGATGGAGAGCTTGTATAACGGACCGGTCTCATAAATAGCTGCAGTTGAGACCACTCTCTTTAATCAGGCCCAACTGCAGATCAAATTGTGATTGGCATTATTGATTACCCCAATCAATTTTACGGGAAACAAACATTACCGTTGCCAGTATCAGAAACAAGCCAAGGCTTCCTACCAGCAATGCGTAGCTTTCCAACTGAATGATCACGTAAATAAAAGTATACAGTGAAATTAAGGATACTGCTATCAATCCGGCAAATTTGTTAGACTTTAATATTGATTTGGAATAAACGGATATCAACACGATTATTGATGCCCCTGCAATTAAATAAGCTTTGAAAAAGTTGCTGTGTTCGGAAATTGAGATTAACAGGGTATAGAACATCACCAAAGCCAAACCTATCATCAAATATTGAAATGGATGGATATGAATCTTACTGATGGATTGGATCAGGAAGAAAATCAGAAAGGTAAGTCCTATCACCAGAAAACCGTATTTTGAAGAGCGTTCACTTTTCTGATACTCGTCTACCGGAATCATAAAATTCACCCCATAAGCAAACTGTCTCAGGTTAGGAGGTGCATTAAAATGGTATTGTGAAAAGGGTCTGTTTATATCCAATACTTTCCAGCGGGCATCGAAGCCTGTTTCCGTAATTTTATCATCATTATAGGGTAAAAACTCTCCAAAAAAATTAGCAGTTTTCCAATCGGATCGTATTTCTGTCGTAGTCTCCTTCCCTATCGGGATAAAACTTATTTGTTTACTTCCCTTTACGTTCATTTGCAAAGAGAAGTTAACATTTTTCTTCATCGGAAGATCACCCTCTCTTATAGCCTTGCTTTCTAATGTGTGTAGTGAAACAAATTCAGGCTGGTAATCTGTTTCGCCGTTATATTTAGAACTGAACTCATAATCGCTTTGTCCCAGGTGAAGCTTAACTGTACTGCTGACTCCTTTGAGATTAGACGTTTTGATAATGATCTTTGCCTTATTCCATAAAATATCTTCGTCCCTGATTTCCGCTTCTTCTAAAAGCTGAGGTCTTGAGAAACTTCCGGATACCTTCATTTTACTATCGTAAACTGCTGTCTTGTATATACCGTAATACTTTTCTTCCGGATCTATTTCAGCCTTCACATCCAGACTTTTCGGAAAAAGATAAACATAGGCTATGTCTTCTATAGTCTCTGTATATATCTTATTCGTTTTTTCATCCTTCACTTTTTTCTCTGTATAGGTCTTATAAGGCAGTTTTAACATAGGACCATACAGAACCACTTCTTCTCCCCATTTCGTGCCTATCTCATGAATCACTTCCGATTGTCTGTTCTTCCGCTCTTTAATTAAATCCTGAACATACATCAAAGGGATCAAAAGGACCAATGTTAAAAATCCTACCATAAACATTCTCGCCGTTATGGATGTTTTGATCCAATAACCAAATTTTCCTTTTCCTGGGTTTTCATTAATATTCATAAGACATCAATATTTAAAGTACTTTGAAATTCAAAGTTTGTTGATAAAAAAATTTAAGCTTTACGTATTATATTTTCCAGCGCCTCTATGTGCTGTTTAAATGCTTTCCTGCCTGATTTTGTGGCTATATACCTCGTGTTTGGTTTTTTTCCTATAAATTGCTTTTCTATAACAATATATTCTGCTTTTTCCAGCGCTTTGGTGTGGCTTGCCAGGTTTCCGTCTGTAACCTCTAAAAGTTCTTTTAGCGTTTTAAAATCAGCATACTCATTCACCATCAGTACCGACATAATACCCAGCCTGATACGATGATCAAAAACTTTATTTATATTATTGATTATTCCCAAACCTACTGCTTCTTGTCGTATTTATAGTACATAAGCGCGCCGTAAATAACATGCATTACTCCGAAACCAATTACCCATAGCCAGAATCCATACCCTGGAAAGGCAGCACATATCAGACCTAAAGCAACTTCTATGAGTCCCAAATATCTGATATCTCCTATACTGAATTTAGAGGCATTGATAAGTGCCAACCCGTAAAATATAAGCATTAATGCTGCCGTTTGCCCATATTTTTGCTGATTGAGAATAATAAGAATATAAATGCCTCCTGCTAATAATGGAATAAGAAAATTAATAATAAGCCTTTTTGAGGTACTATCCCATATCTTTTCTCCATTTGTCCTGGCTTTTCGGGTAGAAAGAAAAATAGCTGTTATGATACTTAACCCTGCTATTAAACCCAGATCGATCATTACCCATCTAAAAACGTATCCATCGAGGATTAAATATTTTTGACCTGAATTAGCTACCAGCCAATATGCAAAACCGGCTCCTGTTAATGCATAAATACCTGCCATTATTCCAGACAGGCCACTCAGGGAAATAAACCTGGAAGACCTGTTCATCAAGCTTTTTATCTCCCCTATATCTTTTAAGTATTTATCCGAATCCATATAAAAGTACTTTGCAATTCAAAGTTAACATTAAAATGGAAACTACCAAATACTTTTCAGGCTATTTTAAGCTCGCTGCTTTACAGCTATTTAAATGGTAGTATACTTTCAGATTGCTAATATCGAAGCATGAAGAATCTAACCATGTCTTATGATCCTGATTAATAAGGAAATCCTGAACGGTTGGTATTACACGAAATACCACAGAGCTCCCTTAGCGGATTTTTACACAGAAAACATGAGTTGTGTCAATAAAGAAACCCGGAATATCAGAAAGAATGATCTGTGATATCCCGGGTACTTAGCGATCGTCCGGAGTACTCTTAATCTACTTTTTTAAACACCAATTGTGTTCCAGTATCATTAAAAAGATATAAGCTGTTGTTTTCTATCTTATATTTCACCGAACTTTGCAGAGCTTTCAGGAAATCCCCTTCCTTGTTATCGCCCATACAAGCCATTTCTGTAGTTACAACATCTGTAAACCTCAGCAATCCTTGCTCAAAAAATATACGCCCTCTCATGTTATTACACCCTGCATATCCAAAAAACTTATTTTCTCCGGCATTAATTTCCATGTTTGGCAGTTCCTTGGCGAACATCCCGGCAGTTGCCTCTACTTCTCCTAACTTTTCCAACACCCAGATATCATGCAGTCTATAGTCGGTGATATAATTACCACATCCTTCATAGACCGTATAATCAGTTTCATTCCCTTTCTTTATTTCAACCTTCACTTTATATCCATATACCTTATCAGACATATTATCGGAACATTCTCCCTGAGATATCTGAACATTCATAGCTCCGCTTTCTACTTCAGCCTTATACATTTTTATATTTGCATCGGCTGCTCTTACAGGTTCTGTTGCAGGTACTGTAAACTCTTTATGAGCTTCTGTTAGGGATGTGAATTTAATCATCTTGCCAGAAAATTCAATGCTCCAAAAAGGTTCCGTTCCTACGCCTTTAAAATAAGTTTCACTATTGTTCTCCGTGACCGCAACAGTGCTCTCCCTGCTTTTTTTCTCTTTCATACCGGTTGTAACGGAATCTACAGGCTCCGTATTGTCTGCTTCTTTTGTTGTCTTGTTATCTTTACAAGCTGTAAAGACCATGGCAACGAATAAAACCGGAAAAATTACTCTTTTCATTTTTAAAATATTTAAGGTATAAAGGGAATCCAAAAACCGAATGCCCTTTAAAACCTTTATTAGATTTGCATTAATTCTTTATGATTGTGCTAACGCTATCATAATATCCAACTCTTCTATAAGTTTATCATCACTCCCGTTAAACCCTACGGATTTAAATTTGATCTTGCCATCCGGGCCGATAATAAATTTAGTAGGAATGCCTGACACGTTGTATCTGCCTATAACGTCATATTCTCTACTTCCCTCTTCTACGGGTGTATCCATCAATACGTTGAAGGTATACTTGTTGGCATCTATAAAACCTGATACTGATTTTTGCCTCGCATCTCCATTTGTACTTTCCCAGGTATTAACAAATAAAAATGCTACTTCCGGATTATCTTTGTATTTGGTTACGGCTTTTTGCATTCCGGGAAATGAAGCTTTGCAGGGACCACACCAGGTTGCCCAAAAATCGACTACAACCACCTTTCCCTTCAGATCGTTCAAAACAACATCTTCTCCCTGTAAATTCTTTAGCTGAAAAGCAGGTGCTTCCTCGTTCATCATTTTACTTTCAATCTCGGTCTTTGCTTTTTCATATGCTATTGTTTCTAACGCTTTCAGATAATTTTCAAAACCATCGTCAGATCCTTCACTCGCTAAATATGCTGTTTTTAAATACTCCTTGATTTTTACTGTTGAAGCACCTTTTTTGATAAAACTTTCTGCCTTATCCCGGGCTTTGGCATGATTGTCGTCCGCCAGTAAATATTGTACATAGCGCTCATTTGCTTCGGGTCCTCCATCTTCTCCTACAGCTATATCCTGATACTCAATAGCCTTTTTAATATCTCCTCTTTTAAAAAGAATCAATGCATAAGTATCTGCAAATATTTTATAATTGCGATCCAGGCTGTTCAGATATTGATTTTTTGAATAATAAACCGGTTTTTCCGAATCGCCTGATTTCAATCCTTCCAAAATATCCAGGGACTTTTTTGAAATTTGGGCTGCATATTCAAGGTTTTCTCCTTGTTCTGCCAACTTCCATGCAACACTGTTATAAAGGCTGGCCTTTTGCTGGTCGTTATCAGGTATTCGTGCAGCGTATTCTTTAAAAGTATCGTAATCTTTATTTTCAGCTACAGCCCTGGCTATCATACCGGTCATCCGCGTACTTAAATCATTTTTCCCAAATGTTTTTGTAAACGTTTCCAATATTTCTTTTTTCTTTTCCAGGTCTTTTTCTCCATAGAACTTCATCCAAACCTCTTCTTGTGCAGCTTTTCCGTCAGGGAATTTCTCTACAACTTCTTTTTTCAATACCTCAGCTATCGAATCGTTCCCTATGGCAGCATTTAATGCCACCAAGGTTCTGTAATCAGGTTCATCTATAGCCTGTTGCCCACTGATGGCTGCAATTCGTTCTTTTATATAGGCTTCTCCTTCTTCTTTGTTTTCCTTATAAAGCATTCGGGGGTAACTAAAATCCCATTCCCCGGCAATCGCGGGATTCGACTTTATATCTTCACGAAACAGTACTAAAGATGAATCGCTTGTGATTTCCAGGTTTATCCGGTTCCCATATCGCGTGTAATACCCTCCTGCACTGGCTTTAGATCCGGCTATAGGCTCTCCTTTATCATTGAATAGGTACGTTACAAATCCCTTTTTGTGATTGTTGTCGAATTCTTCTCCCGTTTTGATATGAAAAGCAAGCGCTGTTGCAGAATCAGGAATCTTAAAAGTACTTTCCCAAATTCCCTGGTCTTCCTTGAAATGGATGTCTACCGGATAGTAACTGTCATGTACAGCATAGTAATAATACGCCTCTGAAACTTCTTCGTCTGAATGGTATTGAATCTTTAGTGAATCGCCGGCCCGGGGTTTTTCCTTAGATAAAAGCAATGCTCCTATCTCTTGCCCCGGATCTTTCGCTTGTTCTGCCTGTTTACACGAAAAAACACTAAAAATCGTGCAAGTAACTAATAAATAAGATGTTAATTTCATAATTTCCTTATGTTGTTTTATGATTGAACATCCTAAATATACAATATCTCACGGAATACTACTTGTTAAAGTTTAGCTCCCTTCCGTCTTATTTTCATCCAGACCAAGAAGGTTATTATAGACAATACCATCCAAAAAGCATCAATAAAAAAAACGCTGAACAGATCTTTTTGGTAAGCTATCCAAAACCAGTTTCCGGTTACTGCACCGTTAACAAACGGTATTAAAAAGCCAATAACACTTCCGAGAAATAATGTTATCCGGTTAGTTTTGTAATCATCATTCTTCAGGATAAAGAAAATAGACATCCCAAGCCAGGTTAAAAAGTAAAACTTGTAAATATATGCCTGTCCTGCCATGCTGTTCAGCTTAACCGCTATAAATGCCAGTGCTGTTACCGGGTACATACTCAGGCATACGGCAAGGTATACATTAACCAGTCTGCGATTAAAGCGTTTCTTCTTTTCCGGGATGCTTTTCTTTTCTCTTGCCACCAGCCAGATTAAAACTCCGGATATAATTACAAAACAGGTAATAATACCTAAAATAAAAGAGACCACTCTTAATCCATACCCCCCGTAATCGCCAAAATGAAGCCTGTACAACAGATTTTTAACTACATCTGTATATGTCGTTTCTTTTAAAGGGTCTTTAACGGCTATCTCCTCTCCTGTTTCAACCTTATATACAACGTGGCCACTGCTCGAAAGCTGGTCTTTATACAACAATTCGCCTCCAACTTTAACTTCCATGCTGGTATCGCCGTAATTCCTGATATATACTGAAGTAGCGTGAAAACCTTCCCATCTTTTTTCGGTTTGCTCTACATAATCGTTTATACTGTATGTTTTTTCCAACTTTAACGCATTGTACGCTATCGGTACTTCACTATAGCCAAAATCCTGATAGAGTTTATTAGCATTCCCGTCATATAGAACCGATATCCCCGGAAACAATAAGAGTCCCTTAATCATAAAAAATGCCCCGGTTACCGCCAGTACGAACTGAAATGGTACCCCCAAGATCCCTAACGCCGTATGAGCGTCTGTCCATATCGTTTTCAATTTTGCCTTGGGCCTGAACACATAAAAATTTGAAACGATCTTTTTCCAGTGCACCAGAACACCTGTTACAATGGCAAATAAAAAGAATAATGCCACAAAACCTGCCAGGTGATAGCCGTACGGATAAGGTATCTGGGTAAAAAAATGCAAACGATATAAAAATTCGCCCAACTGATATTGTTCTGTATAATTGGAAATACTGTAGTTCTTTGAATCAAGGTAGAAGAATCCCGGAACCTTGCTTTGTTTGGCCACCAACGTATCTTTCGCCGGTGTAACAGATACGCTTACGTTTCTTTCGATATGCGACTGCCTGAACCATACATCTGAACTGTACAGGTTGTACTGTCTCGCTACATGATTTAAAGCTTCGTCGTAATTAAGCAGTATCTCATCATTTACGACCTCCGATTCTTTTTGTAATGCTCCCTGGTTGCGTTCCCAGTTATTTATATCATCCCTGAAAAAAGAAAAGGAGCCTGCAAAGAAAATCACATATAACAGGGCGCTGATAATAATACCGCTGACGGTATGCAGGTGAAAAAATATATTGTAGTTTTTTACATTCATATACAAAAAATTAGAGGTTTGCGCAATAGGTAGCTAAACAACAAATTCCTGATAAAAGAAGGTATGCAGCCCAGACCTTCCATCCGTTTTTAGCCAGAAAAGCAAGAATCATTAATGTTATCCATAACATAAAGCCCGTAAATGTCATGGTTATAAGTACTACCGTCTTATCGAACCAGGAACTCAGTGCCAGATGAAACGTTACCGTTACAAGGTACCCGCCAAGAATGGCTGCTGTTATTTTGGCAAAACGCTGCCAGGGTGATTTCGTTAGGTGTTTTTTATTTGCCGGCATTGTTTATAGGATTATTATTTCTACAACAAAAGTGATCAAAAAAATGAAGGCCAGATGATTTGCCCTGAAGATCTTTAAAGGTGCCAGTATTACGATAAGGCTTCCTACAGTCATCCAAATCACTATCGCTATAAATGCACCTGCTGCGATACCGGAGGACCACATCAGCATTGCACAAGAAACCGATAAAAAAAACAGGCCCATTATCTTAGACATCCTGATATTGGCTCTAAGCCATCTGCTTAAAACAAAAGATCCTTCCAGCACTGCCTTTTCAGAAGCGTTGTACAAGGTATAAAACCCGATAAAAGCCATTAAGAAAACAATGGTATACATATAATATGCTGTTTTTATGGTTAATAACCAAACCCCGGACTCAGATCCGGGGTTTATAATAAGTGTTTTAAAACTAGCTACTAACTCAAATAATTAACACTTACTCTCTTTGTATCGTTGTTAGAGTTTTATACAATAGGTAGCACAATGCCATATAAACTCATAATCTGCATTCTTAAAGGTTCCCGGGGTCGTTTCATTATAAGTGGCCTCGACAGTATATATGGTTTTCCAGGGAAGTTTAAACGAAATTTCACCTTTTTCATCCGTTTCCATTTTCTTGCTCCACAGGTCGGACACATACACGACAATTTCATTTTTGATTAGCGGTTCTCCTTTAAACAATACTTGTAAGGCTACCTCCTCTCCCTTTTTAGCCGGACGAGAGCTGATATCCACTATCTCAATACCATCAGCATTGCTCCTTGCCGTATCAGCTGTTTCCCCTACTGACACCTTCGCTTTGGCATGATATTGAGGTTTGAAAATCCCGAAATCATATTGGGTATAATCCAATACGTTCATATTTTTATTATCTAATACAACGGTATAGGTTCCTGTTTGTCCGGGAATGAAAACTCCCAGGTAATGATCGTCTTTCGGAGCCACTTCCAGAGCACTTTTACTACCGTCAGGTGCGATCAGCCAAACGTTGAATTGACTTACATTTTTAAATGCCTCTCCATTTACCTTTTCTATAACTCCATATGTATATTCTCCAAAGCGGACTTTTACTTCATGCTTTTTATTTTCGGAACCGACCGGATTTGTTTCGATCCAGAGATAATGAGCGAATGTGTTGCCTGCTATCAGAAACATTAATAGTGCGATTATTTTCCTTTTCATCACGAATATTGTTTATGGTTAAAATCTGTATGCTACTGTAATCCTGCCGTTAATACCCGGTTCGCTTTGCCAGTATACATACTGACTATATGCAGAACCAGAGTACAGGTAATCGTTCAGAATATTATTTACATTTACATTTACTCTTAAATGATCGTTTTGCCAGCTCAGCCCTCCATCCAGTCTGAAATAATCAGGGAGCAAGGCTTCATTATCTGCATTCCATGCCCAGGAAGACCTGTCTATTTGGTATTGATACCCCAATGAAACTCCAAATCCATTAAGTGCACTTTCGTTTTTGAAGTTGTAGTTCAACCAACCGTTAGTCATATGCTTTGCATGACCTGCTATCCTGGTTCCCACAACATAAAACTCATTTCCTTCAGTAACTTCAACATTGGTATTTGCATAGTTAAGTACTACATTTAACTCAGGTGTTATTTCTCCTTGCAGGTCAAATTCAAAACCTTTGGATCGTACCTGGCCTACCTGAACAGAAAAATTAACATCTTCGGGGTCGGTTGCCAATATATTGTCTTTTGTAATTTGATATGCCGTAAGCCCGGCTTTCAAGCGTCCATTATAAAACGATTTTTTAATTCCTGCTTCTATGTCCTGAGCTTCTACCGGGTCAAATTTCTGACTGGTTCTGCTAATACCGTAATTCGGAGTAAACGACTGATCGAATAGGCCATAAACGGTAAGTGAAGGAAGGATATCATAGCTAATTCCTACCCTGGGGGTAAATTTCGATTCCTTACTTGAATCTCCATAAGCAAAAATATCTGCATCTGTATATCTTCCGGCTAAGGTCAGTCTTAATTTGTCGTCGAACATCCAGATTTCATCCTGTACATAAAATGCATTGTATTTGGTTCCTTGCAAGTTGGCAGCCCCTCTAACCTTTACCGGTATTGAGCGGTCGAACTCAGGCCATACTGCATTGCCATATACAGGGTTGTATATATTGAACGGTGTCTGGTCTATAGCTCCTCCCTGGTTCCAATCTGCATAGTATTCCAGATCCCTGAAATCATATCCGCCCATTATCTTATGCCTTATATTTCCGGTATTAAATTCTCCATTCATATATATCTGGGCCAATTGGTTTGTACTCAGTGCATCCCAAATACTCACCCCTCTTATCATGTCTCCGTTATCAGCCACAGACCGTGGCCAAAAACTCGCTCCTTCTGCGTTGTACTTCATATACATATGCTGAGCGCTTATATTCCATTTGTCGTTGAACCTGTGGGTTACATTTGAAGTCAGGCTATACTCTTCAATATTTGAAACCGGTGCACCTTCATCAATAGAAGAAAAATTTCTGTCTACCGCTTCAAAACCCGGGTCGGTCGGAGCGAATACATATGCAGACCCTACAATCAGATCGGCGTTTTGATATGTTAATTCAGTTGTAAATACCGTTTTATCTGATATGCTATAAGAAATTGAAGGTACGATACTATACCTGCTACTTTCATCGTATTCTATGTGAGATTCCCCGTCTTCGTACATAGCATTTAGCCGGTACTTTAATTTTCCGTTTGACGTCAGCTTTCCTCCTGAATCAAAGGCAAAGCGATAGTTGTTGAAACTCCCGACTGAGAGGGTCAGTTCGTTGATTCTTTCTTCTGTAGGTTTTTTGGTTACGACATTATAGAAACCGCCGGGTTCTCCCGCTGATAGCATAAATCCGGCCGGACCTTTAACAAATTCTATTTGTTCTACCATGCTCACATCCTGAGACAATGGTCCCCAAGGCATCTGAACGTTCATTCCGTTCCTAAAAGCCGGTAGGTTGAAACCTCTCATATTGATTCGTGCAAAATGCCCCCAATGCTCGATCATCATGGCTCCGCTTACATTCCGGGTTACGCTTTCCATCATATTCGTAATATTCTGGCTTTTCAAAAGAGCATCGCTGACGATTTGTATATTCTGTGGAAGCTTCATCGTTTCTGTTGTCAGTCGCAATGAGGTAGAAGGCTTTTTAATGAGAAAATCATTTTTCCCTTTTCCATTCACCACCACTTCGCCCAGCGATTCTGTAGTTTCCGTAAGAACAATATCCGGTAAGTTCAGAGTTCCGGCAGCTATTTCAATTTGTTTCAGGCTCTTGCGGTATCCAACACTTGTAACGATCAGTTTATAAGATCCCGTTTTAATACTTTTAATCTCAAACGATCCGTTTTGGTCCGTTACATCTCCTTTTTGAGTGTTTTCTAACCAGACATTCGCATAAGGAATTGCTTCTCCGCTTGAAGTTATAACCTTTCCTTTGATATTACCGCTTTGTGAGAAGGCAGTAAAAGCAAAGCCTATACATGTACACAAAGTAAAAAATAGTCTCATAAATTTCGTATTTATAATTAGTCTAAATAAATAAAGGCAAATATACTGGCACTATTATTCAAATAAGTGACGTGATTGGAAATAAAAATGACGTTATGTGAAACATCTATGAAAAATTTAAGGGCCATTCATTATGAATAGCCCTTGAGAAGCATCTATAAATAATCAAAAGAATTAGAAACTATATGCTACCCTGAATTTGAAATTACGTGGAGGAGCTGCTCTCCATCCGAAGTGGGTATAGCCCCAAGCGCCCGGATAAAATCCCGTATAATTGTAATTGTCAGTAATATTATTTACCAGCAACGATATATTATAAGCTCCTAACTTATAAGAAACACCTCCGTCTAAACTGAAGTAATCATCCGGTAAAAGACTTCCGCTACCCGCCGGCCATGCTGCTCTGTCTTTTTGCAATTGATATCCTAAAGAAATACCTAAACCTTCCAGTTTAGTTGTTTCAGGTAATCTATAAGTAACCCAGGCATTTGATATGTGCTTAGCTGCTCCAGGAAGCAATTCTCCAACATTACCGGGGTCTGTATCTTTAGTTATCCTGGCTTCTGTAAAGGCATAATTCAGCACCACATTTAAATTTGGCAAGACTTCTCCATTAATATCTATCTCCAAGCCTTTAGATTGCGATTCACCAAATTGAACTGAATATTGGTCGGGTGTTACTCCGGCGGTAGTTGTCAGGTTATTCTTCGTTAACTGGTACCCTGCTATGGAAGTTGTAAGTCTTTCGTTAAACCAGGCCTTTTTTATACCAAACTCAATATTACTTCCTTTTGAAGGTTTTAGTGAAGTTCCGTCTTCTAACGGTAAACCATAATTTTCTTCAAAAGTCTGATCAAAAACTCCATAGACACTTCCATCTTCTACAAAAGAATAACTAAGTCCTATCCTGGGAGTAAAAACATCGTTTTTTGTAATTTTACCTGTATTTTCTATACGCTTGGTATTCGTATACCTCCCCGCCATGCTTAAGCGTAATTTATCATCGAAAAAACCTATTTCGTCATGAAAATACAAAGCTGTAAATGAATTTTTTTGATTATACCTGCCTGCTCTGTTCCTTAGGCTGACATTGTCATCCAGTTGTGGAAAATCATCGGTAGTTAAATTTGCAGCTCCCGCCTCCGGATCGTATATATTATATGGTGTTTCTTCTCCATAAGGGGTTAAATTAGACCAGTCTGAATAATATTGCTTTGCTCCCATATCGAGTCCTCCTACTATTTTATGACTTACCTCTCCTGTAGTAGCGGTTCCGTTTAAATAAGCTTGTCCCAGTAAAGTTATATTATCATTATCTAACAAACCAAAACTACGCGTAGCTGAACCATCATCCTGCAATGAATTATAACGCAATCCCAACTGTGTTCCCCTTTGCTTATAATTTAAATAATTAGCTTGAGTTGTAAAAGTCCAATTATTATTTATGGCGTGCTTCATGTTTACCAGTATACTATGATCATTCATAACAACAGGATCTTTCCTTGGATCTGAATATGAGGTGTTTACCGGAAACTCCTTAAACCCAATTTTTGAATAGATATAGTTTGCATAATTATCTATAGCATTATTCTGATAAATATATTCCATGGTTACTTCTGTATCTTCATCTATCATGTATTTAAATGATGGCGCTACAACATACCCATTATCATAACCGTAGTCGGTGTGTGAACCCCTTAATTTCCCCATTAAGTTCAGACGGTACAGAAGTTTTCCATCTTTAGACAACACACCGTCAAAATCAGCCTCCACTCTATAGGTGTCAAAACTTCCCAATGTGAGAGCCAATGTATTTTTATTTATTCCGGTAGGTTTTTTAGTTACCACATTGTATAGCCCCCCTAATGAAGTATTTCCCATCATGTAGCCAGCAGGTCCTTTTACAAACTCTATCCGATCAACAAATGACATATCGTCTTTTAAAGGCCCAAAATAACCGCTGATATTCATCCCGTTTCTTAACCCTTCTACACTGTAACCCCGCATATACATGAGTGCATTAGTCTGGTGCATTACTCTCCTGACTCCACTGGTATTTCTTGCGATGCCATCAAATAAACTAAAAGCAAGCTGGTCGTTTATAAGTTCATTACTTACTACCTGAATATTTTGAGGAACATCAATTAATTTTGATTCTAACTTTAATGAAGAAGATGGTTTGGTTTGCAAATAAGGACTTTTACTTTTCCCATTCACCACCACTTCGCCCAGCGATTCTGTAGTTTCCGTAAGAACAATATCCGGTACGTTCAGAGTTCCGGCAGCTATTTCAATTTGTTTCAGGCTCTTGCGGTATCCAACACTTGTAACGATCAGTTTATAAGATCCCGTTTTAATGTTTTTAATCTCAAACGATCCGTTTTGGTCCGTTACATCTCCTTTTTGAGTGTTTTCTAACCAGACATTCGCATAAGGAATTGCTTCTCCGCTTGAAGTTCTAACTTTTCCTTTAATATTACCGCTTTGTGAGAAGGCAGCAAAAACAAAACCTATACATATACACAAAGTAAAAAATAGTCTCATAAATTTCGTATTTATAATTAGTCTAAATAAATTTGATGCGAAATTAAAAGAAGAACACCTGGTCATTGTGACGTTTTATGAGAAAAAAAGGACGTGAAATAAAAAGAATCGTGGATTACTTGTCTCCTTTACATTTAATGATTGGAATTGAGGGAGCGTCTTTTAAAAACAAATGGTTTGACAAAAAGAAATATCTGTTAAAGCCGGAAATAGGTAAAGGAACTATCGAGGTGATCTCGTTCGACGATATATCTATTTCTATTAAAAAGATGCATTTAAAAGATGATGTTTTACTAAGGTTCAGTAACAATTATAACGGAAAGCATCTATCATTTTTATTAAAGGGTGAAATTATATTTAAGAATGATCTTGGCTGCAATGATCTTATTTATACCGATAACGATTCGTGTATGATCTGTTTTTCAGGATATAACGGATTAATAAAGGTTTCGGGGAATAAACAGTTTCATGAAATAACTATCAAGCTCTCCGATACTTTTCTTTCCAAACATCAAATCGATGCACAACGTTATATCAAGCAACTTAATGATCCGGATAGTCAAATAATCATTCCTATGACAGCTGAGCCGTTTAACATCATCAATGATCTGAACAAAAAAAACTACAAGGGAATCTCTCAAAAGGTATATCTGGAATCTAAGATACTCGAACTTATTGCCGTGCAAATAGATAGTTACCTTTCTTACAAGGCCAGCGAGGTTAAAAGCAGTACCAGCTGTAATATTAAAAAAATATACGACGTCACACAGATTCTCCGTATCCGTATGCACGAGAACTTAGGGCTCAAAGACCTATCATTGGCAGTGGGCATTAACGAGCATCTTTTAAAAAAAGAGTTTAAACGGGTATTTGGTTCTTCTGTGAGTGTTTATGCATTAAAACTAAAAATGCAAAAAGCAAAACAACTTCTTGAAGCCACAGAGAAACCTATTTATGAGATCTCTGAAGAGGTGGGATACAAAAATGCAACACATTTTAGTGCTGCATTTAAGAAATTTTACGGAAAGACCCCTAAAAGGTTCAGGGATTCATTATAGACTATTTATCGTCTTTTGAATTGCTACTAAATTTGTAAGCAGGTTTTCCAGATAATCCAGATGAAGCATATTGGCTCCATCGCTTTTGGCTGTGGCGGGATCATAATGAGTTTCCATGAATAATCCGTCAATACCTGTAGCCACGCCTGCCCTGGCAATTGTTTCTATCATATCCGGTCTTCCCCCGGTTACCCCACTTGTCTGGTTGGGTTGTTGCAAAGAATGTGTCACATCCAATACAACAGGTGCATATGCTTTCATAGTTGGGATTCCTCTGAAATCAACTATCATGTCCTGATATCCAAACATGGTACCTCTATCGGTGACCATCGCTTGTTCATTTCCGGAGTCTGTAACTTTTTTAACAGCATGCTTCATACTTTCAGGACTCATAAACTGTCCCTTCTTCAGGTTTATTGTTTTACCCGTATTGGCGGCGGCCACAACCAAATCGGTCTGCCTTACCAAAAAAGCAGGAATCTGGAGTATATCAACATATGCAGCAGCTTTTTCAGCATCGGAGATCTCATGAATATCTGTAACGGTCGGGACATTAAATGTTTCTGAAACCTTTCTCAATATCTTCAGGGCTTTTTCATCACCAATTCCCGTGAACGAATCTATCCTGCTCCGGTTCGCTTTTTTAAAACTTCCTTTAAAAACGTAAGGGATATTCAGTTTATCGGTAATCTCTACGACACGCTCTGCTATTCTTAGAGCCATATCTTCACCTTCTATCGCACAAGGTCCGGCCAATAGAAAGAAGTTACCTGAATCAGTATATTTTATTTGTGGAATTTTATCTAATTTCATCAGTGATTTATTTATCAGGCAAAAATAAGTAATTAAAAAGACATAACATATAAGGTTCATGAGCCTTACAAACAACGTGGTTGGTTTCCTTTTCCCTTTGTATATTTGTTTCTAAACACCTAGCACTAATGAACTACGCAAAAAATATTCTGGAAACCATTGGTCATACGCCACTGGTACAATTAAATGCTCTTGCTAAAGATATTGATGCCCTGGTATTGGCAAAAGTGGAAAGCTTTAACCCCGGCAATTCTATTAAAGACCGAATGGCTGTTAAAATGATAGAAGATGCCGAATCGAAGGGATTATTAAATCCGGGTGGTACCATTATTGAAGGAACATCAGGGAATACAGGTATGGGATTGGCCCTGGGAGCCATTGTAAAGGGGTATCGCCTGGTATGTGTCATTAATGATAAACAGTCGAAGGAAAAAATCGACATCCTTCGGGCTGTAGGGGCAGAAGTGGTAGTATGCCCAACCAATGTGGAGCCTGGTGATCCAAGATCATATTATTCTGTATCGAAAAGATTGGCTGATGAAATACCGAATTCGTGGTATGTAAATCAATACGATAATTTATCGAACGCGGCTGCTCATTACGAACAAACCGGACCGGAAATATGGGATCAGACCGATGGTAGAATCACACACTTTGTAGTAGGTGTTGGGACAGGAGGGACAATATCAGGTGTGGGGAAATATTTAAAAGAAAAAAATCCGAAGATAAAAATATGGGGGATAGACACTTATGGTTCTGTTTTTAAAAAATACCATGAAACCGGGGTCTTCGATGAGAATGAAATATATCCATACATCACAGAAGGTATCGGGGAGGACATCCTTCCAAAAAATGTTGATTTTGATGTTATTGACGGATTTACCAAAGTAACGGATAAAGACGCAGCAATTTACACCCGAAAATTAACCAGGGAAGAAGGTATTTTCGCAGGTAATTCTGCCGGAGCTGCAGTAAAGGGATTAATACAGCTAAAAGAACATTTTAAAAAGGAAGATGTTGTGGTCGTACTGTTTCACGATCACGGTAGCAGGTATGTCGCTAAAATGTTCAATGATGACTGGATGCGAGACAGGGGCTTTCTGGGATCAGAGATTAAAACAGCTGCTGATCTGGTTAAAATACATGAAAAAAGTTCATTAATTACGGCAAAAACAGAAGAACTTGTGATGCATGCCATTGAACGAATGAAAAAATACGATATTTCTCAATTACCCATCACTGACAGGGAAGGGTATGTCGGGTCGATAGATGAATCTGACCTGTTTAAAGCCTGGATGGAAGACAAAGACATTGTAAAAAGACCTATAAAAGACTATATGCAAGCACCTTACCCGGTAGTTGACAAAAGTACTTCCATAGAAAAAATAGCTAAACTTATTAACAAGAAAAATAAGGCTGTTCTCATTGATTTGGGTAAGGGTATGTACCGGATAATAACTAAACACGACATTATCAGTGCATTATAAAATTAAGATATTAACAATCATTTTATTGCAGTTGGTCGGAATCTGACTGTTATAATTGCTTAAGAAGCTGGTTTTTTGTATTTTAGATACAAGTTGTGCCCTAAATCAGATATTCAGAATTAAAGTAATATTAACTTTAAATAGCTATTATATGGGGCAGATTGTACATCAAAACGCAATTCTTAATGTTTTTCTTAAAATCGTAGTCTTTCTACTGCTGGCTGTTTTAGGAATGGTACTAATTACCACTATCTTAAGTATTTTAGGAATTGTTCATTAGAGAAACGAAGAACTTTCAAAAAGTCGCAAAATGCGGCTTTTTTTATTTTGACAGCTATAATTAGGACAAACTAGTCTTATTAATTATATCTTTGTATTAAAAATTACTACTATGTTTTCGAAAGCATGTGAATATGGAATCAGGGCTACTTTATACATTGCTGAACAATCTATAAATAGCAGAAGGGTAAATATTAAAGAAATAGCAAAAGCTATTGATTCTCCTGAGGCTTTTACTGCCAAGATAATGCAGCAGCTCGTTAAAAACCATATTGTTAACTCTCTGAAGGGACCTTCCGGAGGCTTTGAAATGCCTAATAGTGGTTTTAACAATATTAAACTTTATCAGATCGTAGAGGCTATAGACGGAGACGCTATTTATAAAGGCTGTGGACTGGGGTTAAAGGAATGTAATGAAGAACACCCTTGCCCTGTTCATTTCAAGTTCTTAAGTATTAGAGAGGATTTAAGAAAAATGCTTGAAACCACTTCTGTTTCAGAATTAGCCCATGATCTTAAAAAAGGCATTGCGTTTTTAAAACAATAATAACCTGATGATGTTAAAAGATATATCCGGTATAGAAGATATAAAGCTATTGGTAAACAGCTTTTACGAAAATGTGCGAAAAAATGAATTACTGTCCCCTATATTCAATAATATCATAAAAGATGCGTGGGATACACATCTTGAAAAGATGTACAGCTTCTGGCAAACGGTTTTACTGGACGAACATACCTACTATGGAAGTCCTTTTATGCCACACGCTGAGCTTCCTGTAGACAAACATCACTTTGATACATGGTTAGAACTATTCCGAAAAACGATAGACACTCATTTTCAGGGTGAAAAAGCAGAGGAGGCCAAATGGAGGGCTGAAAAAATGGCTCAGATGTTTTATTTTAAGATTGATCATCACCGGAAGAACACTTCAAAACCTTTATTTTGATACCGTGTAAAGCCACTCCCATGAAAAAATTACTATCGGAAATAAGAAAGTGTACCATTTGTGCCGAGCAATTACCATTAGGCCCTAACCCTATTGTTTCTGCACACAAAAGATCCAGGATCAATATTATTGGACAGGCTCCCGGTACAAGTGTTCATAAAACCGGAATTCCGTGGAACGACCCAAGTGGAAGGCTTCTCAGATCGTGGTTGGGTGTTAGTGATGATGTGTTTTACGATCCTGAAAATTTTGCACTGATCCCGATGGGGTTTTGTTATCCCGGAAAAGGGAAGTCCGGAGATCTTCCTCCCCGACCTGAATGTGCTCCTTTGTGGCACCCTCAACTACATAAAGCCATGCCTGAGTTGAAATTCACCATTCTGATCGGTCAGTATTCCCAAAAATATTACCTGGGGAAAACGGCAAAAAACACACTCACTGAAACGGTCAGAAATTTTGAAAAATATTTACCCACCTATTTGCCTATACCCCATCCGTCTCCCAGAAACAGGTTCTGGCTTAAGAAAAACCCTTGGTTTGAAACTGAAGTGATCCCCAGGTTGCAAGACTTAGTCGGATCGGCTTTATAGTTTTTTTTCAGTGATATTTGTCAATAAGCGATTTAATAATTTCTCTAAACATCATATTTTCACTTTATCAAACCTTCTCCTTTTAACTCTTTTGGCTTTTCTATTGGTTCCGTAATAGCCATAGCCGTAACGGCCTCCATAGCTGAAATTAGACGTGTCTACATCGTTAATTACCATCATCATTCCATTCAGTTTGTTGTCGTCAAAAAGTTCTCTTGGATAATCCAACATTCTCTTATCTGTATACTCTGCTCTGGTAATATAAACCGTATTACCCGCATATTTACTTATAAGCAATGTATCGGTAACCAGCATTGCCGGAGCAGTATCTACTATTACATAATCGTAATTATCAGATACTATATCAAATAATTCTTCTAATCGATTGCTCATTAAGAGTTCTGCCGGATTAGGAGGGATTTTGCCTGACAGTATTATATCTAAAGGAATATCATTATATACGGGGTTAATAATATCCGCTACTTTTAAATCCGGCTTTTGCAGGTATTCTGTAAGCCCGATATTAGCCGGGATTCCATTCAAAAATAAATTAAGTCCCGGATTACGTATATCTCCGCCAATAAGCAGGGTCTTTTTATTGGAATATGCTAAAGTGAGTCCCAGGTTATAACTTACAAAAGACTTCCCTTCTCCATTGATGGTTGAAGTTACAAATATTATATTATTTAACTTTTTGTCCTTTTGTTTCCTCATCACATAGTCCAAATTGGTTCTCAGCAACCTAAAGGATTCTGCCAGAACTGATCTGTCATTTGTTTTAATTGTTTTTTCATTTTTATCTTCAATTTTAGGAATTTCACCTATTATCGGCACATCACGGAACAATTTCAGCAAGTCTTCTTTATTGTGAATTTTATTATCCAATAGGTGTTTGATACGAATAACTGAAAATGGTACCAGCATCCCTAATACAATTGCAGCCAGGTAAACGATCTTCTTTTTAGGCGATACCGGGGTGTCACTAACAATGTAGGCATTGTCTATGACTTTTATATTTGGTGATACCGATGCTGTTGCTATTTCTGTTTCTTCCCGCTTTTCTAGAAGATAAAGGTAAAGCGATTCTTTGATTTGTTGCTGGCGTTGGATATCTCTGAGTTCTCTTTCTTGTCCCGGAACAGAATATATTTTAGAGTTAATACGGGCTGCCTGATCACTCAAACTCTGGTATTTTATATTCAATGTGTTTCCAAGGTTATTTAAACTCTGGGACATCGATTCCTTCAAGCCATCCAGTTGTTGATCGAGATTGACCACGACCGGGTTCTTTTCATTAGAGCTTTTCAACAAACGCTGCCGTTCTATAACCAATTCATTATATTTTGTCGTGATATTATTGATTCCCGGATCCGACAGTCCGATATTAGCCGGCATTGTTTCATATGTTCCCCGCTGAGAAACCGACTCTTTCATATAGTTTACCATACTTAATTCGGTACCGGTAACTACCATCTCCTGCTCATTGGCCGAACTCGATGATAGATAAATATCAGCATCTGCTGCAATATTGGTAAGTTTATTACCTGTTTTAAATCTTTCCGCCACATTGTCTACATCGGCCAGGTCTGCGGCAATAAGGTCTATTCTCTTGTTCAGGAACTCCGTTGTTTGTTTAGACACTAAACTTTTTTCTTCAAGGCTGTTATCGTTATAGGTCTCTATTAATGTATTGATGACGTCGATTGCTTTTTCTTTAATAACATCGTTGTATAATATCTGGATCACATTAGATTCTACATCTATCGGCAGTACATTGATATTTCTCTTTAAATTCTGTGCAACCGTTGTTACAGGTGTAATATTTACTTCTATGGTAGCCCCTATATAGCTGTTTATCTTATCCAGAGATGGGGTAATCAGTAAATCACCAAGAGAGGAGTTAATTTTATTTCCGAATGAATACTTTTTCTTCGGCAACTGGTTGCCCTCTTTTTCTTCCCAATAATTAAAATCGTTTACGGATAATACTTCTATATATGCAGTTAATTTAGAATTATTTATAATTGAATCGGAAGCAATGAAATTCAGTGTAATCGGATAGTTATTATATTTTTCGACCTTAATGACCCTGCCTTGTGTGTAGTACTGAATATTTAGATCGAGTTTATCTACAGTTTCTATAAATACATCTCTAGAGGTCATAACTTCTATTTCATCCTGAACCTTTCTCATATTATTAGAAAAAATATTAAGATCACTGAAGGCTGTCATTTGCGAAGACGATGTTTTATCCTCTAATAGCATTACAGAAGCTGTTGCGGCATACTTGGGTATTGTATATCTTAAATATACAAATGCCAAAATGACTCCGATAGCAGCACTTAAAACAAACCACTTCCAATGTTTTTTATATTTAAATACAAAATCTCTCACTTCGTTGGTTTCTCTTTTCTTAAGAGCTGTCCTTATTTCTCCGTTTAACTGCATAAACTTATTTTCTGGTTATAATTACTACAGCAGATGTTATTAATACAGATAGTATTGATACTATAATAGTAGCTCTGTTATCTAAAGAGGCAGAAGTTATAGCCGATTTATTTGGTTCTATATATACCACATCATTTTGAGTTAGATAATAAACCGGAGAGTTTATAAGGGCTTTGGATGTCAGGTCGACCCTAGTGTATGTTTTGGTTCCGTTAAAATCACGGATGACCAGTACATTATCCCTTCTTCCTTTTATTCTCAGGTCGCCAGCTAACCCTAAAGCTTCGAATATGGTAATTCGTTCACTATCTATAGTATAAGTACCCGGCTTATTGACTTCTCCTAATACCGTTACCCTAAAGTTTTTAATCCTGATATTAACAATAGGGTCTTTTAGATAATCTTTTTGAAGAATTCCGCTTATTTTCTCTTTGGCCTGCTCTGTTGTTAAGCCTACCAATTGTACCTTTCCCAAAACAGGGAAATCTATATTTCCCTCTTTATCAATTAAATAATCTAATTCTTGAGGGTTACCGGTATTGGTAATGCCTTTAATAAGATTAAAAGGTTTTACCGATTCTGGATCAGATGCCGATATATGAATGCTTAATATATCGTCTACTTTGAGTTTTGGTTCAAAAGTGTCAGTATTAACTACCGTTTCAAATTTTTTGGCATTTTGCATATAAACAACCTCTTCTCTCGAAGCACATGATATAACCAAAAAACCTAACACAAGAACATAGCTTACTCTCTTTAAGGTTTTAATTCTTAAATTCATTAGTAATGTTTTTTACCTGATTTTCTTAAATTTAAGAATTAATTCTCCACTTTTTCAAAGAAATTCGATGTAAGTACTTTTTTTCGATTATCGGTTATTTTTTCCTGTTTTCTATCATACTTTTCGAATACAGAATTATTAGAAACATACTCAGGTATCAGCTCTTTCAGCTTCATCACAATACTGTTATTCTGAAAGAAATTTGAAATACAGATCTCTTCAATTACAGGTTTTACCCTTGCATAATTTACCGGTCGTGCCTTACTGATCTTTATCTTGTTATGATATGTAGGCAACGTGTTTTCTCCATTAGCAAGCAATTCTTCGTAAAGCTTTTCTCCAGGACGCAGTCCGGTAATTTTTATATCGATATCGGTAGGGTATTGTAGTCCTGACAATCGGATCATATTGAGTGCCAGGTCAAATATCTTAACCGATTCTCCCATATCGAAGATAAAGATCTCTCCTCCTTTGCCCATGGCGCCTGCCTCCAGCACCAACTGAGACGCTTCCGGAATAGTCATAAAGTACCGTGTAACCTTCTCGTGTGTTACTGTTAAAGGCCCTCCTTTTTCGATCTGTTTTCTAAATAAAGGTATTACAGATCCATTAGATCCTAAAACATTTCCAAAGCGTGTTATTATATATTTTGTTTCACTTTCGTTCTGCAGGCAGCTTATATACATTTCGGCTGTCCTTTTTGTTGCGCCCATTACATTTGTAGGGTTTACGGCTTTATCCGTAGACACAAATACAAACTTTTTCACTTTGTAATATGAAGAAGCATCTGCCACTATCTTGGTTCCCCCAACATTGATCTTAATAGCCTCATATGGGTTCGATTCCATTAAAGGAACATGTTTATATGCAGCAGCGTGAAACACCATTGTTGGTTTATATTCATTAAAGATATGGTCTACTCTTGCTTTATCCCTGATATCAGCTACAATAGGTATGATATTATCTCTTTTCTGTTGTAATAATTCCTGCTGAAGATCATAAAGAGCTGATTCTGCCTGGTCTACCATTATCAGTCTTTTGCACTTATAGCCTGCTATTTGTCTTGAAAGTTCACTTCCGATAGAACCGGCGGCCCCTGTAACCAATACAACCTCCCCTTCCAGTTCTCTGCCAATTACCGGGTTGTTTATATCGATAGGATCTCTGTCCAGCAGGTCTTCTATCTGTACCTGTTTTATCTGATCGGCATTTAATTTTCCGTTGATCCAGTTCTCAAAAGGAGGTATTGCCTTGACATCTACTGAAAGCTCTATTAAATCATTTACAATACCCCTGAATTTCTGAGTGGGTAAGTTCTGGATCGATACTATGATCTCCGAAATTTGATATCGCTCTACAAATTTTTCATTTAAACACTCGCGACCATATATGGTAAACCCGTTAATTGATTTCCCTTTCTTGGCTTCATTATCATCAATAAATCCGATAATATTTACTTTCTGATTGTGGTTGGATAACAACGCATTTAATGTAATAATCCCTGCATCCCCTGCGCCATATATCATAATGTTTTTCGCATACTTTGTTTTGCAGGTCATGTATTTATACGACATTTTAAAAAGTACCCTGCTCGAGCTTAAGGCTACAAAACTTAACAGGGAATGAATCATTATAATTGAAATCGGAATCGTAAACCCTTCCATAAAAGCCATTTCCCTGTTAAGAAGGACAAACGAAACAGTAAATCCAAAAAACAAGACAACAGCCATAAATACCCTGATAATATCTCTGAAACCGGTATGTCTGATGACTCCTTTATGTGATTTAACGATGAGAAAACTTAGTGCCGCAATAACGATTACAACTGGCAATTGCTTTAAAAACGGTTCGGGATTAAAACCCAATGTAAGATCAAACCTTATCAGGTAAGCCAGAATAAAAGAAGTAGCAACAATAAACAGGTCGATTGCTAACACCAGCCACTGGGAAGCATACTTTTTCGAGTTATATAATACGTAGTTTTTCAGTCTCATAATACAGATTTTATAACTTTGGTTATACTATATAATTCTTCGCGGGTAAGGTTTGATCCGCTTGGAAGGCACAAGCCTCTGTTGAAAAGATCTTCTGAACAACCATTGATAAAAGAGGTTTGATCTTTAAATACCGGTTGTAAATGCATTGGTTTCCATAGTGGGCGGGAATCAATATTTTCTCTTTCTAATGCCAACCGTATTTGTTCCCTCAACGCATAAGAAGGAGTCAATATGGTTGTTAACCACCTGTTGGCAAATACACCTTCAGGTTCTGGCAGAAATTCTATTTCAGCAAATTCACTTAACTGATCTTTATAATATGAATAATTAGCTCTTCTGGCATGAACCCTCTCTTCAAGAACCTCCATTTGTCCCCTGCCTATTCCGGCCAGTACATTGCTGAGCCGGTAATTATATCCAATAGATGTATGTTGGTAATGAGGAGCCTGATCACGAGCCTGAGTTGCCAGATGAACGGCCTGTTCCCGCTGTGCTTCGTCATTACATACCAGGGCTCCCCCTCCTGAAGTCGTTATTATTTTATTACCGTTAAAAGAGAGTATGGCAAGGTCTCCCAGGGTACCGCATCGCTTCCCCATATATAAACTTCCCAGTGCCTCGGCACTGTCTTCCAGAACAGGAATTTCATAGCTGTCTGCTATAGTCCTTATTTCATCAGCCTTGTACGGCATTCCATACAGATGTACGGCTACAATAGCTTTTGGTTTCTTTCCTTTGGCGATTCTTGATCTTATGGCCCTTTCTAAGAGTTCCGGATCCATATTCCAGGTATCAGGCTCACTATCAATAAAGACCGGATTGGCTCCCAGGTATGTAATCGGATTTGCTGAAGCGGCAAAAGTAAATGACTGACAGATCACGTCATCTCCCCTGGTCACACCCAACACCTGTAGTCCTAGATGTATGGCCGCGGTACCAGATGCCAATGCAGCCACATATACATTAGCACTCAGATAAGATTCTAAACATTGTTCAAAAGCTGTAACATTAGGTCCTAACGGAGCGATCCAGTTCGTGTTAAATGCTTCGTCAACGTACATTTGTTCCCGGCCACTCATGTGAGGAGACGACAACCAAATTTTTGATTTAGTAATAACTGTCATAATATCCTTGAATGATTAAACCATTATGCAGACAGTTAAGTTTGCAACATCTGGGTTTGCTATTAATCAATTCTTAAGGATATAAAAAGGGTAAGTCTAAAAACGGGACACAGCTCCATGGAGGTCCGGATGCCTGTTCCGCCTGTTTAAATTTCAATAATAATACCCTCTCTATTAAACCAATTTTCTGCTATTAATCAATTCAATACGTGGTATGTTCCATAAAATTAAAAAAAAAGCTTGTATGACTTCTACACATTATATTTAAATCGTTGAAGTATAAAAATGCTCGGTTAAGTACTTGTTTAATCAATAAATAATACCAGAAAAGTAAATATTTTGCTTCCCATGAAGGCATACAAGCGATCTAATATCTTAAAGCAATAAAACCTGTAAGGCATCTCTATAAACGATTCAAATCTATCCGGGAACTACACCAAAGTATCTAAATCAAATTTATCGGGCACGTTTTAAAACAAAAGTGACCGCGGTCTCAGATCACCGGAAGACACAAAACACCAAAAAAACCAATACAGTACCTGTACTTATTTTACCGGATCACAGCTGATGAACCCACTATAATGTTAAACATTTATTAAAAATAAATACGATTACATATGATAAAAAAGGCTTCCCAGGGGAAAAAGCCCACAAAAAATCCTGACGGATAATCAGTAACTCATACTAAAATCTTATCATAAAACATACTACTTCCACAGTTCTTGTAATACATTCATTATTAAAAATTTCATCTAAACAAATTTTAAATGTTAAAATTTGTTTTTTTAGTATTTGACCCATACTCTCAAAACGCCTTTAAAAAAAGGCTTTTCGATATCATTCAGCCTGTTACGACATCATAAGCCTCCAAAAAACTTCTTTAGGGTATAAACTTTTTTTGAAGTTGAACCGTACTTATCAATAAGGCAATTTCGGGAGTGCTTTTCATCGGTGAAATTTAACATTTAATCGATTTCGAATTTAAATATTTATATATATTTGCGCTCTCAAAATTGACTGATATTCAATTTAATAAGTATATTTAATAACCCCAAATCGCGAGAATGCTATGGACAAAATTAATGCCCTAAGGAGTATGATGTTTATTTTTTTGTTTGTGACTCTACTTCAGTCATGTAATCATGACGAAATTCAGCTAAGTGCTGACAATGAAGAACAATTCCAAACGGCTACTATTTTTTATCAAAAAGGTAGAAACAGAAGTGCAATCATCTTTACCAGAGATGGAGAAAAAAAGATTTTCAGAAATGGAAAAAAATACCAAACAACACAAGAAGCCGCTCCTGATCCGATCGAAGAAGTAACCGACAATATTGATGCAGACAATATAGAGGTTATTCCTGATACTGAATGGACAGATGAGACAGCTATAGAAGAAACTACCCCCGATACCGGATCAGACCAGGATTCTACCGATACAGATCAGGACATGGGATCTTTAAAGGCTTTTCCGGGAGCAGAAGGTTATGGACGATTCGCCACAGGAGGAAGAGGTGGTAAAGTTGTAGAAGTAACTAATCTTAATGATAGCGGTTCCGGAAGTTTAAGGGATGCATTAAAAATGACCGGGGCAAGAACTATCGTCTTCAAAGTATCCGGTACTATCAATTGCAACAGCTACCTGTCAATTCCCTCCGGTTCAGGAGATGTTACCATAGCAGGACATACAGCACCCGGAGAAGGGATTACCGTAAAAGGAGCTGAAATGCGTATTCAAGATTCTAATGTTATCATTCGACATATGAGATTCAGACTTGGTGATAACGGTGGAAGTGACTCGAATCGCGATGGTATTAAAATTATTGCATGGGGTGGTCACACAGTCGAGAATATTATAATTGACCATTGTAGCATCTCATGGGCCAACGATGAGAATATCGATATTAGCGCGGCCGACAATGGTTATGTTAGAAACATTACAATCCAGAATAACATTATTTCCGAGAATATAGGAACACATTACGGTATGCTCTTATGGAAAGACACCAAGAACATTACCATCTATAAAAACCTATTTGCACACAATTCGGCAAGAAACATCAGGTCTTCAACATGTTTGTCTACTTTCGAAATGATTAACAATGTAGTATATGGCTTTAGTTCGGCTACAAGTCCTACATATGAAAACCAGTTTGACGTTATTGGAAATGTGTATAAATCAAATCCTAACCTGTCACTGAAATATCAGACTATCAGATTAGAGGCTTCTACCAATAACTGTCCGGATGGTCAGATTGGCCTTACAAAGGCATACATTGCTGATAACTCTTTAGATGGCGGTAAAATTTCTGTTTCATCAGATTTAAACTCATACACCGTTAATTCTCCTACTCTAAATTCGGGGATAGCTGCAATGTCCAGCAATGAAGTTGAATCTGAAGTTTTAAAAAGTGCCGGTGCATCATTATTCAGAGATGCAGTGGATAAGAGGATCATCAATGATGTTATTAACAGAACCGGAGGAATCAAAAGCAACTCCGGATCATACCCTGCATTGGCAACAGGAAGTGCCTACAAAGATTCTGACAAGGATGGTATGTCTGATGAATGGGAAACCAATAATGGACTTAACCCTAATGACGCTTCTGATGGAAGCAAAGACAGTAATGGGAACGGTTATACAAATCTTGAAGAGTTTTTATTCTCTTTAGAAAGTTAGGGTATACCCCACTCATTTATAGATACAAAATAAAGAGGCGGCCTTTTTGGGCCGCTTCTTTATTTTATAATGGTATAGTCCAGTTTAACATTCCTGTTCAGGTTATTATTATAGTTTATATAATGCTCATATTTTTTTATTTGATGGTTTTTGATGGTAAAATCGCCGTTTACATCTTTTAAGCTTTCTAGAGTCCCCAATCTGGATCCCCTTACCTTAATTACCGGAATATCCTTATCATATTCAAGATAGATTCCTTTAAACGTAAATCCGCCAAGAGAAGAATTGTTTTTATAGTCCGTTACTTCCAGCCCTACAGGAGGCATCGTTCCTCCCCTACAAATATTAACGGCTGCACAATTGTCGAAAACGACTTCAAATGCATCACTTCTTTTTCTGCTGTAGAGAAATCCATAATTACTGTCTTTAAAAAAGCAATCTTTAAAAATTACTTTCCCTGATACCGGATTGAGCTTATTTGCACTGATAATGATCTCACTTGCCAATCCGCTGTTATTAACATTATTCTCGAGTAAAACACAATTTCTAAAGGATATGCTTACCGGTTCTGAATAGGCTGTCAGGTTATGCAACGAGATGTTAACCCCTGCATTGTTATTATTTGAAAAGGTACACTGTTCAAAATCTATATTAACCAGTCTGTCGTATTCAGAATTTGGTTCAAGATCCAGGCCGCATTCCGGCAAGGTTCCTGAGGTAGCAGAAAATACAGCGTTTTTTACCATTAAATTTTCGGCACTTATCACACTAATCCCCTGTCTCTTATTATATTTTGAAAGTACGTTCTCTACGACAATGTCTTTACTAAAACTCCCCTTCTCTATTCCATTAATATAAATACCGTCGCCTCCGCTATTTAAAATCTGAAGGTTCTTAATTTTAATATTCCGGCATTTTAAGATACTTAACCCGTGTCGCCACTCACCATCGCTATACTCGTCTTTATTCATTCTTAAGATAGCCTCATTTCCTTCTATTTCCATGTCTGAACAGTTGATCAGCTTAATCAGACAATCCGATTTGTTAGAGAAACTCCCTTTTTTAGCCATTAATCGAACTCCCTTTTCCAGTATGATGACCTTATTTTTTAGATCCCTGACCACAAGAGGGCTTACAATCCAATCATTTTTTTGCTTGTCTATTATAATCGTATCATTCTCAGAATACAGTGCTTTTAATAAATACGGAGTAGCATCCAGCACATCATATCCATATTCAGAGGCTTTTACTGACTGGCTTTGAACTGTACAACATGAAAGGATTACAAATAATCCAAAAAAATTCTTATATTTTAAAAATTCATGCATGTATGAATGATAAAGAAATTTCTAATTCTGGAGTTCAACGGTTTTATTGCAACATTTATATAAGTTTTTTAAATATAAGAAAGTATTTAATAACTTTTGTTAGGACATAAAAGCAGAATCTGTATATAAGTTATTAATTTGCTGTAAATTATTTCCATCATCAAAATATAAAAATCATAAAATGAAAATACTAGTTACAGGAGCAGCAGGGTTTATTGGGTTTCATGTATCTCGCTCTCTTTTAGAAAAGGGACATGAAGTTATCGGTTTGGATTCCATTAATGATTATTATGATATTAATTTAAAGTTTAACCGATTGCGTGAACTGGGCATCATTAGGGACGAAGCTGAAATCTATAATAAACTGATTGTAAGTTCAAAGTACCAGGACTCATTTAAGTTCATCAGGTTAAAACTGGAAGACAGGGAGCATCTGCCGGAACTATTCGAAAACGAAAAGTTTGATGTCGTTTGCAATCTTGCAGCACAGGCAGGTGTAAGATATAGCCTGGAAAACCCGGAAACATATATAGATAGCAATATTGTTGGTTTTCTGAACATCCTTGAATGTTGCAGGCATAACCATATAGAGCATCTGGTTTACGCGAGCAGCTCCAGCGTATATGGTCTGAACGAAAAAATCCCGTTTTCGACTACAGACAATGTAGACAGACCCATAAGTCTGTATGCCGCAAGTAAAAAAAGTAATGAGCTGATGGCCCATACATACAGCCATTTGTTCGATATGGCAACAACCGGACTGCGTTTCTTTACGGTATATGGTCCCTGGGGACGCCCGGACATGGCACTCTTTTTATTTACAGAAGCCATTTCCCAGAATAAACCTATAAAAGTTTTTAATTATGGGGAAATGGAACGCGATTTTACTTATATCAATGATATCGTAGAAGGTGTGGTCAGAATCTGTACCACGCCTGTTCAAAAAAGAAAATCAAAGGACCAATTATATAAGGTCTATAATATTGGTAATAATGATTCTGTAAAATTAATGGACTTCATTAAAGAGATTGAAGACAATCTCGGAAAGAAGGCAGAAATGGATCTTATGCCGATCCAACCGGGAGATGTTGCCAAAACCTGGGCTAATGTAGATGCTTTAATTGAGGACTATGATTACTCTCCGAATACCCCGGTTAAAGATGGAATAAAATCTTTTATAGACTGGTATACAGAATATTATAACATAAAAGTTTCCTGAGGATCATATGAAAACCGGAAAAACAAAAATAGGAATCGTAGGGCTCGGTTACGTCGGGCTTCCATTAGCCCGATTATTTGCCACAGCATATGATGTGGTAGGGTTTGATATTAACACCAACCGGGTGAAAGAGCTTAATGAGGGAACTGATGTTACAAAAGAGATCGAAAAACAAGATCTGTTAGGGGTATTAAAACAAAATGAAAGTCAGGATAAAGGACTACTTTGTACGTCTGATCCCGAAAATATGTCTTCCTGTAACATATTTATAATAACTGTACCCACGCCTGTAGACAAAAACCACAGACCGGATTTAACCCCTTTGTATAAAGCAAGTGAATCTGTTGGCAAGGTGTTAAAAAAAGGAGATGTCGTTATTTACGAATCAACGGTATATCCGGGAGTGACGGAAGATGAATGTGTTCCCATACTAGAACATGTCAGCGGTCTCGAATTTAATAAGGATTTCTTTGCAGGGTATTCGCCTGAAAGAATTAATCCGGGAGATAAAAAACATACCGTCGATAAAATCCTTAAAGTAACTTCCGGTTCAACACCGGAAATAGCTTTGTTGATTGATAACCTATACAAATCTGTTATAACTGCGGGTACACATTCTGCACCGTCGATTAAAGTTGCTGAAGCTGCCAAAGTGATCGAAAACTCGCAAAGAGATATCAATATTGCGTTTGTAAACGAATTGGCTAAAATTTTTAATCTCCTCGATATCGATACGCAGTCGGTATTAAAGGCAGCAGGAACCAAATGGAATTTCTTACCATTTAAACCGGGCCTTGTCGGAGGGCATTGTATCGGAGTCGACCCATATTACCTGGCTCAAAAAGCACAGGAAGTCGGTTATCATCCCGAGATCATCCTGGCCGGAAGACGTATTAATGACAGTATGGGACAATACGTAGCTAGCCAGCTTATTAAGTTAATGATCAAAAAAGATATTAAAATCAAGGAAAGTAAAATTCTTGTTTTGGGTATCACCTTTAAAGAAAACTGTCCGGATGTAAGAAATACCAGAGTTGTAGATGTTATCAGGGAATTGTTAAGTTACAATACAGCTGTTACCGTATACGATCCGATAGCTGACGCAGAAGCCGTTAAACACGAATACGGCCTGACAATCACGAACAGCCTCCCTCCGGGTACATACGACGGAATCTTACTGGCAGTATCACATCAGGAGTTTAACGACCTCGATGTAGAAGAGCTGATCAAAGAAAATGGGGTTGTTTATGATGTAAAGGGTTCTTTAAAAATAAGATCAAAGTCCGTTTTATAAAATGTCAGATACAAGCAACATAAAGCGTAAAATGGCATTTGTAATCCCTTCTTTAGGGTCCGGAGGCGCCGAAAGGGTTGTTTCAACTTTGGCAAATGAGCTTTCTGCCTTTTACGATGTTACCATTATCTGTTTTACGAAAACCGATCCTTTTTACAAATTGGGAACAAATGTAAAGCTCCTTTATTGTGTAGATCATATCGCGCCAAGCACCAATATGATTCAAGCCATAAAAAGCAACTACATGCTCTTAAAGAAACTTACAAAACATCTTAAAAAAGAAAAGGCTGATGTTTGTATTGGCTTTCTGACCAGTGCAAACGTTTTGTCCGCCCTTGCAAGCAAATGGGTTAAAATTCCCTGTATTATAAGTGAGCGGATAGACCCTAAAAATTCGAAAGTAAATAAGTTCTGGGATTCCCTGAGGAGATATTGCTATAAAAAAGCGACGTATCTTGTTGTTCAGACGGAGGAAATAAAAGCGTATTTTGCTAATTATTTTCCCGGTGATCACATTTATATTTTACAGAATCCAATCAACAGGGAGCTAACGGAGAAAAGAAACGGTCATCAATATCCCAAAGAAAATTTTATTTTAAATGTTGGCAGATTAAACGATCAGAAGGGACAGGACACTTTAATAGAAGCCTTTTCGGAGATGAAAAATCAGGAATGGAAACTTTTAATTGTCGGAGAAGGTAAAAACCGTAAACCGTATGAAGCCCTGATCAGCAAACTACAGCTCCATGAAAAGGTTGAATTGATCGGATCTACCAAGGATATAAGCAGCTATTACAATAAGGCCGGTATTTTTGCCTTCACATCAAGGTTCGAAGGCTTTCCGAATGCACTTATTGAAGCTATGCATTTTGGGGTTCCCAGCATTTCTACCAATTGCCCTACCGGGCCCTCTGAAATCATAAAACATGGAGAAAACGGATTTTTAATCCCCGTTGATGATAAAGAAGAACTTAAAGCCGGTCTTAATGAATTAATAACCAATCCCGAGAAAAGAAACAAGTTTAGTATCGAAGGGATGAAATCTGTTGAGAAGTTTAAATCGGATAACGTTATAAAACAATGGGATGAACTCATAAAAAGATGTTTAAGTTCGAGAACATAGCAAACCTAAAAAAAGAAATGTCCTATTCCAGGTGGGCCTCGTTATTTAAAAAACCTGTAATAAGGAATATTTTCTTGGTCATGTTCATTACTCTTTTTGTTAAAGTAATAGGCTTTTTAAAAGAGAGTATTGTAGCAAGCAGCTTTGGTTTATCCGAACTGCTGGATACCTTTTACATAGCTATGCTTATTCCCGGCTTTATCAGCAATGTATTTCTAAATTCGTTCAGTACCGTATTTATTCCCAACTATATAGCAGAATCTAAAGCTACAAACAATGTCAAGTCATTTCAGGCAACAGCTTTTTTGATGGTTCTGGGTATTTCATTGGTCTTTATCGTTATAGCATATCTTTTTACCGACGTATATATAAGCTTAATTTTTCCGGGACACACTCCCGCTTACTATGCACTTATAAAGCTACAGTTCTATTTTCTGATACCATGTATCATTTTTTGGGGGATATCGTCCCTGATCAGCGGGTTATTGAAGATCCATGATGAATTTAAATACTCTTCCTTGAATACCGTATTTCTGCCTATCTCCATTATTCTCTGTGTTCTTTTTTATCGCGATACCCTTGGCAACAGCGTATTGGCATTGGGAACCTTAATAGGTAGCTTTGCCAATCTCGCTTTTCTGACTTTCATCGCCATTAAAAGAAAAGTACTTCGGTTTCAAAAACCCGATTTTAAAAATAATAATGCAATCCAGATGCTCAGGCAACTTCCGGCGAAGGCTTCATCAGGTTTTTTTACGGGACTGATTGGAGTTACTGATCAGTTTTTTGCTGCTCAACTGGTTGTCGGTTCTATAGCTGCATTAAACTACGGAAATAAAATTCCTGCCTTTATTACCGGTTTAATAGTATTAACATTAAACAGCGTTTTGCTTCCTTATTTTTCTAAAAAAGTAATTGATGACAGGCAAAAAGCCTATTCCAATTTATATAAATTACTCAAAAGGCTCTTCATTGCGGCGGGCATTATAACCATCATTGCCATTCTATCATCGGATTGGGTGGTAAAATTACTTTTTGAAAGACAAGAGTTTACTTCCGAGGATACCTATAAAGTTTCCTTACTTCAAAAAATAACGCTCATTTACGCCCCGTTTACGGTTTGCGGGATGGTTCTGGTAAATTTTCTTACCAGTATTAACAAAAACAAGTTTATGGCCTATGTTTCTCTGGGGAGTATGATTGCCAATCTTATTTTAGATTATTTTTTGATGAAAATTTATGGTGTTTATGGCATTGCACTGTGTACTACCGTAATAGGCATCATAAGAAGTTTGGTTTTATTAAGATTTACAATAAATCAGGGGAAACTCACCATTAAAAATAGTATTTGATGAATATATTAAGGCATATCATATTGGTTTTAATTTTATGGACGTTTCCAAGTTTTGCACTTGCCTACATCAGTCCCGGGTTTGGTAGTGCCTTAAGTTATTTCACCTTTCTTTTACTAATGGGGTATTATGTATTAGAACCTGATAAAAGCAGGCCTTTCATGATATTTATAGTCCTGGGGCTGGCTTATTTTTTAATTGGCGGATTGCAATATGATAAAATAAATGACAAGGACTTTTTTATAAGCATGATTAAGTATATGGTTATTATAGTATCCGGAGGGCAATTAATTAAAAAAACATCCCTTAAAAGCATCTATATCATACTGTTACTGGGGGCTCTGTGTGTTTCTGTACATGCCATCTTCTTCCCTATGTATAATGCTAATTTTTCGCCTTCATATGGAAGATATAGCGGTTTTTACCTGAACCCTAATTATGCAGGCGCCATATGCCTGGTCTGTTTTGCCATGAGTTTCGGGATCAACAATAAAATCCTTAGGCTTACAGGACAAATAATTGCTACCTTCGGTGGTATCTTTACCTTTTCCAGATATTTTATTGTTATTTGGGTGTTACTAAATATCATTTCCGTTTTTATAAACAGAAAGAATATTATAGCCCCGGTAATAGGTGCCTTAGCCCTTTTTCTTATCATTGCTTTTTCCAGTATGCTTCAGTTAAATTCGACCCGGTTTGATGCGTTAATGAGCATTTTGGACGATCGCCCGATAAAAACGGAAGTAATCGGTGACGATTCCAGAACACATACATGGCTTACATATAAAGACATCATTCTCGACAAACCCTTGACAGGCAACGGGTTTAAGACACTGTACGGAAATAATTTCGGTTTATCTGCCGGGGTTCATAACACATATCTATTGGTTATCGGAGAAGCTGGAATTATACCATTTATTATTTTAATTTATCTGTATTTATGGCTTTTAATCCGAAGTTTTAAACATTTTAAATCCCATCCTCATAACTTTATGTTAGGTATAGTTCTATTAACTGCACTTATGGTTACCCATAATTATTTTGATAAGTTTTCTATACTACTCATAAGTATCTATTTGTATAACGAACTTACAAAAATTGAAGAGGAACAAAATGAAAACTATTATTAAACAATTGTATCAAAACACTTTAGTAGGCAAATATGTGATACAAAAAGGTATCGACATCAATACTTATTACTGGAGGTACCTATGTTCTGATAAAAAGGTTATTGAACACAGGTTCAAAAAAAGTTTTGGATACCCTATAGATCTTGAGAACCCGCAGACCCTAAATGAGAAAATCAACTGGTTAAAGTTAAATAACAGAAGTCAACTGCATACACAATGTGCTGATAAATATGAGGTCAGGGATTTTGTTTCAGAAAAGATAGGCGATAAATATCTTGTTCCCCTTATATCAGTAACCACAAATCCGGATGACATACACCCCGAAAAGTTACCTGCTCCTCCTTTTGTCATAAAAACCAATCACGATAGCGGCGGGGTCGTTATTGTGAAAGACAAGAATAAAATAGACTGGACTGCGCTTCGCGCTGATCTGAAAAAAAGGCTTGGCATCAATTATTACAGAAAAAGTAAAGAGTGGCAATACAAAAATATTGTTCCGCGTATTATTGTTGAAAAATTCATTACTGATGAAAGCGGCTCTACTCCGTTCGATTATAAAGTACATTGTTTTAACGGGACAGTTAAAATGATTCAGGTTGATATGGGCAGAGGTACGGAATCACATTATAGAAACTGGTATGATCCTGAATGGAACAGGGAACCATACCGATGGTCTTCAAAAAAAGGAATTGATACATTTACACATCCCTCCAGTACTGATGTTGAGAAACCTGCCAATCTGGGAGAGATGATCTCTTTATCTGAAATTATTTCCAAAAGTTTTATTTATTCGAGAATCGATTGGTACAACATCAATGGTAAAATCTACTTCGGAGAAATAACTTTCCATCACGATAGTGGTTTAAGGCCAATTGAACCCGAGGAATGGGATTTAAGGCTGGGAAAACAATTAAAATTACCTGCCAAATAATACTACAACAGGTTCTGATTTCTTTTTGAGTTTATCGAATAATTGAACCCGACATCTATTTATCGCTCTTTTAGGTTCTATACATGCTATCTTTAGTTATTGTAATGCAACAACTTACAACTTATAAATTCATACTTAACAACTTTTGAAATGTGTGGTATATACGGTTCTACTATTTATTACAACAACACTGAAATTGAACATAAACTGGAGCGTACCAGATTCCGTGGTCCTGACCGGTCGAGATACGATCGAATATGCAGCAACGGAACGGAAGTGATCTTAGGCCATAACAGGCTTTCCATTATTGATCTTTGTGAGCGATCTGACCAGCCCCTGGCATATATGGGCAAAATTCATATTGTCTTTAACGGTGAGATTTATAATTTTCAGGAACTTAAGGAGTCCTTATCAAAAAAAGGATATTCATTTAATACCACCAGTGATACGGAAGTTATTTGTGCTGCTTATCTCGAATATGGAACCGATTGTACCGGTTATCTGAACGGTATGTTCTCTTTTGTAATCCTTGATATAGAAAATAACAGGCTGTTTGGAAGCAGGGACCGTTTAGGTAAAAAGCCCTTTTACTATTTCTATGATGGTGAAGATTTTGAGTTCTCAAGCCAGATCTCATCGATACAATTGCATCATAAAAAGATGTCTGTTTCCGAAGCGTCGATCTCATATTATCTGGCATGGGGAGCCGTACCCGACCCACACTCTATCTATAATGAGGTAAAGAAGCTGCCTGCGGGTCATTCTTTTACTTTTCAGCTAGACACAAGAGAGTTTTCTTCTTTTTGCTATTGGGACATTGATTATTTGGGAAATAACATATACAAAGGCACATATTCCGATGCTAAAGAAGAATTGGAAGAAATATTAAAAGATTCGGTAAAAATACGCTTGTTTGCCGATGTGCCCGTGGGAGTGTTTTTGTCCGGAGGAATAGATTCTTCTATCGTTGCTGCCATGGCAACCAAAGTAACAACCTCCGCTATAAAAACATTTTCTGTAAAGTTCGATCATCATAAATATGATGAAAGCCACCATGCCGCTCTAGTGGCAAAACACTTAGGCACCGAACACCATACCATTGCATGCGATTATAATGAAGGGCTGAATCTGATACAGAACTATTCACATTACTACGATGAACCTTTTGCCGATTCTTCGGCTATTCCATCAATGCTGCTTTCCAAATACACCAGGCAACATGTTACCGTGGCCCTGTCTGGCGATGGTGGTGATGAAAGCTTTTTAGGGTACCTGAGGTATAATGTTGTTAAAAAAAGATCCTTTTTTAACATCCCCTATCCATTGAGAAAAATATTATCCGGTTTATTGAGCATCCCCAATTCCTATAAGTTAAATGTAATGTCTAAAGGCGCTTTAATCCGGGATCTGGACGAGTATTACCTGAGAACCATGGTGAATGTAGACGACTCATGGCTAGATAACAAATATAATTATTACGATCTGGAAGACAGAAAATATCTGGAACATAAACATAAGGGGTATTTAGAACGAATCTCTGATTTTGATATAAAAACCTACCTGATAAATGATATCAACACTAAAGTAGACCGGGCTTCCATGGCATTCTCATTAGAGGCAAGGGCTCCGTTACTGGATTATAGAGTTGTTGAGTTTGCCAGGTCGATACCTACGGATTTTAAGTTTCTTCCCGGGAATCAAAAACGGATTCTTAAAGATGTTTTATATCAGCATGTTCCAAAGGATATTATGGAAAGGCCCAAAAAAGGATTTGGTGTTCCCCTTGCCGAATGGTTCAGGAATGAACTAAAAGAATATGTTTACGACACGCTGAACGAAGCTGCTTTAAAGGAGATTCCCGGTATCGTACCCGAAAAAATCAGTTTTATGATACAGCAACATATGAATAACCAGTGGAACAGAGCGCCAATAATCTGGAAGCTTCTGGTTTTGAAACAATGGTTAAACAGTAACGCAAAAGGTTTAAGTATTGATTAACATGATGAAAAAGAAAAAGATCAAAACAAGAATAGAAGTTGCCTTTATAATTCCCTCCTTAAGATCGGGCGGGGCTGAAAGAGTATTGTCTTTTGTGGCATCTCATCTTGACAGAAAGAGGTTTAATACGACACTTGTTGTCATAGGGTCTGAAAAAGACAGGGCATATGACACCACGAATGAGCTCAAGGTCATTTTTCTAAATAAAGAAAAGGTCAGGTATGCCTTTTACGATATTTTTGAATACCTGTATACCCGCAAACCCGATGTGGTCATGAGTGCCATTGCACACCTGAACAGCATGATGGCAATCATAGCTCCGTTTTTTCCAAAAACAAAATTTATTGGCCGGGAAACCATTGTCCAGGGAAGCAGTGTTTCAGGAAAAAAGCGATTTATTAATTTTTTCCGCCTTCAAAAATATACGTTGGCCAAAATAGTATGTCAATCGGATGACATGTATGAAGACCTTAAAAACAACTATGGTTTTCCGCCGTCAAAGCTCGTTAAAATCAACAATCCGATAACCCAGCAGTTTGTTCCGAAGAAGCATTCCCTGCAAGGAAATGCTCTTAAATTAATTACCGTAGGAAGGTTATCCAAATCTAAAGGACATGACAGGATTTTGAGGTGTCTTTCCAAATTAGACATCCCTTTTACATATACCATTATAGGGAAAGGCCCTTTGGAGAGCCGTATTTTCAGCGATATTAAAAAGTATGGTCTTGAAACTAAAGTAAATCATATCTCTTTTACCAAAGAAGTGAAAAAGTATCTCGAAGAAAGTGATATCTTTTTACTTGGTTCTTATGTAGAAGGACTTCCAAATGCCATTATTGAAAGTTGCGCCGTTGGAACCCCTGTCTCGGCTTTTGACGCGCCCGGGGGAATTAACGAAATTATAGAAACGGATGTTAACGGATATATTGCGAAATCAGAAGATGAATATATCGGTAACATAAAAAAAATAGCCTCCAGAACCTGGGACCCGATGGCTATCAATAATTCCGTAACAAAAAAATTTGCTCCGGAGATCATCTTACAGAAATATGAAGAACTATTTTCCGGATTGGTTGAGGAACAAAAGTTAAATCTGATCAATGGGAACTAAAAAAAAATATTTAGACTGGTTATTTATACTTCCGACCGATAGCCTGGGTGGCGGTGCGGAACAACTTCAATTTAACCTGGTTCAGCACTTAATCAGCACCAGGAAAACCTGCCATGTCATAATTATTACACAAAAGAAAAGACACACCTGGGCAAAATTAGAATCGGATTTTTTAAATATCACGTACATTCCTGTAAAAAACTGGTATTTAGGCTATTTACTTTTACCCTGCTACATCCTTAAATTAAAATTCCGGTACCGTATTAAAAAGATTTTTACTTCTCAGACCTTAATTAACGGTTTGGTCGGCTTTCTGAAAAAAATAAGGTTTATCGAACGTAATACTACAATTATAACAAGAGAATCAAATACCATATACAAACTAATAAGTGGTAAAAAACTCAAACTATACGATCTGGCATACAAACTTGGGTATCCTCATGTCAATCTTATAATCTGTCAAACGGATTATA
This sequence comes from Zhouia spongiae, assembly GCF_022760175.1. Taxonomy (GTDB): domain Bacteria; phylum Bacteroidota; class Bacteroidia; order Flavobacteriales; family Flavobacteriaceae; genus Zhouia; species Zhouia spongiae. Next base: position 3,563,887 of record NZ_CP094326.1, read on the forward strand.
TGAAGAAAGAATTGATCAAATCCATATCCAAAGTCCTGGAGCATAAAAATGTCATCACGATACCTAATCCCATAAACATTGAAGAAAACAACCAGCGGTCTGAGGAATTCAAACCTGAAACGGATAAATATATTATAGCTGCCGGAAGATTGGTACATGTAAAAGGCTTTGACGTTCTTATCGATGCATTTAAAATGATCGAACAAGAAATCCCGGATCACAAACTAATCATTTTAGGAGAAGGATATCTGAGAAATGATCTCCAGGAACAAATAAACAATTACAACCTGCAAGATAGAATAATCCTGCACGGTTTTGTAAATAATGTATACCCGTACTTCAAAAATGCTTCATTATGTGTGCTTTCTTCGAGAATAGAAGGTTTTCCGAATGTACTCTTGCAAATGATGAGCCAGAATGAAAGAATTGTCAGTACCCTTAGTGCCGGAGACATTAAAGATATTGAGGGTATTTATACTTGTGAAACAGAAAGCAAAGACCTATTGGCTCATAATATATTGAATTGTTTAAAGGATGGCTCTGACCATAAAAGAACCTTATTTGATACTTATTTATCAAAAAGAACTGTAGATAGCTTTATAGCGGAAGTAGAATCACAAATTTCTAAACCATTAAGACAATGAGGGCAATACTAAAAAAATGGAGTGCTGAAAACAGTATACTTAATTATCTCATAAAACAATCCTTGCTTATAAGAAATTCGATAACCCCTTTAAAATGGCGGTTAAAAACAAGGTTTGTCCGAAAGCTGGGATATCGACCGAACTTTGACAACCCCCATACATTTAATGAAAAAATTCAATGGTTAAAATTAAATGACCGTTCTACACTACATACCCTATGTGCAGACAAGTATAGGGTCAGGGCCTATGTAGAAAAAAAAATAGGGGATGAATTTCTGGTGCCTCTACTCCTCCAAACAAACGATATCAGTGATCTGAAACCTGAAAATATGCCCGACTTTCCTGTTATAATTAAAACAAATCACGACAGCTCGGGAGGAGCATTTATTTGGAATAAGAATGATATTGATTGGCCGGAATTAAGAAAAAAATTCAAGAAGCGGTTATCTTACAACTACGATTACGGCAAGGGAGAATGGCAGTATAAAAATATAGAACCCTGCATTATTGTCGAAAAATTATTAATCGATGAAAACGGAAATATCCCGTTCGATTATAAGTTACATTGTTTTAACGGCAAAGTAGCTTTTATTCAGGTTGATATCGACCGGGCTACCAACCACAAACGAAATCTTTACGATTCGGATTGGAACTTTATAGATTGTAAATGGGTCTATGATAATGGCCGTGAGGTTCCGGAACCCGCGATGTTCGAAAAAATGAAGGAACTGGCTGAAGAATTTGCCAAAGACTTTCTTTATGTACGGGTAGACCAATATGTTATCGGTGATAAAATTTTCTTTGGAGAATTAACCTTCCATTCCGAATCAGGCAATGGCAAATTTTATCCTCCAGAATGGGATTCTAAAATAGGAGAATGGCTAGAACTCCCTCTGAAATAAATCAAACAATCAGAAATCAAACACTTTATCGATAAAAGTTCTTTATAAATCTATTCTAATAGAATACCTGAGTTTAAATAAATAACTTCAACATTAACAATTACTTAACAGAGTTAGATGAATTCAAATTCAGTTAAAAATAAACTCGTAAGGATTACTACAGTCCCGGGCTCTCTTTCAGGGCTATTATCCGGACAATTGAAATTTATGAATCAGTATTATGATGTCATAGGGATTTCCAGTGAAGGGGATGCATTAAACCTGGTCGAGCAGCGTGAAGGCGTAAGAACGATAAAGGTAAACATGACCCGAAAACTTACTCCGGGAAAAGACCTGATAGCGCTTTGGCGGCTCGTAAAGGTTCTGAAGCATGAAAACCCGCAGATTGTACATACACATACTCCAAAAGCCGGGATTATAGGTATGTTGGCTTCAAAAATAACCGGAGTACCACACAGGCTGCATACGGTTGCCGGCTTACCGCTGGTAGAAGCCAACGGGATAAAAAGAATAATCCTCAACCAGGTGGAAAAGATTACATATGCATGTGCAACAAAAGTGTATCCGAATTCGTATGGCCTGGAATCGATAATCCTGGAACATAAGTTTACCGATAAAAAGAAACTCAAGGTAATCGGCAATGGCAGTTCGAACGGAATTAACACAAATCTTTTTAATCCTGAAGCGATAGACGACGGTCAGATACATCAGGTCCGAACCGAACATGGACTAAAAACCTCTGATTTCATTTTTATTTATGTAGGACGTATCGTAAAAGACAAAGGAATAAATGAGCTGGTTAGTGCATTCAATAAACTAAACCAAAAATATAAACACATAAGGCTGCTGCTTGTAGGGCCTAAAGAATCCCACCTGGACCCTGTGTCGCCCGAAACTGAATCCGTTATTGAAAATAACCCTGCGGTAATTTCCACAGGTTGGCAGAATGATGTCAGGCCCTATTTTAAAGCATCGGATGCCTTGGTTTTTCCGAGTTATAGAGAAGGGTTCCCTAACGTAGTGATGCAGGCTGCTGCAATGGGGTTGCCCAGCATCGTAAGTGATATTAATGGTTGTAATGAGATTATTGAGACAGGAATCAACGGGGTTATTGTCCCTCCAAAGAATGACAAAAAACTATATGAAGCCATGGAAGGTTTTATTACCGAACCGTCCAAAACAAAAGAAATGGCTCAAAACGCCAGAAAGAGTATCCTTGAAAAATATGATCAGAATTACGTCTGGAATACAATATTGAAGGAATATAAACAACTAAACAATGAAACTGTTTGAAACCATAAGGTATATTTCATTTTGGATAAAGGACTATTTAGCCGGTGCACCGGTTTATAATAACCTGAGAGAAATCAGATCCGGCATGGGGTTGTCTGAATCAGATAAAGTTTCTGCCCCGCTGGAAGTAAAAGTCCGGAACCTCATCAATCATGCAACGGGTACCGTTCCATATTATTCGAATATAAAAGCCTCCTCTTCTCTCTCCGATTTTCCGGTTACAAATAAAAACATGATAAATGCTCAAAGAGCTTCTTTTCTATCGCAACTCTTTGTAAAAGAAAAGAAAATAAAAGTTACCACCAGCGGTTCTACGGGAACACCGTTTACTGTTTATCAGGATTTACATAAAAAATACAGAAACACCGCCGATATGTTGTTTTTTTCAGAAAAGGCCGGGTTCAGACTTGGAAGCAAGCTTTACTACGTAAGACTCTGGACCTCATACTATAGAAAAAACCGCTTCACCAAATGGTATCAAAATATCGAGGAGGTAAATATCCTGGATGTATCTGAAGAAGAAAAAATCCCCCAAATAATAGAAGACATAAAAAAACGGAAATCACATGCCTGGCTGGGATATGCCTCCGGCTTCGATGCCATTTGTAATTATCTGGAAAAACATCAATTCGAGGCCCCGATACCGAATAGAATAACTTCGGCAATTGCCATGTCTGAAGCCCTAAAGCCGGAAACGAAAAAGATGTTTAAAAAATACTTCCATACAGAACTCCTATCCAGGTACTCCAATATGGAGAATGGCATTATTGCACAGCAAACAAAAGAAGTTCCTGATAAGTTTGTTTTAAATACGGCCAGTTACGTAATTGAGATTTTAAAGCTTGACGATGACAAACCGGTTAATAACGGAGAGCCCGGAAGAATTGTCATTACGGACCTTTTTAATTATGCCATGCCTTTAATTCGCTATGATACCGGAGATATTGGAGTTATGGAAACGCATGAATGCAGCGGGAGATCATATAAAGTCCTTAGTAAAATATATGGCAGAAAATTAGATATAATCCATGACACCAACGGGAAGCCGGTATCTCCGTTTGTATCATTCAACATAACCCATTTTAAAAAAATCAAGCAGATACAACTAATACAGGAAGATCGCAAAAGATATCTTATAAAGCTTAACATTGAAAATGGATTCAGGCAACACAAAGAAATCATCAATCAATTTAAGTCGGTTTTAGGACCGGAATCAATCATAGAATTAGATTTCGTCGATGAAATACCACTACTTGCATCAGGGAAACGAAAGGCGACGGTTAATAATTATATTAAGGAAGAAGAAAATACCGAACAATTGGTTAAAACACTTTAAAAGTTTTTTTAATTCGTCTGTCGATAATATTTAGAACCTGCCCTTATATGTTGTAATATAGATATCAATCTAATGAAGTATGTGTCATGTATGCCAATTATCTAAAAAGAACCATCGATTTTATTTTATCTTGTATAGCCCTTGTTTTGCTGTGCCCTCTTTTTTTGATCTTATATGTGCTTTTATATTTTTCAAATAACGGAAAGCCTTTTTTTTACCAAAAGCGACCGGGTAAACATGAAAAAATATTCAGTATCATCAAGTTCAAATCAATGACAGATGCCGTGGATGAAAAGGGAAAACTACTCCCCAACGACTTAAGAATCACAAAGCTTGGAGCGTTTATTAGAAAAACATCCCTGGATGAGATCCCACAATTAATAAATGTTATTAAGGGAGACATGAGCCTGGTGGGGCCGAGACCCCTGAGAACGCACTACCTTCCTTACTATACTACGGAAGAAGGTCTAAGACATAGTGTCCGGCCGGGGATTACCGGATTAGCACAAGTTTCAGGAAGAAATTTACTGACCTGGGACGACCGTTTAAAAAAAGATGTTGAGTATGTAAAAAATATTTCATTTATACTCGACTTGAAGATCATGGTAAAAACGATAACGAAAGTATTTTCGTCAGGTGATGTGGACTTCGTTGAAAATATGCCGGATCTTGATGAACTGAGAAAACAACAAAAAACAACAATTCTTACATAAGCAACCTATGAACCATCATCCTATAAATATCTTATTTACCTGTGCCGGAAGAAGAAACTACCTTGTTAACTACTTTAAAGAGGCGCTAAACGGAAACGGACAGGTTTTGGCGGCCGATCAACAGCTAAATGCACCTGCACTGGTTGATGCCGACATTGCTATAAAATTACCCAACATATACAATCCTGACTATATCGGAACCCTTATTGATGAATGTAAAAAAAATAAGGTCGACGCGATTGTTTCCTTAAATGACCTGGAACTGCCCATTCTTGCAAAACATGCCGGGGCAATCCAAAAATCAGGCATCAGAGCTCTTATTTCTGATCCGGAAGTTATCGACATAGCATTCGACAAATGGAAAACATACGAATACATCCTTTCCCTGGGACTAAAAGCACCTAAGACATTTAAAAGCCCGGAAGCAGCAATTGAAGCGATCAGCAATAAGGAAATTTCATTCCCGCTGGTTTTAAAACCCAGGTGGGGAAGTGCCTCGATCGGCATCGAGTTTCCGGAAAATGAAGAAGAACTCAGACTGGCTTACGATCTCCAGAGAATACGTATAAGCAGATCGATTTTAAACAATGCCAGTTCGCAAGACATAAACAGTGCCATCCTCATTCAGGAAAAAATTTCCGGAAAAGAATTTGGAATGGATGTCTTAAACGATTTTGATGGTAACTACGTAGGTACTTTTGCCAGAGAAAAGTTAACCATGAGGTCGGGGGAAACGGATAAAGCTGTATCCGTAATAGATCAGAACCTTGAGCATATCGGTAGTTTGCTGGGCGGGAAACTGAAACATATCGGTAATATGGATTGCGACGTTCTGTATAACGGAAGTGATTATTATGTTTTAGAATTAAATCCGCGCTTTGGAGGGGGATATCCATTTTCACATGAAGCTGGCATTAACACAGCTGCTATTTATATTGAATGGTTACGAAAATCAAACGCAACAGACCAATTCATCAATTATAAAGAAGGTTTGTGCTTTTCAAAATATGACAGACTAATGCCTATACGTACCCAGACCGTTTCTATGGAAAGTATTTTATAAGATCGATACCAGATTTCTGCAATAACGATAGCCTGGTAATCGGGAAATATAGCCGACAGGCGGTTCAGAATGGCTCCGTTCCTAAAAGACTCCTTAAGTCTTGTTCTTTTCTGTCATGCCTTTTCTTGCATGTTTATGGTAATTATTTACAACAAACTTCCTCTTGCCTGAAGATAGCAACGGTATCTCATTAACGTATTCAAAACTGATTTTAGAGTCTTCTCCCAGGTAATCCTTAAATTCCCGCTTGATCTCTTTTTCACTGGAAAACTCCGGGGTAACTTTTAGTTTGAAAATATACTCTTTTGTATTTGCCTGAATAAATTGATATTGTTCTATATGCGAATATTTCAACAAATGATAAACAGTATATGACGAAATGTGTTTCCCGCGTGTATCATAAATCATGTCAGATTTTCTTCCCTCTATTTTCTTGAGAACCAACTTTTTATTATTCAGATCCGCTACACATTCTAATTGCCCTATATCACCGGTATCGTACCTGATCATGGGCATTGCATAGTTATACAGGTCTGTTATCACTATCCTGCCCATACTTCCCAACGGAAGTACCTTGTCTTCATTCATATCCAATATTTCAACATAATAACTGGCTGTATTGATGTAATAACCATCCTCCTTGTTAACTATTTGTTGCGATAAAATACCATTCTCCACATTAGAATACCGACATATTACGGGGGTATTAAAATAATCGGATAATATGCTCTTTGACGTTTCGCTGATAGCTTCTGCTATAGACAATATGGATTTTATATTATGAAAAGGCGCTTTCTGAGGAGATGTTTTTTTAATGAACTGGGCTATTTTTTCTAACCCGGAGGCGTAGCTGATTATGTTTACATTCTTCTTGTCCTTTCTGATCTTATCAAGCAACTTTTCTATATCATCGTCAGCCATAGATGAAATAGGGTGCATTACCATATTCTTTAACCAAAATTCTAAAAGTCCTTTCTTATTATACTGATCCCAATGCCGGATATAATAAAGTTTTTCTCCGATTTTATATCCGGACTTTTCTGCAAAAAACAAATTGTCCGCAGCATTACGTCTCCGCTTATTTTTATCTTGATATACTTTAAAAGGAGTTCCCGTAGAACCGCTCGTATATACTTGTTTCAGCGATTTCATATGGTACTTGTCCGAAAGAAAATCATTATACGAGTCGCGTATAATATTTTTATCTATGACTTTAAAATCTGTTATGGACTTTACTTTTTCATACTGCTTGTAATACGCTACAGTATCTTTGGCATGGTTTATTAAATTTTGAATACTTTGCTGCTGCATTTGACGTCTTTGAAGATCGTCATCCCTTCCTTCAAATAAATATTTTATCTGATTGTAATGGCTTCTGATATTTCCTCCCTGCAATAGGTCACAAAACCAAAAGAAGTTTCCCCTAAGCTTTTCAAACATGTCTGTATTTTTTAGGTTTATTTGATTGAATCCTGTTTTATAATTTGTTTAAATTCAATTAATCGTTTATTTATTTTCACCTCATTAATCAAAAAATAAACTGTGTCCATATGCTTTGGCAAAGAAACATAACTTCCCATATTAATGTTTCTGCACGTTAAGTAAAGCATGGGGTTTTTAGCTTCACTGTCTTTATTTATCACCGTTACGTAGGCAGTACTGTCATTAGGTTTTATTTGTCCGAAAGGGGTAGCATAAATCATAACATTATTTAATTCCTCATTCGTATTATTAATGACCCGAACAACCGATCTTTGCTGCATAAAACATAGTTCCTGGCAAAAAAACAGGAGCCCTGTAACGATCACAAACCGAAGCCCTATTATAATCATGATTTGATTAATTGAACCTTATGTAAAATCATCCCTGATTCATTCACCACATTTAAAATATAAGAGCCGGTTGCCAGGTTACCCAACCCCCGAATATGTAGCGATTTCGTATTTTTAAATTCTTTTGATCTAACCATTTGTCCAGCCAGATTAAACATCATAATAGTCCCGGAAGAAACAGATTCAAGATTTATATTTAAAGATTCTTTGAAAGGAACCGGAAAAACTTCAATACCTGAATTAGATTTAGGTTCATTTTTCAGGATGTCACTTACCAATCTTAATGAAGGTAAATCTCCAAACTTTTTAGTATTTCTAACGATAGGATTATTTAAAGATCTAGATTGGGTATTATCAATCCGGATTTGTAATTCTGAACCAGATTCGGCAACAAATCCCGGTAATAATGCCACTTCATTTACAGAAGTTATCTGGCAATTCGTATTTGAAGGAACAACAAAATTATCTCTAACTTCTATTAAAAACTGATAGTAAAAATTTTCTATATCATTGTAGGTATTAGAAACCGTATAATTATCCAATACGGCCAGTCCATCTTCCGCATAAAATACTCCGAAAGCTCTGGGATCTGTAATATCATTAGGGTTTACAAGAGGTAGCGCTTCTCCATCAAAAACATAAGTACCATCATATCTGAGCATTGAAGTTAAAATAAAGGATGAGTTTTGATGAATTTCTTCCCAATCGGCCCAAACTTTATCAATAAAGGTATGGTGAAGATAGAATATAGGGTCTCTCGGAGAAGCTGTGGTAGGCATAAAACCACCGGTCCATCTATGAGGTCCTGCATGAATATTACCACGTTCCGCATCATTTGAGAAGATTAGGTAATCACTTGTTCCCATGAGGGTATTGTATTCTGTAACAGTTCCAAGTTGTCCGTTTGCTCCCAGGTTTCTATTGAGGCTCCAGTCATCATCAAACTGTCCCATAAAATTTTCATCCCATAAAGGTGAGTTGACTGACTGATCAACTATCGAATTCCAATAAGGAATAGAAATATTAGGGTCTATATCCTGCATCGCCTGCTCCACTTCGAACATTTGCGCCCGGTGCCAGGCAAAGAAAATATCTCTTTCTGCTTCGTCGGGTAAATTAAAATGAATATCAAGACGTGTAGGGTCTGAGGTATTGTCAAAACTAAAAAAGTCACTATGAAAGGTTGCCAGATCATCAATCAAATCAGGTCCGTTTCTAAGTTGGTAAAAAGCATTTACCAAAGCATCCCGCTCAGCCTGAGTCATTTCTGTATAATTCTTCCTTATACTCTGGCTAAAAATGAATTGTGTAAAGAACAACAGTTGTAATGCTAATATTTTACAGAACAGTTTCATAAATTCCCGCTGTTTAATTATCCTTATTAGCCTTCTCTTCCAACTGTTTTTCGATTGCCTGCAAACGCTTTAACAATGTAGAATTTTGTTCCCTGACACTGTCCAGTTCCTTTTGTTGCCGGATCGTATAGAGTGTTAACTCTTCAATTTTCTCAAGGAGCTTTCCGCTTATATCTCCTAGTTTTATTCCGTTTTTTTCAACTTCTCCGGCGCTAGGAATATTGATCAGGTGTTTGTGTTTCTTGATATAATTCTCTAATTCTTTTAGATCAATCAGATCATATGTATCTGAAAACACATAATCGGGCCAATTTCCTTGTAAAGCCACCCTAACCTCTTCTGACAGGATATCTCCTGCAACAGCAAGTCTGAAGCCCCTGGTATTGGTAGTTCCTATTCCGATGTTTCTATCGGCAAAGAGATCTCTTGCCGTCCAGTCTACTGTTGGCAGATTGGCATTATCTGAAGTATAGTCGGTAAATTGACCATTTAATGTAGTAACCGAACGGACATTACTCGAAGGTGATACATTTCCTGCCGCATCCCTGGCAAATACGGTAAAGTCGTATGATGTATTCGGAGCGAGCGATGTAACATTAAACGTCGTTGCCCCTCCGCTGAGGCCGATGCTGACACCGTCCTGAAAAACTTCATAATCGGTAACACCTATATTATCTGTAGATGCATTCCAGCTTAGATTTGTAGAATTGCTCGTTGTATTATTGGAGGTCAGATTCCCCGGTGCCGTTGGTGCCTCAGTATCGGGTGCCCCGGTTGTTGTTACACTATGGACATTACTTGAAGACGACACATTTCCTGCTGCATCCCTGGCAAAAACGGTAAAGTCGTATGATGTACTCGGAGCCAACGATGTAACATTAAACGTCGTTGCCCCTCCGCTAAGACCAATGCTCACACCATCCTGAAAAACCTCATAATCGGTAACACCCACATTATCTGTCGATGCATTCCAGCTTAGATTTGTAGAATTGCTCGTTGTATTATTAGACGACAGGTTTCCCGGCGACGTTGGCGCTTCTGTATCGGGAACCCCGGTTGTTGTTACACTATGGACATTACTCGAAGGTGATACATTTCCTGCCGCATCCCTGGCAAATACGGTAAAGTCGTATGATGTATTCGGAACCAGTGATGTAACATTAAACGTCGTTGCCCCTCCGCTAAGGCCAATGCTCACACCGTCCTGAAAAACCTCATAATCGGTAACACCCACATTATCTGTCGATGCATTCCAGCTTAGGTTTGTTGAATTTCCCGTTGTATTATTGGAAGTCAGGTTTCCGGGAGCTGTTGGCGATTCTGCATCCTGTGGTACTATAGACACCGCGTCGATATATAGGTTATCGCCCACTACAGCGCCTGAATAAGGACTACAATAAACCCTGATCACAGGATTCGTATCTGTAGCGGTCAGGGTCCAGGTATACTCTGCCCAGTTGGTTCCTGATATTACCGTGGTTGAAAAACCGTTAAAACCAACCCAATTGGCAAAGGCCGGTTGATTTCCCTGATCTCCTTCCCTTGCCCATATGCTAATTTCATAAACCTGCCCCACAACGGCTGTAAAAGTATAACTCATTAACCTGCCGCTTAAACCTGTAGATACAGACAATATTGATAAATTTCCATCAACAGCGGTATCTGTACTGGCACTTATCGCTGAACTTGAAGTCCAACCCGCCGTTGTATTAGCTTCATTTTCTATAGATGCGGCATTAGCGTGGGTGTGAAGGTTTTGACCATAAAATATACCAACGCAACCTAACAATAAAATTACTGTAAGTTTGATTTTCATTTTAAAGATGTCTTACACAAATAACAATTTGTTGATTAAACAATAGCACTAATTAAAATTAATCATTATAGTACTCGTTCCCAGACATTTGCTTCAAAATTCAAAAAAACACGATAAAAAACCTTAGACCTGAGTTCAAAAAAAGCTAAAATAGTACACTTGAAAAAATATCTCTGATTATCTTTATCCTTTTGCACACAGAGTCATGTCTATCAACAGAATATTAATCCTCTTAGGCTTTATAATCAGCCTATATGGAATCCTTACCGGCAGATATATTTTTATATTTCTTTTACTTCCTTTTGCATGGAGTTTTACCAGAGGCAACAAAAACAAAAAATAATAATTTCTTCTTTTATACTAAAGAAAATGCTTTTTGATAGATCTCTTCATAGAGAGGAACTACGTTATTGATGTCAAACTTCATGGCCTGCTCACAGGCACCATGTTTAAATTGTTCCAACACCGCATCATCCTCTAGGATTTTTATGGCGTTCGCGGCCATTTCGTCTACCGCTCCGACATTGCTTAAAAAGCCACTGACACCCTGCCGATTTACTTCCGGTATACCTCCGGAATTACTCGATATGACCGGGGTTCTGTTTATCATGGCTTCCAATGCTGCCAAACCAAAGCTTTCCGTTTCTGACGGCAGTAGAAAAAGATCTGAAAAACATAGAATCTTGTCTATTTCCGTACTATTTCCCAGAAACAAAACCTGGTTGGCAATTCCTAGTTCATCGCACAATCGTTCAGCATATTCTTTTTCCGGTCCTTCTCCGACCATAATCAGTTTGGAAGGTATTTCCTCTTGTATTCTATAAAATATCTTAATTACATCCGGAATCCGCTTCACCTTTCTAAAGTTACTGATATGCGTAATAATTCTTTCCTGCGGCAAAGCCATCATTCCCCTGTTACAATCTGTAAACTGTTGCCCGTACTTACCGGAATCAATAAAATTCGGAATGACATCAATATCTACTTCAACATTAAAAAATTTCTCCGTATCGTCTTTTAAACTTTTAGAAACCGAGGTTACAACATCTGATTTATTGATACTAAAAGTAACTGCCGGTTTGTAGAACGGATGGTTCCCTACCAATGTAATATCCGTACCGTGAAGCGTTGTGACCATAGGAAGGTTTATCCCTTCCTCCTTCAACATTTGTTTAGCCATATATCCTGCATAAGCATGGGGTATCGCATAATGTACATGTAATAATTCGATTCCATACATTTTTACCATGTCTACAAGCTTGCTCGACAATGCCAACTCATAGGGCTGGTAATGAAATAACGGATATTCCGGCACATGTACTTCATGAAAATATATATTTCCTGTGAGTAATGCCAGTCTTACCGGTTGTTTATAGGTAATGAAATGAATTTCATGTCCTCTTGCGGCCAGAGCCATTCCTAACTCTGTGGCTACAACTCCGCTTCCTCCGAAGGTAGGGTAACAAACTATAGCTATTTTCATGGATATTTACTTATTAAGACAAATTATCGGATAATTTAGTCTTAAAGTTTCAGATAAAATTACAACTTCGTATTGGTAAAATCGTTACAATTATGTTAAAGCGAAGAAACAGGGCATTAAAGACCTTGTTGTCAGTATATAATATTTATTCAATAATGGAATCATAGATGTATTCCTGAATAATGGTACGTACCCCTTCCGTAATTAATTTACGGTTTTCCATTGTCGGGTAGGTTCTGTTAGACAGAAAAACATACACCAGTTCTTGTTCTGGATCTGCCCAGGTATACGTTCCTGTAAAACCACTGTGACCAAAGCTTGTCATTGAGACACACCCGCAGGTCGGTCCTGATTTACCTAATTGGGGCTTGTCGAACCCCACGCCTCTCCTGTTATCTTCAGGACAAAAATAACAAGTATTAAAACGGTCGATAGTTGAAGGCTTGAAAAAATTCTTTCCCCCGTAATATCCTTTCTGCAAGTACATTTGCATAATTTTTGCCACGTCGTTGGCAGTACTAAAAAGTCCGGCATGTCCTCCTACGCCCCCCTGCATTGCAGCCCCCATATCGTGTACATACCCCTGTATTGTCTGATCTCTAAAATAATCGTCTATTTCTGAAGGAACAATATCTCCTTTTCTAAACTTGGTCAGGGGATTAAAGGTCGTGTGAAAGGCTCCCAGAGGTTTATACAATTGCTCCTGGGTAATTTCGGACAGGGAATTTTTATAATGGTCTTCTATATACTTTTTTATGATGAAATACCCGAGATCACTATATCTGTATTGCAGACGTGACAACAGGTCTGAATCTTTTATCTCTTTGTATATAGAGTCTTTCAAGTCTTTCCTTATATACATATTATCAGCTACTTTCACAGCATATTTGTCTGTTTTTTCCCTGCTGTAATACTTCGGCATTGGCTTTTTTGTGGCACTGTCTAACGTACTGATATAAAAAGGTATCCAGGGCTTTAATCTTGCATAATGCGACAATACCTTTAATAAAGAAAGGTCTGCTTTGTTACTGTTCTGAAGATCAGGCAACATTTGTCCCAATCTGGTGTTAAAATCTATCACGCCATCTTCTTCAAGTCTCATTACAACCGGAAGTGTTGCTAATATTTTAGTAAGCGATGCCAGGTCGTATAAATCAGTTTCCTGAACTTTTCTCTCGCCTCCGTATATATGCCTCCCATAAGATTTATTATAGACGACACGCCCTTTTCTTGCAATTAAAAGTTGCAATCCGGGCGCCATTCCTGACTTAATGGTAAGCTGAGCCATTGAGTCTACCTTTTTTAACCCTTCTGTACTCATTCCTACACTTTCCGGAAGACCGTACTGAAGCCTCTTTATATTATTAACAGAAACAGAAATTCCGACAGGTAATTCATTATTGGAAGTTACCGGAAGTATCCCTTTGGCAGACAAGCCTCCAAAAATTACTTGAGCAGATTTGTCCTGCGCCACGGTATTATTCTGATAACTTACGATAATACCTTCGATATTGGTGATGGTCTGTAAGTCTAATAATGCATAAGGCTTGACAAACACGTCCAATATAACATCCTTTACCCTTCCTAATTCATACAACCATACCTTTTCCTTATCTGTAAACTTATAGGCTTTCCAGGGGCTGGCATCAGATTTATGAAGCCCTACAATAACAGTATTATAAGGTTCCAGTTTCTTTATCAGGTCTGCAAGGTTATCGGCTGAAACCTGATCTACCTGAGTGTACTTCTGCATCGATTGTAAAAAGGCAGCTCCGCTATCATCGCCAAACTTCACATATGCTATTTTCTTCTTTTCAAGGTTTTTAACAGGTAAAATCCCGTATTTATTCTGTACGACCGTAATGGCATTTTCTACAACTTCTTCTCTTAAAACATAATCGTCCAATGCATTGAGGTCTGCATCTAAATTTTTCGTGTCTACATCGGTATAGTTATAGAGCCCTACCTTATACTTTGCTTTTAATATCTTTTTCACGGAATGTTCAAGGCGCTCTTCCGTAATAGTTCCGTTATTATAAGCACTAATTATTTTTTCGATGGCTCTGGGCGTATTCGCAGAAATCAATAAAACATCATTTCCTGCTAAAAAGGCCATCAAGTCCACTTCTCCCGGATCAGCATGATTTGCTACGCCTTTCATTTCCATAGCATCTGTAAATATGAGTCCTTTGAACATCAATCGTTCCTTCAGCAGTTCCGTTACTATGGTTTTTGATAAGGTGGACGGAAAATTGCTTCGCGATTCCAAACCAGGAACATTCAAATGTGCCACCATTACACTGGCAAGGCCCTCAGAAAATAACTTTTTATACGGATATAATTCAATAGAATCTATCCGTTCTTTTGAAAAAGAAATCGTCGGTAAGGTTTTGTGAGAATCCGATTCCGTATCGCCATGTCCGGGAAAATGCTTTGCATTGGCTAAAACCCCCGCTGACTGCATTCCCTTTGTAAATGCCAAAGCCTTACGAGTTACATTGTCCCTGTCTTCTCCGAAGGACCTGTTACCGATAATAGGATTTTCAGGATTGGTATTGATATCAATATCGGGGGCAAAATTTATATGCATTCCCAGGCGTTTGGTATGCTCTCCAATACGACGTCCGACTTTTTCTATAATTTTATCATCTGCTACGGCTCCAAGCATCATGTTGTACGGATAGGCAAAAGTAGAATCCAAACGCATTGCCAATCCCCATTCGGCATCCATGGCCATCAGCATTTTAGTTTTGGACAATGCCTGTAATTTATTATTTAACAGGGCTTGTTTATAAGGTGCTCCTTTTGAGAAAATAACCCCTCCTACCTGATAATCCTTAACAAGTCTTTCCACCTCTTCAACATGCTTTTGATTTCCGTTTGAATAAGCGCGGATCATAAATAACTGTCCGACTTTTTCCTCCACGGTCATACCGTTATAAACACTGTCAACCCATTGACGTTGTGCATTTGTATCGGGTGCCAGTAACGGGTCAGTCTGTGCCAGACTCACGTTCAGCAATAATATAAATATGAAAAAAGGAACATTAAATCGCTTTTTTATAATCATGATAAAGGGCAATTTTTATTTATGAATATACGTTGACAACGACAAAAATCAAGCCAAAATTGTGTTAATTAAGGGATGCTCCCGGCTACTTCATAAACCTGGCATGCCAGCTATCCCTGGCCGGTACTTCCCAATAATTCAAATATTCCTCCTTATTGGTTACCAAATTATTGAAGACAATAGTATTTAATGAAACCGCTTTATCCTTTGCCATTTTTTTGAAGTCCAGTAATGGTTTATAGGCTATAAAATCACCTTGTCTGTAGGATACATTCATTTTATCTAAAAGATCTACACTGTAATCTTGTTCGAGTTGTTGGATAAACCGGACAGAAGCATCGATAGAACAACCTGAGGCGTTATTAAACTCCTGATCGAGTGCCAAAACGATAAACCGTTTATATCTTATCTGGAAACCGGCTTTCAGGCCGGCCCCATGAGCTGTCCATTCTTCTACAAAATTATGAAGTTTTGATAAAATTTCTTCTAATTCTTCCTCCGTAAATGATCTGTTTGCCTGATATATCCATACCCTTGAATTTTCGGGTAACGCTTCAAAATCTACTAACATATTCCTTTCTTAATAATTTATAAATCCTCTGCATTTGCAATCAATTCTGCTACATCCATCACCTGTAACCCGGCTTCTTTTTCCTTGCTTTTAACGCCATCGGTCATCATGGTATTACAGAAAGGACAAGCAGCTGCAATGATATCCGGCTTGGTTTCCAATGCCTGCTCGGTGCGCTCAACATTAACGTCTTTATTTCCTTTTTCGGGTTCTTTAAACATCTGGGCCCCGCCTGCACCACAGCAAAAGCCTTTTTTACGGCAGTTTTTCATTTCTACCAATTCTGCATCGAGCTTTTTTATTAAATCGCGTGGCGCCTCGTATACATTGTTCGCTCTTCCCAGATAACACGGATCATGAAATGTAATTCTTTTTCCTTTAAATTGTCCGCCCTCTACGGTTAAACGTCCATCGTCTAAAAGCGATTTTAAAAATTGTGTATGATGCACAACTTCATACTCGCCTCCCAGGGCCGGATATTCATTTTTAATTGTATTAAAGCAATGAGGACAAGCCGTAACGATCTTCTTAATTTCATAAGCGTTCATAACCTCTATATTGGTTACAGCCTGCATTTGAAACAAGAATTCATTTCCTGAACGCTTGGCAGGATCGCCTGTACAACTTTCTTCAGTTCCCAAAACAGCAAATTCAACATTAGCCCTGTTCAGTATTTTTACAAAAGCTTTAGTTATTTTTTTTGCTCTATCGTCAAAACTTCCGGCACAACCTACCCAGAATAAAACTTCCGGAGATTTTCCTTGTGCCATCATTTCCGCCATTGTAGGTACCTTTATGCTGTCGCTCATTATTTTATTGTATTTTAAAACAGGTTGTCTGAAAAGTCTGTTTTTCGTCAAACTGAACTCGTCTCAGGCCCTCACAGCAACCTGTGAGTCAACATCATGAGATTCTGAAATAAATTCAGAATGACACTTTTGACACCTTTTCAGACAACCTCCCCTGAATCATTCTAATTAATCGTGTTTACCGTCATCAAACACCTGAATCGTAACTTCTTTATCTACCAAATCGGTAAATTTACCATTATAACGGGTTGCCTTTACTAAATGGTTGTCAACCCAGTGATAATTTCCTCCTCTTGGTTTCCCCATCACCATTCCGTGGTATTTAAATCCGTGTCTGTTCAACCAGTCTTCGGTAACGTCTCTATGTTCTTCCGTTCTTGAAGTAAAGAAATAAATAATATGCCCTTCTTTATACCATCTGTTTAATGTTTCCAATGCATCGGGATATACATTGGCCGTAGCCATACGTTCTGGTTCTTCATTTGGTATGTCATCACAAATGGTACCGTCAATGTCTATTAAATAGTTTTTAATCCCATCAGGTAACACCGGACTTACATGCGCTCCTTCTTCCAATTTCTCATGCAATAATCTCGCTACTTCTTCCTTTTTCATTTTTCTGTTCTTAAAATTTAAATTTAAAGTTTATAAAATTAGTTAATGTTTGTCAGGCTTCATCTTTCCAGTTAAGTCTATCCATCTGATTATAAGGCCACGGAGCCCCATTATTTTCAATATTCCCCATCATGTTGTTTAGTTCTGCCGGTGCTGCAGACTGCTCCATGACAAGATAACGTCTCATATCTATAATAATGGACAGCGGATTAATATTAACAGGACAGGCTTCTACGCATGCATTACAAGACGTACACGCCCATAGTTCTTCCCTGGTTATATAATTATCTAACAGTTGGTTTCCGTCGTCTTTAAACTCTCCTCCATTTGCATCGATATTCTTTCCGACCTCTTCTAAACGGTCTCTCGTATCCATCATTATTTTTCGAGGCGATAAAAGTTTTCCGGTCTGATTAGCCGGACATTCACTTGTACAACGTCCACATTCAGTACAGGTGTAAGCATTTAATAACTGAACCCAATTCAGGTCTGACACATCTGAAGCTCCGAACTTCTCCGGTTCTGTACCTTCGTGCTCATTAGCCGTCGGTGCAGCAAAAGGATCTGCATTCGGATCGAGCATTAGTTTTACTTCGTTGGTTACAGCTTCCAGGTTATCCAGCTTCCCTTTGGGCTGCAGGTTGGCATACCACGTATTGGGAAAGGCCAGTAATATGTGTAAATGTTTCGAGTAGTACAGATAATTCAAGAAAAATAATATCCCTACGATATGCAACCACCATGCTGTTCTTTCTATAACGATAAGTGTCGATGCCGGTAAATCGCTGAAAACAGGGCTTAAAATCTGACTTACAGGAAATGCCCCTGCTTGGGTGTAGTGTTCTGCGTCCAATTGTTGTAATTGAAAATCTGCAGCATTCATGGTTAAGAACAAGCACATCAAAACTGCTTCTATGTACAAAATGTAGTTGGCATCTTTTTTGGGCCACCCTTTCATTTCCGGGTTCCAGAAACGTTTTAACTTAATAATATTTCTCCTTACCCAAAATACAAACACGGCAATTATGACCAATAAAGCCAGTACTTCAAAAGAACCTATCAGAAAATCATATCCGTTTCCTAAAAATGCGAACACCCTGTGCGTACCGAGAAGACCGTCTATAATAATCTCTAATACCTCTATATTAATAATAACAAACCCCACATAAACTATAATATGCATAATTCCGGCAACAGGACGCACCACCATTTTACCTTGTCCCAGTGCAATGCGTATCATGTTGTTCCATCGGGCAGCCCGGTTGTCTGTACGATCTATGCTTCTGCCAAGTTTTATGTTACGTATTAATTTTTTCACGTTTTTAACAAAAAAAACAATTCCGAAAATCAGAACAAATGCAAAAAGTATGTT
The DNA here is from genome assembly GCF_022760175.1 of Zhouia spongiae. Classification (GTDB taxonomy): domain Bacteria; phylum Bacteroidota; class Bacteroidia; order Flavobacteriales; family Flavobacteriaceae; genus Zhouia; species Zhouia spongiae. The sequence continues at coordinate 3,582,761 of NZ_CP094326.1, forward strand.
TGGTATCCAATTCATATTAATTGTTGTTTGGTTCTTCTACAGGCGCTTCATAGGCTTTTTGTTTTTTTCCGAATAACGAAAAATGAACATATCGTTTCGGGTTTAACCTCATATCTTCCAAAAGCAGCTCTAATTGTCCCGAGGCCTCAGAAAGGTTGGAGTAAAGTGTTTCGTCTTTCATTAACTTCCCTAAAGAGCCTTCTCCTTGCTGCATTTGCGCCATCATACTGTTGAACTTGCCTATCGTTTGCTCCAGTTCGCTGATAGTATTCCCTAAATTAGCCTGCGCCAACGTATCACTGATCCGGGCAAGGTTTTTAGAAACCTTGTCTACATTCCCTATTGTACTGTTCAGCTTATCCTTGTTATCTGAAAGCAACCCGTCTAAAGATTTCGAAGCTGATTTAAAATTAGCAACAGTACTGTTCAGATTTCCAATGGTAGCTCTTAAGTTTTCTCTCGCTTCTGCGTCTAAAACCTTATCCATTCCAACCAGAACCGAATCGGTACTTACGATCATGTTTTCTATCTTTTCTTGTAACGGGGTCAGTTTTTGAGTCACTAACTCCGTCAGACCTGGTTTTACGGCTGATATCAATGTATCTCCTGATCTGGCGATTTCACTGCTGTCAAACCCGGGGACTATGCGGATACTTTTCCCTCCAATGATTCCGGTATCGAAGATTTCTGCCTTACTGGTTTTCGAAAATTGGAATTCACTATCGACCATGAGGGTTACCAATAAATTACCTTGCCCGTCAATAAACCGGATATCCTTTATGGTTCCTACCTGATACCCATTGATGGATATAGGTGTTCCGACAGCCAAACCGCCCACGTTATCATATACTGCGAAATATTTACGCCCGTTGGAAAATAATGAACTTGACTTTAAATAGGCAAACCCCAGAATAAATAAAAGGATACCGCCAAGTACAATGATTGCTGTTTTGAGTTCTCTAGATAGCTTCAAAAGAATTTGTTTTTACTATACAAAACAAAAATAGAAATAATTTTCATAGAAGCATTCTAATTTGAAATCGATTTTACTGCTTCACCAAGGCTTATTTTAACCCCGTTTTTGTATGCTACAATAAAACAGGAATTATACCCCTTGCTATTTGCTTCTCGCTGAAGTATTTTGGCTTTTTCAAAACTCGTGGTCTCGCCGTAAAAATAACGATAAGTCCCGTTATCTTCCTGCATTGAAATTGCTGACAACCCTTTAAAATTATACGGTTTTAAATCCAGTTTGTTTGATCCGGCCGCTATCTGAACTTTAAAGATAATAGCACTTGAGTTTATAGAAGAAACCTGAGCATGACCCTGAAGCTTTTCCGACAATGCCAATTCATTAATTTCATCGCCTGTATTTTCATCGACGGACTTCTTATAAGACAAGATAGCTTTCGCAATGGAGCTTGCCATTCCGTTTTGTCCTGATGAAGAGTTCAAATATTTCCCTTCGGGTTTGTAGGTCAGAAAACCCGTCTCTACCAGTACACTGGGCATCACTGTTTGATGTAGAACAACAAAAATATTTTGCTTAACTCCTCTGTTCGTCCTTTTTAGATCTCCAGTAAAATTATCCTGTATCAATTTCGCCAATAAAATACTCTGGTCTAAATATTCTTCCTGCATCATGGTTAGACCAATAAAACTTTCAGGAGCATTTAAGTCGTATTGTGAATATTTAACCTCGTAGTTCTCCTCTAAGTAAATTACAGAGTTCTCTTTTTTAGCCACCTCCATATTACGCTTATTACCATCCAACCCTAACACCCATGTTTCGGTTCCATGAGCGGAAGAATTATGGGCATTACAGTGTACCGATACAAATAAATCCGCTTCAGCATCATTGGCTATTTTTCCCCTTACATCTAAATCAACAAATTTATCAGTCTTTCGGGTGTAAATCACCTCAATATCATTATGCTTTTTGAGCATAGCCCCTACTTTCAACACTATATTCAAGGCTATATCCTTCTCTTTAAAGCCATTCCCCATATTACCAGGATCTTTCCCGCCATGGCCTGCATCTAAAACTACCTTGAATTTCTTGGTATTCTGCTGGGCATAAAAAGGAAATGCATATAACACAAACAAGCCTATAAAAAAATATGTTGTTAAATTCTTCATGTAATAATAACGTATTATATCTGTTATTAATTTTAATTAATTTCTAAGATTCTATATTTAAGAGAATAAAAAATATACGTAAGTTTGGCACGTCAAAAACTAAGCCATACTTTTACAAAAGTAAGATATAAAGCATTGCAAGCAAACAAACCTAACATACTTTTAGTGCTGTTTTTACTGTTTATGTGCTGGGTATCTCCAGCCCAGGAAACACCTGAAAAACAAGCTTTAAAAATTGAAGCTGAAAAAGATTCAATAAATGTTTCTATCAATAAAGATCTTATTCAGCCGGTAGCGCAGGATACTGTTCTCGTTGACACAACCGTAACAGACAGTATCCGGAAACCTCCTCCCTTTCTTTCCGATATTATTAAATACGCTGCCACTGATTATGTGAAAATGTCCCGGAAAGACAACAAGATATACCTGTACAACGAAGCCGAGGTATATTACGGAGAGTACGAATTAAAAGCCGGAATCATTGTTATTGATTACAATAAAAATGAAGTCTACGCAGGAAGGATTAAGGACACTTCCGGCACCCTGGTTCAAACCCCGTATTTCAAACAAGGACAAAATGTTGTTGAACCGGATTCCATCCGCTTTAATTTTGACACCAAAAAAGCCCTGATTTGGAACTCGCGATCGGAGCAAACTGTCGGAGAACCCATGAACGTTTTTGCCGAAGTAACCAAAAAAGAAAACGATTCTACTTATTTTTTAAAAGAAGGAAGGTTAACTACATCAAAAAATATTGACGATCCGGAATACTATATCCGTGTAAGAAAAGCAAAATTTGTCCCGGACAAAAAGGTTATTGCGGGTTTCAGCAACATGTACATCGTTAATGTACCCACACCCATAGCTTTACCGTTTGCTTATTTCCCTATGACAGACACCAAGCAGTCCGGCTTTATAATGCCTACACCCGGAGAAGCAAGAGATCGCGGGTTCTTTTTACAGAACGGCGGGTATTATTTTGCCTTAAGTGATTATTACGACCTGGCTGTTACCGGCGATTATTACACAAACGGCAGTTACGGACTTCGATTAGAGTCTAATTATGCACTACGCTACAGGTTCAGGGGAAGTGTAAGGTTGCGCTACGAAAATCTTATTACAAGTCAAAAGGGATTTCCGGACTACAGCAGAGGTACAATCTATAACATACAGTGGAACCATAGCCAGGACGCCAAGGCCAATCCTAATTCCAGATTTTCTGCGTCTGTCAACCTTGGTAGCAGCAGATACTATAGCGATTCATTCAACCAGATGAACTCGCCTAACTTTATGAACAACACATTACAATCGTCCGTATCCTATAACAAAACATTCACCGGATACCCGAGCGTGAACCTTAACCTAACGGCTTCTCACCAACAGAATACACGAACCGAAACTATCAACATGACACTGCCTACGCTACAGGCAAGCGTGGAGCGAATTTACCCGTTTGCAAAAAGAGACGGTATTAAAAAAGGCGTTTTTCAAAACATCAATTTTCAGTACAACCTGAGAGGAGAAAACCGTATTCAAACAAACGATGAAGATTTCTTTACCAAAAAAATGTTTGACGAAGCCAAAACAGGTTTCAGGCACTCCATTCCAATAGCTACTAATTTTAAAATCCTTAAATACCTTAGCGCCTCTCTGGGTGGTAATATTGACGAAGTATGGCAATTTAAAACCATCAGAAAAAACGATTATGATTCAAGTATCGGCGACTACACCATAGACACACTAAGCGGTTTCGACAGGTTTGCCCAGTATAATTTATCAGCCAGCCTGGGAACTACCATGTATGGAACATTTAATTTTGGTGAAGACAAAAAAATTCAGGCTATCAGACATACCATGAGGCCTTCTGTCAGCTACGGATACACCCCTGGTTTTGACAAGTATTACGACCAGTATATTGCAGACGAAGAAGGAAGGCTTGCTGAATATACCCGATTTGAGGGTGGTCTTTTTGGCACTCCCAGCAAATCTAACTCAAACAGTATCGGATTCTCCCTGAACAATGTAGTTGAAGCCAAGGTCAGGAGTAAAGATTCTACAGCCACAGAACCTGAGAAGATAAAACTTCTCAATAACCTTAACTTCTCTACCAGTTATAATATTGCAGCAGATTCGCTTGCTTTAAGCCCGATCAGGGTTACCGGAGGTACGCAATTGTTCAAAAACAAAATGTCTGTTAATTTTGGAGCTACGCTAGACCCATATGCCATAGACAATTCCGGAAACAGAATTGATGTATTCAACATCAATAACGGCGGCAGCTTATTTAGAATGACAAATGCAAATGTAAATGTCAGTTACTCACTAAGCAATAAAACCTTCCAAAAAGGAGGCGACGATTCTAATGAAGATGACAACACCCAAAGTGGCGGTAGAGCAGATGATCTTTTTGGAAAAGCCCAGGATTTCAGTGATCACCGGACTTTTTCTGATGATGAGGATGAAGACGAAGAACCCGTAGACCAGACCGCATACGCTACAGAGGTACCATGGGATTTACGTTTGGCATACTCTTTAACATACAGTAACCGCAACAGACAAAATGAAATCTCCACCAACTCTCTGATGTTTTCCGGGAATATCCAGCTATCGCCAAGGTGGAAAGTAGGAGCATCATCAGGTTACGATTTTAAAGACGGTGGTTTCACCTATACCCAGTTAAGGTTTGAACGAGACCTGGAAAGTTTCAGGCTTAACTTCAACTGGACACCGTTCGGAACCCGGACATCGTGGTATTTCTTTATCGGTATTAAGTCATCCATACTCAGTGATCTTAAATGGGATAAAAGGCGCGAACCGGACAGAAGATTATAAACTCACATCCATACTATTATGAAAAAGATTATAACATCAGTAAACGCACCTGCCCCTATTGGCCCATACAACCAGGCTGTCCTTAGCGGAAACACCCTTTACATGTCGGGACAAATTGCTCTCGACCCTAAAACCGGTGAACTGAAGACTAACTCTATAGCGGCAGAAACCGAACAGGTAATGAAAAACCTCGAGGCAGTATTAGAAGCTGCAGGCATGACTTTTGATAATGTAATCAAGTCGAGTATATTTCTTAAGAACATGAACGATTTCAGTAAGGTAAATGCCGTGTATGGCAGCCGTTTTGACGAAGCTACAGCCCCGGCAAGAGAAACTGTTGAAGTTGCCAACCTGCCAAAGTTCGTCAATGTAGAGATTTCTATGATCGCTGTAAAACAATAAAATAAACCACTTCCATTATTTTTCTGAAACAAGCTTAAGGCAAAGTTTGAAAAACACCTTAACTCTGTTTTCGAAATAGATAAAGGTAAAACAACAAAATAAAAAAGCCGCTTAAACGGCTTTTTTATTAAATGTTACTTTTATGATAAGACACCAGTCCGTCTATTGGTCGCCTTAAAACGTTACCCATACTTAAACCGTTAGCCTCCAAAACTTCCCTGAGTTCATCTTTCAGATAAAAAGAAATACTACCCACGAAATGAACTGGTACCTGTCCTGCCTGCTCATATTGCCGGATCCAGTTATCTACAAATAACTGCATTCCTTTTTTGATCAGACGGTGAGCATACTGATTTTCCTTATTCTGGATCAGGAATTTTGCAAAAGTGGCCAAATAAGTATTTGGATTAGGCTGTTTATACAGATGATTCTTAATCGTATCAGCTTCCAGATCATAATTTTCAGCAAACTTATTTGCCAGATCAGCCGGTATTTTATTGTAGTAGTAATCCCTTAATAATTGTCTGCCAAAATAATTCCCGCTACAATCATCCATTAAAATATACCCTAGCGAATCGACTTTCTGAAAGATGTGTTCCCCGTCCCAATAGCTACAATTAGAGCCTGTTCCTAAAATGCATACAATTGCATTCTCATGAGGTTTGGCGGTAGCATAGATTGCCGCATAGGTATCTTCTTTTACAGATATCTTTGCCGTTAGAAAAAACTCCTGAAAAATATCCTTCATAAAGTTTCTCATTCGTTCCGTACCACATCCGGCACCGTAAAAAAACAAATGAGTAACTTCTTTCCTGTTCTTATAAATATCGAAATTATTGGTAATACGCTCAACAATAATTTCCTTAGTTAAAACTTCAGGACTTAATCCGAGCGTCTGTGTTGTGAACAATTGTTCTCCTGCCTCATCAAGAGCTATCCAATCTGCCTTGGTAGCCCCGCTGTCAACAATTAAAATCATAGAAGTATAGTCAGTTAGTTTGTATAGTTTGTTTATTTAAAAGTAATTCCCGCAAGTTAGCGGGAATTACAGGCATGTGATACTTTCATTTAGCTCAAAGTAGAAACATACTCAGCCAGATCAACTAATTTGTTTGAATATCCTGCTTCGTTGTCATACCACGACACAACTTTAAAGAATTTAGAAGATAATTCGATACCTGCTTCGGCATCAAAAATACTTGTGCGGACATCACCGATAAAGTCTTGAGAAACCACCAATTCTTCTGTGTAGCCCAAAATACCCTTAAGCTCTCCTTCTGAAGCTTCTTTCATTATTTTTTTGATCTCATCTAATGATGTTTCTTTCTCTAATCTTACTGTTAAATCAACAACAGAAACATCAGCCGTAGGCACTCTAAATGCCATTCCTGTCAGTTTACCATTCAACGAAGGAATTACTTTCCCTACTGCTTTTGCAGCACCTGTAGAAGCAGGAATAATATTTAACATTGCACTACGACCGCCTCTCCAGTCTTTTCTAGAAGGACCGTCAACGGTTAATTGGGTAGCTGTTGTAGCATGAACTGTAGTCATTAACCCCTCTTCTATACCAAAATTATCATGCAGGACTTTTGCCAAAGGCGCTAAGCAGTTTGTAGTACAAGATGCATTTGAAACGATATTATCAGACGACTTCAGCTCTTTATGATTTACCCCCATAACGAACATTGGAGCATCTTTGGACGGTGCCGAAATAACCACCTTTTTTGCTCCCGCTTTTAAATGTGCATCGGCGGTATCTAATGTTGTAAAAATACCGGTACATTCGGCAACGATATCTGCACCTACTTCATCCCATTTTAAATCTTCCGGATTTCTTTCGGCAGTAACCCTCACAACTTTACCATTTACAACAAGCTGACCATCTTTAACCGCTACAGTTCCGTCAAATTTACCATGAACCGAGTCATATTCCAACAAATACGCTAAGTGATTAATATCTAAAAGATCATTTATAGCAACAATCTCTACGTTAGGCCTGCTAACCGTTGCTCTAAAAACCATTCTTCCAATACGTCCGAATCCGTTAATTCCAATTTTTACTGTTGACATACGCTTTCTTCTTTACTTATTTACTTAATAATATTAAACTTTATAATTTATTTAAGTGGTCATTATATCTGACACTCTTAACAATTCCTTATTTATCTGAGACTTTCCTTTTACGGCTTTATCCAGTGGAGTCAACACCATTTCATCATTATTGATCCCTACCATAAAATTGGATTTCCCTTCTAATATTGATTCTACCGCCTTTACTCCCATTCTGCTGGCCAATACCCTATCATAACAACTCGGAGCTCCCCCTCTTTGAATATGCCCCAATACGGAAACCCTGATATCGTAACCCGGGAGGTTTTCTTCTACGTATTCAGCAAGTTCAAAGACGTTTTTTCCGGTTTTATCGCCTTCTGCTACCACTACGATACTTGACGTTTTACCCGAAGCCTCACTGCGTTCCAGTGATTCTAACAGACGCTCCAATCCCAGGTTTTCCTCCGGGATCAATATCTCTTCCGCACCAGCTCCAACTCCGGTATTCAATGCGATATGCCCTGCATCACGCCCCATAACCTCCACAAAAAACAATCGGTTATGCGAACTCGCGGTATCCCTGATCCTGTCTATAGCTTCCACTACAGTGTTCAGGGCTGTATCGTACCCTAAAGTAGATTTTGTTCCATAGATATCATTATCTATGGTTCCGGGAATACCTATCACCGGAAAACCAAATTCTTCATTAAAGATCATGCCTCCAGTAAAAGAGCCGTCGCCTCCAATAATAACCAAAGCATCAATATTGTGTTCTATAAGATTCTCATACGCCTTTTTCCTTCCCTCTTTGGTTCTGAACTCATCGGAGCGGGCAGATTTTAAAAACGTCCCTCCTCTGTTAATTATATTTTTTACGCTACGGGCATTCAGTTCTTTCATATCCCCTTCGATAAGCCCCTGATAACCTCTGTAAACTCCTACACAATCTATTTTATGAAAGGCACAAGTACGTGCTACAGAACGAATTGCTGCATTCATTCCTGGTGAGTCTCCTCCTGATGTGAGAACTCCTATCTTCCTTATTTCTGTTGACATATTTGCTAGTTTGGAAGGTAAAACTACCAAAGAATTTTTAATTTTTTAAATAGATTTCAATAAATCTAAACTATTAAAATAATTCAAACGTTTTCGTTAATGACTTTGTAACAAATTGGCAGGAGTAATTTAAATATAGTATTATGCGATCGTAAAAAAGGGCTGTACTACAGACCAGGGATACTAGTTATTTCCCTTCTTTTTAGATGAAAATTTTACCATCCCATCACCTAAGGTTTCCTGTTCTTTTACTGCATCTTCTTGTTCCGTAGCTTCTTTTTTAGCTTCTTTTTTTCTGAAGATCTCATGCATTAACTCTTTAAATGTATTGAAGTCGACCTGATATGATAATCCGACACCCTGGGTATATCCGTACTCATGAATCAAAAATTGCTGGATCTCATTTTCTTTATTGAAAATCCTTGCGGAAAGCGTACCTTTTTCATTCAGCAATATCTGCATTTCAACATCGCCTGCAACCACTGTTTCCGAAACACTGTTAATAGGAACCCCCAACTTTCCGTTTATGAGTACACGATCACTCAACTGAGTAGAAACAGTAACCCCTACCCTGTCCTCTGTGGTATAGTCCAGATTCGGATTTCGTTCCCCCCGCTCAAAGTTAACTCCCAGATTAAATTTACCATCTTCTGAGTTCAGTACATTATTCAATATCCCCGAAGCTGTTTCTGCGATGTTACTATACCCGAATTGAGAAGGATCTATATTGGCTTCGTTCGTAAAACTTCCCTGGGCCAGTAAAGACAATGCCTGCAACTCTCTTTTATTTTTATCATCCAGTTTATAGCTCAACTCTGCATTGCTTACAGAGCCGGCTAGCGGAAATTCTATATCGAACTCTATGTCCGGTTTTAGCAATTCATTTTGAAGATTAATAATAACATCCGTTTCTATTTTACGGGTATAGTTAGGATTATCTAAAAGTACAGCCGGGTTGGCATATAAAGAATACACCCCCTGAATATTAACATCCGCCTTGAGCGGGTCTCCCGTCCAGTTGATAGTCCCTCCAGGGCGTACTGTAAACCTTTTATCTATTATCCCTCCGTATTTAAAGATATATTGTCCTTCATAGGTAATATAATCGCCATACATTTTAAATCCGTTGGCACTATAGTCTATCAACAGGAATCCGTCTCCTTTTCCTCGTAAAATACTTCCCGTTTTTTCATCAATAACTATTTCTACCTCCGCCTCTTGTGTTATTTCGAGGTCAAACAACAATTGCAAGCCTTTACTTCCCGACAACTGGCGTTGTTTTTCAGCATAGGCATCTGCATTTTTATCAATAAAATTGATAAAGGACATATCTCCTATTTCGGTTTCATAAGATATAGGTATTTTCAAGGAAGTACCATCCATCGTAGTACCCTCTACCTTTATCGTCAGCTCATCCGCCAAACCATAAATATTTGCTTCTCCGGATATAAAACCTGTTCCGTAGTACAATGCGTCTTCATACATTTGAGTATCTAACACCAGAAAGCGTTGGCCATTGGTATTTAAGGATAGGTCTAGATACCAATCATCAAAACCACTATGACTAATGGTGCCATCCAGAACCGCATTGGTCTTGTATTTTGTATCTGTCAACGGAATACTCTGAAATTCAAACGTCTGATTATACAGCTTTACAATGGCCGTCTTGTTAAAATTGGCATCTACATTCAGGTATGGAACCTTCAATCCTCCGTCAGCTATGGTCAGCTCCCCGTCAATATCCAGATTTGAAAGTGGTCCTGCAATTTTAACATCCCTTCCCGACACAAATCCCCTGATATCTGTAATAACATCGCCTCCCAAGGGGCTAAATGCAGCCAGATTCAGGTTCTGTATATTGGCTCTAAGACCTAATGAAGGCTCTGCATCTTTTTGAAGAATCAGATTTCCGTAAGCATACAACGATTCCAGTCCTTCGTTAACAAGCTTGGAGTCTACCGAAAAAACCGAAAGATCCTCACTTCCTATAATATCGACAGTAAGGTCCCCCAAAAGAATTTCATTTGCCTTTAATTCTGCAATACTAATACTGGAAGAAGGAAAATATCGCTTTCTCTTCTGAACGATCTTAAAATCACCGTTAACAATCCCTCCCAGCTTCAGACTGTCTATTACAGGGGTTATTTTATCCAGTGTTACATTGGTAAATTTAAGGTCGATATCTTTGTAAGTAGAGTCTACCAACACCCCCTTGAGGTCTATTTGCTCCTCACCGTCGTTCATCACCAACTCTTTTATGTATACAGTATCAATCTCCTTCGTAAAAACAACCTTATTATGCCTGTTGTTGGCCCTGTTTATAACCCAATCATTTCCTTTAAAACCAACTTCCGATTTTTTCAGTCCGATAACCGAATTCTGATCTTCATCGAATGTATGATAGAAGTTAAGGTTGTAAACATCTGAAAATTCCTTCCCTCCTTTAAATTCCGTACGGAAAAACAGGGTGTCTTTTATCGTTGAATTAATTAAGTTAAATTCGGAAACTTCGTAAAACCCCACATCGATACCTTCTACCTGGATAAAGGTATTATATAGCGGATTTTTATTGTCGATCTCTAAACTTATATTATCCAGAATATTACCATAAGCATTAATACTCGGTGAGTTGAACGTAAGTTTGAAGTCTCCGTTGTCTGCCACAATCTCACCTTTAATAAAGGTATTCTTCCCAAAATCGATTTCCGGATAGAACACATCGACTATTTTATTATAAATTTTTAAATCGAAATGTAAATTCTGACCTGCCGATATCTCATAAGGCTCATAATTGGTATAAATACTCCCTATAGAATTCCGGACAAGCTTCCCTACGTCTTTATAATAGAATTTTCCCCTGACATATCCCCTGATAATATCGGGAGAGTTTATTTCGATGATCCGCTCTTCTTCTTCAAACCGGGAACTTATCTGAAAATCCTCGAAAAAATATTCATGGTTTTGATTGATGTAGGTAGTGTTGTAAAAGTTAACTTGTCCTTTAATATCATCAAAAGTATTCCCCAAGATATCGGTTACGATCTTTCCCTTAAAAATGGATACGGTATCTCTTTTAACAAAATTCAACTTGTTTAAATCGGCATAATCAACCTCTGCAATAAAATTGAATTCGTTTTCTTCATTTGAAAAATCAGCCAGGCCTTCAAAGAACACCTGGAAGTTCTCATCTTTTGAATTCAGTCTGCCGTCAAACAACTGGTCTTTCAATATACCGGATACAGATATATTATTATAAGTATAACCATTGTAATCCAAACGAAACACCTTCCCTATTATTTCGGTATTCAGATCTTCTTTAGAAAACCCTTTACCGTCTACCTTTAAATCTACGGAAGTGGTTCCGAACGACTTGTCTTCCATATAAGTTCCGATATTAAAACCATCTAAGGAAACGGAACCTTTATAGATTGCATTATCTATATCTCCTATACCGGTCAATACCATATCTGCATAACTGTTTCCGATATCGGTACGCAGATGAAACTCCAGATCGATCACGTTTTGGGTAATCGTTGTCTGCCCGTCTATTGAGAAATGTCCCAGTTTAGATAAAGATTCAGGCATGGCATTGCCCAAAATCCGAGGTAACAATGCTTTTAATTGATAATAATCGGAAGAAATATTCCGGACATCTCCAGCTATTTTAAACGGTCTGGAACTTTCAAATAAGTTCTCGAAGAGAAAATCGCCGTTGATTCGGGTGTGATCAGAAACCACATTTAGATTCTTGGTGGTTAAACTATTCAAAACACCGGTTACTTCCGAAGACAAGGTTACCGTTTTACCTTTTCCGAATTCGTTGTAAAAAAGATTAACTTCATCCAGGGCTATTGTCGATTCTTCAAAATAAGCTTGTAGTTTCACCTTATCCGTGAATTCTTTAAAATCTTCCCTGTTATATGTAAACGTTAATCTTCCCTTGACATCAGAATACGGGGTTTGAATATTTAGATTTTCAAAATCCATCCGTTCTTTAGAATAGAAAAAACCGGCCTGTAGCCTTTCTACAAAAATCCCCCTTGCGCCTAAAAAAGACAAACGTTCAATATCGGTACTTACATTAGGTCCCTCTATTTTAAAATCATTGACCAAAGCATTCAGCTTCCTGTAATTTATAAAAGAAGGGGTTTCCATATTTTCATCCGTGATCCTGAATTTACTGTCCTCTATCTCTATGCTTGAGGCTGTAAGTAAAAAAGGTGGTGCATCCGGATCTGACGGTCCCGAATCTAGCTTTTCCACAAAAACGTCAAGATTACTATCTTCCGAACCTTTATACGTTTTTATATTTAACGTTAACCGGGTTATATCCACATCTCCAAACTCCAGCTGTCCCTTAATGGCCCGCCTGACACTTTTCAGAGAAGTTGTAAGGTCTTCTATATGTATGAGTGTGTCCTTTTTATAATCTTCTATATAAACATCTTTCAGATACACATTGCCCAGGAAACTGACCCCTACCCTGTTAATATTTATATTGGTATTATACTTCTCATTAAGAGACCTGGTTACCTTCTTGGCTATTTTGGTTTGGACAATCGGTAGTGAGAACACTATTACCATCAATGCTATTATCGACAATATAGTGAGCAATACTTTCTTTAGTATTTGTCTTAGTTTTTTGATACCGCTTATTGTTTTACCTTTGTCTTTCAAATTTTATTCCAAAAACAGAATGAGCACTGATAATGTTTATATACTTGCCATTGAATCTTCATGTGATGACACTTCCGCTGCCGTACTTCATAATAAAAAAGTACTAAGCAACGTGGTTGCTAACCAAAAAATCCATGAAGAATACGGTGGTGTAGTACCCGAATTAGCTTCAAGAGCGCACCAACAAAACATTGTTCCGGTGGTACATCAGGCATTAGCCAAAGCAAATATCGACAAAAAACAATTATCTGCCATAGCTTTTACACGCGGACCCGGATTAATGGGTTCTTTATTGGTAGGAACCTCCTTTGCCAAGTCACTTGCCATGGGACTTAACATTCCCCTGATCGAAGTAAATCATATGCAGGCACATATCCTGGCCCATTTTATTGAAGAAGAAAATTTTGATCAGCCTTCATTCCCGTTTCTCGCTATGACCATCAGCGGTGGCCACACACAAATTGTTAAAGTAAACGATTTTTTCCATATGGAAGTCATCGGAGAGACCACAGATGATGCCGTAGGAGAAGCTTATGATAAATCTGCCAAGATCCTCGGATTGTCCTATCCGGGAGGCCCGCAAATCGATAAACTGGCACAAAAAGGCAATCCAAAAGCATTTCAATTCCCAAAACCTAAGGTAGAGGGGTTAAATTTCAGCTTTAGTGGGTTAAAAACAGCCATTTTATATTTTATACAGCGTGAAACCCAAAAAGACGGAGCCTTTATCGATAAAAATATAGAAGACATCTGTGCTTCTATCCAATATACCATTATAAATATTTTAATCGACAAACTAAAAAAAGCCTCCAAAGAAACAGGCATTAAAAAAATAGCTATCGGAGGTGGTGTATCTGCCAATTCGGGTATCCGAAAGGCATTAAAAGATGGTGAAAAAAAATACGGTTGGAAGACTTTTATCCCTAAATTTGAATACACGACCGACAATGCTGCCATGATTGGAATTGTCGGCTACTATAAATATCTCAATCGCGATTTTGCAGATGCTGATGTAAATGCACGGGCACGTTACTATATTGCTGAATAAGCGTAACAAACAATCATTTTATCTACTATATGCAATTATTTTACCAAAAAGACCTCCATGAATCTACCTCTGAATTTTCATTCGACAAAGAGGAAAGCAGACATATCGTTAAAGTACTTAGAAAAAATATTGGTGACACCCTGGACATTACCAATGGGGAAGGCTATCTTTTTAAAGCCGAAATTATTGTCGCTGATATAAAAAATTGTGTTTGCAAGATTAACGAGATCATCAAAAAAGGTGATAAAAAATACCATTTACATATGGTGGTAGCACCAACAAAAATGAATGATCGCTATGAATGGTTCTTAGAAAAAGCCGTAGAAATAGGTGTCGATGAGATCACCCCTGTCATTTGTGAGCACTCTGAAAGGAAAATTGTAAAAAAAGAACGATTTGAAAAAATTATTCAATCGGCAATGAAACAATCTTTGCAATACCATCTTCCCCGGTTAAACGATGCCATCTCATTTAACGATTTCATCAAAAAGGAACATTCAGGACAACTCTTTATAGCACATTGTGACGACCAGGAAAGGTATACTTTAAAACGACGTATCATGGCAGATCATGATGCCATTGTTCTCATCGGCCCTGAAGGCGATTTTTCTAAAAACGAAATATCGGCCGCTTTGAACCACGGTTTTAATGCAGTATCATTGGGAAACAACAGATTAAGAACCGAAACGGCTGCCATTGTAGCCTGCCACACCATAGCGCTTGCCAATGATTAAACATTTAAGACACATACTGACATTATCTGCTTTCTTTGCACTTTCTTCTATTACCACTGCACAGGAA
Source organism: Zhouia spongiae (assembly GCF_022760175.1). GTDB lineage: Bacteria > Bacteroidota > Bacteroidia > Flavobacteriales > Flavobacteriaceae > Zhouia > Zhouia spongiae. The sequence goes on from NZ_CP094326.1 coordinate 3,597,771, forward strand.
ATAGCTATCCTGAAATATAACGGAGGTGGCGATTGGTATGCCAACCCTACAGCATTACCAAACCTGATCAAGTTTTGCAACGCAAACATTCATACAAACATTAAACCTGATCCGGCCAATGTGGCCGCAAACAGTACCGACATCTACCTATATCCGTTTCTCCATATGACAGGACATGGCAATGTTTTTTTTTCTGACGAAGATGCCGAAAACCTCAGGAATTACCTGCTGTCAGGAGGTTTTTTACATATCGATGACAACTATGGGATGGAACCTTTTCTGAGAAAAGAGCTAAAAAAAATATTTCCCGGTAAAGAGCTGACAGAACTTTCTTCTGATCACCCGATCTTCAAACAAGCCTATAAATTCCCTGACGGGCTTCCTAAAATACACGAACACGACGGAAAGCGCCCACAGGCATTTGGCATTTTTCATGACGGGAGACTCGTATTGTTATTTACATATGAAAGTGACCTAGGGGACGGCTGGGAAAGCACAGAAGTTCATAATGACCCGGAAGAAGTAAGAATAAAGGCTTTACAAATGGGTGCTAATATTATTCAGTATGCCTTTGAAAACTAAACAGCTAAAACATAAAGCCTCCCTTAGCATAATTTTATTATCTTCTCACTCTAATCCGACTTAAATGAACTCAAGAATACTAGCCAACGGAATTTTAAGGGCACTTGCCGTTATCGCAGGAATTGCCTTATTACTCTTCTTTCTGTATAAAATCCAATCCGTCATTGTTTATGTGGTTATTGCAGCGGTCCTTTCTCTTATCGGAAGGCCGATAATCATATTCCTGAGAAGGAAATTAAAATTCAAAAATACGCTGGCCGTGGTATTTACCATGGTTTTAATGATCGCTATGGTTATCGGATTAATCTCTATGTTCATCCCTTTGATTATAGAACAGGGAAGAAACCTAGCTTTACTGGATATCAATACGCTAAAAGATAATATACAGCACCTCTATATAGAAATTACAGATTATTTTTCATTGAATCAGATCGATATAGAAAAAACGATAAAGGATTCTGAACTCTGGTCTAAATTGAACTTTGGAGCCATTCCCAATTTTTTAAACAACATGGTTGGGGCACTCAGCAATTTTGGAATCGGTTTGTTCTCAGTCCTTTTTATTTCCTTCTTCTTCTTAAAAGACAGCAAACTACTGGAAAGCAGTTTGATGGTTTTCGTTCCAGACAACAAAGAGTCAAATTTAAAACACAGCATAGAAAAAATAAAGGACCTGCTGTCACGCTATTTTATCGGCCTGATGTTACAGATATCTATATTGTTCATTATATACACCATTGTGTTATTGATCTTCGGTATAAACAATGCCATCGTAATTGCTTTCTTATGCGCCCTCTTAAACCTGATCCCGTATATCGGTCCGTTAATCGGAGGCGCATTAATGGTAATACTTACAATGACCAGCAATTTAGGACAAGACTTCAGCAGCGTTATATTGCCTACAACCGTTTATGTTTTGATAGGTTTTATTATCGGACAACTGATCGACAACTTCTTTAGCCAACCGTTCATTTTCTCCAATAGCGTAAAATCACATCCACTAGAGATCTTTCTGGTTATCTTGATCGCAGGCTTATTGTTTGGAGCCACCGGTATGATCGTAGCTGTACCTGCATACACCGCCATTAAAGTTATCCTGAAAGAGTTTTTAGCCGAAAATAAGATTGTTAAATCATTGACAAAAAATCTATAGTTTTACTTTGAATAAAAACATATTAAATATTGGTGTTCAGGACTTTATAGTTGAAAATTTAAATACTGACATTTTGTCAATCCTTTTAAAAAAGCAACTTTTCGACAACGTCAGCAACCAAGAATTGGTTGAGCAGGCAGAAGCAAAGACAAGGTGCAAAAAAAAGCTTCCTTTATGGTTTAGTACTCCCCTTATTTACTACCCCAATAAATTAAATATCGAACAAACTTCATCAGAGAAAGCTGCCAGGTATAAAGCTGATCTGATTGCTGGTAAAAAGCTGATTGATCTCACCGGTGGTTTCGGAGTAGACGCTTTCTATTTTTCCAGGAGATTTGATCAGGTAGTACATTGTGAAATAAACCAGGACCTCTCTAAAATAGCCTCTCACAACTTCGAGCAGCTTGGCGCAAAAAACATAAAGTGCACAAACATTGATGGCATGGACTACTTAAAGGCCTCTGATGAAATTTTCGATTGCATTTATATAGATCCCTCCAGAAGAAATAATGCCAAAGGAAAAGTTTTTAAGCTGGAAGATTGTTTGCCCGACGTTCCCAGACATTTAGATCTTTTACTGAAGAAAGGCAAGATGATAATTATCAAAACATCTCCCATGCTCGACATTACCCTGGGACTAAAAGAATTAAAGTTTGTTGAGGAAATCCACATACTGGCAATCCATAACGAAGTAAAGGAGTTGTTGTGGATCATAAGCAGTGAATCCGAAACGCTCCGTAAAATAAAGACTGTCAACATCTCCGATAAAGATGAAACTTTCGAGTATTCTCCGGCTCATCAACAAACAACACAGGTAAAATATGCTCTTCCGTTGCAGTTCCTATACGAACCAAATGCTGCTATTATGAAGTCTGGAGCCTTTAATCTGATCACTGAAAAATACAACACCCCAAAGCTCCACGAGCACTCGCATTTATACACATCCGACACGCTTAAGGAATTTCCCGGGAGAAAATTTAAAATAGAAAGTATTGTTCACTATAGCCCTAAAAATCTAAAAAAGATATTGAGCGGCTCCAAAGCTAATATAGCTACAAGAAATTTTCCTGAAACCCCCGATCAGATTAAAAAGCGACTAAATGTAAAAGACGGTGGCGACTCATATTTGTTCTTCACTACCGATATGAACAACTCCAGGATCGTTATCTTCTGCTCAAAAATTAGCTAATCACAATCCCATCTGAAATTTGCTACGCGGTCATTAGAACCCGCACTCAAATTATAATGCCACCACTCCGTTCTAATAGACCAAAACCCGTGTGCTTCCATGGTTTCTTTAAGGAGTCTTCTGTTGCTGAGCACATCTTCCGGAAGATCTGTAAAGTCGTGATGTGCCTTATGCCCGAAAAAATCAAAGCCGGTTCCCATATCCAGCTCTCCTCCTGACTCATCTACCAGTGTTATATCTACAGCCCCCCCTTTGTTATGAATAGAACCTTTGGCCGGATTGGCTACATATTGGGGGTTCGGAACAATTTTCCACATTTTCTTTTGCACATCATGAGGCCGGTAACAATCAAAAAATTTAATTCGATACCCCTTTTTTCTGAATTCATTATTAGCCCTGATCAGGGCTTTGGCCGTTTTAGCCCGGACAAAACACTCTGCACAATCATAAACCCTAGTCTTTAAAAAATTATCGGTTGTGGCATATTTCATATCATATACAAAATCGCTGCTGTATTCTTTTAAATTAACAAATGAAGTGTCCGGAACAACAGACAGGTCTTTGTACGTTTGCTCGGCAAATGCTACCACAGGCTTCAGGGTATCTTTCTTAACCTCTGTAACAATCTCAGTTGCCATTCTATCAATGGCCGCTTCCCGAACTTCTTTTTTATCCGCTTTTTTACATGCATTAAGAGTAAAGAATACGATACTGACCGTAAGTAACTGAATTATAAACAAAAACGTTCTCATTGTATCTTTTTAATGTTTTTATCTTTTATTTAGAGTGCAAAATAACCACTTTAAAACTTTTTATGATCTTTTTCTTTACGAAAACGATTGAAATAAATACTTTTGCGCTGAAAAACTAAACTTAAACATAACACTAAACTAGCAAAATGAGCCTGAACAATAATTACGAGCAAGAGCTCGCGCTTCAAGCCAACCGCAGAAAAGCCTCTGTAGAATTCATTCAAATCGTAAACGACCTTTGGTACGACAAATCTACTGAGTTGGTATTGTTTCGAAATCAATTGATAGACAAAAATGTCAGCGAAATCCTAAATCTTCACGAGTACGCCTGCGAATTTGTTGAAAAACCTATTTCTATTTTTGATTCGGTAGAAATCGCCAAGGCAATTCAGTCCTTAAACTTGCCTCCCGCTAAAATTGATATCGGGAAACTTACGTATGAATATCACTTGGAAGACAATAAGTACAATGACAGCAAAGCATTCGTAATCGACAAACTGAAGAATGCCAACGACTCATCTGAGATCCAGCCAAAAGACGTTGTATTATACGGTTTCGGACGTATCGGAAGGCTCCTGGCCAGAGAGCTTATGCTTAAAACCGGTAAAGGAAGTCAATTAAGGTTAAGGGCTATTGTAACGCGAGGAGACATTAATCAGGAAGTACTGGAAAAAAGAGCCGCTTTACTGAGAAATGATTCCGTTCACGGCGATTTTCCCGGAACAGTGATTGCTGATGCAGAAAACAGGTCGCTGATCATTAACGGCACAACCGTACATATGATTTCTGCCAATGCCCCAGAAGATATTGATTATACGCAGTATGGAATTGGCAATGCATTAATCATTGATAATACAGGTGCCTTCAGAGATGAAAAAGCACTGAACAGACATTTAAAAGCAAAAGGAGCGGCAAAAGTATTACTGACAGCTCCCGGCAAAGAGGTGCCGAATATCGTTTACGGGGTCAATCAAAAAGAATTTGACCCTGATAAAGTCAATGTTTTTTCGGCGGCGTCGTGCACTACCAACGCCATAACTCCAATCTTAAAAGCCGTTGAAGAATCACTAGGTGTTGTAAGAGGTCACCTGGAAACTATACATGCTTACACCAACGATCAGAACCTGGTTGATAATATGCATAAAAAATACCGTCGCGGACGCGCTGCAGCCTTAAACATGGTTATTACCGAAACCGGGGCCGGACAGGCTGTTTCTAAAGCGCTCCCTTCTCTGGAAGGCAAGCTCACCTCAAATGCAATTCGCGTGCCTGTTCCGAATGGCTCTTTGGTGGTATTAAATCTTGAATTGAACAAGGCCACAACAAAAGATAAAATCAATGGCATAATGAAAAAATATGCCCTAGAAGGTGATTTGGTTGAACAAATCAAGTACTCATTAAGCAATGAGCTTGTTTCTTCAGATATCGTAGGTACTTCTGCCCCGTCTATCTATGACAGCAAAGCTACAATCGTTGATAAAAACGGAAAGAATGCCGTATTGTACATATGGTATGATAATGAATACGGATACAGTCATCAGGTAATCCGACTGGCTAAATATATAGCCAAAGTCAGAAGGTTCACCTATTACTAGCAGCTAACACATAAAGGGCACTTTAATTCAAAACAAGTGCCCTCTTTTTATTACACCCCTTCCTTAATTAATTTTAGTTGCTCCAGATCTAAAATTTTATTTTTTTAGCAAGTAAAGATCCAGAACACTTTCCTGCACGTATAAAACAATAAGTGATAATTATTACCGTTAGCAGTAAAAACGTATATTTGCAACCCCAAATTAAATTTACAGAAAATGAAAAGGATACAGAAAATGAGAGTTTTAGCTTTATTTTTATTTACCATTGCAGCAGTTCATGCCCAAGAAAGCGAAAATAATACCCTATCTCTTACCGAAGGTAATGTAAATGATCAGTTTGAATACGTTTATCAAAAGTCAAATAACTATCAGAACTATAAAGTAGTAAAAAAGGTTTGGCTTACTACGCTCAAAAAAAATGTAATTGACTCTTTAAATACTTTCAAAAACGAACTGGCAGCCGTTAAAAAGTTAAATACAACCCAAAAAGGAGAGATCAATAAACTTAACGATGATGCCGCTTCATTGAATACGCAGCTTACCCAGCTTAAAGAAGAAAAAGACAGTATTTCTTTTTTCGGACTCTTAATTTCGAAGCAAAATTATAAATCGCTGATGTGGGGCTTGGTATTCATCCTGCTAGCCGTTCTCTTCTTATTCATCTACAAGTTCAGAAATGCCAATAAAGTTACTGTAGAATCTCGTAACAACCTTAAGGACATAGAAGAAGAATATGAAGAATACAGAAGAAATGCGTTGGAAAGAGAACAGAAAGCAAGACGCCAGCTTCAAGACGAGATCAACAAGCAAAAATTAGCTAAAGCCAAATAACACCTGCTAAAAACTCACAAAAGGCTCTCTCACAAGAGCCTTTTTTTATGGACAATATCAAAGTTTCTTCGCATCTTTGCAGCTCAGAAGTTTATAGAATTATGCGTATAGATATCATTACTGTCCTTCCCGAGTTATTAAAAAGCCCCTTTGAAGCTTCCATCCTGAAAAGGGCCATAGAAAAAGGGCTTGTAGAAGTCCATTTCCACAATTTAAGGGATTATACGACAAACAACTACAAAACGATAGATGACTATCAGTTTGGCGGAGGCGCCGGAATGGTAATGATGATAGAGCCTATAGATAAATGCATCTCAAAACTGAAAGCTGAAAGAACGTATGATGAAGTGGTTTATATGACTCCCGATGGAGAAAGACTCAACCAGCAGGTAGCCAATTCCCTGTCTTTGAAAGGTAATATTATAATTCTTTGCGGCCATTACAAAGGTGTAGACCAAAGGGTAAGAGATCATTTTATTACTAAGGAAATATCGATTGGAGATTATGTACTGTCGGGAGGAGAGCTAGGAGCTGCCGTTTTATGTGATGCTGTAATACGCCTCATTCCAGGAGTTCTTAATGATGAAACCTCTGCGCTGACAGATTCATTTCAGGACAACCTTCTCGCTCCCCCGGTTTACACCAGGCCTGCTGACTACAAGGGTTGGAAAGTACCGGAAATACTCCTAAGCGGCAACTTTCCGAAAATTGAAAAATGGCGTGAAGAAAAGGCATTTGAACATACAAAAAACAGAAGACCAGACCTTTTGGAAGAATAATTTCATGATAATAATTGTTAATTCTACATAATTAACTTATCTTTGCATCCGTTTCGAAATAACCTCTGGCGATAGACGTGAACGTTACTTCGATTTAATTATTATTAAACTATAATCATGGAACCGTTAGTAAAATTTGTACAAGAACAGTTTGTAGAAAAAAAAGAATTTCCTGAATTTTCAGCAGGTGATACAATTACTGTTTATTACGAAATTAAAGAAGGTGAAAAAACACGTACTCAGTTTTTCAGAGGTGTTGTAATCCAAAGAAGAGGTTCAGGAGCATCTGAAACTTTTACTATCAGAAAAATGTCAGGTACAGTTGGTGTGGAAAGGATTTTCCCAGTAAACATGCCGGCATTACAAAAAGTTGAAATCAACAAAAGAGGTAAGGTTCGTAGAGCTCGTATCTTCTACTTCAGAAATCTTACCGGTAAGAAAGCAAGAATTAAAGAGGTTAGAAAATAATGCTGACTATTATTTCTTTATAATACAAAAGAGGCGCTTCGTGAAGCGCCTCTTTTATTTCCCTTATGTTAAAATGCCGATTCTTATTGATTTTCAGATGCATAATCACTATATTTATAGTGCTTTGTTAGGCATTATGTTCTTTAAAATAATTTTATTCTTTAATTACGTCTCGAAAAGCTACTGCTATGATGTATAGAACAAGAGCTTGACAGAAAGTTTGAATCAATTTTCTTGGTCAGTGCCGAAATAACCGGGATAAATACTTCACGGTTGAAGTAGGAAGTTAAAGAATATAAGTAGCATCTGTCATATAATAGAGATGCTTTTTTTGAAATAATAGTATTTACCGCAACTGGAGTTTGCAAAATCGATGGGCTTTTATACATCGAAATATGGAGATATTGTTATTTCAGAAGCCATATCATCGTAATAAAAAAACAATGATATGGCTTTTTGTTTTTTATCATAGACTCCCCTCTATATCTGTCTGAAAAAGAGTTTAAAATATGTATATTTGCGACGTTTAAACAAATATTACGCAATTCAAATGTCACAAAATCCTAAAATATTTTATACGAAGACCGATGAAGCTCCTGCCTTGGCAACATATTCCTGGCTTTCTATTGTAGAAGCTTTTACCAAGTCGTCAAATATTAACATAGAAACCAAGGATATATCATTAGCAGGCAGAATCTTGGCTACTTTCCCTGAATATTTAAATGATGAACAAAAAGTAGGCGATGCCCTTGCTGAATTAGGCGAACTGGTAAAAAAACCGGAAGCCAATATCATCAAACTTCCTAATATCAGTGCCTCCATTCCTCAACTTCGAGATGCTATCGAAGAGCTTCAAGCAAAAGGATATAACATCCCAAGCTATCCGGATGAGCCTAAAACAGATGAAGAAAAAGAAGCCAAGTCTCGTTACGACAAAATAAAAGGTAGTGCTGTTAACCCAGTGCTACGTGAAGGAAATTCAGACAGACGCGCCCCTAAGGCAGTTAAGAATTACGCTAAAAAGAATCCTCATTCAATGGGTGCATGGAGTTCAGACTCTGTATCTCATGTGGCCACCATGAATTCCGGAGACTTCAGATCTAATGAAAAATCGCTTACTTCAGATAAAGCACAAACCATTAGCATCCAATTTGTAAAAAAAGATGGTAATGTTAACGTGTTAAAAGAGAACCTGAAAATTCAGGAAGGTGAAATCATCGATGCAACCATAATGAGCAAAAAAGCATTGATCAAATTCCTCGAAGCACAGGTCCAGGACGCAAAAGACAAAAACGTACTTTTCTCTCTGCACATGAAAGCCACAATGATGAAGGTTTCCGATCCTATCATATTTGGTCATGCAGTAAAAGTGTTCTTTAAAGATTTGTTTGAAAAATACGGCGAACTCTTTGAAAAAATAGGCGTTGAAGAAAATAATGGACTTGGGAATCTTATCGACAGCTTGGACAAACTACCGGCTGATAAAAAAGAGGAAATCCAAAATGATCTTAAAAAGATTTTAGATGAAGGTCCTGCTCTTGCCATGGTAAATTCTGATAAGGGAATTACCAACCTACATGTACCAAGCGATATTATTATTGATGCCTCCATGCCTGCCATGATCAGAAATTCCGGCAGGATGTGGAATGCTCAGGGAGAAGCTCAGGATACAAAAGCAGTGATACCGGATAGCAGCTATGCCGGAGTATATCAGGCCACTATTGATTTCTGTAAAGAAAACGGAGCTTTAGACCCTACAACCATGGGGACAGTTCCTAACGTAGGTTTAATGGCTCAAAAAGCAGAAGAATACGGATCTCATGACAAAACATTCGAATTAAATACCAACGGTAAAGTACAGGTAATTAACGAAAATGGCGATGTGCTGATAGAGCATACCGTTGAAGAAGGTGATATCTGGAGAATGTGCCAGGTAAAAGATTTACCTGTACAAGACTGGATCAAATTAGCAGTAAGCAGAGCCAGAGCCACTAATGATCCGGCAGTATTTTGGTTAGATGAAAACAGGGCCCATGATGCCGAACTTATTAAAAAAGTTGAAAAATATCTACCGGAATACGACACAACTGGTTTAGACATATTTATCATGTCGCCAGTACAGGCTACGAACTTCACTTTAGAGCGTATAATAGACGGTAAAGATACCATCTCAGTAACTGGGAACGTCCTTAGGGATTACTTAACAGACCTATTTCCTATTCTTGAAGTAGGCACCAGTGCTAAAATGCTTTCCATTGTACCACTAATGAACGGCGGAGGTTTATTTGAAACCGGTGCCGGTGGTTCAGCACCTAAGCACGTACAGCAATTTTTAGAAGAGGGGCACCTACGATGGGATTCCTTAGGAGAGTTTTTAGCCTTGGCTGTATCGTTGGAGCACTTTGCCGAAACCAACAATAATTCAAAAGCGAAAGTATTGGCAGACGCTCTCGATAAAGGAACCGAAACACTCCTTGACAAGGACAAGTCTCCTTCCCGAAAAGTTGGTGAGTTAGATACCAGAGGTAGTCATTTTTACATGGGAATGTACTGGGCCCAGGCATTGGCCGATCAAAATGAAGATGGTGAATTAAAAGCTCAATTCGAGCCTGTTGCTAAGGCATTAATTGAAAATGAGAAAACCATCATTAATGAATTAAATGGTGCACAGGGCCACAAGGAGAATATTGGAGGCTATTACCTGCCGGAAATAGAAAAAACCACTAAAGCTATGAGACCTAGTGAAACCCTGAATAAAATCCTTGAAAGTATAGCGTAACTAAATTATCAACATAGTTTTATTAAAGTCCTCCTTGTTTAGGAGGGCTTTTTTTGGATCAATCTCAAAAGTTGTGTGTAAATTGAATTTATAGTATGATCTTTGTTTTAAAAACTGACTTTATTGGATCCATACATTGACTTACTAAAGGTTCTCTTACCTGAACTATTAATTACTCATTTCGATATTGCTAAGCATGAAATAAACAAAGATGTTCTTCATCTTTATTTTGAGGAGAAGAATGATATTCCAAAAGAACTTTCCTCTGAGATACTTATTTCACACGGTTTTCATAAAGCAATCACCATTCAGGATTTCCCCGTTCGTGGCAAGCATGTTTATTTACATATCAAGCGCCGTCGATGGCTAGACAAAACCACAGGGCAAGCTGTGCATCGAAATTGGGATTTGGTAGCGCAGGGAACTCGTATGACCGTAGAGTTCGCTGCTTTTTTAAAAGCACTTGGTCAGTACCAAGACTAATGATTGCCACACCATAGGTGGGTTTTATGGAGTTAATGGCAAGAAGTTACAACGACACTATCGAGATTATCTAAGTAATTTTAAAGAGTGGAGGCAAAAGTCCCACGCTAAAGACTGGTTAATCTTTCCTGAGAATATGGGTAAGTATTTATCTATTGATGAGACCGCTCTATCCAAAGGAGAACTCTACACTATTATTACTAATAAAAAAGCTAAAGGTAAGAAAGGTGCTATTGTAGCTATACTTGCGGGAACCAAAGCTGAACCTATTATAGAACAACTGCTTAAAATCCCAAAGACACTTAGAGATAAGGTAAAAGAGATTACTTTGGATATGGCACATTCAATGAAAATGATTGTCAAAAAATGCTTCCCTAAAGCCATACAGGTAACAGATCGATTTCATGTACAAAAACTAGCCCTAGAAGCACTACAAGATATTAGAATCAAACATCGATGGGAAGCTATTGACCTAGAAAATGAACAAATTAAACAAAGTAAGAGTACACAAAAAGTGTTCATTCCAAAAACCTTTCCTAATGGGGATACCAGAAAACAACTCTTGGCTAGAAGTAGGTATCTACTCTATAAAGCACCCAACAATTGGACACAAAATCAACACATACGATCCAAAATCCTCTTTGAACAATACCCCGACATCAAAAAAGCATATGATTTAGTACAAGGATTAAGAAACATATTCAATACAGCTACCTCTATACAAACTGCTTACACCAAGTTAGCACACTGGTATAAGGATGTAGAACAAACAGGGTTTAAAGCTTTTAACACCATAGCTAATACGATAACTATGAACTATAACTCGATCTTGAATTATTTTATAAACAGGAGCACCAATGCTTCGGCTGAATCTTTCAATGCTAAAATAAAAGCGTTCAGAGCACAGTTTAGAGGAGTGAAAAATGTAGAATTCTTCCTTTATAGATTAACTACAATTTTTGCATAAACACAACAATTGGGTATGATCCGTAATTTTCTGCATAGCCTCCGGCAGAAAAGGTAAAAAAAGGGAAGTATAAAAAACAAAAAACCCTTTATCGTTATGATAAAGGGTTTTCAAAGAAGGCGGCGACATACTCTCCCACTTTCGTAGTACCATCTGCGCTGGTGGGCTTAACTGCTCTGTTCGGAATGGGAAGAGGTGAGCCCCACCGCTGTAACCACCTTAAGTCTTTAAGTGACTTAATGCCTACTTTAATAAGGTAACATATTGAGATAAAAATTTATAAGATTTTAACAAGAAAAAGAATCAGTACATAAGCTTACGGGTAATTAGTACTACTCGGCTCCATACATTACTGCACTTCCACCTATAGCCTATCAACGTTGTCATCTCCAACGACCCTTTAAAGAAATCTCATCTTGTGGCGGGTTTCGCGCTTATATGCTTTCAGCGCTTATCCCTTCCCAACATAGCTACGCTGCAATGCTCTTGGCAGAACAACAGCTACACCAGAGGTTAGTCCAACTCGGTCCTCTCGTACTAGAGTCAGGTCCACTCAAATTTCTAACGCCCACAGTAGATAGAGACCGAACTGTCTCACGACGTTCTGAACCCAGCTCGCGTGCCACTTTAATGGGCGAACAGCCCAACCCTTGGGACCTTCTCCAGCCCCAGGATGTGACGAGCCGACATCGAGGTGCCAAACCCCCGTCGATGTGAGCTCTTGGGGAGATCAGCCTGTTATCCCCGGAGTACCTTTTATCCTTTGAGCGATGGCCCTTCCATTCGGAACCACCGGATCACTATGCTCTGCTTTCGCACCTGATCGACTTGTAGGTCTCTCAGTCAAGCTCCCTTATGCCATTGCACTCTACGCACGGTTACCAAGCGTGCTGAGGGAACCTTTAGAAGCCTCCGTTACGCTTTTGGAGGCGACCACCCCAGTCAAACTACCCACCACGAACTGTCCCCCATATACATGGGGTTAGGCTCCGAATAAGCGAAGGGTGGTATTTCAACAATGACTCCACAACACCTGGCGATGCTGCTTCAAAGTCTCCCACCTATCCTACACATCACTTATCCAAAGTCAATACGAAGCTATAGTAAAGGTTCACGGGGTCTTTTCGTCCCACTGCGGGTAATCGGCATCTTCACCGATACTACAATTTCACCGAGCTCATGGCCGAGACAGTGTCCAGATCGTTACACCATTCGTGCAGGTCGGAACTTACCCGACAAGGAATTTCGCTACCTTAGGACCGTTATAGTTACGGCCGCCGTTTACTGGGGCTTCAATTCAATGCTTCTCCGAAGATAACATCTCCTCTTAACCTTCCAGCACCGGGCAGGTGTCAGGCCCTATACTTCATCTTTCGATTTCGCAGAGCCCTGTGTTTTTGATAAACAGTCGCCTGGACCTTTTCACTGCGGCCCCACCGGAGTGGGGCGACCTTTCTCCCGAAGTTACAGGTCGATTTTGCCTAGTTCCTTAGCCATGAATCTCTCGAGCGCCTTAGAATACTCATCCCAACCACCTGTGTCGGTTTACGGTACAGGCTGCATAACTCGCTTTTCTTGGAAGTCGATTCGCTGGATTATCACCGCGGCCGTAGCCTTAGTGTACTATCGGACCCTTTCAAGTCCTTCAACGTACTATTCCATCAGTACGCACCAACCACTCACCTTCGTCACTTTTATTGTTATGCAGGTACAGGAATATTAACCTGTTGTCCATCCACTACCCCCTTCGGGTTCGCGTTAGGCCCTGACTAACCCTCAGCTGATTAGCATAGCTGAGGAAACCTTGGTTTTTCGGCGTGCGGGTTTCTCGCCCGCATTATCGTTACTTATGCCTACATTTTCTTTTCTATGCGCTCCAGCATACCTCACAGTAAACCTTCAACGCCCATAGAATGCTCCCCTACCACTTGTATTAATACAAATCCATAGCTTCGGTGGTATACTTATGCCCGATTATTATCCATGCCCGATCGCTCGACTAGTGAGCTGTTACGCACTCTTTAAATGAATGGCTGCTTCCAAGCCAACATCCTAGCTGTCTAAGCAATCAGACCGCGTTTATTCAACTTAGTATACACTTGGGGACCTTAGCTGATGGTCCGGGTTCTTTCCCTTTCGGACTAGGACCTTAGCACCCTAGCCCTCACTGCTAGTAAACATTATATAGCATTCGGAGTTTGTCAGGAATTGGTAGGCGGTGAAGCCCCCGCATCCAATCAGTAGCTCTACCTCTATATAACTATACTAACGCTGCACCTAAATGCATTTCGGGGAGTACGAGCTATTTCCGAGTTTGATTGGCCTTTCACCCCTACCCACAGGTCATCCCAAGACTTTTCAACGTCAACGGGTTCGGGCCTCCACTGTGTGTTACCACAGCTTCACCCTGCCCATGGGTAGATCACTCGGTTTCGCGTCTACTACTACTAACTATAGCGCCCTATTCAGACTCGCTTTCGCTACGGATCCGTACCTGAAGTACTTAACCTCGCTAGTAACAGTAACTCGTAGGCTCATTATGCAAAAGGCACGCCGTCACCCCTAATGGGGCTCCGACCGCTTGTAAGCGTATGGTTTCAGGTTCTCTTTCACTCCCTTATTCAGGGTGCTTTTCACCTTTCCCTCACGGTACTGGTTCACTATCGGTCTCTCAGGAGTATTTAGCCTTAGCGGATGGTCCCGCCAAATTCAAACAGGGTTTCACGTGCCCCGCCTTACTCAGGATACTGCTACCAGTAACATATCTTACCAATACGGGACTATCACCCTCTATGGTCACTCTTTCCAAAGTGTTCTCATTCAATATGCACCAGATAGCGCAGTCCTACAACCCCAATACAGCCGTAACCGCATTGGTTTGGGCTAATCCGCGTTCGCTCGCCACTACTAACGGAATCACTTTTGTTTTCTTCTCCTCCGGGTACTTAGATGTTTCAGTTCTCCGGGTTTGCTCATCTTACGATGTGACTGGCCTTCAACCAGCCGGGTTGCCCCATTCGGACATTTGCGGATCAATATGTGTGTGCCATTCCCCGCAACTTTTCGCAGCTTACCACGTCCTTCTTCGCCTCTGAGAGCCTAGGCATCCCCCATACGCCCTTATTTAGCTTATTGTACTTTTGCTGTATCACATTATCATTAATGCAATACCGTATTCTTTGATTCTATTCTACTTGTTTGCTTTTCTCGTATATCTTTATCTCAATATGTCAATGAACTTTATAAAGAGCCGACACCGACCATAAGTCAGTAACCAACTCTGTCGCAATACCCTTGAAACTTAACATCTCAAGGCATTGCCTTGTGGAGAATATCGGAGTCGAACCGATGACCTCCTGCGTGCAAGGCAGGCGCTCTAGCCAGCTGAGCTAATTCCCCTTAATCAGTCGGCAGTATAACAGTATTCAGGTACTGCGTACTGTAAACCGTGTACTGTAAACTAGTGCTCAACTTCTAAAATTTCCAATATTTCAATCAATGAACTTTTAATCGTAATTCCCTTGAACTACTTCCGTAGTCTCGGGCAGACTCGAACTGCCGACCTCTACATTATCAGTGTAGCGCTCTAACCAGCTGAGCTACGAGACTTTATCAATTAATAATGAGTAATTAAAAACTAATAAAAAACTTCATAAATGAATAAATCTTATTACTATTCTTAATTTATCATCCTCAATCTTCTTATTGACAGCTAAAAAACAACATCAAACCCTTATAAAAACCTCAGTCAGTTTTCTCTAGAAAGGAGGTGTTCCAGCCGCACCTTCCGGTACGGCTACCTTGTTACGACTTAGCCCCAGTCACTAGTTTTACCCTAGGCAGCTCCTTGCGGTGACCGACTTCAGGTACCCCCAGCTTCCATGGCTTGACGGGCGGTGTGTACAAGGCCCGGGAACGTATTCACCGGATCATGGCTGATATCCGATTACTAGCGATTCCAGCTTCACGTAGTCGAGTTGCAGACTACGATCCGAACTGTGATAGGCTTTATAGATTCGCTCCTTGTCACCAAGTGGCTGCTCTCTGTACCTACCATTGTAGCACGTGTGTAGCCCAGGACGTAAGGGCCGTGATGATTTGACGTCATCCCCACCTTCCTCGCGGTTTGCACCGGCAGTCCCGTTAGAGTCCCCAGCATAACCTGATGGCAACTAACGGCAAGGGTTGCGCTCGTTATAGGACTTAACCTGACACCTCACGGCACGAGCTGACGACAACCATGCAGCACCTTGTAAATTGTCCGAAGAAAAGTCTATCTCTAAACCTGTCAATCTACATTTAAGCCCTGGTAAGGTTCCTCGCGTATCATCGAATTAAACCACATGCTCCACCGCTTGTGCGGGCCCCCGTCAATTCCTTTGAGTTTCACTCTTGCGAGCGTACTCCCCAGGTGGGATACTTATCACTTTCGCTTAGCCACTCACCCCGAAAGGCAAACAGCTAGTATCCATCGTTTACGGCGTGGACTACCAGGGTATCTAATCCTGTTCGCTCCCCACGCTTTCGTCCATCAGCGTCAATCAGTTGTTAGTGATCTGCCTTCGCAATTGGTATTCTAAGTAATATCTATGCATTTCACCGCTACACTACTTATTCTAACCACTTCACAACCATTCAAGACTAACAGTATCAAAGGCAATTTTACCGTTGAGCGGCAAACTTTCACCTCTGACTTATTAGCCCGCCTACGGACCCTTTAAACCCAATGATTCCGGATAACGCTTGCATCCTCCGTATTACCGCGGCTGCTGGCACGGAGTTAGCCGATGCTTATTCTTACAGTACCGTCATCACTCTACTCGTAGAGCTTATTCTTCCTGTATAAAAGCAGTTTACAACCCATAGGGCAGTCTTCCTGCACGCGGCATGGCTGGATCAGTCTTCCGACCATTGTCCAATATTCCTCACTGCTGCCTCCCGTAGGAGTCTGGTCCGTGTCTCAGTACCAGTGTGGGGGATCTCCCTCTCAGGACCCCTACCTATCGTCGCCATGGGGTGCCGTTACCACTCCATCTAGCTAATAGGACGCATGCCCATCTTTTACCGCCGTAGCTTTAATTATCTATATGATGCCATTAAATAATCTTATGGGGTATTAATCCAAATTTCTCTGGGCTATCCCCCTGTAAAAGGTAGGTTGCATACGCGTTACGCACCCGTGCGCCGGTCTCAAAATCAGCAAGCTGATCTCTACCCCTCGACTTGCATGTGTTAGGCCTGCCGCTAGCGTTCATCCTGAGCCAGGATCAAACTCTTCGTTGTTAATCTTTAAATATTATTCCCAACTATAAGTCCTTACTCAAGTATGACGTTGTCTTTTTTGTTTTAATTCTTGTCTTACCAAAAATTGTGCTGTCAACAATATATCAATGAACTTCTCTTATTATATAAAGAAACTTACGTTCTCTCTCTTTTTGTGTCGCTCTACCCTTTCGTAAAGCGGGTGCAAATATAGAAACTCTTTTTCATTTAAACCAAATCTTTTTTTGCTTTTTTTGAAAAAAATTTTCGGCCGGTTTTAAACCATTTTTACACCGCTCCATCTCAATGAACTCACTCCTCAAAACCCGTTAATTTCGTGCCTCTCAAAGCGGGTGCAAATGTAAAAACTCTTTTTCTTTTCAGCAAACTTTTTTTTCAGTTTTTTTTCTGAAAATTTTATCGCCTTAATCTTCTATATCCCGCACTATGTCTATGAACTTCGCTTATCCCAACGCATCGTCTCTCTCTCAAAGCGGGTGCAAATATAGAACTCTTTTTTACATTAAAACAACTATTTTTTAATATTTATTTCAATAAAAACAATCGCCTGAATCTAAACGATTGAAACACAAAAAAATGCGCCTGAAAAAATTTGAGGAAAGCTAAGTTATAAAAACTATTTTAGTTACACAACTATTTTTTTATTGCCTGTTCGCCCACTTATTAGTTAGTGTTGCATAGTCATAATCTAAAACTGAAGGCTGTCTTGGAATCCTGTTTACAGCAAAGGCTCTTTGCAGTATATCTTCTATCAGGTAATCTTCATGAACCGATTCCGGATGAAACTCCTCTTTTAATGATATATCAAACATACTGGCCGTCGTATTATACCAGAAAGCCCTCCATCCGCTTCTTAGCTCTTTAACAAGATCAAATGTCGTTACCCCCGTTTGCCTGTGAATTAACTTTACCAGAATCTGTCCTTCAGTCCTTGTTAGCTTCTTTAACTCTTCGGTAAACTCTTCCTCCATATATTTCTGCAGTCTCTTTGTGTATTGTCTCCGCTTGCGCTTCGATTCTATTTGCTCAAGGCGCTCATTAAGCTGAACCAATCGTTCTGCCGCCAACTTGGCATAAGGATATACCTTGATGGTTTTCCTCCTTAATATATAATACTGTATCCTTTCTTTCCTGTCATTAAACTTTAACGGTTGAAAAATATACACCGGCTCCAATACAATTTCCGGTACCGGAATAGAATCTCCGTCGACAAAATATAATGTCCGGGTAGTATCGGCAGGCTCTTCCACCTGAGCCTGGACACAGAACACCGAAAGGGTTAGTATAAAAAATATGATCCTCTTCATCTAAGCAACTTAAAATCATTCAAAAATAATAAAATACCATAGCCTTAACTATTAAATGTATGTGAATATTGCTAATTTCGTGAACTAAATTTTTGACTTATGGCGAAAAAGAAAATCATCAACAAGAAATCAATCAACTTCTTAGAGAAATATCTAAACAATGCAGCCCCTACAGGATATGAATGGGAGGGTCAAAAAATCTGGATGGAGTATCTGAAACCTTATGTAGACACCTTTATTACCGACACCTACGGAACTGCCGTGGGAGTTATCAATCCTGATGCCCCTTTTAAGGTCGTTATCGAAGGACACTCAGACGAGATTTCATGGTATGTAAATTATATTACCGACAATGGTTTAATATATGTTATCAGGAACGGGGGAAGCGATCATCAGATAGCTCCTTCTAAAGTAGTCAACATACATACAAAGAAAGGTATTGTAAAAGGAGTTTTCGGATGGCCGGCTATCCATACCAGAACTAATGAAAAAGAAGAGACCCCGAAATTAGATAATATCTTTATCGATATAGGAGCAAAAGATAAAGAGGAAGTAGAAAAAATGGGAGTTCATGTTGGTTGCGTGATTACCTATCCTGATGAATTCTTTATTTTAAACGACAATAAGTTTGTATGCCGGGCAATCGATAACAGAGCCGGCGGATTTATGATTGCCGAAGTAGCACGCCTTTTACATGAGAATAAGGTAGATTTGCCTTTTGGCTTATATATTACGAATTCTGTTCAGGAAGAAATCGGGTTAAGGGGAGCTGAAATGATTACACAGACCATAAAACCCAATGTCGCTATTGTTACTGATGTTACCCACGATACTACAACACCAATGATCAATAAGAAAAAACAAGGCCTTGCCGAGATAGGGAAAGGTCCTGTAATTTCTTATGCCCCGGCAGTTCAAAATAAGCTTCGCGAACTTATTATAGAAACAGCTGAAGAAAAGAAAATCCCTTTCCAGCGCATGGCAGCCTCCAGATTTACAGGAACTGATACGGATGCTTTCGCATATAGCAATGGCGGTGTGGCATCTGCCCTTATTTCTTTACCGCTAAGATACATGCATACTACCGTAGAAATGGTTCACAGGGAAGACGTTGAAAATGTTATTAGACTCATCTACGAGTCTATTTTGAAAATCGATCCGAACAAAAGCTTTAGCTATTTTGACTGATGGATGAATATGTAGACATATTAGACGATCAGGGTAATTATACCGGAAAATCGATATTAAAGTCTGAGGCCCATAAACTGGGCCTTTTCCACCCTACCATTCATGTCTGGCTCTATACCAACAAGGGAGAGGTTTTAATCCAGAAGCGCGTTGCTACCAAAAATACATTTCCAGGATTGTGGGATGTATCTGTAGCCGGTCATATTTCGGCAGGAGAATCAATTCTTACCTCTGCGATAAGGGAGGTTGAAGAAGAATTAGGATTAAAACTCGAGGAATCGGATCTTCACAAAATCGGAACACACAAACATACAAGTACCCACGGCACTATTATAGATGCAGAATTTCACCATATATATATAGCTGAATTAAAAGTTCCTATAGATACACTGACTTTGCAAGCATCTGAAGTCGACGCTATAAAATTAATACCTCTTCGGGAATATACCTCTGAGATCAACAAAAAACACGCAAGCAATCACTATGTTGTTTTGGATGAAGCGTATTGCGAATTGGTTTTTGAGCGTTTGCAGCAAGCGATAAAAATGTAACAAAAACACACTTTTCAAGCAATTGCTTTTTAAGTATTTTAGTACCATGAAACCAACATGGATTTTTTTTAATCAGATTTGATATCAAATTATGATAAACACTATTCATGTACGGAGCGTAACGGCAACAGCTGCACATGAAATTTTTGCACCGTTTTCCGTTGGGCAGAAATTTTTTAAATACATGAAAAACACCATAGCTGAAAGAGTCGCAGATTTTTTAAAGCGATACCCCCCCTTCGATTTACTTAGTAAGGAGCAATTGATAGAGATCTCCGGGCAAGTCCGGATTACATATCTCGAAAAAGACAGTATTGTCTACAAACAAGATGAGAACGGGCATGACCAGTTTTATGTAGTACACAAGGGAGCTGTTGAATTGAAACGCGAAGAACAGGATAAGGTTAAGACCGTTGATTATTGTGATGAAGGTGACATCTTTGGCCTGAGACCACTTTTTGCCAATGAGAGCTATGCGATTACTGCTATTGCCGAAGAAGAATCTATTGTATATGGTATACCTATAGACACCTTTAAACCAATTGTAACACAAAACCTGAATATTGGCAACTTTTTAATTGAAAGTTTTGCCTCTAACACCAAAGACCCTTTTTCTAAAGAATACACCAAAAAATTATATGCAGACGACGACGTTATACTGAAAAACGACCCTGAAATATTCGACTTACAACCCGTAAAATATGTAAAGAAAGTTGTCTGGGCCCAACCGTCTACAATTATTAAGGAGGTGGCTCAGTTGATGAACAGTAAAAAAGTAAGTTCTGTCATCCTGAAAGAAAACGGGGTGCCACTGGGGATTGTAACAGATAAAGATTTTAGAAACCTGGTCGCCACCGGTATTGTTGCCATAGATAGACCTGTATCTGAAATAATGTCTTCACCCGTTTTATGCTACCCCAAACACACGACCATCGCTCAGGCACAAATAAGCATGATGAAACATAATGTGAGTCATTTATGCATTACCAAAGACGGTACGTCTAACTCTAAAGTTATAGGAATAGTTTCAGACCACGATATTGTTCTTATGCAAGGGAACAATCCCTCAGTATTGATGAAAGCCATTCAAAAGGCCAACAGTACCAAAAAACTAAAAGCCATACATAAAAAAATTCAGGTACTCTTAAAAGGATATATCCGGCAGAACATTCCTCTTACACACATATCTAAAATAATTTTCGAACTGAACGACGCCACCATTAAAAGGGTTATAGACAGAACCGTCGAGAAAATAGGGGAACCTCCGGTTGAATTTGCATGGATTTCACTGGGAAGCCAGGGAAGAAAAGAACAATTACTCCATACGGATCAGGACAATGCAATCATTTTCGAGGATGTTCCGGCTGATAAATCAGAAGAGGTCAGAGCGTATTTTTTATTGCTGGCCAAAAAAGTAACCAAAAGACTTAATATCATAGGATACGAATATTGCAATGCCGACATGATGGCAAGAAACCCTAAGTGGACCTTAAGTCTGTCGGAATGGAAAAAACAATTTACAAAATGGACCTCCACTGCGGGTGACGATGAAATTCTATTATGCTCTATTTTCTTCGACTACGATATATCTTATGGCAATTCCTCTCTCACTACAAGTCTCGCAGACCATATTTTCGACATTACCAAAGACAATCAGCGCTTTCTTTCGATGCTTGGAGTAAGTGCCCTGAGAAATCCTTCTCCCATGGGATTCTTCAGGCAGTTTCTTGTCGAAAAAGACGGGGAGCACAAAGATTTGTTCGATCTTAAAAAAAGAGCTCTCATGCCTATTACTGACGCAGGGAGGCTTTTAATCCTTCAGCATCGGGTAAAGAACATCAATAACACAGCCGAACGATTCGAGAAGTTGGCGCAACTGGAACCGGAAAACAAAGAGTTATACCTCTCCTGCTCTTATGTAGCCAAGTCGTTATTAAAATTCAGAACAAAACACGGCTTAATGCATAATGACAGTGGACGCTATATAGAGTTGGCAGCACTCACCAAGGAAGAAAAAATGAAGTTAAAACGCTGCTTCAAAATCATCACTCAGGTGCAGGAATTAATTAAATTCAGGTTCAACCTAAGTCATTTCTTATGATAAACTGGTTCAAGAAAAGAAACAGGGAAACACTCCCTGATTACTGGCGCGCATACCAGGACCTCTGTAATCAAAAACTTCCTGAAAATATAAAGGAGGTACGCTTTGTAATTTTAGATACGGAAACTACTGGTTTCGATTATAAAGAAGATCGTATTTTAAGCATTGGTGCCATCACATTATTAAACAATCGCATCGATCTTTCAGAAAGTTTCGAGATATATATTAAACAAGATCGCTTTAATCCGCAAACAGTAGCTATTCACGGCATCATTAAAAATGAAAAAGTCAGCATGCTCGATGAAGAAGACGCTATGAAACTTTTCCTGAAATATATCGAAAATGCAGTTTTAGTAGCACATCATGCAGGTTTCGATATAGGGATGCTTAACCAGATATTAAAAAGAATGGCATTACCCAGACTGAAAAACAAAGTACTCGACACTATGATCTTATTCAAGGCTACGCGAATTACTTCTAATCTCATTGACCGGGACAAAAACTACAGCCTGGACGAAATTGCGGAAAATTATAATATAGAAGTCAAAGACCGCCATACAGCAGCAGGTGATGCATATATTACTGCCATGGCTTTTATAAGAATAATAGGCCAGTTAAATAAAAACGGAAAATTAACTACAAAGGATTTACTGAAAATATAAAGGATGCCTAAAAAGTCTTATAATTACTGTATGTCAGGTTGAGCCCTTCGGCTATCGTTCAGGATAAATTAAAGTCGAAACCTAATGATAATCAGACGCAACTAGTTTCCGGCTGAACCCGAACAAACAACAAATAACACTTTTTAGACATCCTCCCTTTCAGTTATACTAATACATCTTCCATGATCTTCTCTACGACATCCGGATTTAATAAAGTAGAGGTGTCTCCCAGGTTGGCGGTGTCTTTAGAAGCTATCTTTCTCAGTATACGCCTCATGATCTTACCACTTCTTGTTTTTGGCAGTCCGCTTACAAACTGAATCTTATCAAGTTTGGCTATAGGTCCGATCTTATCGGAAATCTGCTGGTTAATCTCTTTTCGTAAATTATCCCGGTCTCTGTACTCTCCTATGTCTTTCAGCATTACATATCCGTACAACGCATTTCCTTTAACGTCATGCGGAAAACCTACAATGGCAGATTCCGCTACTGCAGGATGTTCGTTAATCGCATCTTCAATCGGAGCAGTTCCCAAATTATGTCCTGAAACAATAATAACGTCATCAACCCTGCCGGTAATACGATAATAGCCTACCTCATCTCTCAATGCACCGTCTCCTGTAAAATATTTATTTTCGAATGCGCTAAAATAAGTATCTTTAAAACGTTGGTGGTCTCCCCATACGCTACGCGCCATTCCCGGCCAAGGAAACTTAATACACAATCGTCCGTCTACCTGATTTCCTTTTACTTCCTCTCCGTTCTCATCCATTAAAGCCGGTTGAATACCAGGCATCGGAAGGGTTGCATAGGTAGGCTTGGTAGGCGTCACAAATGGGATTGGCGAAACCATGATACCACCGGTTTCTGTCTGCCACCAGGTATCAACAATCGGGCATTTCTTTTTTCCCACATGATTATCATACCAATGCCATGCTTCTTCATTGATCGGTTCTCCCACCGAACCTAGTACTTTTAAAGAAGATAAATCGTATTTTTCTACCAATCCAACATCTTCTTTGGCCAAAGCCCTGATGGCAGTCGGTGCCGTGTAGAACTGGTTTACCTTATGCTTTTGAACGATCTCCCAAAACCTTCCGGAATCGGGATATGAAGGCACTCCTTCAAACATGACTGTCGTTGCACCATTCGCTAACGGACCGTATATAATATAACTATGCCCTGTTATCCAGCCTACGTCTGCAGTACACCAATACACGTCATCTTCCCGGTATTGAAAAACGTTTTTAAATGTATAGGCGGTGTAAACCATATACCCTCCTGTTGTATGCAACATCCCTTTTGGTCTTCCCGTCGAACCCGAAGTATAGAGAATGAATAACGGATCTTCTGCATCCATAATCTCAGGAGTACATATATCACTTGCTTCATCCAATAATGGTTGTACCCATTGATCTCTGCCTTCCTTCATATTGATCTCAGAATCGATACGCTTAACAACCAATACCGACGCTACACCGGGACAATCTTCAAGAGCTGCATCAACGATCCCCTTAAGATCTATACTCTTACTCCCCCTGTAACTTCCGTCGGAAGTAATGACCATTTTACAAGTAGAATCATTAATTCTTGTTGCCAGCGCCGTAGAAGAAAACCCTGCAAATACTACCGAATGAATAGCACCGATTCTGGCACAAGCTAAAACAGCTACGGCCAGTTCAGGGATCATTGGCAGGTAAATACATACCCGATCTCCTTTTTGAATTCCCTGAGATTTTAATACGTTAGCAAATTTGTTTACACGGTGGTATAAATCTTTGTAGGTAATATGCTCGGCAGGCTCGTTTGGGTCATTCGGCTCCCATAAGATTGCTGTCTTATCCGACCTGATATGTAAATGCCTGTCAATACAGTTTTCTGTAATATTCAGTTTTGCATTTTCAAACCATTTAATTTCGGGCTTATTAAAATCCCAGCTAAGAACCTTATCCCACTTTTTACGCCAAAGAAAATGTTCTTCAGCTACCTCTTCCCAGAAGTTCTCAGGTTCTCTTACAGATTTTCTGTAAACATGATAATACTCATCAAAACTTTTAATGTGATAGTTACTCATTTTATGCTTTATTATAATATTTTCAATTAAAGACGCATAAATTTATAAAATTGAAGAAACTATCATAACAATCTAATGGTTAAAATTAGAAAAAGCCACATTTTCGTGGCTTTTTGTTAAAACAGGTTTTGTATATTTTCAAGGGGATGTGTTTCTTGTGACCCTTTTTCCATATCCTTCAAAACAAAAGTATGATCATTCAGCTCTTGCTCTCCTATCATTATTACTTTCGGAACGTTCCTCTTATTAGCATACTTCATCTGCTTGTTCATTTTGGACGTATCGGGGTACAATTCAGCATTTATTCCGTTCATTCTCAGGTTTTTTATAACCTTCATGGATTGCATAGCTTCCTTCTCTCCAAAATTAATAAACAACACATCCAGTTCTTTTGAAACTGTTTCCGGAAACAAGTTCAGTTCTTCCAGTACCAGGTAGATTCTGTCAAGTCCGAAGGAAATGCCTACACCACTTACATCTTTCAATCCGAATATTCCGGTAAGGTCGTCATAACGGCCTCCCCCTCCTATCGATCCCATTCTGACTCTTTTAGGAGCAGCCACCTCAAAAATAGCTCCGGTATAATAGTTAAGTCCCCTCGCCAATGTAACATCTATATCCAGTGAAGCCGATATTAATCCTAAAACCTCAATGGCATTAACTATAAAGTTTAATTCCTCTACTCCCCTGGTGCCTTCTTCAGAAGTACTCAGCATGTTCTTAAGCTGTTCCAGTTTATCAGCATTCGTTCCGCTAAAATTAAATAACGGCCGAACCTTTTCAATGGCCTCTTCAGAAATGCCTTTTCGGATCATTTCTTCTTTAACTCCTTCTTCTCCTATTTTATCAAGCTTATCAAGGGCTACCGTAAAATCAATAAGTTTATCCTTGGCGCCAATCACCTCTGCAATACCCGATAGTATCTTTCTGTTATTCATCTTAATGGTTACCCCTTCAAGTTTAAGGCTGGAAAAAACAGTATCGTACAACTGTACAAATTCTACTTCCTGCCATAAAGATCCGGAGCCTACCACATCGGCGTCGCATTGATAAAATTCTCTGAAACGTCCTTTTTGCGGCTTGTCTGCCCTCCATACCGGTTGCACCTGATATCGCTTAAAAGGAAACGTAATCTCATTCTGATGCATCACCACATAACGCGCGAAAGGTACCGTAAGGTCATATCGCAATGCCTTTTCGGTGATTTTCAAAGCCAGCTTATTAGAATCTTTACTCTGGTACACTTCATCACGGACCTTAGACAGGTAATCGCCCGAATTAAGGATCTTAAAAATCAACCGGTCGCCTTCTTCTCCATATTTCCCCATCAAAGTTTCCAGATTCTCAAAACTAGGCGTCTCGATAGGTTGAAATCCGAAAG
Organism: Zhouia spongiae; assembly: GCF_022760175.1. GTDB lineage: Bacteria > Bacteroidota > Bacteroidia > Flavobacteriales > Flavobacteriaceae > Zhouia > Zhouia spongiae. The sequence goes on from NZ_CP094326.1 coordinate 3,623,896, forward strand.
TCTGAAAATGTTCCTTAATGGTATTTATAATATAATTGCGTTTTGATACTTCTGCCGGAGTAAAATCTCTGGTTCCTTTCGGTATGCCTGGTTTTTGTGCCATGTGTTTATTTTTAATAAAAGTGCTTCTTTGTTACCCCGAGCGCAATCGGGAGGTCTTCATTCTGTTTATAAATGAGAGCTCGATATCTGCGATTATACCTTCAGTAAAAATGTCTTTTCATTTTCAAGTAATGCTCGACCTGACATTTTGAAAACACGCTATGGAATAATCTTTTCTAAATAGTTATACAGTTCTCCTTTTGTAATAACAGCCCCTTTTTGAATAAGTTCAAACTTATCTTTGTTTTTATCTTCCGAGTAAACTTTTGCCGCGGTCATCATTTCCACCTCATCGCCAAGGAAGTTCTCTTTAAACCACTGAAATCCTTCCCTGGTGGTAAGATCTACAGCTTTATTTAATAAGCGGACCGCAATAAGCTTCATTTCTTTTTCAGTCAGATGAAATAAAAACATCTGGCTGGCAGAAATATTTTCAAGATATACAACCTTATTTAAAACACCTTCCCAGATCAGGTCGCTAAAAACATCTAATTCCTGTTCCGCTATCTCGGGTTTATCTTTTTTTATCGATGCCCATTCATCGGCTGTAATGGATTGGGTTGCCAGAAAATTTATGAACTCCTCATGCAGCTCCTCAAATTGTTCTTTTGTAAGTCTTGAATACTTCATTGCTCTTTTAACTTCATATAATGGCTGCAAAAATAAAAAAGGCTGTACAAAAAGCACAGCCTTTTACAGTTTTATCTTAACCAATATTTATTAAAAGATGTAACGGATACCAAATTGCATCTGCCATCTTGATAATAAACCGGCATCGTACACGAATGTATTTCTTAAATCAGGGTCAAAAGAATATGTCGGAACATTATTCGCATCAACGGTAACCCCTATGGGCTGGACATTTGTTGGTTGTTGTACCAGTCCCCAATCTGAACTGATCAGGTTACCCACGTTTAAGATATCGATACTGAACTGAATCGTATTGGTTTTATCTCCTGAAACTTTAAAATTATAATCCTGGAGGAATTTCATATCCCAGCGTCCTCTCCACGGAGTGATGGCACCGTATCTTTCGAAATATGCTCCTCTATGCGCACTCATATAATCGTCCTGGCGTATAAAGTTTTCAAAAGCTTCTGCCTGCCCTGGAGCTGAAAAATTCATTTGACTGACTTCTTCGGCTGTTGGAATATAAATAAGATCATTCACCAATGAGCCATCGTTATTGATATCACCTCCATAGGTATAATTAAAACGTCCTCCTTGTGCGTATTCAAAAAAAGCTGAGATTGTCGTAGCCCATTTATCATTCCCATATTTAAACTGTTTAGAAGCAACCCCAACCACTCTGTGTTTATCCCCATACTTGGAATGCGACAACACATCGTCATTCACATTTCCATATGCCGGATTGAAAGTAAAGGCATCTCCTGTTATTTCTGCTTCGATTGAATTCACGTCCTTGGAGTTCATATAATTATAAGCCACGCTCGTGTAAAGTCCGTTATCAAAATTCTTCTGCAACTTTAAAGACGCATTAACGGCTCGGCCCTTATCTGAATTTGTTAGAACATAGGCAGGGAAATCACCTTTATCGCCGGCCTGATAAACTGGTCTTGAATCTACCCCTCCCAAGGTAGCTGTAGGTGTTTTGAGTCCCCAGTTTTGCACATGCACAGCATTGATATCTTTTGTATACGAAAAGTCTGCCGTAGCGATAATACCATTTTCAAATCGGTAATCTAGTCCCAGGCTCGTTCTCCATACTTGCGGGAACTGAAAATCGTTATCGACTACCTGATAGAAAAACTGATCGACACCACTTACCTGGTTCCCTATCCATACAAAAGGTAGTCTTCCCGTAAAAATCCCTGTACCGCCACGTACCTGAAAGACATTATCGTCAAAAACATCCCAATTGAACCCAAGTCGGGGCGACCACAGCAAACCATTATCAGGCATTTTGGTAGAATCGAAAAATACTTCATCTCCTGTATCCGGGTCAAAATATGCAGTCGACGGATTGTAAAACTGACCGTTATCCGTATCTATGAATTCCTGTGCTTTTTCCGATGTATCAAAATACAAAGGTTTATCTGCCCTTATCCCATAGGTAAGTTTAAAGTTGTCGGTAAGATTCCACTCATCCTGAATATAAAAAGCAAGCTGACCTACATTGACCTCAGATAACAACCACCCGCCGTCTGCTCCGTCAGGCAATCCATTTCTGGAATTAAAAATAGCCCGGGCATTGGCAAACGCATCTGCATAATTATTAGCATCAAAATCATTAATATCCACACTTCCGAATATATCAAAGCCATATCCGGTTAAGTTGAAGGAGTTTGCAAACTGGAATTTCTCAAAAGAAAAACCTACTGTATAGGTATGATCTCCCTTAAAGAAATTCATATTATCTGTAATCTGGAACACCTTCTGATCTAAACGGTTGTGGATCGAAAAAGGTTCGTGCCCTGCAATTATATATGGAGCGCCGTCTTTAGTTATATTAATTACAGGTGCAGGAGATGAGAAAGGGTTTCTGAAATCATCGAAATGAGTGTACCCAACCTGTAATTTATTGGTCGTGGTTTCATTAAAATTAGAATTCAGTTCGAATAGAAATGACTGAATCCTGTTATTGATTTCATATCCTGAATTCTCGAACTGTAATGTTGTAAAGTCAGGACCTCTCCGGCCAATAGCTGTTGGGTGGGCTGGCTTTTCTTTTGAAGCATTTAAAAAATTATATATAAATGCCAGCCTGTGCTGATCATTAATATTCCAGTCGATCTTAAAAATCCCTTTGGTCGATTCTGTATTGTGTACATAGCCTTCATACGGTCCGGTTTGATAACCGAGCGCTGCCAATTGGTCTGAAACCATCTGAAGATCGGTAGCCAATACCCTCGACTCATTCACGGCTCCCGAACCGGTATTTGCCACCCAGGTAGTCCCCAGGTCTTCTCTCTGGTCTCTTTCAAAATTTGCAAAGAAGAATACTTTATTCTGAATAATCGGCCCGCCAATACTGGCTCCGAATTGGGTTTGGCTTAATTTGGGCACAACAATATCATCGCCTTTCACTTTACTTCCGGTAAGATCCTGATTTCTGAAGAACCCGTAGGCAGTTCCGTGATACTCATTGGTACCACTCTTTGTAACTGCATTGACGGAAGCCCCTGTAAAACCGGATTGAGTTACATCGTAAGGAGCTACAGCTACCTGGATCTGATCAATGGCATCAAGCGATATAGGCTGTGCATCTGTTTGTCCTCCCGGTGTTGCTGCATCCAGCCCATAGGGATTATTAAAAATAGCTCCGTTGAGGGAAAAGTTATTGTACTGATCGTTTCGGCCTCCAAACGAACCCCCGCTTGCAGTTGGTTCTAATCTGGTAAAATCTTGTGCCGATCTGGAAATTGTCGGCAGTCTGGTGAGTTCTCTTCTTCCCACGCTGGTCTCCGCTCCGGTTCTGTCCTTTCCAAATGTCCCGGAAGCATCGGCTGTAACAACTACCTCTCCCAACTGTTCACTGAGTTCCTGAAGAACAACTTCAATATCTTGTGTTTTCCCCAGTTCAAGAAATACATCAGTGTATTTTTGTTCCTGAAATCCCACATAACTGATCGTTATCGAATAAGGTCCCCCTATCCTGAGATTCAGTAAATTAAAACGTCCGTCGAAATTGGTTGCTGTTCCGTACTTTGTTCCGGTGGGTGTATGAATTGCAACGACACTGGCTCCCGGAAGTGGTTGCCCGTCCGGGTCAGTTATAAGTCCCCTGATATTTGATGTGGTCACCTGTGAAAATAATGTCTGTGAAGCGATCAACAACAGACATACGAGCAAGATTCTTTTCATTTGATTTGTTTGTAGTTAGTTTATACTTGGTAATGCAACTATCTAATTTACACATAACTAATATAAAACTTTTTATTAACTTTTCGTTAACAACCACATCCTTACCGCCAGACGGAGACCGGTGGTACGACCCGTTTTAAATCCACATACCACGTCAGATCACCTGATATCAAACAGGGATTGGCAAAGATCACACAGGCTCATACAAAAGAAAAGGTCTAATTTTCAGATAAAGGCATTAAAGTTCCTTCGTATCTGATTGAATTACGTTCGGTACTGTTTATAATAAGGCTCGTTTTTTTATTGAAAAAGACCTCCAGGGTAATATTATAGGCTTCATTACTATTTGTATTGTTAGCCTTAAAGGTCATTTTGTATTTTTTCTTAGCTTCCAAATAATGAATCTCCATATCTTCAGCAACCTGGTCGAATTTTATTCCTGTTTCATTGGTGTTATATCCGCCTCCCATCTGGCGTTCTCCGAAGTATGGCAAATAAGCTTTTACATGGTCGCCATCAACTTCTAAAAAATTAGGATTACTCATCAGGTTTATCCGCGATGCATTATTCTGTGGTCCCAGAATTTGCCCTACCTGCATCATGGCATTTGTTACTGTCGGATTTGCCCAGTCATTCTCTATCCTGAATTTTTTTTCCTCAACAAGATTGGCCAGTTCCTTCCTGTCCTCATCCGAAACTGTACTTTGAGTGGTTCCGCAACCATAAACAACAATAAAAACAAACAAGCACCTTATAAATTGAAATCTTTTCATTTTATGTTTTTTTATCTATACAATTTATGAAAATTAAACCGGCTTTGTATATACTGTTCCATAAATTTTAACACTAAAGCTTTTTACCTCTTTCCTGTCTGTACACCCATAATCTTGCGATGTAGCTGTTGTACACCCTTTTCCTTTACTACCGTTTTCATCAAGACTGGCCTAAAGAATTTATATTGCGCATACTTAAACCCCCGGTTATTTGTTGTCTCATCACTGCTTCTCTTCCGGTTTTATTCATCGGCAACCCGTTCTCCTTCCCCCTGCTTATCCTCAATACCTGGCTATGACCGCACAGGCAAATAAAAAGCACCTGGTGTAACAGGTAATTTTACGGCTGTGTCCTTCAGTGGTTCCGCAAATAATCAGGGCTTTTACTTTTTCAATAAAGAAAACCATAAAGTACTGGATTCCAGATGGCAATATCAGCTCAACCTTTTAGTCTACCCCTACGTTAACAGTTATGATACAAAAAACCCAAACTCGGCTAATGGCAAGCTAGCTATTGAATTCCTCGCGAAGTTTTTTCATGGCTATATACATCTGCGACTCAACCGTTTTAAGTGAAACGTTAAGTTTTTCAGCAATTTCTTTATACTTAAGGCCTTCCTGCTTACTCAACAAAAATATTTCTTTACACTTTGGGGGCAATGCGTCGATTAAACCCCTTAATCGGTTCAGATCGTCCTCCAACCGCTTCAAACCTGTATGGTCGTGTTCTTCCTGAAAAGTTTCAGATGTAATGAGGTAATCCGAATGCATATTCTTTTCTCGTTCCCTGGACCGGTAATGATCCATAAAACTATTGTAGGCCGTACTGAACAAGTACTGTTTTAGCGACGTATGTACATTGATCGATTTTCGCTTGGTCCACAATTTTAAGAAAACACTCTGGGTAAGATCTTCAGATAACAGCAAATCGCCGGTCAGCTTTATCAAATAGGCTAGGATAACCTTGTAATATTTCAGGAAAATATTACGGTATGCTTGCTTACTCCCGTTCTTAAGATCTGATAAAAGCTGGTTTTCTAACATTAAATTCGATTATCTATCCTTCCTCAATAGCTATTTTGCACAAATTTTAAAAAAAAATTAAAAAACAGTTAAGGGTTTTTAAACATTTTTCCGTCTCGGTTGTAAACTGAGATTATTTTAAGATTGGAACATTTAATTATAAAATACATTAACGGAGAGATTTCAAAAGAAGAATTAATCCTTTTGAAAGAAGGTTTAGAAGATCCGAAAACTATAGAACAGCTGAAAGATTACCTGGAATTAGAAAGTTCCATACAGTTAAGTTTGAACGATATTGATCCGGAAAACATTTATAGATCACTAAATCTACCATTAACTCCTCAAACCAAAGTCAGAAGGCTTTCTCCAAAATTTCGTTTGATTAGATATGCAGCGGCTATTATACTGCTTATCGGACTGGCAACAACACTAAAATTCTTTTTAACTCCTGAAATAACTGAATTCACCCCTGATGCTACCATTATAACCCTTAAGTTAGATGATGGGACCATCAAAGAGTTCGATGAAGAAGAGGCTGTTATTTCGGTAGATGATTTTACTTCGGACCCAATGGTTCAGGCGACTGAAAATGCAACTGCAATTCACTATAACGAAATCAACGTTCCCTACGGAAAAAAGGCTACGGTGAAATTGTCCGACAATTCTCAGGTCATCCTGAATTCGGGAAGTCTTTTCAAGTACCCGTCTTCTTTTGAAAAATCCGGAACCAGAAATGTAACTCTGGAAGGTGAAGCGTATTTTACGGTAACAAAAGATGCCGAAAAACCCTTTATTGTAGAAACCGGGCAAATGAATGTAGAAGTACTGGGTACAGAGTTCAACCTAAGCTGTTTTAACGACGATAACCAGACCATGGCTGTTTTGATTGAAGGAAGTATACGTGCTAAAAGTACTTTAAATAATGCTTCGTTGACAATTAAACCGGGCGAAGCCGCTACATTGAAAGATGAAAATCTAACTGTCGGACAGGTAGATATTCAGAAACACACGGCATGGTTGCACGGAGATTTATTGTTTATTGATGATACCTTTGAAACTGTGCTAAAGAAACTGGAACGTCATTTTAATGTAGCGATCATTAACAATAACCCGTCGCTGAACCGGGTGCGCTACAACGGAAGGTTTAATACAGAAACTATAACGCAAATATTAGACGCGTTTAAAGTGAATACGGATTTCGAATACAGTATAGAAAACAATCAGGTTATTATAAAAAATCAAATGCCAATGAAATAAAAATGAGCTAACAAAAAAGGGAAACGCGCCAACGTCTCCCCTACTACCTTAATCTAAAATTAAAATAGTTTAAACCACTTCAAAATTATGAAAAAAACACTTACGAAGGGATTCGTGTGTCCTGGAATTACCAAAATCAGCCTAAAAATGAAACTTTCTTTATTGCTGTTTATCGTTTCCTTATTCCAAATTCAGGCACATTCTTATTCACAAAAATCTACCATATCATTAGATGTGAAGAAAGCCGAGATCAAGGAAATATTTAATGAGATTGAGAAGCAATCTGCGTATAAGGTATTATACAAAACTGAGGATATTACCCCATTACCTCCTGTTAGTATGCACGTAAATGATGTTACTATAGAGGCCATCATGAACAGCTTACTCGGCAAGAGTCCGCTGTATTACAAAGTACTCGATACACAAATTGTTATTTACCAGAAATCGACCGAGACTGAAGTCGCTTCAAGCAGACAGCCTGAAGTTCAGGATCAGATCACGATCACCGGTCTGGTTACCGATGTAAACGGTATTCCACTGCCTGGCGTAACGGTGATGGTTAAAGAAACAGGGAAAGGTGCCTTTACTGACAATGATGGTGCTTATACCATAAAAGCATTAAAAAACCAAAGCCTTTCTTTTAGCTATATCGGGATGGAAACCGTTATTACCGAGATCAAAGAAAGAACGACTGTAGATATTATCCTAAAAGAAGATACCCAATCCCTCGAAGAAGTAGTTCTTGTAGGTTATGGTACTCAGAAAAGAAAAGATATCACAGGATCGGTTTCTAAAATAGACGCTACCGAGCTTAACAAGATGGCACCTGTTAGTTTTGATAATGCTATTGTAGGTAGAGCCCCCGGAGTGTATGCAGTACCTTCGTCAGGAGCTCCCGGTGCACCGGCTTCTATCCGCATCAGGGGGATTACTTCGGTATTAGGAAATAACGAGCCTCTTTATGTCATTGATGGGGTTCCTATCGAAATCGGACAAGGGCAAGGTAATTCGGCCTATTCAGATAGCTTTTCACAGTCAATCTCTCCGCTGGCTTCCATCAATCCTCAGGACATTGAAAGCATCGACATCTTAAAAGATGCTTCAGCTACGGCCATTTATGGTTCCAGAGGTGCTAACGGGGTGATTATTATCAATACCAAGAAAGGAAGCTACTCTTCTGTTCCAAGCATCAGCTTTAGTACAATGACAAGTATGTCGAGTTTCTTTAATAAATACGACATGCTCAACAGTAATGGTTTCCACGATGTTATAAAGCAGGCGTACACCAATGCAGGCAGCGATATTCCTGATGATGAAGATCTATATCCATACGGCCCTGATGTATACACCGACTGGCAAAAAGAAGCAGATCAGGCGGCTGTTAATATGAATTACTACCTCAATATGAACGGCGGGTCATTAAACGGGAATACACTTTATTCTGTTTCTGCCGGGATCACAGATCAGAAAGGACCGATATACAATACAGAATTCAGAAGAAACAATATCAGGACCAAACTCGAAACAAAAGCTTCTGACAAACTGCGCATCGGGGTGAACTTTAACTATACGGACTCTAAAAATGAAGGTAGCGGTACCACTTTTTACTACCAGACAATCCGTTACAGACCAGACATCCCTGTATATAATCCCGACGGAAGTTTTGCTTCCGACCCGAACAGTATCTATTCAAACCCGTATGCAAAAGTTCGCTTCCCTTCCTATGTAGATTCTAAAAATATCATGATCTCTCTTTTCGGAGAATATCAACTTACCGACGGCCTGGTATTTAAATCTACATACTCGTACACGGAAGGTGATAATTTCAGTTTCCGATATACACCTAGTTATGATGTATTCGAGCAAAGAAACAACCGTAAGGGAACCTTAAAACAAAATGAATCTGGCTTCACCTCACGCATTTTCGACAATACACTTACTTATAACAAAAGCTTTAATAAACACAGCCTTAATACGGTATTAGGTGTATCATACACTCAAAACAAAAGTAATTTCATAAGTATAGATGCTGTAGATTTTCCTGATGATTTTGTAATGGTAACACCGGGTGCCGCCTCCAACCAGAGTATTGCAAGCGGTGGTACTATCAGCGGACTTTCTTCATACTTCGTAAGAGCTAATTACAATTACGATGATATTGCATACCTGACCTTTACCGGACGTGCAGATAAATCAACGAAATTCGGCCCTGAAAATCGTTGGGGTTACTTCCCTTCGGGAGCCTTTGCCTGGAGAATATCGCGTATGGGCTTTATGGAAGATGCTACATTTATTGACGACCTTAAATTAAGAACATCCTATGGTAAAACAGGATCGGCAAACTTTTCAGACTTTCAGTATGCTACTTTCTTTGCTGCGGGTAGTTTTTATAACAACAACAATGGTGTGGTTTCAAATACCATCCCGAACCCGGCTATCAGATGGGAAACTACCAATCAACTGGATGTTGCCGTCGACTATTCACTATTCGACAGAAGGGTTAACGGTACTTTCGGATACTTCAACAAGAAAACTTCCGATCAGATCCTTTCAAGAGATGTAACCCTCGAAACCGGTGGAAGCAGTCAGTTTGCAAACATTGGTGACTTCCTTAACAAAGGTTTCGAATTCCAGGTTGGAGTAGATGTATTCAGGGATGCTAAATTTCAGTGGACTACAGAACTCAATATGTCGACCATCAGTAGTAAAGTACTGCATTTAAACGGTGGTTACTACAGGAACCTTGTAGAAGGTGAACCGATCAGTTACTTCTCGGGATATAAAGTCGACGGTATTTTCCAGACGCAGGAAGAAATCGATCAGTTAAACGCTGCTTCCCCGACAGGCGTATACCAAACAGGTAATACAGCCCCCGGAGATTTTAAATATGTAGATGTAAATGAAGATGGTTTTGTAGGATCTGATGATGTAGATATTATCGGAAAAGCAGAACCGGATTTCTTCGGAGGATGGAATAATATATTCCGATACGGGAACTTCGAACTCTCTACTTTATTCAACTTCAGTGTGGGTAACTATTTGTTTAACAGCAACAAAAGAGACTTGCTGATATTCAGCAATTTCGGAAATAACTACGCTACAGATATTCAGAATACCTGGAGCCCGGACAATACATCGAGCAGTATCCCAAGATTGGTTGCCGGAGATCCGAATAATAACCGAAGAGATTCCGACTTCTTTGTTGAAGATGCTTCTTTCTTTAAGTTAAAAAACATCCACCTAACCTATAAGTTCAATCCTGAACTCCTTAAAAAAATGTTTATCCAAAGGGCAAGTATCTCGCTATCGGCTACCAATGTGTTTGTGATCACTTCATACAGCGGGTTAGACCCGGAAGTTAACTATAATGCTGCCAGCAACTTTTCACAAGGGTATGATAGTGCCACTTATCCACCGGTTAGAACATATACACTTGGATTAAACTTAAACTTATAATGACGATGGAAAAATTATATAAAAACATATTTATTGTACTCGCTCTCATAGGAGTATTAACCACATCGTGTGAAATTACCGATGTAACAGATGTAGATCCTGTATATCAGGTTTCCGAAGATAAAGTAATTACCAATGTCGACCAGGCGCAAACAGTGCTCTATGGCGTTTATGGAAGTCTGATCGACGGACTCGATTATATCGTGTATATGCCTGCTGTAACTTCGATGATGGGAACTACCATGAAGCCCGGAATTTGGGGTGGCGGATCTGAAAATGCCTTTTTCAACAACGATGTAAACCCGGATAATTATTACCTGGAATACATGTACACCAAAATGTATTTTCTGATCAACAACGCGAACCATGTGATAACCAAAACGGCAGCCCTTGCTTCAGACGATGAAAGAAAAGAAGAGATTATTGCAGAAGCCCGGTTTTTAAGAGCACAATCACATTTTTACCTGTTGAGGTTATTTGGGGAATTCTTTAATATGGATTCTGAATACGGAGTTGTATTAAAAACCGAGCCTATCAGTAATGCAGATGCCCAGGCACGTACCACCGTAGCCGAAGTATACAAGCTTATTTTGGAAGACCTTGACTATGCTATTGCGCATGCCCCTGATTTTTCAAATACTTTTTATGCTTCTAACCTGGCGGCAAAAGCCCTGAAAAGCAAAGTAGCCCTATACAGAAAAGACTATGCTACTGCTGCTACCCTTGCAAAGGAAGTCATTGATTCTAACGAACGTGAGTTAGAAGAAACTTTCGGAGATATCTTTACCAAAAAGATTGACAACCCGAATGAAGTATTGTTCCAGACACCTTTTGATAACCTGAACGACAGAAATAATAAGGCCTTTATGTTTCGTGCATATTTCGGCCTTTCTGACGAATATGTGGCACTTATGGAAACAGATGCCCGTTACGAGGCAGCTATAACCTTTACGTCTGCAGGTAGTATCAGGAACAATAAATTTAACGGAGCCACCTATAACGGAGTTCCTCTTACAGCCGATACTCAGTATTTTATGCGTCTTGCGGAAACCTATCTGATTTATGCTGAAGCAATGCTAAGAGCCAATAATGACATCGATGCCGCTAAAACAGCTTTAAACACTATCAGGGAACGTAGTGCCAACACCTTAGTTACCACCAACGACTACGACGAATTATTGAATGCCATCCGTACCGAAAAAATACGTGAACTCGGCACCGAATCCGGAGAAGAATGGTTCGACCTGGTACGTTTCCATATCGAAGGAGATATAAACATTAACGATTATAAAGAACTATCATCAGAAACACGTTTAATCCTGCCGTTACCAATTCAAACTGTAGAATTATCACAAGGTGTTATCAAACAAAACCCCGGTTACTAATGAAAAAAATATTGTTTTTTATCAGTGTTTGCCTTTTTTCTCTTTCCTGCAAACAAAAGCAGGAAGAGAAAAAGGTAACGTACAATGCCATTCATTTTTCTGAAGGTTCCTTTCAGCAGGTACTGGATAAAGGAACAGCTGAAGACAAACTTATTTTTGTCGATTGTTACACCTCCTGGTGTGCCCCATGTAAATGGATGGAAAAGCATGTATTCGTAAAAGAAGATGTATACACATTTTACAACGATAACTTTGTTAATTACAAAATAGATATGGAAAAAGGAGAAGGTCCTGAACTGGCCAAACGCTATCAGGTAACATCTTTTCCTACATATCTTTTCATTGATGGCAAAGGAGAACTGGTTCATCTGGCAAAATCAAGGATGGAAGCAGATGAGTTTATCAAAGAAGCTCAAAAAGCCCTGAATCCGGAAAATGCTTTCGGGAATCTTGTTAAAAAGTACGAGTCCGGAAAGATGGATATGGACGAACTGACCAGTTATGCTGTACAGCTCAATAAATTTAGAGACCCTAAGGCGAATGAAATTTTGGTCAGGGTCATCGAAAAATCAGACGATCAGTTCTTACGGTCTGCTTCAGGCTGGAAACTTATCCAAAGCTTCACCTATGATGACGACAGCGAATTATTCCAGTTCCTTGACCAGAACAGGTCTCATTTTGAAAAAAACTTCGGAAAAGATGCTGTCAATGCCGTATATCGCAGGGCGGTACAACGTAATATGTATCAATATTCGCGAAACAATGAAAAGGAACTGTTTTTTGAAAGTATTGATTCTTTAAAGAGGTTAAATGCAGGTACCCGAGACATTGCTATTCCGCATTGCCAGTTCTATTTACAGAATCTCGATGTCGAAGCATATATCAAAACGTCAGATTATTATGTAAACGAACAGCTACAGAACGATCATGAAACCATAGCCTTTATAGCAAGGTCGGTACTTAATTATCATAAAGACAACGACCAGCTTATGGCCCAGGCTGCAAAGCTTATCAAAAAGGCCTATGCCATGGCTCCCGACAATTATGGTATTGTAAGTACTTATGCCCAGATACTGGGACATACAGGTGAGAAAGAAGAAGCCATCAAGGCAGGAGAAAAAGCGGTAGCAATGGCAGATACCATCAGCAGTAAAGTAAAAAAACGTGCTGAACAGAACCTTGAGGAAATAAAGGGGTTGCATTAAACTTTTGTTTACATTCTTCAATTTGAGTTAGTTAGTTACCACCCTCTTTAAACCCCGGAGGGTGGTTTATAATCCCATAATATTTTAACCATGTTTAAAAAAATAACCTTCATTTCGGGGTTGCTTGTACTGCTATGCAGTTGTTCTTCCGAAATAAACAACCCTACGACCATACTATCGGGTTCTATAACAAACCCAACCGAAAAGCTTCTTTTAATAACCGGAAGTGACACATTCCGTGATACCATCAGGGTCGATGATTCAGGAAACTTTAAAGATACGCTCAACCTGCTCCCGGGATCATACCTCCTTTCATATGGTAAGCTTTTCTGGAGGAGCTACTTAGAAAACGGATACAATGTCCAAATCGCTTTCGACAGCAAAGATTTTTCCAAGACCATTAACTACACAGGTGCCGGGGGAAATGAAAACAATTATATCTTCCACAAGCTTTCCAGGCAACGTCAGGCCATGAATATCAGGCAACAAGCCATGAAAAATATCAATGATTCGAGTCTGGCACTATTAAATACGCAAAAAGAAGCCCTACTCACTTATTTAAATGAATACCCATCCCTCGATCCGGCGTTTAAAGAATTAGAGCAAAAGAACATCAACTACGGCTATATGTCAGACCTGAAAAGGCTCGAAAAATCAGATACCCTGAATCTGGTTACAGGATTACGAAATGAACTTAAGAAATTAAACCATACCCTGAATTATAACCACGGTATGGATTATCTCTTTTCCGGAAGCTATAAACGTATTATAGAAGATTATTATCGCACTAATGCCCGGCAAACAGCCAAGACTTCAAACCTCGACTACGATATTGCCTTCCTGAAGGAAATATCCAGGATTAAAAACGATACCATCAGGAACAGTCTGGCCTATAACCATGCCAAATACGGTATTACCTATACCAAAGACCTCGATACCTTTTACAGTCTCTTCCTTAAGACTTCTACTGATACAAAGCACAATGAAGAGATCTCGGGCAGCTACAAAGTGTTAAAAAAAGTAGCAAAAGGATCGCCTTCTCCCGACTTTAAAGCATATGAAAATTATAATGGTGGCAACACCTCACTCAAAGATTTAGCCGGAGCATACCTTTTTATCGATGTTTGGGCTACCTGGTGCGGACCTTGCAGAAAAGAGATTCCTTACTTGAAAGAGCTTGAATCCAGGTACCATGGCAGGAATATAAAATTTGTCAGTATTTCTATCGATAAACAAAAAGATCGCGAAAAATGGAAGCAAATGATCGAAGACAAACAACTTGGCGGAGTACAACTACTTGCCGATAAGGATTGGGAGTCCTCTTTTGTAAAAGAATATCTGATCAAAGGTATTCCGCGGTTTATTATCCTCGATCCTCAAGGTAACATTATCGATTATAATGCCCCTACCCCTTCTTCCGGTGAACTCGAAACCATATTTAACGAGTTTGACCTTTAACAGGAAAATCATCTGTAGACAACGCTGTCTATAAGTAGTATATGGTCAGGTTGGCGCAGTCGAAATAGTGGTTTTAACGACCACGAGGTTTCGACTGCGTCCTGACTAACATCGTATAATGCACCGGATGCCTCTTCTATTTATCCGTATTGCATTTATACTTTTAATTTTAACACCTGTAACCTTAAGTTCATCCGCCAAACCGGCATCTGCTTGATGAATTTTCTTTATACTTATTTTTCCTACTAAAGTTTCATAAATCAAATGAAAGAATCAGCTAAAAAATTAACTTCAATATTGATTTGGAGTTTACTGCTAATGATATTTACCGTCTGTTTGGCATATGAATTCGGAAAAGATTTATATTATATTATAAACCAGTGATTTTTTGTTCTAAATCATTGATTATTGTCCGGTTTGCAATACCTCTAATCCTTCGAGATCATCCTATATTCTTCCATAGCCGGCTGTACATATTTATCGTATATATATTGGGTTACCGGCTTTAAATTTGCTTTACTGACCGGATGCAGTCCGTACCACGAAAAAAACTCCAAGGAATCTTTATTCACTTTGCAATAATATGACGATCCTACTTTCACACTTCCATAGCCGATCTTTTTCATATGATCGTACATCTTCTTATCAAAAAGAACCACTTCACTTTCGGTATCCCGGCGATCTTTTAAATCACAGCTAACCAGGGTATAATGATCTCCGTCCCAGATCATACACCCTTCTTCAGGACGGTCGTTATGACCAAAAAAATTATAAAAAAGCATCCCCAATATAATCACTCCCAAAACAACGATTGTTATACGTTCCCGTCCTCCCTTCTGCGACAACGATAAATGATTTTCTTTCCCCGACCCGCTGCCCGTATCTGTTTCATTTTGTTTCGTGGCGAAATCGGAATGATTTTTAAAGCCCAGATAAATACTCATCACATCTGCCAGTTCCGGCTTAATAGTAGCCGATCTCGAAGGATTTTCAAGAACATATTTGTTATAGATGGCTGTTAAGGCCCTTGTGGTAATACTGTACTTGTAATCTTCTGTAAAAATATGGGCCAGGTATTCTGCCTGCCCGTTTTTGCTCTCTTTACCTGTCTGTAGTCGGGCTTTCTCAAATACGTGCTGAACAAGTGTTTTAAACATATCGATTGTTGATTAATGTTTTAAAATTAAAAATATTATCCGGACAGACCCCGGACATTTTTGTCTGATAAGTGTCGGACATTCTTTTCCGGGTTCCGTCTGCAATATCCGTGTTCTGACAACTTTACTTTGTCGTCAGAATGATTCGGGTTATGCATTGCTAACATAGCCAAAGCGCTAAAATCATTCTTACGGAAATCCTCATTGCGGTGGCAGAACCAAAAGGGAAGTTGCTTTTTCCTCCGCAATTGATCTCCACTTCCCAGACAAAACAAGAGTACTCCCTTTTACCCTATGGTAGCTGAAAATCAGATATCCGGTATACGGACAGCTGCCTTCATGTTTAATTTTTTAAAGTATTTAAAATGAAAAAAATATTCTTACTGATAATACTTATAGCAAGCAATGCAACCTTGTTTTCTTGCACCGATGAGACACTTGCAGAAACGGAACAATTGTACAGGCAACAAGCCAATGGCGAAGACGGAGATCCTACAGGCGATCCTGATGAGCCGGAGCCAGATCCGAACGATGCCGGTTAATCTTAATTAATTCATACTTTTGGGGAATGAAAACTTACCGACTTTCATTCCTCATTTTTACTGCACTTATTACAGGCCTTATATCCTGTATGGATGAAAATAATAAAACCCAGCATACAAAAGCCAGGAATAATTATACCCATACCCTGATCCAACAGGCAGATAGCCTTAAAAAAGCAAACTTAACAGCGAAAGCACTAATCGTAAACAAAAGGGCTTTGCAACTCTCCCCATCAGAACAAACAGATTCCTTATATGCCAGAATACTTAAACAAAGGATTCTTTTACTCGGGAAACTACAGCTTTTAGATAGTGTATTTATATATACTGATAAGTTATTGTCGATATCTATAAAAACGAAAGACACCAGTAGTATAGCATATACCAAATACTTAAAGGCGTTCTATTTTAAGAAGAACCACCAGATCGATAGCGCAATAGGAAATTACTACCAGTCTGTTCAGATCTACAAACAGTTAGACGATAGTTTGCTAATGGTAAAAAGATCGTATGAACTGGTAAAAATCTTAAACGATGCTGCCAATTACGAAGAAGCTGAAAAAATAGCTATTGATGCCTTACAACATCTCAAAAAAGAAACTCAGGACAATAACTATATGCGGCTCATCAATTATCTGGCTATTATTTCAAAAAACAAAGGACAGTATAAGGAATCCCTCTATTGGTATGATAAGGTGTTGGATATTAGTAAAGATCCTGCGGAAAAAATATCTGTCGTTAATAACAAAGCCGTAGTTTATTTAAAACAAAAAGAATATCGCAAAGCCCTTGAAACTTTGTCCCGCATCGTGAACAATCCCCTGTTGGATTCACCAAAATACATCGTTCTCAAAGCCAGGATAAAAGATAACTCGGCTTATGCAAAAAGTAAATTAGGACATCGGGATGCAGAAAAACAACTACTGGAAGCACTCAAATTACGAAGGCAAAAGAATATTCCGGCAAACCTGAACGCCAGCTATATCCATTTAGCAGAACATTATGCCGACAGAAATGACCCCAGGGCTGTTGAAATGGCACGACAGGCATACAAAAATGCAACCTCATATAAAAATGCAGACGATCGGCTCGATGCGCTGGCCATTCTTATAGCTACTTCCAATGCTCCCCGAAAATATGCCTTACAGTACCATAACATTAGCGATAGTATTTACAAAGCAAGGGAACAAACTCAAAACAGCTATGCGAAAATCAAGTTTGATGCAGTTCAAAACAGGCAGGAAAATAAACTTTTAAAAGCAAATGCCCAGTTACAGGCCTCCGAAATCAGCAGGATCAAGATCAGGAACATCAGCCTGTTATTACTTCTGATTGTACTGGGAGGAGGGGTTGTCTGGAGATACCGTGTTATACAAGGCAAACACCAAAGAGACCGCGAAAGAGCTACAGAAGAAACAGAACGTATCATTTCAAAAAAAATACACGACGAAGTAGCCAATGATGTTTTTAACACCTTAATGCTCGTGCAGAATGAAGTAAAAACGTCTCCTTTTTTAGAAAAATTTGAAATGCATTTAGATAAATTATATAATAAAACGCGAAATATATCGAGAGAGTATGGCGATATCGATACCGGACAAAATTTTCCTGCCGAATTAAAAGATATGTTGGCTTCGTTCCATGGCAAAAATGTAAATGTTATGATACGGAACATCAATAGTATTGCCTGGAAACAAATAAACGAAATAAAGAAAAAAGTCTTATACCGCACTACACAGGAACTCATGGTAAATATGAAAAAACACAGCGGTGCATCCATCGTTGTGCTCATCTTTAAAAATGAATCCAATAAGATTATCGTGCAATACTCTGATAATGGCACAGGATTCGACTCCGGATACATCCAAAAAGGGAACGGACTGCTAAATGTGGAAAACCGTATAGAGGCCATTAACGGAAATATTACTTTTGATAAAACTTCTAATGCGGGATGTATCATTACGATTACCATCCCCCAATAAGAAAAGATCATACAGATGTTTAAAAAAGTATTAATAGCCGAAGATATAGACAGTATCAATCTAGGGATCGTTTCTAACCTGAAAAACAGCTTCGACTTTGAAATTGATCATGTAAAATACTGTGACGATGCAGTATTAAAAATAAAAAAAGCATTACTGGACGGAACTCCCTACGATTTACTTATTACAGATCTCTCTTTTAAACAAGACCATCGAAGTTGTAATATCTGTTCAGGAGATATCCTGGCAAAAGAAGCATTGAAGCTACACCCGGCAACAAAGATTATTATCTATTCTATCGAAGATCGACCGCAAAAAATTAAAAGCTTTTTTACCGATCCGGGCATTCACGGGTATGTATGCAAAGGCAGAGAAAGCGCCAAAGAAATCAATGAGGCTATCCAAAATGTTTATCGGAATGATCGCTATCTCTCGGCTGCTATCGATTATGCCATAAAAGGCACTCCCATGCTCGAAATAGAAGATTACGACCTGCGCCTGGTGAACGAATTGGCCAACGGACTTTTACAAGATGAGATAGCGGCACTCTTTAAGAAAGAAGAGATCTCCCCAGCCAGCCTGAGCAGTATCGAAAAACGAATAAACAAACTTAAAGTTTCCTTCAAAGCAAAAAATTCAACCCATTTAGTTGCGATCGTTAAAGACATGGGACTGATATAAAGCACCCTACGTCAATTCTCAATGACCAACCTGTCCTTTCCCGGCTTGTAGGTGCTCAAAAGACTTCCTGAGTATCAACGCAGTATAAAATTATTGAGTAAGATACTTCGGAACAGGCTCACGAGAGCTCCGGGCGTAAAAAAACACAACCTATCTTTTTAACGATGGAGGCAGTTCGCATATGGACAAAACATTTCGACGCGTGCACCCGTGAAATTCTTTCAGAAACATTTCGCAGGGACAAGCGTCAGAGCTTCCGATAGCTATGCGGAATAAACCCCGATAACCGGGTAACTTATAAAAATAACTTCTCTTACGGGAATCCGTAAAAAAAATCACCACAGAAAAACGACTTTTGAACTGAAATTATTCCTAAGTA
Organism: Zhouia spongiae; assembly: GCF_022760175.1. GTDB lineage: Bacteria > Bacteroidota > Bacteroidia > Flavobacteriales > Flavobacteriaceae > Zhouia > Zhouia spongiae. The sequence continues at coordinate 3,643,121 of NZ_CP094326.1, forward strand.
CTGTGATCATTATTGATCCCTTTTGCAGAAACTCATAGTTAAACTGCCTGAGGTAAGCTTGCAAGGGCTTTAAACAAAATAAATTAAAACGTTCCGACCAAGTCTCGTGAAACTCCTTTAGGAACATTTCACTGAGAAAGTACTGAAAATCAGGGTATTATTGGGATTGAATCTCGCTTAGCGGGGAACCCCTTACCCAACAGTTAAAAAATATGAAACGAAACCCTAATACCAACAAATACGGACAACCCTGGTCATTGGAAATACGCGCTCTTGTTTGGCAAAAAGCTAGAAAAATAGAAGGCGTGAATCCTAATTTTATAAGATTAGACGCCTGTGGAACCGTAATCGAATGGAAAATGTTCGGAAAGACCCTCGGACATAGCACCGGATGGGAAATAGACCATATCACCCCTGTCGCAGAAAGTGGCGGAGACGAACTGGCCAACCTGCAACCACTACAGTGGCAAAATAACCGGGCTAAAGATAAAGATCCGTATTGCGGGATAACTGTTATAACCTAACTGACCAATAAACATGTAAGGGAATATCAGGCTTGAACGGATCATTCTTCATCATCCTCCCGTCCTGACTTTTCAGAAGACGTCTGATCTGAAGGAGGATCGTCACTCCCATTTATTTCTTTCTCTTCCTTAAATTCAACCACCTTTCCGTTTTAATATAAACCGCCTCAGCTATTCATTCGGGCAGCATAGTAGTTACGGTTATAGCTTTCATATGTATCAAAACCACTGCTGTCCGTTCGGATAAACAAAACTCCCATGGCAACCTTTCTATTTCCCCAACCCTGTTCCCGACCTTCGTGAGAAGTATTTACAAAAAATACTTTATACATACGATTCCCTATTCCTTAAAATACAAACTAGTAGGTACAGGATGCATCAATATGTATATTTTAGTATTTTGTGCATCGCTTATGGCAGACTAGTTGATTTTTGATCAGCAAAGAAACCGCCATAACTCGATATGTACCTAAGATGAAAAACAGACTTATGAACCTTAAACAATTAAGAATATTAGGCATTCTGACTGCTACGGCACTCATGACCATTGCCTGCAAAAACGATCAGAAAAAGGGAGAAACAGCAGAAGTTGTTACCAATGAAAAGAAACCAAACATCGTTGTGATCTATTTAGACGATCTGGGCTATGGAGATGTGGGAGCATACGGAGCTACTGAATTAAAAACACCTCATATGGACGCACTGGCGGCCGGTGGTATTCGTTTTACGAACGGTTATGCATCTTCGGCAACCTGTACTCCCAGTCGCTTTGCCCTATTGACAGGGATATATCCGTGGCGAAACAAAAATGCACGGATTTTGCCGGGTACTGCACCCCTGCTGATTGATACCGCACAATACACCCTCCCTAAAATGCTGAAAGAACATGGCTACCATACCGGAATTGTTGGCAAATGGCATCTCGGACTTGGAACCGGGCATGTAAACTGGAATGAAGCTATCAAACCCGGACCTAATGAAGTAGGTTTCGACGAATCGTATATCCTGGCTGCTACCCAAGACAGGGTTCCTACCGTTTATATTGAAAATGATAAAGTAGACGGACTCGACCCTAACGATCCTATCAAAGTTGATTACCACAAAAATTTTGAAGGTGAGCCCACCGGCAAAGACAATCCCGAAATGCTCACCATGAAATGGCACCATGGCCATAACAACAGTATCGTAAACGGTATTCCGCGTATCGGTTTTATGAAAGGTGGTGAGACAGCCAAGTGGAGCGATATCGATATGGCCGATCATTTCCTCGCCAAAGCTCAGGAATATGTACGCTCGCATAAAAATGAACCTTTCTTCCTTTACTACGCCCTGCAACAACCCCATGTGCCAAGAACCCCGCATCCGCGTTTTGTTGGAAGCTCGGGAATGGGCCCAAGAGGCGATGTCATTGTGGAAGCAGACTGGTGTATCGGAGAATTTATTAAAACTTTGGAAGAAGAAGGAATTCTAGAAAACACCCTGATTGTATTTTCGAGTGATAACGGACCTGTCTTAAACGATGGCTATTATGACGATGCTGTCGAAAAACTTGGAGATCACGATCCCAACGGACCTTTAAGAGGCGGAAAATACAGTATGTACGAAGCCGGTACCCGAGTGCCCTTTATTACTTACTGGAAAGGAAAGATCACACCGGGAGTATCAGACGCCGTCGTTTGTCAAATGGACCTGCTTTCTTCTTTGGCTGCACTAAACGGCGATGATCAGGAATATGGGGACAGCCGGAACCTTTTAGGTGCATTACTAGGAAATGCCGATAAAGGACGGGATGAATTAATGCTCGAAGCTTCTTCTAAAACGGCATTAAGAAAAGGCGACTGGATATTGATTCCTCCGTATAAAGGGGTTTTTAAATACGATCATGTGAATATCGAAATAGGTTCCATGCCTACCTTCCAGCTATACAACCTAAAAGAAGATCCGGGACAACAAAAAAACCTGGCGGAAGAGAACCCTGAAAAACTCCGGGAGATGATCGCCGATTATACCAGGATAAGAGGTAAAGAACCAAAAGAAATAGAAGCTGTCAAATAGATATCAACCAAACTTTTATTTTATATCAAATCGCGGGAGTCTATGGATATTCCGCGATTTTTTTTTGCTGCCTGCCAAAAAAATAAATGATCGGGTAAAACCCCTTCGGGGGTGAGTGAATATACATTTAATCTTCCGATTGTAAAGGTTCGTCATCTGCTGCCGGAATCGCCCCTCCCACTAGTCGTTTTTCCCATGCAAAGAGTTTATCTTACCTTATTATCTTTACTCTAAAAGAAAACAATCTGAAAACCTTTATATCATAAACTCTCAAAACATATGGAAACTACAAAAATCACAGTAGGAGTAAACGTAAATGCCGACTGTCAAAAAACATGGAACTGCTATACGCAACCGGAACATATAACCCAATGGAATTTTGCCGCCGATACATGGTGTTGTCCGAGAGCGGAAAACGACTTAAAGGCCGGGGGAAAATATTATGCCCGGATGGAGGCTAAAGACGGAAGCTTTGGTTTTGACTTTGAAGCCACATACGATGAAGTCATCAATGAAAAAAAGATCGCCTATACCATATCAGACGGGCGGCAGGCCACAACCCTTTTCGAACATAAAAATGGTACTACCAGGGTAATCATTACCTTCGATGCTGAAAACACCAATCCTGTCGACATGCAAAGAGACGGTTGGCTGGCAATTTTAAATAGTTTTAAAAGATATACGGAAACTAATAGTTAATATCATTTCACATGCACTGCGGGAAGATTGCCTGACAACAGGCCTTCTTTCCGTATTCGATTCCGGTACCTGAGATCAGGAAGGCTAAAGTTTTCTTAAAAGCAATTTTCTGATCTCGTTTTTTTACATCTTTGTGATGCGCATGAAAAAATATTCGAACTATATGGTACAGTTGTCCAGGATGCTCCTGGCCGTACTGCTTTTCGGAGTGGTATTACTCTCATCTTGTACGTTGCGCAAACCTGTTCAACAATTTTTAGATCTTTCGGTTACCAAACAACTAAATGTAGGTAAAACCACATTCCAAACCGGAACCTTTTGCAATATACATCATGAAAATGCAGCCCCGGGCAAGCACCTGAAAACAAAAAACAAGTTTGTTCTTGACATTTCCTTTTCGGCTGTATTTCGATTCTTTGAACATAAATACTTTGGCAATGAAATAGCCCCTTCGTTCCGGTCTGCACCGGGTTGGCTGACAACTGCCAAAATACCTGTCTATATTTTATATAAAAAGCTCAGGCTTCATCTTTAATATTTTCCATCATTGTTAAATAGTTACCTGCTTGTAGAATCTCTGAATTCTTCAAGTAAACATCTTATTACACAAATTTTAAATTTAATTACAAATGGAAAACATTAAACATAAAAATATGCCGGAAGGGTACCAACTCTCCGGTTTATTCACTACAGCGCTTCGACTCGTTGTAGGGTGGACTTATTTTTCTGCCTTTTGGAGGCGACTGGTATTGGCCGATAAGCTGGACCCCGATTTACCGGGGTATATTGGAGAAAAATTCAACCACTTTTTACCAAATGCTTTGGGAATAAAACCTATGATAGCGTATCTCGTAACACATCCGGACACATTATGGTACACTATGGTAATCTTCACCATCGTTGAAGGTATCGTCGGCCTCTTTTTTATGTTGGGTCTGTTCACCCGTCTTATGAGTATCGGCGTATTTGGTCTGGCCATGGGAATTTTACTCGGTGCCGGATGGATTGGAACAACATGCCTTGATGAATGGCAAATAGGCGTATTAGGGATAGCTGCCGGATTTACAATTTACCTTACCGGAAGTGGTAAATTCTCTGTAGATGCGCTTATGATCAGTAAAAACAAGCCGTTTATTCACAAAAAATGGTTTACTCTGTTAGCCTCCGGGCCATTATCGATACAAATCAAAAATCTTCATCGCATTGTCGGGATAGGATCAGGAGTTATTTTATTCATAACACTGTTTACCAACCAATACTTCCATGGCGGTGTGTGGGGGAACCTTCATAATAAATCTGTAAAACCAAAATTAGAAATTACAGATCCAAACATTAACTTAAGCAAACTGTCCTTTGATGTATTCAGAACAGAAGGTGCAGATGTATACGGCTCTTTTTTAATTGGTATAGCATTGAAAGATGCAAATGATAAAACCCTGTTCAGTCTAAACGGAAAAGACCTGTCACTTCCAGATACTTTACATATCGATAATTACTACGTAGCCAATGTCAAACCCGGAGCCCATAGCCTGATAATTCCTTTGGGAGCAAAAGCCCGGATCACTGTAAACCTTCCGGATAACATATCTGTAGGTAACAATACACCTTATACCCTTATCTTAACCGATATAAGCGGAATTGAATGGGAAGCTCATGTACTTCCTTAAAACATAAAAGATTCCGGGGCAAGCCCACGAGAGAGCCGAGCATAAAATAAGGGAAAGCCTACCTCTTTAGCGATGGAGCCAGCTCGCGCATGGGTAAAACATTTCAACGTAAGCCCTGTGAAATTCATCCAGAAACATTTCACAGGAACAAGCGTCGGAACTACCGATAGCTATACGGGATAAATACCGGTTATCGGGAAAAAGCATGGCTTGTTTATAACGATGCCATGCTTTTCATTTTCGGTTCAAAAATCAATCTGAAAATGAGTAACGCCATCCTTACTTTGTAAAAAATACTGAAAATGGTGTTTTTCAAGAATATCCCTTACCATAGTAAGTCCAACTCCCTGTCCCTGTGGTTTTGTGGTAAAGAAAGGTGTAAAAAGTTCGCTCTGCAACTCGTCGGATATCCCTACACCGCGATCGGTAACAGTTATATGTTCCGATGTAATGCTGAGCGTTACTTTTCTTTCTTCTGAATTTTCTGAAGCTTCGATGGCATTGAGGATTATATTGATCAATACCTGCTCCATCAGAGTTACATCAATCTGCTTATATATGGCCGGTTCAGCAGGCTTAAAGTTTAAAGTGACTCCCCTCTCTTCTGCTTTCGGCTTCATCAACATAAGGATTTCATTTGTCCACGACACCATTTCTGTCTGTTTCATTCTGGCTTCGGGAATACGGACAACCCTGGCAAAATTATTGATAAACTGGTTTAATGCTTTATTTCGTCGAATACTTATATCCAGTAAACCGGCCTCCTCTTCTCCTTGCTCTTTCTTTAGTTCTTCGAGAATTGAGTTAACGGCCCCTACTGAATTTTTCACTTCATGTGCCATCATCCTGATTACCTTATCATAAGCTTTCTTTTCGATACTGAAAATTTCCTGGCTCACTTCTTCGAGCATCAATACCTTTCGATAAAATCCTTTGTGAACAAAGGTGTTTAGAATAACCCTGTAATAATTATTCCCGAAACGTTTAACAGGAAACCGGTCATGAGCTTCAACAGTTGTTACAAATGGCAATACGTCGGATATCTTTTTCCCGATATCGTCGCCTGTTAACTTAAACAACCCGGAAGCCGAAGGGTTATACTCCGATATCCGGTCATCATAATCGAGGATCAAAATGGCTACCGGCAGGTTTTCTAATAATTGTGACAAAAAGAAATGTTGTTCTTGTTGAAAGCGACGTTCATTACGGATATTTTCGATAAGGGCGTTATACACTTTTATCATTTCATCCACTTCTTTTAGTCCGGTTTCACTGATCTTTACAGTAAAATCCTGATCTTTAATAGTGTCTATCCCCAAATTAATCTGTTCGATGGGAAGGAATAGTGCCTTAAACAGGTAAAACGATCCGACAATTAAAAACAAAATCCCGAGTTCGGCCAGCATCAGATATAACAATCGGTCGTGGAATGTATAGATCACTAAAGCGGTGAATAAGGAGAACACCGTTAAATGATATAAACGATATCGCCATTTAAGCGTCATATTTTATATTGTATTTATCGATCCTGCGGTATAGAGAGCTTCTTGTTATTCCCAATGCCCGGGAAGCATCGGTAATATTCCCCGAATAGAACTCTAATGCATTCGTAATAAGCTTTATTTCCATTTCATCAAGGGTAACCTCTCCTACCTTGGGGAATTTGGCACTATTAAAGAGTTTTGCTTCCAGATGAGGCTTAAAATCCTTTATCCCTAGTTTGTCTTTGCTACTTAATAATACTGTACGTTCTACACAGTTCTTCAACTGTCTTATATTCCCGGGGTATCGCTGTTTGCTGAGCCATTCCAAAGCATGGTCTTCTACCTTTACCCTTTTATTTCCGGAATCATTGATCTGATCGATAAAATGATTTACCAATAACGGAATGTCTGTTTGTCGTTCCGACAATGAAGGCAAATGAATATGTAATAAATTAATCCTGTAAAACAAATCTTCCCTGAAAGTAGCCCGTACTACCATATCGGCCAGGTCTTTATGCGTTGCGGATATAATCCGGACATCGGTTTTGAATGGTTTTGAACCTCCTAGCGGTTCATACACCTTTTCCTGGAGCACCCGCAACAACTTCACTTGCGAAGAAAGCGCCAGATCACCTATTTCATCAAGAAAAAGCGTTCCCTTTTCAGCAAGCTTAAAGCGTCCGTCCCTGTCTGAAGCTGCAGACGTAAAAGCTCCTTTTTTATGTCCGAATAATTCACTTTCAAAAAGTCCTTCCGGAACAGCCCCCAGGTTTACGGATACGAAAGAATGATCTTTCCTTGCACTTAAATCGTGAACAGCCTTAGCTACTAATTCCTTTCCCGTACCACTTTCCCCGGTAATAAGAACTGTGGCGTCAGTAGGTGCTACCTTTACAATCCATTCCTTTATGGTTTGAATAGATTCGGATGTTCCAATGATAGCATCAAGACTTGAATGGGTCGTTAACCGATGATTTTTCTCATTTTTATCCGTTAACTGAATTTGTGTCCTGACCGCAGCTACCAGATGTTCGTTATTCCACGGTTTGGTCAGAAAATCGGCTGCTCCAAGTTTCATTCCGTCTATGGCAAGCTGCATACTTCCCCAAGCTGTAAAAAGAATCACCGGAACGGCAGGAAAATAATCTTTAATTTGCTGTAGCAATGTTAACCCTTCTTTCCCATCGGTTCCAACCCTAAAATTAAGGTCTAAAAGTATCAGGTCGGCAGGATTATTTTCAATAAAAGGAACCGCATTAAGCGGATTAGTAAGTGCCTGTACCTCCCAGCCTTGCTTTACGAATAAATACCGTAACGACTGACAGACCGTTTCATCATCGTCTAGAATTAATACTTTATATGGTTGCATATACTTATTCTTCATGTAAAGCCACTGCCGGCATCAATTTAGAAGCTCTTTGGCTTGGGATAATACTACAAATTAACACCAAAATAAGTATTAATAGCAAGCTTAAGGCTATAGATGCAATAAAAGTATTATAATCTGTAATCAGGTTACCAAATTCAAATATCTGAACCGTTGGGATTAAAGCCACCACAAATGCTAAAAACATTAACAACAACACCTCTCCTACGACCTGAAAATGAATGTTTTGTGAAGTTGCACCCAATACCTTCCTTAACCCTATCTCTGATCTTCTCTTATTAATTGCATAACGCAGAGATCCGAAAAGTCCCATCGCAATATTGATAATTAAAAACAGGCTTACACTCAACATCCCGATTAGCGGCACCCAGTAGCGATTGTTAAACGTCTTTTTATAAGCCTGGAGCGTATCTATTGAAAAGTTTTCGTGCTTCAATTCCCTCTTAAGGATTTCGTGTATCTGCTTCTGGATAATTGCCGGGGTATTGGATTTAACAGAAATGATAAACGTATTGGAATTTCCCCAGCTCTCATTAGCCGGATAAAAGGTAAACGCTCCACCAGGTCTGAATTCCCCATTGTATTTAAAAGCTTCCGTTACCCCTACAATCTCAGCATCCTTTCCGTTAAACCTGAAAACATAACCAAGAGGTTCCTTGCCTGTCATAAACATATCTACAAATTGCTGATTGACCACCAGAGGCACATTTTTTTTAATATAATCTTCTTTTTTATAAAACCGTCCCTTCACCATTTTCAAACCATAGGCTCCGACAGCATCCTCATCTATTATGGTATATGAGGTTGCATAGGAAAAGTTCTCATCTTCGTGATTCGTATTCCAGTCACTGTTCCCAAAAGGAAATACACCATTGGAAACACTTATGGAAGTGATTTCCGGTAAAGTCCTTAACCCGCTCTTCAGCTGATTGACCTGGGCAAAGAATGCCGTAGAGTCTTCTAACCGCTCCCTGTCGAATTGCAGGTTTACAATATACCTGTCTTTTACTTCAAAACCCAGAGGCTCGCTCATATACCTCACCTTATCCAGGGCATAATGCAGGACAGCAATCAGCACTAAAAATGTAAATGCAAACTCAATAAATAAAAATGTATGCCTCTTGCGGCGTTTCCACAATAATTTTAAATAATGAAGTATCATAACGACGATGTTTTTAAAGCGTTGGCTATGGCTATTCTCGAAATTCTGTAGGCGGGTAAAATTCCTGATAAGAAGGAGAACACTACTATGATGATCAAACCAATAAAGGCCACTAACGGATTAATAGACAGATGGGTTTCTCCTAACCATTCGTTGGTGTTAAAAATCCCTAATAATAACTGACTTAGTATCAAACCCATGGCCCCGCCTATAAGAGTAAGGATCAGGTTTTCAAATAAGAACTGAACCAATACATCCCTGGTTTGTGCTCCAAAAGCTTTGCGGACTCCTATTTCTCCTGAACGTTCCAAGACTCTGGTACTATTTAAATTGATAAGATTGATAAGCGGTATCAGCATGAATAATATCAGGCCGGTAAGCACATACTGTAACAATTTGTTACCGAAACGCTGTTTTTGGGTACCTATAAAACTCCATGCATACATATCTCTAATACTTTTTTCGTTGAAAGAGAATTCATCAAAATCGTTTACCGACTGAATTGTTTTTTCTGCTTTATCGAGTTCCCTACTTATCTTACCCAAATCAGTTTTTTTATGAGCCAGCAACACTGCATTACAAGATCCCAGATGGCCAAAATTAAAGTCTAACAGGTGTTCGTTGGCAAAAGTAATAGGCATGTAAATATCTGCTCTTACAGCTTGATTGGAAGAGGCTGATTTATTGATGATTCCCACAACTTTAAAGTTTCCCCTGGTACCCCAAACAAATTCAAGCCCCAGATAATTGTCTTTTTTTCCAAAATAAGCCTGGGCGGCAGCCTTTTTCATCACAATTTCACGAACCCTGTTATCTACCGTCATTTCCGAGAAAGGTTTCCCTTCGAGAAATTCAAAATCAAAGATCTTCCAGAACTCTGCATCTACCAGGTTTGCCTCCAACTCTAATTTAGTATTTGCAGGATATACATTGATGGATACACCCGGAAAATAAACCGACTTTAATTTAGGTGAAGTCATCGGTTTAATCTTTTCATTAAAAACCGCATACGACAATGCAGAATTGGACTCGTTGACTATATTGGCCCGGTTGATCTTAGTGGTGGTAATCGTATCTATTTTCAAGATTCCATCAACCACAGTACTGTCGTATTCAGTCTCTGTCTGTCTTTCAAAACCAACAGCTGTCATACTCGGAATAAACAGTAATTTATCCGAGTCGGACATCGGTTTATTATTCCCTAATTCATTTTCTAAAACTGCCACCGCAAAAATAAGTACCATCAGCGTAAAACTTATTCCAAAGAGGGTTACTCCGGTGTATAGTACATTCTTTCGAAGGCTGTTTAATGCTATTTTTATATAATTCTTAAACATCGTTATGCTTTTTAATTAACGATACTCCCGTCAAACAGACGTATAATCCGATTCGTGCGTTTTGCTATCCCTTCATCGTGGGTTACCATGACAATCGTAACTCTGGAAGTGCTGTTCAGTTCCATTAACAAATCCATCACCTGGGTTCCTAATACACTATCGAGGTTCCCTGTAGGTTCATCAGCTAACAAAACCGATGGCTGTCCGATAATGGCCCTGGCTATGGCAACACGCTGTCGCTGTCCTCCGGAAAGCTGTCCCGGATAATGGGTCTTCCGGTGAATCAGTCCCACTTTTTCAAGTGCCTGCTCTGCCATCTTTCGTCGTTCCCTGGCACTCACTTTTCTGTATAGCAAGGGCAACTCTACATTATCAATAACAGACAGGTCGGAAATAAGATGAAAGCTCTGGAATATAAATCCAAGATGTTGGTTCCTGAATTCTGCCAGTCTTTTCTCAGGCAATGATTCCAGTTGCATCTGGTTAATAAAAATCTTTCCTTCAGAAGGCTGATCTATAAGTCCTATCATATTCAATAAGGTCGATTTTCCACACCCTGAAGGCCCCATTACTGACACGAACTCCCCTTCGGCTATGTCGAGATTTATATTCTGTAAAGCCTGGGTTTCCAGCGTATCTGTAAAATAGGATTTGTTTAGGTTTTCAATCTTTATCATTGTTATAAATAATTAGAAGTTTCAAAATCATACAAGGTTAATTCGCGTAAAGCATAATGCAAAGTCCAATAACTCCTTAAAAGCATGATATGACTCCGCCACGTGGCATCCCGCTCTGCAAATGCCAGGGTCAGGTCTGTAACACTTATACCGTTAAGAATATAGCGTTGACTGGCTATATCGTATCGCTTTTGTGCCAGATCTAAATTCTTCCGGCTCCAGCTTAACTCTTCCTGTATTTCGTTAAACTGTAATGCCAGTTGTCGTACCCTTTGTTTAAAGCTATGTTCGTTAAATGTATTCTCTTCCATGTTATACTTTAACTGAACTTTTCTCTTCTTTACTGCAAGCCGTCGCTGTCCTCCGTCAAAAATAGGCACTTCAATTCCTAATTGTACTAAAATATCTGCTTTAGAATTTTGGTAAGCAGTACCAATATCCATCCCGGAACCAATTACACCCACGCTGCCATACAACTGCATCTGCATACCGCGTGTTTTTCTTTCTTGATCCAAAACCATTTCCGCTTCCATCATAGACCGTTCGTTCTCCAGTTGCTCAGGTCTATTGTTCCAGGCCAACTGCTCTGCTTTATGAGGGTCTATATAAAAATGTCTGATATTCTGAGGCACTTCAACACTAAATAAACTATCCTCTACAGGAAATATATTCACTACTTGTTTTAATTGGCTGTCTGAACTTAACAACTGTCTTTTGGCACTGATAAGCTGTTCCTCAGACTTATTGAGTTGTAATTCGAGCTGGTACAAATCGGCTTTAGACAGTACCCCAAGGTCATAACGTTCCCTGGCTATATCGTATATCTTTTTATTGCTGTCCCTGTTTGTTTCAGCGATCTCCAGACTTACCTGGGCTAACAATACATCAAAAAAACCTGACACCACATCTAAGGCAACCTTTTCATGGTTTACAACGGTACTTTTAACAGCTATCTGATAATCGATCTGGCTCAATGACTTTTGCCATTTGAAACTATTGAATGTATTTATACCCTGCTGAATGCCTATTCTAAAAGGAACACTGTTATACAATACGGCATCATTCGTATAGTTTTCATATCGCTGCAAATTCAGCTCAGAAAAAATACGGGTATTGGTGGCTCCTATTTGTTTAGACAACAATAATTTCAGATCGCTATTATCCTGAGAAATAGGAAGAAAGCTTATACTCCCATCTGGTTGTGTAATTGCTGAAGAGCTTTTATAAAAGTTCGGCAACTGTGCCTTTAATGTTAACTGAGGTCTCAATACAGCCTTAAATGCCTCATAATCTATAGAGGCTTCCGTTAATGATAAGGCAGCTTGTTTCTGACTCATGGCATTTTCCTGAGCCAATTGTATAAACTGTTCTAAAGTATAGACCGGTTGCTGACCATAACAAAAATGAACTACCATAAAACTTAATAAAACTAACTTCTTCATCTGATTGCCAGTTTAGATTTACTTTCATAGTTCTCCATATCTGAGACAATAACACTATCCCCTTCTTTTAGCCCGCTTAATATTTCTACTTTGCCACCTGCCTGAATTCCGATTTCTACTTCTCTTGCTATGGCCTGGCTTCCGTTAACGACAAACAACTTTTGTATCTTTCCTCCTCCGAAAGCTGCACCATCGGGTAAGAACAACGAATTTTTACGCTCTCCGGTAACTACAGACACCGGTACTGAAAGGTTTGGCTTTAACATCTGTTGGGTTTCGGCTTCTAAGCGTACCTTAAACTTTACAGCATTGTTCTCCACGGTTGGGGATATCTGGTCGATGCTCCCTTTTGCTACAGTATTGTTTACTTCCACCAAAACCGGCATTCCCTTTTTAAGCTGCTGCATATATCTGTCTGAAATTCTGGCTTCGATCAAAAAAGAAGAAACATTTGCTACTTTGGCGAGGGGTTCACCTTCCTGTACTTGTACTCCAATCCGTTTTTCTACCCATGTCAGCATTCCTGATATATTGGTTTTCAGCCTGGAATCTTCCAGCTTTTGACCAAGTTCTTCAAGTTTTTGCCGTTGGATTGAAGACAATATATTTTCATTGGCCAGTTCCTGACCAAAAGAGGCTTTTTTAAATTCGTATTCACTTTGTAATTTCTCTTTTTCCAACCTTGCGATCTCCAGATCCTGCTTACTTTGGTCAAGTGCTTCTTTTGTTGCCCCTCCGATTTCATATAAACGCTCCATACGGTTTACGGCAGCCTCATAATTTTTTACCTGCAGGCTTTTGATTTCATTCTCTAATCTGATTTGCTGCAAATTCTTTTGTAACTCCAACCGTAACTTCTGTACATTGTTATCTTTCAATTTCAGTTCGTCGTTTAAGCGGTTGTATTCTAATTTCATAAACTCAGCATCCAGCTCTAAAATTGCCTGTCCGGAATCGATAACTGCACCTGCTTCATGAAAAACACTTTTTATCTTTGCCGTAACCGGGCTAACCAGTATGATTTCACCAAATGGTTCAACCACCCCCTCTGCCGATAGTGTATTTTCTATATTACCTCGCTTTACACTCTCTATTATAATGGTATTTCTATCCATAGAAGTTCTAAAAAAACGGGGAACAACAACCAAGAGTACAATAGCCCCTAAAGTTATTCCTGCAGGTGTTTGCAATCGCTTTAACCTATTAACCCGCTGTTTACGTTTATCTATTATTTTATCCATGCCATAATAAAAGCCAATGCCGTACCAAAAACACAAAACACTCATTATAAGGCATTTAATCAGAAATTTATTTTGAAAAATTGTCCGATATCGGACACTACTGTTCGATACCGTCTTCTGAATGTTTCTTTATAGCTATGATTAATACAACACATTCACTTTGAATTATTACAAGATAACGGTAACTTTATAACAACACCTTGCAAACCAACAAATAACAACCATGGGAAAAATTAAAAAGAAAGATCTCGATCAGAAGATATACGACCTGTACGACGATTATGCTCATAATAAAATGGATCGTAAAGAATTTATAGAAAAACTGTCTTTATACGCTGTAGGAGGACTTACTGTTTCATCGCTATTAAGTTTTGTACTTCCCAATTACAAGGATCATATTCAAGTTCCTGAAAACGAAGAAAAGCTGGATACTGAATTTATTGTCTATGACTCTCCAAATGGAGGTGGTAAAATTAGAGCCCAGCTGTCCCGAATTAAAAATAAAACCAGGAAGCTACCAGGCGTTATAGTAGTACATGAAAACAGGGGGTTGAATCCTCATATAGCTGATGTGGGCAGACGTGGCGCTATGGAGGGGTTTATTACTATTTCTCCCGACGCTTTAACTCCATTAGGGGGATATCCCGGTAACGATGATGACGGAAGGGCTTTGCAGCGTAAAAGAGATCGCAATGAAATGCTGGAAGATTTTATAGCTGCATTTGAATATTTAAAGAATCATGATGAATGTAATGGAAATATAGGTGTGGTCGGTTTTTGCTTTGGCGGGTGGATTTCAAATATGATGGCCGTTAAAGTAAATGGTCTAAAAGCTGCTGTTCCTTTTTATGGAGGGCAACCTCCTTCAGAGCTTGTACAAAACATTAACGCAGCATTATTGCTTCATTATGCTGAATTGGATAGCAGGGTAAATGCGGGCTGGCCGGCTTATGAAACAGCCTTGAAGAAGTATCACAAAGAATATACAGCCTATATCTACCCCAATACCAACCATGGGTTTCATAATGACTCTACCCCCAGATACGATGAGGCTGCTGCCAAATTGGCCTGGAACAGAACTGTTAATTTTTTTACCAAAAAACTACAGTAAACCACCTCGGAATTCCATGAAAAATATTTCACAAGGGCAAGCCCTGTGAAATTCCGTTAGGAATATTTCATAGGGGCAAGCGTCGGAGCATTTAAATCTCGATGATCGGGTAAAACATAAAAGCCTGCATTTTACAGCAGGCTCTTGTTTATAATATATCCCGTACTGAAATAAATTTAGTAATCAGGATTTAAATGTTCTGAAGGGTTTATTATGACCGCGTAAAAATCTTTTTGATCTTCTCTAAGATACCATCTTTTTCTCCTCCGTAATTATAGCCATATTTGTTTCCGTAACCAAAGTTAGCCATACTCACATCGTTTAACACCATAGCCACACGCTCTAGTTTCTTCTCTTTTAAAGTATCGGAAACGAAATCGGTGAACTTACTTTCTGCATACCCTGAACGCATCACATAAACCGTTACATCAGCATATTTATTAATTAAGAAAGTATCGGTAACCAACAATAACGGAGCAGAATCGATTACCACATAATCATAGCGATTTTTAAGTGCTTCAAAGAAAGTCTTTATTTTATCCCCCATTAATAACTCTGCCGGGTTTGGTGGTATACTTCCGGATGAAATCATATCCAGATTAGATTTAATTCCTGAAGGATTAATGATATCATCCAACTCTATATTGTCGTTATACAGGTAATTCGACAAACCGCTCTGACGTTTATTGTGCTGAATATACTGCTTTAACTGTGGATTTCTCAAGTCAGCACCTATTAGGACAACTTTCTTTTTGGTATCTGCAAGGGTTACTGCTAAATTTGAAGACACTAACGACTTTCCTTCTCCCTTCGTTGTTGAAGTAACCAATATTGTTTTAGCTCCATCTTCTACATTGTGATTTACAAACATGTACTGAAGGTTTGTACGTAGAATTCTAAAAGCTTCTGCCAATACTGAACGATCATCGTCAGCAATAATCTTTTCTTCTTTATCTCCCAAACTTGGCAACTCTCCTATAATAGGCAGGTTAGGTAAAGCCCGCTCTATATCCTTACGGGTAACGATCTTGTTGTTCAGCACATCCCCAACGTAAATAAATAAGAAAGGAATCAGTAATCCCATTAAAAATGCACCTCCCATTACGATCATTTTCTTAGGAGCTACCGGTTTTACAGTACTGTTGGCATAATCAACGATTTTTGCCTTAGGGGCCGTAACCGCCATATTTATAGAAGCTTCCTCCCTTTTTTGTAATAAGTACAGATATAAAGCCTCTTTTAAATTCTGCTCGCGCTCAATACCTCTAAATTCTTTTTCCTTTCCCGGAACCTTAGCAATTTTATTATCCATGATGGCTTCTTGCCTCCTCAGGTCATTCATTGCTATTCTTAAACCGGTTTTTTGTGTCTGTAATCCATTTAATACCGTAGAACGCAACTGATCGATCTGGCTGTTGATATTCTTCACTACAGGGTTTTTATCTGTAGAATTCTTCAACATTTCGTTTCGTTCTATAACCAGAGTATTATATGTATTAATAAGTTCGGCCATTCCTTCGCTTTCCTGGCCGCTCAGGTTAGTAGGCAGTAATTTGGCATTATCACCTTCATTCAGATAAGCAATCATGGTATTGGTCACCTCCATTTGGGTAGCCACCTCTAAGTGCTTTTTGTTTACTTCATTTACATTTTCTAAAAATAATACTGATTCTGCTTCAATATCCGTAAGTTTATTTTGAGACTTAAAACTCACTTTATTAGTTTCGACTGAATCTAACTCTCTTCCGATAATTTTTAAACGCTCGTCAATAAACTCAGCTGTGTTTTTTGACACCAGGTTATTGTCTATAATTGCATCCTCGTTATACTGGTTAACCAACTCGTTCAGTATATCCTGCGCCTTGGTCTTTAACGGATGCTCCAGAGCCATATTGATGACGGTGGCATTTTTATCTGCTAGACTCACCTGAATTGCCTCCTCCAAACCGATGGCTGCTCCTTCAATTGTCTTAAAGCTGACCAAAAAACGATTGGCATCGACCATTAATCGTTTTTTCTTAACGATATTAGGTACGACCATGATCTCGGCAAAAGGCAGTACAATCTTAGCGCCTAATTCGTAGGTATTCGTTTGTTCGCCGTCGTTAATACTAATTTGCTTATCGTTTATCAGCGCTATTTCATACGGCTCTTCCGGCATCTCTTCTGCCAGATTCACCTCATCGTTGTATTTCAGGATCTTAACATAAAAAGGAATGTTTCCGTAAACCTCATTTATTTTGATCCCCTCCTTAACGAAATAACTTACATTAAGCCCCAATTCATTAACTACTTTTTGAAGCAGGCGCTTGGATTTTAAAATCTCTATTTCATTCTCAACACTGGCGCCTCCCATGCCTCCCAGAACACCGATATCCTGTAAAGCAGATAACTGAGATCCCATGCCTCCTTTATCTTCTTCTTTAATCACAATACTCGCTTCTGTTCTAAAAACGGGTGTTGCATACCTCAAATAAAAGAAAGCTGCCACTACACATACAAATACACCTATGACAAACCACTTCCAGTGACGCAGGTATTTTTCAACCAGGTCCCTTAAGTGAATTTCATCCTCAAACTGATCGTCAATATAAACAGGTTCTTTACTCATTATTTATTGGTAATTAGAATAGCCAGCGAGATTAATACGGAAGCTACAGATATAAAAATGGGGATATTTCGGTTGTAAACGGACGACTGCATTTGAGCCTTGTTCGGTTCAATATAGACTACATCGTTTTGCTGCAAATAATAATACGGAGAATCTATGAAGTCGCTTTGCGTAATATCTACATAAGCATATTTCTTAATTCCTTCGGTTTCTCTTATGATCAAAACATTATCCCGGCGTCCATAGATAGTCATATCTCCTGCCAAAGCCAAGGCTTCAAGCAGGGTAATACGTTCGTCTTCTATCTGGTATGCTCCGGGTGTTTTTACTTCTCCCAAAACAGATATCTTAAAATTATCTATACGTACATTGATAATCGGGTTATCAACATATTCCGATATGCGTGTTTTGAGCAGTTCGATCAATTTTTGACGTGTTAAACCCGCTACATGTAACTGGCCCAAAACCGGAAAATCAATATTCCCTTTGTTATCCACCAAATAAGATTGTAAACGTTGCTGTCCGGTTATATTTCCCATTACATTTGGAGCAGCCGTTATAGGTAAGTTGAAGGGCTGTACCAGCTTCAGGTCCATTTCAGTAGCACCGGAAGGCGATACGGTAATATTTAAAAGATCGTTATTCTCTATAACGGTTGTGTAGTAATTAGGTGTGTTATTGCCTTCTAAGCGTTCCATATTTTGGAAATACGCCATTTTCTGACGCGAAACACAAGAAGATAAAAGCAGTGCGATTAAACCACAAAACACACTAATTTTCATCATTTTGCTTTTGACCATATTAAGTAAATTTCGGCAAATATAAAGAATGCTTTTAAAACTAAATAATCGAATATTAGTTATTTTCCTACCTTATGAAGGGGATATGTCGCTTTTTCATATATTTTTAACTGATAGTTAATAATTTAGTGAATAAGTTTAGGTTTACCCCCTTTTAAATTTGTCCTAAAAAAGATTTCAGCTTAATAGAATGCTCTGTTTTGTAGGGTTCTTCAAGAATTCCTCCTTGTTCAGAGAAAAAATGGTTAAAGGAGGGCAGGGAAAACGTCTCTATAATTTCACCTCCAAAACGTAACAACAGGTCTTTTGATATTTCCAAAGAACCGGAAGCTCCTCTACGTCCCGGAGAAGTACTCATGAGAAATACTTTTTTATCTATCAAAAAATTCCTGTCTATTCTCGATAACCAGTCTATTACATTTTTAAAATACGCCGAAGGATTTCCATTATGTTCATTTACCGAAACAATCAGGGCATCGGCATTTCGTATTTGTCTTAAAAATTCTAACAACGGATCTCCATAACCTTCTTCTCGCTCCAGGTCTTCACTAAACACAGGGAAGGTTTTTTTGCTCATATCCAAGGATTGAACTTTAAAACCACTGATCGACGAAACCGTATGAAGTATTAACTGATAATTTTTCGATCGCGAAGAATTACTTCCTGCAAATGCTAAAATCTTTTTCATTTCTGATATTGTTTCCGAGTAATTTAACAAATATACTCAACTCGTGTTTATATAAATCGCATAAGTACGGTAAACACATTTTTTGTTCCGGATAAATGTTGCAACCTACACCCGGATTTATATTTCGAAAACCTTATAAGGAAATAAAAATCAAATATTTATAAAAATATTTTGTAACTTTAAAAAGCGATTACCAATCAACTAAAAACCACCATGAAAAGAATGTCCATATATTTTATGGGGATACTTTTCTTTTTTCTTTCCTGTAAAAGAGAAACAAAAAGTAACCAAAAAACCGTTGCAATTGAAAAAATTGCACAATCAAAATATGGTTGCGTTCCAAAAACTACAGATACAGACTGGTATAATTCAGATCATAAAGCCCCTGAAATAGATGGTTTAGATGTTTTAAATTATACAATCACTACAAAAAGTAAAGAAGCTCAAAAGTTTTTTAACCAGGGTTTGGTATTAGCCTACGGTTTCAACCATGCAGAAGCTGCACGGTCGTTTTATTATGCCTCAAAATTAGACCCTGATTGTGCAATGTGCTATTGGGGATATGCATATGTCTTGGGTCCAAACTACAATGCAGGGATGGAGCCGGGAAATTACGAGAGAGCATATAAAGCTATCCGGAAAGCTACAGAACTCTCTGAGCATGCTACCCAAAAAGAGAAAGACCTGATTCATGCATTGTCTGCCAGATATGTAGCCGAGCCGGTTGACGACAGAAGCAATCTAGATATAGCCTATTCCGAATCTATGAAAAAGCTTTATCAAAAATATCCCGAAGATGCAGAAATAGCAGCCCTGTATGCCGAGTCCGTAATGGATTTACACCCTTGGGATTTATATGAAAAAGACGGTACCCCAAAAAAATGGACCCCTGAAATTGTATCGCTCCTTGAAAGTATTATGGACAAAAACCCAAATCATCCCGGTGCACATCACTTTTACATTCACGCTGTTGAAGCCTCTACCAACCCGGAAAGATCTATAAAAAGTGCCGCCATGTTTGATAATGGACTTGTACCGGGATCTGGCCATCTCACACATATGCCTTCGCATACATATATAAGAACAGGTGATTACCATAAAGGTACAATTGCGAACATCAATGCTGTAGCAATAGATAGTATTTATACCTCTGCGTGTCATGCACAAGGTATTTATCCGCTGGCTTATTATCCGCATAATTATCATTTCCTGGCTGCTACGGCCACATTAGAAGGAAATAGTCATTGGGCAATGACAGGGGCCGAAAAACTGGCTGAACGCATTCATCCTGATATTATGAAACAGCCGGAATGGTTTACCCTCCAACACTATTATATGATCCCGTTCTATGTAGCTGTTAAATTCGGAAAGTGGGATCATATCCTGGAAACCGAATTGGTTACGGACACTCTTAAATATCCGAATGCCATAAAGAATTATGCCAGGGGAATGGCTTATTTAGGAAAAAATGATATCGAAAAGGCTAAAGTTGAACTCAACGCATTAAAAGAAAAAGCCGCAGATGAATCGCTCAAGGAAATGAGCATCTGGGGAATTAATTCAATTTATACAATTGTTCAAATTGCAGAGAAGGTTCTGGAAGCTGAAATTCTGGCCAGCGAAGAAAACTATCGAGAAAGTATCGGCCTGCTCAATGAGGCTGTTATTATTGAAGACGGTCTTAATTACCAGGAACCGCCCGACTGGTTCTTTTCGGTACGTCATCACTTAGGAGCTGTTCAAATTGAAGCTGGTGATTATAAAGACGCTATTAGAACATTTCGTGAAGATTTAGAGTTGCTACCTAAAAACGGGTGGGCACAACATGGCTTAAAACTGGCCTATCAAAAAATGAATAATCTTGAAAAAGTAAAAGAGACAGAAAAATTATTAAAAAACAGTTGGGCTACAGCAGATGTAGAAATAACTACATCCCGTTTAAAATAAATCAAACTGAGTATGAATCACATCTTTTAAAATCCACTACAATAAAAATGTTCTCACATAAATACTCAGTTTGATTTAACATGTTTAGTAAATCTAATCATTTACTAAAATTTGAGTTAGTTAGTTTTGATTGAAAAAGGGGTGAAATTCACCTCTTTTTTGTTGTTAAACAAGCTATTTCTTTTCAAGCATATAAAAATCCCCTAAACTATTTTCCAGATGCAAACTGTTCCCCTCAATTCTATAGCTCCATTTACCGCTCAAAATAAGAGTCCAGTCAAATTCAGCTGTCCAGGGGCATTCATTTACAAATTCTATGGTCTTACCATTTAAACGGTACGTTCCGTTACAAATAGCAGGAAATTTCACTTGTGCGCTTGTTCCGGAAAACGATTTTTCCGAAATGAACAAAGTTACCCCTGACTTCACACCATCCCTGTCAAAATATCCCTCATACTCTCCTGTCATTTGAGCTGTTGTAACATCATCTTCTTCGTCTTCACAAGAATTAAAGACAAAAGGGATAAATACCAATAACCAAAAGATGCGTTTCATATCAGTGCTGCTTTTCTATTTAGATGTCCTAAAATAGAAATGGTTGCGTTTCAGGCATAATAACTTTACTTGTGAATCGCTTTTTTCATAAATGACAGCTATTTAATTTTTTCATTTTATCTTTGCATTTCACTTAAATCAAAGTACCCCTGAATCTGAGATTTATTAAACAATTAACGATTTATTTTTATGCTATCAATATTTTCTTCTAAACATTTTGTTGCCGATCTGTTTGAAAATTTCACAGACATACATTGTCATTTGATCCCTGCTGTTGATGACGGGGCTAAAGATGTCAATGTCAGTTTAAGCATGCTTGAACTGTATAAATCACTTGGTTTCAAAAACATCATAGCGACTCCTCATATGATGGAAGATTATTATAATCTTGATGCCGTTAAGATCAATAATGGTCTTGCAACATTAACGACACACAAAAATTTCGAAACTATCGGGATAAAGGTTAGAGCTGCGGCTGAACACCTGATGGACCAACAGTTTATGAATATGACTGCAGCCAAAACCCTGCTCCCTCTAAAAGACCAGGCTGTTTTAGTAGAAACCGGATTCATTTCTAAACCCATGCAATTCGACGAGATGTTATTTGAAATGGAAAATCAGGGATACGAAACTATCTTGGCACATCCGGAGCGTTATATGTATATAAAAGGCATCAAAAGCTATGAAAGCATCAAGAAAAGAGGATGCGCATTTCAGCTAAACATCCTTTCTTTAAGCGGTAATTACGGAGCGGGAGTTCAAAAAAAGGCAGAGCAGCTTTTGCTGAATGGAATGATTGATTACATCGCTACAGATGCACATCACGAGCGCCATCTGAAACAAGTTAAAGAATTAAAGATTTCCAAAAAACTAATTCCCTATGTCGAACGGGCAGTCATTAATACGAAAAGAGATTTTGAATTTTAACGGTCTCTGACCGTACAATTTTAGTTATA
Source organism: Zhouia spongiae (assembly GCF_022760175.1). Lineage (GTDB taxonomy): Bacteria > Bacteroidota > Bacteroidia > Flavobacteriales > Flavobacteriaceae > Zhouia > Zhouia spongiae. The sequence continues at coordinate 3,665,464 of NZ_CP094326.1, forward strand.
TAAAAAAGAGGAGATCAGGATCTCCTCTTTTTATTTTTCACTCATATCGCTCGCTCACGATCTAAACATGTAACGGCCTGTTGTCTGTCGCCGCCAGGGCTGCTTCTTTCACCGCCTCTGCATAAGTCGGGTGCGCATGGCTCATGCGCGATATATCCTCGGCACTTGCCCTGAATTCCATCGCGGTTACTGCTTCTGCAATAAGATCGGCTACACGGGCACCTACCATATGTACCCCCAGTACCTCATCAGTCTCAGCATCCGCTAATATTTTAACGAATCCATCTATATCCATGCTGGCTCTCGCTCTCCCTAATGCACGCATCGGGAATTTCCCCGCCTTGTATTTAACCCCTTCTTCTTTCAGCTGGGCTTCTGTTTTTCCGACAGCTGCCACTTCCGGCCATGTATAAACAACGCCAGGGATAAGGTTATAATCGATATGCGGTTTTTGCCCGGCCAATGACTCTGCCACCATTACACCTTCTTCTTCGGCCTTATGGGCCAACATTGCACCTCTTACAACATCACCAATGGCATAAATATTCGAAACATTTGTTTGAAGGTGTGCGTTCACTTCTACTTGTCCCCGCTCATTTAATTTCACACCGGCTTTACCGGCATTCAGACCGTCTGTATATGGCCTTCTTCCTACTGATACCAAACAGTAATCTGCTTCAAAAACAACCTCATTTCCTTTTTTGTCATCAGCTTTTACAATTACCTGATCTCCTTTGCGGGTAACTTCTTTAACCTTATGGCTTGTATTGATCTTAAAGCCTTGTTTTTTCAATACTTTGGTGAGCTCCTTAGAAAGATCGGCATCCATTGTTGGTATAATCTTATCCATAAACTCAACTACCGTAACCTCGGCACCTAAACGACTGTATACCTGACCCAGTTCCAAACCTATAACCCCACCACCAATAACAACCAGGTGTTTTGGTATTTCTTTAAGCTTTAAAGCTTCCGTAGAAGTGATAATTCTCTCCTTATCTATATCTATAAAAGGAAGGGTCGATGGTTTTGACCCTGTTGCTATGATCGTATTTTTTGCCTCGATTTGTTCTGTAGAACCATCATTCTTCTTGATTTCTATATGAGTAGCATCTGCAAAACTCCCCAATCCTTCATAAACATCAATATTGTTCTTATCCATCAAGAACTTAACACCTCCCGATGTCTGGTCAACAACAGCCTGCTTACGTGCTATCATTTTCTCAAGATTTACTTTCACCTCTCCAGGTATTTCTATCCCGTGTTCTTCAAAGTGTTTTACAGCGTCATGATAATGGTGAGAAGAATCCAAAAGTGCTTTTGAAGGAATACACCCAACGTTTAAACATGTACCTCCAAGGGTTGAATATTTCTCGATTATGGCTGTTTTCATTCCTAATTGAGCACAGCGGATCGCTGCTACATACCCACCCGGACCTGAGCCGATAACGGCTACATCGTATTGGTTCATAATATATTTTGTTGTAAGTTTTATAATTAAAATGAACTCGCCCAGACTTTTTTCAAAGAATTAAGCGATTTCAAAAACAGCAACAAAAATACAAATGTTTTACCGGACTGCCATGAAGTTTAAGTCTTGACTTTTAGATATTTCTTAAAGATTCTTTTATCTGAATTGGTGAATATTATCTCTGATCTGCTTTATGTTTAATTTACAGGCCTAAAATCACCTTTATCATAATTTAAAATTCTTTTTGGCCAACTCCTTTCTGACCCTGCTCAAACTTTCCGGGGTAATACCCAAATACGAAGCGATCATCCACTGAGGTACGCGTAAGGTTAAGTCGTAATGGAGTTTTATAAAATCCAAATACCTTTTTTCTGCGGAGGCTCCAAGCAATAAATTTATCCTTTTCTGCAAATGCCTTATATGATTGTGTAACAATCGGTTGTTGTATTTCCTGAACGATTCACTTTCTTCAGATAGCTTATTGATGAACTCCTTGTTTACTAAAATTACCACGGTGTCTTCTATGGCTTCAATAAAGTAATCCGCAGGTTCATTAAAATAAGCACTACTTCTATCCGATATCAACCAGCTTTCCGGAGCAAACTGAATAATATGTTCTTTACCGTCTTCATCTACAGTAAATGCTCTTAAAAGTCCCTGCTCCACAAAAAATGTATCATAGCACACCTCTCCTGGCTGCAGTAAATACGTTCCCTTCTTAAACTCAAGAGCCCGGACTGTGTCTGCTAATTTTTCACATTGCTGATCTTCTATTCCCGATTTATCTACCAGATAATTTTTAAAATTCTCAAACATCTGCTGTTTTTTAAAAACCCATTTTATAATTCCATAAAGATACTTTGTTTCCATCATATTTTGAATTTGTATTTTGTACATTTGATTATCCGTAATTTATGCTAATGAATCTGGAAAAAGCTTTAAATAAGCATCATATCAAGCCTACCTCTATGCGGTTGTTGGTGTTAAAACAATTAATAGGGTGTAAAAGTGCCATGAGTCTTGGTGATCTGGAAGCTTGTTTTGAAAAGGCCGATAAAACCACATTATACAGAACCTTAAAGACTTTTGAAGAAAAGAAGCTGATCCATAGCATCGACGACGGTACAGGAGCAATAAAATATGCTATGTGTGAAGAAGGTTGCGAATGTGAACCTAAGGATCAACACATCCATTTTCATTGTACTGAGTGCAAAGAGACATTTTGTTTTACACAATCTAAAATACCTTCTACGAACATTCCTTCCGGTTTTACAGTTAAGAAAGTTAATATGGTATATACAGGCACATGCCCCAATTGCAATCCATAATTTTGCAAACCGGTTGCATTAAATTATTTTTATCTTTACAATGTGAAATCAATAGCATTCATATTATCGCTTTTTTTAATCGGACTCTCCCTGGCTCCGTGTTCTGATGCCGAGGTGAAAGCAGAATGTGAAATGCAGGTAACTGCCGATCATAACGATCACGAACAACATATAGATCTTTGTTCTCCCTTTTGTGTATGTCAATGCTGCCATTCTCATACGACTTTTCCAACACAACTATTTGAGGTTAAAAATACACACACTGTTATAGTGTCAGTTACAAACAACTACCTAAGCCTGGTAACCGACTCTCACCTGGAAAAACTACTCCGCCCTCCCCAGATATAATTCAACATATCCACGTTTACAACCCATAATGGTCTTCTGTACAGTAAGACCCCATGGTCTATACCATAAAAAAATGTTGAATTAATACTATCATAATGATTAATAAAATCATTGATTTTTCAATCAATAACAAATTTATCATAGGGTTATTCACCCTTGCTATTGTCGGGGCCGGTATCTGGAGTATGACAAAAGTACCCATAGATGCTGTTCCGGACATAACCAACAATCAGGTGCAAATTATTACACAGGCACCTAATTTAGGAACTGAAGAAATTGAACAATTCATCACATATCCGGTAGAACTGGCTATGAGTAATCTTCCTGAAGTTGAAGAAATAAGGTCTATATCGCGTTTCGGGCTTTCAGTGGTTACAATCGTTTTCAATGATGATATGGGGACTTATCTCCCCAGACAACTTGTTTCTGAAAAACTACCTGAAATACAAGAACAAATTCCCGAAGGCTTCGGAAAGCCTTCCATGGGGCCTATCTCGACAGGACTAGGGGAAATTTACCAATATACACTTGAGGTAGACCGGGCTTATACCGACAAATATAACGAAACCGATCTTCGAACCATCCAGGACTGGATTATCAGGAGACAAATGGCCATGGTTCCGGGGGTTATAGAAGTGAATGCTTTTGGAGGGAGGAAGAAACAGTATGAGATCACCGTTAAACCTGATGATCTAAGAGCCATCGGACTTTCTATCTCGGATGTCTTTACGGCTCTTGAAAATAACAATCAGAATACAGGAGGTGCGTATATCGAAAAAAACCATCAAGCTAACTTTATAAGAGGAGAAGGACTGGTTAAATCTGTATCCGATATTGAAAATATAGTTGTCAAGAATGTAAACAATATCCCGATCAGGATAAAAGATATCAGCAATGTAACCATAGGAAGCGCCGTAAGATACGGTGCCCTTACCAAAGACGGAGAGGGTGAGGTTGTCGGAGGTATGATCCTTATGCTAAAAGGGGCCAATTCCAACAACGTCATAACAAATGTAAAGTCCCGAATGCTGCAAATACAACAATCACTCCCCGAGGGAGTAACGGTAAAGCCCTTTTTGGACCGGAGTGAATTAATTTCAGAAACTACCGGAACAGTTACCAATAATCTATTAGAAGGAGGACTTATCGTTATTTTCGTTTTAGTTCTCTTGCTGGGAAACTGGCGGGGAGGACTCATTGTCGCCTCCACAATTCCTTTATCTCTCTTATTCGCATTTATACTGATGAATGTTTTTGGCGTATGGGCCAACTTGATGAGCCTGGGTGCTATTGATTTCGGAATTATTGTAGACGGTGCTGTTATTATTGTAGAAAGTACGGTTTTTTTAATTACGACAAAGGTAATATCAAGCCAAGAATTATCATCGCACGAAAAAGACCTGCTGACAGCCTCGGCTTCAAAAAAAATGATGAACTCTGCATTCTTTGGTCAGCTTATCATCCTGATTGTGTTCATCCCCATATTGGCTTTGGAAGGAGTTGAAGGAAAAATGTTCCAGCCAATGGCCCTTACATTTATATTCGCTATGATCGGTGCTATGATACTTTGCCTGACATATGTACCAATGGCTTCTGCTTTATTTCTAAAAGTATCAAAAAGCAGAAAAAAATCTTATGGAGACCGGTTTGTTCGTTGGATAGAAAATAAATACGAACCCCTTCTTTCCATGGCTTTAAAAAAAGGAAAATTCATTCTGGGTGGTGCCGTATTCATCTTTACGCTTACTATTTTCATGTTCAGCAAAATGGGCGGTGAATTCATCCCTCAACTTGATGAAGGTGATCTTGCCTTTCATGCGATACTGAAACCCGGAAGTTCACTCTCCGAAACCATAGAAACTACCACCAAAATTGAACAAATCATAAAAGCTGAGTTTCCGGAAGTAAAATCTGTTATAAGCCGGATTGGCGTTGCAGACGTACCTACAGATCCGATGCCTATGGATATTGCAGATGTTTTCGTCATACTTGATGACCCTTTAGAGTTTACGTCTGCTGATAACAAAGAAGAACTCGTCGAAAAAATCAAGAAAGCTATAAGCATCATCCCGGGGGTTAATTATGAATTCACACAACCGATTGAAATGCGTTTTAATGAACTTCTTACCGGAGTAAGAGAAGATGTGGCTATCAAATTATTTGGCGAAGATCTGGAAGTACTGGCTGCCAAAGCTGAAGAAATTGGCAAACTCATCGCTAATATTCCTGGTGTCGCCGATATGAAAGTAGAAGCTACCACCGGGCAACCTCAGATATCTGTGGAATACAACCGAAACAAACTGGCACAATACGGATTGCAGGTAAATGAATTGAATAACGTTATTCAGGCAGCTTTTGCCGGTGCCAGTGCCGGAGTCATTTTTGAAGGGGAAAAACGCTTCGATATGGTTGTTCGTCTGGACGAAACAAACCGTACGGACATATCTGATATCAAAAACCTTTTCATAACGCTCCCGTCAGGAAGCCAGATCCCATTAAGGGAAGTAGCGGAAATCAGTTACCGTCCGGGACCGATGCAAATAAGCCGGGATAACACCAACAGAAGGACTTATGTCGGCATCAATATAAGAGACCGCGACGTAAAATCGGTTGTACAGGACATCCAAAAACAACTCAAGGCTAACTTTAAACTCCCTCCCGGTTATTACATAAGGTACGGTGGGGCCTTCGAGAACCTTGAACGGGCAAGCAACCGCTTACAGATGGTCGTTCCCTTAGCATTGTTTCTCATATTCATTCTTATCTATTTTGCTTTAAAATCATTTCCGCAAACCCTGATGATCTATGTTGCCATTCCTATGGCTACCATAGGAGGTGTATTAGCCTTATGGATTCGGGATTTACCGTTCAGTATCTCGGCAGGAGTTGGATTTATAGTGCTTTTTGGAGTGGCTGTATTGAACGGTTTGGTGATGGTCAGTGGACTTAATGAACTGAAAGAAGAAGGCGTTACCAATTTAAAAGAGCGGATTTTAAAAGGAACTAAACGCCGAATCCGTCCCATAATGCTAACTGCTTTTACCGATGTGCTGGGGTTCTTACCCATGGCGCTTTCGGTTTCAGCCGGAGCAGAAGTACAAAAGCCTCTAGCCACCGTGGTCATAGGAGGGTTAATCACTTCTACCCTGCTAACCCTCTTCATCTTACCTATACTATATCATTGGGTTGAAAAAAAATCATCTCAGGTAAAATTAAATACGAAACTCGTATCTACTGTGGCTGTATTCGTTTTACTAATGGCTATACCATCTGCGGTAAATGCACAAAATAATCCTTATGCGGAGATCAGTATACACGAAGCCGTCGCCATCGCCCGGAAAAATTATCCCCTGCTTCAGCAAAAATTAGCTGAGATTGAAAAACAAGAGGCTTTAAAAAGCACAACTTTTGATTTAGGCACCACCCGGGTATTTACCGGTGGAGAAGAGATAAATGGCGATGCAGGTATCTATACGACGATTGGTTTCAGTCAGTCGGATATCGATATTCTCGGTTCATTTTCTAAAAGAAAGCTCCAAAAACAAAAAATAGAATACGCAAAACAATTATATCAGCTAACAGAACTAGAAGTAGCTGCCGAAGTAAAAAAATCCTGGGCACAGGCACTTAAATACAAAAGGCAATTGTATCTATATACTGAATTAGATGCTATTTATTCGAATTTTTCCAAAGCAGTTGCCTTAAATTATGAAGTGGAGGCGATCTCAAAACTAGAATATCTGGCAGCTAAAAATCAAGCCTTACAGATTCAAAACAAACTGGATCAAATAGAAAAAGATTATAATATTGCCGTTGAGCAATTAAATCTTTGGCTGGTTTCGGATACATTATATACGGTTTCCGATGATTTGGAACCTTTGTTAATCGATACACAGCAACTAACTGTCAATTCGCACCCTGCATATTTAGCCAATGAAAAAAAGCTCGAATTGGCTGAAGCAAATCATAAAAGCACTAAATCAAATATGCTCCCTAAATTCAACCTTCAGGGCGGATTGCAAGAGGTAAACAACAATAGTGGATTTTATAGTTATCAGGCAGGCATCTCAATCCCTTTTTTATCAGGAAACGACAAGGCCAGAATTAAAACGGCAAAATTTGATACAGAGATCATCAGGTTACAAACAGATTACAATAAAAAGCTAATTGAATCTGAGCTTAAACAAGCTATTGTAACTTATAAGAAATGGGCAGAATCATGGAATTTTTATAAAACCGAGGTACTCCCCCTGGCTAAAGAACAGCGCTCCGGAGCCTTATTAGCCTACAAAGAAGGTTCTATAGATTATACGGGGTTCACGCAGATGATCAAAGAAGCTGTTGCCTCAGAAATTGCAGCTCAAGAAGCTCTTGTTAATTATTTAAACAGTTTATTCCAATTACAATATTTCAAACAATCTTAAAATGAAAAATTCCATGTATAAAATCCTGTTTATATTGCTCATAACTATTATTGCCGGTTGCGGGAGCAAACAAAGTACAGATAAAAACGATAAACATGAACACGATCATGCAAATGAGCATTCTCACGATGAACCTTCTGATGATCATGCAGAAGAAATAACACTTTCAAACAATCAGTTTGAAGCTTTGCAGATGAAGGTTGATACTATCGGGAAAAGAAACATAAGTGATTATGTGGAAGCAAACGGCACACTCGAAGTCCCGCCCCAAAATGAAGCTTCCGTTACGTCTGTTGTTGGAGCCAATGTTACTTCTATCGAAGTTATTGAGGGAGATGAAGTAAAAAAAGGGAAAATCATTGCCTACTTGTCTCATCCGAATATTATCAGGGTTCAAACAGACTTTCTGAATGCATACAGCAACCGTGAGTTCTTGAAAAAAGATTACGAACGTCAGAAAAAACTATACGATGCAGGGGTAGGTTCGGGTATGAATTTTCAAAAAGCTGAAGCCGCTTATCTGGCCTCTAAATCCCTGGTCAACGGTTTGGAGGCTCAGTTAAAAATATTAAACATCAACATCGCGGCCGTTAAACAAGGAAACATTCAGCAAAAAATAGGTCTTAGAAGTCCCATAGACGGATTCATTCAAAAAGTGGATATAAAAACCGGACAGTATGTAGAACCACAGACAGAACTCTTTGAAGTTGTAAACACCCATCATGTACATGCGGACCTCATGGTGTTTGAAAAGGATATTCACAAAGTAAAAGAAGGACAAAAAGTACGCTTTAAGGTACAGTCGCTACCCGGAGAAGAACTTACCGCAGAAATCTATTCGGTGGGCAAAACCTTTGAGGAAAATCCCAAAGCCGTTCATATCCACGCGGAAATAGAAAATAAAAAAGGGAACCTCATCCCGGGCATGTATATTCAAGGCCGGGTTGAAACAGACAACACCAAAGTAGTGGCTTTGCCTTCTTCAGGAATTGTAAAAGAAGGAGATTCATATTATGCCTTTACTGCTCAAAAAAAAGGAGATAAATGGACTTTCTCTCCCATAGAGGTCATTATAAATAATGAAGATGCGGAGTGGAGTGCCATTACATTTTTAGATACGGTTTCTGCAAATACCCGGTTTGTATTCAACAACGCCTATTATTTAATGGCTGAAATGAAAAAAGGGGAAGCCGAACATAGTCATTAAACCATCATCAATGAAGGTCATTTCTAATAAAGACATTCAGAAATGGCCTTAAATCCAACCGGGAAACTTAATTAAAAACAAAACAATGGATACTTGTCATCACCATCACGAGAAAGGAATATTCGGAAAACATACAGAGCTTGTCTTTTCTATAATATGCGGTACAGCTTTGGGGTTGGGTTATTTGTTTACTTATATTGATACTATTCCGTATTGGCCTAGTTTAATATTATATGTCGCCTCTTATTTTTTCGGGGGCTTTTTCACTACAAAAGAAGCAATCGGCACTTTGTCTAAAGGCGGCTTTGAAATAGACTTTTTAATGCTTGTTGCTGCTATAGGGGCAGCCATTTTAGGGGAATGGGCTGAAGGAGCGCTTTTACTTTTTTTATTTAGCCTCGGTCATGCTTTGGAACATTTTGCTATGAACAAAGCTAAAAATTCTATTGCGTCACTTGCTGATATTGTTCCGAAAACAGCTCTTGTAAAATTAAATGGAGTAACTAAAGAAATCCCTATTGACAATTTAGGTCCGGGTGACGTTATTTTAATTAAACCTCATACAAAAATAGCTGCCGATGGGATTATCATTGAAGGGAGTAGTAGCATCAATCAGGCGGCAATTACAGGCGAAAGTATTCCGGTCGAAAAAACTGCAGTAAAAGATTCTTCAAAAGAATGGTGGAAAGAAACCAATATTGACCCACAGCATCTGGTATTTTCCGGAACTTTAAATGGTAATAATACCATAGAAGTCATGGTAACTAAGAAATCTGTCGATTCTACCTTATCACGGTTAATCAAACTTGTGAATGAAGCCCAAACACAAAAATCACCAACTCAACAATTTACCGACAAGTTCGAAAAATATTTTGTTCCGACGGTACTGATATTAGTTGTCTTATTACATTTTGCCTTTCTGATTATTGATGAAAGCTTCAGTGAGAGCTTTTATCGTGCCATGGCTGTTTTGGTGGCAGCAAGTCCGTGTGCCCTGGCCATATCCACACCAAGTGCCGTTTTAAGCGGTATAGCACGTGCAGCTAAAAGTGGAGTACTGATAAAAGGCGGAAGGCCTTTGGAAGATCTTGGTTCCCTTAAGGCACTCGCTTTCGATAAAACGGGAACCCTTACTGAAGGAACCCCTAAACTCACCGATATTATTCCTTTTGAAGGATACACTAAAGAAGAACTGTTAAAAATTACCGTCGCCGTAGAACAATCGAGCGACCATCCACTAGCGAAGGCTATTGTTAATGACGGACTGAAAAAGATCGATGGCAGTGACTTACCGAAAGTCAATAGCCTGGAGGCCATTCCTGGCAAAGGCATTAAAGCCGACCTGAATAATGAAAATGTTTTTATCGGCAATGTCGAATTATTTGAAAATAAAAAAGAGCTAGATATTTCGACCCCCATTAAAGAGACCTTAATCAATCTTGCCTCGGATGGAAAAACGACTATGCTTATCAGTAAAGGAAATACTTTTGTCGGAATATTAGCGCTCATGGATATTCCTCGCACCGAAGCCATCCCGACAATTAAGCAGTTAAAAAGCCTTGGAATAAAACAAATAATCATGATCTCTGGTGATCATGGATTAGTTGCCAGCTCCATAGCTAAAAAAATAGGCCTGACTGATGCCTGGGGTGAACTATTACCTGAAGAAAAAGTAGAGGCCATAAAAAGACTAAAACATAAAAACGGAAAAGTTGCTATGGTTGGAGATGGTGTTAACGACGCCCCGGCAATGGCGCATAGCACCGTAGGAATCGCAATGGGAGCGGCTGGCAGTGATGTAGCTTTAGAGACAGCCGATATTGCTTTAATGGCCGACAGCTTAGATAAATTGCCTTTTGCCATTGCTTTAAGCAGAAAAACCAAAAAGATTATCAAACAAAACCTTTTTATAAGTTTGGGCATGGTGGCTATACTAATTCCGTTAACTATTACAGGTATAGCTACTATCGGGCCCGCAGTATTGATGCACGAGGGCTCGACACTTGTTGTTGTATTTAATGCGCTAAGGCTCCTGGCTTATGAAGCTAAAATCACATGATATAATTTCAATAAAAAAGCGGGCTTCAAAATAAAGCCCGCTTTTGTTCATCTGTATAGTGTCTTTATGAAAAGTATATATATATACCAATTACTATCAAACTGATAATTGTTCCTGCGATGGCAGCGTGTTTATATGGAGTAATATCCACTTGCTTTGTATATTCCAGTTCAAAATCTGTACTCCTCGGATATAGCTTACCGATAAGAAGCATGATCGCTACATTGGTTACAAACAAAATAGCCATGACATGCAAATAATGCGGATATGCCAAAGTAGCAATTTCTGCAAGCCTGTCTTCATCTAATATTCCTGCCGCTTTTGCTTTTTCAACAGCATTTGCTGACACTATCGGCTTGATAACAAACTGACTTATTATATATAAAATACACCCTGAAAGGATTCCGATTTTAGCTGCAATTGCCGGTACGCGTTTAGTTAGGTATCCCACAACAATAATTGTCAGGATAGGGATACTATAACATCCGTTTACTTCTTGTAAATAACCGAACAGTCCTTGGGGTGCCTTGGCAATAAGCGGAGCTATAAGCATTGAAAATACTGCCAATAAGATCCCAAAATACTTTCCGTTCTTGATAATTTTAACCTCAGAAGCATTCTTGTCTATATATTCCTTATAAAAATCAATGCTGAAAAGTGTAACTGCACTATTCAAGCCGCTATTGAATGAACTTAAGATTGCTCCGAACAAAACTGCTGCAAAGAATCCTATCCATACTGTCGGAAGTACTTTGTTCACCAACATCGGGTATGCCTGATCCGGAGTTTCCAGATCTGCACCGAAAATATAAAAGGCAATAATACCGGGCAACACCACAATTAAAGGCCCGAGTATTTTAATAAACGCTGCGAGCATTAATCCTTTTTGTCCCTCTTTCAGGTTTTTTGCAGCTAAAGCTCTTTGAATAATAGCCTGATTAGTACCCCAGTAAAAAAGTTGTACTAACATCATTCCCGTGAAAATGGTCGAAAAAGGCACAGAAGCAGTAGCCGTTCCCATCGAGTTAAATTTATCCGGTGCATGCTCCACCAGTTTGGTAATCCCTTCGCCAATCGAACCGTCTCCTATGTACAATAACCCAAAAATCGGAATCAGGAGTCCTCCGGTCAATAGACCTATAGCATTAATACTATCGGAAACAGCCACAGCCTTCAGACCTCCGAAGATGGCATAAACAGATCCTACAATACCTATTCCCCATACGGTTATCCAAATGGATGTATCATGCGATACTCCTAACAATTCGGGAATATTAAACATGGTGCTTATTGCCAGAGAACCTGAATAAAGCACTATTGGAAGTAAGATCACAATATATCCCAGTAAGAACAAACCGGATGCAATCGTCTTTGTTGCCTTATCATACCTGGTTTCTAAAAATTGTGGTACTGTTGTTAACCCTCCTTTCAGATATCTTGGCAACAGAAAAATGGCTGTAATGACCATTGCTATGGCTGCTAGGGTTTCCCATGCCATTACCAAAATGCCTTCGGAGTAAGCCGCTCCATTCAGACCTACGATTTGTTCTGTCGACAAGTTGGTTAGCAATAAAGAACCGGCTACGACCCCTGCCGTTAAGCTCCGTCCTCCTAAAAAATATCCATCGCTTGTTTTTTCATTAGTTTTACGCGTAGCTAAATATGCTATAACCCCTACCAATAAGGTAAATCCAATAAATGAAAGTATTGCCATAAGTAAAGTTTCGTTTAGGTTGCCGAATTTATAATTTTATATCTAATTTTTTATACAAACCCTACCAGAGTATCGCTTTTTTTATTAAATATATCGTTTTAACACTAATTAAAATTGCCAATCAGTCAAGTCTGGTGGTTTTATTCAATGATCACCTTAAAAGAATCTAATAACCCCAGGGCATTGTCCTTTGAGAATAATGCTCCCGTCATTTTATTCGCGACCGGATTCATCGATAAATTAAAAGATGTCCTGAAGTCTGTTTTGTTTAGGTTTGTATTCTCGAAAATTGATGCTTTAAGATCGCATCTGTCAAAAATTGCTTCCTGAAGATCTGCCCGGGTAAAATCAACACCGACCAACTTACAACCGGTAAACCCGGACTTTTTGAGAATACGCTTATAAAATGACGACATATCCAGCTGGCATTCTTCAAAACTGACCGCAAACATATAGTCATTGCAGGAATCGAATGCAAGTCCTAAAAGCTTACACCCTTTAAAAGAAACATGATTAAAAACCGTATTATTAATTTGTACACCGCTCAAATCACAATCCACAAACTTACAGTCCGTAAAATTAATATTCGACAGGTTTACATTTGAAAAGATACAGCTTGTAAAAGTACAATCCTCATAGTCTGCTTTTTCAAAAAGCTGGTCCATATAATTAATCCCTTCATAATGCTGATCATCGATATAATTTAAACTCATTTGATTCTTGTATCCTTTTTTAATGATTGGTTAAACCTTTTTACAACCGTCCTGCTAAAACGAGCCCGGAGCAAGCTCACAAGCCGGAATAAATCTCGATTATCGGGTAAAGCAGCGGCTGTCGTATTTTAATGCTGTACCACCAGTAACAATATTTTATTTTTTTAATACTGAAAATTCAATCCTGGAAGAATTATAGACTCTATGTACCTGTTTTTTAAAATCCTCTTCTTTTGCTTCAAAAATATTATCTACATATGTCTGAGGGTTCAGGTCAATGTATGGAAACCAGGTACTTTGTATCTGGATCTGAATCTTATGTCCTTTCTTAAAAGTGTGATATACATCTTGAAGCTTGATATTGACGTCGGTTATTTCATTCGGCACAAAGGGTTCTGGATTCTCAAAACTATTTCTAAAACGTCCTCTCAGCACTTCGCTTCTTACCATCATGTGGTAATTACTCATTTTAAGATATTCCTGCGTTTCGGGGTAATCTTCTGCATCAGGCGGATAAACATCTATAAGCTTCACTACCCAATCGGCCGATGTTCCGGTGGTAGACACCTTTAGTTGAGAAAGAATATCTCCTACCATTGTCAGATCTTTTTTCAATACATCTGTTTCAAAAACCAATACATCGGGTCTTCGGGCAGCAAAACGCTGATCGTCGGTCATATATTTACGAGGTGTAAATACCATTTTAATATCTTCAGAATACGGCACCGGTTTTTTAGGATCACTAATAAATTCTTCAAAAGAAAAATCCAGGGTCGTTATTTCGGCCAGTCTTCCTTTATTCAATGTATAGCTCTTCTTTTCTATATTCTCTGGAGGCCAGGTTTCGTATGTACTCCAGGCTCTTTCACCGGTATCAAATACGTATGCCTCAGGCAATCCTGATTCATTACCACCGTGGCCCTTTAAAAAATGATGAAAAAATCTAGACTCTATCTCTTCCTGATAGAATTTAGAGATATCATCGCCAAAATACACATTCCCTATTGCTTGCCTTTTATTGGTTCTTGCCCAGTCGCCATGACTCCATGGCCCCATGACAATGGTATTGTAATTTTCACTCCTCTTTTCAATGTTTTTATAGGTTTCAAGCGGACCGTATAGATCTTCTGCATCGAACCATCCGCCCACAATCATGGTTGCCGGTTTTATATCCTCCAAATGTTGAATTATGCCCCTTGATTTCCAAAACTCGTCATAATTGGGATGTTCTTTTAGTTGTTGCCAGAATACATTATCTTCTTTATAATAGGTGTCCAAATTAGACAGTGGTCCTGCATCTAAGAAAAACTGGTATTGATCTTCTGTTCCTAATTCAGGAAAACTGTACCAGCTTTTCGTTGTCGGCTCATCTTTCATATAACCAAACAAGGCGGTTGCTCGCCAGTAACTCAGTAAATACGCTCCATTATGATGAAAATCGTCGAAAAAGAAATCGCCTATACATGCCTGGGGCGAGACTGCTTTTAATGCTTTATGATTTGACAATAGAGAATATGTTGAATAGAAACCGGGATATGAGATCCCCCAAACGCCTACTTTTCCGTTATTATTGGGGACGTTCTTTACCAACCAATCTATCGTATCGTATGTATCAGATGCCTCGTCTATTTCTTTTCGCTTTTTATTGGGGATAAATGCCCGCATATTATCATATACCCCCTCACTGTTCCACCTTCCTCTCACATCCTGGTATACAACAATGTACCCTTCTTTCATCATGTTCTCGTTCGGACCAATCTTAGACCGGAATTCACTTTCTCCGTATGGTGCACAGCTGTAAGGTGTACGCTGCATGATAATCGGATATTCTTTCGAAGTGTCTTTGGGGCTATAAATTGTCGTATGCAGTTTGATGCCATCCCGCATTTCTATAGTAACTTCTTTCTTTGTATAATGCTCTTTAATATTATAATCCGTTTGGGCTGTAATACAACTGACAGATACCAGTAGAAAAAGTAATAACAATTTTTTCATTTAAATTAATATTTGTGTCGATTAGTTTTTAGCCTTTAAATATACGTTATAAATAAGAAAAGCACAGTTGTAACAACTGTGCTTCCTCATTAAAAATATTAAAAACTCTTATTTTTTATAATTCGATACTCCATCCTTAAGCCATGCTTCATAGGCATCAATATCGGGCGTATATCCTACAGGAGCGTTAAGATTGTTCCCCTCATTATCGACCAACACGTAGTAAGGCTGTGCATTGGCTCTATAATTTACAATCTGAAAATCACTCCATTTGTTACCAATGGTTTTTATTTTCTTTCCTGTTGCATCAGACACATATTGTTCGTTTTCCGGCAGCGGACGCTTGTCATCTACATACAAGGATATAAGAACGATATCATTATTTAGAATATTTAAAATCTGATCTTCACTCCACACACGCTCTTCCATTTTTCTACAGTTCACACATGCATGTCCTGTAAAATCGATCATAACAGGCTTTCCTACTTTTTTGGCATAGGCCATTCCTTTATCGTAATCAAGGAAAGCTACGATATCCTGTGGTCCATGATGAGCTCCTTCAGGTAATTCTGCATGTGCCGTGGCTCCGCCCCCACCTAATTTGGTAAAACCTACTCCATAGGGAGATTCACTATAGTGCATTGGTGGCGGGAACCCACTGATTAATTTTAAAGGTGCTCCCCAAAGACCCGGAATCAGATAGATTGTAAACGATAGTACCAACAAACCAAGTCCTAACCTACCCACAGATATATGTTGCAGCGGTGAATCGTGTGGCAAATTGATCTTTCCAAACAAATACAAGGCCAATGTTCCGAATACAGCGATCCAAATGGCAATAAATACTTCTCTTTCCAACCAATGTAACTGTAATACCAGGTCGGCATTTGATAAAAATTTAAAGGCGAGTGCTAATTCCAGGAATCCTAAAAATACTTTTACAGAATTTAGCCATCCTCCCGATTTTGGTAATGAGTTTAACCAGCCCGGGAACATAGCAAATAACATAAAAGGCAATGCTAATGCCAGAGAGAATCCTAACATCCCTATAATAGGTGCCGCTCCTCCCTTACTGGCTGCTTCTACTAATAAGGTTCCCACAATTGGTCCCGTACATGAAAAAGATACTATTGCAAGGGCAAGAGCCATAAATAAAATACCTATAATCCCGCCTCTGTCTGCTTGTCTGTCAACTTTATTAGCCCATGAATTAGGTAATACGATTTCAAAAGCCCCTAAGAAAGATGCCGCAAATACTACCAGTAACAGGAAGAAGATAACATTAAACCATACATTGGTCGATAATGCATTTAATGAATCTGCTCCGAAAACAGCCGTAACCAATGAACCTAAAAGCACATAGATGACTACTATCGAGATACCATAAAAGATTGCATTTTTAATACCTGCTGCCCTGGTCTTGCTCTGTTTTGTAAAAAAGCTAACCGTCATCGGGATCATCGGGAAAACACAAGGTGTTAACAGTGCCGCAAACCCCGAAACAAATGCAATCAAAAATATAGTTAAGAGTCCTTTTTTCTCTTCTTTTTTATCTTTTTTTACTTCAGTCCCCTGGCCGGATGCAGGCTTGTCAGCATCGTTAGCAGAGGCAACTGCTGTAGTTTGTTTAGAAGAGGCTCCTTCATTGATCACAAAAGACACTTCTTTACTGTCGAAGATACAGCTCTCATCGTCACATGCCTGAAATTCAATTGAAGCGTTTACGGATGCTAATGATTCATCCGATAATTTAATTTTTTGTTTAAAAGTGGCCTTGTCGGCAAAATAAGACAGTTCCATCTCGAATACTTTGTCATATTCGGTAATGGATTCTCCTTCTTCAGTTTTTCCAATTAACTCATATCCTTCTCCTGCCCCTTCGTAGTTAAAGATCGTAGGAAGCGCCCCTCCCTCAGGTAATTCCTGAGAATATAAATGCCAGTGAGGTTCTATAGAGGCTTTAAAAATTAGGTTGTATTCTGTTTCTGATACTTTCTCAACTTCTGTACTCCATTTAACTGGATCTTTAATTTGTGCAGTAAGCGAAACAACTGATGCTAAGGTTAGTAAAAAAAATAAGTAAAGTCGGTTCATTTTAAGTGCTCTATTTTTAAAATATTTTTTGTTTTGGAGGTTACCTTATACCGGTCATCTATCCGATGGTCAATAACCCATACTATTTCATTCCCTGAACACAGAATCCAAGCGTTTTCTTTATCTAGGATAGAAAACTTCTCGTCTTTAAAAAACTTCGATAAAAGCTTCTTATTCTGCATTCCGAGGGGATAAAAATAGTCGCCTTTTTTCCATTTCCTAACGATCAGTGGATACTTTAACAAATCTTTATCTATATAAGCCAGGTTGTTTTTAAAAGGCCCTGTCAAACCAACGTCATAAACAACTAATCTTAAACTACTTACATCCAGCCCCGCATCTTTTTCCAGCGAATAATAGTCCTCTATTTCAATAGGTTTTATGGGAGTAATGATGATTTCTTCTCTATTTTTTAACATTCGGTGTGTTTCCGAAAAAACCTGCTTTCCGCTGGAGCTAAAAAGCAAGCTTTCAACATCGTTCCATTCCCTGAAACCATATTCATTGAACAATCCAAAAAGATAATCTTTTCTCGGACTAAGCTCTTTTAACCTTTCGGCGTTAATAATTATTCTATCTTCTTCAAATACAAACAACTTTTGCTTTAACTCTTCAAGGTGGTTCCGGACTATTTGTGATGTTCCCTGAATAAACCGAATAGTTTTATTGAAGTTATCCATAAACGAAGTATTAACACTCTTCAATTCCGGAATCACTTCCAACCTCAACTTATTTCTAAGGTATTTCGATTCTTCATTACTGCTGTCCTCTCTCCAGATTATTCCGTGCTGCACTGCAAAGTTTTCTATTTCTTCTCTTGTAAAGGGCAATAAAGGACGTACAGTATTCTTATAAAGCGACGGAATGCCCATAAGACCTTCAATACCGGTTCCCCGGGATAAATTAATTAAAAAGGTCTCCAGGTTATCGTCAGCATGGTGAGCGGTAAAAACACAGTCGAAATTGTATTCGTCAATCAATGAGGCAAACCAGTTATACCGCAATTCGCGGGCTGCCATCTGGACGGATACCTTATGCTCATCCTTATATTTAAGTGTATTGAAGTACGTTGTATAAACCGGAATATTTAAATCTGTTGCCAGAGTCTTTACAAAAGCTTCATCGGCATCACTCTCATTTCCCCTAAGCTTAAAATTGCAATGAGCCAGGGCTATGGTAAGGCCTGCATTTTTACACAAATGTGTTAATACGACACTATCTATTCCCCCGCTTGTCGCTATTAAAATCTTAGCTTGTTTAACAAATGAAAAATTCTTAGAGATATGTTTATTGAACAGTTCCTGCATGGGGCAAAGATAATTCTTATAGTTGGTTATCCATCCAACCGGTAATTGTATTCAGTACCTCTTGCTTCTCTAAATCATTATGCAACTCATGATATCCCCCTTCAAAAAGTTTCAGCTCCGTATATTTTTCCGATTGCTTGGCAAAAGCTTTACTGGCATAATGACTCGTAATATAATCATCGGTTCCGTGCAACAATAAAAGCGGAAGATGTAATTGCAGTGCTTTGGAAATAGCCTCTTCTCCCGCCTTTATAAAGGGTATTGAAAAATTCGGGCTTATTCTGTTGTGTACCAGCTTATCTTCTTTATACTTATTCACTTCTTTTTCATCTCTTGAAATATATTTTGCATCAATCCCGCTTGACAGAGTTATATTAGGAGCGATACGATAGAATAGCTTCCCCAATGCCATTTTCCAGGCAGGGGTTGGAAAAGCAATACGTAAAAACGGACTGGTTATAACGACTCCTTTTAATTCCGGTTTTCGTCGCAAGACATAGTTTAAAGCTACATTTCCTCCCATACTATGGCCGTATAAGAACCTCGGAAAACCGTTAAACAACTCATCAACTTTATCAAAAACCTCTGTTATACTATCAAGGACAGCTTCATATCCGGGGCACGTTCCCCGCTTACCTTCCGTATGCCCATGACCAAAGTGGTCGAAACCGATAACAGCATAACCTTTATCTATAAATTCAGGTACCACAAAAGAAGAATAACGTCCGCTGTGCGATCCCATGCCATGTACCAATACCACAACGGCTTTTAGCTGTTGCGGTTTCCAATACTGTCCGTATAACTTCTTGTTGTGACAATAAAAATAAAATTCGTTATGCTGCATCACTAAAATTTAGGTGTGGGTTAAAGTTACACTTTTTGATTATTTAACTTCCCTTCCAATACCTCACGCATGGCCTTTGCTTTTATAAGGCATTCTTCATATTCTTTTTCTGGAATCGATCTCGCTGTAATGGCACCTCCCACTGAATACGAAATATATTTTTTTGTTGCGTTGTAAAGAATACTTCTTATCACAACATTAAAATCAAAATCGCCAACGGGAGTAAAATACCCCACGGTTCCACTATAAAGCCCTCTTTTAGTTTCTTCAAGTTCTTCAATAATTTTCATAGCTGAAATTTTAGGCGCTCCTGTCATGCTTCCCATAGGAAAAGTTGCTTTAATTATATCTATTGGGTTCGTTTCATCAGGGACAATAGCTTTCACTGTGGATATGAGTTGATGTACCTGTTCGAAGGTGTATACCTTGCAAAGTTCTTCTACTTCCACCGTTCCTTTTTTGGCAACCCTCGACAGGTCATTTCTGACAAGGTCTACGATCATTATATTCTCAGAACGCTCTTTCGGGTTATTTCTCAACGAATTTACCAACTGTACATCAGCTTTTAAAAACTGTGCCCTTTTGGCGGTTCCTTTAATGGGCTGGGAAAGCACCTTGCTCCCTTCTTTTCTCAGATATCGTTCAGGCGATGCCGATAACAAATACTGATCCCTTATTTTAAGATAGGTTGCAAACGGAGGTTTTGAAATTTCATTTAAGTGCTTATAGCTTCTGAGGGGAGCTAGTTCCGTATCTTCCGCATAAAATTCCTGGCAAAAACTGGCTTCGTAAATATCTCCCCGATGAATATAATCCAGCATCTTTTTTACTTTAGCCATATATTCTTCTTTATGGATCCGCAATTTGATTTTTACATCTCCCGTATTTCCGGTTTCATAAGTACTGCTTTCCTGAAACGAATTAATTTCTTCGTAATCTGCTTCTACCTCATCGTCGACCATTGGTAAATAATGAAATTCTGCCACCCCCTCTTTTATGGTAACAATCTTTTTAGGCTGAAAAAAATAAAGATCCGGAAATTCCAGCCCGTCAAAATTACCTGACTTTAAATTTTCAACGTCATTTTTTAAATCATAAGAAAGGTAACCAAACAACCAGTCGTGTGAGACGGATTGGTACTCTTTGAGTTTTTCAAAAGCATCATATGTATCCGTTTGTATAGAAGTCAGGGCATCAAATGCCATTATACTGTCAAAAGAACTGTACCGCCTGTGATAATTATTGCTATCCAGCCAGGCCACCTCTTCAAATTGCTGTGCCCAAGACAAAAGTTTATCCTTAAAAACCTCTATATCTTCCGGAGTAAATTTTACAGTTTTTCTATACATACGAAGAAATTAATAATTCATTGTTACAAATTTAACAAACATTCGAAATAATAATTCATTTATATTTTCTAATATTGTATCCATAAAACAAAGGACAAACATTTATTAATTAAAATGCAAAACAATCAAAACATACAATTCTTATCGGAGCTAACGGCTCCCGGGATTGTTTTTGCTATTACTCCCGTTCGTCCTATCCGCCGCCGTCGCCCGTAAGGGTGCACAATAGTTATTGGAGTTAGGTGTGTCCAACTCCCCCGCGAAAAACCAGTTTTACTTAAATCAAGATTTTAATTTTTTAGAACACTATGCAGGTAGTTATTGCCAACAACTCGCATATTCAATATGCACAAATCATTTGTGATACTATTGAAGATTCTGCTAAGCAAAGAGGAACAGGAATTGCCAAGCGAACCACCGAGTATATCGTTACCAAAATACAAAATGGTAATGCTGTAATTGCATTGGACGGAGAGACCTTTGCCGGTTTTTGCTACATAGAAACCTGGGGGCATGAAAAATATGTTGCCAATTCAGGACTGATTGTACACCCTGATTTTAGAGGCCATGGACTAGCCACTAAAATAAAGAAAAAGGTTTTTGAACACAGCAGAAATAAATTTCCAGAAGCCAAGATATTTGGAATCACTACCGGTTTGGCCGTAATGAAAATCAATTACGATCTGGGGTATGAACCGGTTACCTTTTCTGAACTCACTGATGATCCGGCCTTTTGGAACGGATGCCAGACTTGTAAAAATTACGATATCTTAACAAGGACAGACAGAAAAATGTGCCTGTGTACCGGTATGTTGTATGATCCTGCTGATAAAGAACATAATCACAAACATTCGTATAACAAGAAAGTTTTTAAAAGATTAAAGAGTATTAAACAAAATATTTTCCTTAAAAAAGAAAAAAAGAAAAAATGAAGAAATTAGTTTTAGCCTATAGCGGAGGATTAGACACCTCGTATTGCGCCAAGTATTTATCTGAAGAAGAAGGATTTGATGTTCATGCTGTTAGTGTTAATACAGGAGGGTTCAGTAAAGAAGAAATCCGGAACATCGAAAGTAAGGCCAAAGTGCTTGGGGTTTCGTCGTACACCTCTATAGACGCAGTACAAACTTTTTACGATGAAGTTGTAAAATACCTTATTTACGGCAATGTTCTTAAAAACAACACTTATCCGCTCTCTGTAAGCGCCGAAAGAATCGTTCAGGCAATAGAGATCATAAAGTATGCAAAAAAAATCGATGCAAAGTATATTGCCCACGGAAGTACCGGTGCCGGTAACGATCAGGTCAGGTTTGATATGATTTTTCAAATTATCGCTCCCGAGATCGAGATCATAACTCCGATCAGGGACAAGAAACTTTCAAGACAGGAAGAAATAGAATACCTGTCCGGCAAAGGGGTTAACATGGAATGGTCCAAAGCCAAGTATTCCATCAACAAAGGCTTATGGGGCACCAGCGTAGGTGGTGAAGAAACTCTTACTTCTCACCTTCCGCTACCTGACGAGGCATACCCCAGCCAATTAACCAGTATGGGATCTCAAAAAGTAAAACTTACGTTTAATAAAGGCGAATTGACTGCCATTGACGGCAAAAAAGGGAAAGCTGTAGAGAATATTGAAAAATTAAACGAAATAGCTTCTGTCTATGCAATTGGAAGAGATATTCATGTAGGTGATACCATTATTGGAATTAAGGGAAGAGTAGGTTTTGAGGCCGCCGCTCCCATTATCATTATTAAAGCACATCATACGCTTGAGAAACATGTATTAACCAAATGGCAACAACATCATAAAGAGTATTTAGCCAACTGGTATGGTATGTTATTGCATGAAGGGCAATTTTTAGATGAAGCCATGAGAAACATTGAGGCTTTCTTAACCGATTCACAAAAGAATGTGTCGGGCGATGTCTGGGTAAGTTTGCATCCGTACAGATTTGTTATAGATGGTATTAAATCTGATCATGATCTGATGAGCGCCAAATTCGGGGCATACGGTGAAATGAACAAAGGCTGGACTGCCGATGATGCTAAAGGCTTTATAAAAATAATGTCTAATTCTGCTAAAATACACCAGGCAGTAAATCAGAATTAAAATGATTAAAGCAGGAATTATAGGAGGTTCAGGATATACCGGAGGAGAGTTAATAAGGTTATTACTAAACCACCCTCAAGCAACCATAGATTTTGTATTCAGCACGACAAGGGCAGGAAAACCTTTAAGTGATGCTCATGAGGATCTGTTGGGGCTTAGCGATATAAAATTTACAGGAGAGATCAATCCGGAAATAGATGTCTTGTTCTTATGTCTCGGACATGGGAATTCATCAAGCTTTCTGAATAACTACAAGTTTTCTGAAAACACAAAGATCATAGACCTCAGTAACGATTTTAGATTGCAAAATGATGCCAGTTTCAACGGTATGGAGTTTGTTTACGGCCTACCCGAACTGAATAAAGAAAAAATTAAAAGCGCAAAACAGCTTGCTAACCCGGGTTGTTTTGCTACAGCTATTCAATTAGCACTTTTACCTCTTGCCGCTGACAAGCGTTTACAACAGGAAATACATGTTAATGCCGTTACCGGAAGTACCGGAGCAGGGGTCAGTCCATCTGCTACATCGCATTTTAGCTGGAGAAATAATAATATTTCATGGTATAAGCCTTTTACGCATCAACATCTGGGTGAAATTGGCGAAAGTCTGGCTTCCCTGCAAGGTTCAGAGGCTTCATTGCTCTTTATGCCGCAACGCGGAAATTTTTCCAGAGGAATTTTTGTAACGGCATATACCAGGTTTACAGGATCTTTGGACGAAGCTAAAGCAATGTACGCCGGCTTTTACAAAGATGCTCCTTTCACCAAGGTGTCGGACAAAGAAATTCACCTGAAACAAGTGGTAAACACAAACATGTGTCATTTGCACCTTCATAAGCACGAAGATATATTACTGATCACCGGCGCTGAAGACAATCTGCTGAAGGGAGCCAGCGGACAAGCTGTTCAAAACATGAATTTAATGTTTGGATTGCCAGAAACAGAAGGATTACAGTTAAAGGCAAGTTATTTTTAATACACTAATAAACGTCACTGCAAAGCCATCAATAACAGGAAATAGCTGTGGCAGTCTCATTGGAGGCTTAGATTTCTATTTAAGGGATTACCGCGTCGCTCCATGAGTCGTTTTTCGCAATGACGCTCAAAATATAATGAACAACCAAAACACAGTTTGCAAAGATTCCGTATCGAGCAACCTGTAACTAATTTAACCCATATGAAAGTAGCTGTTATAGGCGCAGGAAATCTGGGGTTATCAATCGCAAAGGGACTGATAACCACTAATGCTATCACTACATTGTTTCTCACCAAGAGAAACAAAGAAAGCATCAAGGAATACGAAGAATACAAAAATGTTTTTGTAACGGACAACAATAGAGAAGCTGTTCAAAACTCAGACATTATAATCTTTGCTGTTCAGCCTGCCCAGTTCGAATCTATCCTTTTAGAAATAAAAGACCTGTTGCACCAGAACCATGTATTGATCTCTACCATTACAGGATTTAAAATCCCAAGAATAGAAGCTCTTATCGGATCTGATCATTACATTATCAGGAGCATGCCTAACACAGCCATTTCGGTTGGAAAATCCATGACCTGTTTATGTGCTAATGAAAAAGGAAAAAAACGTATTGACCTGGCTAAGGCAATCTTTAACCGTTTGGGGACATCGATCTCAATTCCTGAACACCAAATGCAGGCAGCTACCGTAATCTGTGCCAGCGGGATAGCCTTTTGGATGCGGCTGATCAGGGCAACAACCCAAGGAGCCATTCAATTAGGTTTCGATGCGGCTGAAGCTCAGGAAATGGCCATGCAAACCTGTGCCGGAGCTGCCGGTTTATTGATCCAGACCGGTAACCATCCCGAACAAGAGATCGATAAAGTTACAACTCCCCGGGGCTGTACCATTGAAGGTCTGAATGAAATGGAACATCAGGGACTCAGCTCCTCATTGATAAAAGGGATTGTGACCTCTTTTGAAAAAATTAATCAAATAGCTAAATAGACGCCCGTATTGAGGTATGAATATTGACAAATTACCAGGCCCGAAGAAAGCTGAATTTAAATCAAAAGAACAGAAATAAACAGTGTAACATCATCACCCGATAACAATATAACAATATTAAAGAAAACATGAAATTATTCGACGTTTATCCACTGTATGACATCACTCCTGTGAGGGGAGATAATGTTTATGTCTACGACGAAAAAGGACAACAATATCTCGACCTCTATGGAGGCCATGCTGTAATCTCTATCGGGCATTCGCATCCGCATTATACAGAGAAACTAAATGAACAGCTACATAAGCTCGGTTTTTATTCTAATGCCGTCAAAAACCCGTTGCAGCAAGAATTGGCAGATAAATTAGGTAACCTTTCGGGCTGTGACAATTATCAATTGTTTTTGTGCAACTCCGGGGCTGAAGCCAATGAAAACGCATTAAAGCTAGCGTCGTTTGTTACCGGAAAAAGCAGGGTGATTGCCTTTAACAATGCTTTTCATGGTAGAACCTCAGCAGCCGTTGCCGCTACAGATAATAAAAACATAAACGCACCCATAAATAGCCAGCACGACGTTTCCTTCCTTCCTTTAAACCAACTTCACTCTTTAGATTATGAATTAGTCAAAGGAGACGTATGTGCGGTTATTATTGAACCTATCCAGGGTGTCGGAGGTCTTGATGAGCCTACAACCAAGTTTTTAAAAGGCGCTCAGGAATTATGTAAAAAACACGGTGCTTTACTCGTATTGGACGAGGTTCAGTCCGGATACGGCAGAAGCGGGAAGTTCTTCGCTTTTCAGCATCATAATATCGAACCCGATATTATAGCCATGGCCAAAGGAATGGGAAATGGGTTCCCAGTGGGCGGTATTCTTATTCATCCTTCCATAGAAGCCAAATACGGAATGCTTGGCACCACCTTCGGAGGAAATCATTTGGCTTGTGCGGCAGGTATTGCCGTTTTAGATGTATTAAAAGAAAATAACCTTATAACACATGCCACTGAAATAGCTGCATACTTTACAGAAAAAGCCAAGAATCTTCCTCATCTGAAACAAATAAAAGGTCGTGGTTTAATGATCGGACTCGAATTCGAATTTGAAGTAGCTGATTTACGTAAAAAACTCATCTACGAAAAACGTATCTTTACAGGAGGTGCCGGCAATAAAAATTTACTCCGGATTCTTCCGCCTTTAACTGTTCAGAAAGAGCATATAGATCTCTTTATAGAAGCACTTTACGATGTCATTGATAATAAATAATTAAAAACGAATAGTGATTAATAATGATTTTACACATGGTTTCCGTTTTGTAAATCATTTGTCACAAAATACGATAATAATAAAATGGAACATTTTTTAGACCTGGACGATATTCCAAACATAGATCAGTTAATTAACGAGGCCATCAACTTGAAAAAAGCCCCTTATGCATTCGAGCAACTCGGAAAGCACAAAACCATCGGGCTCCTTTTCTTTAACTCAAGCCTCCGTACGCGGTTAAGTACTCAAAAAGCTGCTCAAAATCTGGGAATGAAGACAATGGTCTTAAATGTTTCGTCTGATAGTTGGGGCTTAGAATTTGAAGATGGTGCCGTTATGAACACCAATAAAGCTGAGCATGTAAGAGAAGCTGCTGCCGTTATCTCACAATATGTAGATATAATGGCTATTCGTGCCTTCCCTACGTTATGTGATAAAGAGAAAGACGAGCAGGAACAAGTACTGAAAAGTTTTCAAAAATACGCTTCAGTTCCAATTTTAAATATGGAAAGTGCAACCGGGCATCCATTACAGGCCCTGGCTGATGCTATCACCATTACAGAGTTAAAACAAAAGCAAAAACCGAAGGTTGTTTTATCGTGGGCACCACATCCGAAGGCCTTACCACATGCTGTTCCTAATTCTTTTGCTAAAATGATGCAACGTCTCGACGTAGACTTTGTTATCACACACCCAAAAGGATACGAACTAAATCCTGAGGTTACAAAAGATATCCCTATAACATATGATCAGGAAAAGGCGCTAAAAGATGCCGACTTCGTTTATGTCAAGAACTGGAGTTCATATAAAAATTACGGAGAAGTAGAATCTATTGATGAAAAATGGATGATGAACAGTGCGAAACTGGGGAATGCTAAATTCATGCACTGTTTGCCGGTTCGAAGAAACGTAATTGTTACTGACGAGGTACTTAACAGCAATCAATCGGTAGTTATCGAGCAGGCTAATAACAGAACTTATGCTGCCCAAGTGGTATTAAAGAATATTTTAGAGAGTCTATAGTATGAAACAAAAAGTATCCATAGTGAAAATAGGCGGAAACCTAATCGAAAATGAAACGATACTCGATGAGTTTATATCAAATTTTGCTGAGCTTGAAGGCCCTAAAGTATTAATTCACGGCGGTGGTAAGCTCGCTACTCAATTAGCCGGAAAATTAAGCATTCCGACACAAATGATAGAGGGCAGGAGAATTACAGATGCAGAGACCTTAAAGGTTATTATCATGGCATATGGCGGACTGGCGAGTAAAACCATCGTGGCAAAACTTCAAGGAAAGAATTGTAATGCTAT
The DNA here is from genome assembly GCF_022760175.1 of Zhouia spongiae. Classification (GTDB taxonomy): domain Bacteria; phylum Bacteroidota; class Bacteroidia; order Flavobacteriales; family Flavobacteriaceae; genus Zhouia; species Zhouia spongiae. The sequence continues at coordinate 3,692,972 of NZ_CP094326.1, forward strand.
TGGCCTGTCGGGTGCGGATCTAAACCTGATCCGTTCCGTAAAACGTCCCGTAAAAGAACATGATTTCGGTTTTGTAGGTGATGTAGAGGAAGTAAATACCGGAGCCCTTACACTGTTATTGGAAAATGATATTACTCCTGTATGCTGTGCTATTACTCACAATAAAAACGGGCAATTATTTAATACGAATGCCGATACCATTGCCTCAGAAATTGCCAGGGCTTTAAGTAATCATTACGAAACACACTTATATTATTGTTTCGAAAAAAGAGGGGTTTTGAGAGATCTTAAAGATGAAGACTCCGTAATAGAGCAAATCAACGCAGCATCGTACAAACAATTGTTAGGAGAAGGTATTATAGCAGATGGCATGCTCCCAAAACTTCATAATTGCTTTAATGCATTAAAGGAAAACGTTTCCTACGTATACATAGGAAGCATCGACATGATATCAAACCGACAAACTAAAAAAACAACCATCACCTTATGATACCACAAGAGCTTTCCATCCAAGCTATTGAACTATTAAAACAATTAATTGCCACGCAATCTTTTTCGTCGGAAGAAGAAGGAACTGCAAAACATATTGAAAACTGGTTTACTGCATTCGGAATTCCGTTTAAAAGGGAAAATAACAATGTGTGGGCTTTCAACAAACATTACGAAGAAGGAAAACCATTATTGTTACTCAATTCACATCACGATACGGTTAAACCCAACAATGCCTATACCAGAGACCCGTTTCATCCGCATATTGAAGATGGCAAGCTTTACGGGCTCGGGAGTAATGATGCAGGCGGTTGCCTGGTTTCTCTTTTAGCTACGTTTACCCATTTCTACGACAAAGGAGACCTAAAATATAACATCGTAATGGTAGCTTCTGCCGAAGAAGAAAGTTCAGGCCCAAACGGATTAAATTCCGTCTTAAAAAGGCTCCCCCTAATAGATGTGGCTATAGTTGGTGAACCTACACTGATGAACCTGGCCATTGCTGAAAAAGGATTGGTCGTGTTCGACGGAAAAATTAAAGGCACACCAAGCCATGCAGCACATCCTAATGACGATAATCCGATTTATAACACTATAGATGTTCTAAAATGGTTTAAAGACTTTGAATTTGAAAAAGTTTCAGAGGTGCTGGGGAAAGTAAAGATGACCGTAACTCAGATAAACGCCGGCAAACAACATAATGTGGTACCATCGGAAGTAGATATCGTAGTAGATGTTCGTGTAAATGATTGTTACAGCAACGAAGATGTTAATACCCTAATACAGGAAAATGCTCCCTGCGAAATGAATGCAAGATCATTACGCCTAAACTCATCTTCCATTCCGCAAGAACATGAACTTGTGCAGGCCGGTATTTCGCTGGGGCGCTCTACATACGGTTCTCCAACACTATCAGACCAGGCTGTACTGTATTGTCCGTCCTTAAAACTAGGTCCGGGCGATTCTACTCGGTCACATTCTGCCAATGAGTTTATATATGTGAATGAAATTGAAGAAGGCATTGAAATTTATATAAAGGTATTAGATAAAGTATTATAAATATGACGTTATACGGTTAAGCAGTAATGATAACATTTGCATAACAACATAACTTGACAATATCATAACAAAAACACACAAATCATGAAACTTTGGGACAAAGGTTTTTCAACAGACAAAAAGATAGATATATTCACGGTTGGGTCCGACAGAGAACTCGACCTGGTTATTGCCAAATACGATGTCATTGCCTCTAAAGCACATGCCAGGATGCTCGGAAAAATCGGATTATTGACTGAAAAGGAAGTATCTGATTTAACTCTTACTCTTGATGAAATCTGTAAGACTATCGAAGAAGGCACCTTTACTATTGAAGATAATTTTGAGGATGTACATTCTAAAATAGAATACTTACTAACGGATAAGCTTGGAGATACCGGGAAAAAGATTCACACAGCCAGATCGAGAAACGATCAGGTTTTAGTTGCGGTAAACCTTTATTTGAAGAACGAGCTAGCCGACATAAAAAAGCGCTCTAAGGAATTATTTGAAACATTGTTATCATTAGCGAACCAATACAAAGAAGTACTACTTCCCGGTTATACTCATTTACAGATAGCGATGCCGTCTTCGTTCGGGCTATGGTTCTCTGCTTATGCGGAAAGTTTGATTGATGATCTATATATGGTTGATGCTGCATACAAGATTGTTGATCAGAATCCATTAGGAAGTGCTGCCGGATACGGAAGTTCCTTCCCTATCGATAGAGCCTATACAACCAATGAACTCAAATTTGCTAACCAGAAATACAATGTGGTAGCTGCCCAAATGAGCCGGGGTAAATCTGAAAGGACCACAGCTATTGCCATTAGCGGCCTTGCTGCTACCCTCTCGAAATTTGCTATGGACATCTGTTTGTACATGAGTCAGAATTTCGATTTTATAACCTTCCCCAATGAATTAACCACAGGGTCGAGTATCATGCCTCATAAAAAGAACCCGGATGTTTTTGAACTTATCAGAGGTAAATGCAACAAGGTACAGGCAGTACCAAATCAACTGGCCTTGTTAACCACTAACCTGCCCAGCGGATATCACAGAGACCTCCAGCTTACCAAAGAAATTATAGTTCCTGCTATTCAGGAATTAAAATCATGTCTGGAAATGATGAACTTCTCTATCAAAAGCGTAATTGTAAAAGAAAGCATTCTCGATGATAAAAAATATGACTATCTCTTTAGTGTCGATACTCTGAATGATCTCGTATTAAGCGGAATGCCATTCAGGGACGCATACAAAAAGATGGGAATGGAAATTGAGAAGGGGACATTCAGTCCTAAACGCGACATAAATCATACTCATGACGGGAGCCTGGGCAATTTATGTCTTGATAAGATTAAAGAGAAGTTTAATAATATAGACTAGAACATATAAAAAGATCCTAAGTCTCGGATTCGTAAACATCATTCCGGTAACATTTAATTGGGAAACCAGTGATTACCGGATAAGATTTCATAACAGAGAACAAAAGGCAAAAGTTTACAAAGTATTCTGATTTGCGAAGTTTTTGCACACAGAACAAGGCTCTTATTTTCAATACATTAAACTTCAGGGACAATATCTTACAAGAAGCTCCTATTGAAAAACTATACTGCTATATCAGAAATAAATGAATATCTTAATGAAACGATAGTTGACCCGTTAATAGTTTAGCTGAGTCATAAATCCGTGAAATAAGGTGACTTACGGCATGGCAGGAGAATATATACGGTATGTATGGTGAATGTAAATAGTATATATGGGAGATATATAAGAAGGCTACGGAGTTTTTACGGACTTGAACGGACTTTTTGATGTTTCTATAGAAGAATAATATTGTTTTTAAAGTATATACTATCCTAAGTAACTACCAAAACCCTTATATTTTGGAACCTAAATACCGGATTCAGGCAATCAAATCCATTACAATTTCCGTTTATTGTAACTAATACAGAACAGAACTCTTAGTTTCTAAAACAAAGGCTTCTAACCTGCATTTCTCCTCAGTACGTTCAACTGTGTCAATGGTTCTGACTGGCGTTGTTTTACAATATTCTTCAGACGTTTTACCGCACTAGAACGGCTTTGTAAGCGATCCCTGTTTTTCTTCAGAGCATGGCACATAACACACAGGCCTGCTATAGAAATGGCAAACATCCCTGTTAATTGCATATATCCAACCTCTTTAGCCATTAAAACAATGAAAGAAATAAACAGAAAGTTTAACACACTAATAAAAAAACTAGCCCTTCTGTGTGATAACAACAATCCGTCAATAAAAAGATGATGGATATGATTTCTATCGGCTGAAAAAGGAGACCTGTTTTGTAAAAGGCGAATTGTAAACACACGGGCAGTATCGAACAGAGGCACTATCAGAATGCTTACGGCAACTACCGGAGCATTTTCCATCAAAAAAGGGAGTTCGATCATGTCAGAGGGATTCAATGCAAGCATCTTGACTGTAAGAGCGCTGATTATAAACCCGACTAACAAAGAGCCTGTATCTCCCATAAATATCTTCCGATGTACAGATAAGTTGTAATAAAGAAAGGCTAAAAGACACCCTTGTAATGCCAGGCAGACCAACATATAAAATGGCTCGTCAATCAGATAAAAAATGGTTCCGTATGCACCTGAAATAACCAACCCGACCATAGATGCCAAACCGTCGATGCCATCGATAAGGTTAAAAGCATTTATGATGACTATCATTAAAAATCCTGACAGAACCATCCCTAACCAAACCGGAATATCTCCAATTCCTAAAAAGCCATTAAACGTATTGAACTGAAAACCTGAATTATACAATATAAATCCGATCGCGGAGATCTGTGCAACCAATTTTGCCCTCGGACTTATTGATACCAGATCATCTTTTAAGCCGGCAATAAACACAATCGTGAGAGCCGGAACAAAATAGATTGCTTCTTCAAAGTGATCGAAATCCCTGATAAAGAACATTACCCCTATAAATGCCAGAAAGAAAGATACGCCTCCGAGTGTCGGGGTTTTGGTTTCATGCGAACTTCGACTCCCGGGGTCGTCCATTAAGTTTTTGTGAGTTACTACTCGTATTATTTTGGGAATGGTCCAGATTGTTAATACAAAACAACCTAGAAAGACTCCTATAGCATATAGCATAAGTTAGTTATTTATCCTGTTAATTTTTGCCTTTATCAAAGCTAAAGACACGCTCCTAAAACCACTTACGTTTTCCGTAATTACACTTCTGTTAAAAAACTGCTATCCATTTTTTATCAGTTCGGGGGATGTAACCTTACAAAAACTTTCCAAAAATATCCATAAAAAATTTTCTACGCAAATTAGAAAAGTCTTAATTAACTTAAATCTTTCGATTCTTAATGATTTATTATAATTTGGCCTTAACTGTTAACCTTCAGCTAATTTGGCCGTCATTTTCTCCAGATTACACAAATAAACCAAATCTCCTGTATTTGTGATCAATAACCTTTTATGACATAGATGAATAATCTTTACAAAGGTTGCTTTGTATACAGGAGATCTTTTCTTTTATGCCTAAAAACAGAATGATTCTAAATAATCCCCCCCATGAATGGGTCTGTTTTTGAGTGTTCGCCGGTTTCTACTCTTCCCGCAAATCTTCGTTCATAACGATCGGCACCTTTTACCCTAACGGAAAAATCGTACCAGTTATAACTTCCTTCAGTTTTTACGAGAATGGTTTGTTCTTTTTGGGCTTTGATCAAAGGTGTCTGAGATCGTTCTCCATATGCATTGTCGTTGATTATCAACACAATGTCATCTTTGGAATGATTTGCAATTTTTAATTCGATATTCCCTGAAAGTTTTTTAATGAACCTTCCTTTTTGTTCATATGTACAGGTTATTTCAATATCCGGGTCATTTATGTCTCCCTTAAACTCCCGGTAGAACCCGTTCGGCCCATAGGCTCTAAGATGATAATTTTTATTTTCGAAATGGTCTAAAGGCCAGTTGTCTTCAATGATATCGCCGGCCTTTACAGCATAAGACCAGGTCCTGACCGATTCGAAAACCGATGCAGAAGTGTCTTCTTTTAAATAACGCCCGGGAGCATACACATTAAAAGGAGCTCCTGCCGCCTGATTCTTGAAAACATCATCAGAAGCTTCAAAAGACAATTTGAATTGATTCGCATTTCGGTCTAATCGACCATTTACATACAATTCATATGGTAAGGCACAAGAATTCTTTACGCCATTTTCCTGCTTTGGCAAAAGAGCTGTCAGGCGCATATTTCTTATAACCTGATCGATTTCTGCTGCTGACAAAGCTTTAAAATTAGCCGGTACTTCTTTAAAACCGGCATTATTGATATCTTTCATCAACTCATCCCTGTGTACAAAATCAGAAAAAACAAACTGGGAGGGATTGTATGGTCTGAAAGCTGATGTGAGATTGCCCGAAATCGTTCTTCGCCAACTACTTATATTGGTTTCTTTAAGTTCCTTTCCTTTCTTTTTACTTAAGAATGTTTCAAGAAACTGAATGGTGGAAGTAATATCACATACCTCAGAATTTACCCATCCGCCACGGGTCCATGGAGAAGCTACGATCATCGGAACCCGATATCCCAGGCCAACAGCACTTTCGCGGGCATTTTCCGGTTTTACCCCCTTCTTAAGTTCTTCCTTGAGTGTTACATATTCCGCAGATGTATCGATACCTTCAGAGCATGCCTTCCTGTCTTTCGGATCGGGAGCAACAAAAGGCGGTATATGGTCAAAATACCCATCATTTTCGTCATAGGTGAGAATAAAGATGGTTTTTTTCCATATTTCCGGGTTCTTGGTTAAGATATCAAGTACTTCAGACACATACCAGGCTCCATACCAGGGTGCACTTGGGTGGTCGGAAAACTTCTGGGGAGCCACCAGCCACGAGACTGCCGGCAACTTACCATTATCTACATCCTCTCTGAATTGGTGAAGAATATCTCCTTTCGGTATCCGGATCGCTCTTTCTTCATCGCCTTCCTTATAAATCAAGGTTTCTGTTTGGTGATAGTCAGGATCTCCGATATTAGTTGTAAAGGCTTTTTCGTGAAGGTTTTTCTGAAACTGAGAAAGCTTATCATAGCTCTCCGGGTTCCATAGTTCCAGCTCTTCCGTTATTTTAACCAGTTGTTTTGCTTTCTTTTCCAGCTCATTACGTAAACTCTGGGATTTTGCCTTTGGAAGTTTTGCTATCTCTTCTTTTAGGGTTTCGATTTCCTCCGGGAGCTCTGATCTTCTTTTTTTAAGAAAACGTTGATGTCCGGTGGCATAGCGAATGTTGAACTGTGAAAACCATTCCAGGTTATTATCCGTAAAATTACCTAGCAATGAAGTGTCTTCTCCCTTTAGACCTGTTTGGATACTCACTTCATTTTGATATATTCTCCATGAAACCCCCATCTCTTCCAAACGCTCCGGAAAAGTCTTCCAGTTTACTTCTTTTGTATAATATACCTCAGAGTTCCTGACATTGGCAGGGGCTTCTTTACTTCCTTTATTGGCTCCGGTCCAAAAATACATTCTGTTGGTTGTCGTTCCTGTTAAAGATGAGCAAAAATGCTGATCGAAAACAGTAAAAGCATCTGCAAAAGAGTAGTAAAAAGGGATATCCTGACGATTGTAATATCCCATGGTAAACGGAATATCCTTATATGCCTTTCTCCATACTTTTTTAGCTTCCAGCCATTTATCAAATTTACCTTCATTCCGGGCATCTACCTGATCTTCCCATGAATGCGGCAAATCACCCATCCAGGTTGCTTTCGTGTCTTTTATGTTTAACCGAAAAGGCGCGTATGTTTCTCCTTTCTTATTAGTCTGTAACCAAACAGGATTTTTATTGGGCAAGTCTATCGCTCTGGGATCATTAAACCCGCGTACCCCTTTTAAGGTACCAAAACAATGATCGAAAGACCTGTTTTCCTGCATTAATAAAACCACATGCTCGGCATCTTCAAAAGTTGATCCTTCTTTGGGGTTTATTGCCAAGGCTTTTTGTATTGAAGGAGGAAAAGCCATTGAAACCCCTACTCCTCCACTAAGCAGGGCTGCTTTTTTTAAAAAATCTCTTCTGTTATCCATTATATGTTTGATCTCTTTGAGTTCATAAGAACCATCAATATTACTCAAAAAGAAATGAATTCGAAAAACACAACCTTACTAATCATAATTCTTAATACTAACTTAAAAGTCTGCTAACATTATTTATCAGGCGGCAGAAATTTTTTTCCTAAAAAAATAATCTTGCGTTATCGTTCTTTAAAAGGTATGCATCTATTATCCGGTCGAAATCCCTATCGGCAACTACTGGTTTTATATAGTTTTTAAAATCACATAACCGGGTGATTGTTTCTTCTTCGCTCAGAAAACCATGCCCGATATAGTGGTTGTCTTCCACCAGCACAATTCCATTTTCATCAGGGGTCCGGCCTTTTTCCATAATTACAAAGTCTTTACGCTCGGATGTAATGTTCTTTACGGCTTGATGTACTTTTTTATTGTATTCGGTTATAGACTCATTTCCCCTGCATATTCCCTCGCATGTATCTATTTTAAAATGAGAACAATGAACCGCTTTCTTCTGTAATTGAGTGTACTTCGGACACAACTTGTATACTGAACATACGTACTCTAAAAAGGCTATACATTCGATAACCGAATGAAACGTTTTTATGGGATGGCTGATATTACTGACCGTATTGTAAACTATGTGCTTTATCCCTTTTCTGTCTGTGTATATTGTGATACCATATCCTTTTGACCGCCTTTTCTGAGCAGTGTTATACTTAGGGTAATGTCTCTTAATTTCTGAAGCTTCCATCAGCAAGGCCAATAGTTCACTCCCTGTTTCTTCATACTCAACAAATGCCGTTTCTTTGGTAAGAGCTAATTCTTTCGCTTTTTTATCATAGAAATGGCCGAACACTCTTTTTTTAATATCAACAGCCTTGCCTACGTATATTATTTTTCTTTCAGCATCAAAAAAGTAATATATCCCCGGAGAGTTTGGCAAATTTTCAACTGACTTTTTCGGTAATAAAGGAGGTAAGGTTAATTCTTTCGATCTTGCATTGAGGTGTTTGGTTATACTATTTTTGCTATCATTTAACAGCAGTTTTTCAAACAACTTTACAGTAGCATCCGCATCTCCTTTTGCCCTGTGCCTGTCCTTTACAGGAATATCCAGTTGCCTGCAAAGATTGCCCAGGCTATATGAACGAAAACCGGGAAATATTTGACGGGAGAGCCTTACTGTACACAACCGTTTTCTGCTATAGCTCCTCCCAATGCGTTTGTACTCGTTTTTAATGACATTATAATCAAAATTAACACTATGCGCCACAAAGATATGATCAGTTGTGATCTCATCTATGATATCGGCTATCTGATTAAAAGTAGGGGCTCCTGCGAGCATGTCATTATCAATACCTGTTAAACCCGTTACATACCTGGATACGTCCATTTCCGGGTTAACAAGAGTATGGTATTCCCTGACAATAACTATTCCGTTATAAACGACGACAGCGATTTCCGTTATACGGTTATCCTGCCCTCCAAAACCGGTAGTTTCTATATCTACTATTGCATACATCGATACGCTGCAGTTTTCTTCAATATAACTATTTTTGGTTAGAAATTTACAAACCCGTTCAAAACAGAAAATGTTCAGCAGGTCTGCAACAATCGCCATACACGACAGCCGACTTTAACGATAAAAATAATGATTTCTTCCAGGTAATTAATTATCGTCTTGTTTCTTTTATCATTACATGAGAGCAATACCGAAACACCGGATGACCCGGGCAAACCCCTTAGTTAGTAAGGTAAGAGAATTAAAAACCCAGGAACTCTGTAAAAATCCGGAAGAGAACGCTGGGAAGTAATTTTAACACACGAAAGTACCCCCTGCTTATTCCGGAGCAAAACATGGTACCCCTTCCGATACTAGAACCCCCAAATACACATCGATCCTGCTCCCCGTCTTAGCAAGGCAACTGCCTCGGAGCTAATTCTCGGGACATGAAGAGAAAAATCTCAATTATCAAGCTACCTTCTAACCGATTCCATCCGATTTCCTTAACAATTAATTCACTTTCAAGTAAAATTTTATTTAATATTTGTTAACCTCTTAAGTTTACTTATATTAAATATATGATTCATTTTTGCTCAGAATTTTAACCATAACTAACATTTTGTAACCAAAAATGAAAACAATCAAACTAATTAATCAACTGCTGCTACTGATTTTATCATCAGTGACATATGCTCAGAACGGGACCCTTAAGGGAAGGGTGCTTGATGGAGATTTCCCTCTTCCCGGGGCGACAATACACATTTATGGTACCCAAAAAGGGACTACCACTGATTTTGACGGTTATTTCTCTCTAACGGGAATAAACGGAAATGAAAACCGGCTTATAATAAGCTATATAGGATACCAGCAACATACTTCTAATGTTTCATTTGCATCAGAAAAAACTATAGACATAGGAAACATCATCCTTAAACCTGAAGCCTCTCAATTGGAAGAGGTTGTGGTTCAGGGAACAGCATCAAGAAGATTAAGTGAGGCCAAAGCATTAAACCTTCAAAAAAATGCATTAAGTATTAAAAGTGTCATAGCTTCTGACGGTATAGGGAAACTTCCGGACCGTAATGCGGCAGAGGCAGTACAGCGGATACCTGGTGTTTCTATCGAAAGAGATCAGGGCGAAGGCCGTTATGTAGCTGTACGTGGTTTGCCTGCCGAGTGGAACTCTACCACGATGAACGGAAACAGGATTCCAACCGGAGCAGACGAAGGGGGAAGTAGAGCCACTGCCTTTGACTTCTTCCCTACTGAAATGATAGCTTACGTGGAGGTTTCGAAGGCCTTAACCCCCGATATAGATGCCGATGGAATTGGAGGTAGCGTAAATTTTATTACCAAAACAGCTCCTTCTAAATTCACCCTGGATGCAACATTAGGTTCCGGATATAATGAAAAATCAGGTAAAGGCATTTACAGTGGAAATGTTACGATAGGTAACAAATCTGATTCGGGAAAGACCGGTTTTATTTTAAGTGTTTCACAGTGGAACAGAAACTGGGCCTCAGATAATTTTGAAGCCAGAAGAAGTGGCGATCACGGTGTTTATCGCCTCGAATTGAGAGACTATATAGGTGAAAGAAAAACCACAGGTGTGAATGGAGCCTTTGAATTTAACCCAAGTACAAAAGACAAGATTTTTACAAAAATCAATTATGGAAAACTAGTAGACACTGAAATTCATTATAAACACAGGATCCGTTTTGATAAATACAAAGAAGATTCTCAAACCGGTCGTGTTGAATTACAGAACATCTATAACGATCTTATATTCGAATTCATTGGAGCCGAACTAGGAGGAAAACACCTGGGTAACAACGGTATTTTTGACTGGAGCCTGGCCACTTACAGAAATGAATTCAGCTATGGTAACATTCCGGATAAGAACAACCATAGTTATTATGTTGTTAAATTCAATCAAAATGGAATTGGTTTCAATCCAGGCCTTATCGAAGATCGCGGAGTTGGGCCAAGAGCATACTGGGACTCTGACGGCGGGGCATTGAACTATTACAACAATATGTTTGATGTTTACTCTGACCCAAACTTTCAAATGGATCCGACAAAAATGGTATTTGCCGACCTCGAACTATACAAAGTCGGGGTTATGGAACGCGATAATATAATTGCGGGGGCTAATTATGAATTAACTGCCAACGATAATCTAAAACTTAAGTTTGGCGCCAAATTCAGGGATAAGGACAGAAAAGCTGTTTTTGCTGATGAATTTTACGGATGGTCAGGGAATGGTGCTGCCCCTACCCTTGCCGATTATGCTCAATACAATATCGAACAGCCCGGGAGACTTGATTATTTAAATGAATTAAATACATCCGGAAAATCATTCAATCAGGTTCTTTCTACCGAAGGCGTGGTACAGTTCTACAAAGACAATTTCTTTAACGGCAACCTTTCGCTACTGGAAGGTGATTCTGAATTATTACACAATGGCGGTGGCTTAGGAAGAAATTTCGACGTAAACGAACAACACGCATCTGTATACGGAATGGCTACTTACAAGTTTTCCGACAAGCTTACATTATTAGGAGGGTTAAGAGCTACCAACACAAGGGCAAAAGTAGATGGTTATCAATTTGATGTGACTCCGGAAAATCCGGAAGGGATTTTAAGAAAAGTATCTCAGGATAAAAACTACCTGTCAATATTGCCAATGGTACATTTAAAATACGTTCCTAACGAGCGTACAAACCTAAGGTTAGCTGTTACCAGAACATTTGCAAGACCTGAATTTGCATATATGGCGCCGGGTGGTACTTACATTGCAGCAGATAATGAATTTAAAGGAGGAAATCCCGATCTAAACCCTACGTACTCGCTTAACTTTGACCTTATGGGAGAGTTCTATTTAGGCAAGCTAGATGTAATCACTGCAGGGGTTTTCTACAAGTCAATAACAGATCCTATCTTTAACGATACACAGCAAGGAACTATAAACGGTATTAGCGGCGTTGAAATTTCAAGACCTCGAAATGGTGATAATGCCTGGTTAATGGGCGCAGAGATAAGTGCCAACAAAAAGTTTGACTTCTTACCGGGATTCCTTAATGGTTTCGGGATGCAGGCAAATTACACTTATACCAAATCAGAATTTACAATTCCGGGAAGAGAAGGTACAACAAGGCTTCCAAGACAAGGAGACCATCTGATCAATGCGCAGTTATATTATGAAAAAGGCCGCTTTAACATTCGAGGCGCCTATAACTTTAAAGGTGCCTACATTACTGATCACGGCAGTGGTCCGGAAAGAGATGACATCTATTACGGAGACTATTCGGCTCTTGATGCCAATGCTTCTTTTAAAATAAACGAGCATTTTACCATTTTCGCTGAGGTCAATAATATCCTCAATGAACCTCTTGAGTATTATTACGGAGATTCCAGCAGACCAAGACAGGTTGAGTTTCATGGTTTAAGAGGACAAGCAGGAATTAAGTGGAGCCTGTAAATAATTTCATCACTTAAATTCTCTCCACTTTATAACTGTCTTAAAAGAATCCGGTTTGACATGGTCAAACCGGATTTCTCATTTTTTAACATCCTCGATAAAGATCAACGAATGAACACCTTGCCATTCGACACGAATTAACAATTTATTCATCTACAAGTAAAACAATGTTTAATATTTGTTAACATCATAATTTTACAAATAGTAAAATCTAGCTTTAATTTTGACAAATAATTTACTAATTGTAACAAAAACCATGAAAAGACTAAACGTTTTAATGTTTTTAAGCTTGTTATTGACAACCTATGTGTCTTTAGCACAGCAAGTAAAGCTCAAAGGAAAGGTCTCAGACAGTTCCTCTCCCCTTCCGGGTGCTACCGTGATGGAGAAAGGGACGTCTAATGCCGTTTCAACAGATTTTGACGGAAATTTTGAGCTGACTACGACCGGCTCAAATCCTGTTCTTGTAGTATCCTATGTAGGGTATAAGACCAAAGAATATAAGGTAGGCAACAACAGTTTCATTAATGCCGTCCTGGAAATGGACACCCAATCGCTGGAAGAAGTTGTAGTTGTTGGCTACGGAAAGAAAAAGAAGGTTAACTTGTCAGGAGCCGTAACCCAGATCGAAGATGAGTATTTCCAGAGCAGGCCTATTACTAATGCAGGTGCAGCATTACAAGGTGCTATCGGAAATTTAAATGTAAATGTCTCAAGTGGTCAACCTGGTGCAACCCCTGACTTTAATATCAGAGGTTATGAATCCATCTCCGGAGGAAGTCCTTTAATCGTCGTAGACGGGGTTCCTACATCGGCACAGGACTTTACGCTGATAAACCCTAACGATATTGCATCGGTTTCTGTGCTTAAGGATGCTGCTTCTGCTGCTATTTACGGATCAAGAGCTTCATTCGGAGTGATCTTGATTACAACCAAGGAAGCTGCTTCAGATAAATTGAAACTGAATGTTAATTCGAATTTCAGTATCAGAACTGTCACAAACCTTCCTGAGGTCGTAACAGACCCATATTTGGTAGCACAATATAAAGACGTTATGGCATCACCGCTTTACGATTTATATTCCGACAACGCTCTTGAATATGCCCGGCAAGTATCTAACGACCCGAGCTTACCAACGGTAAGACTGGATGACAGAAACCCGAATAACTGGCAGTACTTTGCCCAGACTGACTGGTTTGATGAAGTTTACAATAGTTTTTCAAGTACTCAGAATTATAATATTAGCTTATCGCAAAAAACAGAAAAAGGGAGTTTCTTGCTCGCTGCTGAAACCTTCAGACAAGAAGGAATGTTAAAGTACAATAACGATATCTATAAAAGGTATAACCTGAGATCTAAACTTAACTTTAATGTGACTGACTGGTTAGCTGTCGGGAATAACAGCTGGTTCAACACTAATGAATACGACGAACCAACGGCCAATGCCTGGTTATTTTTTCACAATGTGAACAGGCAACCTACCTTAACGCCATTATTCAATCCGGACGGAAGCCCGACTTCTGGTTACGCCAATACCATTGGAGCGTTGGAAACTGGTAATAAAATCACCAAGGAAAGAACTTTCTTTACAAAATTCGATGTAAAACTAGATCTGATAAAAGACAGGCTTTTTATAAATGCCGATGCCAGTTATCGAAGAAAAAACAAAACAAACGATACTTATCAGGTGCCTCTGGAATACAAATCCGGACCTAACAATGTCAGCACGACAAGAAATAATAGTTATGCTTCTTTCTATTCTTTAGACCAGGAACAGGATAATTATAATATTTATGCTACGTTTACAGATACCTTCAACGAAAAACATTATCTAAATGCAGTAGCAGGTTACAATCAGGAAGAATTCTACAGCGACTATAAAGACGCTTACAAAAACGACCTGATCTCAGAAGAGTTACCTACTGTAAATTTAGCTACAGGAACATCCAACACCAGCCAGGAGGTATATTCCTGGGCTACTCAGGGACTATTCTACAGGCTTAACTACATTTATAACGATAAATACATCATCGAGGCGAATGGCCGCTATGACGGTAGTTCAAGATTCCCGAAAAAAGACCGATGGGCGTTTAACCCTTCCGTTTCTGCCAGCTGGATCGTTTCAAAAGAAAATTTCTTTAATGACGACACCTTTTTCAACCTGTTAAAATTGAGAGGGTCATACGGATCTTTAGGAAACCAAAGTATCGATTCGGATAATAAAATATACGCCTCTTACCCATACATTCCGGCGCTTTCAACCCAGCAGACATCTGCCATTTTGGGAGGTGAACGTCCAACTTCCGTGATCAGTCCGGGACTGGTTTCTTCAACATTAACATGGGAAACTGTAACCTCTTTAAATGCCGGTATAGATCTGGGACTTTTTTCAAATAAACTCAATGTTGGTTTTGATTGGTATAGAAGATACACCAAAGATATGCTTACACAGGGTAAGGATCTTCCTTCTGTTCTGGGTACCAGCGAACCTTTGGAAAATGCTGCTGACCTTGTTACCAAAGGTTGGGAATTAGAAATGAGCTGGAAAGACCAGTTCAAATTAGGGCGTGACAATTTCAGGTACAATGTTCGTTTTAACCTTGCAGACAAC
This sequence comes from Zhouia spongiae, assembly GCF_022760175.1. GTDB lineage: Bacteria > Bacteroidota > Bacteroidia > Flavobacteriales > Flavobacteriaceae > Zhouia > Zhouia spongiae. The sequence continues at coordinate 3,708,184 of NZ_CP094326.1, forward strand.
AGAACATTCATTGAGAAATTTGATAACCCTGCCGGGTCATTGAGCAAGTATTATGTTGGAAGAGAAATTGGTGAGATTTGGGGATTAACTACTTTAGGCTTCTTTGAAAGCAATGAAGATGTTTTAAACTCTCCTGATCAGACTGCGGTTGCATCGCGTCCGAGTCAACGTCCTGTTGAAGCGGGAGACGTAAAATTTGCCGATTTAAACGGCGATGGTGAAATAAACGGCGGGGAATGGACTTTAGAGAACCACGGCGATTACAAAATCATTGGAAACTCCACACCTCGTTATACTTTCGGGCTTGATCTCAATGCCAATTGGAATAATTTCGATTTAAGGATGTTCTTCCAGGGAGTTGGAAAAAGGGATTGGTACCCGGGAGCTGGAAATCACTATTTCTGGGGTATTTATGCACAACCATGGGCCAGTTTAACTGAAAAGAACCTGGATCACTGGACTCCTGAAAATCAGAACGCCTATTTTCCTAGGCCTAAATCATATGTAGCAGAAACAAATAAAGAACTTGGAATTCCGCAAACCAAATATTTACAGGATGCTTCATACATCAGAATGAAAAACATCACACTTGGTTATACAGTTCCAAAAGATGCTTTTAAAAACACATCCATAAGCAACATCCGTATATACCTGAGTGGTGAAAATTTATTCGAAATCACAAACCTTTACAAATATCTCGACCCTGAAATATTAGGATCTACTTCAGCTTATCCGTTCCAGAAGACATATTCTATAGGTGCATCATTAAATTTTTAAAATTAAACCCATGAAAAAGATAGTATTATATATATCCGCTGTAACTTTATTATTACAGGGGTGCGAGGATGACTTCCTGGATCGAATCCCGGAAACAGACATTACCGGAGAAAACTTTTTTAACAACCCAAAGGACCTCGAAACCTATACAAACGAGTTTTATGACTATTTGGGTGCCAGTACCAGTGATTATTCTACAGACAACATGGCCCAGTATTCTCAGGGAAGTGAACTCGAGGACAAGCTAAGGGGTACCATTTCGCCGGAAACTGTTGGTGGTGGATGGAGTTGGGGCCAACTGAGAAACATTAACTACTTTTTGGTCAATTATCAGAAAGCGGAAGGTGATCAAACTGAAATCAACCATTATGTAGGTATCGCAAAATATTTTAGAGCAAGGTTTTACATCGATAAAATTAAACGGTTCGGTAGTGCTCCATGGTATTCGAAACCTGTTGAAACAGGAGATGAAGATTTATTATATCAGGCTAATGATCCCAGAGAACTTGTTGTCGATTCTATCATGGCAGACCTTGAGTTTGCTGTAAAACATGTAAAAGAAGACTCAGACAAAACACGGTTAAGCAAATGGGTTGCCCTCGCAGAATTATCAAGATTCAGTCTTTACGAAGGGACGTTCAGAAAATATCATAATGAAATCAATATTGGTAATGCTGACCGTTTTTTAAAAAGGGCTGTCTCGGCTGCCGATGAAATCATAAATAGCGGAAGTTTTAGCCTGTACAGTACAGGTAATCCTACAGAAGATTACAGAAACCTGTTTGCCATGGAAAGCCAAAGCGGCAACCCTGAAGCGATTATGTATTTAGATTATGATTCCAGCGAACGTACCAACCAAAACGGAGTTGTTTTTGATTATTATTGGGGGTTAAGCAAATCGCTGGCAGATTCTTACCTGATGGATAACGGTACGTCTTTTACAACCCTTACAGGTAATGATCAAAAAGCCATCATCGAAATATTTGAAAACAGGGATCCACGAATGGCTCAAACAATTATGGCACCGGGATATACCCGCCCCGGCTCACCTTCTCCTTTTGTCACCAGATTGTCATACGGCGGATATAACCAGGTAAAGTTTTGGCCGAAGGAAGAAAATAAATTAGGCTGGCAACGCTCTTATAACGACCTCATGGTGTACCGTTTCGGTGAAGTATTGCTAAATTATGCCGAGGCAAAAGCAGAATTGGAAACAATTACCCAGGCAGATATCGACAAAAGCATCAACAAACTCAGAGAGCGAGCAGGCATGCCTTCTTTAAATATGGCTGCTGCAAATACATCTATAGACCCGGTATTAGCAGATCAGTACCCGAACGTAGGGGGAGACAATCAGGGACTCATGCTGGAACTAAGAAGGGAAAGACGTGTAGAACTGGCTTGTGAAGGGTTCAGGGAACAAGACATGTACAGATGGAAAGCAGGTTCTACCTTGGCAAAACCACAATTTGGCATTTTCATTCCCGAACTTGGTGAACACGATGTAACAGGCGATGGTGTGCCGGACATAGCTGTATTAAATTCACCTGAAGAGACATCGCCTATCGATGATGTTCCGGATGCAATAAAAAGTACGTTAGCCATATACTACTTAAATGAACAAGGAACCCCTACCGATCTGTACCTAAGCGGTGGATCCCAGGGTTTTGTTGGTTTTAATCAAGATCATAATGTTCCGAAATCGTTTATAGAGCCTCAATATTATTATTATCCGATCCCGTTAAATGAATTGGTTTTAAACCCTAACCTGCAACAACCTCCAGGTTGGTAAAAATTACTTAAGTTTATCCTTGCAAAGCCCATTATGGGCTTTGCTTTATTAAAAAAAATACTATGAATAAGTTATCCTGTTACATCTGTTTTATACTTATAAACATCATTTTCTTTACTGCAAACGCTCAAACTCAGGGTAGCGTTTATCATGATGATAATGGAAATGGTAAAAAAGATAAAAAGGAAAAAGGCATAGAAGGTGCTATTATATCTAACGGCCTTCATGTGGTAAAAACTAATAAAAAGGGAGAATTTTTGTTACCTGCATGGGAAAAAGCCCGCTTTGTAACCCTATACCCTACTGCTAACCAATCAGTAAAAACACGTTACATCCGTATAGAAGAGCATATTCATAATTACGATTTTGCTGTAGAAAAAAAAGAAATAAAAGAAGAAGTCAGTTTTATTCAAATATCAGACACCGAAACCTACGAGTATAAAGAATGGTTAAATGATCTTAAAAGATATTCAGAGAATACAAAGCCTGACTTTATAGTACATACAGGAGACATCTGTTATGAATCAGGAATGGAATGGCATGCAAAAGAAGTTACTACCCAAACCATTGGAGTACCCGTTTATTATTGTCTTGGCAACCACGATCTTGTAAAGGGGGCTTACGGAGAAGAATTCTTTGAAAACAGTTTCGGGCCGGCATGGTATGCCTTCGAAGAAGGAAATGCATTGTATGTAATTACTCCAATGATGGGAGGAGATTTTGCTCCTGGTTTTACCCGCGAGGAGATTGGAGAATGGCTTCAAAATTTACTGGACACGTACCCGGAAAAACTGCCTAAATACTTTTTTAACCACGACCTGCTTACCAATAGTGAGAACTTCGATTTTAAAATCGATGAAAATAACTCTATCCGTTTAAATGACTACAACCTCAAGGCATGGCTTTTTGGTCATTGGCATATAAACATGACCAAAACCCACGGCCTGTCTGATATTAAATCCTATTCTACTGCCACAGCTGCAAAAGGAGGGATCGATCATTCTCCGTCATCATTCCGTGTCATAAACGTAGATAAAAAAGGAAATAGTTCCTCGAACTTAAAATGGACATTCACAAACAATATTATACAGATTGTTTCACCACATCGGGATAAAGCTTTTAAAAATGGAGAAGGAAACATTGATATTTCTATTAATGTATATAGTTCACAGGCAGATGTAGATAGCGTTACTTACAATATATTCGATGAAAAAGGTTTAAACTGGAGTTCAGCCAGAGAGAAAAAAACAAGGCTTATGGCTAAAAATTCAGACTGGAACTGGTCTGCTCAATTTTCACCGGAACCAGGATCTAAGTCCTATACAGTAGCTGTTGAAGCTCACTTAAACAATGGAGAAGTATTATACCGAAAAAGCACATTTTCTATAGGTGGAACCACTTCAAACGGTGAAACTGGCGCGTCGTGGTATAATCTCGGGGGAAATCCTGAACACGATGCCGTGAGCCCTTACAGTCATTCCGGAGGTTACGAACTGGCATGGGTGAAAAATATTAAAGGAAATATTTATATGAGTTCTCCCGTACTGTATAAAGATAATGTGCTTACTGCCAGTTTTGATGACAATAATGCTACAGATAATTACATCGTATGTTATAATGCTTCTACCGGAAAAAAACGATGGAGCTATCAGACAAAAAATAGCATCAAAAACCAAATGGTTATTTCTGAAGGCATAATTATAGCTACCGATGTACAAGGTTTTGTATATGCTCTAGATATAGAAACAGGAAAAATTGTATGGGAAAAAGATCTCAACTACAACAGACTTCCGGCACTTATTTCCGGAGCTGTAGCCAATGACAATGTTGTTTATACCGGATTTGGCAATACCCTCTCTGCTATCGATACTAGAACCGGAAAAACATTATGGATCAACCAGGAATGGAACGGAGGTCAGGGATCGACACCTACCATGACTATTGCGGGTAATATTCTTATTACATCATCAAACTGGGGTGCCCTTTACGGACATGAAATAAAAACCGGAAAACTTGCCTGGAAAAGAGGTGATAGCGGATTACGTTTTAGAAACGGAAATGTTCTATACAAAGAGAACACTTTATGGGTTGCCGAAAACGATGGCAACGATGGAACCGTTCATTTATTAGATCCAGAGACGGGAAAAACGATCAAAACCATTAATACATATATGAACAATAAAAGTACAACGACCCCTGTTGTAACAGATACGAACATTTTTGTGGCCGGATCCGATCCGGGAATTGCTTCGATAGACCGAAAAACCGGAAAAAAAATATGGGAATACGAAGTGCTTCCTGCTATATTTTACACTCCTCAGTACTTTTCCGATCAACAGCGTAGTATCGAATCTACACCTATTTTAGCCGGTGATGAATTAATTTTTGGAGCGATGGACGGCTGGGTATACAAATTAAATGCTTCAACAGGCGCCCTTACATGGAAAAAATATCTTGGCGCACCTGTATTAACTACAGCCGCCGTAACAAAGAACGGTTTTTATATATGCGATTTCGCCGGAAATATTTATTACTTCAGGAATAAATAACCCCGAATATTAACCCAAACTTAACGATATACTATCACATAATTAGCATTTAATATTGTTATACGATTCATTTTTTTTAATATTTGTAAAATAATTTTACATCTGATAAATTTAACGCATTCATTTAGAACAAATGCAAAAACAATATGACTTAATAGTAATAGGCGGCGGGGTCTTAGGTACATTTCACGCTTATCATGCCCTTTTAAAAGGCTTAAGAGTAGCTTTGATCGAAAAAGACATACAGCCGATGGGCGCAACGGTCAGAAACTTTGGTCAGGTAGTACCATCTGGTATGGATAGTAAATGGCAGGCATACGGAAGGCGCAGCCTTGAAATATATAAGAACATTCAATCTGAACATGATATTTCTGCGAGGCTGAACGGTACGGTATATATCGCTTCAAATGAAGAAGAACTTCAGCTCCTAGAAGAACTTTACAGTATCAACCAAAGAAACAGCTATGCTTCCTCACTGCTTACTAAAGAAGAATGCTTAAAAAAATACCCGGGCTTACAAAATGACTATGTAGTGGCAGGGTTATTCTTTCCGGAAGAAATTACCGTAGAATCAAGGGTCATGATTTCCCGACTGCAAAAATACCTGGTTGATAAATTTAGCCTGGAAATAATTTATAATCTTAACGTCTTGCATTGTGAACCGCTGAATGGTCGTGTAGAAGTGATGACCTCCCTTCATAAAACGCTGTGGGCCTCCAAGGTCATTATATGCAATGGCAATGATTTTAAAACCTTGTATCCCGAGGTTTTTAATGCCAGCGACCTTGAGGTATGCAAACTCCAGATGATGCAAACAAAGCCTCAGAAAAATTACCGTTTGCCCGGGTCTATCCTTACGGGATGGACTATCAGGAGGTATGAAAGTTTTTCTGAGTGTCCTTCTTATAAGGAGATCAAAGCCAGGGAACCTGAAACTTCATATCAGAAAAAATGGGGAGTGCACATCCTTTTTAAACAAGCTGCCGACGGTTCCGTAATTATTGGTGATTCTCATGAATATGCAGACGCTGAAAATGCCGATTCATTAGGTTTCGACCTGAACATGGAACTGGACAATTTTATGATCGAGGAAGCAAAAAAGATTATAGCATTACCTGATTATGAAATCGCACAACGATGGTATGGAACTTATTCACAATGCAAGCATAACGATATCTTTACCCACAATGTAAACGACAATATTCATATCGTAACAGGAATAGGCGGTAAAGGAATGACCGGAAGTGCCGGATTTGCCGAAGATAATATTGAATCAATATATAATTAATTAAAATGAAGGATCAAAAAATTGAGCTTGTTGTTTTTGATATGGCAGGAACAACAGTAGATGAAGACAATGTAGTATACAAAACATTAAGAAATGCTATTAATAAAGCGGGGTACGATTACTCTTTAAACTTTGTTCTGGAACACGGGGCAGGAAAAGAAAAAAAGCAAGCTATAATAGACATTCTGGCACAGGATGACATAAATGACATTCCCCTGGCTGAGGCTATTTTTTCTGATTTTAAAGTAATGTTGAAAAAAGCTTACGATGAGCTGGCCGTTACCACCTATAAAGATACCGAACAGCTTTTCTGCAATCTAAAGGATAAAGGTATCAAGGTAGCACTAAATACCGGCTACGATGCTAAAACAGCCAACCTGCTTATCGACAAACTGGGCTGGAAAGTTGGAGAGCATATAGACATGCTGGTTACCGCTTCCGATGTTGAACATGGCCGTCCGGGACCTGATATGATCAACCTCGTTATGGAAAATCTTGGTATCAAGGACTCATCCTCTGTAATAAAAGTGGGGGATTCTATAATTGATATTGAGGAAGGTAAAAATGCAAATTGCGGATATTCAATAGGTGTTACTACCGGGGCGCATACAAGAGAACAACTTCAGACGGCAAATCCGGATTATATTTTCGACTCTTTAAAAGAACTGGAGTCGATCCTTTAATACAACAAAACTTTCATTTGTTTTTTTTAATTTGGTTTTTACTTAAAAAGGGCTTTAAATACTTTAAGGCCCTTTTTTATATATAAAAGTACATGACCAGCATTTTAGCTTTGCCCTTACTTTCATTTACCGGTACATGCGGTATCCGTCCATCAAAAAATATGGCATCGCCCTCATTAACCGTTACTTCATCGTCTCCTATAATATATTTACAGCTTCCACTTAACATGTATTTAAACTCAAAAGCTTCCGTAATGACTTTACCCCGTTTAGAACCAGGGGATACTTCCAATAATACGGCCTCAAAGCCCATCGACGACAATTGTTTACTGAAAATATATTTATAGAGAAACCCTTCAGCATCGTCTTCCTTTTCGATAACCGAAAAGTCCGATGATCTTGTTAGTATATAAGAAGCTCCGTTAGAATTAGGCATTCCGAGAAAAAAGTCGGTCACTTCAACCTCCAATGCCTTTATGATATTAAATAATACCGGTAGCGAAGGAATCGTTCTGCCGTTTTCGATTCTCGATATAAGACCATTACTTACATCTGCTCTCGAAGCTATATCACTTATAGTCTTTTTATTATCTTTTCGTATCTCCTTAATACGTTTTCCAATTCCTATTATATAATCTTTCATCCCCTTATTTTGGAGACAATATATTCAAAAAAAGGAAAAGTATTTTAACAATTATGATCTTTTACAATAAAAACTTTACTCACCAAGTAAGACTTACAATTCGCAGATACTTAATCCGGGTAGTATATGTATAAACTTATCGGGGATCAATTCTTTATTATTTCAGACAAAATATGGTTATAGGCTTCTGCATACTGTATCATTCCATAATCATTCGGATGCGTACCATCAACAAAAGAATCAATACCCAAACCTATATCTTCTTTGGTTAACAGGTATAAATTCTGATCTCCCTCCTCCTTCAAACGTTGGTATGCTTTTTTTACCGCTACATTTAATCGGGTAAACATTCTTTTCCGGTTATATTGAATATCTCCATCCGAATATCCTCCATGTTCAACGAATAAAATGGGGGTTTTACTATGTTTTTGCCTCAGGATTCCAACTGCTTCTACCAATCTTTCCTCGGCCTGCACAGGACCTAAATCATCTTTAGTAAAGTTTGGCATACAATCTAAAACAAAAACAGAGGCATCAAAGTTTCTCATGTACTCCAGTAATGGTTTTTCCAGCAGACCATTACCTGAAAACCCTAAATTAACCACCGTTTTATTTAACTTGCGCGACACGATACTGGTCCAGGCCATTCCGGGCCGTGAAGCACATGCGCCTTGCGCTATCGAAGTTCCATATACCACAACCGGGTTCTTTTCCCGTCGGGTTTCTCTCAGTTCTTTTATCGTATTAGCGTGAGGAACTCCAATTTTCAGCCATTCGATTTTAGTATACAAGGGGAGGTACAAGCAGAATTCCCTTTGTTTCCGAATTTTGTCCAGATCTGAATAAGTAAAAGATATTGTGTCCTGAAAGTTATAATGCCCACGTACCCATTTAAATTTACCATCATCAACAGCATAAAGATCTACCCCGCTGACACCGGTAGCCGGCATATGGTTCATACTCTTAGCTCCCTTTACCTTATAATTAACAAGAATCTGTTGCGCATCAGTCTCAAATTTAAGGTATAAACCGGCTGCATGTTGGGATAGTCTCCAAACCGGTTCTCTTACCTCCGTTTCCATAGAAGCCGGCAACCGGTTAAAATCTTCTCTTTCTTTATCGACCAATCTTCCGTAGACATTCATTTTTTTTGCATCCAGCCAACGGTATGCTTTTGCCTCCTGAGCATTGATGATAAATGAGCTTAGAAAGACGGCAAATGCAATCCCCCTTAAACAGCTATGCTTATGCTTAATGATGTTCATCCCGGTTAATCCTTAAATATGACTCCGGGAATTTGTCCGACCCACGATTCCGGAAGTTCCTTACATTGAAATAATTCGGCTATGACCCTGGCAGTATTTGTATTGTTATTAGGGGCATCAAATCCATCAGAGTTATGAATACGGGGCCCTACAATGGCCCACGGCACATTCATTTCTACTTCGCTGACACCTCCGTGCCCATGACCTTTACCACCATGATCGGTAATCAGTAAAAAGTGTGTATCTTCAAAGATATTCTTTTCTTTCAAGGCATTTATAAGCTTCCCTATAGCGGTATCTGCTTCTTCGATTGATCTTATATACTCCGGAGACATCCATTTATATTTATGGCCGGCATGATCAGTATGCACTGAATACAAAAAGATGAAGGTAGGATCTTCTTTGTGTTCATCAGCAAAGCGCAACGCTTTATCATAATTTTCTATATAAGCATCATCCTCAAGAAAATTCACCTCATCTAAATAACGCCGGTTAATAGGATTAATCAAATTGCCCCAATTATAATAATAAGCAGTTTTTACTCCGGGAACCTGGTCTTTTAATATCTTAAATATAGAGGGATAGTATCCGTCTGCATCTGTTTCTATAGCCGGCAAATTATTTTTATCTATAGTCCATCCGTTGCTATCCACTCCATGTTGTTCCGGCCCTCCGGAGGTTAAATGACTTGTCCAGTTTGGCAAGGTAACCGAAGGCATAACGGTTCTGGTAGCGAATGAAACCATCCCTTTTCCGAAAAGCGCGTCCAGATTCGGATGACTGGCGGTCTTATATCCATCCACGCTGATTCCATCAAGACCTATGACGATAACCCTTTTTGCTACAGGTTTATTATCCGATTGCTTGTTAGCCGGTTTGGAAGTACTACAACTGAAGATACCGCTCAATAATATTACCAAAAAAAGATTTTTAATTTTTACCATTGATAAAATATTTTTTACAAATAATAAAAACAAATTAACCAAAAAGTAATGAAATACACAAAAGAGAATTCATGATTTCATTATAATGCTTCACTGATTATTTTTTTTTCACTTTTAGAGAAGTTAAAATACAACATCGTTACTGATACCAAAATCAGCATTCCTATAGCTGTTTTAATATTTAAACCGATAAAGAATTCGACCCAGGTATTATCGTATTTAAATACTTCTTTTAACAACAACACCGACACGCTTCCCATATAACCAAAAGCATCTGCTGTATAAAACATAAATCCAATATTGCCTTTATACCTTAAAAAAGCCATTAAGCGTTCAAAAACAAGACAATGAAAAAGTATATAGGGTAAATAGATTCCTATTCCTGTACTGATCATCCAGGCGACAGGCGACATCAACTTCTTTTCGAACATAACTGTTGCTAACAGAACTAATACCGATCCGAGTATCGTAAGCCACATACCCATATTAAAAGCCAGTTTGTTTTTCCTGATCATTATCCCCATAGCTGTCAGCACCAATACGATTACAGCTACCGGAATTTCGGTAAGGGTAATTAACTCCGGTTTTTGGGAATAGCCTAATTCTGCCCAGAACTCAACAACAAAATTATCTCGAAAATCCCTTACTATGGTCAACAGCACATAAATAATAACCAGGCCTGCAAATCCCAAACCGTGTTTTCTTATAAATTCTTTTCTTTTAGCCCGATCCATCGGAACACGTTCTGTCCGTTCCTGAACATCGAGAGCATCCGGACTCTTTGAGTGTTTAAGCATCCATACAGCCAGTAAGAAAAAAGGGAAAAACAACAATCCGGTAACGAAAGGCATTATGTATTCTCCAAGTCCGAAGTCTTGCATCAACACAACCCCCACGGTCTTCACCAGTCCGGTTGAAAAAATAAACGTTGCACTTAAAGCAGCAGCCAGCAACTCTGTATTTCTTCGTCCTTCTATATATGAGAGTACAACCCCGAATACCATCCCCAAAGGCAAACCATTAAGAAAAATTGCCAGTACCTTGAGCGGTGGCGGAACTATTGCAAACAATCCTAACATTGCAAGACCAAAAGCAACCAGCCCCACAAGCCACTTAACCCGTTTTTCGGGCGACATTTCTGAAATGATCTTGATCCCTGCAAATTTAGATAGCATATACCCTAAAACCTGGCTTATCACTAAAACCGTTTTCGCATCCACTTCAAAGCTTAACCCCAGATCTAAATACTGTCCTGCCAAAAAGGATTTTCTAACCGCATACATGCCCGTATAGCATAAAAAAGCCGCTATCATTATCCACCCTGAACTAAACCATGCAGAGGCTGTCATTTTATTTTTAAGATTCATCATCGCTAACAATTTTCTGTTAAAGCAAATGTAATTTTCTATCCTTGACAACAAATTAAGGAAACGTAAAGTAACGGTTAAATTTTCTTTTTAATAAATTAATTTTCTTATTAAGAAACTATATTTGCATTGAAAACGAAATGGTCATGTCGGAAAACAAACATATAACTATTTGGATAGGAAAGAAAATCAGGGAGTTACGAATTTCCAAAAACTGGAAATTAGGTGATCTTTCCAATCATTCGGATGTCAGTATCCCTATGTTATCAAAAATTGAGAACGGTCGGGTCTTCCCCACTTTCCCTACTCTACTGCAAATACTCAGAACCCTGGAGGTTGATTTAAATGATTTTTTTGAAGATGTAGGTGAAAACAAAAAATTTCCGGGTCACCTATTCATAAAGAAGGAAGACTATACGGAAACAGCAAAAGAAGCTTCGATTGGCTTTAAGTATGAAACGGTTCTCAATCATTCCATTAATGATATTTCACTCGAAATCTCGGTTCTGACCTTATCCCGGAATGCAACCAGGGAAATGGTTGTTACTGAAGGTTTTGAATATATTTACGTTGTAAAAGGCGACATTACTTACAGGCTCGGAGATAAGACCTTTAACATGCAAGAGGGTGATTCTCTGTACTTTGATGGCAGACAACCTCATGTACCCCTTAACAAGCTGAATACAGAATCTATATTATTAGTAGTCTACTTTATTACTTCAATTTAAAATCTTATGTGCAACACAAAAGCCAGGGCCAAAATATTTAAACAACCCCATGAATCATTTGGTCATTTAGAAATAGAAATACCAGAACCTGACAATGAAGAAATCATTGTACAAATAACCTATACCACAATATGTACCAGTGATTTACACACATATTACGGAAGGAGGAAATCTCCAAGTCCGGGAATTTTAGGACATGAGATTATTGGAAAAATTGTAAAACTGGGGCAACATATCCATTCAGATTATAATGGTGAAAAAATAACCACAGGGGATCTGATTACGTGGTCCGTTTATGCATTCGATCCGGACAATTTACAAGCCAAAAGGGGGATTCCCCAAAAATCTCCCGGTTTATTTAAATACGGGCATCAGACAATCCTGAACGATTCTCCATTAAGCGGTGGATTTGCCACCCATTGTGTTCTAAAAAAAGGAAGTTCCGTTTTTAAACTTTCAACCGAACTTTTACCATCTGAAGCGGCTCCTCTTAATTGTACACATGCAACCGTGGCGGGTGCTTTAAGACTGGCAGGGGATATCGACAATAAAAATGTAATGGTCTTTGGAGCAGGAATGCTGGGACTGTCAGCTTGTGCCATGAGTAAAGAAAGAGGTGCCAAAAATGTATATGCCGCGGATATTAACCCTGAAAGGTTATCCACAGCTAAAAAATTTGGTACATCGGAAACATTTATAGCTTCATTAAGTAAAACTGAAATTATAGAAAACCTCAATGGTGAAGATATAGACATTGTAATAGATACAACAGGGAACCCGGAAGCCATGGCATTAGGAATTAATTTATTAACTTTAGGGGGAGTTGCCGTATGGGTCGGAGCCGTTTATAATGCTCCTAAAACACAAATCGACGCCGAAACCATAGTAAGGAATATTTTGTCTGTTAAAGGATTGCATAACTATACACCACAAGATCTGGCCACAGCTATAGAATTTATGAATTCATGTCATAAAAAGTATCCTTTCAAGGAACTTGTAGGTAAAGAATATTCGCTTTGTGAGCTGGATACAGCTTTTAAGACGGCTAATACGGGAATTCACCATAGAGTTGGTATTAATCAAAACCTTTAAATTATGAAAATATTAAAAATCTTATTAATAGTGTTTATTGTTGTTTCTTGTAAAACCAATGAAAGCAAGAAAGAAATAATGAATAAGGATACGGACACACTAAATGTAGAGTCAGAACCTGCTGTTAAAAATGAAAATGAGAACTTTATTGAAAATGGGGTAGATGATAAACTTTCTGCAAGGATATCAAACTTTATAAAAGACAGTATTGTAAAAAAAGACATTGAATTTTTAAATGAAACCGATCGTAGTTATCAGTTTTATACTGTTGACTTAAACAGTGATGGAAAGGACGAGGTGTTTGTAAAACTAAACGGTTCATACTTCTGTGGCTCAGGAGGATGTACAATACTTTTACTAAACGCTGAACTTCATCCTATTACTACTTTTACTGTTATGAGACCACCCCTTTTTATAGAAAATACGAAAAAGAACAATTGGGCGATATTACTTATAAAAAGCGAAGGCGAGTTTAAAGAACTTACCTATAACAACGGTACATATCCGTCTAACCCGTCAATACTTCCTAAAGCACCATATGATGCTCCCAGTGGTCATGCCCAAATTGCATTTGACGATAATTACGGAAAATCAAAAACATATACTTTTTAAAAAAGGACACTATCCCGAAAAGTGTGTAAGTTAAAAATCGAGGGTTTGACTTTTTTAAAGTCAAACCCTTTTTTCAAATATAGTTAAAAACTGGTTTAAAATAATGCCCCAGTTCCTAATAGGCATTGACCATTTTTTAGTAGCCTCTCTAAGAGCTAAAAAAGTGGATTTCATTACAGCTTCATCTGTTGGAAATGAGAGCTTATTTTTAGTGTACTTTCTGATTTTTCCATTAAGGTTTTCGATAAGGTTCGTGGTGTAAATGATTTTTCTAATTTCTAAAGGAAATTCATAAAAAGCGGTAAGCTCCTCCCAGTTGTCTTCCCAGCTTTTAATGGCGTAAGAGTACTTGTGTTCCCATTTCTGAGCAAAGTCCTCCAGAGCGGCTTTTGCTGCGCTTTTGGTTGGTGCATCATAAATGTTTTTCATATCCTTTGTAAACGCCTTCTTGTCTTTCCAAACCACATAGCGGCAAGCGTTACGAATTTGGTGTATCACGCAGATTTGGGTTTTAGATTCAGGAAAAACGTTTTTAATAGTATCTGTAAAACCGTTAAGATTATCTGTAGCTGTGATAAGTAAATCCTGAACACCTCTGGCTTTAATGTCGGTCAGTACACTCATCCAAAAGGCTGCCGATTCATTCTTACCCAGCCAAAGTCCCAAAACTTCCTTTTTACCATCTCTGCGCAGTCCTACGGCAATGTACATGGTTTTATTAATGACTTTGGAGTTCTCCCGAACTTTGAATACAATACCGTCCATCCAAGTAATTAAATATACAGGCTCTAGTGGTCTGTTTTGCCAGGCAACAATATCATTGGTTACCTTATCTGTGATCCGGGATATGGTAGATGTAGAAACATCAAAATCGTAGACTTCTCGGATTTGTTCTTCGATATCAGAATTACTCATGCCTTTTGCATAAAGGCTGATAATGACGTTTTCTATGCCATCGACCATGTTAGTACGCTTTGGAACAAGCATAGGATTAAAGGAGGCTTCTCGGTCTCTGGGAACTTTAATGTTAGTCTCTCCCAGAGCTGTTTTTATCTTTTTTGAACCATAACCATTACGAGTATTACTGTCATCGGATTGCTGATGTTTATCATAATCCAGATGCGCATCAAGTTCGCCTTCAAGCATCTTTTCAATACCTCGCTTTTGGATGGATTTTAAAAAGGAGGTCAATTCGTCTCCTGTCTTGAACTGTTTTAAAAAATCGTCGTTTAGAAAATCTTCTTTCTTCATAAGTGTGTAAATTTTAAAATTAAACAAAAAAATATCGAGAGCATTAACCCTCGATATTTTTATACTTTACACACTTGGTGAGATACTACCTAAAAAAGATAGCCGGTATTTGTTACCGGCTTTTCTTTTGAAAAATCTGTTTAATGTTTAATTAAACGCTTCCTGATTTCCGGAACTATCTCTTGTCCGGGCCTTGCATTTTCATACCCTTCAAACCCGAGCTTTACAGGACTGTCTCCTACCCATTCTGTGTCTTTCCCTCTAAAACTAATGGTTTGTTTCCCAGGATCGATTGTCATTGTAGTAAATAAAGCATCACGATAGGGACATGTGTAAGCTATGTATTTGTACTGATCAAGAACCTCATCGCTATAGCTTTTATGCTGGAACTTTCCTCCCACCCAATAATAAGATGCTGAGTTTATGTGCACATAGTTCACTCCTTTTATCAGAAGATGAGCATCTATATGAGTATGACCGTTAATAGCGACTAAAATCTTATCTGAATACTTCCCCAGCAAATTTTGTATCTCTTCAGCATTGTCTACCGAATAAGTGCCTGCCAATGGCTGATGCGATGCAATGACAATGGGACCTTCAAGTGTTTTTAACTGTTCTTCCAACCACGATGCCTGTTCTTCATTGATATATGAAGCGTAACCTCCTTTATGAGACGGTGACCCCTTATCATTTCCATCCAGAACTATAAAATATACCCCCGAGATTTCTGACACATAATAACGGGCGGGCATCCCCCAATAATCTACACATTGTTCCCGCGTATAACCCGAATCCATATCATGGTTCCCTATAATATGCATGCGTTCCTTATGTGCATCGTTAAACATCCCGATCACCTCTTTATTTTTATCACCTGGATATGCAAAATCTCCCATTTGCATTATGGCATCCGGTTTTTCGCTTCTCATTGAGCGAAGAAAGGACTCCATCCTTTCTTTTCCATCATGCATAATATCCTGATGTAAATCGGTTATAATTCCTATTTTAACCTTATTTCTGCGGTTATCAAATAAGCTTAAAGCACTTGTGGGCAACGATAATACAACACCTGTCGCTACGGCTCCTTTTATAAAACTTCTCCTGTTATTTTCCCGGTACATGATTATTAAACTTTTATTCGTATTTGTAATTTAATTTTAAATATAAGTAAAAAAATGACTTTTAAAAAAACTTTACAATATCATAATAATAACAGTAGTAAACTACCTCGGTGCAAGCACACGAGGCATTGGTCGGAAACAAATTTTAATTTCGAGGCAAGCCCCGGGGTATTATACCCTTTGGCGGTGCCAATAAAATCCTGGAAAATACAGATTTAAACCATCAATATATGGTGTTAAACTACGGAACGGATCAGACCGGTTATAAATACATTTCTTTAAGGGTAAAAAAAAAGCGTTACCGGATCAGTAACGCTTAAGGGTGGTTGTAAATATTTACCTGGAGTTTCCAAGCAATCGGTTTAGTTGATTTCTAAGTTTAGGATTAGAAGGGCGGTATGCATCTATAGAAATGATCTTTCCTTCTTTATCGAACAATAAAAAGCGTGGGATCGCATTAATCTCATAATTTTTGGCTATTGCAGATTTAAATGCTTTATCGGCCATAAGTTGTACCCCTTTTAAATTTTCATTCTTTACAAAATCTTTCCACTTTTGCTTGTCCTTAAGCTCATCTACGGAAACACTCATAAACACAATATCCTTTTCTCTGTATTCATGCTCCAGTTCTTTCAGGAAAGGGATTTCTTTTTTACAAGGTCCACACCAGGTTGCCCATACATCTATATATACATACTTCCCTCTAAAATCATTAAATGATACCGGCTTATCGTTTACGTCGTTGTATGTAAATTCGAGACCGGGCTGCCCTACATTCTTATGAAGTTCTTTTTCGTACTGAACCAGAAACTCTTTGCTTTTTTCAGAGGTAAAGTATTTATACAGGGGCGCCATTAATGTTTTATATTCATCAGGCTGAAGTTTTATACGGGAAAGCTGGTTCATAACATATACTTCTATCAATCTGTCATTTCCGATATGGGAAACCGAATTACTGATCCCTCCCGAAGGGCCTGATCTAAACCCGTTTTGCATCTGTTCATTAAAAAAATAGCTTTCCATCCAATTATAGCCGTTTCCTAAACGTAAAATATTTTCATCAGAAAATTTCACTCCGTCAACATGCAATTCATTATATACTTCGGGACGGTTTCCTTTTTCGGGATGTTTTATGCGTGGCAATCTGAAAAAACCATACATTTCATTTTCGTAATCGCATTGTACGGCCAGTTTCATTAAGGCATCAAATTTTTCATCGCCGGTACGAATGGAATTTTTAAGGTCCTGAACCATTTTAACACCTTCTTTTTCCAAAAAGGGATAATACTGTTCATAGGTCATCATTCCTCCCAGTGTATTAAAGCGGGCAAAGGCATCATAAACCTTATTTGCCTTTTGCACCAGCTTGTTATGGCCTGTTTTTTTACCCTTTAACACATATTCTTTTTCACTAATCTCTAGGCTTAAATCGAGGTTCGGTTGAAGATAAAATCGTAGCAACTGATCTCTCCTACCCTTCATCTGTCCGTAATCCAGATAATAGAAACCCGGAGGATTTGCAGACAGCAAAAACCCGAATTTCCCATCCGGATCTATTTTACTCGTAGCATAGGTTTCCATTTTTCCGTCTACAACATACATTAGCTTTACTTCAGCTGCTTTATACTCGAAAGTAAAATGGCCTTCAATACTTGTAAGACCGGTTTTGTTTCCTGCCGATACCGAAACGGACGTTAGCAGGACACATAATAAGAGAAAGATTTTTTTCATCTGTTTAAAATTTTATAATTAAAAGAAGTTATTGTTTTTAGTCTTAATTATTATTCAACGTTTTAAATCGTTATCTGCATCGATTGGTCTCCCCGGGTAACTCTCAACTCTAACGGAGCATTCGAAGTTTTTATAAGGTTTATGTTTTCGGGTAGTTGCAATTCTTCCGCAGTATAACCGTTGATGGCATGTATGGTTGTTCCTTGCTGTATTCCGGAAGCATGTGCTTTAGACCCCTGAATTACTGTTTTCACCTGCATTTCCCCATCGGCATCAAACCCGATAATAAGTCCGGAAACTGTAAAATCAAAGGGCTTTTTGTAATTGGAATTAGGTTCAAGATAAATAACTTTATGGAGGAGGTCTACCGTAAAATTAAACCGTTTTATCACTTCAATTCCTATGGAACCGTCGTTAGAAGCCCAGTTTTTATTGTCTTCCTGATAGGCCTGCAAAGCTCCGCTAACACCATAAAAAGTAAATTCAGAAAACTGAAGTTGCGAATAGTTTCCCATCATCGTTTGGGTGGCATGCCCTACACTGTAATTGGTAGACAGGTAATCGTATTTGAACTCTTCATCGAGTTTGTACTCATGTACAAAAGGTCCGAATGATATGATATTGTAACCGGCTCCGGTATCGAACACATAACTTCCTTGAGCTTCCTTGCCGTTATTAAGTTTTATATCGCATTCTATCACAGGCACTCCAGAAGCATAAGAAGTTGGTGTTGGTGTTCCGATGCCTTTATACTCCCCGAACGAATACAGTTCTATTTTCTGCGTATCGAAATCTACCCTTGTGATGTATTTTGAAAGGAAATTACCTCCAAAAATTCCGTCAAAACCCTTACTGATTTGTGGAAAGACCACCAGGTTCTGATCGGGGATCGATAGTTCTCCAACCCTGATCGTATTACCCGAAGATATTTTTACATTTGCCGTGCCACCCACCACCGAGGTAGAATGATCCCGGATATTTTTAATATTTGCTTTTGCTGCCGCCGTCGGAGAAAGAGCCATTCCGTCTGCTCCCGTATCGAAGAGCATCGTAAATTCATCTTCCGAATCGTTCAGTTTTAATTTTACCGCAATAGATTCGTGAAGCATTTCAAAAGGTATTTTCACTATCAGTTCAGATGTCTGATAACGATCTACCTTATACAGTTGGTCTAACAGGTCTGCATACTTGATCTTATGTCCTGAATTTAAAACTATGGTAGACGTATGAGGCTTCTGATCTTTAAAAAAATGTGTCACTTGTACCCTCGTTTCACCTTCTACGGTGTTGACACTTTTAACGTTAAGCGAATCCAGTAAATAGTAACGTTCCAATATGCCTTCAAACAACCTGTCTGTTGATGGGGTTTCATACACAGCTATACTAAAATCATCGGCCAACAGGGTCTTCATTTTTTCAAAATCCCGGTTTTTAAAGGCTGTTTCATAAGCAGCTATTACATCCCTGGCTTTCTTGTCTTGCTGTGCAGAGACATTAAAAGTCACCAGCAATAATGTTGTTAACATTATTATTTTCTTCATATCCGTTTTTTATAAATCGCCGGGAACAAATGAAAAGGGGTAGTCCCCGACGATTGCCAATTACTAACTACTAATTCAAATACATTCAAAAATGTTTACCCCTTAATACTATTCAATTTTTCAATGAGCTTGTCGTTCGACGGTCTGTAGGCATCATACATGATCAGCTTCCCTTCTTTATCGATAAGAATAAACCTCGGTATGCCTGCTATTTGGTAGAAATCGAAAAATGCTTTATTCTTTTTATGCCACTCACCTCCTCCATACAACTGAACCCAGGAATGTGGACTTCCGGTAATGAAATTTTCCCAGGCTCCTTTATTTTTATCTACCGAAACGCTCACGAATTGTACGTCTTCTTTATATGCTTCATACACTTTTTCAAGATGTGGTATTTCAGCTTTACAGGGTGCGCACCAGGTAGCCCATACATCTATATAAACCGGTTTCCCTTTAAGGTCGCGAAGTGAGATTTCGGTACCCTTATCATCTATAAAAGTAAATGACGGTGCAGTAACCCCTGCTGTATAGGGCTCTATTTGTTCTTTTATATATTGCTGCACCTCATCTTTTTGTTTATCTGTTATCAATAAAGGGGCATACAACTTTTCTTTTTCATAAAACACTTCTCCATACAACCTTCTGTTAAGGAGTTCTTCCAGGGCCAATTTCGAAGCTATCTCGTTATCTCCCAGCCTTTTCAATTCCTTTATATAAATGGAATCGTAATCGGTATAATTTCTTTTTGCATAAAAGTTGTGCTTATAATTCAACGC
The DNA here is from genome assembly GCF_022760175.1 of Zhouia spongiae. Taxonomy (GTDB): domain Bacteria; phylum Bacteroidota; class Bacteroidia; order Flavobacteriales; family Flavobacteriaceae; genus Zhouia; species Zhouia spongiae. Next base: position 3,728,344 of record NZ_CP094326.1, read on the forward strand.
AAAACGGAGGTAGTCTTTAGCCAGTGAACTCCCAAAATAACAATCTGAAAGCGCCAGATCCTGATATTTGTCGGGCTGATAGAGTTCTTTATATTGCTTAGGCAGTTTTGAAAATTCCGGGAACATCATTCGCGGATCAGACCACAGTTTAAGATATAACCCATCGAGTTCCGCAGAAGCCATTTTAGAAAAATACGCCTTATAAGTCTCATTATCGGGAACAGCAGCTATCAGTTGTTCCAGTTGGAAAACACTTGTCTCAACATTTTTTATTTTTGCATTTAAATCATCCTGTGAAAACCCTGCTTTCTTATAGGTTTCACTTATGAGTTCATTCCATTTCCGAAAATGATCGTGAACCTTATCATTACCGGAAACAATCTCGTAATTTCCATTCATTTTTATCGACAGATCATCTCCCGGTTTTACATACAATTTACAGGAAGGATAATCGGTTCCCAATGCATATATCTGTGGCCTTGTAGCTTCAAAGCTGTAACTAAATTGAGTTCCATTAAGGGGTATGCTATCTAAAATCCTGAATTCGCCTTCTACTATATCGTATAAATAGACTAGGGTTACGGTTTCTTTTTCTTTACCTGTTTCCTGATAGGTGCCGGAAATACGAACTGTGCTTTGACGGGTACACGAGCATACCAGCAAAAGAATCAGTACCGGTTTTAATATATTGTAGTTCATGATATGATATTTATTAGTCCATTGAAAAAGGTTTGGGGTCCCATGCTTTCTTTGGTTTAAAATTGTTCAGATTCTTGTTCTGAATAGCTGCTAGCAATTGTGCAATATCATCATCGCTTGTACCATATGAATCTTTAGCCTTGTCTATCCCTTTTATGCTTTCCGCTGCCTGGTTGTATTTACCTAAATACGACAGTATAAGAGCTTCTTTATAGATATCTGCCTTGGTATTTTTCGGGGAGTATTTCTTATATTCTTTATAAAGTAAGCTAAGCACGGATCTATCACTTCCCGAGTCTATAATTATTTGTGCATAAGCATTGCTTTTATCCTGCCAGTCGTATCCTCCGTTTTTAATTTTCCCGATAAACCAGGTTGCGTCTTTACTTTCCTTATAGTATGGTTGATACAAGGTTTCTATACTTAGACGCTGCCAATCAGCCGGTGAAAAAATTGTTTTCAGATCGGCAAGCATTTTATCGTAAGCTTTATAATCACTATTCTTAGCCAATTCTTTTGCACGTGCAGGGACTTTACTTAACATACTCATACTTACCCGTTTTTCCCCGTATTTTTCGGCCAGTTCTTGTGCATGTTCTATATAATAGGCAGCATATTTTCCCTTGTAAACCAATTTGAGCATCACCAGAAAAGGTATTTCTGCCATTTTATCGGGTTGAGCATCGAGATATGCTTCTATTTCCTCCTGGGTCGCCTTAAGCTTTTTTGTTTCAAAATAGGTGTTGTAAAAATCGGGGTATTGCAAATTGAATGAAGGGCTGTAATCTTTAAATGTTTTCTCTCTGTTCTTTGCTTTAGCTTCGGCAAGCAGGTTTACCAGGTTATCAACCCCTATAAAACCACTTTCTATGGCTATAATATGCTGATCGGGAGCCAGCAGAAGAAAGGTTGGAAATCCGGTGATCCCGTATTTTTTCATTAGTCTTTCTCCCAATACCTTTTCTTCGTCTTTATAGACATTTACCTTATAGGTTATAAAATCATTGTTTAGTATTGTTGCCACCTTCGGATCGGGGAACACTCTTTTGTCCATTTCGGCACAAGGCATGCAGCCTGTAAAATAAAGGTCTACAAATACCGGTTTACCCTCCTGTTGTGCTTTTTCAAGAACGTCATCCCACGATCCCGGTTCAAATTTAGTTTGAGTTGTTCCAAAAAAGGGGGAAAGTAATACGACTACAAAAACAGTATATTTTAATATATTTTTCATGTATAATTAAGTTTTAATATTTGAGACAAATTATTGCTGATGGTTATCAAATCACAATGTAACCCTGTAAAAAAACAACAATATATCCCCTCATCATACAGCGTATAATGTATTATGTGTTACAAAGGGTTGGCTGCCCAGCCACCAACCCCTTACTACTATTTTTAGATATAAAAAACGATTAACGTAAACGGTAAGATATACTTACAATTTTACCAAATCCTGTGTAAGATTGCAACGGATCGCCCAAATCGCCATTTACAGGAGGTACTTCATAAAGTTCCATAGTACCATTAGCACTACCAGAATCGTAACTGGTAACTACCAATCTATTAGCAAAATAGGATAATTCTTCAAATTTTAACAAGGTTATTTCTTCAGCGCCCTTATCGATCATTAGTTTCGATTGTTTGATCCCAAAATCATACTCATACACTTTACTACCAACGTTATAGAAAACATACCCAAAATCCGGATTAACAGCAAAATGCTCTGCCTGTGCCATGTCTGCCGCTATTTCCGCAGGCACCTCTTCGTAATACAGCTGATTAACAGTACCATAGTCATTACTCATACGTGCTAAAAACACCTTACCATCTGCAGGATCTTTCAGAATAGCAAATACTTCACCTCCATTGTAGCCCGTTCTGTCCATATACAGCAAATCTTTGCCGGTATTATAATCAAACAGTGTACCTTGAGGCATTTCACCACATTTTTGAGCAGCCCATGGCTGACGTACAAAACGTTTGTTGTCGTTGTCATACAATATATTGGTACCAATAATAACCCCTCCAGAACCAACAAAAGGAGCAGCTTCAAAAACCGCACTCTCTCCATCCATAATATTTACCGGTACGCTGTATCTATATTGGTAAATTCTTAAATAATAATAGAAATTACCATCTTTGTACATTAAACTTTCGTTCCCTCCCGTTCTTTTTATAAAGTCGGCCTTAAAATCGGTAGGCACATCAGAAAGCATTTCAAAAGACACATAATATTCCGTTTCCCAATCGAAGCTATCAGGATTTATCTTGGTAGTACCCGTACCTTCTGTTGTTACATAGATACCGTAAAACTGAGGGTCGTAATCGTAACAATATACATTTACAGGAGCTCCTTCTAATGTTAATGATGACCCGGCATAAGCCAGCACATCGTATATTGGGGTATATTCATCGGCAATTTTGGACACCATATCCAACCTGGCCGCGCCGTTAACATCGCTCATTAACATCCACCCTTCGTAAATAGAACTGTCTACTTTTAATTTAAAAGTGGTACTCCACTGCACACCTGTTTCACTATCGGTAACCAGATACCTTACATTATAATCGGCTGGTGCCAAAGTAAGCGATTCTAATTGCAGGTTTTTTGTTGTTGCCAAATCCCACCTTTGATCGCCCGGAAGCACATTGCCTTCCCTGTAAGCTACCCATTCGTAAGTATATCTGCTCTCATTTGCTTCTAAGTCTTTCGTATATTTAAGCGTTGGTGTAATCTCAAATGGTTCACCCAACAAGGCGATATACTCCGTCCCAATATCCTGAAACTCTATTTCATTGATAGGTAAATAATCATAATTACCAAGGTCTTCGCTACAAGACCACAACAGCGCACAAAAAACGGAGGCTATTGTTATATATTGATTTATATTTTTAAACATTGCTTTACTTTTAATAATTAATTATTTACTGCACAAAGATGCCCATAGCCATAGGTGTACCATCCTCTTCATAAATGGTTTCCCCTGCAGCCGTCTTTTCATTTAGGTAGCGTTGCATAAACTGCCCATGATATTCTATTTCTGGAATAGCTACCTGGTGGGTATAATAATCCATAGGGATGTTTAAAAGCTCACCCATCAAAAGCATTTTTTTAACTGTAAATACCCCAAAATATCCGCTAGACCAATGCTGTGGTGTTTGCAAAATATCGTTCATAGATATTTGAAAAACCGTATAGTTTCTAGTTTCTCCTGTCTGCTCGTCTATAATTTTATCTTCCATATTTACCGAGAAATTTTCATTGGCTACTAATTCAAGTGCCAATGTAAAAGTACTCGATTTCATATCCGGGGTTCTGTATAATGTAATCGGGATACTATCTACATGACTGTTTGCCCTAAGGGTTAATTGGTCGGGAAAATCGAAATGCACCCCTTTTTTGGCAGTCGATTCTTCTCTTACCTTTACATCAACCTCCCTAGCCTGTTGTGAAAGTTTTCCTTGTACAGATATAGGTAATTTAAAGATAATATCTGTTGTGGTTTGCGGCATAAAAGCAAACGTCATCCCCAGGCTATCTATATATTGGTGAGGATAAGTATTGTCTGGTCTTTTCTCTGCCCAGGTAAAATATACATTATCCTTAGTATTAAAAGTATCTATCTCGTCTGTGCTACAGGATATAGCCAGTATATAACAACAAACCAAACCTATGTATATAATTTTATTTTTCATTTGTAATTCGAATTAAGATTATTGATACTTAGTTTCAGAGTCCGGTAAAGGCACTACATACTTACTTTCGTCCATAGTTATTCTACTAAATGAAGAAGACGAAGATCCATTTAAAATTCTTGGAATATTTCTCCTTTTATAATAGAAAAACAGTTGCCCTTCTCCAAAAAATTCTTTTTGGTATTCTTTTTCCAACTCCGTATTGATATTAATCTCCGATGTTAAATCTACCAAACCTCTGTTAAACCTTACCGTATTTAAATATTGCAAGGCCAAGGTTTCATCGGTTTCAGTTTCGGCGGCTATATAATACATTTCGGAGATACGTATTAAAGGTTGTAAATACCTAAATAGTAAGCGAGAATCACTTATATCTGCATACTTATAAAAGGTACGATATGTTTTCTCGGCAGGATAAATCCAAGTCGAGGTGTAACGATAATCGTTTTCGTTATTCTCAAACACATTTCGTAAACGTGTAGCATTTGGTGCTAATATGTTATTGTCTATTAAGGAGCTACTAAAAAAGTCATTTTGCCTTTCGTACAACTCTACATTTTGCATAGCAAATATTACTTCTGATGAAAATGTACGGTCTGGATTACTTCCTGCAGACACTACATCGGTTGGGTCTGTCCATGGAAAAAATGAAGAAGCTTCATCTATTACTACTTTAGCGGCTTTATTGGCTTCGACTGCATTGCCTGCATACAAATACACCCTAGCTTGTAATGCCTTAACTGCAAAGAAATTAAACCGTAGATTTCTATTGTTGTAATAAAAAGGAGCTTCCAAACTTCCTGAATTAACCCCATTTTGACGTATTGGGTCTTCATCTAATAGCTCCTCAGCTTTCGTTAAATCGGCAACAATATTTTCCAACACTTGGTCAGCAGGTAATATTTCACCGTTTTTCGCCTGTGTTTTTGTATAATACGGGATGGCCAAATTGTCTGGATTTTCACTATAAACAGGGCCAAATAGCCGTAACATATCAAAATGTAACATCGCACGAAGCCCATAAGCTTCCCCTTTTATAATACTTGTTTTAAAGGGTGTTAGTATATTATATTTTTCTACGTTGGCAATTAAATCGTTTAAATTTAAAATGTTGGTATAAGCCGATGTCCAGATATCATCAAAATTTTCTTTTACATTATTTTCCTGATAGGCATAATTAGCAAAATTATAATAGGTCTCTGATGCGTTATACCGTTGAGCCAAAAGCTCGATCGTACTCATAGTTAAATTACCACCATATAATTTCTTATCGGTTAAATTTAAATATATACCGTTAAGCACATTATTTGTCCCTGATTCTGAATTGTATATCTGATCTTCCAAAAGTTTATCTTCCGGCTGCACATCCAAATAGTCACTACATGATGTAAACACTACTGCAATCAAGACAAACAATACCGTTTTATATATATTTGTTTTCATCTGTTAATATTTATTGCTTTTTAATGGTCAGATGCGATGCCCAAATTATCATACCGCTTGGGTTTGCAACTTTTTATTAATGGGCATTTCATAACTGTTCTTTTTTTAAAATGATGCATTTATGCTAAATGAAACCGATCTTGCAAAAGGATAGTCGATACCTCGCTCTGCTTTAATTGTACCTGTTCTAAAGATATCGTTCATATAAGCTGTTACACGTAGGGTCTTCATGCCCAGATTGTCTAACCAGGGTTTATTTTCGACCCTGTACCCTAGATTAAAAGACTCCCCTACCAATACATCATTATCTTGAACAAAACGTGAAGAAATAGGTGTATTTTCTGAAATAGCTATCGATTTAAATCTTGTTACATCGCCAGGCTGTTGCCATCTGTCGTACAGAGCTCGTTTATCCTGATTAAGCAGGATATCATCGACACCAATATTTTCTACCTTGTTGTATAAAGCGGTATTAAAATCCTGTCCACCAAAACGATACCTTACGTTAAGCCCTAAACTGAAACCTTTATAATTAAAATAATTGCTTAATATACCTTCAACTTTTGGGCGGGTAGAACCTACTACCACCTCATCTTCATAATCAAAATCAAAAGTAGTTTGTCCGTTTTTCTTTAAAAAAATCTCACGTCCGGTGGCCGGATCTATCCCTAATGAAGGTACAGCCCAAATATCATCAGGACTATTACCATCTCTGTAACGTCTCAACGAACCACTATCTAAAGCGTCTTCATCTAAATTTTGCAAGGTGTTACCAAAACCACCATATTCCATATTTACTATGGCCGCAGTAGCGCCTATTCTCCAGAATACTTGGTTTTCTAAATTGTTTATAATTTTAAAATTGGTAATAGCCTCAAAACCATCTACCTGTAAATAGCCCACATTTAAAGGGTAAGCCACCAAACCTGTAGACGAGGCCAGATTCACAGGTACCACCAATGGATCTGTTTTTTTCCTGTAGACATTTAGTTGAGCATCAAATCGGCTGTTGAACAGGGCTATATCCAAACCTAAGTTCATATCGAATGTACGTTGCCACTCTAAATCCGGGTTTGCATAAGTAGTTAGCCTAAGCCCTGGTCCAAAATAGTTAATCAGATCGCTGTAATTATAAACCGACGTTGACGCTACGCTACCCAAACTTTGATTACCTGTATATCCAAACGTTTGTCTTAACCTTAATAAGTTAACCACACTTGGCATCCCTAATTCTTTATGTATGTTCCAACCTAAACCTACAGACCAGAATGGTGAATATTTTTCGTTAGAACCAAACGCCGTAGAACCGTCCAAGCGGTAATTTGCATCTAAAAAGTATTTATTATCGTAAGCATAGTTTACAGACCCCATAACATTATTTCTACGGTATTTTCCAGTAAAATACGTTGGTTTTGCATTTGGGTCGTAGCTAAATGAAAAACTAGGATTTCCATTAGTACCATTGGGAAATCCAACAGCTACCGTAGTATACACTTCATTATTTTGTTCTTCTATCTCTGTTCTTAAGTTTCCTGTAAGACTATGTTTTTCTGCAAAAACGTTGTGGTATACCAACATAGCATTGGCTATATAACTAAAGCTTTCGGTTTGTGTATTGGCATACTCTCCTTTTTCAAAAAAGGCAACATCATCAAAAATTGTTTCTTCAGGAGAAGTAAACACTTCGCGCTCTGAGCTTCCTTTTTTTAACTGAACCGCCCCTTGAAACCTTACATTAGAATTCAGTGTCCATATTAACCCTAAGTTATTTTGAACGTTAAGTCCCTGCGTAGTGTTGCGATTACTTAAAGTTGAACTGTATAACGGATTTACAACATTATATCTATAGAAGCCTACTACATTAACATTCGATTCTAAGTATTTGGTTATTTCACCATCCTCATTATGTTTTCTATAATAAGGGTTAGCTTGTGCAAATTTTGAAAATGACCCGTAAGGCGATTCATCGGCCTCAGCCCCACTAACATACAATCTATTATAGATATTTAATTTCCCTTTTCTATAGGTCAAATCTAAGTTTCCGCCCCAGGTATCTCTTCCGGAACCTTTCATGACTCCCTCTTGATTTCTATAATTCAAACCAGCATTAAAACGCAGCTCATCTGTTCCGCCATCAACATATATCGCGTGTTTTTGAGTAAAGGCAGTTTGCACCGGTTCGCTTAACCAATAACTATCAACTCCTCTTGTTACATCGGCCAACTTAACATTATAAAGACTGTCTAATACAGCTTGCCTCCTTGGATCATCTACATAATCTGTCCATCTGCCCGACAAACGTTCGAATTCTAATTTTTCTTCTGCATTCATTAAATTATAATCCGACAAATCGGGAATATCTACAGAAAAATCACCTGTGTAGCTTACACGGATTTCGCCTGCTGTTGGCTTTTTCGTTTCTACTACAACAACACCGTTAGCTGCTTTTGAACCATACAACGCTGTTGAAGCTGCATCTTTTAGTATGGTAATAGAAGCGATGCGGTTCATATCTAAATCAACTATAGTTCTTAAGTCAGTTTCAAACCCATCTAACACAAACAACGGACTATTAGGGTCTGTACCAAATTGATCACGTGCTGCATCAGTCGCTATACTTGTTTGCCCTCTCACTTCTATTGTTGGCAATACATTAGGATTCGATCCTTGAAGGTTATTTTCTAAAACGATAAACGAAGGATCTAACGTTTTTATACTTTGTATAATATTCTGATTCCCAATAGCTTTCAATTCTTCTCCGGATATTGTATTAACAGCCCCCGTATAGGTTTCCTTTTTACGTTCTACAATACCCGTAACCACAACAGCGTCCAGTTCTGCTACATCAAGAGCCATCTTAACATTGATGGTTTTATCATTAGCTGATATCTCCTGCGTAAGATATCCTATATAGCTAAAAGAAAGTACAGCTCCTTTTTTAACAGTAATCTCAAAGACACCATCAAAATCTGTAACAACACCCCTTCTTTCTTCACTTACCACTACTGTTACCCCAGGTAAAGGTTGTCCATTTTCGTCCGTCACAACCCCCTTAACTGTAATCATTTCCTGATCTGCCAATTCATCAACCGGAATAATCAAATAGAGCCCTTCTCCTTGTTTTTCCACAGAGAAACGACTCCCTATTAAACTGGATATAGCTTCTATCAGGTCTGTTTTATCAAACCTGACCTTAACAACCTTATTTACATCGAGTTCTTTATCACTGTAAAAGAAATCAACATTAGCAGAGTTCCCTATTTCTTTCAGTGCTTCATGCAACGTAACCTTTCCCAGATTCAAGGTTACTTTTTGCGAAAATGCGAATGCGGTGACATTCAAAAATAAAATACAGAATACAATAAGCGATCGCTTCATAATCCACATAATTTGTCGCTCATACCGCTCGAGAAATCCGAGGATTTCCCACGATAGAATTTTTTTCATACATTTACATGTTTAGTTAGTTAATTATTTAAAGAGACTAGTTAATTAACAGCCTATACCGGTTAGTGCGGCCAACACTTCCCGGTTTTTTTTGCTGTTATTTTTTTGATATAATTATTTCATATACTCCTGTTTTTGTTTTTTGTGCCGTATACCCTATACGTGCAGTCCTGCTGATCATTTCTAGAAGATCTTCCAGGGGGGCATCCTTTTTCGCCACCCCGGTAAAAGGCACCTTTCTCAGCTCTTCATCTTCAAACCTTACCTTAAAACCGTACCAGCGACCTACTTTTTTCAAGATACTCTCCAGTGAGCCCCGCTCAAAGTAAAACCTGCCATCTTTCCATGAGGTATGGTAACGGATATCCACATCATATACTTTCACCCCTTCTTTAGCCCCGAAGTTTAAATATCCCATTTCACCCGGAGAAAGGAAAACATCTTGTTTTGCATCCGTTGTTAGTTTAACTTTTCCTTCAACCAAAGTCGTGGCCACATATTCATCATTCGGATAGGCACTTATATTAAAGGAGGTTCCCAGCACGGTAATGTCTTCGTTTACTGTCCTCACCACAAACTCCCTGGTACCTTTCTTTACTTCAAAATAAGCTTCTCCTTTAAGCTCTACCAGTCTTTGCTTTCCTGTAAAACGTTCCGGGTACCTGATCGACGATGCAGAATTTAACCACACTTTACTACCATCAGGGAGTATCACCGTATAAATTCCTCCTACCGGCACATGCAACGTATTATACCTGGGCTCTTCTTCATTTGCTGCCTTATCCACATTGTAAGCCAATACATTTTGAGAATTAACAATCTGAATGCCTCCCGTTGTACGGACAGGCTGATTCTTCACCCTCGTAAGGTCTACCTCTGTACCGTCAGACAGTACAAGGGTTGCCTTTTCATAGCCCGGCTGGATCTCGGTTAACACCTGTTCTGTTATCACACGTTCTTTCTCCGACGAATAATGGTTCCAGACCATGACTCCTGACACGGCAACCAATAAGATCGCCGCATACTTACTCAGGCGGTATAGTTTTTTACGGAAAGTTCCGGCTTCGTGACGCTTTATTTTTGACTGCAACTTCAAAAAAGCTTTATCCCTGTCCAGCGAACTGTAGAATTTCTGTTTGGAATTAATCTCGTCTTTATCAAGAATCCTGTCGTAAGCTTTTTTATTATGCCCGTTTTTCAACCAATGGTCCAGAATTACCTTCTCTTCCTCGTTCAACGTTTTCATAACTGATTTTGAAATCAGGGCTGCAATCTTATATTTTGATGGAATATCTTTATTCATATCTCATTAAAGTACATCAGGCAATCGTGTACTTCTCCTTTATTTTGTTAGTAAGAGTGATTAAAATGTAAAATGGGTGGAAAAAAAATCTAAAAAATTTGATTTTTTAACATCATAGATAAATATATCAACAGAAGCGGGTTGTCTTTCAGCTGGGTTTTAAGTAATTCTATAGCTCTGGATCGTTGAGACTTAACAGTATTTACAGATATCCCCATATCTTCTGCTATATCTTTATATTTTAACCCTTCAAGGCAAGACAACTCAAACACCCTTCTGCACTTTTCGGGCAGGGTATTTAAAGCGGCTATAAGGGTGGCATGGACTTCTTCCTCTATTATATATTCATCTTCCTGACTGACGGATTCTCCAAAACCGGAATCCAGGGATACTACTTTACTGTTTTTTTTCAGGTAGGCATAAGCCTTATTCCTGACCATCGTATATAAATAAGACTTCAGATCCATGACCTCCGCCAGATCGTTTTTACGTTCCCATAAATAAAGCATGCATTCTTCTACAATCTCTTCGGCTGCAAACGGATCTTTCACATACTTTATGCAGAATGAAAGTAACCTGGGATACAGGTTGTAAAATATTTCTCTATAAGAACTCGGAGTAATCTTTATATGTTTGGCTTGAGGGTTAATGATTATATAACGATTTGATTACTATATTTTTAAAATGGTGATAAATATAAATTTTCTTTTTGTAAAACCGTTGCCGTAAACTTAAAATTCATCAAAATTCGGTAGGAATCCTTCAAATGTCACATGAACAACATTCATACAAATACAAACGACTGTATTGTGTTTATTTGCTCATTGAATTTTATATATGAACAACATACCAGCAGAAACCGGGTTCTGAAGAATCCTTATATAATTGTGATAGAGATGCCATGCCTGTATACAAAAAAATCCCCGAAGAACGGGGATTTCAGTATTCCGGATAAAAGGTTGTTCTGTTATAAATTCTCAGGAATCAGAACCCCTTCAACCACATCAGACTTCTCAGCTATTGTACGGGCTGCTTTCTTTATATCGTTTTCTGTTATGGTATTAACAAGTGCTATATAATCGTTTAGCGTATAAATCTCTCTTCCGTAAAATACATTCGATGTAATAACACTCATCCAGTAACTGTTATTGTTCACAGCTTCTTTTCTGGATTTGATCATGGCCATTTTCACCTCGTTAAAATCGTTTGCATTTATCTCTTCAGACAATTTGTTCACTTCATGATAGACAACACCGAGTAGCTGTTCTGTTTTATCAGGATTACAATCAAAACCTACAGAAACTGTATACCGTTCATCAGGTATATCGGTCAAGCTCCCGGAAGCTCCTACTCCGTAGCTCCCTCCTTCTTCTTCACGTATTACCTCGTGACAACTTTTTTCCAGTAACTGACCAAGCATACTTACTACCAACCCGTTCTTTAACGAATAAGGCATCTCCCCGTTAAAAATTACACGTACCGTAGTCTGTGGCGTTTCCATCTCTTCTTTTACACGTACCACCGATTTTCCGTCTGCCGGAACATATTTGTGGTCGATATAAGATTCTTTTGCTCCCGACGGTTTTATATTTCCGATATATTTCTGAGCTAACTTCAGCACCTGGTCTTCATCGATATCGCCTACCAGTACAAATGTAAAGTCATCTGCTCCTTTAAACCTGTCCTTATATATATTTTGGAGCTTCTGAAAGTCTATTTGTTTCAATAGCGACTCGTTAAAAAGCAATGTTCTTTTATGGTGATCAGACATGGCTAAAGAAATAGAATCCTGTAGTGTACTCTTTTTATTCTTTTTCTTTTGTTCAAGTCCTTTTTCAAATCTTTTTATAGCCAGGTCATAAGCTTCCTGCTCAAATCTCGGGGCTTCAAAACTCAGGTACAGTTTTTTAAACAACACCTCTATATCAGACTTTGTACTGCGGCCCGAAACAGATTCCGACAATTCGCTAAGTCCCATACTTAAAGAAGTATTGGTTCCTGCCAATTTTTTACCCAGGGCTATTTTATCAAAATTACCCAATCCGGACTGTGATGCCACATATGTTACCGCATCGGCAGAAGGAAGCATTGGCGTTTCCAACAATGAGGTTCCTCCCGGACTGTAACCTCTTATATAAATTACATCTTTATCGTATGTTGTAGGGTAAATAACCACTTTCGCCCCATTGCTTAAAGTATACATATTAGCGTCTACCCCCTGAAGCTTTTCTTTTTTAATGACAGGCCTGGCTGTTAACTGCGCTGCAATCAACGGCTCGTCTGAAGTAGTGTCTTCAAATGGTTTTAAATCTGATTGGTGTACTTTGTTATAGGTCTCCATAAAAGCATCTTCTCCCGGGTAATCCTTATCTTCCGGACCTGTAACGGCTACAACGATATCTTCTTTCTTATAATTGGCACGGATATGTTTTAACAAGTCTTCGTTACTGATCGTTTCTAAACGATTTACAATATAGTCTACATTCCATGTCACATCCGGCATAGGGTTTTTAGAAAAGAAATGTGCATAGATACTATTGGCATAAGAATCGCTGCTGATCTTATCTTTGTTCTTTAAATAAGATAACTGATTGTTCTTAATAGAGATTTTAGCTCTTTGTAGTTCGCTTTCTGTAGCACCATGCGTTACAAACCGCAATAATTCGGTTAATGCAAATTCAAAACTTTTTAGCTCCATTCCTGTTTTTGGCTGTATGTTCAGGCTCAGGATGTCTAACGGCCGTATAAAATTGGAGTATGAGTAACCTGCGCTCAATGCCGGACAATCAGGCTTCACCACCATTTCTTTATACCTGTTGTTAAGGATATAAGAAACCAGGCTTTCTTTCAGGCTATTGTCCAGGTATTCAAATCCTTCACGTTTTTTGGCTTTGTTCCGTATATAGAACTGTACTCCCACCGTACCTACTTCTTTATCAAGAGACTTTATAAACCTGGTACCGCCATTCAGCGTAATGTCAAATTCTTTTCTTTCCGGCAGGTTCTTTTTTAAAGGTATCGACGAGAAAGTGGAGATGATGCGTTCTTCCATTTTATCAACATCTATATCTCCCACGACCACTACTGCCTGCTGATCCGGTCTATACCATCTTTTGTAATAATCTCTTAATTCGTCGTATTCAAAATTGTTCACGACAGACATCAAGCCGATAGGCATTCGTTTGGCATATACCGATCCTTCCATCACGCCTTCCGTCCATATTTTTTCTGCGACTCTAAACCCAGGGGTGTTTCTGGTTCTCCATTCTTCGTTAATAACCCCCCGTTCTGCATCGATCTCTTTTTCGGTTAGCGATAAAGAGCCCGACCAGTCATGCAGCACCAATAAAGTAGAGTCTATCAGTTTCTGGTTGGTAACAGGTACTTTGCTGATATTGTATACTGTTTTATCAAACGCGGTAAATGCATTGATCTCTGAACCAAATTTCACTCCATTTTTTTCGAGGTAAGCCAGCATGCTTTTTTCGGGGTAATGCTCGGTACCGTTAAATGCCATGTGCTCCAGAAAATGTGCGAGTCCGCGTTGGGTGTCTTTCTCCAATACGGATCCGACGTTCTGGGCAAAATAGAACGAAGCCCTCTCTTTAGGCTCTTCATTATGCTTAATGTAATAGTGCATTCCGTTAGGTAAAATCCCTTTACGGACCGAGGCATCGAAAGGCACCTCTTTTCCGGTTTGTGCATTTCCGCCAAAAAAGGTCATTAGCAGTAATGCTCCAAAAGTAAATATTCTCATAAGTTTTAATGTTTTAGATATAGAACACCGTAAAGATATAAATGGGTGTAACAATCCTGGCTATTTGACATTTATTTAACTTTTTTATAGGTTTTTTACGAATAATGAATGGGGTTTTACATTTTTTACAATGGATGCCGCAAGTTCATGGGGTCTCTACGTCCTGTCTATCAAAGGATACTTCTATAAAAAAGCATGAATTAAACAAAAACGTAACATTTAATAAATATTAGAATTAAAAATATTGAATAACATTGAGGTCGTTTTAAATAGTATAAAAGACATCGTGGAATACAATAGAAGAAAATTCATCACCTTCGTAGGTAAAGCAAGTTTAGGAACTGTCTTAATACCTCCTTTTTTAGTTAGTTGTGGTAGTACTACCACTCCGATTACTGATAAAAAATTATCTAAAAACACCCTTGAAAGGTTAAAAAACCTGAGATTAGAAAGTATGGTTGCTTCTGATAAAGACGATCTGTTACTGACAAACGGATTGAGTTATCATACCATTATAAAATGGGGCGATAAAATCAGCGACCAGGATACTTTTGGGTTTAACAATGACTTTACGTGTTTTATCCCGTTGGATGAAAACAATCCAAAAGACGGCTTGTTATGGGTAAATCACGAATATATAAATCCACTTTTTGTTTCTGATTTTAATTACAGGGATTACGAAAATCCGCAACTGCACCGTACCAAAGAACAGGTAGATCAAGAAATGTATAACGTTGGCGGAAGTATCGTAAGAATCAGGGAAGAGAACGGGCAATGGAAAGTGGTACAAAACGATCCTCATAACAGGCGTATTACTGCAAAAACACCTATACAACTAAACTGGGACACCCCTATTAAAGGCAAGTCTACCATCATAGGAACAAATAGTAACTGCTCCGGGGGAATCACTCCCTGGAAAACGTTCCTGACCTGTGAAGAAAACTACGATGGTTTTTTCGGAGAAACAACATACGATGCAAATAACATACCGACCCACAGACCTAGTAGCTACGGTTGGGAAAAATTTTACAGCTATCCTCCGGAGCATTACGGTTGGGTTGTAGAGGTAAATCCAAAAGACGGAACAGCCCAAAAACATATCGCTTTAGGGCGGTTTGCACACGAATGCTGTACTTTGTATGAACTGGCAGATAAGCGTGTGGTTGCTTATACGGGTGATGATAAAAACGACGAGCATTTATATAAATTCATTTCGTCTAAGCCGGGCTCTTTAAAGGAAGGGACGTTATATGTGGCTGATACTGAAAATGGCAAATGGCTTCCTTTGGATTGGGAAACACAAACTGTTTTAAAGGCTAAATTCAAAGATCAAACCGAAGTACTTATCAGGGCGAGAGAAGCAGCAAAATTAGTAGGCGCTACGGCATTAAACCGTCCGGAGGATATAGAAATAGACCCTATTACCGGAAACATTTTCATCACTTTAACTAACAATAAAGGGAAAAACGATTTCCACGGTTCTATCTTAAAAATTGAAGAAACTGACGGTGCATTTGATGCGTTAACTTTTAAAGCCTCGACCTATAAAGCCGGTGGGGAGGAGAACGGGTTTTCTTGTCCTGATAATTTAGCTTTTGATATGTCGGGGAACTTATGGATAACTTCTGATATGTCTGGCAGTGCAATGAACAGGGCAGACGAACCTTATATGTCTTTTAAAAACAATAGTTTGTTCGTGATCCCAAGATATGGGAAAGATGCGGGGAAAGTCATTCGGGTTGCATCGGCTCCGAGGGATGCCGAACTTACCGGCCCCTGGTTTTCTCCGGATGGAAAAACCTTGTTTTTAAGTGTGCAGCATCCGGGAGAACAGACTAAGGACATCCGTAATCCTACAAGTAAATTTCCTTTTGATAAGGACGGGATTCCGAAACCGTCTGTCGTAGCTATTACGGGTGATCTGATTGAGAAAATGAACTGCTTACATCAAATTGAGGGTTAGTGGGTGGAAGTCGCAAGTTTGCACAATTTTTTAATTCCACCGCCTGGGCACAGTATCACGGTATTACCTGATTACATTGTTTATGGGTTGCAGCGCGGAGCAAATTATCGGCAGGTTGTTTGTGGTGCTTACAGGGGAAATTAATGTGTCATTCATTAAGAGTTATCTGGATAATATGAAGATTATATAGGGATTATATGGGGATAACTATGTTAAAAAGCTGTTTTTGGCTTGTTTTTGAAAGGTAATAGCTCCGGCTTTACGGGAGTGTTTTTTGTATGATTGTTTGATGTCGGTGGGATTGAAATTAAGGAATAATTATCTTCCGTTGTGTGGACTTGTATCGATGGGTTATTAAAAGGGATCGTCTTAATTTCTTTTTAACATTCTGATATTAGGATATTTGAATCTTAAAGGATATTGAGAGGCTGTCATGACTTTTCAGAAGACAGCCTCTTTTTGTTAGTGTTAATCGTAGTTTACGATGTAGAAGTACGATCTTCTGTTTTCCTGGTGTTTGGCTTCTGAACACTTCACGCCGTCAGCGCATTCGTTCAGCAGCTGGCTTTCTCCATATCCTATTGAGCTTTCTATACGTGCGGGTTCAATTCCTCTGGACAAGATATACTCTCTGGTGGCGTCTGCCCTGCGTTGTGATAGTTTCATATTGTAACGGTCACTACCTCGGCTGTCTGTATGCGATTCGATCTTGATAACCATTTGCGGATGGTTTTTCATCACGTTTACGATATGTTCCAGTTCGTATTGTGCATCCGCCCTGATATTCCATTTATCGAAATTAAAGAATATCGGATTCAGCACGATCTGGTTTTTATCTATCAGTGGTATCAGTTCAAGGTTTACGGTATTTACCCGGTCGTTTTCCTTGGTCGTACCGATCTCAGCCAAAGCATCCCTGTAATCGGGCTTGCTCCCTTTTATCGTGAATTGCTTATCGCAATCCAGCTTTATACTGTAATATCCTTCCTTGTTCGAATTTACTTTTGCAATCAATTTTCCGGTACTGTCAAAAACGGAGACTTCCGCTTCCAATGGTAATTGTGTATTGGCATTCCTGACGATTCCTTCGACTTTTTGCTTGCAGCTGTATGTTCCGTAAAAATAGATATCGTCATCGCCTTTACCGCCCTGTCTGTTTGATGCAAGATACCCGGTTTTCAGATCATCATTGATAAAGAATGAAAAATCGTCTTCGGGACTGTTATATGGGGCTCCCATATTTTCAGGTGCAGTGGTTGAACCACGTAAGATACCGGACTTGTATATATCGAGGAGTCCCAGTCCTAAATAACCGTCAGAGGAAAAATACAATGTACTGTCTTTAGCTACAAACGGAAACATTTCCCTTCCTTCGGTATTGATATGTTTCCCCAGGTTTTCCGGTTTTCCATAGCTACCATCTTCATGGATTGCTACCGAATAGATATCAGTCTGACCAAAGCCTCCTTTTTTATCCGATACTATATACAACGTTTTTCCATCAGGGCTCAATGCAGGGTGACCGACAGAATACTGCGAGCTGTTAAAAGGCAGTTCTTCTATATCTTGCCAGATACCGTCTACCAGAGAGGCCTTATAGAGCTTTAAATGTGAGATTCCTTTATGGTCGGCTTTCAACCGGTTTGCCTTACTTACATTATTACGGGTAAAGTAAAGCGTTTTTCCATCGTTGCTTATGGCTATATTGGCTTCGTGGTAAATCGTATTGATCTTTTTTGCCTTCAACGCTTCTATATGTCCTATGCTTACGGAATCATTGTTTTTAGTGATCTGAGCCTGGTAGATATCCAGAAAAGGCTGATTGTTCCAGCTATACTTCTTACTGTTGTCTTGTCCGCTTGAATAGTAGAGCGTGTTCCCTACAGCATATGCACCAAAATCATAATCAGGCGTATTAACGGACAGGTTTACTGTTTTTACATAAATCCCCTCCGTTTTGGCATACTCGTTAAAATAGTTGGTCAGGTTGCCCTGTAATTGTTCCGAACGACTGTCGTTTTCGGTAATATCGTTAAATATTTTTAACCAGTCGTTGGCGTTTTCATAGTTTCCCAAACTACGCTGGGTTTGTATGTACTTATATACATATTCAGGTCTTTTATCGTATTTTTTGTCTTTTTTAAGTGCCAATTCATACCATTTGGCGGCCTTTTCAGACTCAGAATTATTGTAATAGCAATCGCCTAACTTATATAGTGTTTCAGGGGTAGCGTCGCCACCCGCCACAACCTCTTCATACAGTTCGGCTGCTTTTACATATGAGAAATCTTTAAAATACTTGTCCGCTACAAACTTTTTCTGTCCAAACAGACAAACCGGAATCCCTATTAAGGTTATAAAAAGTATAATTCGTTTCATAGAGTATATTGTTAAAAGTATCTTGGTGACTTGATACGTTTTTTATTGATCTCATATATAAGCAAGAACTCATGAGTACCATTTGTATAGGGCCTGATGCCCGATACGGGCAGCTCATAAGTATAACCCAGTCTAAGCCTGTCTGAAACCTGAAAATCAATAAGTGCCCCAAAAGTATTAAAAGAGTCAAAGCGATAAGCCGCACCCAACCAAAGCTTTTCATTGAATAAAAAGTTGGCTGTGGCATCAAAAGATAAAGGAGCCCCGTTGGTGGCCTTTAGTAACATGGCCGGTTTAAACTTTACATCTTTTCCCATATCAAAAACATAGCCTCCTGTCAGATAGTAACTTACCCGTTCAAAAGCTACATAATCGACTCCTGCGGCCTCACCATCGTTATAATCATTGGTGAGTATCCGTGGTGCTGAAAGTCCCAGGTACCATCTTTCGCTATAGAGGTATGAACCCACTCCGATATTAGGTGACCAACGATTTGAAAAATCCTGAAAATACGGATCACTTATAATCGCCGGATCTGTAATCAATTCTTCATCCAGGGAATAATGTGTAAATCCGGCTTTTAGTCCTAAAGCTAGTTTGGTATCTGCACCTACCTGAAGGTTGTATGCAAAATCTCCATACAGGTACGTAAAGTTCTCATACCCTAGTTTATCGTTAATAAACGAAAATCCCAGTCCAACTTTTTCGTTTTTCATCATGGAGTTCACAGATACCGTTTGTGTTGAAGGGCCTCCTTCGAACCCGGCCCATTGAGATCTATGGAGGCCGACAACACTAAACGAGCCTCTACTCCCTGCATAAGCAGGGTTTATAGAGATCGTATTGTACATATATTGTGTAAACTGTGGCAATTGTTGCGAAAAGGCTTGTATCCCGCAAAAAAGTGCTATCAGGCATGTAATATTTTTAACTATTTTCATGGTTCAAGAATTTCTTATTTAGTACCTACAAATATATAACCTGTAATAGGTTTTATCCCACTATCTTTTAGATCTATGATATAATAATAGGTTCCTGATGGTACTGTTCCTGATCGGCCGAATGCTGATCTGGTAGTAGCTCCATCCCAATTATTCTGATAATTCTCTGCTTCATAGATCATATGTCCCCAACGGTTAAAGATCTTAACATTGATCGTAAAGCCGCAAGCTTCAACTCCTGTTACAGTAAAGTACTGGTTATAGGCATCTCCGTTTGGTGTAATGGTTTTTGATACAATTACATCGTCTCTTCCGCATGGTAATATCACACATTCATCGTGAACGGTAATCTTTATTTCCCATACCTCAGGACAAGAAGTATTTGTTACTTTATATTGTAAGGTATAAATACCTAGCTCCAAACCAGACGGATCAAAGAAGGAACCATTTACATCGGCATCTCCATCCTCTACAGTCCATTCTCCACCTTCCTGAGCTGTATCAGGTAACAGGCTGTTCAGGTCTATTACAGCATCTTCAACACACAGTTCTGTTTCCGGTAACTCCTGAATATCATTGTTTACATATACCTCTAAGTATTCGGTATAGACATGTACTGTACCGTCTGCTTCTGTAATGGTCCAGGTTCTGGTAATATTATAATCTTCCAGTAACCCTTGATAGTCTGAGGTTTCTTCAAAAGTAACCGTGATATCCCCAGGAAAATAATTTGAAAAATCATGATCTGGCACCTCCGGAATATTATCACAATCTACCGGAACAGGTGGTGCAGGTGGTGGCAATTCTCCCGGTATGTTCACATGCACTGTTTGTGAATGCATAACTTCATTACCACAGGCATCAGCTGCTATCCATGTTCTTACAATATCGTAAGTGAACTTACTCTCGTTCACAATACTTTCTGAGAATGTCACCGTAGCATCACCGCAATTATCGACTGCTGTCAGTGTCTCAGCATCCGGAATGTCACCTTCATTTACTGTTATGTCTTGTGGTAAGGCTTCTACAAACTCAGGAGCCGTGGTATCCATTACCGTAATGAATTGAACATGGGTTGTGGTATTGTTGTTACCGTCTGTTAAGATCCATGTACGGGTTATTATACTTTCATTCGGACAATCACCAGGTTCTACAGTATCCGAATAGATAGCTTCTATTCCTGTAGCGCAATTATCGGCTTCATCGGTTACATCACCTGTAACAGAAAGATCTGTAATATCGGTATCGCATGCTACCGTAATATCGGCCGGTACTGTAAAGGTTGGGGCTTCAGAGTCACCAACAAAAGTAATTTCAATACTACCGTCAACAGTACAACCATTATCACTGTCGGTTACAGTTACCGTATATGTTCCGGCTGCAGTTACAGTGACAGACTGTGTGGTCTCTCCGGTACTCCACAGATAACTTGCTGTTCCTTGCACTGATGGAGTAGCTGTTATTACTAAATCAGAATTTGTACAGCTTAATTCATCATCGTCGGTGCTAATGTTTACAGACGGAGCCGTAGTATCTTCCCCGATGATCACATCATCAGACGTTACACTACATCCGTTATCGCTATCGGTAACTACCACGCTGTATGTTCCGGCTGCAGTTACGGTAATGCTTTGTGTGGTCTCTCCATTGCTCCATAAGTAGCTGGCTGTGCCTTGTACGGTAGCAGTCGCAGTGATGACAACCTCCTGGTCGGCACAACTGATCTCCGTGGCATCAGCGCTTACACTTACCGTTGGTACCGTAGTGTCTTCCCCGATGATCACATCATCAGACGTTACACTACATCCGTTATCGCTATCGGTAACTACCACGCTATATGTTCCGGCTGCAGTTACGGTAATGCTTTGTGTGGTCTCTCCATTGCTCCATAAGTAGCTGGCTGTACCTTGTACGGTAGCAGTCGCAGTGATGACAACCTCCTGGTCGGCACAACTGATCTCCGTGGCATCAGTGCTTACGCTTACCGCTGGTAGTTTATTAATTGTCAGAGTCACGGCTGTTCTGGTCAGGCTTGTACAAGTACCATCGTTATATTCTGCGTAATAGGTTGCACTGCCTACGGTATTTAATGTTGGAGTCGCAACTACACTACCTCCGGTAGCAGCATCGTACCAGGTGATCCCTGTGGTGCTTGATAAAGCATCGTTGGCATCTAAAGTCTGGATCGGACTTGTCTCACACTCGGTAATATCACCACTACTTACTGGGGCTGCCGGAGCGCCTGTGATCGTTAACACTACCGCTGTTCTTGTTAAACTTGTACAAGTACCATCGTTATATTCTGCGTAATAGGTTGCACTGCCTACGGTATTTAATGTTGGGTTGGCAACTACACTACCTCCGGTAGCAGCATCGTACCAGGTAATGCCTGTAGTACTTGATAAAGCATCGTTCGCATCTAAAGTCTGGATCGGACTTGTCTCACACTCGGTAATATCACCATTACTTACTGGGGCTGCCGGAGCGCCAGTGATCGTTAACACTACCGCTGTTCTTGTTAAACTTGTACAAGTACCATCGTTATATTCTGCGTAATAGGTTGCACTGCCTACGGTATTTAATGTTGGGTTGGCAACTACACTACCTCCGGTAGCAGCATCGTACCAGGTAATGCCTGTAGTACTTGATAAAGCATCGTTGGCATCTAAAGTCTGGATCGGACTTGTCTCACACTCGGTAATATCACCACTACTTACTGGGGCTGCCGGAGCGCCTGTAATCGTTAACACTACCGCTGTTCTTGTTAAACTTGTACAAGTACCATCGTTATATTCTGCGTAATAGGTTGCACTGCCTACGGTATTTAATGTTGGGTTGGCAACTACACTACCTCCGGTAGCAGCATCGTACCAGGTAATGCCTGTAGTACTTGATAAAGCATCGTTGGCATCTAAAGTCTGGATCGGACTTGTCTCACACTCGGTAATATCACCACTACTTACTGGGGCTGCCGGAGCGCCAGTGATCGTTAACACTACCGCTGTTCTTGTTAAACTTGTACAAGTACCATCGTTATATTCTGCATAATAGGTCGCACTTCCTACGGTATTTAATGTTGGGTTGGCAACTACACTACCTCCGGTAGCAGCATCGTACCAGGTAATGCCTGTAGTACTTGATAAAGCATCGTTGGCATCTAAAGTCTGGATCGGACTTGTCTCACACTCGGTAATATCACCACTACTTACTGGGGCTGCCGGAGCGCCTGTGATCGTTAACACTACCGCTGTTCTTGTTAAACTTGTACAAGTACCATCGTTATATTCTGCATAATAGGTCGCACTTCCTACGGTATTTAATGTTGGGTTGGCAACTACATTTCCTCCGGTAGCAGCATCGTACCAGGTGATCCCTGTTGTATCGCTAAGTGCATTATTCGCATCTAAAGTCTGGATCGGACTTGTCTCACACTCGGTAATATCACCACTACTTACTGGGGCTGCCGGAGCGCCTGTAATCGTTAACACTACCGCTGTTCTTGTTAAACTTGTACAAGTACCATCGTTATATTCTGCATAATAGGTTGCACTGCCTACGGTATTTAATGTTGGAGTCGCAACTACACTACCTCCGGTAGCAGCATCGTACCAGGTAATGCCTGTAGTACTTGATAAAGCATCGTTCGCATCCAAGGTCTGGATCGGACTTGTCTCACACTCGGTAATATCACCACTACTTACTGGGGCTGCCGGAGCGCCTGTAATCGTTAATACTACCGCTGTTCTTGTTAAACTTGTACAAGTACCATCGTTATATTCTGCATAATAGGTTGCACTGCCTACGGTATTTAATGTCGGATTGGCTACTACACTACCTCCGGTAGCAGCATCGTACCAGGTAATGCCTGTAGTACTTGATAAAGCATCGTTGGCATCTAAAGTCTGGATCGGACTTGTCTCACACTCGGTAATATCACCATTACTTATTGGGGCTGCCGGAGCGCCTGTGATCGTTAACACTACCGCTGTTCTTGTTAAACTTGTACAAGTACCATCGTTATATTCTGCGTAATAGGTTGCACTGCCTACGGTATTTAATGTTGGAGTCGCAACTACACTACCTCCGGTAGCAGCATCGTACCAGGTAATGCCTGTAGTACTTGATAAAGCATCGTTGGCATCCAAGGTCTGGATCGGACTTGTCTCACACTCGGTAATATCACCACTACTTACTGGGGCTGCCGGAGCGCCTGTAATCGTTAACACTACCGCTGTTCTTGTTAAACTTGTACAAGTACCATCGTTATATTCTGCATAATAGGTCGCACTGCCTACGGTATTTAATGTTGGAGTCGCAACTACACTACCTCCGGTAGCAGCATCGTACCAGGTGATCCCTGTAGTACTTGATAAAGCATCGTTGGCATCTAAAGTCTGGATCGGACTTGTCTCACACTCGGTAATATCACCACTACTTACTGGGGCTGCCGGAGCGCCTGTAATCGTTAACACTACCGCTGTTCTTGTTAAACTTGTACAAGTACCATCGTTATATTCTGCATAATAGGTCGCACTTCCTACGGTATTTAATGTTGGGTTGGCAACTACATTTCCTCCGGTAGCAGCATCGTACCAGGTAATGCCTGTAGTACTTGATAAAGCATCGTTCGCATCTAAAGTCTGGATCGGACTTGTCTCACACTCGGTAATATCACCACTACTTACTGGGGCTGCCGGAGCGCCTGTAATCGTTAACACTACCGCTGTTCTTGTTAAACTTGTACAAGTACCATCGTTATATTCTGCATAATAGGTTGCACTGCCTACGGTATTTAATGTTGGAGTCGCAACTACACTACCTCCGGTAGCAGCATCGTACCAGGTAATGCCTGTAGTACTTGATAAAGCATCGTTGGCATCCAAGGTCTGGATCGGACTTGTCTCACACTCGGTAATATCACCACTACTTACTGGGGCTGCCGGAGCGCCTGTGATCGTTAACACTACCGCTGTTCTTGTTAAACTTGTACAAGTACCATCGTTATATTCTGCGTAATAGGTTGCACTGCCTACGGTATTTAATGTTGGGTTGGCAACTACACTACCTCCGGTAGCAGCATCGTACCAGGTAATGCCTGTAGTACTTGATAAAGCATCGTTGGCATCCAAGGTCTGGATCGGACTTGTCTCACACTCGGTAATATCACCATTACTTACTGGGGCTGCCGGAGCGCCAGTGATCGTTAACACTACCGCTGTTCTTGTTAAACTTGTACAAGTACCATCGTTATATTCTGCGTAATAGGTTGCACTGCCTACGGTATTTAATGTTGGGTTGGCAACTACACTACCTCCGGTAGCAGCATCGTACCAGGTGATCCCTGTAGTACTTGATAAAGCATCGTTGGCATCTAAAGTCTGGATCGGACTTGTCTCACACTCGGTAATATCACCACTACTTACTGGGGCTGCCGGAGCGCCTGTAATCGTTAACACTACCGCTGTTCTTGTTAAACTTGTACAAGTACCATCGTTATATTCTGCGTAATAGGTTGCACTGCCTACGGTATTTAATGTTGGGTTGGCAACTACACTACCTCCGGTAGCAGCATCGTACCAGGTGATCCCTGTAGTGCTTGATAAAGCATCGTTGGCATCTAAAGTCTGGATCGGACTTGTCTCACACTCGGTAATATCACCACTACTTACTGGGGCTGCCGGAGCGCCAGTGATCGTTAACACTACCGCTGTTCTTGTTAAACTTGTACAAGTACCATCGTTATATTCTGCGTAATAGGTTGCACTGCCTACGGTATTTAATGTTGGGTTGGCAACTACATTTCCTCCGGTAGCAGCATCGTACCAGGTGATCCCTGTTGTATCGCTAAGTGCATTATTCGCATCTAAGGTCTGGATCGGACTTGTCTCACACTCGATAATATCACCACTACTTACTGGGGCTGCCGGAGCGCCTGTAATCGTTAACACTACCGCTGTTCTTGTTAAACTTGTACAAGTACCATCGTTATATTCTGCGTAATAGGTTGCACTGCCTACGGTATTTAATGTTGGAGTCGCAACTACACTACCTCCGGTAGCAGCATCGTACCAGGTAATGCCTGTAGTACTTGATAAAGCATCGTTGGCATCTAAAGTCTGGATCGGACTTGTCTCACACTCGGTAATATCACCACTACTTACTGGGGCTGCCGGAGCGCCTGTGATCGTTAACACTACCGCTGTTCTTGTTAAACTTGTACAAGTACCATCGTTATATTCTGCATAATAGGTTGCACTGCCTACGGTATTTAATGTTGGAGTCGCAACTACACTACCTCCGGTAGCAGCATCGTACCAGGTAATGCCTGTAGTGCTTGATAAAGCATCGTTGGCATCCAAGGTCTGGATCGGACTTGTCTCACACTCGGTAATATCACCACTACTTACTGGGGCTGCCGGAGCGCCAGTGATCGTTAACACTACCGCTGTTCTTGTTAAACTTGTACAAGTACCATCGTTATATTCTGCATAATAGGTCGCACTGCCTACGGTATTTAATGTTGGGTTGGCAACTACATTTCCTCCGGTAGCAGCATCGTACCAGGTGATCCCTGTAGTGCTTGATAAAGCATCGTTGGCATCTAAAGTCTGGATCGGACTTGTCTCACACTCGGTAATATCACCACTACTTACTGGGGCTGCCGGAGCGCCTGTGATCGTTAACACTACCGCTGTTCTTGTTAAACTTGTACAAGTACCATCGTTATATTCTGCGTAATAGGTTGCACTGCCTACGGTATTTAATGTTGGAGTCGCAACTACACTACCTCCGGTAGCAGCATCGTACCAGGTAATGCCTGTAGTACTTGATAAAGCATCGTTGGCATCTAAAGTCTGGATCGGACTTGTCTCACACTCGGTAATATCACCACTACTTACTGGGGCTGCCGGAGCGCCTGTGATCGTTAACACTACCGCTGTTCTTGTTAAACTTGTACAAGTACCATCGTTATATTCTGCGTAATAGGTTGCACTGCCTACGGTATTTAATGTTGGGTTGGCAACTACACTACCTCCGGTAGCAGCATCGTACCAGGTAATGCCTGTAGTACTTGATAAAGCATCGTTCGCATCTAAAGTCTGGATCGGACTTGTCTCACACTCGGTAATATCACCATTACTTACTGGGGCTGCCGGAGCGCCAGTGATCGTTAACACTACCGCTGTTCTTGTTAAACTTGTACAAGTACCATCGTTATATTCTGCGTAATAGGTTGCACTGCCTACGGTATTTAATGTTGGGTTGGCAACTACACTACCTCCGGTAGCAGCATCGTACCAGGTAATGCCTGTAGTACTTGATAAAGCATCGTTGGCATCTAAAGTCTGGATCGGACTTGTCTCACACTCGGTAATATCACCACTACTTACTGGGGCTGCCGGAGCGCCTGTAATCGTTAACACTACCGCTGTTCTTGTTAAACTTGTACAAGTACCATCGTTATATTCTGCGTAATAGGTTGCACTGCCTACGGTATTTAATGTTGGGTTGGCAACTACACTACCTCCGGTAGCAGCATCGTACCAGGTAATGCCTGTAGTACTTGATAAAGCATCGTTGGCATCTAAAGTCTGGATCGGACTTGTCTCACACTCGGTAATATCACCACTACTTACTGGGGCTGCCGGAGCGCCAGTGATCGTTAACACTACCGCTGTTCTTGTTAAACTTGTACAAGTACCATCGTTATATTCTGCATAATAGGTCGCACTTCCTACGGTATTTAATGTTGGGTTGGCAACTACACTACCTCCGGTAGCAGCATCGTACCAGGTAATGCCTGTAGTACTTGATAAAGCATCGTTGGCATCTAAAGTCTGGATCGGACTTGTCTCACACTCGGTAATATCACCACTACTTACTGGGGCTGCCGGAGCGCCTGTGATCGTTAACACTACCGCTGTTCTTGTTAAACTTGTACAAGTACCATCGTTATATTCTGCGTAATAGGTTGCACTGCCTACGGTATTTAATGTTGGGTTGGCAACTACACTACCTCCGGTAGCAGCATCGTACCAGGTGATCCCTGTAGTGCTTGATAAAGCATCGTTGGCATCCAAGGTCTGGATCGGACTTGTCTCACACTCGGTAATATCACCACTACTTACTGGGGCTGCCGGAGCGCCTGTAATCGTTAACACTACCGCTGTTCTTGTTAAACTTGTACAAGTACCATCGTTATATTCTGCGTAATAGGTTGCACTGCCTACGGTATTTAATGTTGGGTTGGCAACTACACTACCTCCGGTAGCAGCATCGTACCAGGTGATCCCTGTAGTGCTTGATAAAGCATCGTTGGCATCCAAGGTCTGGATCGGACTTGTCTCACACTCGGTAATATCACCACTACTTACTGGGGCTGCCGGAGCGCCTGTAATCGTTAACACTACCGCTGTTCTTGTTAAACTTGTACAAGTACCATCGTTATATTCTGCGTAATAGGTTGCACTGCCTACGGTATTTAATGTTGGAGTCGCAACTACACTACCTCCGGTAGCAGCATCGTACCAGGTAATGCCTGTGGTACTTGATAAAGCATCGTTGGCATCTAAAGTCTGGATCGGACTTGTCTCACACTCGGTAATATCACCACTACTTACTGGGGCTGCCGGAGCGCCAGTAATCGTTAACACTACCGCTGTTCTTGTTAAACTTGTACAAGTACCATCGTTATATTCTGCGTAATAGGTCGCACTGCCTACGGTATTTAATGTTGGAGTCGCAACTACACTACCTCCGGTAGCAGCATCGTACCAGGTGATCCCTGTAGTACTTGATAAAGCATCGTTGGCATCTAAAGTCTGGATCGGACTTGTCTCACACTCGGTAATATCGCCACTACTTACTGGGGCTGCCGGAGCGCCTGTAATCGTTAACACTACCGCTGTTCTTGTTAAACTTGTACAAGTACCATCGTTATATTCTGCATAATACGTCGCACTGCCTACGGTATTTAATGTTGGAGTCGCAACTACACTACCTCCGGTAGCAGCATCGTACCAGGTAATGCCTGTAGTGCTTGATAAAGCATCGTTGGCATCCAAGGTCTGGATCGGACTTGTCTCACACTCGGTAATATCACCATTACTTACTGGGGCTGCCGGAGCGCCTGTGATCGTTAACACTACCGCTGTTCTTGTTAAACTTGTACAAGTACCATCGTTATATTCTGCATAATAGGTTGCACTGCCTACGGTATTTAATGTTGGAGTCGCAACTACACTACCTCCGGTAGCAGCATCGTACCAGGTGATCCCTGTAGTGCTTGATAAAGCATCGTTGGCATCCAAGGTCTGGATCGGACTTGTCTCACACTCGGTAATATCACCACTACTTACTGGGGCTGCCGGAGCGCCAGTGATCGTTAACACTACCGCTGTTCTTGTTAAACTTGTACAAGTACCATCGTTATATTCTGCATAATAGGTTGCACTGCCTACGGTATTTAATGTTGGAGTCGCAACTACACTACCTCCGGTAGCAGCATCGTACCAGGTGATCCCTGTAGTACTTGATAAAGCATCGTTCGCATCCAAGGTCTGGATCGGACTTGTCTCACACTCGGTAATATCGCCACTACTTACTGGGGCTGCCGGAGCGCCAGTGATCGTTAACACTACCGCTGTTCTTGTTAAACTTGTACAAGTACCATCGTTATATTCTGCGTAATAGGTTGCACTGCCTACGGTATTTAATGTTGGGTTGGCAACTACACTACCTCCGGTAGCAGCATCGTACCAGGTGATCCCTGTAGTGCTTGATAAAGCATCGTTGGCATCTAAGGTCTGGATTGGACTTGTCTCACACTCGGTAATATCGCCACTACTTACTGGGGCTGCCGGAGCGCCTGTAATCGTTAACACTACCGCTGTTCTTGTTAAACTTGTACAAGTACCAT
This sequence comes from Zhouia spongiae, assembly GCF_022760175.1. Lineage (GTDB taxonomy): Bacteria > Bacteroidota > Bacteroidia > Flavobacteriales > Flavobacteriaceae > Zhouia > Zhouia spongiae. The sequence continues at coordinate 3,757,891 of NZ_CP094326.1, forward strand.
CGTTATATTCTGCATAATAGGTTGCACTGCCTACGGTATTTAATGTTGGATTGGCTACTACACTACCTCCGGTAGCAGCATCGTACCAGGTAATGCCTGTAGTGCTTGATAAAGCATCGTTGGCATCTAAGGTCTGGATCGGACTTGTCTCACACTCGGTAATATCACCATTACTTACTGGGGCTGCCGGAGCGCCTGTGATCGTTAACACTACCGCTGTTCTTGTTAAACTTGTACAAGTACCATCGTTATATTCTGCGTAATAGGTCGCACTGCCTACGGTATTTAATGTTGGAGTCGCAACTACACTACCTCCGGTAGCAGCATCGTACCAGGTAATGCCTGTAGTACTTGATAAAGCATCGTTCGCATCCAAGGTCTGGATCGGACTTGTCTCACACTCGGTAATATCGCCACTACTTACTGGGGCTGCCGGAGCGCCTGTAATCGTTAACACTACCGCTGTTCTTGTTAAACTTGTACAAGTACCATCGTTATATTCTGCATAATACGTCGCACTGCCTACGGTATTTAATGTTGGAGTCGCAACTACACTTCCGCCTGTTGAAGCATCGTACCAGGTGATCCCTGTAGTGCTTGATAAAGCATCGTTGGCATCTAAAGTCTGGATCGGACTTGTCTCACACTCGGTAATATCACCATTACTTACTGGGGCTGCCGGAGCGCCAGTGATCGTTAACACTACCGCTGTTCTTGTTAAACTTGTACAAGTACCATCGTTATATTCTGCGTAATAGGTTGCACTGCCTACGGTATTTAATGTTGGGTTGGCAACTACACTACCTCCGGTAGCAGCATCGTACCAGGTGATCCCTGTAGTGCTTGATAAAGCATCGTTGGCATCTAAGGTCTGGATTGGACTTGTCTCACACTCGGTAATATCGCCACTACTTACTGGGGCTGCCGGAGCGCCAGTGATCGTTAACACTACCGCTGTTCTTGTTAAACTTGTACAAGTACCATCGTTATATTCTGCATAATAGGTTGCACTGCCTACGGTATTTAATGTTGGAGTCGCAACTACACTACCTCCGGTAGCAGCATCGTACCAGGTGATCCCTGTAGTGCTTGATAAAGCATCGTTGGCATCCAAGGTCTGGATCGGACTTGTCTCACACTCGGTAATATCACCATTACTTACTGGGGCATCAGGCAAATCATTAATCGTTACCGTTATCGGAACCCGGGTTGGACTCATACAGTCTTCATCAAATCCTTCTGCCACATAATAGGTGAACTCTCCGGCTACGTCTGTCGGCGGGGTCAAGCTTGCCTGCCCAATCGTAGCAGGGTTATCATCCGTATAATACAATAATACATATCCTGGAACAGTTGGTGTTGCTGTTAGCGGAACTGCTGTTTCATTTAAACAGTAAGTTACATCACTTGCATTAACATCCGGAGTACTGTTAATTGTATTTACATTAATAGTAAATTCATAGTAACAGCTCGATAGGCCCGGAGGGACTCCAAAATACGTTGTTTGTCCGGGAGTGGCAGGAAAAGGGTTGCTACTTGTATATCGTATAGAAGTATCTTCTACAGGGTACTCGTTATAGAACATCGTTCCCGGAGGGAACTGAGCTTCCACTTCTGAGGTCTGTATATCTGTTGTTCTGTTACAGAAATAAAAATCACGTACCGGGTCGTAACTGGCACAATGCTGATTTACATAATCATCTTTATCTATTGTTATATTTAAAGGGATTGGTATAGGCTCTCCTTCACATACCCCACTCGTTTCATACCCCTGTATCAAATCCTGATTGAATGAAGTTCCCGAAACAACTCCGTTCCCTGTAATATATCCTGTTAAAGCAATTAATGGCTGGCAGGTAGTGTTCGAAAGAATGGCACAATCTGTTGTAGCTGTAAATTCAAAATTTAGTCTGTACAACCAATCATCCGGATCATTTTGTTCCGGCAAATCCCCTATATCCCATACGATAGCCCCGGTGGCTCCAATGTTTGGATCGTATTCAGGCTGTGAATTCGGACTTAAAGAATAGGAAGGATTCGTTGTATATGAAATATTGGTATTCTGATAAGCCGAAGTATATGGAACGGGTATTGTTAATACAGCATTCTCTATTGCTTCCGTCCCTTTATTTTTAATATCTACGGTAAACTCAATGGTTTCTCCCGGCTCTATTGATAAGGATGAAGAAGGCGGAACAGAAGAACCTCCTCCTATGGACACCCCGGTTACCACCCCCTCTGTTTCAGGCACATACGCATCTACGGCAAAAGTTACGTTAAAGATCGAATAAGTATCTCCATCAGTATAGTATTTAAAAGATGTTGATGTTTGACTATTATCTATAATAGAATTGCTGCTATTATTTATATTAAACATACTAATATCAATACCCGTATTATTTAGTAACGTAGGATTTCTGGGATTTCCTCCGGTAACTATCGAAGAATTAAAAAAGTTTGTAGTCGAATTCCCGGTATGACTTAACGAAGTATAATTTCCGGTATTTCTATTCTCGATTTGAAAAGCATCTCCTGTAAATGGCGCATCTCCTTCGCCCGCCATAACACCTAACTTCACATTAACATTACCATTTTGCGCTGCATGGAACCCATCCACGTCAATGATGTATTCATCATCATTTGAAGAATTCACATAGGCATAGCCGTCAAAAACCGTAATATCCCTCCAGTTCATTTTAGAGTTTTCATAGACCACTACCATACCCCAGCCTCCAAAGTATCCTGTCCCGTCAGGGTCTCCTTCCCTTAAGGCCATATCAGCCACAAAGTACTCTCCAAGCCCGTTGGTTTTTACATAATCTGTTATTTCAGTATAAGCAGCATATATATAAGCTTCGGAATTTGTTGGATAATAAATATCATTTGCATTGGCAGTTAGCTCAGTATAACCCGAGGCATTAGGTCCTTTTATGGATATCTTTCGTTTATCGTAATTCTTAGTAACGGTTACGACCTCTGGGACTGTTTCGTTATAAGTAACATCAACATAGGCTCTATCCCAAGAATTGCCCCAAGAAGAAAGATACAACCTTGTCACCTCTAAAGTATAATTACTATCAGAATATATTTCATATGGTGTACTGAAATAAGCAGTATTATTATCTATAGAACTAGTATTCACTATTGGACTTGTGTTCCAATTAAACCCATTATATAAACGTACCTCACTATTATTTCCATTTTGTCTATACCTAAATCTTACGGTATTTCCTCCCCCGGAAGGAATGAATGTAAAATAATTATTACTACCGCTATATGTAATTGTTAACGAATAATCCGTTTTATCTATATTGCCATTATTGTATATCGCTACACCTTCATCAGTCACTTCTTCAGATACCATATTCCCTGTGGGTACTTCTTTATTAACAGTAAAGTTTTGGTCCGATCCGGCCCTGCCACTCCAATACAATCCGGCGTAAATAATATTGGAACAATCGGGAAGTGCCCCGTTTTCATTAGAGAATTGTAATGTTGCAGATGATGAGTTGAGAGTATTAATATCTCCATCCACATCAACATAACGCATGTCATTAGCATTACTGGTATTATCACCGTAATTCACCAAAGTAAGGTTGGTATTCCCCATCATGGTAAAGTCTCCTTTTACATTGTATATGGTTTTACCAGGAGTGTATACAGAGGATCTTGGTTGAAAATTAACATTTACCTGAGCAATAGCACTATTCCCTACGAAGATTAAAAGTGTTAATACAAACAAAACACTTGCTAATCGTTTTTTACTTAAATTATCTGAGATATTATTTTTCATTCTTACAGTACTTTAAACAACTGAATTAAGATTTTTTATTCACCCCATAAAGGATAATAATTTCAGGATCGGGATTGACAACATATCGTTTGATATCATACTCTGATACCTCAAAAGAACAATCGATAAAAAGATATTTTAGTCCCCTTAAACCGGTTAGTTTCGACATATCGATCGTATTCCTCAGTTCACTCCTGTTTTCAATATCTATCTTCAGCAACTCAACATTTCTGAATCTGGAATCTGGTGAAGCCAGCAAGTTATATGAGTTTGAATTGCTCATTTTTATAACAACAGGCCTTCTGTAGCCACTAACTTTTTTTATGTTGTTATTCTCTATATAGATACAGGGCTGTAGCTGAAAAGCTAGTTCTGAAACCCGCTCTTCGCCAGGTACAGAAGCACTACCCAACCTCGCTTCCGAAGTTCTTTCGAATTTATATATCCTACTTTCCTGAGCTGTACCGGTTTCTACACCAAACACACCTACTAAAGCGATCATTAAACACACATACTTACAAAAGCTATTAACTATTCTCATAATATTCTGTTTTAATAAAAGGCCAAAAAAAACCCTTGGTGCTCTCAGGCACCTTTATTAATAATCGTTATGTAAAATTGGTTTATTCGGATTTTCAGGAGGATCGTGTTTACCAACACCAACTCCCGCTACCAGGATTAAAAACGGTAGTGCGGTATATAACCGTTACCTGTGCATAAATGCTGATTTAATGAAATCCGTTCTGAGCTACAGTCAGAAAATAAACAAGAAGTGTAAAAATGTTTCATGGGCCTATAATTTTTAAATTCACCCCATAACAACAACGCTAGCTATTAATCAATCAAAACCTGTAAACTAACATATACATTATTCTGATATATTAAATAATGTATTTAGGTATAAGATATAATCCAAGGTTTGGGGCTTTGAATTTTCTTACTACAAAGTAAGTCACAATCTTATATTGAAATCGAAAATTTTAGATTAACGACACTTTTTATCGATAACTAATTATAACCATTCGTTAACAAAATTTTAATGGTTGTTTTTATGGTTGTTATCGTGTTACGGAGTTATGATGTGATGGTGTTATCGTGTTACGAAGTTATGGTGTGATGGTGTTGTGATGTGATGGTGTGATCTGGTTATTCAGTTATTTGGTAATGCAGTATTGTTGTTTTGTTTTATGTCTCATTCTTTTAGAAGTAATATTCTTTTTTGACATGGTGTATATAAGCTACATATTTAATTAATAGGTAATATCTCATTCCCAACAGACGTAGCGGTAATGAAATCCACTTTTTTAGCACTAAGAGAAGCTACTAAAAAATGGTCTATGCCTATTAGAAACCGGGGCATTATTTTAAACCGGTTTTTGACTGTATTTGAAAAAAGGATCCAACGCTAATAAAGAGTCAAACCCTCGATTTTTAGCTTACATACTTTAAGGCATAGTGCCATTTATAGCTTACACACTTTTCGGGATCGTATCTTTTTTATAACAGACTTCCGTCTAGTCATCATTCAATTTAAACTCAGCTCTCCTGTTCAGCTTATGCTTTTCTTCGCCACAAGGCACATTATCTTTACACTCATTCACCAAATTACTTTCTCCCAGCCATTGTACGCTAATCCTCGAGCTATTCACCCCGGCATTGACCAGATAATCCCGAACGCGCCGTGCCCTTTTTTGGGTTAACCATTCATTGTATTTATCTGTCCCTCTGGAGTCTGCATTGGATACCACCAAAATTGTCACTTCTCTGTTTCTCTCTAAAAATTCTACCAACCGGTCGACCGACACCTTCGCTGCCTTATTCAAATATGACGAATCAAAATCAAAATAAACCGGGGAGATCTTTTCCAGCTCCTGTTCAAGGGCTTCCCTTCTTAATTGAGCTTCGGAAATCTGTGGCTCCGGTTCCGGAATTACTTCTTCTACCTCTTCTTCAGCAGGTTTTTGGACTTCTACCACCACGACCTCCTCAGGAACAGTTACCACCGGCTTTTCTTTATTAAACTTATAAACCAGCGCTATTGAATATTGGGCGTGATTGTTACCTTCGTGATTTCCCCCCGCATCAAACTTCCCCAAAGCGTTAAAATTAAGTCCCAGTTTATCGTTGAACCAGGTATTGAAACCAAAGCCTGCATTTAGTGTTGTGCGCTCCGTTGAACCCACCCAGTTACGTCCGGCTCCGCCGGCAATATACGGGTCAAACCAACCTGTTTGGCCGAATATCTTATTCAGGTCGTAGCTAATTTGTGCATCCAAGGCAAAATATTGTTTCTTTTCGGCATTTGGCAGTGCATTTACTGTTTTCCCTTCTTTATAAGTCGTATGAGACGCTACCAGCTGAAACCCCAAACCATTCTTTAAGAAATAGCCCCCGGAAAACCGTGACGGGTACCACGCAATATTCCAATTATCTTCCACATTAACATATTGCCGTAATTTTAATCCTGTATCATCGACCGCATTTATTCCGATCCCGATTAACCAGTAGTTTTCATCAGGCTGATCCTGAGCTTGCGCAAATTGTCCTAACAGTAGCGTAACAAGTAGAGAAAGAGGTAATAATCTGTTCATAATCAATCGTCTTTAGAGCTTGAAGATGGCTAAATTTGATTCTATTGTGAAGTTAATTCCATCATTTACGTAAATTATCGTCCAAATAAAGGATGTGAGTACTACAGAGGCATCATTAAACTTTACTTAATTACCTTTTAAATGCCCTTAAAATAACAACATTAATTGAAAGATGAGTAGCTACACATAAAGAAGGAAAAAACATATATTTACCCGATCGTCGAGATTTTTCCCGTATAGCAATCGAAAGCTCCTACACCTGTCCCCCCCGTGAAATATTCCTGTCGGAATTTCACGGGGCAAACCCTTATTAAATGTTCTGAAAGAATTTCACAGGGCAATCCCCGAGGTCGTCGGCTCTTTTTATTACCCCCCCGTAGTGACCACCGGGCTATGACTAATGATTGTTTACACACAATGACATTACATTCAAAATCCAATAAAAATAAAGACACACCGGCTATAACCGTGATGCCTGTAAAACGTCTCTTTTATTCTTTTGTACTCACCTGTCGAGCCATTCTTTAAACTTTGCTACTTCATTTTTACTGACGAATATCTGATCGTTATCAGGCACTTTCTGTTTCAGGATCAATTCGAGTTTGGATGCTGAATGTCTTAAAATCCTATCAACGGCATTATAATTTACAATATAGTTCCGGTTGACCTTAAAAAACTGATCCGGATCCAGTTTTTCGACGATATCCCTGACCGTATCATTATACAGATAGCTTTCGTCTGCCTGGGAGTGGATAAACAAATGTTTTCCGGAGCCATAGAAGAAAGCTATGTTTTCGACCTCTAACGATATAAGCTGATGCCCTTTATGCACCAGAAAACGCTTCTGATAGTCTTCTCTCCTCGTCAGCAAGAACTGTTCCAGCTCCTGAAGTTTATCATTGCTGATCCTCCGAATCTGTTTGAGCTTCTGAAGAGCCCTTCTCAGATCGGCTGAATCAAAAGGTTTTAATAAGTAATCTATTGTGAAATGCTTAAAAGCCTGGATTGCATAGGCATCGTAAGCAGTGGTAAAAATGACAGGCGCTGTGATCTTAACGCTGTTAAATATCTCCATACTGTTACCGTCTGCCAAATTTATATCTAAAAAGACCAGGTCGGGCGTATGCACTTTCAAATAGGCAATTGCTTCCTTCACAGTACTTATGCACAACGTTGAGTTGATTTGTACAACTTCCTGTTCAAACAATTCTTTTTTCAGGTAATTAGCTGCTAAATCTTCATCTTCAACTATAACAACATCCATATCTTTACTAAATAAACCTCAAAAATATGGATTTATCCGTTGAAAATTAAAAAGTCCGATGTTTTACACCGGACTTTCTTATTTAAAACTAACTAACTTAAACTTATAATTCTGGATTATTAAGTTTAGCATCTTCCGGATAGAGCAATGTATATCGGGGATCATTTTCCGCCAATATATATGTTTCTCCATCAAAACTGTGGACAATCTCTTTTTGATTACTTCTTCTGAGATCAAACCACCTATGTCCTTCCAAAGCCAACTCCCTTGCTCTTTCTTGCTGTAGCATGGCCTCGAAATCGGTATTATTCATGGCCTCTATACCGGCCTGTAGTGTATTGATATATGCCGGATCGTATCGATTTTCGAGCAAAGAAAGCAGGGTTTCTTTAGCTTCATTTATATTTCCTAAATGAAAAAGGGCTTCTGCTTTCAATAAGTACAGCTCGGCAGTCCTTATTGAACACTTATATTTTTGATCGCCTCCTTTATTAGATTTATAATTACCGCCACTCTGAACAAAATACAATGAGAAGCGCAAATCGTTCTCCTGATCGAACAAGGCTATTAGTTCGTTAGAAATAAACGCTGCATTGTTTACAGATGCCTCGTATACGTCTTCTAATGCCAATACCGATTCCGGAGAAGTATATTCATTAGGAAGTCCGGCAGCCGTATTCATATTCAGAAGCTGATCATTATAGTTCAAAGACCTGTTAACTGCCGACACGGCATTCTCCCAATCATTCATGTACAGATAAACCCTGGCTTCCAAAGCATTCACCGCCGATATAGAAAAACGGTAATTCTTCCCCGTTTCCTGTAATTCCACATTTATAAGCTCTTTTGCATTTTCTAAATCAGACAACACCTGTGCATAGACCTCTTGTACCGAAGCCGGTTTAAACACCTGTTCCAGGTCTATTTCCAAAGCCAGGGGTACCCCCGGGTCGTTAGCTGATGTTTCCTTATTATATGGCTTCCCGTAAAGGTTCACGAGATCGAAAAAGCTATATGCCCTTAATGCATAGGCTTCTCCTAAAAGCTGGTCTTTTTCTGCCGAATCCTTCATGGTTAATACCCCTTCATTGATAATGTGGTTCGTATAGAATACCGTATTATAAAACTGTACCCACGGATATTGACCTGTTTGCGGATCCGGATTTACATCCTTCCATATATATATATCCCTGAAATAAGGGGCGTCATTAGAAAATTCATCGAGAATCACTTCATCTGTACGGAACTGTAGCTTCGATCTGTGTTTCGGGTAACCGCTATAGGCTTTCGTTAAAAGAGCCCTGTTTTCTTCCAGTGTTTTCGGGATCACTTTCCCTTCGGGTTCAATATCCAGATAATTATCACAAGAAGCCGGGATCATTGTCCAAACTACGATTGCTGCTAAATATAAATATCTTTTCATCTCTTTATTTTTACTGTTTTTTATCAATCACATAACCTAAATGGTTCAAACTACTTATGCTGTATCCAACCAAATCGGTTTCATTGCATTTGGTTTTTAAAATGAAACATTTAGTCCCAGGGCTATCGATTTAGGGATAGGTTGTGCGTAAATGTTCCCGAAAGTTTCAGGGTCGAAATATCCTTTATAATCAGAACTGATTACAAACAGGTTTCTCCCTTCCAGGCTAAACCTCATGGTATCAATTTTTAGTTTTGAAGTGACCGACTGAGGCAACCTATACCCCATCCTGATACTTGAAATTCTTAAATAACTCATTTCCCTTACGAACGTATCGAGGTACGACATGGTATTTATAGGGTTCAGATCGCCAAACCATTTATAAGCCATCCATGAATCACCGCTTCCCGAGGCTTCTCCTACAATTCCCGGTAAGTTCGTATTTGTATTCGATGGTGACCAGGCGTTTAGGATATCCTTGCTGTAATTCTGTCCTCTATCAACCTGCGTAGGGTTATAAGGCATATTTTGAACCACCGTCTGCTTCAGGTTAAAGTTCGCTGCCACGGTAAAGTCGAAATTCTTATATGAAAAATTATTAATGACACCTCCGCTAAACTTCGGGTCCTTGTCTCCTACATAAGTGAAAAGATCCCTGAACTCTTCATTACTCAAATTAGACTGCGTTAAATATCCCGGGAAGAAATCTGCCCACGGATCTACCAGGTCAAAAAATTCGACTGCGCTTACTTTCTCGCCGCCTTTCCAGAATAATGGATAACCGTTATCGTCTATACCTGCTGTTTTCAATGCAAATACTGAATTTACAGGACGTCCCTCCCTTGAAGGAAGAAAGCTGTTTTCCCGAATTTGGATCTTGTCTACATTACTTTTATTATGGGCGATATTGAAATTCGTTGTCCACTTAAAATTATCTGTCGCAATGTTCCTTGTCGTTAACGACAATTCAAACCCTTGATTGGTAACCTGCGCCCAGTTCAGGTTGGTAAATTCAAAGCCATTTTCCAATGGGATCGATTTCAGACCTACAAGGTCGGAGCTCTTTCTTTTATATACATCAAAAGAAAGGCTGATCCTGTTATTAAATAACCCGATATCGGTTCCCAGGTTGTAGTTCTCCGTTTTTTCCCAACGCAATTTATCATTCGGCGGTGAGGTAACTACTATTGTTTCTTCGCTGTTCCCCGGTAAAATGGATGTATTTTCATAAGATCCCACTACAAATGGAGATGTATTCCTGTCTATATTTCCCTGAAGTCCGTAGGAAGCCCTTAAACGAAGATTCGATATGAGTTTACTGTTTTTGAGGAACTCTTCCTGCGATACCAGCCATGAGGCAGCTGTCGACCATAAGGGCAGGTATTTATATTTAGGGTCTACTCCGAATAAATTCGATCCGTCGTAGCGAACACTTCCAAAAACGGTATACTTCCTGTCGTATGTATACGAAGCTGTCGCATAAAAAGAAGCATAAGCATTCTCTGCTTTGTTGCGTTCGTATGCCCTGAATGTACTTTCATTTGCGTCGCTTTCATTCGGGAACATGATAGGTGTTGTATTTAGGGTTTTCGGATCATAGCCGAACCCTTTTGTCGCAATAATTTTAGCATCAGACCTGCGAAGTTCCGAACCGATCATTGCATCCAGTTCGTGCTTTTCTCCGAAACGTGTATTGTATTCCAACAATGACTTCCAGTTATACTGAAAAAAACGGTTTTCCCAGTTCTGAATTATTCCCCCGGCCGGTAAAAAGTAATAATACCCTCCTAAGTCTGAACTATACCTACGCGTTCTTTCACGCATTTTCCGAGTAAAATACGACTCCTGGCCTGCATATTTTTCAGTACTACTGTTATCTAACTGAAGTCCTAATTGAGATGATATTTTCAAATCATTACTAATGTCGTATGAAACATCAAAAATGGCCTTCAACGCATTGTTTTTTAAGTCGTAAGAAGTCTGGTCTCTTTCCTCCAAAAAGTTAAAAGGCACATACCTTCCGTCGAGGCCTTCGATATCCTTGTCATAATTATAACTACCGTCTTCCATATAAGGTGTTAAATACGGATTGGCATTTCTCGAATAGTTAGAAGGATTGGTAAATGCATCGGTTCCGGTAACATAAGACTCTTTATTAGATTGAGAAAGGAAGAAAGATACGCCTGCTTTAAGCTTTTCCGACAATTGGTAATTATTTTTCAAAGTCAGGTTATACCGTTCGAAACCAGTTCCGATGGTGGTTCCTTCTTCGTCATAATATCCAAGCGAGAAGTAATAATCTGATTTTTCACTCCCCCCGGAAATTCCAAGGCTATATTGGGTATTGGCTGCGGCCTGGTATAAAAGGTCTCCCCAATCGGTATGAGATGATTTGAGTTTATTAATTTGTTGCTGTGTGATAGCATTCAATCCCGACAAACCATTAGCTCTGTATGCATCTAACTCACCGGATGCCTGTAAAATCCTCATCACCTCTCCCTTGTCGGTTCTGAAATCGAGATCAGTTCTTTTGGCTAGTTCCAGCTCAAAATCTACTTTTTCAGACGCATTCATCAGGTTAAGGCGGTCGAAATCAGCCTTCATTGTATAAAAGGTATTGGCTGAAAAATTAACATTCATTCTACCTTTTTGTCCCTTTTTGGTAGTCACCACGATAACTCCATTAGCGGCCCTTGCCCCGTATATGGCTGTAGCTGCTGCATCTTTTAAAATCGTTATGTCTTTTATATCGTTAGGGTTAATACCTGCTATGGCATAGTTTCTCAATTCATCGATATTATCTTTATCGCTAAAATCAGGTACATCATTGCCTTCCAGGGGTAAGCCATCGACTACCCAAAGCGGATCCTGGGGGCCCGATAAAGAGGCTGTTCCTCTAATACGGATTTTTGCCGGGGCACCGGGAGCTCCTGTTTGTGGTGTAACCACTACCCCTGCTGCCTGTCCTTGTAACAATACATCTGTACTGGAAACACCTATTTGGTTGATATCCTCCATTTTCACCTTATCGACAGCAGCTGTAAGCTTACGTTTTTCGACCTTTTGGTATCCCGTTACCACGACTTCATTAAGAGCATTCAATTCTTCCGAGAGGTAAATCGTGTAGAATTCTTTCCCCGATAATTCTATCACACGGGTTTCAAAACCTATAAAACTTATGGTCAGCCTTTTTACGTCCTCCGGTAACTTCAACTGGAAATTTCCGTCAAAATCTGTTACGGCTCCTATCCCTGTACTTTCAATAATACCATCTACCGGGGTTTGGTTTGCAATGGTTTTTGAGTCGACATAAACGGAAGCGCCCGGTAAGGGCATACCATCGGCTTTCGAAAGCACTTGTCCCTTTATTGACTGTGGTTGCTGGCTCAGGGCCAGGAAAGGCAGCAACAAGATAATCAAATAAAAATTCTTCATTTAAAATGTACTTTAGAGTTCTAGTTGTTAATTACTTTTTCAATTCTGTCTATCAGGTCGATATAATGCATCCGGGTTTCAAGAGCACCTTTGTTCTTCTTCTTTTTAAGCAATTCTAACAGAATGTAGAGTTCGCCTTTCTTTACAGTGGTTACCTCTGAAACACGTTTAATAGACGTATAGTTGATGTTTCTGGCAGAAACATCGCTATTAACAACGTGGTTACATATGGTTGGAATTTGCAAAGATGCAGGTATTTGTAATGATTTTGTATTCGTTTTAACAAAAAGTTTATTTATATCTACAATTAAGACATCTACATAATTCTTTTGCGCCATACGTTCAAAATAGGATAATGATTTCCCCTGTATTGTTTTATGAAACACATGGTTCCGTACTTGCTCGAATAAGTTCTTTACACTGAAAACCTTATCGCGGGAATTACGGTACAATTCGCTTTCCATCAACCTTAACAACCGTTCGTCTTTAAACAATGCATAAAACACTGAATACTGAAGCTCTCTGGATAAGGTATACGGCGAATATTCATACGGGCCTAACGGGGAATCTTTAAGCGGATATGTCTTGGCAATTACCTCGTTAACAAAGAGCCATTCCGGCAATGTAAAAACATTCTGATTAAGGTACTGAACAGCTTCAAATTGCTTTTGATACGGTACCGGCTCATATGCGTTACTGGTGTCGCCATGAACAACATGATTCAAATAAACACCTCCGACGTTATTTAACACATGGTTATTGTACAATTGCCATTGCCCTATAATTCCCATATATAATTTTCCGGTCTTGTAATAGGTATCTCCTTCTTCGTAGGTCCAGGTTTCTACATTTTCCAAGACCCGCTTCAGGTTTTTCACCCCATAGGTACTTGCCAGTACCGCATCATTACCAAGGTCTTCCGATTGCGACCTGGGATCGATGGTATTTTTATAATCCTGCTGTTCTCCGTAAAAATACAGAGGGTCGTTGCTGTGACGGGTTATAAGTTCTTTTAGATACGTCTTTTCTTCTATATCGTTTTTAAACCATTTGTACCCCCATTCTATGGCGTATTTATCATACACTCCGATTTGTGGTGTTATTGCGACCACGTTATCTTCGGGCTGCGCCACGTAGTTATACCTTGCATAGTCCATTATAGACGGGGCTGTTCCGCCCATTTTTCGGGTAAATGACCTGGAGCGCAGGGAGTCTACCTCAAATGCATAGGAGGCTCCCATATTATGTTTAAGTCCGAAAGTATGCCCTACTTCATGTGAAGAAACGAACTGAATGGCAGCTCCCATATGCTGATCGTCAAACACATTGCCCCTAGCTTTTTCATCTATGGCACCGGTTTGAATCCTCATCCAGCTGTGAAGGGATGTCATCACATTATGCCACCATATGATGTCGGCTTCGAGGATTTCCCCACTACGGGGATCGACTACAGACGGCCCCATGGCATTAGCTTTCGGTGATGCCGCATAGGTTATTACCGAATACCTTACATCGTCAATATCAAAATCAGGGTCGTCTTCTGCCGGTTCTTTAGCAATCACGGCATTTTTAAAACCTGCCTTTTCAAAGGCTTGTTGCCAGTCAAACACTCCTTGTTTTATATAAGACCTCCATTTTTCAGGGGTTGCCGGATCTATATAAAATACAATGGGCTTCCTGGGGGTTACCAATTTCCCTTTCATATAATCTTCTACATCCTCAGCTCTTGGCTCCAGCCTCCATCTTGTAATGAGTTCGCGCTCTTCCATTGCATGCTGGCCATCATTGAAGTACCATCTTTTTTTGGAAAAGTAACCTACACGTTTATCAAGGAACCTTGGCTGCATCGGAGTTTCCGGCAAAACAACTATGTTACATGCAATTCCGATGGTAATAGGTATCGATGCACCTCCTTCTGATACCGAAGTCGTCAACTCTGATTTCACCATTATATTTTCGGGAAAAGCCTTTATTTTTTCTATATAGGACAAACTTGTCTTTGCAGTTCCTCCCAAACCGGTGTTATTGAACACATCGTTGAAACTTTTCTCCTTCCCATTAAAGACTTTATTGACTTTTATGACTATTGAAGGGCTCTTTTTGTTGATGGATACTATATCGAAGGACTCCACTATTGATGACGAAAAGTTATTCTGCACCGACCTGGTAATCGCATCGTCTGCGGGAGAGGAAACCATTGGTTTTAAAGTACGTACCCATACTTTATTATGTATTGTATCCTTTTGGAATGTTATAACCTTGTTTTCAAACTCCATTCCTTTATTAAGGCCTGCTTCATTTAACGGCAGGGGTACTTTTGAAATTTTATTTACAATAAGGAAAGACCTTCCCATTAATGAATCGGGGATCTCAAAATAGTAATCTTGTTTAATTTGAATTACATTAAAAATACCTTTGGTTAAAGTTCCTTCCTCTAATAGTTTATCATACTTTTTTAATGCTTCCGCATCAGCTGTATCTTTCTCTTTCTTTTGCTGTGCTTCGGCATGAACAAATGTGGCCAACATCAAAAAAGCAGAAAGAAACATTTTTAAATACTTGATCATAAACAATTCAGCTTTGAGTTAAATTTTCATTAAAAATCCATTACCAAACCGTATGTACCAAGTAAAAAGGAGCAAAGCGGATCAAACAGGGAGTGAACGGGAATTATTCAACATCAATTATATAGTGGTCTCCCGATGAAATCTCCACGGGCAACGCTTTAAAAGGAATTCAGAAGACACATCGCCTGATGCCAGAACGACAAGGACCATACCGGCCCGGGCACGGAGAGGAGACCGGTGGTTTTAACTTAATCGGTGAGTAAAGGCAGCCTGCAAATGAACATATTATCTTGTTGAAATAACGATATATCTTCTTTTCCATAGTATCTGTATATGCGGTTCAGGTATTTTAACCCGAAGTTCTCACTCTTTATACCCCCTTCTTTTAACTGGAAAGTGTTCTTAACATCTATGTAATTTCCATTAATAACGACACCTATATACAGCGGTTCGTGAACAGACACCCTGTTATGTTTGATAGCATTCTCGACAACCGTCTGTAGAGACAAATAAGGAATCTTTTTATTTAAACCTGATGTATCTTCTATGGTGATTTCAAAATGAAGTGCGTCCCTGAATCTTGTTTTTTGCAAAAAAAGGTATTTTTCTATAAAATCCAGTTCTACACGGATCCCGGAAAGATCTCCTTGTGGCGACTGAATCAAGTACCTGTATAATTTAGACAGTTCAATTGTAAATTTTTTAGACAGGTTTGAGTCCAGGTCTATCAATGTATATAAAGAGTTCAGTGAATTGAAAAGGAAATGAGGATTTACCCTTTCTTTTAGCTGTTGCAGTTGCAGTAAAGCACTTTCTTTCTGAATGGTTTCCTTTTCGAGTACCAGCCTGTCCTTTTCTTGCCTTAATTTCTCCCTTTCTTTGAAATCGATGTTCAATGCCCTGGTAAAATAGTAGAATACAAAAAGCACCAATACCGTAGAAAGTATATATATTATCAAGCTGTACTTTTTAATCAGGTCTATGTCTTGCTCGTTAATGCTTTTGGGAAAGTTAATAGACACATAATAGTTTCCTCCCGGCAGATTCAAAGGTTGAAGGTAATTGATCACATCGAGGTTTAAATATTCTGACTGAGCGATTTTTTTATTATAATCACCAAGGTTTAAAAGTGTATCTCCGGATAAGGTTTGCGTGCTTTGGTATACATTTGTTCCTATAAGATCGAGATTAGGGTGAAGCATACAGGTACCCTTTTCGTCAAAGACATAAGCATAGGACTGAGAATAGACGTCTGTATTCCAAAATAATTTCTGTACTACTTTTAAGTCGAGATCATACCCGTAAAAATAAGTCAACTGATCTTTTGAATAGTGTCTGATCTGGCGCCAAATCACCCTATGTTCCGGGGTTTGAAAAACATAAGCCTGTATGGTATCAGACTGATGAGAGCCTACAAGTTTCCCGGTTTCTTCCGGACTTACGGTTACTCCATCTTGTAATTCGATATGAACAAGAGAATCATTCTTTATCAGTCCGAACCAGTTTTTTACCAGGCTACTATCCGATCTTTGCAAAGAGCTTAAAATTGATAAATTATGTAACACTGCTGTTGGGCCCGATACATCCCTAATGATATCCTGCGCACTCCTTAAGGGCCATTGCAGGGCTTTGAATTCATTTTTTATCCCTTCACGTTTCTTATAGAAACTCCTCTGGGCAATATCATTTCTTACTTCATCAATCTCATCCGAGATTAACGAGTTTAAAATAAAGGTAGCAATAATAGAGGTTATAATAATGACAAATATAAATGCAACATACCTCTTTCTTGCGGTAAAATGTTTTAACATCAACTAAAATCTTTTTCTGTTGAACAAAGATAAAAAGATAATGTGGCTCTCCTTCATCAACTATAGTTCGGAACGCTCTTCGGAGCTCCCGACAGGCTATACAGGATAAATATCAGTGATCGAGTAAACGAAAAAGCATCCCTGAAGCAATTAAGAACCGGGACTCCTGATTTTCAAATGTAAACATATGTATAGCCAGAAAGCAATCCTGTCGAGGAATCATTCATTATTCGGCAACCCGTTTGCATATCATCTTTTATTCCCGGGCATTATTTATCACCGGATAACCTCGCTAATCATTTAAAATCCTCTCCAATTCTGCTTTAAGTTCAACCCCCTGGTAACTTCCGGACAAAAATCGTTGTATCGAACTTTCTGCCCTTAGCATATCACCTTCATCAAGATCATTGCTTTCCAGAACCTGTAAAAGTAATTCAGCAGCACTCATGGTTGTTTCGTATTCACCATGAATCAATAAATTAACTAAAAAAGGTATTTCGGCTTTACAGGCCTCTAATGCATACGGATAATCCCTGCATGTATTCAGATAGATACTTTGTTTTTCGGGTCTTGCTTCATTTTTTACCAGGTCGACCAATAATTGCCCGATACCAGGGTCATTGAAATTTTCAATTGCCAGCACCACCAAATCATCTCTTTCCGATACATCTTCTGTATTTGATATTTCCAGAATGATTTTATCGATGAGTAATTGTTTTTCGTTAAGAATTTTCTCTTTAAAATTCATATGAACAGCTAAGGTTTCGTAATTCGTATAATCAAATTATATGCCATTCCTAGAGTAGAAATGATTGCTCCCTCCTCTTAGATTACATTCATTATTATCAACAACATTATAATTTTATCACAGGCACTCTATTACAGAGCGCAATTATTATTCAATATTTGATTGATATCAGGGTTGTATCCGTTATTGATTATAAAATTATTCTCGTCAAATTCTTTATATTTTATTTCACTTAATAATTTTTTTAATCCACAGAAATTAACAAGTCCAGTATTGTTTGAAATTTTTATAGTACCTCGTTCAAAAGTCTGAGCAGACAAAGCTTCCAGGTCTATAAGTTTAGGATTATTGTTAATATACAGCTCCTTATTTGTCAGACTATTTGTAAATACCGCATTCTGAAGACCATTTAAAGAGTTCAGGCTTAGGTTATGGTTTATAGCTATCAAATAGTCTACAGACTTTAATTCTGTAAGATCTGCTATATTTTCTAAAGACGGATTATTTATTATTTTTAATGCTCCTGTACTGGCTAAGCTCGATAGGCCGTTGAGGCTCGTGAGTTTCTGGTTATCTTCAACGGTAAAATACAGCTCACAATGTTTCAGATTTTTCAAGCCCTCGAGATTTGACAATGAACCGTTACTTTTTATCACAAAAGAGTTTACCTCTTGTAAATTATCTAAACCATCAAGATCGGATAATGTATTGTTGGCTACAATATTCACTTTGTGTGCATATGTCAAACGATTTAATGCCTCTATATTTATTAAAGCCGGGTTTACACTTAAAGATAATTCACTTTTTACTGTATGAAGTTGGTTTAGTCCATTCAGGTTTTGCAACAATTCATTTCCTGAAACCGAAAGGATCCCCAAATCGGTTATATTTGATAATGCTTCTATGTCTGTTAACCGGTCATTATTCAGGATGGCCAATCTGGCTTCTTCTGAGTCGAGTGTCAAATTTTCAAGTCCGCTCAAATTCTGAAGATTCGTATTAATTATTAATAAATCTCCTTTTACCTGATTCAGGGTATTTAATGCCGAGAGGTCTGATATTCCAGCAGTAGACTTGAGTATTAAACTCCCTTTAATAACATTATACCCGCTCTCTGCGAATTCTTCAACCTGTCCCTGATCATTGAGTTCTACATTGCCCTCATATGTTTTTTCTCCGGTAAGAAAGTTGTATTCAGCAGATGTGGATATCCCGTCAGCATTAACTGCAACCACCTTCCCCTGGTATTCGGTTAACCCTTTTAACTCATCAAATGTAAATGTATGCTCATTTATATTTTCTGCAACCAACGCTTCATTTAAATACACCTTGTAAACAATATGCTGATCTGTATCACCTCCAGGGCGGGTCCATTTTATCTTACTCTCATAAGGGTTTCCTGAAATAACTTCTACGGTTATCTCTGACAGTGAAGGTTCCTGATATTCATCTGATGTAGAACACGATAACAAAAATAATACTATTCCGGCCAAGCCGTACCACAAACGTATAGACATTAAATTATAGATTTTGATAATAAAAAAGTTGAAAAAACAGGCACAAAGAAACAAAATTGCGGTCATATGCCATCTCTCAGACATTGTAAAACATATGTTAAATAAAGTCTTTTTAGTACGTTTGTATTAAGAAAAATCTATGACATCATATTAAGAACGGAAGTATCTTCCGTGGCTTTCGGCCATATACTCAAGATTCAACACCTAAGTAAAGTACTCTACTGGTAGTTGTATGGTAGGGAATTATATGGAGTACACATGGAACATACATATAGAGGCTGCGGACTTGAACGGACTTTCTGTGGATATTTCACTACGACATAAGAGAATCATTTGTCGTTTAGGAAATAATTTCAATATACAAAAAAGAGGTATGTAGCCATTACTGTTTTATGTAAGAATGTTCGTTCATACAACCTTAAAATGTTTGTGTCTGTAATTACCATGAAACCATACAGAGGTTTTACAAAAAATCCAATAAATTCTTTTGGGATGTAATATCCGTATGCTTTAATGTTTATATTTTCTTAAGCTCACTGTATGAGCTATGATCAACATAACGGCTTCAATATAAATCAGCAGAGTATGAATATGAAGTGGCTTATCAATGCCTATGGAAACAGCTATTAAACCAATGGCAGTCCAGAAAGCATATTTCAACATTCTGGATTCAGTTTTTTTAGTTATCCTAAATACGACAAAAACTCCTATTACAAGAAATGTTAAATCTATATAAGGATTGTGTGATATTCCCAGGGGACTTAGAGAAGTTACCAGTAATATATTCTTCCTGCTTGGTACCTGCTAGTTTTCAAATCATCTATAGTAGTCTGCTTCTCTGAAATAGGTTAATCATACTGAAAAGAAAAGACCGTCTTATTAATTTAAGACGGCCTAATTTATATAATAATATACCTATCTGCTGATTAATCACCCTTTATTTAACAGGTCATCAAATAACTTCGTCAGTTCAGGGTTAGAAGGTCTTGGAGCATTAGACTTAATAATATTTCCTTCAGTATCAAGCAATATAAACCTGGGAATACCATTAATCAGGTAATCCTGAACAAAGTCTGATTTAAAGTCATTATCAGCCAGAAGCTGTACTCCCTCCAATTCTTCTTTATCTACCATCGTTCTCCATTTGTCTCTATCAGATTGTTTGTCTACAGAAATACTAACAAACTCTATGTTTTCATTGTGATAATCTTTTTCTATTTTCTTTAAGAATGGGATCTCTTTTATACATGGACCACACCAGGTTGCCCAAACATCTATATATACATACTTTCCTCTTAAATCTTTCAAAGAAGTAGTTCCTCCCTTATAGTTTTCATAATTATTAAAGGTAGGCGAAGGCTTTCCTTCTGCTAATGTCTGAAGTTTTTGGTATATTTTATCTACTTCTTCTTTATAACTAACA
The DNA here is from genome assembly GCF_022760175.1 of Zhouia spongiae. Taxonomy (GTDB): domain Bacteria; phylum Bacteroidota; class Bacteroidia; order Flavobacteriales; family Flavobacteriaceae; genus Zhouia; species Zhouia spongiae. The sequence continues at coordinate 3,778,463 of NZ_CP094326.1, forward strand.
TTGGTTACTGCATCAGAAAATGTTTTGTAATAGACTTCAAGATCGTTGGTATAGGTGATTCCACTTCTAGCTTCCTTGTAGAGCAGTTCATTTCTAACAACTTCATTTTTTATTTTAGCTAACGTACTCAAATAAGCTAAATCGTATGGCTGCTCTTCCGAATTCTCTTGAGATTTATTTCGATAATGGAACTGAAGGAGGTTTTGGTAGGCTTTAGAGAAGAAATAGTCTTCAGTATTCTGATAATCGATATCTGTCATTTCGTCTAAAAAGCCTTCAGAGACTTTAAAATCTTTATTTTCTGAATAGTAAGCATGATATCGTTCGTAATTACTTAGTGGCTCAAGATATTCATAGCGAATATTTTTGATTTCATTATTTTTGAATGTCCCTGCTAAGCCCTGAGTGTTTTCCAACAACTTTAATTTAGCATCTTTTAATTGGTTTTGTTTGGTTTTAAATTCAACTTCTTCCATCAGGTACATATTGCCCCCTTTTGTTTCCTTACTTACAAGTTCTTGTTTATCGAATAAGTAGTCGTTCTCAACTTTACCTTCACCGGAAAACAATAAGGTCTCATTAAAATTATTTGCATCGAATTCGACATTAAGATTTTTTCCCGGATTAAGGTACAACTGAATTCTGTTTCTACGATCGTTGGTTAATGTATACATTCCCTCATCTATTCGTAGGGTATCAATAAAAGTTCCGTCCTCCTGAATGTTTAGGTTATGATTACGAAGTTTACCTCCCGAAATTCTAATTCCTTCTTTGACATTAATAACCTTTCCGGTAAGGATCACAAAATCTTTGGCTGGTGCTTCATTGGCACAAGAAACAAGAGTAAAGATTAGCAATGCACATATAATAGTGATATTATTTTTCATTTTAGTTTTATTTATTTTATGAATTTACCCGACTATTGGGCATGACGTATTTATTCGGTTTATATCTTAATACAGGGGTTAAATTTACTTACTGAGTCTTATACCATCCAGACAAAAATAAGGTGGTACCACCATCTCGCCTGTTACTTCATTTACATATGAAGATTCCATTTTGAACAAAAGCTTATCAACAATTCCCAGTTCAGTTAAGTCTACCTTATACCAATCTGCAGCTACATAGTCAAAATCGGGATTTTGAGGATGGACTCCCGGTTGTACAGCCAAATAAAACGCTACATTACCAGTAACGGTTTCATTATTATATCCTTCTATTATTAGTTTCACATATCCTGTTGACAGATTATTATAGGCCGCAAGAGAATCTGCTTGTATTTCGCTCTGTGTTCCTCCATTATTACGAGTTATTTCTGCTGCTGCTGATCCTGCTTTTCTTTTTTCTAATACTTCATGCCCTTTGAGACGCATAAGATCGGTATTACCAGGTCCCGGTAAGTGGAACCTGCCGTACATAGAAGTTGCTGTATTTGGGTTTTGTATATTTCTAACCGGATCGCCATCTATCATATATGATTGACTTTCCTCATTATAAGTCCCAGAATATACAGAACCATAGGCCGCTAACAAATAATTATAGGTAGTATTTGCTACCAACACATGTTCTACCATGGATGGTTTATCTAATGTGATAAAGGCGTTATTACCTTTCGTATTTCCCACCAAATAATTTTCAGTTCGATTAGGTTGATTAGTAAAGACACTAAAAATGGTTGAATCTATTGCTGTTTGACGGTCTTGCGCTGTTAATCCGGCTGATGGTGAAAAATCGGGGCTAAGGCTCCACGGATAGGAGCGCCAGTTTTTATTTGAAACAGCAAAACCTGAAAATCCTTCATTTTGATTTTTAGAGACATTAACGGTAATGACTCCAGTCTCGGCATCGCCCACCTTATATGGTGTATCAGGAATATTATATGAAAAACGTTCAAGATTTATCTCATTAAAAGTTATATCCTGAGGATAGGGAATCTTCACGTCTAACTCATCAGTACAGGAAATCATTAACATCCCGTAGCATAAAGCGCCTCCTAATATTGCTTTATTGACTTTATTTAACTTCATAGTTTTTATTTTAATTTTATTGTAAATCAGGATTCTGCGTCATTAAGGTGTTATTTATCATTTCCTCATTTGGAATTGGCCAACACATTCTGTTCTCGTTCAGGGATTTACCTTCCTTAATAGTTTCTACCCATGGTTTTCCATTATTATGGAATCGTACTGAGGCGAAAAACTCACTACCATTTTCAAGAAATAGTTCAAGAAAATATTCTTTAAAGATCATATCCATAAGTTCTGAATCTGAAGTTGGATTCAAGGCTTCCAAAGTTGGGACTGACCTCATTGAACGCAACTGATTAATCGGAGCGATCGCTTCAACAGATGATTTCCCCAGCCTGGCCAGCAACTCCGACTTGATTATGAACAATTCAGCTGCTCTAAAATAATATGTTGCATACATTTCGTCTGGTGGGGTTGCCTGCTGCCCTCCGTATCTTCCCAAACGAGTTAATTTTTTCCAAGTCCACCTATACGTATCATCCCAGGTCTCCGGAGCTCTTACTTCGCCTGTTGCGATATCCCAACGGGGATCATTTTTAAACCAATCGAGGCCATAATTCAGACCAGCTGTTAAGGTAGCTCCTGTAGCAAGAGGGAGCCTATCCCCTTCATACACCAGTGCATAAGAATATGAATGTCCGCCAGAACTATACCTTGACCCGTTATCTTCCAAGTACTTTACAAAAAGGTTTTCACTAGAATCCCAAGCTTGCTGATACATTTGATTCATATCGGATTCCAGGTTTAAACCTGAAGGCATCTGATCTAACACTTCATTTACCAATTTAAGAGCAATTTCCATTTCCGGCTTATCATTTAGATATCCGGCCCGATATAGTAGGGTTTTAGCCTTTAAAGCTTTTGCAAATTCTTTTGACACAAATCTTGGAGAATGAAAGCTATTTAAATGTTGAATTGCATAATCAAGATCTTCATATATTTTTTGATAGCTCTCTCCAACGCTAAGACGTTTTTGTTCTACATTAGAAAGGTTTACCACCTCATCTCTATACAACAACCCGTATTCATCATCGTCCGGTGCCCACCAATGGCCATAATTCCACAGGATGTTTATATTTATCCAAGCTCTCAAGCATCGAGCCTCACCAATAAGTGCTTTTCGTTCTTCTTCACTAGGAACAGCTACCGCTGAAAGATCTGAAATTCCGTTAATAGCAAAGTTTGCCGCATTTAGACTCTTGTAAAAGTTTCCCCAGATAGAGGTTGGCGATCCCGGCATGTTTTGCTGGGAATATTCCATGTTATAATCCAACTCACTCCAATTGACAAAACCTGATTTTGAAGCTAAAGACATGTATAAAGCCCCGGACCAACTATCATTTTGAAAACTTGCATAGATACCACGAACAGCAGCTTCTGCTTTAGAGAAATCTGTTATGGAATTTTCTTCAGTTAAGGAATAATCAGGTTGTTTATCTAAAATGCTATCGCATGAATTAAGTGTTAAAGCAATGAATCCTAATATTCCAAAAAGTATATAATTTATATTTTTCATTTCTTACTGTAGTTTTACTCTTATTCCTATATTGTATATCCTTGCAGAAGGATAGATACTATTATCTATGGCCATTCCGCTACCAATAGAAGATGAAGTCCAATTCCCCTGAGGATCAAACCCCGGATACTTTGTTATAGTAAACAAGTTTGTAGCCTGAAATGTTAACTCTACCCCTTGCAACAACATGTTTTCAAGAAACCTTTCCGGTAGTCTATAAGAAACATTCAAAGCATTAAGTCTCAAGTAAGAAGCATTGTGCAAATAAAAATCTGAAAAAATACTATTGTCTCCCAATTCATATTGAGCCATTCGCGGATAATGGGCATCGTGTGGGCTTTTCATGATAGCACTTTCTCCCGCAACAAGATTACTATGGTTATAATTACCCACATACCCCACATCATCCAGTGGCATTTGCCATAATCTTTTATGGCCATACGCATAGCTAAAAACAGTATTCACCATGAAGTTTTTGTGTTGAAATGTCAAACCAAAACCACCAAAAGCCTTAGGCACGGAAGTTCCGAGTTTAACCATATCGTCTTCATTAATTACGTTATCCCCATTTTGGTCTATAACAATTAAATCGCCTGCTGTTTCCTGTGAATTTCTATAATACTGTTTACCTCCAGACTCATTCTGACCTTGAAAAGCGATAGTTTCTTCTGCTGTTACAAATAATCTACCTGCCGTCTGATATCCAAACCATTGACCTGTTCTTTCTCCGGGAGACACTTTAATAAACGGACTATATGACGAAGGAAACACTAATTCCTGAGTTATACCATTAATTTTGGACACCTTGTTTATATTACTTGAGATATTAAAATCGAATGTCAATCTGCTATCTTGTTTTCTCAAAATATCATATTTAATATCGAATTCAATTCCTTTATTATCCATTGCTGCCACATTAGAATACATGCTGCTGAATGCGCTACTAGGTGGTAACGGATAATTATAGATAAGTTCTTCACTTTTTTTATTATACACTCCTATTGTACCCCAAACTCTGTCTTCGAAAAGTCCAAAATCAAGTCCTACATCTACCATCTTTGTTTGCTCCCATTGCAACTCCGGGTTTCCTATTGAGCTGGGATGAATGGCCGGGCTTTCATTATACTGTGTAGAACCTACTAAAGTTACCCAATTAAAATTCCCAAGGTTTTGTGAGCCAGTCAATCCTACAGAGGCTCTCAATTTTAAATAAGAAACATAGTCTTTTATTTTTCCCTGCTGCATAAATTTCTCTCCGGTAACCAGCCATGCCATTGCTCCGGAAGGAAAGAGTCCCCATCGTTTATCCTTACCAAATCTGGAAGAACCATCTCTTCGTACCGTTCCTGAAATAATATATCGATCATCGAATTTATAATGAACTCTGGCAAAACTTGAGACAAGCGCATTTTCACCTTTGGACTCATCCATTGAAACCATATTGGCGGCAGACCCAAAATTATTTAGCACATCATCATCCGGAAAATTAGTGGCATACATCGAATATCTCGATGATTTACTTTCTTCCATAGAGTACCCTAATAGGGCATTAATATCATGTTTATCACTAAACATTTTTGCATAGGTAAGCGTATTTTCCCATACATTAATGGATGTTTTAGCTGTGTTCCAGCTTCTGCTTCCGTTATAATTAAATTGACTCCCTCTTCTTTTATAGGTCAAGCTTTCACTATTAACAAGATTATTGGTAAAGGCTGTTTTTAGCTGTAGTGCATTTGTGATATCAAATTCCATAAAACCGGTCCCGCTAAAAGTCAAACCTTTCCCTAATTGAGTATTTTTTAATGTTGTATAGGGGTTCTCGGTATAAGCATCTTCGGTAAAAATTGTTCCATCTTCATTAAATGGAGGAATATCCGGCCGTACCTTTTTTAATACGGATAACATATAATCTTTATCATCTGTATCACGAGAGGATCCGCTTACATTCAGCCCAAACTTAAGTTTATCACTAATTCTAGCGTCCAAATTTAAACGTCCGCCAAACAACTCACTTTTACCGGATTTAACAATCCCTTCAATCTCTTTATAATTAAAGGAGGTATAGTAGGTAACACTTTCTGAACCGCCTCTTAACGAAAGGTCGTGTTGTACGGTTAGAGGGTTCGTAGTCATTTCTTTTTGCCAATTTGTGTTCCCCTCATAATAAGCCCCATCCAGAACTCTCAAATCGGTATGGTCAAATTCACTGGAATTTAAATTTTTAAAAGCCTGTTCATCGAGATATAACCTGGTAAAATAATCAAATCTCCCCAAAGTAATAACGCGTTCTCTTGCCGCAGCATCAGCAAAGTATTTGTATGTATCAGCTTCAAAATACTGATAATCATTAAAGTCCTGAATTTGCACGCCGACCCTTGACGAAAACTCTATTGTTGGTTTTGTAGCTCCTTCTCCCTTTTTGGTCGTAACAATGACCACTCCATTTGATGCACGTGACCCATAAACTGCTGTTGCTGAAGCGTCTTTAAGAATATCTATACTTTGAACATCGTTTAGATTTAAATTATAAAGCGTATTGGCAATATTACCGGAAGTAAGAGCAGAATACTGCGGTACTCCATCAATTACCCATAGCGGTTGATTATTACCAGAGAGAGATGAAGCTCCCCTGATAACTACACTAATAGGAGAAGTAGGAGATGCTGATTGAATTTGAACATTTACCCCAGCTGCCTTTCCCTGTAACATACTTTCGATACTGGCACCCATTGGAGCCTTTTCTATTTCTTGTTTACTTATACGGGACACAGCACCGGTTACATCCTTTACTTTTGATGTTCCATAACCTACAACCACCACCGCATCTAAGGCGGATACATCCGGCATTAATTGAATATCAACCTTTGGTTTATCACCTACTTTAACCTCCTTAGAAATATATCCCACATAGCTAAAAACTAAAACGGGTGATTCTTCAGGAATACTCATCATGTATTTCCCATCAATATCGGTAGAGGTTCCTTTGTTTGTTCCTTTTACCATTACCGTAACTCCAGGGAGAGGAATTTTATTTTCGTCCGTTACCACACCAGATACTATTTTCTGAATTTTTACGGGTAGTTTTTCTTTAGGTAGTTCTTTTATTATAATTGAGTTATTGGAATTAACTTCTACCAAAAAATCTCTCTTAACAAGAACTCTTTCCAATAATTCATTTGCACTCACAATACCCTTTTTTAATTTGGTTTTGGGTACCCCGGCAAATAAATCAGATTTATAAATAAATGTATAATCGGTTTGCTCCTTAAAAAGTTCTAAAACCTCTTTTACAGTGTACTCCCTACTTTGGCTAATCACCACTTTTGAGTTTTGAGAAAGTAAATTTCCCGAAGTAAACCCAAAGGAGAGAGAGCAAAACAGTAATATGAATGATTTCATAATGGGGATTAACAGTTTTTCTCTCAGATTTGAGAAATCCAGAATTAAATTAAATTTCATACTTTTGTACGTTGTTAATTAATTTTTTAATTAGTTAATGTTTCAGAGGGGTTTTTAGGTTTGAATTGTGAGAGATCTGAACCAAAACCCTTTTTTTCACTACTTTAAGTATACTATTTCATCTTTTATTTCATAGGCTATATTGTTTGATTGTTTCATGAGTATTAAAATTTCGTTCAGGCTGTAATTTTTTCTGAACACACCACTAAAACTTTCTTTTTCAAGCCGCTTATTGTTAAAAACAATATCTACATTGTACCATCTCGAAAGCGTTTTCATAATTTTATCTAATGTTATTTCATTAAAACTAAACACACCTGTTTTCCATGCCATAACATCATAAGTATTTACATAATTCACAGCATATGTAAACTTCTTTTTATCAAAAACCAATTGTTGTGAAGGTTTTAAGACTATATCATTACCATCAGTTTCAGCAACCACCTTACCTTCTACCAAGGTTGTTTCTATATCAGGCTCATCATCATAAACTTTTACATTGAACTCAGTACCTAGTACAGTTATCTCCTGTAATTGATTAACTACCTTAAAAGCAGTCCCTCCATTTTTACTGCTATGGGATACGTCAAAATAGGCTTCGCCGTATATGAGTTCTACCACTCTGTCTTTTCCTTGTTCAAATCTTGTAGGATATTTTATTTTAGAATCAGAGTTTAACCAGACCTTGGTACTATCAGAAAGGTTTAGTACGAATTGTCCGCCTTTTGGTATTGTAAGCATGTTATAAGTGATCGTTTTATCTACATTCTGATCTGATTCTGATAAATAGACAATCTTCTCTCCATTACTTTTTAAGGTTTTTGTGCTGTAGTTTTTCCCTTTGCCCAACTGAACATTATCACCATTTTCAAGCGTAAGTATTGCTTTATCTCCTCCCGCTTCAACGCGAGTTTCTGCAAGTGTTAATGTATTTATACTTTCTTTATCCTCACCTTGTTTATTTAATAAGAAAATGGATAGGATACCTAGTCCTATTACAACAGAAGCCACAGCACTATATTTCCACCATTTAGTATTCAGAATTACTAATTTTGAACGTTTTATTGTTGTTGACTCCTTGTCTATTTCCTTTTCTATATACCGTAACATTTTATCCCCAAGGGCTTGCTTATCTCCCTTTTCAACATTAGCCCAATCATTAGCGTCCTGAAAACTTTCATAAAAGTTAATCAGCTTCTTATCTTCCTGCTGAGTTGTGGCTCCCTTCAGGTGTTTCCTAATTAATTCAAGTAATATTGCTTTCTCTTTTTCTGTCATTAAGTACGTATATATTATTATAGTGTCTTAAAAGAAAAACATCCCCTACTCTAAATTCATTTTTTTTTACTTTTTCTTAATATTTTGATAAAGATCAAACACTATAAGCTATTGAAAACACTAAGTTTTAAGCTTTTTTATCAAAATTAAAAAAGTTAACGATGATACTTATTTCAGATAGTTGTTTATCAGTATTGTAATCATAATGATGCTAATAGCTTCTATAGCTAACGAGCCTCTTAAAATGGTGAGGGCCTTGGTTATATGATTTTCTACTGTTTTGGTTGAAATTTTAAGAGAAGCTGCTATTTCTTTGTGGCTAAGCTGTTCGTTTCTGCTTAAGAGGTATACTTGCTTACATTTTTCAGGTAACTTTTCAACAATAGAGTTTATCTGCTTCACCAACTCTTCATAAATAAGTTCATTTTCAGGTGATTGGTACTGAAATCTATTTTCTAATCCTACTTCATCTTCAAACAAAAAAGTTTCTTTCCTTTTCTTTATGAAACGGAAGACTTGATATCGAACGCTCGCATATAGGTAACTTTTAAAAGATACTTGTACATTAAGTTTCTTGCGATTACGCCAAAGGTTTATAAATGTATCTTGTATAATCTCTTCACAAGCTTCTTTGTCTTTAAGTATATTATAGGAAGATATAAATAACATGTCCCAATACATCCTATAAAGTTTGGTAAGGGCCTCTCTTTTATCCTGCTTAAGATCTTCTAATAATTTTTCGTCCTCAATAGATTTCATAATAGGGAAATGACTAATTAACACAGGGTGATTATCTATATTTATAGATTTGGGACTTTCTATAGAGATATCCTACGAGTTAATTTTCTGAACTCTTAAAAAATAAAATGTTTTTTATCATTTTATTTTAAAAAGTAGCCAATATATAAAAAATCTTCTGAATTCTTAAAAGGTGTTAAAAGTACCTTCAAGATGAAAATGCGGGGAGGCATTAATAAGAACAATCAAATAAAAACCTTGCTATAATAGCTATCAGATCTCAAAATTTAAATAAAGAAAACTACAAGGAATTTCTGTACGTGTGATTGCTTACCATCAATTTATAAGGTTCTCAAATCTTAAAAACATATACCCCTTAAAAATGTTATGTTAAAAGGGGTTGCTCTGGTAATCACTAACTATATTTCTTGTTGAATCTAATAACCAAGCACTTCCTGACACACAACAGGCCTCCTGGTTTATTGTTGTTACAATTTTCAGTATTTAGCTTATCGGGGTTAAACACTAGTTTAAAAAACTCTAATTGAAATAAGCTAATAGTGTATTTATATGTATTAAGAAAAACTAACAATATATCGTATCAGAAATTCTATCCTGTTATCGTGCATCTACAAATTGATATAACACAGTAATCTTTCCGGTTATCGCTCCTGCTTCTTTAAAGATACGATTCTCTCTCCTACCAATAACACACTCGTTATAACAAGGTTATTATAAACTACATAAGCAACTGCCCACCCTCAGAGCCCTCTTAAATGGAAGGGAACCGCAGGCGTGACCTCTCATTGCTGAAAATCTTCGGTGGTGCCGGGGAGAAAAAACTTCACCGGTTTATACAGTGGTCTGATATGTTGTAGACTGTTATAACTAAACTTTTATCCTCGTTAAATTAAATTATATTCCGGCAAAGTGAATAGCCAGCAACTTCAGTTTTTAAAGCAGGCCTTGCGTTTTTGATTTCAATCCTGTCTTCCGGAAGGCTCTTTGAGCCATCTACGGAACCGGGATATTGTCCCTGTTAATTATTTACATTTATTTCCAGCCTGAAATTTGCTTTTTCATTTCTTCTTGCAGCACTGCGCATAAGGTAAACCCGGATTTTATAATTTCCGCTTTTTTTTAAGATCCCTTCATACATATTTGTACTTTCGTTCACAGCACCGTTATATATTGCCACATAATCTTCTTTTGGCTCCATTATATTAAAGTAGTTGGCATTATTATCCGTAGACATGCTCACATTCATCGTTTGTCCTTCTTTGACATTCAGAACATAATCAATGGTCTTGGATCCTGTTATACTGGATTTAATGGTTGTTCCTGTTTTTCCCTTCTCAAACTGCACCTGACTTGTCTGGATATCTTGCGCTAAGATGCTTCCAATAATAAATATACTACCGAAAATACTCAAGCTTAAATTACGGATGTTTTGTATTTGGTTCATTTGTTTATGCATTAAGGATTAGCACTTTAAATTTACTAAAAACAATCTCAAAAACATATAAAAACACAATAAACAACTATTAAAAATGTTTTTTATTCCGAATCAGCAATCTTCTTTTAAAGCATCATTATGAATGGAAAATGAAGAACGGTACTTGCCCAAGCCGGGTTTTCGATATCGAGGGTGTATCGGCATCTTTATATGGTAGCCGGGCGGTACGCGAAAAACTCTCGTACCAGCCCTTATTTATATCCTCAGCAATACTGTTTTATCTTAAAACCTGATAAATGACAGCTCCTTCTAAAAATGATCTTTAATGGTCATACATTCCGTCAGGTTAATCTTTTAATATCGGAGGTGTCATTATCATTTTTTCTGCGGCCTCTTTTCTGAGGGCTTTCTCTTTTTGAGCCATGACTTCTGCCTTGCGTTTTTTGTTCTGACGCTTTAAAACTCTTTTCCGTAATTCGGCTAATTGAATTTGAGTAAAGAGATCCGGATTACGCTTCCTTATGATATCAGCCCATTTTAAAACCTTTTTATATCGATTTTCCTGTTCAAAACTCAGCAGGTCGTTCGCTGCTTCTATGGCAACATAGCTCTTATTATAAAACCAGGTATCAGCACAGATCTCATCAACTTTCTTTGTATATAAATCCCACCGGTCAGCAGCAGCATATTCAATGAGGTCTAATTTTGCTAAAACTCCTTTTGAATAATCATTATTCTCTGCCAGCAGTTTTCTTATGGCTTGGGCGTTTTCTTTAGCCTCTTTAATTCCGCTATTTTTAGCATACGCATTTTTTATCCTGTAAACTGAAGAAAAAAAGACTTGCTGAAAATACCTGTCAACTTCATTTTGATCGTACGTTGACGTTAATATTGACCTATTGGCATATAAATAGGAAAAAGCATTTGATGACGGATTATTCAAATATTTAAGGGCTAACTTCCAGTTATGTTCTTCCAATAAAGAAGTTTTCTCCAGCCTGTCAAAATACAGTTTCGATACGACACTCCTCCTGTCGGACTCATAGGCTTTATCCAGCGCATCCAGATACGCAATGGCACTGGCTTCTGAATAACCAGAAGCCTCAAAGCTCTTTGCCAATCCGTAAATAGTATGTTCCGGATTAAGCGCATTTTTGGCCTCTCTTATGAATTGGCCGGCAGTCATACTGCCTACAATTTTATGTACAACCGTTCCCTCACTGTTTATAAATAAGTAAGTTGGAAAAGCACTTACCCCAAATTTGTCTTTTAGCGTAATTCCTTCTCCTTTTTCCATATCATACTTTACATTAATAAAGTTGGTGTTAAAATAATTTGCCACTGCATCTTGAGTAAAAACATTCTTAGCCATAGCTTTACAGGGACCACACCAGGTGGTGTAAGCATCGAAAAAGATAAGTTTATTGGCCTTACCGGCACTCGATAAATGCGTTTTCCAGTTTCCTTCTGCAAATTCAATTTTGTGGTTTTGGGCAATAGTAACCAATCCTATAAAGCACACTATTGCAGTACATACTTTTTTCATTTATTTCAGTTTTATCTTTTCTTATTTAACTCTTTCATAATGACAATCAGTTGATTTCAAACAGTAATAAAAATAACCCGATTCAATACAAACCCACGGGTTATCTTTACGAAAATCAATTCTGATTACAAACTTGGATTTTGAAACAATTATCGGATAAAACTATTAAACGCGATATTATTAAACCTAGGTAAATCCCCTCATTTTAAGCAGCAACCCAAGAGCCCGCCCCTTGTTTTCCTTTTATAAAAAAGTGACATCCACATTACAAATGTCTGGAGCTTACTTATCGAGTTATTTTAATTATTATATTTGAAACATTACTCTTTTTTATTAAGAATAAAGCTAATTTACACGGGGCTATGAAAAAAAAATCAAAATCAATAGCTAAAATATTGTATCTGATATCAAGAGCTTTAGCTCTTATTTATTTTATTTTTCTCTGTTATTCTTTATTCTGCCTTCTTACCGGCATACATATGAAAATATCCGGCAATGGACAGACAGCAAGTATTCTTTATCCATTTTCCGAAAGTACTCTCTTGAACCTGGAGAACCATAAATCGTATCTCATCTTCGGCTTTGCGTTGCCCTTATTGCTTTATGCTTTTTTCTTTTTGGTGGCCTCCGATGTATTTAAGGTTTTTACTTTAGAAAGGTTATTCACCAAAGAAAACATAAAATATCTCCGGTTATTTTATAGCATCAATTTGTTTTTACCATTACCGATATCCGTTTTATGCAGTTTTTTTATTGAAATCCCAAATGGACTTTGGGTGTTATTATTGGTACATTTTATTCTTGGAGTTTTTATTTATTTTCTTACCGAAATTTTCACTCAGGGAATTGGTTTACAAGACGAACAAGATTTGTATATATAGTTATGGCAATAGTAGTTAATTTAGATGTGATGCTCGCAAAGCGAAAAATGCAAAGCAAGGAACTTGCAGAACGAATTGGAATTACGACAGTTAACCTCTCCATACTAAAAACAGGTAAGGCAAAGGGGGTTCGGTTTGAAACACTCGATGCCATTTGTGAGGTTCTGGATTGCCAACCCGGAGATATCCTAGAACATACAAAATAAAAACATAAAATAGAACGTGAACCAGACAACACTATTAAAGATCGTGAAATTTTATTCAGTATTGTTTTTTGTGACAGCCTTTATTTCCTGTAAAAATGGAAAGCATACAACGCAAACCGAATCAGATATTTTAAAAGATTCGTTAACAATGGAAATTGAGAATTTTAGAGAAAATGGAATTTTCAACGGGTTTTCCGTATCTATTGTGGACGATAAGGGAACTTTATACCAAAAAGGTTTTGGATTTGCAGATATCAAAAACAAGAAGCCTTATACCGATTTTACCATTCAAAATATTGGCTCCATCTCCAAAACTTTTGTTGGTATCGCATTGTTAAAAGCCCAAGAATTGGGTAAACTAAAATTGGATGATCCGGTGAACAAGTACCTGTCGTTTAAGGTTGCCAATCCAGATTTTCCCGATGCAGAGATTACTATCAGACATCTGGCCACACATACATCAGGCATTGTTGATAATGAGTTTTATTTAACGAGGAATTACTACTTAAAAGAGGATCAGAGTTTAGACAGCGTAAGTTTGGTCTTTGATGAAATGCAAATGTTCAATCCTGCCACTTCCATGGTATCTATGGAAGTGTTCCTAAAAAACACATTGCTTGAAAAGGGCACATGGTACACTAGCGAAACCTATCAAAATAATAAGCCCGGAGAAGTTTATGAATACTCAAACCTTGGAACTACATTAGCAGCATTTATTCTGGAAAAAGCTACGGGAGAGAGCTTTGACAAGTTCACCGGAAAGCACATATTGAAACCTTTAAAGATGAATGCTTCCGGTTGGCATTTTAAAGATGTTGAATTTTCTAACCATTCCAAGCTTTACGCGGACCCAGCAACTGTTTTACCTTTTTATAGCCTGGTTACCTATCCTGATGGAAACTTCATCACTTCTGTAAACGATTTGAGTCTCTATCTTACCGAACTTATTAAAGGCTATAACGGAAATGGAACACTTTTGAACAAGGAAAGTTATATGGATTTTTTTCGTCCGCAACTCAAAGCTCATAATTTTACAGAAAGAAACGAAAGAAACCCATATAACGAAAGTTACAACGTTGGTATTTTTATCGGTTTTGGCTATTCGGGATATATTGGACATACCGGTGGTGATCCGGGAACTGCCTCTATGTTATTTTTTAATCCCAAAACCAATATTGGCCGAATACTAATAGTAAATACATCGTTTTCCGGAAAAGAAGGAAGTAGAGCTTTTTTCGGAATATGGGATATATTGGAGAAATACCAAGCTAAATTAGAAAACCAGAAATAGTGTTACTCAATCTTAATTATGGTATACTTAATCGGAATCATCATCAGTGCCTTTCTTTCTTTTTTGTTATTGACCAAAAAAAATAAAAGTATTGCTGATAAAATACTTTTTATTTGGCTTTTCGTTACGACATTGCATTTAACGATTTTTGCTTTTAAAGCAACGGAAAGACATTTTCAGATTCCTCATTTGCTGGGTATAGAGATATTGTTGCCTTTGGTTCACGGTCCATTTTTATTTCTATATATAACTGCTTTTTCTGTCCGCCCTCTAAAAATAAGCTACAGCCTGCTGCATTTTATCCCTTTTGTACTCGCAGTACTGCTCGCCCTCCCCTTTTTACTGCTTGATATTGATGCTAAAATACTGGTGTATCAAAATGACGGAAGGCCATTTCAAATCCATCGAAACATCATTTTCATAGCGACCCTTCTTTCAGGAACTACGTACTGCCTGCTTTCACTCTACCGCTTGTACAGGCACAAAAAAAAAGTAAAGGATATTTTTTCATATACCGAAAAAATTGATCTACAGTGGCTGTTCTACTTAACCGTTGGGTTATCGGGCATCTGGATGGTTTCGTTCTTTGCTGCCGATAAATACACCTTTATTTCGGTCGTGTTATATGTACTATTCATTGGGTATTACGGAATTAAACAAGTAGGCATTTTCACGAATCAACAGGCTGTGGTTCAGGAACCGGCAATACCTGAACCCTCTATTGGGATTAAAGTTCTGGATGAAACTCCTCCTGAAAATGTAAAATATGAAAATTCATCTCTTTCCGAAAAACAAATACAACAAATTCATACAAACTTACATCAGTTGATGCAGCGTGAAAAACCGCATTGTACGCCAGGACTGACCTTGCCCGATTTAGCAAAGCAACTGAATGTTCACCCCAACACGCTTTCGCAGGTGATAAACAGCGTAGAACAAAAGAATTTTTTCGATTATATAAATACATTACGGGTAGAAGAATTTAAGACGAGGGCCGTAAAAACTGAAAATCAAAAATACACCATGCTTTCTCTTGCTTATGAATGTGGTTTTAATTCAAAAACCTCTTTCAACAGAAATTTCAGGAACATTACAGGGCAATCTCCTACCGAATATTTAAAACATGTTTAAGATCTAAGTTGACCGGATAAGCTCTTCTCCCTTTTTTAAAGGTTCAACTCATTTAACGTATTCATTCTTCAGTTAAAAATCCGTTTAAAATTGGTTTCACTTTTCATATTGGGGCGATTTTTCCGGATGCCGTGCAGACTTTTGTGCAAATTTTCAATCGAAAAACATGTACAAGAAAAAACATTTACTAACAGTTATCTCGACAGTTTTCCTGTTCGCTTCGTGCGAAAAGGAACTCTTTATTGATGAACCCGGAAACCTGGTTCCAAAAACGGTAATGGAAGATGCCAACCTGCCTTCTATTACAGTGAACGGAACCGTTCTCCATTCCGAAACTTATGGCAACCCCGGCCATCCAATGGTGCTTTTTTTGCATGGCGGGCCCGGTGCAGATTATAGAAATGCACTTCGAGTTAAGCAATTAGCTGATGACGGCTATTTTGTAGTGTTTTACGACCAGCGTGGTTCCGGCCTTTCCCAAAGACACCATAAAAACACCTATTCAATCCGGTTGATGATTGATGATGTACATGCCGTTATCGAGCATTACAGGACTTCACCAAATCAAAAAGTTTTTCTCTTTGGACATTCCTGGGGAGCAATGCTGGCTGCTGGCTATATCAATTTGCATCCTGACCGCATAGACGGCGCCATACTAGCCGAAGCCGGAGGGCTCAATAAAAAATTATGGGAAGAATATAGTGAAAACAGCAGGAGAGTAAAACTTTTTTCAGAGGCTACCAATGACATTCTTTACTACGATCAGTTTCTGACCGGAAAAGAAAACGAACACGAAATACTGGATTACAAACTGGGGATTGCTTCGAGTTTCACTTATGCCAAAGGTAATGACGAAGGCATTGAAGGGCCATCGCCTTTTTGGAGAAATGGTGCTGTTTTGTTAAATGCCCTTTCAGAAATTGCAGAAGAGGATGGATTTGACTTTACTACCCATCTTGATTATTACACAACCAATGTGCTACTGCTGTATGGAGAAAACAATAAATCGCACGGATTAAAATTTTCTCAAAAAGAAGCCGCTTATTTCCCAAACCATCAAATTGTGCAGATAGACGATACCGGTCATGAACTGATTTATTTCAAATGGGAATTGGTGTATCCTGTAGTGCTCAATTATTTAACCTCACTTAACTAACTTTATATGAAGACTGTTCAAGTATTGATTTTCTGGTTGTTCTTTTCATTTTTTACAACCGTCATATCTGCTCAATCCATTAACTGGAACACTGTAGAAAACACAAAGCATATAACGACCATCGGTATAGCCTGGGATTACAGCTTGTCTTACCATGTGGGTTATGCTTATCATTTTAACACAAAGCTGCCGCTTGTGATAGGAGCAAATTTTTCGGTACCCTCCGGAGAAAACCTGTTAGATGACTTTAAGGCAAAAGCTGGCGGACATATTGTACTGTTCGACCAATCAAGTTTAAAAGGGACTGTTACTCTCAATGGTATTTACAGACGGTTTGAAAACCCTTTGGTCAGGCTGCAAAATTTCGGAGGTGAAATGAAAGGCTCTTTTGGCTACTATAAAAACAACTGGTTTGTAGCGGGTGAAATAGGTTTTGACAAGGCTATTGTTACCCATTTTAAACATTCGGATTCCTTTAAAGAAAATAATTATAGTGATGTAAAAGACGGTTGGTACCAGCCAGCAACAGGGGGAAACTTTTTATACGGCCTACAGGGCGGATATTCGTTCAAAAAATCAGACATTACTTTGAACCTTGGCAAAATAGCCACCCAGGATTTTAAAACCACACCACGGATTCCTTTTTATGTCATGTTAGGCCATAACTATAAATTATGGTAAGCTAAAACATTCATCACGATAATTATTGTTTTATTTTAATTTATATATTTGAATCATTAATTTTTAAAAACTATCATTTTATGAAAAACACAAAATCAACTTTATTTCTGGCCGTGATATTGGCAGTAGTACTCGTTTTCACAAGTTGTTCAAGCGATGATGATTCTTCACCGCAGCCAAGAAACATTAAGTACGAAATAACAGGGAATTATAGCGGAAGACTAACCGTTGCCTTTTCGGATGAAAGTGGAAACAGCCAAACCATCAGTATAAATTCGTTGCCTTGGTCGAAATCGTTGTCTATCGATAGCGACGTCTCGGCTATTGCACTGGCAGCAGGCAATAGTGGGGTTGACAACCCTGGAGAAACAGGAGAAACCATTACATTAAAAATTTACCGAAATGAAGAGACGGCCAAAGAATCTACTGCTCCGGCAACAGATAATGGATTCATAGAACTAGGCATATCCTACTCGTTTGATTTATAAAGAAAACCATTGTATTGAGCTATATCAGAAAAACAAAACCTAATAAAAATGAATATAAAATCAATATTCCTACTACCAATTGCTCTTTCCTCTTCACTACTTGCCCAGGCTTGTAACAATAGTAAACAAAAGGATAAACAAAAGGAGGTCACCTTTTCAAACGAAATTCAATCAGCAAATAAAACATATAACGCTACACAAGATACCATCCCCATCTCAACGGCAGATTTGGGGAATTTTCCGTTTTTTGGTTTGCCCGAAAACATCCGTTACGAAAGCAAGCCCCTGCAAAGAAATTACGATGAAATCTATTTCCCTACAAACAGGACAGGCCAACTGGAAAAAATTGGTGGACGTTCCTTTAAGTCCAATATGATAAATACCAACAATAGCGAATGGTCTCGTCCTTATTTCATAAAAAGCTATGATGAGGCGATCAAGGCCGTTGGCGGGGTCAAACTGTTTGAAGGAAAGTTCAAATACGAGCAGATTCAGTTTATGAAGGAAAATGCGGAATATCTGGGTGAAGAAGGCTCGTTGGATTTTTATAACAACACTATCCATTCTTATATCATCCGCAGACCGGACGGAGATGATATCTACATCCAATTTGATGCCAATACTGCTGGCGGTGCTATTCAAATCGTACAAAAAGAGGCTTTTAAGCAAACTATTTCTATTGTAAAATCAGACCAGATTGAGAAGGATTTAAACGAAAAAGGAAAGACGGTATTACATATCAGTTTTGACACGGACAAAGCTTCTTTGAAAACAGAAGGAAAAGAAGTCATCAAAGAGATAGCCATCGTGTTAAAAAACAACGGGAATCTAAAATTGGCGATTCACGGTTATACAGATAATGCAGGTACAAAAGCACGTAACCATATCCTGTCAGAGCAACGAGCACAAGCTGTAGTTGCGGAGTTATCGACCTCGGGAATAGATGAATCCAGATTGACCGTAAGAGGTTTTGGCTCACAAAACCCTGTTGCCGATAACACAACTCCGGAAGGGAGGGCAAAAAACCGAAGGGTAGAACTGGTTAAACAATAATTGAAAATAAAAAGATGAACTATGGTATCTGTTTTTGCAATACCCCATATATAGAATACGGAATGTTGTAATTTAACTTTCAACACCTCTTGTTCTTGTCTTCATAAATTTAAACACTTTTTGATGTAAAGCGCTTCGATTTATAAGGGGGCTTACAATAGCTTCTATAATTTATCTATCGTTTAACCCCTTTCCGTCAAATATCTTCTCTATACATTTTTCAATTCGGGACGCTCTTGTTTTGGATTGTTTGGCTCCTGAAAAGTGTAAGAGATAGCCTCTTTGTCTTCCCGGTGTTAAGGATTCAAAAGCGGTTTTAAAATGAGGTTCTTCTTTAAATTTCGACAACAATTCTTCGGGCATATCGAATTCTGAAGTTTTTTTCATTTTTACTTCCAGTCCAGATTTTTCAACTTCTACCGCTTCAAAAATATAGGCTTTGATGGTTGCTTCCCCTGCTATTATTTCTTCTTTACCGGTAAATCGCATTTGTCTGGCCGCCTGGACATTTTCAGTTTGTTGCACCAACAGATTTTCGATATCTTTTAAAAGTGCGCCTTTATAAAATAGCAATGCACAATAATCTTTAAAACCATGAATTAATACGATATTCTTTCCCTTAAACGTATAGCAAGGATGCATCCATTTAAAATCTTCGGTCAAGCCACAATCCAAACAGAGTTTACGCAATAGGGTCATTTCTTCTTTCCATTTTGGGGCTCTATCCAGAAACCTATCTATAACTTTTGGATTCATACGTTTAACGTCTTAATATTCATTTTTCGATTAACCGGTCTTACATACCAGGAAGCTATTGTGAGCGCAAGGAGGATTGCTGGACCGAGGATTGATATAATTTCATCTCCAACGGCTAAATGGGAAATGATAGCCCCGGACATCGCAAAGAAAAACCCTGCATACGCCCATTCTTTTAGCAACGGTAGTTTAGGAGTGAGAATGGCTATTACCCCTAAGAGTTTCCATACACCAAGCAGGGTCAACAGGTATAATGGATATCCCAAATTGGTAAAATTTGAAACTTCTTCTTCCATTTTTATCAATTGTACAATACCCGTTGAGGTCATTCCCAAAGCCAGCCAGCCAGTGGTTATCCAGTATATAACTTTTTTACGCTTTTCCATGGTGTCTTATTTTAATTTGCTAACAATGTCTTGCAATCGGTTGTGCGCCATATTAACACCTTGTTTAAATGGTAATTGCAGCATTTGATTTCTGTGTTCCAGAGATTTATAAACGATGTGCATATGGAGCTTGCTTTTGTCTTCTGTGAGTTTTATAAACTCTAAAAACTCTAATTGAACAGGGAGCGAAGTACCTTCCATTTCGAAGGTCCGGGTAATCTTTTGATTGGGTACAAACTCGTGTATGGTACCATTAAACCCGTGCTTGTTTCCCTTGGGATCGGTTGTTTCAAATTGATAGCTCCCATGTTTTTTGCTTTCTAGTTTCAGCACGTTAGTTCCCATCCATTGCGCTACAATTTCCGGTGCTACATAAGCTTTAAACAATAACTCCACAGGCAGGTCGAACTCTCTTGTAATGGTCAGTTCCTGTTTACCTGGTTCGGCATTAACTTTTGTCTTTAGTTCCATAACATTTTATTTTTTTTACTGATGTCGTTTCATGTGTTTATATTTATCGTTTTTCAATGGTCATATGTAACATCATAAAAATCATTCCGCCGGGTAATTAAATATGAATTATAAATGTTTCATTATAGCTTCCAGTTTGTTAAATCGATCGTCCCAGAATTTTCTGAACGGCTCAATAAATACTGCTATTTCTTTTATTTTTTCTGGATTAAGGTGATAATATATTTCCCTTCCGTTTTGTTCCTGTTCTAATAGTTCGCACTCCGTAAGAATCTGTATATGCTTTGAAATAGTTTGTCTTGATGAATCAAAATTCTCCGCGATTGCAGTAGGCGTCATTGCATTTAGAGCTACCAATGTTATGATTGTCCTTCTGGTTGGGTCTGCTATTGCTTGAAATACATCTCGTCTTGTTTTCATAATTTATGCAGCTATTTGACTGCAAATATATACGCAGCTATTTAACTGCGCAAATTTTTCAGCCTGTTTTATTTGTTTTTGACAAATGTTCATTGGTAGTCCTTTAATCGTTTTTGAGATAGAAAATACGTACTATTTCCTATTAAAAAAGGAGGTCTGTAAAAAGACAGATAGGTTACAGTTCAGGGGAGTGAAAAATATAGAATTCTTCCTTTCCAGGATCTTCAAATTTCACGATATCCTAAAAACCAGAAAACCTTGCAAACTACATGATTTGCAAGGTTTTGACACACGTTGAATGTGCTTCTAGTGACCTCGGCAGGATTTGAGCCTATTTAGGGTTCTCCTGTTTTATTGATCCAGTCATGTAAAATCACTTTTTGTTGACCGGTTTGTTAACCGCTAATTAAACTCCTATACAGAATGTTGTAATTTAACTTTCAGCCCCTCTTGTTTCATGTTTCCTGAGATGTATGCTCCCCTCCTCTTTTAGTTGAAAACTTGTTTATTATTGATATCGGGTTTAAAATTAAATTGATTCTGGTAGAGTGCTTCTTTAATCAATGCTTTAGCAGATGCAACCGGGTCCTTAAATAGCGTTGTTTTACTGACTCCGGTTTTTTGAGTCCATGCTATTTCCCATTCTACAGTGTTAACAGGAGTATTTGTTTTAAGGGCATTTAAAACCAATTGCATACGCTCAGAATAAAAATCTCGTATCAGACCACTCCATACCCGACAAGAGTAATCATTTACAGGTGGTCCCCAAACAGAGATTATATATTTAGCATTACGCTCGTAATAGTCCTTAAGCTGTTCTGTTTCACCGTGTGTCCTTGCCATTTCAATCCAGCGATCTAAACTGTTTAACGGATGGGAAGCCATCAGTCTGTCTATGTTTGCTAAAAGCTCAAGCCCTTTCTCACCAGCCATATCCCCATCTTTTATATTTCCATTTTTAAAAGCATTAGCCGCTATACTGAAGTATTCATCCGCCTTTAAGCCTAAAGCCAAGGCCGAAATTTCTATTGCATCTGCACAATAATTGGGAGAATCAGATAATTGCTTGCTGCAATCTAAAAAAGCTTGTGCAGCTTTATAAAATTCCGGATCATTGTTGACAGTTCCAATTTCTGCTTTTCCTAATTGCCAACCAAATTGAGGATGGGGAACGAGGTTTTTATATGCACTTTGTCTTAACAAGTCCCACGATTCCTTCATTTTAGCAGGGTACCCACCATAGCGATTAATACTATAACTCTTTAACCATAAATCTAAATCAATAGGCTTATCGGTCCAAGCTACATCTGTCAATAACTCATAGATCACTGCATTGTTTTCTAAGCCTTCTCCGGATATGGTAAATCCTGTTAAGTTTCCATGATCCGGAGACTGAAGGGTTTCTGCTGCTCCTGTTGCATAAAGAGAAATATCCCCTGTATAGGCTGTCTTCCCTCCCATATTGGGCACAAAACCGTAAACCCATTGTTTCCCGTTAAAAGCATTCATAGGTTTCCAATTATTATTGTAATCATTCGCATAGTCTAAAATAAGTACCTCATCAGACGGGACTTTACTGAATAAAGCCTCTACGGTTTTTGAATTCCATATATAACGCTGGTATGAAAACATCCAGCCCTGAATGACCCATACAGCTTCGGGATTAGCAGATTTTACTATACTATGTGTTTTTTTACCATAATTTGCCAGGAGTTCCGTAATCGGTAAGTCCGACTCAGGCAGTTGTAACTCATTAAAACTATCAACCAAAAAATACTTGGCTTTACCAAACTCATTCTGCCATTCCTCCATGAATAGTTTACTGATCGTGGCAAAAACTTCATCGTCAGGAGCTATAAATGATGGGCGTTGCTCTTCGGGAAAACCATCATTCCAATGGGTTTCATAGATGTTAAGATCCGGAAATACCCGTTTTAAGGCCTTCGGTACAAAACCTCCAAATGATTGTACGACAGGTTCCATACCCAATTCATGCATTCTATTCAGGATTTTATGCTGAAGATTTATTTGGTCTTTATGCCATTCGGAGGGTAAAGGGCCATTTACCTGTTGGATACATCCCATCCGTAACCAAGGCAAATGAGCCGGACCTACATAAAATGAATCTATTTCTTTCTGAGTCAGCCCTAATTTTTTCCAGACCCTTTCAGCAATAGCTTCTCTTGCTACCGGCGCCATCAACATATTAAAACCATGCATTGCCTGCCAATCAAGTTCTTTTTCCCATCTTTCCCAGTCCCAGTAGGGAGTTGTATAACCTGAAGTAACAGCATTATAAGCATGTCTTATTGGATAAGGAGACGTATTCTTTGTCAGGTGGGCATCTGGCCATTTATCTGGTATATTAAACTCCGGACCAGCCCAATCCAACATTCCCAATTGTTGACTTTTCAAATAGTCGTAAACTCCACGCGTTAAGGCTATAGCACTATTCCCGTTTACCGTAAGGCTTCCATTCTTTGCCATGTAAGTATAAGTACTTTGAGCTAAAGTGGTATCTATTTTCAAGACTATGTCTTTCGCTTTTTTATCTAATACACGTTCTAAAACTCGTTTTGCGGCATCGAGTTCCGGATGATTCCCAGAAAGTATTTTATTCCTACAACTCCCCATTATTACCAATAACAGAAATAAATAAATTATTTTTTTCATAATACTTATTGAACGTTAATTATTTATAAAATTAATAATGTTATATCAAATACCTTATTGCTATTTCAATCAGAACCATCTCAGAGATAATTTACTATACCGGCTGTCGATATACCAACACCCTTAATAAGATAATCTCTTATACCAAGCTTGATCATTACTTTTTTAACAAGGGATACTAACTCTTCAATTGAAGTGTTTTCATTTAAACAACTTTTTAAACGAATATGATTATTTATCAGTTTATTTAAATATTCTTTTGTAAAAAAGGTTTCGTCAGTCTGCATCCAACACGCTTTTATCCGGCTACCCCCGATATCTATTGCTAAATAGCAAGTTTGTTGATTAATCATTATTTTATTGAATTCTTTTATTTAGTCAGCAACTGTAACATTTATACCTATTTCAGCGCAATTAAATAAAACCCAGATACAACACGTACGCATAAAGTTTCATATATTTCGCAAATAGTATCACCCAATATTAAAAAGAAAGGGGTTTTATACTTCTATTTGTCAATTATGAGCAAAATCAATTATAGTTTCCCTCTCACCTATATGAGCTGTCCAATAGAAAGTATTACAGGCGTATGGGAATTCAAAAGACCTCCATTCTTTAAATATTTATGTTATTCGCTATCCGGACATTTATTACATTATGTGATAAAAGGTTCTTACTTTATAAAAATAAACGGCAATGAATATTCAGTTAAAAAGGGGGATATTATATATTACTATGAATCAGAAGAGGTGGAAACGATTGGGAACCATACAGATGTTATCTTTTATTCAATAAGCTATCAAGCATCCAAACTATTACCTTTTTCCATAAATAATCGTGTATTTAAAGCAGATAACAATCTAAAACAATTATTCAGAAATCTTTATGATTCATTCTCTTCCCAGTCTGATTTGAATAAAAGACTTATGAGCTTTTCCTTTCTGTTAAATATCCTCAATAAAATTGAGGGAACCCGTTTTGATTCTGTACATGATAAGATTGAAGAAAGAGCTTTATGGTGGGAAATTGAAAGACGAATAAGAAAAAACAAAATGTTTAAACCTTCTTTAACAGATTTACTTAAAATTTCCGGATACAGTAAATCAACCGTTATACGTTCATGTCAAAAAGTAACAGGAAATACACCCATGCAGCGTATTCGCAGACTAAGGATGGAAGAAGCCAGAAGCCTTTTAAGTTTTGCTCATTTAAATGTCACTCAAGTCTCAGTTTATTTAGGCTATAGCCGGGTTCATGAATTCTCCCGGGAATTTTCAATGTTTTATGGATCTCCACCAAGTAGCTTACTAAGAAAGTGATTAAAATAATTGACTTATCTTAAAAATTTAACAACACAATGTTTCTATGTAAGCATCACATAGAAACAACCTCCTTTATTATCGACTATTAATTTTTTGTCTTTATCATATAATCAGTCATTTACTTAAAATTTGATATTATGAATAATAACATGGTTATTTTTGATATTATAGTTCCATTTCTTTATGTGATTTTTTTCTTCCTGCTGATAAGAAGATTAAAATCTCAAACTACAGACTTAATGTAGCTAATAAAGCTATCAACTTGTCATCTGACGGTCTTGGGGCATTTGCCATGACAATATTTCCCTGAGGATCAAGAAGAATAAAACGAGGGATACCTTTTATAAGATAATCCTGAACAAATTTTGAATTGAAGGCGTTATCTGCAAGTAGCTGAACGCCTCCCAAATTCTCTTTTTCAACCATTTGTCTCCATTTGTTACGGTCTTCCGGATTGTCAATAGATATACTTACAAATTCGATGTTTTTATCATGGTACCGGCTTTCTATTTTCTTTAAAAACGGGATTTCTCTTTTACAAGGCCCACACCAGGTAGCCCAGACATCAATATATAGGTATTTACCTTTTAAATCGCTTAAAGATGTGGTACTGTTGTCAAAATTTTCATAATCTGTGAATTCAGGTGAAGGTTTTCCTTTTGCTACAATCTTTAAGGCATTATAATTTTTGGTTATTTCTTTGTTGTTCACCTCATTTGTACTCCCCTTTATATACTCCGCATAGTAATTCTCTACATCGGCAGTATAGGTAATACCATTTTTTGCCTTCTTATAGCAAATGATGTTTTTAATTTTTTGATTGGATAACATATTCACCGCTTTTAAATACGCTACATCTTCATCAATATTTAAAGAAGCCGATATTTCTCTGGCTTGTTGCTGACAATAACTATCAACCAGGCTGGAATAATCATATGAAAATATATAATCTTCACCGTTGTTATACGCAATCTCTTCCAGTTCTTTTAAAAACGCATCAGACACTCTGAAATCATTATTTTTGGTTTGGTAGATATGATTTACCTGATACTTATTTAAATTATTTAAAGTATAATATTTAATATTCCTCTTCTCTTTTTCTATATAAGTCGCTGGAAAATATTTGGTATTCTTTAGCAATTTTAAAAGTTCCGATTCAAGCTTTTTTTGAGTTTCTTTAAAATCAACTTCATTCAGCAGATATATGTTTTTCACATCACTTAGAACCTCACTTACTCTTTTTCTTTTTTGCAGCAAATAATTATTATAGGCTGCTCCTGCCCCGGTAAAAGTTACTGTATTATTATAATCTTTAACATCAAAGGTCAGGTGAATATCATCACCGGATTCCAGGTACATATATGTAAGATGTCCTCCATAATATAACATTAGATTGTCTGCTTTAGTTCTTATGGTATCTACAAACGTTCCATCTTCATTAAGAGGAATATCATGAGAATATGAATAACATAAACTGGATAATCTTAATGTATTACTTTTCTTGTTCAAAACTTTGCCCTGTAAAATGATAAAATCATTTCTTTGTTCTTTAACACAAGAGGCCAGGATAAAAACCAAGGCACAGGTGTATAAGTATATTTTCATAATTGTATTTTTTATGACATCGCTTCTATTGAAGCTTTCTATTATTATATAAACAGCTTTTCCAATAGCTGCAACATATTAAGCTTACCCTTTATCTGTTATAACTGCTTTTGCGAAAAAGGTATTCCTCATAAACAGGATTTTTCATGGAATAAAAATCTATATACCCAGCTCATTAAACAGTTCAATCAAGCGAGGTGAAGAAGGACGCGGAGCACTTCGATTAACAATATTACCATCCGGATCTATCAAAATAAACTGTGGAATCCCAATGATTTGATACAATCTTATAAAATCTGATTTAAAAGCATTATCGGCAATTAACTGAATTCCTATTAATTCTTTTTCTTTTATCATGGTTTTCCATTTATCATACTCTTTTTTACTGTCTACAGAAATACTTACAAACTCAATATTGTCGTTTTCATGATACTTTTTTTCAACTTCTTTTAGAAAAGGCATCTCCGCTTTGCAAGGCCCACACCAGGTTGCCCATACATCTATATAAACATACTTTCCTTTTAATTGATCGAGAGACGTGAAACCTCCGCTGTAATTTTCGTAATCAATAAACCCGGGAGATGGGTTTCCTTTCTCCAATACTTTTACTTCCTGATATTTTTCTGTAACCATATTTTTATGTTCTTGATTGGTAGACAGCTTTATGTAAGTATCGTAGCTTGGTTTAAAAATGTTATCCAAAGCCAGTATTCCAAGAATTGATCTGTACAAAAGAGCATTACGAATATATTCCGATTTAAAACCGTTTGCTGATTCAAGTCTCGCAACGGAACTGGAAGAAGCTCCTGCCTTTACCAGGCTGTCTGTCTTTTCCCAGTGTTTATCATTAACTAACCTGTAGTAGTACACAGATGCTCTGTAATCGTTATCTATCCCATAATCTATGTGCTTTGTTTCGCTTAAAAAATCATCGGACACCGTAAATTCAGGAGTCTTTGCATAATATCTATGCTCTCCCTGATAACGTGATAAACTATAAATGTACCAGTAGTTTATATGCCGTTCCCGAAAATTTTTAAAGGCAGGGTTTAACTGCATAGAATCGTTTAAAAGAGTTAATAGCTCCTCTTTCTTTTCTATTAATGTACTTTTGAAATCCTTTTCCCCGAATAAACAGGTTTCCGGTTTTTGCTGATTCCATTCTTTTATTTTCTTATTAATGGCCTGCAACAAATTATTTTCATCGGAGCCTTTGCCTTCAAACCTCAACGAGGTATCTAAATTATCGGCATCAAAGGTTATAAATAAATCATCCCCTCTAAAGAATACTATATCTATAGATTTTCTATGTCCTGCTGAAAGCGTATACAAACCGGGTTCTATAGTAAGTGAATCCTGAAAACTGCCATCTTCCAGTAAAGCTATTTCATATTTAAAATCACGATCATTATTTGTTAAAATAAGCTTATTAACTTCTCCTTTACTGGCAATTTTACCATTAATAACGGTATATGTTACCTTTGGTTCTTTATGACATGCTGTAAAAACCAGAAAAGTCAGTATTATAATTATTTTTTTCATGTGTTTAAAATTTTCAACTCCCTGTAAATAAGATGTATGAATGGTCATATTCTTAAGATATTTCATCGCATTTGTTACCTCATGGATTCATTCGTAGTGATTTTGAAGAACGAACTCAAAAGATCAAGATTTTGAGAATATGCTATCTAACATTTTATACATATCTGCTTTTTCAGAGTTTTTGGAGCTGTAGATAATTTTCCCTGCCGGGTCTAACAATATTTTGGTTGGAAAGGAATTTACGTTAAAAGGTATTAAAAGGTTATGATCCCTGGTGGTCTGAATGTGCCTCCAGTTATACTCTCTTTCTTTTATTACTTCTTTCCACCTGTCGGAAGTGTCACCTGAATTAATTCCCAGCACCATAAAGTTCTTATCTGAATATTTATTGTAATATTCTTTTATTTTGGGCATTTCTCCCATACATGGACCGCACCAGGTCCCCCAATAATCGATCAGGACATAATTTCCTTTTAAATCAGACAATCTGAATTCAGAACCATCGTCTGTATTTTTTGTGATAAATTCCGGAGCTTGCATCCCGATTCCGGTCTTTTCGACTGCTTCGAGCCTACTTTTAACCTCTTCGTAGAAAGGTGTTCCTGTTAATATGGCAGCATCAAAACGATCGAATAATTCTTTAGCCTGTTCGTAGGTAAAGGAATTACGATAATAAGCATCACTAAAAATATATGAAGCAGCAATCGATTTCGGGTGTGTTTTAATAAATGAGACCTTCATTTCCTTGACTTTGTCATCAAGCTCACTTCGCTCTTTGTTCATTTTTTGAACTTCCCCGGCACTTAAGTTTTTATTGGTGCTTAAAGTAACAATTATCGAATCTGTTTTATTTATTAAGGGAAATATCTGCTTATTTATTTTGCCTAAATCATCATTTATACCATGCTGGTCCGATGGATATGCATTTACCATAAAATCATCGACTTTTCCGGAATATGTTATTTCAGCTCCCGGATAACCGATAAACCACATTCTACACATCTTTGCCTTAACAGAAGCTCTGTACACCTTACCTCCTAGCGTTACCTTATAGCTCCTTAGCGCTTCAGGTATGGTTATGTAGTAAAGTTTGTAATCACTTACTGTGTCTTTAAAAGTAAATTTTTCATCTTTTACCCATAAGGTATCTCTCCGAAAGCCATCTGGCCGGCTATCGTCTTTTTCAGTGTAAACAAGATATTCTGCTTCTAAATTTTCCAGATGTGCATTTAGGGTAAATGTCTCCTGTGCATTAAAAGTAATTATCTTAGATTTTTTTTCAATAGTAATATTATTTTGGCCAAAACTGGTATAACCAGTTACACCAACCAGTATATATAGTATAAAATTAGATTTCAGCATTTGATTCTTTTTTTAAATACAACCTTAACCTGAATAAAGTCTGGATTAGAATTAGACATTCTCTTAAATGAGAAAACTTTAGGATAAACAGGGTAATAAGCTATGAATTACCCTGTTTTTTTTATTTAGTTATTAACTATAGTTACGCCTACAGGCCATGACAGCCCGTCTGTCCTGGTAAGCTCAACGGTACCGTATTCTCCGTAAAGGTCTGTAAAATTGTTGGTCCATTTTATTGTCAAAACTTCAGGGGTTATACTCACAACCTCCCAGTTGCTTTCATAGTATGTCTCTACTGCCACTCTTGTGAGAATATTGGATTCAGCATCATAGGTTAATGTCCCTCCTCTAGGTCCGCTATAGGCTCCTCCAAAAGCCATATCATCAACATCATAATAACCTTCTTCTTCTCCCGGCGTGAAAATTACGGTTCTTTTTGCTCCTACAACAACGCCTGTGTATGAATAGGTTATCGTTCCTGGGCCAACTTCGACCCATGTAGCTTCAAACTCCCCCAGCCATGTATCTACGATCTTAAATTCTGCTAGAAAACCGAAAGTGCAATTGAAACCGGAGCAATTCTCTCTGGAATCAAATACAGTTCCATCTTTTCCTGTAATTACCCATTTAAATTCAAATAGATCTCCGGGCTTTATTTCTGTTCTGGATGATAAAAAGTCTCCTTGATAAAGATCATACAACATGTCTTTGGTAACTGTAATCTGAAACATCTCCCCCGGATTATTGATAGTAGTTATTAATTTACCGGAATCGCCTCCCAGGTAATTATAAGAATCATTTACTTCTTCCTCAATGAATGCATAAATATCTATTTTTGAGATATCCGAGGCCATTGCGCCGTTCGATTGGAAAGCTACATCAAATGTTAATTCACTGACTCCCCAAAACTCTTCCCCAGTACTTTTATTCACATTGTAAATAAAGCTGGATTCGTCCCCTTGTGCTGTAAATTCGAGATTTGCAGTAGTTACCCAAGAAATGTTGGATGCATCAGGCACTATTATTTCTTCTACATCATCACAAGCCTGAAAAGAAAAAATGGAAACACATAATATTATTAAGATATATTTATTCATGTTCTTTTAATTTTGGATTATTAAAGCATGTCATCAAATGACTTCCTAATTTAAATTTGGATTTTGATCCCTGACCGACTGTGCTATTTTCACTACATAACCATCATCTCCCGGTGCCAACGTAAAGGTCTCTCCTGTTATCGGATTTGTTCGCGTATAAGTAGGTACAACTTCGCCATACACATGATATCTTTTTTGGTCATAAAGATTCAGAGCTGACCCTGCCAATTCTTTACGTCTTTCATCCTTCACCAGTTGTAAGGTCGTTGTATTATCTGTATGGGTCAGCGGGGTAAAATTCACAAGTCTATTTTCCAAAAGAGTGTTTAAAACATCAATAGCTCCTGCTCCATCACCCGTACGGACTTTAGCTTCTGCATTGGTTAACATCAACCTTGGAACGCTTAAACCATTACATCGTTCAGAACTTGCATACATGTATATATAATTCGGGGATACATCCACACCGGAGCTTGAGGTCTGTGTTGCAAATAAATACCATCTTCTGTCGTTATCCTTATCATAAAGGGCTTCCAGGTCAGGAGCATATAATTGAAAAGGATTGTTAAATCCCCAAGCGATATACCTGTTCCACAGTATTTCTTTATTGAGTGTCCCATAATACCAGTTATCTCCATTGTTATAACCTGACCATGGATTTGACGGATTGGCAAAATCTACTGTATTATAATCTTCCAGATAATCATACAGTGACAGGGCTGTATTTGAATAACCTAAGGCCTGGTCAAAATCACCCATATACAGGTAAACTTCCGAAAGTAATGCATAAATAGATGCTTTACCAGGTCGGAAATTAGCATAGGAATTAACTGCCTGATAATTATTTCCCAATAAGCGAAGTGCTTCATTAAGGTCGGTTAAAACCTGTTGATAGACTTCCCCAACACTCGAACGGCTTAACTGCGCCTGTAAATCGACTGTTAATGGCATGGCCACACCCGGTAGATCCAGACTTGATGAATCGTAATGATGGGCATATTCATTAACCGTCAAAAAATATTCAAAAGCTCGTTGCGCCATAGCTTCAGCTTTAAGGATGTTTCTTTTAGAAGCATCAAAATTTCCTGGTTTGGCATCATCAACTTCTTCCAGAATGTAGTTCATGACATGAATGTATTGATAAAGGCCATTATAATCATTATCTGATACTGCTGGGTCAAACAGGTCGTGTTGCCAGGTATATGCATTTACACTCGGTGTGCTATTGGAGATTGTATTAAAGCTTGCCTGGTTATGGTACACATCCGGATCCATAAAGCGTGTATTGTTTCCAACACCTGAACCAGTTCCCCTGATTATGGCATAATCCTGTAACATCTTATCGTAATCTTCCAGAGTTGAAGGAATGATATAACCCGTAGGTTCTACATCTAAGAAATCATCAGGGCTTTGACATGCCGATAATGTCAAAAATGTCAGTAATATGTATATATGTCTTTTTTTCATCGTATTACTCTTTAATTTCATAATCTTACTTATTAAAATGAAGCTCTCAAGCCAAAAGTATAACGCGTTAAATAGGTATAAGCTTCGCTTGTTGGGGCTATAGGATCTACCCCTATGTCGTTGGCTACCCACAGGAACGGATTGGTTACCTGCATACTGAAACGCAAGTTTTTGAAAAAGGTAGGTTTCAATAATTTTGACGGCATCGTATATCCCAAAATAATATCCTGTACTCTTATATAATCTCCTTTATGCACATTACGTGATGATTGATTCCAGATACGATGCATGGTAGCTGTATCGTTCCTATTCTCAGATAATCCAGTAATAGGATTTACTCCGTTATAGAATATCTTAGGTACATCGGTAGTCGCTTCATCCCCTGGCTGCATCCATCGATTGCCCCATTCTTCATGTACCCTGATATTGCTAAAATCATATTCAAAATTATTATAGGTACCATTTCCGGTCGAAGCATAATTGTAGGACATTTTAAATATATAGTCCGCCTGATAGTTCATATTTACGGTAAGGTCTATACCTTTGTAGTTCAGTGTTGTAGATAAACCACCATAGTGCTTTGGCACCCTTGATCCTGCATATTTCAATTCTTCAATAGCTACATTTCCCCGCCATGACCTTGTATTCCCATCTGCATCATACAGCAATACCTCTCCGTTGTTGTCCAATCCTGCAAAATTATACGCATAAGTAGCTCCGATTGGCTTGCCTTCTTCATACGCATTGGTTCCTGTATAAGTATCTGCCGTCGGTGTGGTGTTGATCTTGGCTGTGGTTAGAGTATTCTTATTGTAATTCAAATTAGCCCTTACCGACCAGTTAAAATCTTCAGATCGAATCAGATCGGCATTTAATAGCAACTCTACCCCTTTATTATCTATATCTGCATAATTAACAGATGCTCTCGTCCAACCCACGGTAGGGTCAAGAGGTCTTGAAGTATAAACATCCGTACTTTTTTTAGTGTAATAATCTAAGCTACCTGACAGCCTGTTATTGAAAAAAGCAAAATCAAGTCCAAAATTGGTTGTAGCTGTTTCTTCCCATTTGAGATCAGGGTTTGCAGGCTGGTTTAATACCAGACTATTGTATTGATTTCCTACATTTATATTACGTACACGTGCTGTTGCCTCTGGATACACCCCTATCAGACTGTTTCCTCCCAACCCATAGGTAGCCCTGAACTTCAAACGATCTATCCAATCTGTATTTGCCAGAAAGGGTTCATTAGTAGCATCCCATGCGGCACCAACAGACCATAGTGGCTTGTACCTAAAATCCGGATTACTCCCAAAAATATTGGCCTGGTCAATCCTAAAACTACCATTCAGGGTATATTTTTGTTTGTATGTATATCCTAAATTGGAGAAGACACTTACAAATCGATTATCCTGATTATTAACATCAAAAACTAACGCATCATAATATCTGGTAAAACGTCCGCCAGTCCAGTTAGTCAATCTGTAGTTTACCAAATCAGCCTCGTTAATCGGCAAATACGTGGTAGATCCTTTATCATAGCCAAATTGCCTGTTTCGCGAAAATTCTGTAAATCTTCTGGAATATTCACCACCGGCAAATATATCTAATTGATGGTCATTCCAGGTTTTATCCCAGTTAATGGTATTTTTAAAAACCCACCCTTTCGAGTACGTACGTTCCTGTAAATACTCCGAGCCCGGAGGTATCCCATACTGATAGTTTCCGGTATCCGGATTCATTATATAATAATCATTAACTGTATTACGCCATGACGGTAAATTCATGGACTTAAAAGCATCTAAATCATTGGTGTTACGCTCATACCTGAATGAACTACTAACTGTCAGGTCTTTAAACAATTCTATATCCAGTTTAAAATCAGCTCTTATATCAACAAGTGTACTGCTATTATCTACATTTCGTTGCTCTTCAAGTGCATTGTATGTGTATGGTGCGTTAACCAGGCTCTCTCTTTCTTTAGACATCCAAGGATTCCAATGGTAGTATTTTTGTATATATTGCCCATCTTCATCAACCAACTGATCATATGGCTGTGCCAATGTAACCATTTCAATAGGATTCCCAAATCCGAATTGTGAGGTTAAATAATTATCCTTTTCCTTTCTTAAAGCGGCTGTCATTCCAGCGGTAAATGATATTTTATCATTAAAATCGAAAGTATTGCGTAGATTCATAGTAATACGATCATTATCATCTCCCTTCACTTGTCCTGATCTATCAACATAAGATAGTGAACCAAAGAATGAATTGTTATCTCCTCCTCCGGAAAGCGACAAGTTATATGTGGTTTGTATTGCATTTCTTAAGAGATATTTTTCCCAATCTTCATTAATGTTCCTTTGTTTAAGTTCATTAATGTATCGGTCAAATGTATTTTGAGACCAAACTTCTCCATCCGGTGACAGTCCATTTCTATACAGATATGCCAAATGAAGGTCGTTAATACTTCGTGTACCTATGGCCAATCCGTTTATATCGGTCCATTTTTTATCAATGAATTCCTGATCCAGTGCAATTTCCCCGGCAGTAGTCATCAAATTAAGATTGTTCAAATCTACCTTTTCTTCCATCTCTACAAACGCTGAAAAATCGACCCTTAAAGGGGTGTTCTTACCTCCTCTTTTCGTCACAATGACTACAACACCATTGGCAGCTCTGGATCCCCAAATTGATGATGCAGCTGCATCTTTTAGTATCGTAACGGTCTCTACATCTTCCGGATTAATAGACTCCAGATTTAGCTGATCTGCTAAAGGGAATCCATCTACAACGACAAGCGGATTCGCATTAATACTTAAAATAGAGCTTCTCCCCCTGATCTCAAAAGCACCGCCAAATGCAGGGTTCGTATTTAAACCTGTTGTTTGCCCCATGATACGGTCCATTATATTCGTACTTCCGGGACGTTGTTGTATCTGAGTTTCTCCAATTTGAGTAAAAGACCCGGCTGTTCTTTCCTTGGAGAGGTTTTGATAGCCTGTTACAATTACCTCACTTAAACTCGTAGCTTCAGTTTCCATGACCAGATTAATAACCTCCGATTTAATCACTTGTTTTTCAACGGTTTTCAATCCTACATAAGAATATATCAATCTAGCACTATTGCCTCTGACTCTGATGGTGTATTTCCCGTCAAAATCAGTTTCCGTACCATTACCAGTATCTTTTTGTACAATAGAAACCCCCGGCATAGGAACTCCTTCTGAATCGACTATTGTTCCGGAAATCACAAAAATTCTTTGTTGCAATACCGGTGCCGGCTTCTCTTGTAAGTAAATATTGTTCTGTTTTCTTAAATATGTAGTATTTGTTCCGGAAAACAGCATTTCCAAAACATTTTCCAAGGACTCTTGTTTTACATCAATACTTATCACTCTAGAGAGGTCAACAACAGAAGTCTGAAAGAAAAACTTATAATCACTTGCAGATTCAATCTCATCTAAAACACGACCGACATTTTGGTTCTTAACAGAAATTGTAAGCTTGTTCTGTGAAAAAGTTGTATTAGCCTGCAATATAAAAATGGCGGCCATTGTAAAGAGTAAAGAGAGCTTCATTTTTAAATCAAATTTTACAATAAAAGAGCTACCCCTCTTGTTATCAAGAAGATTTTTCATACATTTAAATTGTTTTTGTGGTTAATTATTTTTTGACCATTCTTCATCTCGGGAGATGCGGCAACATTTCCCGATTTTTTTCAGTAGTTTAAGATGTATTTTTTTTCATTTTCAGTAAAAGAGTTTAGTTAGTTGATTATAATTGTATTATCTTTTGAAATTTTGTAGTCTACGCTATATATCTCATTAAAATAATCCAGCACTTCTTGTATTGTTTCCTCCTGTAAATTTATATGTGCATTGAAATTTTCTGTTGCCAACACTTCATTATTATTCACTATAGTCACATTATAAAAACGCTCTAATTTCCTCAATATATTTTCGAAAGATTCATTTCTGAATATCACTTCACCATGAGTCCATGAGGTATACAAACTTGTATTTACAGCCTTCACATTAAGGTTCTTGATAATTTTATCATAAATCCCCATCAATCCCGGATCTAACACCAAATGTTTATGTTCCTCCTGTGCCCCATCTTCTGCATACATTGCAACAGCCCCTTCAACTAATGTTACATTTATCTCGTCATCCTCTTCATACGATGACACATTGAAGGTAGTTCCTAAAACCCTGACATCTACCAAACCGGTATTAACGATAAAAGGGCTTAGAGTATCTCTTACAACGTCAAAATAGGCTTCCCCCTCCAAATACACCCGACGGTTCTCTCCATCGGTAAAATGAACAGGATACCTTAATGAAGTTCCGGCATTCAGAAACACCCTGGTTCCATCTGATAAAGTGATATTAAATCGTCTGCCAAATGGCACAAGAATTTCGTTATAACTATGATCATTGTTTGCCAATGAATCGCTATAAATCAATTCCCCCTTTTGGTGATTTCCAATAACGATTCCCTGATCATTATAGACAATTCCTTCAGAAATCTCATCGAGGTTTTTAATACTCCCATCTCCGGTTTTAAGAATAATTGCTTCTTCCGGGACAATAATAATATTGTCTGCCTTAAAGTTATTATAAACCCCATAGCCTATACTTAAAACTACTGTAACTACCGCAGCATATTTAAGTACCCCGAATATTCTCCGTTTAGTACCTTCCTTCTTATCTGATCTGATTTTTATTAGTAAATCGCTCTTTATCTTCTTTAAATCCTGATTTACAGAAACCACATCAAGAAGATAGTCGGTGCCTACATATTCCTCGAATATTTTTTTGTTTTTGGAACCCTCAGCGATCCATTCATGTAATAGCTCTTTGTCTTCCAAAGAAGCATTACCATTTAAAAATTTAACAATTATATTTTCAACTTTAGTTTTATCCATCTAAATTTTCACCATTTACAATTATTACGTTCCAAAAAATTAATACCCTATGTTTTTTTTATTATTTTTTTCATATTTACCTAACATTATTTTAATTTACCACTAAATTCTCAATTTATGGAGGTTGGTTCTACCAATTCTAAAAATTTAATTATATACCTGCGTAGAGGAGATGAATTAGCATATAATTTGCTGGTCGACATCTTTTACAGCAAATTAAAAATCTATGCAAAAAAACTGACCTCAGACGATCAAATCGCCAGTGATATTGTTCAGAATGTTTTTATCAGAACCTGGGAATATAGAGAACGATTAAATTCCGAACTCAATCTTAAAAATTATTTATATAAATCCGTTTATAACGAATTCATCAATCAATATAGAAAAGACAAGCCCTTTCTTCCTCTTGAAAAAGAATATATCACTTCATTAAATGATTTTGCGGAGAACAAAACAGAGGAAGATCTCAACACCCTTATAGAATTATTAAATAAAGAAATAGACAAACTGCCTCCTAAATGCCGCCAGGTATTTAAACTAAGTAAAGAGGAAGGGCTTACCAATGAAGAAATTGCCAGCTATCTTAATGTTTCCACCAAAAATGTAGAATCATTAATAACAAGAGCATACAAAACCCTCAGATCCGGTTTAAAGGGAAAAAGAAAAATATTCCTGATATTTATATCGAGCTTTATTAAAAAGACATTTTTAAAAAGAACGAATGTCTTGTAACTTGACTCGATAATCGGGATTTATCCGTATAGCTACGCTTGTCCTTGTGAAATATTCCTAAAAGAATTTCATTGGACTTGCTTCGAAATGTTTTGTCCATGTGCGTGCTGGCCTGCAAGGTCGTTTCCTTCTTTGTACGATAATGCTTTTTCATTTTTTTCAGGAATACCTTTTCTCAAAAGTGAACTTTATGCCATTATTGTCGAAAAACCTCCTCTATAGTACCCAAAACGATAGAACAGCTGGAAAGCTTGTTGAATAACTATAGTACGTTTGCCAGTGAAGGAGCTAACGAACTAACCTTTGGGACAGATGATTATGGTCTGATTACCGACTTATACGATGCCAAATCCAGTATTTATCCGGTTAATATGGTCGAATTTGCAACATGGGATAAAGACTATTTACCGGATTACGACCGCCCATACTGGCCTGCTGAATGGAGAAAAATATTTACGGCTAATTTAATACTGGCCAACCTTTCCAAAGTTGAGGGTAGTCAGGAACTAAAATAAAAAATTGAAGCCGAATGCTACTTTATCAGGGCCTATAGTTATTATCAGCTTGCCAATGTTTACTGTTTGCCTTTTACCGAGGCAAATAAAGACGAACTGGGGTTGCCTCTAAAAGAGCTGACCAGTTTTGAGGAATCTGTAGAAAGGGCAACACTGGGGCAAACACAAGCCTTCATTGAAGCCGATTTAATGGAAGCACTCGAGTTGAATTCTTCATTGAAATTGGTTAATGGTAAATACCGTACCTGGCGTGCCAGTACTGCAGCAGTTAATGCTTTTGCTGCCAGGTATTACCTTTCCTTACGCGATTATGAAAAAGCTCAAACCTATGCAGAAAAGGCACTAAGCGAGCATGATCTGCTAAGAGATTATAATACAGGGATGCGGTATTCCGATATTATCTCTCAGGTAACGATATTTAATCCCGATGCAACAACCGTTACTTTGGAGTATCCTTATACACACGATAATCAAACTGATCCCACCGATATGTTGGAGTGGGAAGAATCCTATTTTTTGAGGTATTTAAATAATCCGTTCTGGTATTATATCCCATCACAGGATCTATTGGATTTATACGATCATACTTACGACCTAAGATACAAATATCATATGGTAGAACATTATTCTTATGACAGAGGCGCCACAAACCCACCATACGATCATCCCGGCTACATCTTTTTCTTTAAGGATAAGATATTGAACGGGCCATCTGTTCCGGAGATGCTGCTCATCAAAGCAGAGTGTCAGATACGACAAGGCTCCTGGCAACAGGGAATCCAAACGGCAAATCAATTGAGGGCAGTCAGAATGGATGTTAATGCTCCGGCAAATGTGATCAACCTAAGCGCTGCTACGCAGGCAGAAGCCTTGACCAAAGTATTGGAAGAACGCCGCAGGGAAATGCCATTTACCATGCGTTGGTACGATGTCAGGCGCTATAATAACAACAGCGAAGCCTCTGACGATGTTGTAATGACCAGAACGTTCTATCCGTATAATGCCAATGCTGTTTTGGGTAATGAAACACCTGTTACTTACGAATTGGAAAAAAATTCGAGAAGGTTTGCAAATCCGATACCTAATACAGATATATTATCCTCGAACGGGGTAATAAAACAAAACGAATATTAAAATATTTGAGTTAGTTGATAGTTATATTGTAATGTCCCGGCTTACAAAACGCCGGGACTCCTTCGGGAATACCATAGAGGTTACTTCAAAGAGCACCCCATACTATCTATTATCTCTTTTGATAATTATTAAATAACGTGAGTTCGATTAAGATCTCCATTATTATATAAGAATTGCCAATAACATAAATGGTTGTTTCCCTGAACGTCGTCCTGAATGTACGGGCAGGCAGTCGAAAGGTTTTTAAAAGGTAGCATTTCGTTTAGGTTTCGACAACGCTCAACCTGACATTTGACATCATTTTACTCGATAATCGGGGTTTATCCCGTATAGCTTATCCTTGTAAAATACTGCTAATGGAATTTCACGGGACTTGCATCGAAATGTTTTGCCCATGTGCATGCTGCGCCACGAAGTATCTTACTGATGAACAACCACATACAATATTAACTGTATTAAAACTCACATTAAAGAATATATATATATGAAATGAGCATAAACAAAATTAATTATTTGCATACCAACCGACATAATTAATTTTTTTGTGCGAAGGCACAGCGGTTATATCTATGCAAATAATTTTTAATAAGATAAAAATTTAAATAGATGAAACGAATATTAACAAATTTTAAATGTATGAAAAGAACTGTCCATTTATCGCTTTTCCTTTTGATAACGACCATTTTTTTATCCTGTGATGGCGCGCCTGAGAAGCAAAAGCAAACGAATGAATTTAAGATATCAGGAGAGATCAAAAAGTTTTCAGGAACCCTTTTCTTCAGGCATCCTGATAAAGAATATTCAAAAGAGACCAAGCCTGATTCCATAACAGTTAAAGACGGTCTGTTCGAATATAGCGATACCATTTCAAAATTAAGTTTAATAAGGGCTTATACCGATTTTAATGATACTGACAACAAGCTTTTTAAAAAAGCCAAAGGCGGAGGCTATTACCCTGTAAAGTCAATGTACCTGATGTTTTTCGCCTTTCCGGGTGCAGATGTTAAGATACAGGGAAAAATATCCGACTTTATGGATGCCTATCCGTCGGGAGATGAATATAATAATAGCCTGGGAGCTATAAACAAAATAGCTTATCCCAACTTTAATAAAAGTGTCAATTTAATGGTCCAAAGTTCTTTTGAAGAAGATTCCCTAAAAATAAAGGAGTTGCAAAAAGAAGCAGAGGAGATCAGTGAGTTGGGCAACCAACAAAGAATAGCTTTCATAAAACATAATCCTAATACCTTAGGGGCTGTTTGGTACCTGGACGATATGGTAATGAGAAGCCAGGTAAGCGATTCTGCTGCTTTTGCCCTTTTCAAGGAAATCCCTGAGAATATACACAATAATGATATTTATCAGGGATTAAAAACACTCATGGAAGCTATAGCTGCCACAAGTGAAGGTGCTACTGTGCCCGAGATCAATACCACGGCCACACTCGATGGTTCTGCTTTTAATTTAGAATCGTACAGAGGAAAATATGTTTTGATAGATTTTTGGGGTATCTGGTGCGGGCCTTGTGTGGCAGAAATGCCCAGAGTAAAAGAGTTTCAGGAAAAACATAAAGACAAATTAATTGTTTTGGGTATCAACTCCGGAGATACCAAGGAGAAAATTCGAAAATTTGTAGATGAAAAGGGTTATGACTGGAAACAATTAATGAGCGATAAGGCCAACACTTCCGATAATTTTGTGAACCGATTTAATGTAAAAGGCTTCCCTACAAAGTTTATAATAGACCCTAAAGGTAAAATCGTAAAACGATATGTAGGTTCGGGCGAAGAAGCTTTTGACTTGCTGGAAGAGATGCTCGGTCAATGAACTAGCTCGATGCAGGCTTCGGAGAATTAAATTCTAAAAGATTAAATGTTAATTACGAACAATAACATCAAATGTAAATACGTGATAATTAATAAAACAATACAAGATGAAAAGTTTACAATTAGACAGGCTATGGCCTGAAAAAGCATCAATGAAAACAGTATTGTTGCTAATGGGGTTGTGTTTGGGCCTGGAGACAAGCGCACAAAGTAAAACCCCCGATATTATGGAATCCGTGAAACAATATCCGGATAGTTTGAGTTTGCATAAACTATACATCAAAGGAGCCGGTTTGTCTCCGGAAGAACTGACCGCACAATATGAAGGTTTAATGAAAATATTTCCTGAAAATGCGACAATTCCTTATGCATTGGGAGAATCGTTATGGAATAAGGAATTACCGGAAGCCAGGCCCTTCTTGCTAAAAGCAGTAGAACTCGACCCCAAACTCGCAAAAGCATATTTCTATTTATGGATTGATGCCGAACGTTGGGGCGACTTCAAAAAAGGACAGGAATACCTTTTAAAAGCAAGGGAAATAGATCAGGACAATCCCGATTATGCTTTTTACTATGCAAGCAGCTTTAGTAAGTCAGATTCCGGGAAATATACAAAACTAAGCCTCGAAGTGGTAAATAAATTTCCGGATAGTGAACGCGGAGCCCAATCATTGTATTGGCTGGCTACCCGTTCCAAATCCGATAAGGATAAGCTACGGTATTTTAGCCTGTTGAAGGACAAATTTCCACCGGCTAAATTTTCATGGTCGGCATCAGGAATGTCTGGTTACTACGATTTGTTGTTGAAATCGGATCCGGATAAATCTTTGGAACTTGCCAAAGCCATGTTAGACGGTTCGGAAGAAGAAAGGGATCAAAAATACTGGAAAGGCCAGATTGAGGTGGCACAAAACATAATAAGCGTCAATACATTGCTGGA
This sequence comes from Zhouia spongiae, assembly GCF_022760175.1. Classification (GTDB taxonomy): domain Bacteria; phylum Bacteroidota; class Bacteroidia; order Flavobacteriales; family Flavobacteriaceae; genus Zhouia; species Zhouia spongiae. The sequence goes on from NZ_CP094326.1 coordinate 3,820,551, forward strand.
TAATAATAAGCCTGGTGAAGCTTATGCTGTTCTGGAAAAAACAAAAATGAGCCGTTGGTCTAATGCTAAAAACATGGTGTTATTACTGAAGGCTAAGGCTCTGAACGCTTCGGAAAAAACGGATAAAGCTTATGAAGTACTTATGACAGCCTATGCCAAATCGCCTGAAACAGAGATTGGCGAAGCCTTACACAGGTATGGAACAAAGCTTCACAAAAACAAAAAAACAGTAGAAAACGATATCTGGGCCGTTAGAGATGCCGCAACTGAACCTGCTACTGACTTTTCACTCAAGCAATATTTTAAACCGGGCAAGGCTTCTCTCGCAGACTTTAGAGGAAAGGTTATTCTGCTTACCTACTGGTTCCCGGGTTGTGGCCCGTGCCGTGGGGAATTCCCTCATTTTCAAAATGTGGTCGATAAATTTAAAGGTAAGGATCTGGTGTATCTGGGGATAAATATCGTTCCGGAACAAAATGACTATGTTATCCCTTTTATGAAATCGAGTGGTTACAGCTTTATCCCGTTGGAAGATTATAAAGAACGTGAGAAAGGAAACCTGGATAATCGAAATGCAGCGCCCATGAATTTCCTGATCGATAAAAAAGGGAATGTTGTTTTTTCCGATTTTAGAACAGATGGCGATAACGAAGAAGTTCTGGAAGAAATGATAGCTTCATTACTGAACAGGGATGAATAATTTTTTTTAAACAAATGAGAAGTATGGTAAAAAAAAGAAACTGGAATTGATCCGCTATAATATTCAATTCACATCAAATTTCATGATGCCCTAAAAACCAGAAAACCTTGCAAACTACATGATTTGCAAGGTTTTTTCGCTATTTGTTTAGTACTGTAGTGATCGCGATAGGATTCGAACCTATGACCGTCTGCTTAGAAGGCAGATGCTCTATCCAGCTGAGCTACGCGACCAGCTTTGGTATTCTTTGCTACAAAAGCGGTGCAAATATATAACGCTTATATTAACTAAGCAATATAAAATTAAATATTTTTAGGTTCCACCCCAATATTTTCTTGGCCTCCGGAAGTAAACTACTGAATTTCAAATAAGTTTAAATTCAGTAAACGACCCCGGAGCAAGCTCACGAGAGGGTCGAGTGTAAAAAAAGATACAACGTCCCTTTTAGCGATGGAGCTAGCTCTCACATGGCAAAACATTTCGATGCAAGCCCTCTGAAATTCCATTAGGAGTATTTCACAGGGACGGGCGTCGGAGCTCCCCATAGTTATACAGGGTAAATCCCGATTATCGGGTAAAAGAAACAAATCTTTTCGTTCAGCATATATTCTAATTTTCCATAAATTGCCCTATCGTTCAAATTTTCCAATAATAAAACAATCCGAACTCCACGACCATGAAATCGATATTATATGCTTTTTCCTTTCTAATGACTTTGTTCCTTTATCCGGCATATGGGCAAAATCCTTCTAAAACAAAATCTGAAAAGATGAATGTGCTTTTCATCATTTCCGATGATCTGACCGCCACAGCCGTTTCTGCTTATGAAAATAAAACCTGCAAAACTCCTAATATAGACAGGTTGGCCTCTGAAGGAACGCTATATACCCATGCATATTCACAATATCCTGTTTGCGGTCCATCGAGAGCTTCCTTAATGTTTGGGTATTACCCCAATGCCACTACAACTTACGGGTATGTAAGTGGCCGGGAAAATGTGGGTAACGATAAGGTATCATTTGCCCAGCTGTTCAAAAACAATGGTTACTATACCGCAAGGGTAAGCAAAATATACCATATGGGAGTGCCAACGGATATCGAAACCGGAAGTGACGGTAAAGATGATGAAGCATCGTGGACCAAAAGGTTTAACAGTGCAGGCCCTGAGTGGAAAGCAGAAGGCGAGGCCGAATTGGTACAAAACAACCCTTTCGGCACCATTGAACGAAAAGGCGGAAATGTAATGACAATTGTAAAAGCCGACGGGGACGATCTTGCTCATTCTGATGGGAGAACAGCCCAAAAAGCCATTGAGCTTATCAAAGAACATAAAGACAATCCCTTCTTTCTGGCTGTTGGCCTGGTACGCCCACATGTTCCGTTTGTCGCTCCTAAAAAATATTTTGAACCATATCCGTACCGGCAAATGGTTATCCCGCCACAAGTTGAAAATGATTGGGATGATATTCCTGCCAGAGGTATTAACTATGTAACTTCTGTAAATGCTGAAATGAATACGGAACATGAACTAAAAGCCATAGCGGCTTATTATGCTTCTGTATCATATATGGATGCACAGGTAGGAAAAATATTAAATACGCTTAAAGCAGAAGGTCTCGAAGACAATACTATTGTTGTTTTTACCTCCGATCACGGATTTCATCTGGGAGAACATCGTTTCTGGATGAAAGTAAGCTTACATGAAGAATCTGTACGGGTGCCACTTATCATCAAAGTTCCGGGTAAAAAACCGGGAGTCTGTAATTCTTTTGCAGAATTAATAGACCTATACCCTACTGTAGCCGGCCTTGCCGGGTTAAAAACTCCCGGAGGTCTTCAGGGAAAAAACCTTAAACCTACCATAGACAACCCCGGTACAGAGGTGAGAAACTATGCTTTTTCTACAACCCATGGAGGCAACTCATTTTTGATCAGAACCCGTAAATGGGCCTATATTCAATACGATGAGGATGCAGGTAAAGGCATGGAGCTTTTCGATATGGAATACGATGAAAAACAATACAATAACCTTGCTTACAATCCGCTATATTCTGAAGTGATCGCAAAAATGAAGGACCTGTTAAGGCAAAAACTGAGGGAGGTAAGAATCAACGATCTGGATATAAATTATGCTGATAAATAACCCAGCCCAGAAGCAGTTCAATGAACTCCCTTTGGAAATATTGCGCCGGATCCGGCCTGCCTGAACAGGGAATCCTTTAAAATATATGGTCAAGGAGTAAGGTACTTATATATTTGGCTTTTTACCATTTATCAATTAGGTAAGTTTCTTTTTCATGCACTTCGTCCATAAAATTTTCACTAAAACCCGTGAGTCATAATTTCCACTAAAAAAATATTATCTTTAATAAGAGCCCCATTACATGTAGCGGCTTCTGTTTCAAAGAGCCGTTTAACAGCAGTATAACCGGATAATTTTCAAGATGAGATAACTTTTACACAGTACACTTTGTCAACACATCTCAAACATATAGGACTAGCCTTAAGCGGGGGTGGCGCCCGTGGATTTGCCCATGTTGGGGTACTAAAGGTAATGGAAGAAAACAACATACTCCCGGAAGTGATCTCCGGAACAAGTATGGGAGCCGTTATTGGCGCTTTAATTGCAAATGGCTACGCTTCGTCCGATATTATAAACATGGCTTTCGATAAAACCAATCTGCGTATTTTTAATGTAAGGGGGCTAAAGTTAGGATTGTCTAATCACACCTATGTTAAGCGCACTCTGGAAAAACTGTTACCAAGCAGCTTTGAAGATCTTCAGGTTCCTTTTTATGTTTCTACCACTAACCTTACGACGGCAAAGCACGAAGTGTTTTCTTCCGGTAACTTAATTGATGCCATCACCGCTTCCCTTTCCATTCCCCTAATCTTTAAGCCCGTAAAGATCAACAATCATTATTATGCGGACGGGGGCCTGGTAAAAAATCTTCCTGCTTCATCGATACGGGATAAGTGTAAATTATTAATAGGTTCGCACGTTAACCATATTCCGGATACTTGTAATCTGACTAAAACGAGTCAGCTTATCGACCGCGCTATCAGAATCTCCATACACAATACCGTTGCTACGGAAACAGCGCTATGTGATGTGCTCATCGACCCTCCTGAATGTGGCCATTACGATATGCTGGATTTTAAAATATTTGATCAGATCGTGGCAACCGGTTATGAAGCTGCCATACAAAAGATCAACAAATATCAATATATATAAAGGACTTCCTTTTACAGAACACATGCCTGTACCCCCCCAACATTCAACCGCAAGCGAACAAATGCGAGACAGGAATGGTTTAAATGCATAAAGGACTGTGGTAACAGCCCTTTATCCTTACTAATTCAAATATAAACATTGGTTAAGAAAAAAATCTCACTTCTGTTCTTACGGTTTAAGAGATCAATACCCGAATACCTCTTCCAGCTTTTTATCGAGTTCGTCTCCGTGTACATATTTGGCCAGTATTCTTCCTTCCTTATCCAGCAAGTAAGTAGATGGCAGGTATGGAGCGGCATATTCAGTTATGACCTTAGCGGTATATGGGGGGCCTGCGTCTCTGGGAGGAAATACATCGGCTACCTGTATCCATTGCAGGCCGTCTTCTTTAATAGCCTTTTTCCAGGAATCATGGTTACTGTCATTTGTAACCCCTACAATCTCGAAACCACTGTTTTTATATTTATCATAAACCTCCTTAAGGTGAGGATATGATTTGCGGCATGGTACGCACCAACTTGCCCAAAAATCGACCAGTACAATCTTTTCTCCTCTTAAAGACGAGAGCGTAAAGTCTTCTCCCTTGTCTGTCTTCAGGGTAAAATCGGGAGCCACTTCTCCTATGGCCGTTCGTTGCAGGGCATCAAGTTCGTCCTTTAAGGATCTGTAAAACACAGACCTTTTTACCTCATCGCTGAATCCCTCTACTATTTGCTTAAACTCCCCGTAAGTCTGGTCTACTTCGTTAGCCTGCATGTTCATATACCTGGCTGCGATTACCGAACCCGGATTATTTAACGCATAGTTTTTAATGTATGCCGTACGAACCTTTCTTGCAGCTTCCCTTGCTTCCGAGACCTCTTCGTAGTTCTTGTTGTATTCTTCAGTACCTTTTTCCATGGTCTTTCCTTTCTGAAAAAGCTCCTGGAGTTTTTTGCTTTCAGGCAGGCTTGCTATATGGCCGGACACCTTTTTTTCTTCGTCATTTATAACGGAACCCCGGATGCCGATCTCTGCTATAAAATTCCTTTCATCTGCTTGGGCCGGGTTAATATCTATTTCAAAGGTCTCATTTCCCAATAATAAACCGAACATATATGTACCGTTAATGGTAAATATTCTTTGCTCTGCCCCGTCTACTTTCCCTTTTAACACGAAATGTCCGTCTGTAACCTTTGCAGTATCCTGATGTGACGTTACGGTTCCTTCGTCCAGGCCTTCTACAGTTCCGTAAATATAATATCCGTCATGAGCCTTTTCTTTCCCTGTCTTTTTACAACCGACAATGACGGTTACAGCTAATGTCAATACCCATAAAAAGTTATACTTTGTTCTCATTGTCATTTTTTAATTTGGTTCATTATATTTTACATGCTTTCTATTTCCGCCTTAAGTGCAGCAACTCTTTTATCTTCCTCTCCCTTTGCTCCTTTTTTCATTATATAATCGTCGATATTTTTCATCGCTTTTTCTTTATTGCCTATTCGCTTGTAGAGGTAGGTCAGGCAATAATATGCCGGAAGGTTTTCACTGTTTTCTGATTTGATCTGTTCCACAGCTTCTACTGCCTTATATAACAAGTTCTTGTCTGCATCGGCAAAATGTTCCCTCTGGCCCAGTTCATAAGCAGCCTGTATAATACTATAGGTTCCTTGCTTCTTATCTGATCTTTTTAAGTTTTCGGCGGCAGCTATTTGTAATTCCCACCATTTTTCAAATTCCTTATTTGCTATGTGGTAATTACCCGTCCAGCTATTTTCATAAAACTCCTGGTTCTCGCCTGCATAGTCCTTTTTACATCCTTCAATGGCTTCTTTTAATTCACCGAAAGTGCCTGTAGATGCGATCTCATTGATATAATCATTTATAGCGCCTTCTATGATATAAGTATAATATTCTTTGGGCATTGATTCAATAGCGAGAAACTTGTCCTTATTATTTAAAAAGTAGAAGAACGGATCGCTTTTATATTTCAACCCTGTATAGGCTATGATCGTATATCCTTCTTCAGTAGCAAACTGATCCGGTTGCATGGTGGCAATGAATGCCGTACCAACCTCCCTGATCCTTTCTCTGTTATTCTCTACCCCTAAAGCTTTTATATATTGTGCCATAAAACTGATCTCCCGCTCACCATCGGCATAGCGTTTTTCCAAACTCCTGATTTGCCTGGAGGGGTCGAGGGCTATTTTTGCCTGTTCTATCAGTTCGGCACCATTCTGGAAAGCAACAATTTTATGCACTATTTCGGCCTGGGCGTTAATGAATAACATGGTTGGGTAGGCTGTGATGTTATACTGTTCTGCCAACGCAACACCCTCGCCCTTTTCCATATCCATTTTAAGGCTTACAAAATTTTCGTTGAAGTACCTGCCTACTTCTTCTAATGGAAATACCTCTGCAGACATCTTCTTACATGGCCCGCACCATGTTGTATAACAATCAAAGAAAAGGAGCTTGTTTTCCTGTGCAGCTTTTGTCAGGGCTTCACTAAAAGTACTTTTCTCGAATTTTATTCCTTGTGCATTGGCCGTGATCCATCCAAAGATGAACAGTGCCACAACCATGCTTATTGTATCAGACTTTAATTTCATACGTTCAAAATTTCTTAATACCCCCACTCAGCTGTTTTTCTTTCTCGTTTACCTGTCTAATCAAATAATGCTGCCAAATCGCGATCCATATCCTCATCGGTTCCGCCGCCACCGCCGTAGCGCCCGACGATGGTTCCGTTTGGATTGACCAATATCTTAGTGGGCAATGTATGAATGCCGTACGCATCACTAATCCCGCCATCTAATACTTTGTATTTGCCTTCAGTTCTATCAATTTTAAGACCTCTCAGCACATGATGCCAAATACCAATACCATCTTTCTCTACCGCTTTTCGCCATTTATCCGGATCACTGTCATCGTCGGACACCCCAAGAATTTCCAGTCCTTTGTCATTATATTTTTTATAAAGGCTTATCAGGTGAGGGTTTCCTTTTCGGCAAGGCACACACCAGCTGGCCCAAAAATCAATAAGAAGGTATTTTCCTTTAAAATCTGAAAGCTTTAAGGGATCTCCGTTGATATCCGTTGTACTGAAATCTGCTGCCAAACTGCCCGGAGCTCCTTTTTTTAAATTCTCTACCTCCTCTTCCAATTGCTTTCCAAATGTTGTTGACCTATACTTTGCAGTAAAGGAATCGTATAATGGTTTCGCTTCATCATAGGTTAGATCCGATAGCATAAAAAACAATGAATACATACTTATAAACGAATCCGGGTGATTTTTAACAAACTGCATGGTTGCCTTATTTTGTGTATCGAACATGGGGGTTAGTGCTTCTTTCAGATCGTTAATCTCATAACTGATAGCTTCCAGTTCTTCTTTATCGGCTCCTGAGTCTGATGCTTTCCGGTATTTTTCATTCATCGCCTTTAAAGCTCCTTGCTCTTTCTTATAATCCGCGGCAATATGGTTCCTGATGGAATCGAGCTTGTATTCGTCATCCTGAGTTTTTGATCCCTTCAATGTTGAATTTTTAAAGTTGTTATAATCGAGTTGGAGCTTCATAATTGCCGGTTCGGCAAAAAGGCTTAAATAACTATCGTCGGTAATGCCTCTCATATTCGCATCTTTAAGGATGCCTATACGAAGAACAGGTTCTTTAATTTCTTTTTCGATTATAAACGATCCATCCCGGATCATAATAGTGTCTATGCCACTTTCGCCCGGTAAATATATCTCGCCATCGCTTAATCCTGTGACGGTTCCGTTAATACGATACGTATCCGGCTTCAAGGGATGTTCTGTTTTACACCCGATCAGAAGCAAGAATACTAAAAAGCTGTTTACTAGTTTCATCTGTTTATTTTTATTATTTTTTAATCGGTCAGATCGAATGCCCTGATCGTTATCCAGATTTTCGTTACGGGCATTTCATACGTTCAAAATTTTGTAATCATTTTTAAAATAAGGCGATCAAAAATTTTAAATATTTTTTTTGATCAATTATTTAATTGCCTAAACCTTTTATATAAGTAAAATCAGTTGTTATCTGCCACAGGCCCGGTTCAGATATTTCAAAAACAAAATAGTCTTGTTTGTACAGCACCTTAAGTTTTACAGGGTACGTTACGTTGGTAAGTTCTACAAAATTGTTTTGGTTGTTTTGAGTTTGAAATCGACCATCTAATACAGCAATCGTGACTCTTGGATAATTGATAAGTTGTTGTCCCTCCTTTATAGAGATCCTCACCCCCTGGATATTCTCTTCTATCTTACTAAAGTTTACCGCCGATACGTTTTGAGATTTCTCTATGTTTTTAAATGATCTCTCGTACAAGCCTTTATATATATCATTTTTCCAGAACCCTTTCACCACACTGTCTTTAACCTTGTAATATAAAGTGCCTTCCCCATGTTTCTCTCCTTTTCGGAATTCTCCTTCGAACACATCACCATTTTTCCATATATAAGTACCTTTCCCTTCCGGCCATCCTTTTTTAAACTCTCCTTTGTAGGTATCCATACCAATCGCCTCCCCTTCACCGTGGGCTTTGCCTTTTTTACATTCACCTTTGTACTCCCCCTCAAGAGCAGCCATAAGAACTTTACATTCCTGTGCGTTAGAAATTTGGAACAGGAATACCATTACAAGCAACAGATTTTGTTTCATTGTTAAAAAGTAAATTATGATTTATGAGGGTGTCTAAAAAGTTTTTTTGTTGTCTGTTGGAACATAGCCGGGAGCTAATTGCATCTGATTATCAATAAATTTCGACTGCGCTCAACCCGGCATTTAGTAATTATAAAAACTTTTAGACACCCTCATTTTAAATCTATTAATAACCGGGGTTCTGCTCTACCACATTTCCTCCGGCATCAATTGAATTTTGATCGATGGGTAAAATATACTTATCCGGGTCTGTAGCTGTAGGTTTTACCGTCGTAACATCGAAGCCATCAACAAAATGGTAACGTACCAGGTCGAACCATTCTTCTCCCTGCTCCATTGCCAATTCGATATATTTTTCAATCCGTACTGCTTCTAAGAACTGACTTAAAGATATCGTAGCCGGGTACGTTTCAAAACCGTCTCCGCCTGTAGTCGTTGCTCCTGCCCTGACCCTAACTGCATTTAAAGAGGCTAAGGCTTCAGGGGTAACGGTACCTGCTGCACGGGCAGCAGCCTCTGCATGAATTAAATATACTTCTGCCATTCGCAACTGATAGATCATGGAATATGGACCATTGGCATTGTACTTATAAGTTACCAACCCGAAAAAGTCGGTAAAATACAAGCTGGAAAACCTCGATCCGTCGTGAGTGATATTCTGGCCTGAAATGTCGGTAGATCCTAATGCTAAAGCTTCAAGAGCCGGGGTTCCTCCCGCATAAAAGCCGACAAAATTTCCAATCCCAATATTCTCGTCCGGGGTTCCTTTTACCCCAAACAGTACTTCAGGGCTATTAAACAGACTTTCTGAAGAACCATCAAAGATACTTGTATATGGAGTTGTAAGTTCAAAATCAGCTCCGGAATTATCGATAACATCCTTTGCCAATACCGCAGCCTGAGGATAATCGCCTTTATACAATAGCACCTTGACTTTTAACCCTTTGGCATATATTTTATTTGTATAATACTTCGCTCTTAGATCAGGAGCATTTGCAATGGCATCATCCAAATCTGAAATAATAGCTTCATAAGACTCTTCTACGGTATTTCTGGGAAAGGCTTCAGCAGACCTGGCCGGATCTGTTCTTAAAGTTATCCCGTAAGCAGAACCCGTATCATAAAACTGTCCCCATAAACGCAACAGATAGAAGTTTGCAGTAGCGCGAATTGCCTTTACTTCTCCTATCATTTCTGATTTTCTACCAGCCGGAGAAAACTCACTATCAGCTATTCCGGATACCTTTTCAATAAACCAATTACACCTGTTTACTATATCGTACATACGTGTATAGGCTCCCAGATTATCTCCCGTATTTACTGAAACCGGATTATTTGCCATATACCCCTCGGGCTCTGCTCCCGTATTAAAAATACTGGGCGCCATCGCACCGCTTAAAACAGAGGGCAACAAATATATTTCAGGGTTACCCGAAGAAGTACTCCTTTGCCTAAACCCGGAGTAAACACCGCCGAGTGCTAATTCTGCGGTAGCCTGATTGTTTATGGCTGTTTCCGCATCTAATGAATAGCTTGGTTTATAATCTTCGATATCTTCAGTAAGTTGGCATGATGTCAGGCTTATAAACAAAAAGCATAACAGCACATATATATGATTAAATGTTTTCATGTGAATTCTTTTTTTAGTTATTATAAGCTGATATTAACACCAAGGGTAAAGGTCCTCGCCTGCGGGTATGAATATCCCTGGTCGCTAATTAAATCGATAGTACTCCCTCCTCTTTGGGTGTTTATACTCTCAGGATCGATACCCGGATAACTGGTTATTGTAAACAGGTTATTTCCTGTTAACGAAAAACGCACGTTGGATATGCCCACCTTCTGCAACCAATCCTGATTAAAATTATAAGCTATAGAAGCTGATCGTAACTTTATATAGCTCCCGTCTTTTACATCTCTGCTGGTTGCTGTACTATAACCATGGGTTGAAGACCCCAGGCGGGCATACTCTGCATCTGTATTTTCAGGTGTCCACAGATCGTAAATATGAGTGGTTTTATTTTCGTAAGCCCTGTTTATCCCGGCTATCTCAGCGCCTTCTCTCCAATACTTTTCGTTCCCCTGAACAAAATTAAAATTAAAGGTAAAGTCCCAGTTCTTATAACTCAGGTTGTTATTCCACCCGCCATAATAGGCCGGATTAATATCGCCCAAAGAAATACGATCAGCATTAGTAATCTCGCCATCGCCATTTACATCTCTATAAATATAATCTCCCGGCTGGGTTAACCCGGAATAATAATTGCCATCCGGAGCTCCCGCGTTTAATGTTGTAATTTCTTCCGGGGTTTGTGCAACAGACACAACATCGTATCCCAAAATATACCCTACAGGCTCTCCTTCGGTAATACCGGTGCTCCCAAAACTAGAGGTAGCTCCACCATGCAAAGCTTCGACATTATTATCAATAAAGGAAATATTAAAAGACGAGTTCCATCTGAAATTTTCATTTCTGATAATATCTCCTCCCAATTCGATTTCCCAACCTTTGTTACTTACATCTGCCACATTTGAGTTCCATGAAGAAGCCCCTGTTTGTCCCGGTATGGGGGTTAAAAGTATAATATCGTTCGTTTTCTTTTCAAAATAGACGATCTCTCCGTTCAATCTGCCGTTAAACAGGCCAAACTCTAAGCCTAGATCTAACTGATCGGTCTCTTCCCAGCGGATACCCGCATTTGGCACACCTTCTACTACGATCCCGTTTACACCGTCGTATTCAGAATCTCCGTTTCCAAGTGCCCTGTATATCGCTAAATAGGTAAACGAAGGCAGGTTATCGGACCCTGTACGTCCCAAACTGGCACGTAATTTTAGCTGACTGATAAGACCGTTATCTTTCAGGAAACTTTCGTTATGCACATTCCAGGCCAGTGCTCCGGAAGGGAAAAAACCGTGTTTATTGTCCGGTCCGAACTTACTCGAACCGTCATAACGCGCTGTAAATGTAGCAAGATACTTTTCTTTATAGTTATAGTTTATCCTTCCAAAAACAGAATTCAAGGCATTTTCATTAAAATCACTCTCATAATTATGTACATTCTGAGCCGATCTTATATCCGTTAATATATAATCGTCAGGAAACCCGTCGTAGGTTTGTGATTCCAGATCGAGCTTAGAATAGTCCCAAGACAATCCGAGTACGGCATCGACAGAATGATCGTTGGCAAAAGTCTTATTAAAGTTAAGTGTATTTGCCCAAGAAGAGGTTACACCCGCACTACGATTGACCCCCAGTAACGCGCCGCTTGCTCCATAAAAACTTTCGAAAAGGGCATCTAATGTAAATGACGGACTAAAAACCTTAGAATGATCATTGAGCAGGTTAAGGCTTAGCTGCGATCTGAATTTTAGACCATCTGCAATTTTATATTCTCCATAAACAGAACCCAAAACATTTTGAGAGATGGCTACGTTTCTTACTTCTCCATCATCTCCGACAGGGTTGTTCAACATGAACCCAAATGTGCCTACAGATTGAGTAAATGAACCATCATCGTTATACACTTCCAGATCCGGCCGGTATAGTGCGCCGGTGCGGAGGTTGCTCAATCCTGATTGTTTATTGTCTGAATAATTATAACTGATATTAAACCCGACCCTTAGTTTATCTGATACATCAGCATCTAAACTACTCGTAAAGTTGTACCTGTTAAACTTATTACCTAGCATAAGTCCTTCCTGGTCTGATACTCTTGCCGATAATAAGTAGTTAACTTTGGAAGACCCTCCACTTACATTAAAATTGTACTGGTTCCAAACAGCATTATCGTTTGTAATCTTATCCTGCCAATCGGTATTTGCATTTCCAACGGTCACCTGATCGATCAACCCTGCCGGTGTTAAAAAATCATTTACCCATTGCTCAGTGTTTAAGGCGTCAAAAGTCCTCAACGGATTCTGAATGGTTGTACTATATGAAAAGTTAAACCTGGGTGCCTGATTTCGTTTTCCCCGTTTAGTCGTAATAACAATAACGCCATTCGCGGCTCTTGATCCGTAAATAGCAGCTGCCGAAGCATCTTTAAGCACATCTACCCGCTCGATATCTGCCGGGTTTATAGCTAATAACGGGTTTTCCCTGTCGCCGAAAACGCCTAGTCCTGTACCATCTGCAAACCTGGGGTTAATAGTAATAGGAACCCCGTCTACTACGTACAGTGGCTGGTTATCACCGATCAACTGGCTAAGTCCTCTAATATGGACAACAGCACCACTTCCGGGAGCTCCGGCTTGAGCAGAAACATGCACTCCGGTCATTCTCCCCACTAAAGCCTGATCGACCGTTTGTGTTTTTACCTGAACAATTTCTTCTGATTTAACAGAACCTACCGACCCGGTCAGGTCCTTTCTTTTTGTTGTTCCATACCCCACAACCAGAACTTCTTCCAGCGCATTTACGTCTTCTTTAAGGCTAAAATTATACGTAGTAACCCCGGCAATTATAGGCTTATACTGAAATTCGAATCCCATCATGCTTACATAAATAAAGTCTCCTTCATTGGCTTGCAAAGAAAATCTCCCGTCAAAATCGGTTGCGGTTCCCCTCAGTATAAAGTCTTTGTTCACAGGAGCACCTGCTTTGGGTTCGTTGTTGGTCACTACTACCGTTGCGCCGACAAGTGGTAATCCGGACGGATCGGTCACAACCCCGTTGATCATAATCTGAGGAGCAGCCTTTTCTTTTTTAACAATAATGGTATTGTTTGCAAACTCATACGTTAAGTGCATCGGTTTCAACACTTTTACAAGCAATGCTCCGGCTTTTATAATTCCTTTTTCCAGTTTAACATCGGGAATAGCATTTATTTGATCGTTGCTGTAAATAAACGTGTAATTTGTCTGCGATTTGATCAGGTTAAAAACCTGTTCAACAGAAATATTCTGATCTCTGTCAATCAAGATTTCAGCATCCTGTGAAAATCCGCTATTCGGACTAAAACCGAAGAGGGTAACGCAAAACAAAAACATAAATACTTTCATGATAAACCGAAGTAGTCTTAATCTGTAATCAAACAGATTGCTGGTTAGTCTAATTTTCATACATTTGAAATTGGTAAGTTAATATTACAGTTAATTTGCTCTCAAGGGGAATAGACCTGTGACTTTGGACGGTTGGCAGGTGCTGTTCCCTTTTCTTTTATTTTGTTATGATCAATACATCGTTATCCTGTTTAAATTTTACTTCTTCTGTTCTTTCCAGATAGGTCAATAATTTACTTATATCGTCTTCTCTTTTAAGGAATCCCGAGAATATTTTGGTTTTTAATTCCTTCTGTTCAAATAAATATTCAAAATTGTACCAGCGGGAAAGGATTTTCATCATTTCCTCCAATGTCATTTTATCAAAATTGAAGTACCCGTGTTTCCATGAAATCGTATTGTTCACATCTACCCTGGCTACATTTAAAGTACCATCAGATATATTAAAAACCGATTGTTCTCCCGGTGTGATATTCTTGTTGACCGTTCCGTTGTTGATGTTCACCCTGCCTTCTACAAGAGTGGTGTACACATTCTCGTCATCCGGGTTCGCACGGATATTGAATTCTGTCCCCAGTACTTTTACCTCCTGATCTTCCGTAGTCACCAAAAACGGCTTGTCGTTATTAAAGCTGCTCGGGCTTACCTCAAAATAAGCTTCTCCATACAATAACAGTACCTTCCGCTCTCCTGCATTTTCAAAACTTACAGGGTATTTAAGTTTACTTTCCGAATTAAGCCAAACTTTGGTGCCATCGGTCAGTTCAAGCTGAAATTGACCTCCCCTCGGGACGGTCAGTTCATTATATCTTATTTCTTTTTCTTTAGCATGAAACTTGTCGTTGTATACCAGGCTTTGGCCATTACTGGCAACCTTCTCCGTTTTGTACACCTTTCCGGGTTCGAGAATTACATTTTCCCCGTTCTCAAGCACCAGAACAGCCTTATTTTCCCCGGGAGAAATAGACACTACCTGTCTTTTTTCTTTTCCAAACTCCAAACCGTGTTCAGACATATTGGCTTTCAGTGCGAAAAAAGCAATTGTCAAAACTGCTGCCAAAGAGGCTACTGCGGCATACCATAGCTTCCTTTTTCTTTTAATTCTTTCGGTATGTTCTTTTTCTATTTTGGCTTCGAGCACTTTTTTCATACCGGTCAGATTATAGGTTGTCAGATTAAAATCCACAGCATAATTCAACCTAACCTGCTCTTCAAAAATTATTTTATTCCGGCCATCATCCAACCATTCCGAAAGGCGTTCCAGTTCGAATAAATTGATCGAGTTTGTTAAATACTTCCCGATAAGTTCTATGGCTTCTTCTTTTTGCATATTCATTTAATAGTTCTACCTCTAATACGAACTCAAAACAACACACCCTACCTTTTTATAAATTTTATTGTATAAATTGCGTAATTTTAACATATGACCGACGCTTTTTATATGAATTTCAGAGAAAACAACATCTTAATCAACGGAATTAAAAGTGGTAACAAAGAGGCATATATTTTTATGGCTGAGCGGTATCACCATAAGCTTTGTGTCTATGCCAACAGCCTGGTGAACAATCCCATGCAGGCAGAAGATATCGTTCAGAATGTATTTATCAATGTGTGGATAAAAAGAGAAAAATTAAATCCTGATTATTCTCTTAAAACATTCTTATATAAATCGGTTTACAATGAATTCATCGATCAATTCCGCAGGGGACAAGTGATGAGTAAAATAGAGCAGTTATTTGTAGAAAGCCTGAACAATGTTATATCGGATCAGGAAAATGACAATACTGAAAAAATGATCAAACTGGTTAGAAGTGCCATAGACGAACTCCCTGCAAAATGTAAAAATATTTTTGAACTCAGTAAAAAAGAAGGACTCACCAATATTGAAATTGCTGAATATCTTGGGGTATCCGTAAAATTAGTAGAGAAACAAATTACAAAAGGGTATAAATCAATCAAGGAATATGTGGCATCAAGATCAAAGGTTGTCCTGATCATAATCAACCATATGAAAATGAAGGTCGGGAACAACGTCCTTACTCGGTAAGGACTTACCGGACACTATCTGAATTTTGGATAAAGGTACCATCGCGGAAAGTGTGTAAATAAAATTCATCGAGGTTTGACTTTTCTACAATTGATCTTTTTTTCAAAAGATGATAAAGAGCCGGTTAAGGATTATTCCCCGGTTTCTAATGGGCATAAATCTTTTTGAATTTAATCAGATAATCACAAATGTAAAACTTAGTTTTCGTCTTCTAACTTCCGTCTTCAACTCCTACTCATCCCTTAAGCTTTCTACCGGATTTCGTGTTGCTGCCCTGTATGTTTGCCAGCTTACCGTAAATAAGGCTATGACCAGAGTACATAATCCTGCCGAAGCAAATACCCACCAGCTTAAAGCCGTTTTATGGGCAAAATTCTCCAGCCATCTACTCATAGCGTAATAACTTATCGGACAAGCAATTACAAAAGCTATCCCTACCCATTTTACAAAGTCTTTGTTAAGCAGTAACATGATCTCGGTTATGGCAGCGCCGTTTACCTTGCGGATACCGATCTCTTTGGTTTTACTCTCGGTCATAAACAAACTGATAGCCACCAGTCCTAAAAGTGAAATAAAGAGGACAATAACAGTAAAGGCTTCCAATGATTTTTTTAGTTGGAGTTCCTTTTCATAAACACTTTCATAATCCACTTTATGAAGGATATTGTCTTTTGTATTATTATTGTAGGTCTCTTCTTTTTTTATGTCCAATAGCAATTGGATCAATTCTTCTTTATGGTTTTCATCGTAAGATACCTGCAAAAACTGCATAGGAAAATTATCAAATCCGTAGCCTATGATCACAGGATAAACAGGACTGTATAGCGGGGTATTATAAATGTTCTTAAAGACCCCAACGATTATGGCATTGTTTATATTTGTAGAAGTAAAAACGGTGCCTAAAGGTTTTTTAAGATTCGCTCTTTTAACAAATTCTTCATTTACAATTACTTCAATCAATTCATCCGTTTTCTCCGGTGTCCAACCAACAACTTGAAATGTATTTGAAATTATAGGTTTTCTGGTCGACTTAATGTTGCGTCCTTGTATCAGTTTCAGATTATATGTCTTCAGATAATTTGTATCTCCTCTTACCATCATTCCTTTGATTTGATTTTTAGAGGATCTTATTTCAATATCTTCCAGATTGAATTGTGATCTAAAAAGGATGTCCCCAACGGCCACATCATTAATATAACTTTTAGCCTTTAATTCATTCATCAGCACCTCCCCGTCAACTCCGTAAGGACTAACAGTGACCACATTTTTATCAAATCCCAAATCTTTGGTCTCTATATATTGTACTTGTTTTCTTATTAAAAATATGGAGCTCATCAAGCCTATTAACAATACTAACTGAAATCCTATAATCACCTTTTTGGAAAACCATGAACTTCCCCATTTTCCATTTTCATTCTTTCTGTTGACAAAAATTGCTTTGTATGACATTGCAAACTCCAGAGTTCCTATAACCAATCCTACTACAAATATGATCAGCAGATAAGAAACAATTAGCATTTTGTCATTATGCCATGAAAACTCATAATCGGTTTTGATGAGCTTATTGAAGACACTATTAAGGAAAGGATATGTAAGCAGGGTCAGAATAAAGCAAATCAGTATGTTGAATACCGATTCAAACAACAACAGGACATATATATTTAGCTTGGATATTCCCAGGTTCCGGCGGATCCTAAACTCGCCAGTCCGGTTTAAACTAAGTCCTAAATTCATTAGCACGTAATTAAAGACTGCCAACAATAATGTTAATGAGCCTATTAGTATCAGAACACCTATAAACTGTTTCGATCCCTTTTTTTTCTGATTGGTGATATCAAAAGAATCAAAATAGATATTGTCCAAACGTTGTAACTCATACATGAAATTATTTTCATCAACCTCTTCAACTCCTCCATTTTTTGCTTTTGTATAAAGGGTCTCTCCTATTTTATTGGCGAAATCCTTTACTTTTTCAACATGCGGCAAATGCAGGTATAGGTCGGCAATACCAATTCTCCACCCAACTTCTTCTCGCGTATCTGTATAGCTTATAAGTGGATGGGATTTAATGTTTAAAAAGACGTCTGACTGTAGTGTAGCGTTCTTTGGAATATTCTCTATAATACCGGCCACCAGATATTCTTTGTCTTGAGAACTACTATTGTTATAAGCTTTAAGTACCTTACCGAGAGCTTCCCCGTTTTTAAACAGTTCCCGGGCTTTTCTTTGCGAAAGGATAATACTGTTTTCATCATCTTTAAATGTTTGCAAATTCCCTTCTATAAGTTTAAAGTCAAATAGATCAAAGAAAGAGGGCTCTACGTACATTATTTCCTGTTCTGTCTTTTCTCCGTTAAGCACCAGACTTATAGGAGCGTTGTTAGTGAGAACACGGGCATAATCATTTACTTCCGGCAATTTATCTTTTAAATACCGGCCCATAGGGGGTGGGGTCATTTCGCTCCTGTTACTGCTTGAAGGCCGGGTTTGCAATACCCTGTAGATTTCTTTTCTTTTACTGTGAAACGTATCTACACTCAACTCTTTATAAACGAAGTGATAAATGTGGAAAGACGCTACGATCGCCACACTCATCCCCAGTATGGAAACAGCATAGATTTTATAATTCCTTGTAATTCTTCGCAGGTATTCCCTTAATATTTTGAATAGCATTTTTAGTTGTTGGTTTATATATGTATTTCTTCTTATTCCCCCTTATCTTCCCTAAGGGGAGAAGATGTTTCTTTTTCTTTGGTCAAAAGACAAATTCCGAATACCATTTTTAACTCGTAATTCCTCTATCCACTTCTGACTCTCGTTTCGTAAATCGTCAAATACCAAAAAGCAAATCCCAAATTCCAAGCTCATAGTTCTGAACCTTTAACTTCTGCCTTCCGACTTCAGCTCCTACTCATCCCTTAAGCTTTCTACCGGATTTCGTGTTGCTGCCCTGTAAGTCTGCCAGCTTACCGTTAGTAAGGCTATGACCAGGGTACATAATCCTGCCAAAGCAAATACCCACCAGCTTAAACCTGTTTTATAGGCAAAGTTCTCCAGCCATTCAATCATAGCGTAATAAGCTATCGGGCAAGCAATCACAAAAGCTATCCCTACCCACTTTATAAAATCCTTGTTAAGCATGACCATGATCTCGTTTATCGTTGCGCCGTTTACCTTGCGGATACCGATCTCTTTGGTACGTTGTTCCGATTTAAAAAGCGACATTCCTATTAATCCCAAAATAGTTATAAAAACAGCAATAACCGCTAACGCTAAAATTGATCTTTGCAATATTCTATCCTTACTATAAATATCATTTATCAACGTTTCATAATAATCAGGATCGAATACGACATTTTCCTGACCGCGAACCATTGTATTAACTCTTCGTTTATCTTTTATGACGTTTACTTCCTCTTTACTCAATAAATCATTTATCAATTCGACAGCTTCTTTTCTTTTGCCTTTTTCATATTTAATTATCACTCCTCCATATTCGGAATAACTTTGCGGTATTTTGAAAAACAATGGTCGTAGTGTATTATAGAGCGATTCAAATTTAAAATCATCAACTACGCCGATTATGGTGCCCTGACTTGTTTCTTTATTTATAGGATTGTCGGTAATTCCCAAAAATTTGATGGCAGGTCCATTAACAATGATATTTTCTCCATTAGTGTCCGTTGTAAATGTTTTAGAAAAATTACGGCCTGCTTTTAATTTAATGTTATACAAAGGAATATAATTAACATCAACTTCAAATCTCTCCATCGACACCTGTTTTGAAGGCGACTTATTTAATGCTACACTATACCTGGCAGAACCATCATGCAATGGTAAAATAGTTCCCTCCGAAACATTTTTAATTACTGGATATTTTCTAATCTCTTCTTTAAAATGGGATGCATCCCAATTAAGTTTTTTTATCATCAAGGTATTATCTACCGAAAAACCTTTACCTGAATTAATCATGAAATCCAGTTGTTTATAATAAACCAATGAAAATGCTAACAAAATAACGACAATAACTAATTGAATAAACATCGTGCTATTTTTCAACAGAAAAGACTTCCTCTTTTTTAATTTACTTTCCTTAATAATTTCAATAGCATTGAACCTGATCAAATAGTAATTAAAATAAAGAGCCGCTAATATTGTAACCATCAAAACGATCGCAATTGCATAACAAAAAAAGGCATAATTAATATTCCCACTTAAAATTAAATTGCTATCTGAAAAATCATTAAAAAAGGGCAATACAAGTTTCATTAACAATACAGCAGTAACAGCAGAAATAATACTTATGGTCAAGGATTCTAACAAAAATATTTTTAATACTCCTGAAGCCCTCAATCCATTAATCTTTCGAACAGCAAACTCCTTCATTCTTCGTTTGATAATTGCTGTATATAACAGTAAAAAATTCGTTATTGAAATTATCAATATTAAAATGCCAATAACCGCATAAATAATGACTCGTTTTAAAGAGCCCGAAGACGGTCCTTCAATATTTTCGGAAAACAAATGAACATCCACAAGTGGCTGTAGGTCATAAGTTTCATCAAAAATTTTAGGTTGAGCTTTATAAACCTTATTCATTTTTTCTACTACCGTTTCAATTGCAGCCCTCTTATCAATCAGAATATAAGCTTGTCCTCTTTTGCTTCCATAATTTTGTGGCTCCATCATGCTTTTATAGGCAAAAGAATTACTGTTTGGAACTATCAGGTCAGGAGCAATTGTCGATTTCCTAGGAAAATCTTCATAAACTGCCCCTATTGTAAATTCTTGCTTTCTATCATGTGTTTCTATTGTCAAAACTTCACCTACAACCGATGCCTTTTTAAAATGCTTTAACGCAAATTGTTTTGAAACAAGAACAGTTTTTGGATTTTCTTTGAGTATGTTTAAATTACCCGAAATTCTATTGAATGTAAAAACATCCACAATTTCAGGATCGGCATAAAACCATCTTTCCGGATCTTTTGTTCCGGCAATGCTAAAAAACCCTTCAAAATAAGTTGCCGATTGTATGATTTCCGGAACCTGATCTTGAAAAACTTGCACGATTTTCGGGTTGTTTATTGATTGTAATCCGTCTTGAGTAGTTTTATTTAGCACCCTAAATACATTCTCATGCCTTTTATGGTATAAGTCGTAGCCTGTTTCTTCAGTAACATACAACAAGGCAATAAAAGCTACACATAGTCCAATACTCAAACCTGTTAGGTTTAAAAAACTGTAAGGACGTTGGGTTATAAATGCCCTGTATATTATTTTTAAGTTGTACAACATAGTTTATTTAACTCCTTAATCTTTTTTTATTACACTGTGGCATCAAAAACAACCTTCTTGATTTGGGCTGCATTCTAACTACTGGCTTTTGACTCTCGGCTTTCAAATCGTGAGTCGTCAATTGTCAAGTTCCAAAAATCAAATTCCAATTCATAACTTTTAACTTCCGACTTCTGACTTCAAACTTCACATCTATTCCTCTTCTATCAACTCGTGAATACGCTCTGCTACTATCTGTCCGTCAAAAAGGTTTACTACCCGATGTGCATATTGCGAATCCCTGTCGGAATGTGTTACCATCACTATGGTAGTTCCTTCCTGGTTAAGCTCGGTAAGTAAACTCATCACTTCCCTCCCGTTCTTAGAATCCAGATTACCTGTAGGCTCATCGGCCAATATGAGTTTGGGATTTGCTACGACAGCCCTGGCTATAGCTACACGTTGTTGCTGACCTCCCGATAACTGTTGTGGAAAATGATTTAGCCGATGTCCCATCTTCATCCGTTCCAGTACTTCTTTTACGCGACGTTTACGTTCTTTGACGCTTACTTTAAGGTATACCAGCGGTAATTCGACATTTTCAAAAACGGTTAATTCATCGATCAGGTTAAAACTCTGAAAAACAAAACCGATATTTCCTTTTCGCTTTTGGGTACGCCGGCTCTCTTTTAATTTTCCGAGCTCCTCCCCAGCAAATTTGTAACTCCCTTTACTCGGGTTATCGAGCATTCCGATAATATTGAGCAAGGTCGATTTCCCACAGCCGGAAGGTCCCATAATGGCTACAAATTCGCCTTGTTTCACATGCAGGTTCACTTCGTGCAGAGCACGGGTTTCCACTTCCTCTGTCCTGAACACTTTCGATAGGTTTTCTGTTCTTATCATGGTTTTAAAGTTTCGTTGTTTCTTTTTTTTTATATTTTACAAATGAATTCTATTTCAATAGATTTGGTTGTCACCATATCAGATTCGGCTACAAACCCCATAAGCCTATTCATCGCGCAAGCTTTCTACCGGATTCTGCGTTGCCGCCCTGTAGGTCTGCCAGCTTACTGTAACCAAAGCTATGATTAGGGTAAACAGTCCGGCGAGGGCAAACACCCACCAGCTTAAAGCCGTTCTATAGGCAAAATTCTCCAGCCATCCGCGCATAGCGTAGTAGGCTACGGGACATGCAATAATAAAGGCTATCCCCACCCATTTTATAAAATCCTTATTAAGCATGACCAAAATATCGGTTACCGTAGCGCCATTTACTTTTCTTACTCCGATCTCTTTAAACCGCCGTTGTGTATCGTACAAAGCAATAGTAAACAACCCTATGGCAGAGATCAACAATGCAATAATGGTAAACACGATATAGATGGTACTCAGCCGCTTTTCTTTTTGGTATAAAGCTGCGATATCGTCGCTTAAAAAGGAGTAACTAAAGGTCTGATTGGGATTTATTTCTTTAAATAAATCTTCTATAAGCTGAATTCCTTCCCCGGTCCGTCCTTCATGGAATTTTATAAAATACTCTGCTTCAGGATCCTCAAAATATACCATAATTAAAGGTTCAGGTCTAGCTGAAAGATGTTCATAATTAAAGTCTTTAACAACCCCTATTATTTCATAGCTGTCGTCATCGTCTTTAGCCCAAATTCTATTATTAATTCTCGTTTTGGTTATATCTTTAATATTCCAGTTTTTTAATGCTGCTTCGTTTATCACAATTTTATGACCACGTTGCTCATCAACCCCGGTTTCAAAAAAACGCCCTGCAATAAGTTTAAAACCAAACATATCTTTATATCCCGGTGATACAACAAGGCTGTTTTGGGTTTCATATTCATAAGTTTCTCCCTTAGGTTTCCAATCAATTGGAAAAACATCAATAGGAGAATTTCCCTGCGTAACATTTTCTATACACGAAAAAGAAGCTAACTGGTTGTTAATGTAACCAGGGATTTTCATTAGTTTCTCCCACTCCTGCATTCTTCGCTTCTGGCTCCAGTTCTTACTTTCAAAATTAAAAGGGGGCTCATAGAATAACTTTACTTTCATAATCCTGTCTTTATGGAATCCCAAATCTTTATTGAGCATTAGCCCTAACTGATTATTCACCACAAGTCCTGATATCAATAAAATGAGAGCCAGGCTGTACTGCAAAATAATAGTAACCTGACGTCCGCTTAGTTTGGAAGAAACCGCTGTATTCTGTTTGATATTTTTTACAGTAGAAAATCTGTTAATAACCCATGCAGGATAAATCATCCCAAAAAAAGTTATGATCAACAATACGGTCAAATTGAGTAAAAACACCTGTATAAAAGGGGGAGCTAAAGCAACTCCTGCAAAAGCATTAAAATGGGGTAGAATAAGATTGTAACCAATCGTAATAAGTAATCCGGCTATAAGTATTAAAGCAAAAACCTCCACCAATTTTTGTAAAACGATGTGCTTTTTTAAAGCACCATTCACCTTAGAAATGGCTATGCTCTTAAGTATGGCATTGGTATTGACTATTTGTAAATTGGAGTAATTGAGTATCGAAACAAAAAATATCACAAGTATAATAACAAGTAATACCTGTATGTTCTTTTTATTTCCCGATGCGAATGGCGTATATTTTTTCATGGCACTTAACTCATTGCTGAAATATATGTCATCTAAACCTACAATAGACGTAATGCTTTCTGTTAACTGCGGATAATAGCTAGAAACTTTATTATTAGATCCTTTTATCTTTTCTTCAAAATCTGCTTTGTTAAAATTAGGACTTGCTTTAAAAAAAGGCACGCTAATCCTACCATAGCCATGATCCAGATGCTGATAGGGGATTATATAATCAAAAGTCATAGAACTGTTTGACGGAATTTTGACTACCCCTTGCACAGTATGGAGCCCCTGATACATCCTTACTTCAAAATCTACCATTTTCCCCATCGGATCTTCATCGCCAAAAAGTTGCTTGCTGAATTCTTCACTTATGATAATGGATTGTTTATCATTCAACACTGTTTTAGGATCGCCATACAACAACTTAAAATCAAAAACCTGAAAAAAGCTACTATCCACTACCATTCCTGTCGGGGTATAAGTATTGTCTTTATACTTTATTTTGGTATCGTTCTCTATAAAACATCTTATGGCCACACTACTCTCAATTTCAGGATATTTATCCGCTTCAAATTTAAAAGGGGACAGCCATTCGCTTTTTGGAGATTGCTTCATCACAACTGTATAAATATCTTTCTCCCGTTTATGAAAATCATCCATGGTCAATTCATTATACACATACGAAAAGAGCAATGATATGCACAATGCGCCCAGACATAGTGTAGCCAGGCTACCGATAAAAATGACCTTGTTAGACCTAAAGTTCCTGAAAGCAAATTTTATATAATGTTTTAGCATCTCTTTAGTTTTGATTTATCATATATTATGGCGGTTATTTCAATACCAGTTTTTCATTATCGCCAAAATTATCGTAGGAAGAGATAATAACCTCTTCTCCTGCATCCAGGCCCTCGGTAATTTCATAATATTTCGGGTTTTGTTTTCCGATCTTCACTTTGCGTTTCAGGGCAAATACACCCGAAGGGTCCACCACATAAACCCATTGTCCTCCCGTACTGCCAAAGAAAGCACCTTTTGGGAGCAACAATGCATCCGACGGCGCTCCCAACTGTAATTTCAGATAATAACTCTGACCTGTACGGATATTATCGGGCTTATCGCCGTCAAATACAAAATCCACATCAAATTTACCATCCCTGACATCGGGGTATACTTTTCGCAGT
This sequence comes from Zhouia spongiae, assembly GCF_022760175.1. Taxonomy (GTDB): domain Bacteria; phylum Bacteroidota; class Bacteroidia; order Flavobacteriales; family Flavobacteriaceae; genus Zhouia; species Zhouia spongiae. The sequence goes on from NZ_CP094326.1 coordinate 3,845,284, forward strand.
CGCAACCTGTAAGTTGTATTGCTACGTTCAAAGCCGGCTGTCAATCCGTGTTTTACACGATCTATATAGTGTTCGTCTATTTGCGTTTCTACTTTAAAATCAGACAGCACATTGATCTGTCCTATATTTTGCCCTTTCCCTATTTGTTTCCCTATTTCGGCATCTAAAAATCCTAACTGCCCCGAAATCGGGGCTTTTACATTCAGGTTTTCTATACGGTCGTATTCCATACCTAAGGTTTGCCGCATACGGTCAAGATCCCGGGTCAGGTCGAGGATACTACCGGTATTCCGTAAAGAATCCTGTTTAGTTTGAAACTTATTGACCTCATAGCTTTTCCGGGCCAGTTCATAATCTTCCTTTGCCCGCAAATACTCTTCTTTGGCAATAAGTTCTTCGCTATAAAGCTCATTATACTGTTCGTGTTTTCGTTTGGCTTGCTTTAAGCGGTATTCGGCATCCAATAAACTCTTTTGCGAGGCATTGCGTTTGGTCTCAAAATCGATCTGGGTCTGCCGCAAGTTATTCTGCTTGGTTGCCAGATTGGTCTCACTGTTCAGTATTTGTCCATAGAGTTCGCGGTTTTCCAGCTTTAAGATCACATCTCCTTCCTTTACCATACTTCCTTCTTCGATCAGGATTTCTGTTACACGTCCGCCCTCATAAGCGCCCAGATAAACCGTGGTTATCGGGCTTACCTGACCGCTCAAGCTGATGTAATCGTTAAATTTATCCTTTTTAACCTGACCAATGGTAAGTTTGTCCTTTTCTACTTTCAAGGTTGAAACTGTCCTGCTGAAAGCTATATAATAGACAAAATAGAATAACAATCCTGTAATAACGGCAATGCTTATGTGTTTGGGTTTAATGCCTTTTTTCTTTACTATTCTAGTATCCATACTATTCAATATCAGCGGTTAATGGTAACGTAAACTTCCCGTTATAAAAATCAAGTGTACGCTGTTGCATTGTTAACTGCGACTTAAGGCGAACGTGTTCTATTTTAGCATTTAAATAGACATTGGAAGCCAATTGCAATTCGTATAAACTTACAAGGTTTCTTTCGTACTTTTTTTGAACGATATCCAATGCTTTGGATTTTGCCTTGAGCGTTACCTGATTAAGCTTTATTTCAGCTTTCAAAGCCTCGTACCTTTGTACCATTTCCTTAATTGCCTTATACACTTCTTGTTTTTCTATATCCAGGTTATTACTGGCTATTTCCAATTCTTTTTTTGCGATCTTTATCTGGCTTCTCGTCCGCCAGTTGCCAAAGATGGGATAACTCATCGATATCCCGATGTACTTTGACTGATTGTTCTTTAGCTGATCGCTTAAAGAAATGGTCTCTCCGTTTACATCTTTAAAATTATCCGAATAGCTGGTTGAGATGTCACCGCTTAACCGGATCGTTGGAAATAAAGCGGTCCTGTTGAGCTGGAGTTGTTTTTTTGACGTAGCGACCTGCAATTTACTTTTTTGCAGATGGGGCAATACCTCCTGTGATACACTAAAAACCTCATCTACCTGGAAGGTCGTACTATCTGATGAAACTGCATTTTCTAAGGGAGCTGTCAATTCAATATCTTCAGTATTCAGGTTCATTTTTTGAATAAGTGCCAGTTTTGCCTGATCCAGTAGGTTTTGAGCTTTAAGTACTGCAAGGGCATCCGCTTCGGTTGTTGCTTCTATTTCATACAGATCGGCTTTTGCCATTAATCCCAGTTCTACTTTTTTAACGATGGCTTTTTCTAATAACTGATTTGTAGATTGTTGTTTCTCTACTATCGTTAATGCTCCTTTGCAATACAATACCTGGTTGTAGAGGTCCATAATTTTAAAAGCCAGGTCGTATTCGGTTTGTTGGTTATCCAGTTTACTCGATTCATAGATAATTTTTTGATAGGCAATTTCATGCCATTTTCTAAAAGCCTGAAAAAGCGTTAATGAAGAGGACAATCCTCCGCTAAGCCCGGAAACAAAACGGGTATCGACAAAGCTATTCGTAACAGGGTCCAGTGTTCTACCGAAACTTACATTATAACTGGGATACGACACATTGATGGTCGGCAACATATCGCGTTTGCCTTGCTGCCAACGCTCTTTACTGATAGCCAGGTTCAGGTCCTGTGTTCTTTTATTAAGGCTGTGCTTAAGCGCATAGGCAATACAGTCGTCTAAGGTCCATTGAGTTTGCGCCTGTACCCTAAACATAAATAAAAGTCCGAAAACCAATACAGTTAAACGTATTCTTAATATCATTAATTAGTTCATCTATACATTCCGGCTTTTTAATGTCTAACACTATGCCAAAGATCACTAAAAACTGATAATCAGTAATTTAAACCAAAAAATACAACCTGATTAAAAACAGGGATGTCAAAATAATGGACAAAATATGTAAAAATATTTTACACTTTATAAAGCAAAACAGCAGGAATACCTAGATTTGGATAAATTAATATATCGGATGATCCAAGGTAAAATACTTATCATAGACGACAATAAGAGTGTGCTAAGCGCCCTCGAATTATTGTTGTCTACCGAATATCAAACGGTAACAACCCTGTCTAATCCCAATGCTATTACATCTATTTTCGATATTCATATATACGATGTGATCTTATTGGACATGAATTTTTCAGCCGGTGTTAATACGGGCAATGAAGGTTTTTATTGGTTAAAGCGTATCAAAGAGCTAACACCCGAAACCTCAATGGTTATGATCACTGCCTATGGCGATGTCGAAATTGCTGTCAGGGCCTTAAAAGAAGGTGCTACAGATTTCATTCTTAAACCCTGGGACAATAAAAAGCTTTTAGGAACCATACATGCTGCATACAAATTACGGTTATCGCAATTGAAAGTTAAAGCATTAAGATCGACACATCAAAATCTAAAATCGATCATTAACAAAGAAGGGCCATATATCATTGGACAGTCTAAGGCCATCAACAAAGTCTTAAAACTGACGAAAAAGGTGGCAGCTACTAATGCCAATGTGCTGATCACAGGTGAGAATGGTACGGGGAAAGAGCTCATAGCAAGGGAAATTCACAAAAACTCCCGGCGACAACACGAAGTACTTGTAACCATAGATATGGGAGCCATACCCGACACCTTATTCGAAAGTGAATTGTTCGGGCATGTTAAGGGCTCTTTTACAGATGCCCATAAAGACCGCCCCGGAAAATTTGAAGCAGCCAATAACGGCACTTTATTTTTAGACGAAATTGGCAACCTGCCTTTGCCTTTACAATCTAAATTACTATCGGCATTACAAAACCGACAGGTATTTAAAGTAGGGTCGAATAGCGGCATCGATGTCGATATCAGGTTAATTTGTGCTACTAACAGTCATTTGGAAAATCTCGTCAGTAACGGGTCTTTTCGGGAAGACCTGCTTTATCGTATCAATACCATACATATAGAAGTACCTCCGCTACGCGACCGGGAAGATGATGTCTTGATCCTGGCGGACTACTTTTTAAAAAGATATGCTTCCAAATACGGTAAAAAACTTTCGGGTATCAGTGTCCTGGCCAAAAAGAAATTACGGAACTACAATTGGCCGGGAAATGTACGTGAATTACAACATACCATGGAAAGGGCTGTGATTCTAAGCGAAGGGAATACTTTGAATGCAGATGATTTTCTGTTTAAAACCGCCGTTTCATCCAAACACATAAACGATATGGAAACCCTGGATGATATGGAAAAGCTTATGATCACCAACGCTTTGCATAGGCACGAAGGCAATTTTACGGCAGCGGCCAATCAATTGGGGATAACCCGACAAACATTATACAATAAAGCAAAACGGTACGGTATCCACTAGACCATGAGTAGTAAAATATTATATTTTAAGATCGTTTTCAGGGTATTATGTCTCTTGGCTACCTCTTTCGGAATGGCCTATGCCATACTCCACAAGCATACGGATTACGCCATTTATACAGGAATAATTATTATAGCACAGGTTGCAGGGCTTATAAATTTTTTAAATCGCACCAATAAAAAAATTGCTGCCTTTTTTGAAGCCGTCGAAAACGACGATTCCACCATACATTATCCGCTATATATAAAAAACAATTCCTTAAAGGAACTACACAAAGGTTTAAATCGGGTCAATAACCTCATCCAGAACATAAAAATAGAGCACGAAACCCAGGAAAAATATTATCAGGCCATATTGGAGGATGCTGCAATCGGAATCCTTACCATCGACAAAGAAGGGCATATTTATACGGCAAATAAAAGTGCCAGAACTATCTTAGGACGTAGTCCGCTGACCCATATAAGACAGCTACAACACATTAACAAGAGCTTACATTACCTTCTTACAGTTCATAAGCCTTTTGACCCGAAGTTATTTCAATACACTAACGAACGTGAAATTATAAAGCTTTCTGTTAAAGCAACTCCCTTGATATTGAATAAAAAAGAACTGTTATTGGTCCTTATTCAAAATATCAATGCCGAGATCGAGCAAAACGAAATAGATTCATGGAATAGCGTCTTTAGTGTTTTGACACATGAGATCATGAATACCATAGCCCCCATTACATCCCTGGCAGAAACACTGGTAGAAAAAACCAATACACTGATAAATGCCCGGGAAAATAATAACATAGATCCCAATACAATCAAGAGCATTTCAAAAGGACTGGATGTTATAAAAGAGAACAGTTATAATTTGGTAGATTTTGTAGATTCGTACCGGGCACTTACCAAGATCCCAAACCCCGACAAGAAAATGCTGTCGGTAAGCATCTTATTTGAAAAAATAAAGATCTTGTGCAGCCAGGAAAAGGGATTTGAAAACACTTCGTTTAAAACTGAATCAGACAACAATCTAGAGGTTTTTGCAGATGAAAAACAGCTCCTACAGGTATTGATAAACCTGGTGAAAAATGCCCTTCAGGCTATCGATGGCAGCACTAACGGGATCATCGGGCTTAGCGGCAAAAGAACAGGTTCGGGTAATATTATCTTGCAGGTAACGGATAACGGCCCCGGTATTCCTACAACACTCATAGAACAAATATTTATCCCTTTTTTTACTACTAAAGATGAAGGTACCGGAATAGGGCTAAGCCTTTCCAAACATATTATGAAACTCCACGGCGGTAGCATAAAAGTAAGCTCCATTCCCGAAAAAGAAACAGTATTCACGTTAAGTTTTCCCGGTTATGAGCACTTCTAAAAATCCGAAATTTGAACTTCATCCTTTTTATTCCGATAAAACTCAGATAAAAAATCACCGGCTACAAGATATCCTGATTAAGTTTAAGTTTTACGATTATTTAATATAATGTCAGGTCGGGCCCTCCGGCTATCAGGATAAACTAATTCGGACGGACAATAAATAACCCTTTTTAGAAGACGGCATCTCAATGGCCGGGGCGGCAATATTTTAAACAGAACATCAATGAATACATTAACAAAAGTATTTTAAGATTTCTTAGAATTAATCTTATTGATCTGTCTTTCTAAGGTCAAGTTTATGAAAAAAAGTTACCATTAATGTGTGATCATTTTCAATACGTCTGTCATTTATGATGATGTATTGGTTCATATACCCTAAACTTAATGTAAAAGCATTATTTATGGGAATGTCAAAAGCCCCGTAAATTCTATTTTGACTGAAGTTTTTATTGTCTGTATATTTATCAACATCTAAAAAAACCTGATTTGAGAGTGAAAAACCGAGGATTGTTTTGCCTTCTTCAGAACGTATAATTGGCACTTTTGTCCCAAATACCAGCCGCAATCGGTGCCTTGTTCTGTCTTTCATAATACGCTGTTCCAGCAGCATTCCATAATTAACTGAAATTGTCTTTATCTTACTTTTTATACTAAACTGTTCATAAATACGGTGCTCCGTTCTTTTTTCCGTGACTGGATGTGCCCCGTAAGGAAACAACACTACCCATTCGTATCCAGCCCCAAAGCTTATATTTTGTAAGTAGTCGTAACTGGCACCAAATCTTAATTTTGATTGTTGCCATTCTTTAACAAAATTGTGACGACTCCATGAATATAACGTTTCAACATTGAATTTTTCGGTCAATCGATATTTTCCTGAGTAATACCACCACGAATTAAACTGGTCTGCCTTTTGGGCCCTGGCAACAAAACATATAAAAACGAAAAAAATTATTATCAGTACTCTTTTCATATTTAATATGATCTTTTTTTTCCTGAAAACCTGATAACACTTCCAGTCCCTTTATGAAATACCCCTTCATTTAAGACTATCTTTTGCTCCTCTAAGACTTGTATTTCAAAACCTTCGAAATCTGCTCGTATTTGCTCCGGTGAAAATAGCATGTCAACATCCTTTGGACCCCCTGCTCTTGAATCAATTTCCTGGTATTTAATATGATTTTTACTAAAAGCTTCAAAGATGACAAGTCCGCCGGGTTTAAGAAGTCTGGCTAGTTTTTGATGAATGACGTGAATTTTCCATGATGAAAAATGTGCATAGATCAAAGCAATAGCGTCAAAAGACTTATCTGGCAACTCCACTTTTTCTATATCATCTACAACATAATTAATACTTACAAGTTGTTCTGATGCGAGTTGCAATGCCTTTCTTTGTCCCTCTTTACTTAAATCTATTGCTGTTACGTCCCAACCCAACTTTGCAGCAAACACACCATTGCGGCCTTCGCCATCGGCCGGTAATAAAATAGTTCCCGGTTTTAGCTTTTCTATTTGCTCTTTAAAGAATATGTTAGGTTCTTTACCATAAGCAAAAGCAGGATCTTGGTATCTTTCATTCCAGAATTCCTTGTATTTTAATTCGCTTTGTTTTTTCATAATAGTATTTGATGTATGGAGTGTAAAATTATTACCTTGCTGGTGGTATACACCAGGACAAAATTGAAGTAGTATTGGACAAATCCTAAATTTTCAGAAGACTACCCTGCCTTTTTACGCATAGTAAATGAAATAACTACAGCTATGGACATCAAAACTCCGGCAACAATGAATGTTGTACTCATTCCCTTTGAAATATCTTGTCTCCGAGCTATTTCAAAATCGCTTGTGCCGACAGCAAAAGCAAATAAAGCTCCCAGTACCGAAGCACCTGTAACAAGACCTAAATTACGTGACAAGTTAAGCACGCCTGATATAACACCTCGCTGGTCTTTATTTGCTCCCATCATAACAGATGTATTATTGGCCGCCTGAAAAAGTTGATAACCCGGTGTTAAGATTGCTAATGCGATTATATATCCAATAACTCCATACTTATTTGGCAATATTGATAATGTGAACGCCCCCAGTACCATTACCAGCAGGCCCGTTATTACAGTTTCTGTTGCTCCAAAACGGTCAACAATACGACCAGATGGAATTCCTGTAAGTGCAGAAACCATCGGTCCGACCGACATAACCATCCCAACAAAAGTTTCATTAAGTCCTAATGCTAACGATAGATAAAATGGTCCGACAACCAATGTTGCCATCATTACAGCAGAAACAAAAGAGTTCACAATCAAACCAGCACTTAAGTTTCTGTCTGTAAATGCCGATAATTTTATTAAAGGGGATTTCGCTTTAGCTTGAGAATATATAAATGCACCAGTACCCATAACAGCAAGTAAAAGCAATAGAACATTTACCAAATTAAAACTTCCTTTACCTATCGTCATTCCCAGGGTATAAAAAGCAAGCGTTACTGCTAATAAGAACGTTCCTGTCCAATCAATTTCTTTACTCGATAACCGAAACCTGAATGCCCTGCTTCGTGCCTCGAAACCAAAGTATTTCTTATGAGAATACCTCGTGGGTTTACCCCGGAGCAGATTCCTTTCATGTGTCACTCTCGCTTTAGCCACCGGCAGGTACTTATATGTTAAGAACATATTTAAAACACCAGGCGGAACCATCATCAGGAAGATAGTTCTCCACCCGAAACTTTCTATTAAAATGCCTCCAAGTGTCGGGCCCAACGCTGTCCCTATTGCCGACATTGTACCCAACATTCCCATAGCGCTACCCATTTTTTTCTCTGAAATGGCTTCACGAAGAAAAGCCATAGTAAGCGCTATTAAAATAGCTGCACCCACCCCTTGGAAAGAACGTGCTAAGATCAACATCCATAATGCCGGGGCAATACCACAGGTAAAGGATGCCAGAGTGTATACAATAAGACCAATCATCAGCATACGCTGCAAACCCAAAATATCACCCAGCCTTCCTATGCTTACAATCACAACAGTAATCGATAAAAGATAGGAGATCACGACCCATTGTACGGATTGAAATGTGGTAGAAAAAACTTCGGTTAAGGTTGGTAAAGCAACATTGGCAATGCTGACACCCAAGGAGGCCATTAAAGTGGAAATCGAAAGACTTGTGAGTATCCATGTGTTTGGTACTTTTTTCATTTTTACGGATTAAAAAGTTTAATTCGTTTCAATGCTATAGCTATTAAATACAAGCCAATTGCATAAATGAGATGGATTATAAAAACCTTTAAAAGATGTTGTGAAGAGTCGGGTATTTTAGAGAATACAATTCCAAAACCAAATAATGGTTGCATTATAAAAACAGCCGGTAAAAGCGAAACCAACCCAACCATAATTGAAGGCAATAATGTAGGCTTCGAAAACCATTTACTACCGTAAAGCAATGGTAATAAAAAAGAAAAAATCACGCCGATAAAATAATGCCCGAACAAACCATAAAACCTTTCGTTTTCTGCACTTGGCGTTTGTACGATGGTATGGTGTGAAAATTGCCCTTCTATAATATATGCCAACCACCTGCCTAAAAAGAGCACTCCTCTGGACCTGATTTCAAAAAAGCTTGCAATGAATTTCCAGAAATCAATAAAAAGTGTTGCCCCTATACCCGCCAAAATGGTTTTATAAACGGTTTTCATCCTATCTGCTCATACTAAAATTATACTACAAAAGTACTTTTGACAAGCTTGTAAATATTAGGATTAAACTGAAGTAGAATAGGACTTATTTAAGTTTTTGCCTGAAAGCCTCTGGGGAATAACCTGAGTGTTTTTTAAAGAATCTAATGAAATATGAAACATCCTCATACCCTAAACGATAAGCTATTTGATTTATTTGATTGGATGTTGCCAAAAGATACCGCTTGGACTCTAATATAATTTGTTCGTTGATAAGTGCCGATGCTGTTTTTCCCAATGTCTGTTTTGTTATAGAATTTAGCTGGTAGTTTGACAAATTTAACATCCCGGCATATTGAGACACCTGCTTTTCACTGGCAATATTTGTTTCTAACAGCTGTAAAAACGCTTCAAGACGTTCCTGAACATACAAATCTTTATTTTCAATTGCTTTATTACTCTTATTCCTTAACCTCATTAATGTTACAAATAGAATTCGAAGATTGGATTTTATCACCTCATTATAAGCTTCCGGTTTGTTCTTGTATTCATTAAAAATTGACATCGACAGAACATTCAATCCTGAAAAGCTTTCTTCATCCAATTGATAAAAGTTTTTATTGCTTGCCTTTTGTAATAAAATGCTTGGCTCTTTTTCAATTGGGTAATAAAAGGAAACATTAAATTGAATCATAAAACCTCTACTATCACTTCTTAACTCTAATTTATGCACCTGACCCGGGCGAACAATAAATATCGAATAATCAGTTACATCATAACTAACGAAGTCTATTTCATGGTTTCCAAACCCTTTTTCCAAGATTAAAAAGAAATAGAAATCATGTCTATGAAGTTCATGAACCATCTCTCTCCCTTCAAGTAAATCTTGCAACTTCCTTATAGTGAAATTCCCCAATAAGTCTGGCTCTTTTTGCGTAATAGCAATATGTCTTATCGGAATAGACTTCATGTAGATGAAATAAAAGAATTTAAAAAACGCTACAAATTTAATTAAAAAAGGGGAGCGCCCATCTTTACTCGATAATAGGGCTTTATTCCGTATAGGTATCGGGAGCTACGATGCTTGCCCCTGCGAAATATTCCTAACGGAATTTCAAAGGGCTTCCCTTTGTAAAATGTTTTGCCTATGCGCGATGGTTCCAGAGTAGTTTACTTAAAACTCCCATTTTCTTTTATGCCGGTTGACGGGCCGGAGCTTTATTTATCCATTTCATTTATCATATAATACAATGCCTTAACCAGGCAGTCTCATATGATGTTTTAACCAAAATATCGACAAGCAAGGTCTCGTTTTCATTTCATGCCTTTTTAGTTTCAATCTTAATTCTACTCGTACATACTAACTTTATATACTTCCAGAACCCGAAACGGTATTTTTTAATTTCCTTCAGTTCAATGGCATTATACATCTCATCAAAATTGTCGTAAAACAATCCGCTTATTTTGAATGCGGTTTTTGATGTTTTATCTACCAAATGAATGGTTCGATACGTTTCGTATCTGCCGTATTCCACAGACTTTATATACCCGATAAAGTTTTTTAGCTCTATGCTTTTCCCAAAAGGGCGGTATATGGAATAGTATTTAATCGTTTGGGCAGCTTTGTTGATGATGATTCGTTTATAGTCTTTGAAAATAATGAGCACCACCCCGAAAAGAGCAGATAGAAACAACGACATAACCATTGGGTATACGTCAAATTTCTTAAATAGGAGACTGTACAACATCAACCCAATGAGTACCAACAAGCCTATGGTACCTAGAATCATGGTGATGAACCATGAGACAAACCCAGATTTTAGTTTGCTTTTTATCATTTATATTTTCACTTTACCAAATTAATTATCCAGCATCCTTTTCAGCACCGCTATTTGCCCGTTGTGCCAGCTTTGATGTTGTGGAAGCCACAGCAGTGCCTCATATTTGGTTTTAACGGCAGGATTAGGCACTTCGGTATCGTTGTCCAAATCTTTTTCGTTGATATTTTCCAGGTTTCTTAGAATGATGGCCATCGTAAGTTCATAAGCGGCTATCAACTCTTTTGTAGAAGGCTTTTCTTTTTCAAAATCGGCAGGGTTTGATTTGGGGCCATAGAATTTAATGTAATCGGGTAGGTTTATTTTTTCTTTAAACTCTGTACTTGCCCCGGAAATCGAGGCTATTCCATGTAAATAATTGGCTAAAATAATATGCCCTATTTGCCAGTTCAGATTGGTCTTTAGTACACCGGGCGTTTCATTCCATTTTTCAGGTAGAATGTCGGTTATTAACTGGTCGGTTTTTCCTTTTACCAAAAGGATTTGTTCGCTGAGTATTGTTGCTTTCATCTGTATGACGGTTTATTTTATAAAATTCAATATTATTTTCGGGTTATCTTCAGTTGTTTTAAATCACATCAATCACTTTTTCCAAAACATAATGGATGCCTGCCACAAGAGCGGTAATAAGCAAAAGCAATCCCAACCGAATTACCGTGGACTTTATACTGTGCTTTAGCATCTTCTGCAACAAAAAAATATCTAAAAGGATAAACAATAATGCAATGACTGCCCCAACCCTTACACCGATATGAAATAAGGCATAATCATAAAAAAGATGAAGCAGGTACCATACCCCTCCATCTGATATATGGTTAGGGCCTAAAACCATTCGCATATACACAATCCCTAAAAGTAAGGATATGGCTATCCAGATTAAATAAGTTAAAATTTGCTTTAGGGTCTTCATCTATTGATTTTTTGAATGATTGGTCCGGTCGTTTTTTTATATGGCAATCTACTATTAATGGTATGTTTTTACTCGATTATCGAGATTTAAATGCTCCGACGCTTGTCCTTATGAAATATTCCTGAACGGAATTTCATAGGACTTACGTCGAAATGTTTTGCCATGCGCCAGCTGGCTCCATCGCTAAAAAGGTCTACCAGACCTTTTCTTTACGCTTGGCCCTCTCGTGGACTTGCCCCAAGATCGTTTACTGGTTGTCCGGGTTAATAAAATTCTTCCGGATTAAATGCTAAAGGGTTTTCTATTGATTTTAAAGTGACAGGGGTTTTTAAGTTGAATGTTTTCCATTCCACAGATTTAGGCTTGCTCTCTGAAATAAGTCCCTTGCTTATTTTCATTTTACTGGTCAGAAAGTTTATGCTATAATCTGTTGTATTGCCATTTCCCCTGTGCGTTTTAAATAGGTCGAGTCCGATCAACACAAATTCATTTTGTCGGAACCGAAATTTATAAGCATATGTCGTTGTGTCCCAGCTTCCTGCGCTATACCATAACCTAAATAAAATGCTTAGGATGCCTGTTTCGCTGATTTTAAATCCTTCAAAGGGTTCGTCCACTGTAGGGTAATCACGACAGACGATAAGCTTATGCGATATTAGTTTCATTTTAATTCAGTCCCTATTTGTAAAGCTGTTTCGATATCATGTGCCAATTCTTCTATGATTTTTACACTTGCCAATTCTCCGGTAGGGAAAGAAAAAAGTCCGTTTTCGTTTTTTACTGCAAGGTACATTTGCTGGTTCTGGAAAGATAAAAGTATAGGCTGGTTAAATTTTTCCTTTAAAGCAACGATTCGTTCCATAAGTGCTGTAGATAGTACATAACGAGCTTCTACCTGGTCTGTACTGTACACTATAAACTGATTGGTAAACCTTGGATCTTCCAGATTGATCCGCTGTTCCTCCTTAAAATTGCTGCTGAAAAACCGGTTTAATTTAGAATTCTGGTTATTGGTTAAAATTACGGTATGCCCTTTGAGTGATTTCTTAAACCCTAACCAGCAAAACATTCCTCTAAAAGTGTAATAAACATTGTCTGCTGATTTGTTAGTGAATATATTCCTGAGTACAAACTGATATAATATCACCATCATATTCAGTATTGGAACTCGCATAAAACTATCTGCGATTTTATTAGATACGTTTTCCTCAACAATACCTATATCGGCAATGTTAACTGCCTTACCGTTTGTTACACTTCGCAGTTGCCCGTAATTGTACATCGTTGCGTTTGTCCTTACCCAGGCAAAGAGCTTACTTTTTACTATTTCGTTAGCCGGAACAGCAGTGTTCTGGGCAAAACGCAGCTTTGGGAACAACATTTTCACCATTTTAGCCATGGTTTCCGTTTCCTTTATTTTAAATTTTCGAAATGCCCCAGCAAATACATATGTGGTCAGGTATAATAAAACCATCAGCCCTATTAAAGGGTATATACTTGCATAAGGATTGTCGGACGTAGGCTTAAATTGCTCAAAAAAGTAAAAAAAACTATTCGCTGAATCCGGAAAATAATTCGTAGCCATAAGCAATAGCATGAATACAAAATACAGTCCTGTAATAAGCCACATTGTTCTTTGAAAGAACAAGGTTCGTTTTCTTTTTTGGCAAATGACAGATAGGTCATTACTTACCTCTGCATATACCCTTTTCATCAAATGCTCCATAGCTTAACTATTGGGCCAACTTAGGGTATTCCAAGGACTCTCCGGGTTTTCTGACACCTGTTTGTAGAGGTGGTACACTTCTTCTCTGTAAGAACGTTCCCGGTGTTGTTGGTCGAAAGCAAAACCAATAATAAAACTTTTCCCGAACTCTTCCCAGGAAGAGAAATGGTTTAAGGCGAGTTCCCTGGCAAATTTAATGACCTTGAGTGCTTCTTCTTCTGTGATTATATTTGTAGTATAGGCTTTTCTGGCCTGTCCTACCAAAATTGCCGCATCATACCCGGCAATGCCCGAATCCATTTCGTCATCAAAAGTAATAAGTCCATTTTGCTTGAGTTCGTTTCGTACTTTATTGGATTTTAGTACTTTTAGATAATTGAAGGCTCTTTCATTGTTGCCAAAATAATCTTTCATGCCTTTTTCCCAGTTTTCTTCGGGTTGGGTGTTTATCATCTTATAAATAAAGTCATAATACCAACGTCTGCCATCTTTCATAAAATATTCGGTGAGGTCCCAATAACCTTCCCTGGTATCTATGTACCATCCTTTTAAGTAGCGATTTGCAGATTTTGGATCAAGAAATGTTAGAGTATTCGTGTCTGCTCCCCACCACTCCGCTAAAGGTGTGTAAAGTGCTATGGCAAATAGTTGTTCTCCGGTTAGAGTACCGGTTTCCGACGTTTTGAATTTCACTTTTTTTAAATCAGCTTCGTCATAACCTTCTTTGGCTGTTTTAAAGTATTTATAAGCATAGGAAATAACGGCTATTGCCAGTATTACATAGCCATACCATGGTAAATTTTGTAACATTTGCATCCTTATATTCGATTTTAGTTATTTAGCAATTCGGTAATATTTATTTCTTTTTGTTCTGCTTTTGGAATCTCTAATAGCGTTTCTGCTTTATCTTTTCTAATACCAGCCACTATGCTTGCCGGAAACATTTGTATTTGGTCATTATAACTTGTTACCGCAGCGTTAAATGCTCTCCTGGCTGCGGAAATCTGGTCTTCCATATCAGACAATTCAAACTGAAGATTTATAAATTGTTTATCGGCTTTTAAATCTGGATAGTTCTCTACATTAACGTTCAGCCCGCTCATCACTTTCGTCAATTCATTAGAGGCTTCTATTTTTTCTTTAGGCTCGATTGCCCTTTCTATCTGACCACGTAACGCTGTAACTTTTAGTAAGATTTCTTTTTCGTGTGCCAAGTATTTGCTGAGCATTGCTGCCAGATTCGGGATTAAATCAAACCGCTTTTTAAGATAGATCTCTATACTTCCAAAGGCCTGTGCCATCTGGTTTTTTTTAGCAATTATTTGGTTGTTGATTACAATTCCCACTATGGTAACCAGTAATACAACTGCGACTATTACAGCTATTTTCATGATTTTTTATTTTAATGACTATATTTTTTCACTTAACTTCTATTGCTTTTTCGGGTTTTACCTCCCCGGTTTGTAATCATATCAGGCCTTGACACCCCTAGTTTATACTTTCGCGGAAGTGATATTTGCTTATTTTTTTAATTTCATTTATTTCTTTTCCTGTCAGTTCTCCATTGTGATATTGCAGGCTTAGGTTTTGCAAAAATGTACCCTCGTTAGACATTATATCTAACTTACCTGCTTTTTTCCATTTCCATGCAAATACCCCAATTGGGCTGGTCGTTTCTTCTCCACAAGAAGATATTTGCTTCTCCTCTGCACTAACAAACTTTCTGGTAAAGTGTAGCACTAAATAAATTTCTGTGCCGGCACAAGAATTGTCGTCAGGGGTTTCTTCGCAAACAGAACCTGTTTTGGCAATAAAAGTTTTATTTATTATTGAGTTTTTATTTTTTTGAGCATGCATCAAAAAAGACATTAACATGAAAGCCGATACGATTAACTTATTCATTTTAAAAATTTTAACACTTGCTATAATGTGTCATTTTTGCTCCAAAGTCGTTTACGAACATATCGTCTAAATCATCTGCTTTAATGGCTAGTTGTGCAATATCTTCAAGAAATTCTTCTTTGTTCTCTGAATATAAATCACTGATGTGTATGCGATAGGAAAGGAATATTTGATTGTTGGAAATCGATAATCTATGCTTTCCCATATCCGCCGTTAAAATATACTCATATACTTCGGCTAAATTTTTACGTGGCAGATCGTTTAAAGGAGAGGTGGCAAACAAATAATTATTATCGTATACAAACATCCGTATTTCAGCACTGCCCTGATGAAAATACCAACGTTCTCTGCCGGTACGTGCCAAAACGGGATCTACATTTAACCTTTTGATTGCTTCTTCTACTTTTGAACTAAAATCGGAAATCTGATTTTCTTCAAATAGCTTTTCATCGATGTCGTTTCCACAATTAGGGCAATAATCCGTTTTTTCTTCAATGAGGTTATTGCAACTGGTACAGGCTATGGTAAACTCACCAGATAATTCGCTTACAATTTCCAGTTCTTCGCGGAGCGTTTTCGTTGGAATGGCAAACCCCATATTGTCTGCATTGGTAAATTTGGATGTTACGATGCCCACCAGCTCGCCTTTTTCATTAATTACGGGACCTCCGCTGTTGCCCGGATTAATGGCGGCATCGGTTTGTATAAAATTGCTACCGTCAATAATCTGTCTGGGATTAGACACTATACCTTCGGTAACGGTAAAGGGCATCCCATACGGATATCCCAACACCAGCACTTTATCTCTGGAGGCGGTTTCGTTATCGTGGTTTGTACGGATTATCCCGGCAGGTTCCGGTAAATCTTCTGCTTGTAAAAAGGCAATGTCCTTTCCTTGATTTATATACACAACCTTTGCCAAATACCTATTTTTGTCTTGCCCCTCTATACTCACTCTTAAACAACCGGATACCACGTGATAATTGGTCACAACAACATTGTCTTGCAGGCTGTAAAAGCCTGTTCCGCTCCCATTTGCCGTATTAATCCTATAAACAGAACTTTCTATACTTTTTAATACACTCATTATTTAATTGGTTTTAAAATTGGCCATCATTTGCTGCATTAATGCCATAGATTGCTGCATTTGTTCTCCCATAATTTTTGATAAATCCATTCCATAATCGTCACCAAACAGGGAGTCTTCCATGATAGCCTCCATTCCTTTCAATAAAACAGGCGCTGCTTGGTTCCAATCCAGTCCATTGGCTTGTGCCATAGCATTTGTAATGGGTTTGCTAATGCTTTCATCAACCAGATTATAGTAGAATAGGCCATAAAAGCAGGACTGTAGCAAGTTTGCAGCATCTTCAAACCTGGCATTGGCTATCATTTCTTGTATTTCTGCATAGCTGTCTCCCCAATTTTCCCTAATATTCTCCTTTTTACCGCTGTACTTATGGGGTATGAATGTCGCTACTTGATATAAATCCTCTGAAAATTTAGCACTTGAATAGCTTCGTAACTTTTCTAAACTCGTCTTGCCATTTAATAACCGGTTCTGAAAAGGGGTATTTCTGTCAAAAATACCATCTATGGCTTTTTCAATTACGGTGCGTAAGTAGCCTTGCGGTTCAGCATAAAACTCTATTCTTTTTAAAGTGATGTTCAACGTGTACCAGGCATTGTTTTCGTGGCGATTTTCCATATAATGATCAAACCGCCTCATACCTTCTTCTATGATTTTTTGATAATTGGAATATGCCTCTTCCTTTATGTCGTCCGGCAAAGGTGTTATGTCTGGTTCCTGCAAATGTGCTGCACCGAACTTTTCTATAAACTCATCGTCATAACTATCTGCATAGTAGCATATTTCCCTAAGTACACCGTAAATCTTATAAGGTTCGCATAAGTTTATGGGGCAAGAGAATGAAAAGTAAACAAGATCATTCTCCAAGGCTACATTGCTAAGGTTGAGCGGATACATACGTATTTCTGCCAGCCTGCGCATCAAGGGTACTTTTTTGGCATTTTCTATGTTTAGAAACGGACATTTTATCAACAGCTCTTCTGCTGTTTGTGTAATGGTGATAACAACGGAACCGTGAGCAATTTCGTAACAATCTCCTTTTTTTTGGTGCTGTAAATGACTTCCAACATAATCTAGCAATGTGGGTAAGACTTTATCATGTTGTTTATTATTAAACAGTGCAATGGCTTCATCCCATTTTTCATCTTGCCGGGTAGCTGCTCGCTTTGCTTGTATCGGTGGAATGTAGGTATGGTTTTGGTTCATCGTTTTTAATAATTCATTTTTATAAGCTCTCCATTTAACCGGTAATAAAATGAAAAGCTGGTTCCGCCGTTTTCAGGTTCCAGATTAACCACATATTCTGTTTTTGACTTATCACCGTTTTTCGGGAATTTTACAAAAGCCATTTCTAACATTGGTTTTTTGATGTCTTTTTCGGCTGTCAACTGTTTTTTCGATTTTTCTACCAACCCGCCTAATTGAGCAAGGTTAATTTGATCGTTTAACTGGAACATAAAATCGGCAGCTTTTGTACCTTCAGGAACTTCTATGGTAATATCTGAATTAAGGTTCCAGGAACCGTTTACCAAATTCCATTGTCCCATTTTTAAAGATTCCGGTGCTTCTGTAACCGTCAGGGAAATCGTATTCCCAATAGATTTATTGTATATAATCGTCATGTTGGTGAAATATGCATCGTTGCCAAATTTGTTTTTTATTTCTTTCTCTATGGAGGCAAACCCCTCTGCCGTGGCGGGCTGTTTACTTGATCCACCACCTCCACACGATAGTAGCATTAGCGTTGATACTGTGATTACTGCCAAAAGTTTAATTGTCCTCATTTTTAAAAAATTTTATTGGGTTGATATTATACTTTACTCTTCATTCCTTCCAAAAAGGAAAAACAATGCACCCCCTCCGAGTATTAAGAGGATCCTGATACTCCATCCCATTGTACTTCCCCAGGCATCTACCCAGGCAAGTAGCCGGATGTTGTAGTTGAAAATCGATAGAACAATAGAGATGATGCCCATTGCTGCAAGCAATACCCCGGCGTTTCCTAATTTAGATTTAATATTTTCCATATGTTTATGTAATTGATTGTTTTCAACAAAACTATATGGAGTCATGAAATGAAGAAATAGCAAACCTATTTCTGACAGATTAGAATGAATATACGTGCTATTTAAAAAAATATCCGTTTCAATATTATTTTAGTATTCGCATAATTGTTTTATATAGGATTTCAAATTTATCTGAATTCCAGGATGTTGATTCCTATGCTATAATTGGCATCTTCCTTTAATTTTATTTTCAGTATTATTGTTTGAAGTGTTGCAGGTATAACTGTAGGTTTCAGAATATAGCTTTTACAGAACCTCGTTAATAAACATTTTCACCTTATAGGTTACTTCATCAGAATTATTGGTAGTTACAATTTTGTTTTCAGTATAGGTTATTGCAGATTCTGATCCATTACTGGTGACAAAAGAATTATTTGTGTGCTGTTTTTTTAGAATCAACCAACACTATACTTTTCAAATCATAGCTGAATTGGTCTGTTTTCGTATAAGCCGATACAGTATTATCTCGAATATTTAAGGTCTTAACTTTATAACTGACCGTGATTGTTTGTTCCTGAGTGTTTGTCTCCATCAAAATTTCATCGAACGTGCTTTGTATTGTTGCCGTATTGGGTATCGTAGGACAGCGTTTAAGCATGCTTAACGCTATACTATCTTTTGAAAACCATTGGTTTAGAAAGCCTAAATGTTTGTCAGAACATTGGCAGCCCAAATCTAAATAAGAGAGCAATTTACATTTCAAATTACTTCTATTTTCATCAGGCCTTCCTCCCTCCCATTCGCATTCGTTTCCTACAAATGTAGCGACATATCCCAAAGCGGCTCTTTCGGGTTCAATGATGCTTTTTTGAAAGTCTTTATCAAGTACAATGGTGTTTATATCTACTTTTAATTCTTCATCATATAACGTTTCTTGCCATAAAACTTTTACGTTTTTATCGTCAAGTTCAGCAGTTTTTGTTGATGATATTAAAAACTCTTTAAAATCTAAATACTCAGGGTCACCAGCAGGCCTGATGCTGTCTATTTTCCAGTTTATGATAATTTCCTGTTCCTTAAAATACTTTCCTTCCCATTCATCTTCACTAATTAACACAATAGTATCATTATTCTTTTTTATTGTAAAGAGTACCTGATCATAATCATAATTGTTGAAATCTACATAGGTAACGGTATCGGTATAAACTTTTCCGGGATACAATGTTTCATCGGGTCTTAGACGGCTTTTAAAACTATCTGGAAGCGTATTTTCTTCTTGCTCTTGAGAATTCATTGTCTCTTCGTCTTTTTGGACTGCTTTAACCGTTGTGTTGATTTCTTTTTTTACGGGCTTTTCAGGTTTACCTTTACAGGAAATTAAACAAAGACCTAGCAAGAGGACGAGTAGTAAAAGTGTAGTGGTGTTATTTTTCATACTTTTTGGGAATAAATTATTGCTGCGCTATTGATTTAGTGCAGCTCTACCTCCCAATCTTCATAAAGTGCTCTGCTTTAAAATTGGGGGCGCAATACGAACGGATTTGATCTACTGCACGTTTTTCGGCATGTTTGGTATTGAGTACTTCTCCGTTTTCATCGAGTTCAATAACATTGGTAAAAGGCAATGGCTTGTTCTATACCACTGAGATCTTCACCGTCTGTTTTTATTTTAACTGGTAGTGCGTACACTTGCCATAAAACTGTTAATGCACCGCCAAATGATTCGCTCAGTTCCATGTGTTTATTTATAAGTTTTTCCATCAAATTTTAACACCGATGCTTTATTGGTAACAGTGTCTTTACTGTCACAATCGCCGTTTTCATCTTTAAATTCAATGGTTTCTGTAATTGTATGCGCTACTAAAATATCATAATAGCCATTGTTTTTTTCCTGAAACATACTGAGTGCTTTTTCTTCGTTAAGAAATTCACCAATACAGTCGCCATCATATTGACCGGAAAACTCATTTATGGTATAATTATCCAATACTTTCTTTAACGAATCCCCAGATTTTACAAATAAAGAGATCGTTTCTCTTTGATAAGGATTTGCACGTGATAATCCTATGAATGTCGTTTTAACAGCAAAGGCAGTGGTACTATCGGTAACCGGGTAAAATTCTTTATTAATTTCAATGCTTCTCAGTTCTATGGCATCGGATACCCAACCACTGGTTTGATAGCTTTCATAAAATTTTGTGTTTATCGTTTTTGTGGCATTATCAACCAAAAAGATATGGCTGTTCAACTCAAAAAATCCCTCTCCTTCGTCTTCAATTTCGGGAATTAGCAAAACGATGTTTTCAGGGTTGTCAAAAAATGTCTGGGTGGTCACTAATTCTTCTTTGATGTTTAGCCGATTGATGTCTGTTTGGTGTTCTAATACATACTCTACAAAAGAACTGTTCGAAGATTCTGTAGCTACAATATTGCCCGTTACCGTATCAATTCGAAACGTCCACAACACTTGTCTTGTATCATTTTCGTACTTAAAGGTATTTATTTTCAATATAAAATCATGGGTTATTTTTGATTCTATTTTACCATACCCTTCGGCTATTTCATCATAAGCAATCACTCTTTGATCTAAAATTTTTCCATTTAAGTCGTAGTTAATTAGTATTGTCTCCATTTCATGTTCACCTTTTAGAACGGTTACAACGAGGGCATGAAAATTTTTAAAATCCTCAATTTTATAGGATGCAACAACCTTGTAGTTATGTCCTTCTTTATAAAAATCAGGATATATGTTTTCTAGTTGTAACGCTTCCACTTCTTGTTTGCTTAAGAATTTGTCATCCTTAAAAGTGTCGAAGTTGGTGGTATCTGTCAGCGGTAAGGTTTTGGTTTTTACATTTTCGAGTATGCTCTTAAAAACAGAAGGGTCTACATTAATCACTTTTTTTATCGGTTCAGTAATTGTCGCTGCGGCTTCAACTGCTTCCTCTTCATTTACATCAGAAATTTCCAAAGCTCCATTTGTATTTGTTTTATGAGTTTTTTCTTTATCATTCCGGACACAAGAGAAAAGTGTAACGGACAGTAAAATATATAGTAGTATTCTCATTGTATTTATCTATAGGTTTTGCCGTCAAATTTTAACACGGATGTTTTATTGGTAAACGTTTCTTTGGTATCGCAATTACCTAGTTCGTCTTTAACATTGATAGATTTAGTCAATTTATTTTTTATAATAATATCAAAGTATCCGTTGGTTTTTTCTTCGGAAATACTCAATGTTTTTTCTTCACTTAGAAACTCACCATCACAGTCACCGCTCCATTCGCCTCCATACTCCATTATTTCGAAATTGTTTAGTATTTTTTTTAAGTTATTCCCTGATTTCACAAATAGTGATAGTGCTTCATTTTCATAAGGATTCACTTGTGAACTACCTATAAACCTGATTCTAATGCCAAAGGCTCTAACATCTTCCGAGTGATCGTATGGAGCGGTGTCAATAGTTATTTCTCTTAAATGTATTGCGTCAGAAATCCAACCGTTTGTTTCGTGACTTTCAAAGTATTGATGGGTAATTTCTTTGGAGGCTGTATTTACCAGTGCAATATGCGTGTTAAACTCAAGATACCCCTCTTCTTCGCTTCCTACAGCTATTTCCGGAATTACTACAACCGCTTCATTGGGGCTATTAGGTAGTATTTTAAAGGCTTGTAACGTTGGAATTAGTTTCGATTCATCTAAATTTAGTTCTTTTATAACCAATTCGTAACAGATATCTCTAATACCCAAAACTCTAAAATTTCCGTCAGATTCAATTTTAACTACGCTATAAACAGGTCCATCTTCATCATCTTCACTTACCGTATATTGATAGTCAATTGTAATTTTATTTGATTCTATTCTTGATTTTGTTCGAGCCCAGCTTTCAACTGTCTCATCATAAGCTATCATTTCAGAAGCAATGACATTGCCTTCTAAATCGTAGTTAATGAGTTTGGACTCCATTACCTCATCGCCTGATAATACCGTTACTACAACGGTATAAAAATCGTCAGATAAATTTAACCGGTAGGCAGAAACTGCCCGATGCTTGTCGTTTTCTTTATCCCAGTTTTTGTAGATTTTAGGGAGCTGAAATGCTTCTGCATTTATTGTTTTGTAATCGCTTTCATCAATAAAGATATCAAAAGAAGTACTATCAATTAAAGGCACTTTTTTCGTTTTTAGTTTTTGTAATTCTTCTTTAAACGTTGTTCCATTATTTATTTGCTCTGTTACTTCTTTAGCCACATTCTCTGCTGCCGAAATAATTTCTACAGCTCCTTTTGAGGGCGTTTTTTCTTTGGTGTTTTGTGCACAAGAACAAAAAATGAGTACTATTAATAGGTAGGTCTGTTTCATTTTAAATCTATTTTTTTTTGCAAGGCAACGGTATCTGTTTTTACAACATAACCATTCTCATAATATTCCAATAATCCATAATGTTGTGTAGTGCCTTTTTTATTTGGACGAATATTGAAAGTGGCTAATTTTTCATTGTGGTACATGCCCAAATCTTCGACTGAAAAACCGCTCAAATCTTCTTCATGGTCTATAAAATAGGCGGTGCCGTAATCTTGAAATACGGATAGCCTGGAACTTTTGGAATAGCTATAAAAAGCTAAAACCGCATAAGGGGCTTCATGGGTATTTGCGGTATATACTTTTTGATTGTTTATCAAATTCTTGTCTATCATTTCAATCACTCTACTTTTGATGATGGCATGCAAGGAATCGCGGTCTTTAATTTCATTTTTTACCAAGTATAAATTCGGATATACGTTGGATTGAATAAACTCCATTTTCACAAAGAATAGCTGGTACATGGTAACACTAATGATTGTGGCGGACAGTATTGATAATGCTCCAATAGCTCTTACTTTTTTAGCCACAATCCATTTTAAAACTTTGTAGAGCAGGAATATGCCTGTACCAAGGAGTAATAGTAAGAAAATAACGATAAGTATTTCCATTTTTCAGCCATTTACATAACATCAATTTTCTTTTCTAAAACACAACGGATTGCGCCAACGGTTGCGGCTATTGTAAGATTCATTCTTGAGTACATTTTAATTTAGTACCACTAAAAATACATCACAATATCAGTTTTAGAAATAGCGAACCTATTTATGACAGATTAGAATGAATATGTGTGCCGTTTAAAAAAATATCCGCTAAAGTAAAAATTGCTTATTCGTTATTCCAGCTTAAAAATGTACTTAAGAACAGCTCTTTTTTTCGGGAAGAAACCGGTACTTTTTTCCCGTTTTTTAAATGAATCACACCGGCTTTGTCATACTTATCTATAAATTTTAAGTTAACCATATACGATTGATGCGGACGTATAAAACTGGCTTTGGAAAGACGCTCTTCAAATTCTTTTAAGGTTTTTGAAACTACGTATTTTTTGTTGCCATTACAGTAAAAAGTAGTATAGCCCTTGTCTGATTCGCAAAAAAGTAATTCGTTTAAATCAATCACCTGAAAACTATCATGCAACGATAAAATTAACTTTGAATCTTCATTATTCCATACTTGTCTGGTAATTTGTACCTGTTCTCTTTGCTGCATTAAGGATAGCTGTGTTACTTTTTGAAGTGCTATTTGCAGTTCATCCATATCAACAGGCTTTAGCAAATAATCGATCGCACCAATTTTTAAAGCACGCAAGGCATGTTCTTCATAAGCGGTTATAAAGATCACTTTAAAATGAAGGTTTTCGGTTTGTTCTAAAAAATCAAATCCGGTACCATCGGTAAGGTTGATATCCAAAAAAACCAACTCAGGGTTACAAGCATTGGCAACAACAACCGCATCCTTTACAGATTCGCATTCGCCCAGTACCGTTACTTCAGTATCTACCAGTTGCAGCAGGTTACGCAACCCTTTTCTAATGTACTCCTTATCTTCAATTATTAATGTCTTCACTATTTTGTATTGTTATGTAAGGAATTGTCAATGTTACGATGGTTCCTTGTTCATTATATTTTTTTCTGTCTTCAACGGTAACAGCCCCCTTCTTTTTAAAATCTTTTGACAGTATTTGTAATCGTTCAGAAGTAATGGTCGTTGATAATGATTTTTTATCTCGATTTTTACCCTCGGTCAGGCAATCGATACCAACGCCGTTGTCGGTAATGATACAATTTAATTCTTCATTTGAGCAGGAAATATCAATGTTAATGACTCTATTTCCTGTTAAACCTGCAAAAGCGTGTTCTATGGCGTTTTCAACAAAGGGCTGAATGAGCATTGGAGGAATCTTAAATCGTGAGGTATCCATAGTCTCTTCTACAGCAATAGTGTAGGTATACAATTCATTTTCTAAATTTTGAAGCGCTAAATAATTTTCAACAGCTACTAATTCTTGAGAAAGCAATACGGTTCGGTCTCTTGAATTTTCTAAAATAGTTCGAAGTAATTTTGAGAATTTTGATAGATAGGAAACGGACTTCTTTTCTTCTCTATTCAATATCATGCCTTGTAATACCGACAAGGAATTAAAAATAAAATGCGGCGTCATCTGTGAGCGTAACAGTTTTTGTTCTATGACCACATTTTGTGTTTTCGATTTTTCGTTTCTTAGTTTTAAAAAGAAAATAATGGCTCCCAACATGAGCGTTGTAACTAAAAAACCAATAACACCAAGCAGTAAATTACGCTGCGACCTTTTTAAATTTTGGGAGGTGTCCAGTACTGTTTTCGTAAGTTTTAATTCCCGAATACTAGCAGAATCCAAGGCTTGTTTATATTTGTATTCGTATTCTAACTGCGTGATCTTTTCAATATTTTCTTTATTGAAAATACTATCATTCAGCATTTTATATTGTTGAAAGTTTGTAAATGCCTTTTTGTAATCACCTGTGCTTTTATAAATTTCAGAGAGGATTTTTGTGGCCTTTTTTCGATTTTCCAACAGTTCTAGTTCTTCTGCAATTTTTTGGCCTTTTTGGGTGTGTAAAAGTGCTTTTTGATACTTTTTTTCGTGTAAATAAGTTTCTGCAATTCCTAGGAGACTAGCTGATAATATCCGTCTATTATTTGTTTCTTCACTAATTTCTTTTGCATTTATATAATTTTTCCGCGCCGCTGATGTTTTGTTTTGTAATAAGTAAATGTTTCCAATATTAATATAAGATAAAGAAGAAAGTTTTAAGTCATTAACCTCTTGGCTGGCTTTAAGCGACATACCAAAATATTCAAGAGCCTTTGTAAACTCCTTTTTTTTCAAGTATATATTACCAATATTACTATTGTTTGCAGCTATAAGTTTTTTATTTCCGATTTTTGATAAAAAGACAAATGATTTTTTATGGTACTCCAATGCCTTGTCGTATTTTTTTATGGCAGTATAAGTGTCGCCTAAATTGTCCAGGACTTTTGCCATACCCAGTGTGTCGCCCATTTTTTCATCATAGGCTAAACTTTTATTGTAATTTTCAATAGCCAGAGGATAATTACCTTGCACCCTATACACAACTCCTAAATTGATATGAACAAAAGAAATACCATCTTCATCGTTCAGTATTTCACTTAAAATTAATGCTTCTTTATAGTTGGTAATGGCTTCATTGTATCTCCCGATTTCAGAATATATATTTCCGGTATTTATCAAACAGGTTGCAATTTCCCTTTTGTTTCCTGATTCTTTATAAATTTCTAAAGCCTTTTTATAATTTTCCAATGCTTCATCATATTGCGATAAATCACAATTTGTGATGCCGAAAGCGATGTAAACATCTGCTATTCCTTTTTTATTTTGAATCGACTCATAATATCTTAGCGACTCTTTAAAAAAATTTAAACTTTCGTTATAATTTGATTTTATGTTTTCCAGTATTCCTTTCAGATAAAATACCCGTGCTTTTCCTTTTTCGTAATTTAAAGCATTGCTTAAGTCCTCGGCTTCTTTAAGATATAAGTTGGTTAACTTCATATCTCCCTGAAAATGAGCATATGCCAAATCATACAATATATTTGCCCTTGTAGTATCATTTGCCTTATGATTTTCTAATTGAATTTTAAGGCTGTCTCTTTTTTGGACTTGAGCTTGTAGATTTATTACAAAAAATAAAGAAACAAATAAAGGAAGAATATAATTGTTAATTGAAGTCATACAATTTATGTAGATTTTTGGTACTGCTAATCTACAGTTTTTTGCATTAGGTTAGAACCATTTCTATCAATTATAGAGTTTAGGGGAATTAGAAAAGTAAACTACCTCGGGGCAAGCCCACGAGAGGGCCTAGCGTAAAGAAAAGGTCTGGCAGACCTTTTTAGCAATGGAGCCAGCTGGTGCATGGCAAAACATTTCAACGCAAGCCCTGTAAAATTCCGTTCAGGAGGATTTCACTAGGGCAAGTCCTATGAAATTCCGTCAAGACTATTTCACAAGGACAAGCGTCGGAGCATTTAAATCTCGATGATCGAGTAAACATCATTGGTATAAAACAGACCAACAAATGTATGCAACTCCCGGCCATAGCTTACAACCTTAAAAGTACCTGAAGGATATAGAGAAACACCTAAAAAGTGGAGTATCAAGCCTGCAAAGTATTTGTTTTTGTTTAAAAGTAACTATACAACACCATTTATACCTTTCAATTTTAGCTTACAACCAAAATTACAATACAAAATAAGAGTCCTTAATAGGGCTTATTCAGGTCTTGCTTTCATATCATCAGTGCTAACCCTTATCAGCCACCGCCATTTTTCTTTAAAAAATTCGGATTGAGCTAATATAAATCCAGGCAATGAATAAAAATTGCAATGGAATTCTAAACCATAGATAGGAAAGACCATTCCCGTCAAATGTTCCCTTTTGATAATCTATATTATGAATCGAAGCATAAATATTCGCTGGTAACATCAACAATAGGAAAATAATTAAAGTCCATCCACTCATCACTTTTAATTTTGGGATAAACAACCCGATTGCTAAAAGAACTTCAAAAAGCCCTGTGAGATAAACAAGGCTTGTTTTGAAAGGAACAAATTGTGGTATCATCATTGACATTCCTTTGGTAAAAGCAAAATGTCCAATTGCCGTAAAACATAACATTATTGACATTGCTATTCTTGCTGATAAAGCAAAATTATACTCCTTAACCACAATTTTTGCCGCAAAAATTGCGATCACAAAACTTGATAAAAGTACTATTAATGGTTTCATGCTGTCTTCTTCTTAATTCATTTACAAAGTTCATAAATGACTTTGGAGCTGACAATGAACCTAAGTTAAGTAATTCGTTTGCGTATCCTGCTTAAGGCTTGAGGTGTAACACCAATATATGACGCAATGTATTTTAATGGAACTTGCTTCAATAATTTTGGACGTTCCAAGAACAAGTCCGCATAACGTTCTTCTGCTGTTTTATTTAGTAAGGAAATTTCTCTTTTCGACTTTATTAAAAACATATTTTCTGCCATTCTTCTCCCTATTAAATTTCCGCTTTCGGTTTTTTTATAAACCTCCTGAAGGTCTTCGAACGATATTCGCCACAAAGTTGTATTTGTCAACGTTTCAATTTAATAATGAGTGGGGGTTTGAGTAATAAAGGAATCATAAGCAGTTACAAATTCATTTTCAAATAAAAATCCAAAGGTTAATTCATTTTCTCCTTGTGGAATATAAAGTCTCACCATTCCTTCCGATATAAAAGACAGGTAATTCTCTATCATTCCAATTTTTATTAGGGTTGAATTCTTATTTAATTTTTCCTTATGCATTTTTGAAGAAAAAAAGTCCCAATCAGAATTGTTCATTAGATAAATATTGTTAATGAACTTTTTAATTTCTTCCATTCTACGATTTTTTTAGCTTGTGCCTAATGAAAAATACAAAAAGTGTTTTGATGTCATTTTATATAGTGTTATGTACTTTTGTTTCCTTTAATTCACGGTAATGTTAGTCCGAGTTCATTTATTTCTTTGTCAATTTTTATCCATTCAACTCGTTTGTCAATATCCTTTTCTACCGGACTAACAATCATAAACAAGTTAGTCAGATAGATAACTTCGACAGTTCGTTTATTATATCCCAAAGCTCCAACATCTTGCATTTGAAACTCTACTTTCTTAAAGTCCAAATGTCCGTTTTGATAGAGCACTTTTTGTGTTTTCCAACTTCCCGAAGAAAATATTATTTTCATTGGTCCAATTATCAATATTCCAATTAATGTTAGAAACGGAACAACTGAACTAATGATTTTCCATTTGGTTTTTTTGAAACTAAATAAATTCCATATCAAGGTCAGAGGTGTCAAAATCATAATTCCGAAATATGTAAACGATTTTATGACTTGACTTTTAATCTCAAAAGATGTCAGTCCGTCAAGTAAAAAAAGTCCAATTATCAAAATTAAAATTCCGTTTAAAAACCTTGATATGTATTCTTTATTCATCATTTATTAAATGTACCACAACAGTCTCGTATATGAAAAGCAGAGATTCTCACTCTAGCTTTTCAGTTTTACATTAACCATAAAGTTATGAAATTCATTTTCGTTTAGACACTTAGACCTCTGTTTTTTACATACCATGTGCCTGTTACACAAGTTAGCGAAAACCGACACGGGATTGTTAATATCTTTTCATCAGATACTTACATTGGTAGTATACAAGTCAAAAACAATATCAGGAGAAACCATTCAATCAATTTCAGTTAAGCGAGCGCGTACCGAAAGGCAATTTTTACCGTCGTTTAAAAGAGGTAACAAACTTAGCGTGTCTATACCACTCACACATAATAGAGTACTCAGCCATAAAACGTACTACCATAAAAGTGGAGTATCAAGCCTGCAAAGTGTTTGTTTTTGTTTAAAAGTAACTATACAACAAATTTCACGACAACTCATTTATATTGTTTATAATTTAAACAGAAACATAACTAATATGAACTATAGTTAGAAGAATGATAGGAGAACGGGATTGATCAAAAGCCTATCACCATAAGATTGATTCACATTCTATTTCTTCGTTGCTTTCTTCTTCTTATCTTTTAATTCCTCAATGTACTTATCTACATTAATTTCTAATTCAAATAAATTCACTTTTTTCAAGTTCAGGGCCTTGGCCATCAAAATCAATTTATCTAATGTAGGATTAGCTTCACCTCTCTCAACTGTTCCGATTAAATATTTAGTTAAACCTACATTACTATCAGCGAGTTCCTGTTGAGATATATGTTCCTTAACATAATCTTGACTTGGAACCTTTTCTCTTAATTTTAATAAATATTTACCTAGTCTCTCCTTTTCAGTCACCTTCTATTTCTATTTAGTCACGTTAAATTTCCCACATATCTGTAAAAATTATGGTATGTTTTATCATACCGTAACAATTATTTTATTATATTTGTTGGGATTATATATTTTTGCGATTCTTCTGAAAGAAAAATATTAGAAGCAATTGCTTAGAGTCTCGAACTGAAAACTGGTAATTTTTATGGAAACGAGATGATAAGTAACTTTGCTCACGACCCGCGGCGTGGGCTCTGTTATCGTTTCCAAGGTATACCAGTACCTCAGTTCGGTAATTTGAGTTCCACGCCTATTTGTTTTTGGACACCAGGCTTTACTCATCTTTTTCTTGGCATAGTTTTCTTGATTTTCATGGGAGTTTTGCAACTATCGGGCAAACTGCCACGCTTTGTACCAAAGCTCGCAGAGACGTTATATTAAAATAAGGAATTTAAATTATGAGTTATGAATTTTTATATTAAAGGCCTTTTCCTTTTTTCCATTGGCCAAAAAAAGAAAGTGCGAAACTTGTTTCAGACATAAAAACATTTGGGTTAGTGATTGCAAGGGTGGCAATATGGTTTGTTGGTAAAACCTCACAACAGGATTGCATATCCGGCTAACGTTTATTTTAATTATTAGAAATAGTATGAAACACCAACCAAAACTCACTATGACCAGAGTATACGAAATACAGCTTACTGTTTTTTATATACTATTTAAAAAGAAACCGAAGAACCCGGTTTAAGGTTCTATTTTGTTACAGGAGTGACGTTAGACTTTTAGGAAGGAGCTGTTTCCCATGATAAGATTCCTTTATTTCTTATCAGGTTGAGCATTGCTAAAATGGAAATATATTTTCATTGAAAGTGCAATGCGGAGCAAGTCCACCCCACCGGTACTTAAAAATTGTATAGCAGTTCTTTTTGGAAATGGTATATCTCCTGCAACAACTTACTACGCATTGTACACAGTATCCGGCTGTGAAGAATAATTGAAGCTTATAGATTTTGGTATAGCCTTTCTTTTTTATTCATGTTTTTGTTGAATGCTTTTTAAAGGAATTCATGATATGCTTCGCAATTCATTGATGAAAAAAGAATAGATGATAAAATATTTGAGTTAGTTGATTGGGTAGTTATGTGACCTGTAGCCGGCTATAGTGATATACCGTACTACAGGTCTTTACCCTAAAAAGGGAACATCATACTGGCAGAGCATTTTTGGCCAGTACAGGTAGATTGCCATACTTCGACTATCGCTCAATACAGGCCAGGCTTTTACAAAGCCTTCACAAGGACGTTGACTTTTATTGTTATGGGAAATTAAACTGCCATGAGCTGTGGCACGCGAGAATCCCATTTTCGATAAATCCGTTAAAATCAAACGTTGTTTAAGCCTGTTCCAAAAAACAGGTGAGTTCGTTTGATTTAGAATTTATGAATCTAGTGAATCGTCGAACAACCAGGGCAGGCGTTTTTTCGTTCTTTTCTGGGCTATACAATTGCGAAGCACATCATGAGATCCGATAAAAAACACCGAATAAAAAAAGAATAATTAATAAGCCGAATTGATATTCGGTTAAAAAGGCCCTCTGAATATTGTGGAAGGTATCGCAGAAGGCCATAGATCAATTAAAACCAAGTTTAATTAAACCTTTCAAAATTATGAAAAATAATGTTTTGAACAAGGGGCGGATACTGCTATTACTGGCATTATTCATAACCCTCATGTTACTAACCTATTCCGCTTTTGGACAAAATACAAATAACCAGCAACATCAGATTCGGGGTGTAGTAACAGACTCTGAAGGAATTCCGGTTCCGGGAGTTCATGTTCTCATTTCTGGTACGCAAACCGGTACATTTACCGATAGTAATGGTACTTATAGCATTAGCCCCCACCCCACCGATGTTTTAATCTTTTCTTATGTGGGATTTGATACGGTAGAAAAATCCATAGGAGGTCAAACAGAAATCAATGTCACCCTAAAGGAATCTGTCACTGATTTGGGAGCGGTAACCGTTAATGCCGGATACTATACGGTATCAGAAAAAGAACGGACAGGGAGTATTAGCCGTATTACAGCTTCTGATATAGAGACACAACCAGTAATAAACCCTCTACAGGCACTACAGGGAAGGATGCCGGGGGTAATTGTTAGTCAGATAAGTAGTATTCCCGGAAGTACTTCGAGCATCCAAATCAGGGGGCAAAACAGTCTAAGGCCGGAAGGTAACTATCCTTTATACATCGTAGATGGGGTTCCGGTAAGTTCCGTGCCTGTTTCTGGAAGCGGATTCATGGCTCTTGGGGTTGACCCCCTGAACAGCATTAACCTCTCTAATATTGAAAGTATAGAGGTGCTGAAAGATGCTGATGCTACCTCTATTTACGGTTCCAGAGGAGCCAACGGGGTGGTACTGATTACTACTAAAAAGGGACGTGAAGGCAAAACCGCCCTAGATATTGGATTGTATACCGGTATGGGCAAAATTTCCAATACCATAAATACCTTAGATACCAACCAGTATTTGGAAATGCGAAAAGAAGCCTTTGCCAATGACGAGGCTACCCCAACCCAGTTCAATGCCCCTGACCTTCTGGTTTGGGATCAAAACCGTAATACTGATTGGCAAGAAAAGCTTTTGGGAAACACTTCCTATATAACGGATGTACAGGCCTCGGTTTCCGGAGGAGACACTCAAACATCCTTCCTTCTGGGTGGCGGCTTTCATAAAGAAGGTACGGTTTTTCCCGGTGATTTTAATTACCGGAAGGCAACAGGTTTTATAAACCTAAATCATTCTTCTTCCAACCACAGATTCAGGGTTAACTTTTCAGCAAATTACGGAGTTGATAGGAATCATTTATTTTACGACGGGCAGTTCGTTCAAAGAGCCGTACTGTTGGCTCCTAATGCGCCGGCATTGTATGACCTGAACGGGCAGCTTAACTGGGAGGGTTCTACCTGGACAAACCCCTTAAGTTATCTGGAAAAAACACAAGAAACAAAAACCAATAATCTCATTGCTAATGCTTCCCTTGCCTATGAGATTATCCCAAACCTTAACCTTAAAACCAGTTTCGGGTATACCAATCTGCACAGTGAAGAAATTTCCAAGGAGCCTTTGAGTTCTCGGAACCCAGCCTTATGGCAATACCTTTCCAATTCCTCCAGACATATTACCGGAAAACGGGAATCAATTATCCTGGAGCCTCAGCTGACCTATTCCTTACAAATGGGAAAAGGCAGCCTGAAAACCCTTCTAGGGATGAGCTATCAAAAGGCAACTAACCACCAGTTATACGCTATCGGTGTAGGGTATGCAGATGAAAGTTTAATTGGGAACCTGGCAACTGCCGATCGTGTAAACATCAGCTTGCAGGACGATATTGAATATAAATACCATGCCGCTTTCGGGCGCATCGGGTTTGATTGGGCAAAAAAATACTTTTTGAACCTTACCGGGAGAAGGGATGGTTCTTCCCGTTTTGCAACTCAACATCGTTTTGCCAGTTTCGGAGCGGTAGGGGCTGCCTGGATCTTTTCCGAAGAGCCTTTTGTACGGAAAACACTTCCTTTTCTTAGTTTCGGTAAGATCAGGGGCAGTTATGGAACTACAGGGAACGACCAGATAGCCGATTACGGCTACCTGGATATTTATGCCCCTACCCAGGGAAGCGGAGGCCTTTACCCTACCCAAATAGCCAATCCGGAATATTCATGGGAAGTGAACAAAAAATTGGAAATTGCCACCTCCCTAGGAGCTTTTGAGGATCGGGTAATGGTTTCAGGAGCCTGGTACCGCAACCGTTCTTCCAATCAGCTGGTGGGCTATTTCCTGCCGGCGATCACCGGTTTCACTTCCATTCAGGCCAACCTGCCAGCTAAGGTGGAGAACATAGGATGGGAAATTGAATTGTCCACCCGGAATATCCGCAGCAGTACACTACAATGGGATACCTCAGTTAACATCACTTTTCCGAAAAACGAATTGGTATCATTTCCGGGGCTGGAACAATCCTCCTATGCCAATATCTATCGGGAAGGGGCTTCCCTAAATAGTTCCTTGTTATACCAGTCTTTGGGAGTGAATCCTGAGACCGGATTTTATGAGATTTTAGATGCCAACAGTGATGGGAGCTATAATTCGGAGGATAAAATAATAGTAAAAGATTTTGGGCGTAAATATTACGGGGGCATAAATAACAATCTAACCCTTGGAGGCTTTACATTCAATTTCTTTATAGAATTTGTAAAGCAATTGGGAAGAAACCACCTAACTACTTTTCAGACCCCACCCGGTATGATGGGTTTTGTGGGGGGCAACCAACCCGTAGAGGTACGGGACCGGTGGCAACTACCCGGTGACTTTAGCAATACCCAAAAATTTTCGCAAGCCTTCGGTTATACACCCTATAACAGAACAGCAAGTAGTGATCTGTCCGTTACGGATGCTTCCTATGTACGGCTAAAGACCCTTACTCTTTCCTATCAGCTGCCCCCCCGATTTATGTATAAAACAGGCATTGAATCGTGCCGTGTCTACCTGCATGCACAGAACCTTTTTACCATTACCAATTATAGTGGGTTTGATCCTGCCAACAACCGCGGGAGCCTGTTGGCATTACCGCCTCTTAGAATCATAACTATTGGTACCCAGCTAAAATTTTAAAAACAACATATATGAAATCATTATATAAATTCCGTTTCTATTTGACATGCTTAATAGTGAGTTTGTACATATTGTCTTGTAAAGACTTTGTTGAGATTGACCCACCCAATTCCCGGGTGATAGGAAGCACAGTATTTGAAAATGACCGTCTGGCCACCTCGGCCATTGAAGGGGTATACCACAGAATGTTTGATTCTGGCAATTTTGCAGGTGGGGGACAATGGTCTGTCACCACTGTGGCCGGGCTCTCGGCAGATGAATTTGAGGTGAACCCTTTTAGTAGTTCCTTGCAAGAATTTTACAGATGTGATATCGATCCGTCAAACCCAGCCAATCTGGCTTTATGGTCAAGTGCTTATAGCACCATATATATGGTCAATGCCGTCATGGAAGGGCTCAAAAGTTCTTCCGTTATCACCCCGGAGACCAAAAAGCAACTGGAAGGGGAAGCAAGGTTTGTAAGGGCTTTTTCCTATTTCTATCTTGTGAATCTTTTTGGGGATGTTCCCCTGATTATCACTACGGATTACAGGGTTAATGCAAAAGCATTGCAGGTATCACCGGATGACATTTACCAAGCTATCATAAACGATTTGGAACATTCCAGGCAATTGCTTGATGACACTTACCGAAACTCGGAAAGAACCCATCCGAATCGCCTGGTTGCATCAGCCCTTTTGGCAAGGGTGTATTTGTATCGACAAGAGTGGAGCCGGGCAGCGGATTTAGCTACTGAATTGATTGGTTCCACCGATACCTACAGTCTGGCAGAGGACATCAACGATGTTTTCCTGGCCAATAGTTCGGAAGCCATCTGGCAAATAGCCCCTACTAATGTTGGAAACACCAATGAGGGTAATATGTTTATCCTGACAAGTTCACCGGTAAGCAGCCCATGGAATCCGGTGTATTTGAAAGAAGAACTTGTTTCCGGTTTTGATAATCATGACAAACGGTTATTACATTGGATAGGAACTTTTGAAAGTAATGGTACTACCTTTTATTATCCTTTTAAGTACAAGATACGACTTTCTTCAGGGCAACCAACGGAGTATGCTACAGTCCTAAGGTTTGCCGAACAGTACCTGATCCGTTCTGAGGCACGTGCCCGAATGGGAGATATACCGGGTGCACTTGCCGACCTTAACCTTATCCGTAACCGTTCCGGATTGGAAAACTATACAGGAAATAGTGAGCAGGAACTGTTGGCTGCCATATTGAAAGAAAGGAGGAAAGAATTCTTTTCCGAGTGGGGGCACCGTTGGTTAGATTTTAAAAGGCTTAGCCTTGCAAACGATCTTCTCAGCCCGGACAAAGAAGGTTGGCGAACTACCGATGTATTGTACCCTATTCCTCAACGGGAGCTTGATAAAGCACCTACCCTTAATCAAAACTCAGGATATTAAGTATAACTCCTAAACTTTTAACACTATGAAACCATATAGAAGCATTTTATTGACCGTCTTTCTTCTATCTCTCTTCTATTTTGCACAACCCATAAGGGGGCAGGAAGTAAATTTAGAAAACGTGCAAATAGACCATCCGGTACCGGATTTTATCTTGGAAAATGTTCAACATTACCGACAAAAAACGGTGTCTTCTGACAACCTAAAAGGGAAGTTCGTTGTTTTATGCTTTTGGCACCGGTTCTGTTCCGGGGCTTATAAAAACTTTTCCCGAATGAATAGGCTAGCCAGAGAATTTAGGGGCAAGGTTGAATTTATCATGATAGGGGGCAGAAGTAATAAAAGTGAATATAATAGAAATGAAGAACTGGATTCACTGATGGCTTTATTTGAAAGAACCAGAAAAATGCAGAATTTACAACTACCTTCCTCCTATGACATTGATCTATATCAACGCTTTGTAACAGCAGGTGCACCTCATTTGATATGGATAGATGATAAAGGTATAGTACAAGCCGTGACAGCAAATATTGACTCGACCCGGTTGGAAGCTTTTCTGGCAGGAAAGGAGTTTGACTTTTTTGATTACTCCATGGAAGGTCTCGAGAGGTCCAAACAGCGACCGGATGTCTATGATGCTGAAAACCCATTTTTGGTAGATGGCAACGGAGGGAAAAGTGACAGTTTCCAGTACCGTTCCCTAATCACCCCATATACAAATGAAATGCCCTTGGCAATGGGCATTACAAGGAAGGTAAAGTGGTATCATTGGCAAGGAAAACTGGAAGGTGTTGCTGCTTTGGAAGAACTATATAAATTGGCCTATTTCGGGTATTTTGGGAACTATGATGATTGGTACCGTGAAGAAAACTATAACCAGCTTGTCCTCGACATTAAAAATAAAAGACCGTTTACTCGGTACAATTATAATATCCCCATTGAAAACATATACTGGTACAGCCTGATTGTCCCCCAGCATAAAAGAAATCCTAAATCCCTGATGAAGATCATACAAAATGATCTCGATAACTACTTTGGTTACCAGGCCAGGATAGAAAAGCGCATGCTGCCATACTGGTGTATAACAGCAAATGAGCAGGTTAAGGAAAAAATAAAAACCAAAAATGGTCCATCCAAGCTGATCACTGATCAGTTTACTTACGTAGGGGCACAGAACCTTCCATTTACCAAATACCTAAAAATGTTGTTTATTATGATTGCCCCTGGACCCGGCATAGAATTTCCCATTATTGATGAAACAGGTATAGAAGGAAATATTGATATCCCCGTTAAGGATGTTGACCTATCTAACTTTGAAGACACAAAAAAGGTGCTTAGAAAGCTGGGCTTTGATATCAAAAAAGCCTACAAGGATTTTAATGTACTGGTAATCTCTGACCCTATATCAAATATAGACAATGGCTCCAAATAATCTTTGTCCTCATATCTGGTTTAGCTAATCAAAAGGTGGCGGAAAATTCCGCCACCTGTTTTAACACCTTAAGATAAACTTGACTTAAGGTTGATGTTTACGCTCTACTGAACATTCAGTAGCACTAACCTTCATTGCGTAGACAGTTTGGCTCTGATACGTACAGGTCTGTCCCAGATCGTTACATTCTGCTTCAGGAACCGCCCTACATTCCCCTTCCAGTTGGATAAACTTTCCGGTTAAGGCCGGTTCTGAAAACGTAGCTGAGGCAAACGCCATACCTGCTGCCAGTATAAAAGCACCAACAGGCAATATAAACTTCATTTTTTTCATGAGTTCTACGATTTAATTAGACTTAAATGGCCTTTTATACAGATCATAGGCCGTTATCCTGTTCTTATTGCAATAAGCTCTTTAAATATCATTTCGATTATCTTATTTTGTTCTGTAAATATTGTCAAACCTCCTTGGTTCCAGGAGGTATACCACCAAGTATCTGTTATGCAGGGCTACTAAATAATTACCTGCAACCCTAAAATCGGTCACCTTATACCCCTTGTAATCGGGAAGGTAAAAGCTAAACTCGTAAACATCTTTTTCCAGATCATAAACATCTATGACAGACGACTCCTTAAAACTTTTCTTGTCTTCATTTTTTGCCATTAAATTGGAACATACAAAAAGTAAGTTTGCGGAGGTGCTACTTTGTTTATTGACCAAAAAAGGAGGTGCTGACATTTTTCTGGGGCGACCGACTTTGGGAGCAGAGATTTGGATCTTCGCTACATTATTGGTATCGATTGTTTTTCCGGTCCTAAGCAAGTTAAGAATAGTATCCATTACCATATACTGGTTCCGATAATGATACAGATAAATGATTTGATCAAGCTCC
Source organism: Zhouia spongiae (assembly GCF_022760175.1). Classification (GTDB taxonomy): domain Bacteria; phylum Bacteroidota; class Bacteroidia; order Flavobacteriales; family Flavobacteriaceae; genus Zhouia; species Zhouia spongiae. The sequence goes on from NZ_CP094326.1 coordinate 3,883,283, forward strand.
CTATTATAATGCAACATACCGTCCACACAAAATATCCCGTCTATTTGTTTTTGTAAGATACCAGGAGTCAGTTTAATATGAGGCGGATTATCTGCTAACTTACCCAAAACAAATTCCTTTGTTGCACTGCTAACTGCACGAAGGGCAAAGGATTTTGCGCCTATTGGAATAGCCTTGCTAAAATAGACACTATCATACATGAACTTTTTAGTCTTCCAATCCCCCAAAGTTCCTCGTAGTAATTGTGGTGTAACTCCATCCACAATATAGAAATAAGGCGGTAATACTTCTACCCTTGTATCCGAAGCGAATTTTTTAGTCTCATCATGCTCAACGCTAAGTACAACATGAGAAGTATCAATAGGGGTAAGTCTCAAAGTCAGGAAATATAATGTAGCGGTGGCATTGCTTAAGTAAACTTCATGCTGTCCGGTTCCGGCAAAATAAAAGGAATTAAACTTCAGGTCAAAACTTTTCATCTTTTTGACCGGATGGGGTGGAAACAATCTGTTAAAACTGTTTTTTTTATGCGTCATTTTATGAGAAATCCCGTAGAGTACAATAACAGAAGTAATCCCAAGAAATAAATAAACGGATAATTTAATCAGAACATTTTTCATTTTATTTACTATTTTCAAATTGAACTTTACCCAGTATAAGTACTCCAAACATGGCTAGAAATACAAAACCGATATTGAAAATAAGATGTTCCGTCCATCCCATTTTATCGAGGATTCCGCCACAGGAACAAGGCACAAAAGGACTGAATTTTAAGATCATTACGATATAGGTAGTAAATACAACCATTAAACCAAATGATACATATAAGGCTTGTAAACGAAACTTAGGAATACATAACATTGATGCGATTATAAGTTCGGTAACAGGAACTAACCAGACGATCCATCTCCCCACCGAAGTCAGTAGAGGTGATTGCCCAACCTGGATCCTGAATTTCTGAAAGTCTGTCAATTTACTTACCCCTGCATAGACAAATAATAGAATAAACAGCAGACAGATAATTTCAATAATAATTTTTCTATGCTTCTCATACCATTTCATATCATTTGTATTTAACTGATATTAAACAACATAAAATTATAAAGCTGAAATGATCCCTAAGGGATAAAGAGTGGTCTGTAAGGGATTTTGTGAATGAATCAGGAGGATAATATTATGATTTTTTAATTGTAGACCTTAAAGTTTTGGGTCTGTAACCATATCTCTTATTGAATTCTCTGGAAAAATGGGTGCCATTTTTAAACCCAACCATTTTAGCAATCTCTTTAAAGGACTTTTCAGAAAACTCCACAAGAACATGTGCTTTTCTGAGTCGTTCTTCCTTTAAAAATTGAAAAACCGTCATGCCGTTAAGTTCCTTAAAACCTCTTTTCAGTTTAAATTCATTGGTGCCAAAATCATGTGCCATTTCTTTAAGGCTAGGTAATTCCTCATCCAAATGGTTCTTGATATATTCGCCGGCCGCCCTGATCTTGGAAAGATCTGAAATATGTAAAATTTGCTTATCTTTCTTCGAACTTTTTGATGCGAATTGGTTTAGCACCCTCTTTTGCACCTCTATGTCAAGCACCTTTCTTTTCTGAACCATGTCAAAGGTAGTAACAATCGTTTTTCCCTTAAATAAGGAACCATGCGAAAATTTGATCACACGGCAATAGGCAGGGAATAAAAGCTTTTTATTGGTTATAAAAGATAATTGTAAGGATGCTTCCTGCATGGATTCCCCATCGATAATTTCTTTTATAGTGCCCCATTCTCTTTGTGATTCGGTTGAGAGGAACTCCTCAAAAAGTTTACCCCATATATCATTCTCTTTGAACCCTAAAAAACTTTTGGTACTTCCGCTGATTTCTTCAATACGGAATTCCTTATTCAGGATAAAAAGTATTTGTATGACCAATGCATAGGAATCATGGAAATTCACATACCCCTGATGTAAAAAGGAATCCCTGATTTCTTCTGTGGTCATATTAATCAGAGCTGTCAGGGCTTCCAGCTCATCTTTTTTTTCTGAACGTTCAATACTATAGGAGAAATTACCTTTGTACATCTCTAACAGTTGCAGGTACACTTTTTCAAGTCGTGTTTTGTTTTCAGGATTATCCATAAGCCATAGCATTTACTACTAATGGGCGGGGAACCTAAAAGACACAATACTTGCTCAGTAGAGTATTTATGATCAAATATTTGAATGCTTTGGGGGAAGCATAAAATTACAAAAAATACGAATCTTTTTGATTATGAGTTACTTACAATAATTTTATTGAACTATCGTTTACATTATCAAACATATTTGGAGAGAAATATCAGTGCTTCTGCATCTTTATTAAATATTCCTGTAGGTACGGGAGGGCTGTTCCCCCTTATATAGGTCTCGGAAAGTATACGGGATAATGGAGTGTCAGAAACAAGGGCTATAGCCTTAATAAATACAGAACCTTCCTTCGCGAAATACCTTCGTGCATCCATATCTATAGCTTTAACGCCTCTGGTATTACAAAGTACGGGATAGGTCTTTCCTCTTTGCAATTTTAACCGGTCAGATACAATTTGTACAGCAGCTGATAAATGGATGTCTACATCATCTTTATAGACAAAAAACAGAATTCCTTTGTCTATCCAAAAGGAAGCAAATTCATTTTCAATATTCATCAAACCGGTACTTAATAGAAATATGACCAGTTAATTTAATAATTTTTTTTTAAAATGGTCTTCTGGACCGTCCAGTAAACCACAAAACTTGTCTGAAAAGGATTTTTTCTGGTCTGTAAGGGATTTTTTTATTCGGATGGGGTGTTATAATTGTTTTTAATGTTTGATTTTAATTAGTTTGAAACCTCGTTTAATGATCAACTACCTCAGAGAGTGCCGAGCGTAAAAAAAAGATATAGCGTACCTTTTTAGCGATAGAGCCAGCTTTCACATGGGCAAAGCATTTCGCCGCAAGCCCCATGAAATTCCGTTAGGAATATTTCGCAAGGGTAAGCATCGTAAATCCCGGTACGATATCGGGATTAAATTTCGATTGTCGAATAAACACCATCATTGTTATCCTTTTTTAACCCATAAAATCTAGTATCAAATGGCTAAGATCAAACACAACAATTTTCTTGACACTGTAAATGAAGTTTTTACTGATGCTACAAAGCAAGGAGTGTTACACTTATACGCAGAAGGAGAAAAATTTACAGGTAGAAAAATACGCATCCACCAAAATGAACTGTTTCATTTTGGAACCACCGGCTATCTTGGTTTGGAACAGGACAAGAGATTAAAAAATGCAGCTGCCGAAGCAGTGTATAATTACGGAACGCAGTTTCCGCTTTCTAAAACCTATATATCACATCCGTTGTACCGAACACTGGAAGAAAAAATTAAGGCCATGTATGGTTATCCGGTAATCATTACCAAAAACAGTACTTTAGGGCATATGGGCGTGATTCCCAGTGCTGTGTCCGACCACGATGCCATTATTCTTGACCATCAGGTACACTGGAGTGTTCAGAGTGCGGCAAAAACGATGAAGTTAAGGTCTGTACCTGTGGAAATGATCCGGCATAATAATTTGGATATGCTGGAAGAAAAGGTTAAAAAATTTTCATCAAAACATAAACGCATCTGGTACATGGCCGATGGTGTGTATTCCATGTATGGAGATGAAGCTCCTGTTTTGGAACTGATGGAACTCGGCAAAAAGTATCCGCAACTCCATCTTTATTTTGATGATGTCCACGGAATGAGTTGGACAGGGAAAAAGGGTACCGGTTTCGTGATGAGTAAAATTAAGACACTACCTCAGAATGTACTGTTATTTGGCACGCTCAGTAAAACATTTGGTGCCAGCGGCTCCGTATTGGTGTGCCCAGATAAAGAGATGTACCATAAAATAAAAACTTTTGGAGGACCACTCACTTTTTCAGCACAATTAGATCCTGCTTCGATAGCTGCAGCTATTGCCTCAGCTGATATACACCTATCAACGGAAATCTATACCTTACAATATGAGCTATTAGAACGGATAGAACTGTTCAATTCATCGTTAAAAAAAACAGACTTACCTTTAATTGACCGGAACAATTCACCGGTGTTTTACATCGGAACGGGGATGCCCATTACCGGATATAATTTTGTAAACCGCCTGATGAAGGAAGGTTTTTTTGTCAATCTGGGCATTTTTCCGGCAGTCCCGGTAAAAAACACAGGAGTTCGCATTACCATTTCCAGACATAATCAGCCGGAAGAAATCAAAGCATTGGTACAGGCTATGGAGTATCATTACCCGAAAGCGCTTGAGGCAACCTATACCACTTATGATAAAGTATGCAGGGCTTTTAACCTGAATGTAAAACACAACAATAAGCTATTGGAGATTCCTGACGGGTTTCAAATACAAGTAGAACGAAATATTTCGAAAATTGATAAAGATGAATGGGATAAGCTGCTCGGAAAGCAAGGGGCATTTGATTGGGAAGAATTACAGTTTTTAGAAGATACATTTACTAATAATGCCCTACCGGAAGAGAATTGGGACTTTTATTATATTATCATCCGGGATGTCCTTTACAGACCTGTCCTGACTACCTTTTTCACCTATGGCCTTTGGAAAGAGGATATGCTGGCTCCGGTATCGGTTTCTGAAAAGTTAGAAAACCTTAGGGCAAAAGATCCTTATTATTTGACCTCACCTGTGTTGAGTATGGGAAGCTTGTTTACCGAAGGAGATCATTTATTTCTCGATATGACTCATCCTTTATGGCCAACGGCCTTACATCTATTTTTCCATCAAATAGAACTTTTGGATCGTAAACTACAACCTTCAATGGTTGTTTTACGGGATTTTAAAGAAGAATCCAAACTCAATGAATTTTTTCACAATCATGGCTTTGTAAAAATCTCCATGCCTGATGCTTGTATGATTAAAAACCTCTCGTGGAAAGGTGTACAAGATTATACAGGAAGGTTGTCGACCAGATCACGGAAGCATTATCGAAAAGATATTAAACCATTCACGGGTCATTTTAATATCACCATAACTGATTCATTAAAAAAAGAACAACTGTCTGACTGTTATCAGCTTTTTGAGAATGTACGCAAGAACAATCTGGGACTGAACACCTTTGCTTTCCCGCAGAAAATCATGCAGAACATGTCTAGACATCCGAATTGGGAATTTATCCTATTGGAATTAAAAGGGAAATACACCAAGACAACCAAAGGCCAGATAGTTGGAGTGATGTTTTGTTATAAAAACCCTTCCTTATCCTATGTTCCCGCTTTTGTCGGTATGGATTATACGTATGCCAAAGAACATCAAGTGTACCGGCAACTCCTTTTTCAGACAGTAAAAAGAGCGGGAGAATTAGGGTTTAAAAAAATTGATTTTGGTCTGACGGCAGCCTTTGAGAAGAAAAAGATCGGAGCCGATGTAATCCCTAAAGTGGCCTATATACAAGCCCGTGACAATTACACCATGGAAATGCTGGATATAATGGAAAATAAGTAAATAATCCTCGGGGCAAGCCCCGAGGCATTAATCTTTAGAATAAACTTAACTGAATTTCATTTTTATATCAAACCACATACTCTTGTTCTACACCTTGATTCTGGATCAATCTCAAAAGTTGTGTGTAAATTGAATTTATAGTATGATCTTTGTTTTAAAAACTGACTTTATTGGATCCATACATTGACTTACTAAAGGTTCTCTTACCTGAACTATTAATTACTCATTTCGATATTGCTAAGCATGAAATAAACAAAGATGTTCTTCATCTTTATTTTGAGGAGAAGAATGATATTCCAAAAGAACTTTCCTCTGAGATACTTATTTCACACGGTTTTCATAAAGCAATCACCATTCAGGATTTCCCTGTTCGTGGCAAGCATGTTTATTTACATATCAAGCGCCGTCGATGGCTAGACAAAACCACAGGGCAAGTCGTGCATCGAAATTGGAATTTGGTAGCGCAGGGAACTCGTATGACCGTAGAGTTCGATGCTTTTTTAAAAGCACTTGGTCAGTACCAAGACTAATGATTGCCACACCATAGGTGGGTTTTATGGAGTTAAAGGCAAGAAGTTACAACGACACTATCGAGATTATCTAAGTGATTTTAAAGAGTGGAAAGATAAGCCCCACGCTAAAGACTGGTTAATCTTTCCTGAGAATATGGGTAAGTATTTATCTATTGATGAGACTGCTCTATCCAAAGGAGAACTCTACACTATTATTACTAATAAAAAAGCTAAAGGTAAGAAAGGTGCTATTGTAGCTATACTTACGGGAACCAAAGCTGAACCTATTATAGAACAACTGCTTAAAATCCCGAAGACACTTAGAGATAAGGTAAAAGAGATTACTTTGGATATGGCACATTCAATGAAAATGATTGTCAAAAAATGCTTCCCTAAAGCCATACAGGTAACAGATCGATTTCATGTACAAAAACTAGCCCTAGAAGCACTACAAGATATTAGAATCAAACATCGATGGGAAGCTATTGACCTAGAAAATGAACAAATTAAACAAAGTAAGAGTACACAAAAAGTGTTCATTCCAAAAACCTTTCCTAATGGGGATACCAGAAAACAACTCTTGGCTAGAAGTAGGTATCTACTCTATAAAGCACCCAACAATTGGACACAAAATCAACACATACGATCCAAAATCCTCTTTGAACAATACCCCGACATCAAAAAAGCATATGATTTAGTACAAGGATTAAGAAACATATTCAATACAGCTACCTCTATACAAACTGCTTACACCAAGTTAGCACACTGGTATAAGGATGTAGAACAAACAGGGTTTAAAGCTTTCAACACCATAGCTAATACGATAACTATGAACTATAAATCGATCTTGAATTATTTTATAAACAGGAGCACCAATGCTTCGGCTGAAGCTTTCAATGCTAAAATAAAAGCGTTCAGAGCACAGTTTAGAGGAGTGAAAAATGTAGAATTCTTCCTTTATAGATTAACTACAATTTTTGCATAAACACAACAATTGGGTATGATCCATGAATATGCTTTTAAACGGGTACAAAAAAACCAGTAAAAATATATCTTACTGGTTTTTAATTATTTATGTATTAAAAGAATTTCTTTTAACACCTTATCTGTCGGGGTGGCAGGATTCGAACCTGCGACCTCCTCGTCCCAAACGAGGCGCGATAACCGGGCTACGCTACACCCCGAAAAATCATAATCTTGTCGTGTAGTTTATCTCGAACTTGTCGAAACGCTACACCCTGAAAATAAAAAAGCGGAGAGACAGGGATTCGAACCCTGGCAACACTTACGCGTTGACAGATTAGCAATCTGCTCCATTACCACTCTGGCACCTCTCCAAAAATTTATTTATGATCGTTATGCACTTCTGAAATGCGGATGCAAATGTAGTGGTTAGAGTTATAGAACGCAACATTTTTTTATATTTTTTATGCTTTTTTTAGTCCCTTCCTTAATAACATCTTCACGATCAATCAGATATTATTCGGGATACTCTACACGTAAATGATAGATATTTGTTAGTTTCTGTTTCAGCACCTTCTTTATCACCTGTATCTCTTTAAAAGTTATGTTCGCATTTATAAACTGATCTTCTTCTATCTGTTTGTTAATAATCCGCTCCACAAACCCGTCAATAACAGAAAACGTAGGGTTTTTTAAACTTTTGGAAGCAGCTTCAACCGAGTCGGTCATCATTAAAATGGCTGTTTCCTTGGAAAAAGGGATCGGACCGGGATATCTGAAATCATCGGGATTCGCATCCTCGGCAGACTCTTTCTCCTTCATATAGAAATAATATACAAGTGATGTACCGTGATGTGTACGTATAAAATCAATGATTCGGTCCGGCAATTTATTTTTCTTGGCGATTTCAATGCCATCTATTACATGATCGATGATTACTTGAGCACTTTCTTTCGGTGACAGCTCATCATGCGGGTTCACACTGGTTGTCTGATTCTCCGTGAAATACATCGGATTATTCATCTTCCCTACATCGTGATATAAGGCCCCTACCCTCACTAACATGGCATTAGCTCCTATCTCGTTAGCTACTGCCTCAGCCAAATTAGCCACTTGTAATGAATGATGAAAGGTACCGGGTGCTTTTTCAGCCAGCTCCTTTAATAAAGGTGAATTAGTATCGGTAAGTTCCAGTAAAGAAACATCAGACACCAGGCCAAAAAGCTTTTCATATATGTAAATCAAAGGAAATGCTGCTAAAGTAGCCAAGCCATTTAAAATAAAAATACCAAAGGTTTGCCACTCTATATTTTTGATATGTCCCTCCTGAATAATATACAGACCAAAATAGCCTAAAATATATATGAGTGTTATTTGGGCTACCGAAATAAAAAGATTAGCTCTTTTATGCAAATTAGTAATGGTCTGAATAGTTATAATACCGGCAATAATCTGAAGAAAAACATATTCAAATGCATTCGGAACGATAAAACCTAACAGGAGTACTGTGATAACGTGTGCGAATAGTCCTAAACGCGGATCAAAAAAGGCTTTTAGGATCAATGGCAATATACACATGGGAACCACATATATAAACGCCGCATTGTATTTAAGTGCCACAGTTGTCAGAAAGATCATCAACAATACGTTGAATACTATAAATGTAACCTTGTTGTTGTTTAAATACACCAGGGGCCTGTATTTATATAAAAAGAGCACCAACATCAGGAAAGTAATAGAAACCAAAAGAATATAGCCAAACAGAATCCAGTTATAGTTACTTTCGCTCCACAACTGCGATTCGTATTCTTTTCGCAGTGAATACAGCATGTTATAACGCTCCCCTTCTATCACTTCACCCTTCGCTATAATTCGCTTGCCTTTTTCTACATGTCCCCTGGTTCCAACTATAGACTTTAGCTCTTCTTCTAAAACTTTATTTGTTAGTGATTCGTCGTAAAAAACATTCGGTTTTATATCATCAAAAAATAAATTGTAGAACGTGCCTGCATATTGAGATGCATTTTTGCTGCCTAAAATTGATGAAATTTTATGCTGTAGCTGACTTAGTTGAATTAAATCACCAAAAAACACGGAAGTTTGTTCATTTCCTTTTACCAGATTAACCACGTCTCCCGGTACATTATCCTGCTCTGCCTGCACAATCCCCTTATTGTAGATCTGATTCAGGATGTCTGCGCCTACCTCATATAGTCTTTCTTTAATTGCTCCACTATACAGAGAGTCCGGAAAATATATAGCGAATTTACTTTTATATTGCTCAATAACATTTTCCTGTATTTTTGAATCAACCCTGTAGAAATTTATATGCTTGCTTTTAAGTGAGTCTTTTTCTGCATTGAACTCCTCATCAGTTTTATACACTGCAAAATCGAATGGAGCATAAAGCGTTTCATATTGCCAGATTTTACCTTTCTGAAAATCATATTTAAACTTCCCTCCCTTGGGAAAAAGATATATGATTAAAGTAATAGCAAGAAGAAACAATGAAACCTTGTAAATGTTAGACTGGTTCTTATATATTTTACTTAAAAACTGTTTCATTGGGTATAATTGATATTCAAACCTACATAAAATATTTGTACAAACCTCTTTTTACTGTTGGCAACCCGTAAATAAACCGATAAATATAAAAGTATGGTGTATTCTTAAAATCGATCTGCCCCTATGATTATCTTTTCAAAATAACTAAATTCGCAAATACTAAAAACTAACAAAATGTCTAAAAAAGTAGTTATTGTTTCCGCTGCAAGAACACCGATTGGTAGTTTTATGGGTGCTTTATCCGGTATTCCCGCTCCAAGGTTAGGTGCTATTGCCATAAAGGGAGCCTTAGAGAAAATAAAGTTAGATCCTGCTTCAGTTGATGAAGTATTAATGGGTAATGTCGTACAGGCCGGAGTAGGTCAAGCCCCTGCCAGGCAAGCTGCCATTTATGCCGGTATTCCTGATACGGTGCCATGTACAACTGTAAATAAAGTCTGTTCAAGCGGGATGAAAGCCGTTATGCAAGGAGCGCAAGCCATTGCGTTGGGAGATGCAGACATCGTAGTAGCCGGAGGCATGGAAAATATGAGTTCAATACCTCATTACGTACATATGCGAAAAGGAACCAAGTTTGGTCCGGCTTCTCTCGAAGATGGTATGCAAAAAGACGGTTTGGTCGATGCGTATGATAAAAATGCAATGGGGGTATGTGCCGACGATTGTGCAACCGAGTACAATATCAGCAGAGAAGAACAAGATGCATTTGCAATACAATCGTACAAGCGTTCTGCCGCTGCGTGGAGTGAAGGTAAATTTGAAAATGAGGTGGTGCCTGTTGAAGTACCACAAAGAAAAGGAGAACCATTGATTGTCAAGGAAGATGAAGAGTTCAAAAATGTATTCTTAGACAAAGTCTCCAGACTACGTCCGGCATTCACCAAAGAAGGAACGGTAACTGCCGCTAATGCCTCTACTATTAATGATGGTGCCGGTGCTGTTGTTTTAATGAGCGAAGAAAAAGCAAAAGAATTAGGATTAAATCCATTAGCCACTATATTGAGCTATGCAGATGCTGCACAAGAACCTAAATGGTTTACCACCGCTCCTGCCAAAGCGCTCCCTAAAGCTTTGAACAAAGCCGGAATCGGCATAAAAGATGTCGATTACTTTGAGTTTAATGAGGCTTTTTCGGTTGTCGGATTGGCCAACATGAAAATACTGGAGCTTTCAGACGACAAAGTAAATGTTAATGGTGGAGCTGTTTCCTTAGGTCATCCACTTGGTTGTTCCGGAGTTAGAATATTGATCACACTAATGAATGTATTGGAACAAAATGACGCTAAAATTGGAGCTGCTGCCATATGTAATGGCGGAGGCGGAGCTTCAGCCATGGTCATTAAAAGAAGTTAATAAATAAACTCTTAAAGACCCGATTAAGTTCTAGAAAAAATTTAGCTTTATCGGGTCCTTTTTATATAGTAATATAGACTAAAATATTAATGCAATTCGGAATTTGTCATTTAAGTATTGTCCCATTACGCTCTGAAGTAAGCGATAAAAGTGAATTAATCTCACAGGTACTTTACGGAGAGTACTTTAAAGTTTTAGAACACAGAAAAAAATGGAGCAGAATACGCCTGGCTTTTGACAGATATGAAGGCTGGATAGATAATAAACAGTTTTTATTTATTACCGAAGAACAATACAAGACTATAGATAAACAAGTACCTGAATTATCCGGCGATTTAGTTGAATTTGTCACCAATGATAATACCCAGGAACTTTTAACCATACCTTTAGGCTCTAATATTAGCGGGAACCCTCTCTTAGGTTTTTCCTACGACGGGAGCATTTTGGGCACTAAACAACCCAAGAATAAAATAATCGAAACTGCCTATATGTATTTAAACGCTCCATATATGTGGGGTGGAAAAACGCCATTTGGCATTGATTGCTCCGGTTTTACACAAATGGTCTATAAATTAAACGGATATAAACTCTTTCGGGATGCTTCACAACAAGCCGAACAAGGGGAAGCCTTGAGTTTTATCGAAGAATCAGAACCCGGCGATCTGGCTTTTTTCGATAATGAAGAAGGCAATATTGTTCATGTCGGAATCATGATGTCGGACAACTACATCATCCATGCACATGGAAAGGTCAGAATAGACCGCATCGATCATTCCGGCATCTTCAATGTAGACACCAGGAAGCACTCTCACAAACTAAGGGTCATCAAAAAAATCATTTAGTTTATTATTGAAAAAATCGTAAATAAAAAGGCCTCGAAAAATTCGAGGCCTTTTTATAAGTACGATGTCCGAATCTACTGCTGAATCGCATCGAGTCTTGATTGTAGTTCTTTGTATTTTGCAGAATCACCCAAACCTCTGTAAATATTCATTAGCGTCCTGATCGCATCAGGATTTTCAGGATTAACCTCCAAAACTTTAGTCAGATAAGGAATAGATGATCTATGTATATCTTCTCTCTTCTTTTTCAACTCATCATACTTCTTATTATCTGCTGAAGAAGTTCCCAAATTGTTCATCTGGTCAACAATATCTTGCTCTCCAGCCAATATTAAAGAGGCCATATTTAAATTGGTATTCTCATTATCCGGATCTAAAGCCAACGATTTCTCATAGTATTCTTTTGCCTTGGCTGCATCTCCCTGCTCAGCAGTAATAACTCCAAGGTTATAATATAATGAAGAGTTGTTAGGATCTTTTTGAATAGCCTCCTCCATTAAGGTCTGAAATTTTACTTTATCATCTAACTTAATATATAAGTTAGCCTCTGTTAGTAAGAGGTTAATATCTTCAGGGTTGGCTGCACGGGCATCCTTAATGGCCTCAATAGCTTTTTCAGTATCACCTTTTTGAGTATATATCAGGGCAATATTCTTAACGATTTCTGGCAATCTTGATTCCGTTACTTTTTCAGCAGGATCTTTATGCGATTTTGCTTTAACCATTAAGTCACGTTGTTGCTTACTGCTAAATACTTCCTCTTCTCCAGTTTCAACATTCGTAGCTACATATTGCGTAGAGACTCCTGTATATCCCAGATCCTTTAACTGACCGTAATAATCCAATGCCGTATCATAATCACTTCCGTTAACAGCACTGGAAGCCGCATAGTAAAGGTAATCTACATTATTCTCTTTATCCAGCAAATAAGCCATATTCAACTTTTGAGCAGCATCAGAATATTCTTTCTTCTCATTATCAGCTACGGCTGAGTTCACCAATGCACCAGCCATCTGAGCCATTACCTGCTTTGCCTCTTCTGTATATTTCTGTTTTGTAGACTTCTCAAATTCTATCAGTTGATCAAATGCCTCCTGTGATGTCTTAAAAGAGTTAATGGCTTCCATTCCCTTTTGGGCCATATCGAAATACGTTTTTCCCTTTAGAAAATAAAATTGGGCTTTATACTTATCATCAGCATTAGCGATTAAAGGACTTGCCGCTTCGATTGCAGCCTTTGCTCCTGTTACATCTCCACCGCTCAATGCTTTATCTGCCTCTTTCAATTCATTCTTTTGTGCAAAAGAAAAAGCAGTTATTAATAACGCTGAAGCAACTAAAACTTGTTTTTTCATCAGTTTAAAATTTTCTATTCTTTTAAGTTATAACTTAGTTTAAAATATGTACGATTTAAAATACCATATGGATTAAAAAAAATGATCTCTTACAAAAATAACGATAATCTAGATTATGATTCGTTGGTCGACCCGTCGTCAACTCCCGCTCCATTCTCTTCTACTTCAATGTCATTGATGTCCTGAAGATCTTCTTCTTCTTTCATTACCTTGGCTACGGCAGCAATGGAATCGTTTCCTTTTATATTTATCAAACGAACCCCCTGCGTTGCTCTCCCCATTACCCGAAGGTCTTCTACTGCCATACGAATCGTTAAACCCGATTTGTTAATAATCATCAGGTCATCTTCATCTGAAACATTCTTAATTGCTACCAATTCACCCGTTTTATCGGTAATAGACATGGTTTTTACACCTTTTCCTCCTCTGTTGGTAATTCGATACACAGCCTCTCCATCTTCAGGATCATCCAGGTAGGTACGTTTTCCGTAACCATTCTCTGAAACGACCAAAATATTCTCCTCCATATTATGAACAGAAATCATTCCGATTACCTCATCTTTATCATCCGCCAGCGTAATACCTCTAACACCTGATGCATTTCTTCCCATTGGGCGTGTCTTACTTTCTTCAAAGCGGATCGCTTTTCCTGATCTGGTTGCCAGCATAATCTGGCTGTTTCCGGTAGTTAATTTTGCTTCCAGTAATTCATCCTCTTCCCGAATGGTAATCGCATTAATTCCATTTTGACGCGGACGCGAATACTGCTCCAGAGATGTTTTCTTTACAATACCCATTTTAGTTGCCATAATGACATAGTGGCTATTGATATAGTCTTCATCCTTCAGGTCTTTCGTACAGATAAAGGCCTTCACCTTATCGTCCTGTTCAATATTGATCAGGTTCTGGATAGCTCTACCCTTAGAAATTTTGGTGCCTTCCGGAATTTCAAATACACGTAACCAGAAACATTTTCCTTTCTGGGTAAAGAACAGCATATATTGGTGGTTGGTTCCCACAAACAAATGCTCCAGGAAATCTTCATTTCTGGTAGAAGATCCTTTTTGGCCTACCCCTCCTCTGTTCTGGGTTTTATATTCAGAAAGCGGCGTACGCTTAATATATCCTGCATGAGAAATAGTTATCACCACTTGCTCATCAGCAATCATATCTTCAATGCTAAAGTTTCCTCCGGCATAGTTAATTTCAGAACGACGCTCGTCTCCGTATTTTTCTCTTACTTCGATAAGCTCTTCTTTAATCACATCCATTCTACGCTCTTCCCTGGCTAAGATATCTTTTAAATCTTCTATCAACTTCTTGATATCTTCATACTCAGCCCGCAGTTTATCCTGTTCAAGACCTGTAAGTTGCCTTAATCGCATTTCGACAATAGCACGAGCCTGAATTTCAGAAAGTTTAAAACGCTCTATCAACTTCTGACGTGCTTCATCAGCATTCGAAGAACTTCTTATAATACTAATAACCTCATCTATATTATCTGAAGCAATGATCAACCCCTCTAAAATATGAGCCCTTTCTTCTGCTTTGCGCAACTCATATTCAGTTCTGCGAACAACAACCTCATGACGATGATCAACGAAGTGCTTTATAAGGTCTTTCAGATTTAACATCTGAGGACGTCCATTCACCAATGCTATATTATTGACACTAAACGAAGATTGCAATGCAGTGTACTTGAACAAGGTATTCAGGACTATATTTGGCACGGCATCACGCTTTAACACATAAACGATACGCATCCCTTTTCTGTCCGATTCGTCCCGGATATTCGAAATACCCTCAATTCGCTTTTCATTGACAAGATCGGCAGTCTTTTTTATCATTTCCGCCTTATTGACCTGGTATGGAATCTCAGTTACGATAATACACTCCCTGCCATTCACTTCTTCAATCTCTGCCTTGGCTCTGAGTACAACGCGGCCCCTACCGGTCTTAAAAGCCTCCCTGACCCCGTCGTAACCATAAATAATACCTCCAGTAGGAAAATCAGGAGCTTTGATATACTCCATCAGGCCTTCTACCTCTATATCTTTATCATCGATAAAAGCAATCGTTCCGTCAATAACTTCAGACAAATTGTGCGGAGGCATATTTGTCGCCATCCCCACGGCTATCCCTGATGCACCGTTTACCAATAAATTAGGGATCCTCGTCGGAAGCACTTTTGGCTCCTGTAACGTATCATCGAAGTTTAACTGGTGGTCTACGGTCTCTTTATCGATATCTGCCAACATGTCTTCGGATATCTTACGCATTCTGGCCTCGGTATAACGCATCGCCGCCGGGCTATCACCGTCAACAGACCCGAAGTTACCTTGTCCGTCTACAAGCATATACCGCAAACTCCAATGCTGCGCCATCCTAACCATCGTATCATATACCGATGAATCTCCGTGAGGGTGATACTTACCTAAAACCTCACCGACAATTCTTGCTGATTTTTTATATGCTGTATTAGATCTTACCCCTAATTCGTGCATCCCAAACAATACCCTTCTGTGAACCGGCTTCAGTCCGTCCCTTACATCAGGTAACGCACGTGACACAATGACCGACATCGAATAATCGATGTAAGCCGATTTCATTTCATCTTCAATATTAATAGGAATCAGTTTTTCTCCTTCTGCCATATTAATTTGTTTTTATTTTTGATAGTTTACAAATCGAGCCAATATACGCATTTTATACAGTACGAAAGCGATTACGGCTTACCTTTTTTATATATTTTATTAACAAAAAAACACGCCTTCAAAGTTGATAAGATGTCGTTAATTTTCTTTGATTTTGAATTATTTTTTCGTCTATTAGCTATGACTACTACTAAACAGGTATGGTTTTTGCCGTTTTACTGTAGTTTTAATTATTTTTAATGAAGTAAAGGAGAAAGAATTATGGATGACAATTTTTCACCAAGGGTAAAAGATGTGATCACTTACAGTAAAGAAGAGGCGCTTCGTTTAGGGCACGACTTTATAGGTACGGAACATCTTGTGCTTGGTTTATTGAGAGACGGTAGCGGGAAAGCCATAAATATTCTTAATGCCTTAAATATAGACCTAGATCATTTAAGACGTAAAGTTGAGATATTAAGTCCGGCAAATCCAAATGTCGGAGCTTCCCCCAATTTTAAGAAGAACCTTCATTTAACACGACAGGCGGAAAGGGCCCTGAAAACCACTTTCTTAGAAGCCAAATTATTTCAAAGTTCTTCCATAAATACCGCTCACCTTTTATTGTGTATTTTAAGAAACGAAAACGACCCCACTACTAAACTGCTCAATAAACTACTAGTAGATTACGACGGGGTAAAAGATCAATTTAAACAGATGATAATAAGCGACGACGATTATATAGACACTCCTTCAGCCGAATCGTATTCAGACGATCCGGGCTCTGCTGAAGACTCAAGAGACAACCCTTTCAACAATCCGGGAGGGGCAAAATCCAATAAAAAGTCCAAAACACCGGTTCTCGATAACTTTGGCCGCGACTTAACGCAACTTGCCGAAGAAGACAAGTTAGACCCGGTAGTGGGCAGACAAAAAGAGATCGAACGTGTTTCTCAAATTCTTAGCAGAAGAAAGAAAAACAATCCGCTCCTGATCGGAGAACCCGGGGTTGGTAAAAGTGCTATTGCCGAAGGACTGGCACTTCGTATTGTAAAAAGAAAGGTCTCACGTGTACTCTATAATAAAAGAGTTGTTACCCTCGATCTTGCATCGCTTGTAGCGGGAACAAAATACAGGGGGCAATTTGAAGAACGGATGAAAGCGGTTATGAATGAATTAGAAAAAAATGACGACATCATTTTATTCATTGACGAAATCCATACCATTGTCGGTGCAGGAGGAGCTACAGGAAGCCTGGATGCTTCCAATATGTTCAAACCTGCCCTGGCCAGAGGAGAAATTCAATGTATAGGGGCCACTACGCTCGACGAATACAGGCAATACATTGAAAAAGATGGTGCCCTGGAGCGCAGGTTCCAAAAAGTAATGGTAGAGCCTACTTCAGTTGAGGAAACGATTGAAATCCTTAACAACATCAAAGAAAAATACGAGGAGCACCATAATGTACTATATACAGACGAAGCCATAAAAGCATGTGTGAAACTGACAAACCGATACCTGACGGATCGGTTTTTACCAGACAAGGCTATCGATGCTTTGGATGAAGCCGGATCGCGTGTTCACATTACCAATATGGAAGTTCCCAAGCAAATTCTCGATCTTGAAAAACAATTGGAAGAGGTAAAAGAACTCAAAAACTCCGTTGTTAAAAAGCAAAAGTATGAAGAAGCTGCCAAGCTCAGGGATGATGAAAAACGAATAGAAAAAGAGCTTCAAGTAGCACAAGAGAAATGGGAAGAAGAAAGTAAACTTCACAAAGAAACGGTCTCAGAAGAAAATGTGGCCGACGTAGTTTCCATGATGAGTGGTATTCCTGTTAACAGAATAGCTCAGGCTGAAAGCGCTAAGCTTGCCAAATTGCCTGAACTGATAAAAGGTAAAGTCATCGGGCAAGACGAAGCCGTCAGCAAGGTCGTTAAAGCCATCCAACGTAACAGGGCCGGCCTGAAGGATCCTAACAAACCTATAGGTTCGTTTATTTTTCTGGGACAGACCGGGGTCGGCAAAACACAACTGGCCAAGGTTCTGGCTGCACAACTGTTTGACTCGGAAGATTCACTGATAAGGATCGACATGAGTGAATACATGGAGAAATTTGCCGTTTCCAGATTAATCGGGGCACCTCCGGGGTATGTCGGTTATGAAGAAGGAGGCCAGCTTACCGAAAAAGTAAGAAGAAAGCCCTATGCCGTGATACTCCTTGACGAAGTTGAAAAAGCACACCCGGATGTATTCAATATGCTTTTACAGGTACTAGATGACGGTGCCTTAACAGACAGCCTAGGCCGTAAGATCGATTTTAGAAATACCATTATCATAATGACCTCTAACATCGGAGCCCGTCAATTAAAAGACTTCGGACAAGGGGTGGGATTTGGTACTTCGGCTAAAATGGCCCAGGCTAATGAACATGCAAGAGGCGTTATTGAAAATGCACTTAAAAAAGCCTTTGCCCCTGAATTCCTGAACAGGGTAGATGATGTCGTAGTCTTCAATCCTCTTGAAAAAGAAGATATTCACAAAATTATCGATATTGAATTGCTGAAATTATATGCGAGGATCAAAGATCTCGGGTATAACCTAAGTCTCAGCGATAAAGCCAAGGATTATATCGCCGACAAAGGTTTTGACAAGCAATACGGAGCGCGTCCTTTAAAACGTGCTATCCAGAAGTATATTGAAGACACCCTGGCAGAAGAGATCATTGCTTCGAAACTTGAGGAAGGCGACAGCATTTTTATGGATTTGGACACAAAGAAAGACGAACTTACAATAAAGATCGAAAAATCGGAAAAGCCGACAGAATCTGAATCTTAAAAAAACTTTATACCATAAAAAAGCGCATCAGGATCCTGATGCGCTTTTTTTGTTTTTTATTTTAATGGAAATTAAAATAAATACAGCTTTCTTTTATAAATTCGTAATTCTAAAGACTAATCATGTTAAGCGAAAAAATAATAGTAGGTAGTGAAGAATGGTTTTCATTACCAGACCTCGGTATACCGGCAGTAAAAGCACGTATTGATAGCGGTGCAAAAACATCTTCTCTCCATGCCGTAAATATAGAACCCTACAAAAAGGGACATGAGACTTGGGTGTCTTTTGATATGTTCCCCATTCAGTACAACGGTAAAAAGCATATACAATGTACGGCCAAGGTTATTGACAAACGGATCATAAAAAGCTCAACAGGAAACAAAGAGAACCGCTTTGTTATCAGAACAACCCTCAGATCTCAGGATTTCAGTACTGATATAGAAGTCACCCTGACCAATCGTGATTCAATGGGATACCGTATGTTATTAGGACGTGAAGCTATGATGGGGCGCATGCTTGTTGATCCGGAACAGGGCTTTCTTCTTGGTGAAATGAGTGATGAAGAAATAGACAAGGCATACAATTCTAATACTTCTGAAAAAACAGGACTAAGAATAGGGCTTTTAGCCAGTAACCCGAACCTATACAGCAACAGACGGATCATGGAGGCCGCGGAAAGGCTCGGACATACCGTAGACTTCTACAACATAAGGCAATGCTATATAAAACTGAATGCTGAAACTCCGGAAATTCATTACAGGGGAGGACAAATCCTAAACGATTTAGATGCTATAATCCCACGTATCCGCCCGAGTCTGACTTATTATGGATGTGCTCTTACTACTCAATTTGAAAACCTGGGTGTGCTGTGTTTAAACAAAGCTTCAGCCATCAGTAAATCACGAGACAAACTTTACTCCCTTCAGCTATTATTGAATAACGGTATAGACATCCCCACTACCGGTTTTGCCAATTCTCCGCTGGACACCAATGATCTTATAAAAATGGTTGGAGGATCGCCTCTGATTATTAAGTTACTGGAAGGAACACAAGGGAAAGGCGTAGTACTTGCCGAAACCAAGAAAGCAGCCGAAAGTGTTATCAATGCCTTTAAAAGCTTGAATGCCAACATACTGGTGCAGGAATTTATCAAAGAAGCCAACGGGAAGGACATCAGGTGCTTTGTCATCGACGGCAAAGTGGTAGCATCGATGCAACGAACAGCACCCCCGGGCGAATTCAGGGCCAATGTTCATCTGGGTGGTATTACCTCATCAGTTAAGATCACAGCTGAAGAACGCAAACTGGCTATAAAGGCAACCAAAGCTATGGGATTACACGTCGCCGGAGTAGATATCATCCGGTCATCCAAGGGCCCGTTGCTTCTGGAAGTTAATTCATCTCCCGGACTGGAAGGTATTGAAGCCGCTACTGAAAAGGATATCGCATCAATAATGATCAAATCAATTGAAAAGCATTTAGACTGGAAAAAAGATGTAAATTCCTAATTGACAGATAACCTTTCTCTTCAAATATATTTTGTATTTGTATATTTGTAATACCAAATTAACCAACCAAACATGGAAAGAGAAAATGCACCAGAAGCGGTTTACAATCTGAGCATAGGTTCTGCCGAGGTATATGATTCGTATATGATCGCCAGAATCAATGAAGGAATCACATTGAATCTAAACAACACTTCCGAACTCACTTATATTGTAGACAAACACTTCAAATCAAAAGATTTTGTATACATTACATGCAGGCAAAACTCTTACTCCGTAGACCCGACCATATATACTGAAGTTACCCACATTTCTACACTCAGGGCAATAGCTATTGTTTCTGAGAAAAAAATCGATCGTAACAATTTAAACATCGAACGGCTTTTCTTCGGCAAGCCGATGATGCTTTTTGAAACCATAAAAGACGCCACAAATTGGGCCGAGTTAATCATCGGATAATCATGTATTTGATAGCTTATTTTTTACATTAGCATAACATCAGTTTAATTTTGTGCCATAATTTACATCCCCCGTACTTATGGTTAAGAAATTAGTTTTTGATTTTGGAGAGGTCGCTATTTATAATAATTATGCTGTAGGAATAATGAATGAAGGAGAAATATTCAAACGAGATCAGGTTCTCACACTCTACCAGTACTCTCTTGAAGCTTTTGGAAAAAAACCTTTTGGATATATATCGAACCGGGTAAACTCATATTCACTGGATCCTCAGGCCTATGAAGTAACCAAGATTGCCCCAAATCTGGTAGCAATTGCCATTGTCATTCAAAATCCTGCTCAAAAAATGAGCGCAGCAGTCGAAAAGATGTTTTTCAACAAACCTTTTAAACTCTTTGATTCATTAGAAAAAGCTACTGTCTGGATGGAAAGACAATTAGCTAATCATTCAACATCGTACCAGTCAGCCTGAAATTATTAATAAACTCAACCGACTTTTCAATATCGTCATGTAAGATTCGGTCTTTCTTGATAAATGACACCTGAGTTCTGTATGCTGACATTAGCTCTTCAACCATCTTAGAAGATTGTAACGGTCTTTTAAACGCTATCGCCTGTGATGCATTTAAAAGTTCAATGGCCAATATTCTTTCCAGGTTATCTACAATCTTAATACACTTGGTTGCTGCATTCGCACCCATACTCACATGGTCTTCCTGCCCGTTAGAAGACACAATACTGTCTACACTGGCCGGCGAAGCCAGCTGCTTATTCTGACTGACTATGCTCGCTGCTGTATACTGCGGAATCATCAGGCCGGAATTCAATCCCGGATCATTGACTAAAAATGCCGGCAATCCCCGTTGGCCAGATATCAACTGATATGTTCTTCTTTCCGAGATATTGCCAAGTTCGGCCATAGCAATCCCTAAATAATCCAATGCCAGGGCCAAGGGCTGTCCATGGAAGTTTCCCCCAGAAATGATCTCATCCTCTTCTGAAAAAATATTTGGATTATCCGTAACAGAGTTCATTTCGGTTTTAAAAACTTTCCTAACAAAAGCAAGGGTATCTTTTGAAGCTCCGTGTACCTGAGGTATACACCTGAAAGAATACGGATCCTGAACCTGTTTCTTCTCCTGTGCTGCAATCTCACTTTCATTTAAGAATTCCAATATACGCTCTGCTGTTTTCACCTGTCCTCTATGCGGCCTTATTAAATGTATCAATCTATTAAAAGGTTCCACCCTGCAATCAAAAGCATCTAAAGACAACGCCCCGATCAGGTCTGCCAGATACGATAACTTATAGCCCTTTAGAACACAATACACCCCATAAGCACTCATAAATTGGGTACCATTCAACAAAGCCAGGCCTTCCTTGGCTTTCAACTGAACAGGTTCCCAATTAAACTGCCCTAAAACTTCACTACTCTTTTTTATAGCCCCTTCATGATATACTTCTCCTTTACCTATAAGGGGAAGTGCCAGGTGTGCCAAAGGTGCAAGGTCTCCGGATGCCCCTAAAGAGCCCTGTGTATATACTACCGGAATAATATCATTATTATAAAATGCTATCAATCGTTCTACAGTTTGTAACTGCACACCACTATGACCGTAACTTAATGATTGAATCTTTAAAAGCAACATCAGTTTAACAACATCCAAAGGCACCTTGTCTCCAGTACCACAGGCATGCGACATAACCAGGTTTTCCTGTAACTGGCTTAAATGTTCACCAGAGATTTTCACATTGCACAATGAGCCAAACCCTGTATTTATGCCATAGAAAGGACTATTCGATGATGCTAGTTTTTCATCCAGATACGATCTGCATTTTTCAATATTTAATCGCGCCTCATCAGATAACTTCAGATTTAAATCATCCGCTGTTATTTCCATTATTTTTTGAAGATCAAAAATATCGGCGCTTATGTAATGTGTTTTTTTCATTTTTCACAGAATATTGATGCCTCAAAATTCAGTATTCACAATAAATTAAACAAGTCGAAATTCAATTATTTTTTTCTCAGCAGAATATTATTACATTTACCAAAAAACTAATTAAATCCTAAAAATGAAGAAAATTTTATTTTCAGCTATTATTGCAGCCACAATAATCAGCTGTCAAAAGGAACAGAAAGTTGATTATACTTTAGTTCAAGGAAAAATAGACAATGCAACAGGGAAAGAAATAATCATAAGAGGGAATGACTTTACCCAAAAAATAGCCCTAAAAGAAGATGGCAGTTTCGCAGACACTTTAAGAGTAAGTCCCGGCTATTACACACTTGCTGAAGGAAGAGAATCAACAGCAGTCTATCTGGAGCCCGGTTATAACCTTAACATCTCGCTGAACACCGAACAGTTTGATGAAACCATCAAATATACAGGAACCGGTGCTGAAAACAGTAATTTTCTGGCAAACAAACTTTTAATACAGGAAAAAGAATCCCTTTCTCCTCAGGAGCTATACAAACTAGAAGAAGATGCCTTTAAAAACAAAATCCAGGAAGACAAGGACAAGGCGATGAAGGCTTTAAACGAATCTCAAAATCTGGGTGAAAGTTTCGTGGCACTGGAGACAAAGAGCATTAATTACGATTATTTGTCAAAAATTTCTACTTACACAAACGCTCACCGCTACCTGACTAAAAACCAGGATTTCAAACCATCTGAAGGTTTTGATGCTGAACTTTCCGATCTTGATTACAACAACGAAGAAGATTACAAAAACTTTGGAACCTATAAGAATTTGGTAAATACTCATTATGGTGAAAAAATAGCTGAAGTTGATGCTTCGACAAGTATTTTTGATGTCCTGAACAGTATTCCAGGGGAATCCATAAAAAATGATCTTGCCCGATCATTGTCATACAGAATTTCTCCTTCGGCTGAAAATGCTCAAGAAATATATGATGCTATTATGAAAGTTTCTACCGATGCTGATTTCAAGCAAAAACTGGAAACTAAATATACTACTATTAAAAAGCTGACCAAAGGAAACCCTTCTCCTACTTTTGAGGCTTACGAGAACTACAACGGCGGAACTACATCATTGGCCGACCTAAAAGGTAAATACGTATATGTAGATGTATGGGCTACCTGGTGTGGACCATGTAAAGCAGAAATTCCTTTCCTAAAAGAAATAGAGAAAGAGTATCATGATAAGAACATCGAGTTTGTAAGCATTTCTGTTGATAAAGCAAAAGATAAGGATAAATGGAAACAAATGGTTGCAGACAAAGAACTGAAAGGTGTTCAGCTTTTTGCGGACAAAGACTGGAGTTCCGACTTTGTTAAAAATTATGCTATTAGCGGTATTCCTCGTTTTATCCTGATCGATCCGAACGGAAATATTATTTCTGCAGATGCCGACAGGCCATCAAATCCAAAACTTAAAGAGACTTTAAATTCTCTGTTATAATTTAAAAAAAGCCGCTAATGCGGCTTTTTTTAAACTGTTATTTCTCCTTATACGATTCAGGTAATAAAATAAATTCTGCATAATTGGAATTGTCAAAATACCTGTTTGCCAATTCTTTTAATTCTTCTTTTGTTACTGAATTAACTAAATCGGGGATATTCAGTATCTCCTCCAACGGAAGCTTATTTTTATACAAATCCCTCATTTTATAGGTCCAATAAGCATCATACTTTAATCCATCTCGATGATTTGCCAAATCCGCTTTCTTAATCTTGGCCAGCTCGCTTTCACCTATCCCGTCTCGTTTAATAGTTTCTATAATACGATTGGTAGCCTCAATAAGAGGTTCCACATCATCAGGGTGGCACGAAAACTCAACATTCATCCGATACCACTCATACGGCACATAAGTTGAAAAACCTGAAGCTTTAACCCCGTAAACTCCTGACATTTTCTCGCGTAACTCTTCTGTTAATTTTAACTTCAATGCTTTACCTAAAGTCGATAATTTGTATTGTTCTTCAAGAGAAAAATCTAATTCACCGGTATAGCGCAGATTCACAGTACTTTTTTCTTCCTCTCCTGCGTAAACGACCTCTTTAACCCTACCCTTTACACGTCGTAGACCTATGTCCTTCCATCCTACATGAACATCCTTATTTACTGGTAAGCTTGCCAGATAATCTGTTACTAAATCTTTTAATGTATTCAACTCAAAATTTCCGGTAAAAATGAAAGTAAAGCCACTGGCCGACGAAAACCTATGCTTATAAAACTCAAATGCTTCATCTAGACTCAACGCACTGTTAATTTTTTCTGAATCGACTCCCCCTCCTCTTAAGTGGCCCTGAGTCATAATCTTGGAGATTCTGTCGTAGTAAATAGAATTAGCATTGTTTTTTCTTCGTTTATCACTTAAAAGTAATTTTGATTTTGCCCGCTGAAAAACAGCTTTATCCTTGTTTGGCTTCGTCATATACATATATACCATCTGAAGCATTGTTTCCATATTTGGATTGGTACATTCTCCCGACATCAAATCATCATAATAATTAATACGAGGTGTTACCGATACGACCTTCCCCATATTCAACTTTTCTATATCCATGTCAGAGATATTATTAAAGCCACTTCTACCTATAATATCACCTGCATGTACAGCTGACAAAAACATACGATCATCTACAACAGAACTCCCTCCTTCTCTGAATCCACTCATTTCTACAATACCATTCTGCAATGTACTTGGACGTGCAATCACTTTAACACCATTGGAAAGAGTCCATATTGTTGTTCCAATTTTTGAGATGTAATTAGTCTCTATAATTTTACCGGGCAATGGTTTACCTTCCATTATCTTTTTATCAGCAAGCGAATCGTGATAAGCATCTAACTTTGAACTTGCTGTTTTACTAACTTCCTGTTTCAACCAAGCATCTGCTGGGAATTCTGCTTTCTCCGAACCGGTTAGTACAAGCACCATATTTTTTTCTTTAATCCATTCGTGTGCAATTGAATTCACCTCCTCTAAATTTATACCCGGAAGCACATCATTATAGAACTCATATGCATACACTTTTCCGGGAGCAATCTTTCCTGTACTAAAATATTTGGTGAATTCATCTACGTAATGCTTTGAAGGAATTTTGTCCTCTTCAGATGCAACAAACTTCATATAATTCAACAAATACAACTTGGCTCTTTCAAGTTCACTCATGGTAAATCCATGCTGTTTAACTCGGAAATTTTCTTCAAGCGCAGCTGTTATTCCCTTGTTAATCATATCGTCTTTAAGGGTTGCTTTGATAAAATAATTGTCTGTATCTCCTAAGAAAGTTCCGATTCCCGCCTTTGTTGATAAGAAAGGGGTATTTAATTCCAATTCCTTTTCAGCCAATCGGTCTTTTAACATTATCCAATATAATTTTTCTATAATATGTTTTCTAAAATCTTCATGATTCTTAAGCTCCTTCGCTTTATTCTTATAATAAAGTGCAAAATTCACCTCAGTAGCCTCTTTATCACGAAGTTTAATTACCTTCATTTCTGATTGCTCGGGAATTTCATAATTTAATTTTCCATACGCTTTTTTAGGAAGCTTCATACTCGAGAAATGACTTTTTATTTTCCGTTCTACATCCTCTGCATTAAAGTCTCCAACTACGATCACTCCCATTAAGTCCGGCCTGTACCAGTCTTTGTAATAACGCTCTAATTCTTTATACTTGAAATTTTCAATAATCTCCTTTTTACCTCCCGGAAAACGTTTAGAATATCTGGAATGATTGCTCAATTCAGGCAAAGAGTTAAAATATAACCTTCTGGCCACGCTATTGCGTTCCCGCTGCTCTGCCAGAATTATTCCTCGCTCAGCATCAACTTCTTTCTTATCAAATACAATTCCGTCTGCCCAATCTCTTAGAATCAAAAAACTCTGATCAAAAAGCTCTTCATTATTAGTCGGGACGGATAGCTTGTAAACCGTTTCGTGAAAAGCTGTATGCGCATTTAAATCGGCTCCAAACTGCACTCCCAGCTTTTCCAGATAATCGATCAGGCTGTTTTTTTCAAAGTTTTTAGTCCCGTTAAAAGCCATATGCTCTACAAAATGGGCCAATCCTTGCTGATCCTCCTCCTCTTGAAGCGATCCGGCTTTAACTACTAACCTTAATTGTGCCTTATCCGAAGGCTTGGTATTCTCTTTTATAAAATAAGTCAGCCCATTATCTAGTTTCCCCGTTAAAACAGTTTTATCGAGAGGAATTGACTCTCCCTTATTGTATACTTTAGTATCCTGAGCATACATTGTTATTGTGCATAACAACAATATTGTAAATATTAATCTATGTACCATGTAACTATTGATTTAGGTATATTTTAAACAATATGAATTATAGGGACTGAGTAAATCAGCCCCTTAAATACTTGAAAGAATTAAAAAATCATGTCTATGATTTTATACCGGGTATTATTAATATCCCGGGTTTTGATCCGCAGGATTAATCTGGCTATTGCCGATTATTTCTTCTTCCGGAATGGGAAGAATATATTGATGCTCCGATATAATTGTAGGCTGTAAGTCTTTCGCCTTATCAAAACGTATCGCTGCAAACCAATCGCTACCGTTCTCAAAAGCCAACTCCCTTATTATCTCCTCAAAAATTTCCTGGCTTAGTTCATCCAAAGTACCAGCAGTGGTCTCCTCTAGTCCGGCTCTTTCTCTAATGATATCTAAAGGTTCTTTAGCCTGTTCAACACCGGCTCCACTCCTCAATAAGGCCTCTGCCTTTATTAAGTATAATTCCGCCAGTCTCATAAAATACGTCGGCCTAAATGTATCTAAATGATTTACCTTTAAAATAGTTGTTCCGTTGTAACTTGAAGCTTTTCTCGGATCAGCATCCATCAAATCAGCATACCAGGTCGTACCCGCTTTTCCGGGATAAAACCGTTTCCTGTTATTATCCTCGGTATCAGAGTTAACATCCCTGTGAGTCATAAAGAGCATTTCAGAAGAATTTAATCCCTTATCAAAAACATCGGCAAAAGTGCTTTCGAGACTTCTATTTCCCTCTGCCACTACCGCATCGACTAATTGTATTGCTTCAGAATAATCACCCTTAAAGAACATTACCTTTGCTAATAAAGCCTTTGCTGATGTTTTTGAACCCCTGTAGGTAACCGAAAAATCAGGGGCATTATCAATGGCATACATCAGATCATTTATAATAAAATCATAACATTCCTGCACATTACTTCTTGCTTTGTTACGAGTCACAAAATTAACAGGCTCCTCTCGTAATACTACACCTAATTCACTTGACAAATCATAAAACTGACCATAATAACGTAATGCATCAAAAGTTGCCATTGCTCTTAGGTAATGAGCTTCCCCTAGAATTTCAGCCTTTTTATTCCCTGTGAATTCAGAGTCTTCTAATTCCGATGTTAACTTTATAGAAGTATTAGCCATATCAATAACCCTGTAAAAGCTGGTCCACAGGTTTTGAACTTCAGAATTGTCGTACTGCACATCGTTAGTGGTAAACTCTATATTTCTGCCTCCTCCAACAGAACTCATCGTACCAATCATACCACTGGGAATTAGCTCGGTAAACATATAATATGCTGGTGTCGTTCTGGAAGTAATGGTAGTATAAACCCCATTCAATAATGCTTCCGCATCCTTTTGATTATTCACTACGTTTTCCGGCACCAAGTTATCAGGAGGGTTATTATCTAAAACATCTGTGAGTTCACACGACATTAATACAAACGGTAACGAAACTATATAAATAAATATTTTTTTCATAATCTGGGTGATTTTAAAATTTAATTCTTAACCCGGTAGTAAACACCTTACTTATAGGAAATCTATTTATGTCACGACCTGCGCTCAGATCATTATTAAATAAATTCGTGGCTTCCGGATCTGCTCCGGGATAATCAGTAATTGTTAACAAATTCTGTCCTGAACAGAACAAGGTAAGATCATCTATAAATCCTATTTTTTCAATAACCTCAGCAGGTAGATTATAACTTATATTCAGGGTCCTAAGCCTTATATAAGAAGCATCGTAAACATAATGACTCGAAATACGATCATTATCATTAGGATCGGTATAAACTATCCTTGGAATAGTAGAAGAGGTGTTTTCAGGACTCCACGCATCTAATACAGAAGTTGTCTTATTTTCTCCTACATATGTACTTGCAAAATTTGTGTCTTGTGCCAACGTAAAAGCATTCAAATCATTTCCAAAAGAATAAGTAAAAAACGCAGACAAACTAAACCCTTTATAACTAAACGTATTGGTAAAACCACCAAAAAGTTCAGGTTGGGCATCGCCTATAACTTGTTTATCCAGTAAATTGACAAGCCCGTCCGGCACACCATCAGGCCCTGTTATATCCTTAAACCTTAAATCACCGGGACTTGTAAGAGCATGCTGATACACACCGGTTGGAGAAGCTGCATTTAACTGATCTATTGTTTCCTGCGACTGAAAGATACCTTCTGATTTATAACCATAAATTAAACCTATCGGGCTTCCCTCTTTCAGATATCCGCCACCAGTAAACCCTGTTAAAAAGCCATTTTCGTCTTTAAAATCATTATTTATTCTGGTTAAAGAATTTTTATTCTTACTAATATTAAAATTGATATTCCAGTTAAAGTCCTTTGCTCTGATTAAATCTGCCCGAATTTCAAATTCAACACCTTCGTTCCTCGTATCTGCTATATTTGCAATCGTTCGGTTAAAACCTGTACTTCCTGGAGTTATAGTCGAAAACAAAGCATCTTTGGTGTTTTTAAGATAATACCCCATAGTTCCAGACACCCTACCGTCCCAGAGTGTAAAGTCCAAACCTAAGTCAAACTGATCAGTCGTTTCCCATTTAAGCTGATCATTCCCCAACTGGTCCATTATTATAGCCGGAGTACCTCCATAATTCGCATTAGCAAAAAGTGTTCTCCATGCATAAGGCCCAAAATCCTGTTGTCCTGTGCGACCTGCGCTGGCTCTTAACTTAAGATCGGAAACAACTTTACTTCCACTTAAGAAATTTTCTTCTGAAAGTCGCCAGGCCACAGCGGCAGCAGGAAAAAATGCATACTTATTATCTGTAGCAAACTTCGAAGAACCATCAATCCTACCGGAAAGGGTTAACAGATATTTATTTCTAAAATCATAGTTAACCCTTGTAAAGTAGGATACTAACCCAAATTCCGATTCATATGATGACCCGTCCGTATAGACGGTTGCATTTGATAAATTTGTCAAAACACTATTCGGAAATCCTTCACCCCACGATTTAAGAGATTTGTTTTTATTACGTTCAAATGACGCCCCTGCAACCA
This sequence comes from Zhouia spongiae, assembly GCF_022760175.1. GTDB lineage: Bacteria > Bacteroidota > Bacteroidia > Flavobacteriales > Flavobacteriaceae > Zhouia > Zhouia spongiae. The sequence continues at coordinate 3,913,121 of NZ_CP094326.1, forward strand.
CATTTAATCGATGTACTTCATTGAATATTTTTTGATAAGTAAGGGTGTTTTCAAATAAGGTTTTTGTAAAATTAGAAGTACTTTCCTGAGCATAACCGTCACCATCGCCTCCAGTGAATGGCCACCAACCTCCTCTAAAAGTAAAACCGGGATAAAAACTATCTTGATTACCATTAGTGTAATTTACTGCTATCAATGGCTTATATGTCAACCCGTCTAAAATTTCATATTCTGCAAACAAACTGGTTAATAACATAAAAGTATTGTTGTTATTTGTTGCTTTTGATCTGGCCACCGGGTTGTCTGAAAAATACGTAGGACTTGTTGAATAAGTACCATCTTCATTATAAACCGGTAAATCAGGTCTGAACCTGTAGGTTAATTGAGTTAGCCCCCCATCAGGAGATGACTGATCGGTAAATGACAAGTTAACTTTAGATCCAAACTTTAATCTTTCGCTAAATTGAGTATCCAGACTTAACATATAAGCATACCTGTTAAACTTAGAGTTTTCATAGGCACCATCGTGACTCAGAACATTTAACGAAGTTGAATATCGGGTGTTTTCAGAACCTCCGTAAACCGAAAAAGAATAATTAGTGGCAATAGGTGCTCCGGGACTGACTTCATCTTCCCAGTTCGTATTCGCATTCCCGAAGTAAGAACCATCCAGAACGGATTGCGAAAAACTATTTGATAAACCTCTGTTTTCTACCGCGGTAGTCCATACATCTCTGAATTGCTCCGCATTGAGAACATCTAATGTCTGAGGAGCCTGCATACTTACAGTCGTATTAAATTCAAAAGCAGGTTTACTGTTAAACATCCCTTGTTTGGTAGTGATGATTATAACACCGTTAGCTGCTCGTGAACCATAGATAGCCGCCGCCGAGGCATCTTTCAATACACTGATAGACTCAATATTATCTATACTTATATTCCCTATAGGCGTGCTTAATCCCTGGCTGTTTAATTCATCTCCCAATCTACCTCCTGCTGCATTGTCTGCGGCAGGTATATTTCCGTTTGGTACTACAGGAATTCCGTCTATCACATATAATGGTTGATTTGATCCGAATAAAGAAGTCGTACCCCGAATCCTCACTTTCGCAGCTGCTCCCGGCTGACCGTTAGACGATGACACATGTAATCCGGAAACCTGCCCCTGTAAAGCGTTGTCAAGATTTACGGTTGGAGGAATACTCTTAATATTTTCCATTGAAACTGTTCCGACAGATCCCGTAACCTCCTCTTTTCTTACCTTTCCATAACCGATAAGTACGACCTCATCAAGATCTGAAAGGCTTGCCTGCAAACGGATAACCTCCGGTGTATCCGATACAGCTTCTACTTCTTTTTCTTTATACCCTACATAACTAACCAATAAGGTAACTTTTGGTGCATCGACAGCAAGGCTGAAATTTCCGTTAAAATCAGAACTAACGCCCTTACGGGTTCCCTTCTGCATAATTGTGGCTCCGGGTAATGGTGTTCCATACTCATCAAGAACCTTCCCTTTTACAATATGCTCCTGATATTCATATTCTTTTTTCTGGTTTGGAGGATTCAAACGCTGTGAGGATATTATAATTTGATTATTTACAATCTTGTAAGATATACCCGCCTGATCTAATAAGTTATTAATGGCTTTGGTAACCGGCATATCAGAAACTTTGAAATCCACCCTTCCATTCAGGTCAATTACTTTGGTATCATAAAAGAAATTATAATCTGTCTGCCTTTCAATTTCATTAAATACAGCACCCAATGTCTGGTTGGTGACATTTAATGATAAGCGTTTTTCGGAACGCGATTCTGCCTGAGTTTGAAACAATGCAACAAGAAGAAAAACGAAAGTAAGCTTCATTTTTAAGTTTTGTTTTATAGATGTCACACATAAAGTGCGACCACAGTAAGTTTTTTTCATACTTTAGTGAAAATTTAAAAATTGGTGGAACGATTTTTGAATTTGTTTTTCGGGTGATGTTGGCGCATCGCCCGAATTTTTTCTTTAAAAAAAGGATTACATATCGATTTATTTTATAGTTAATGTTTGGTTTTTATACTCATAAGTAAAAGGTGCTACATCTTGAATTACCTGTAAAACTTCTTCCAGACTTTCCTTCTCAAATCGCCCTGAGAAACGTCTGTTTTCTATTGTCTTATTATAATTTTTAATCGTTAGTCCAAAGTGTCTCTCAAGTTTTCTTTGTATTTCACTAAAACTTTCATCTCTAAAAAGAAGAACCCCGTCTACCCACGCAACATGGTCTTCAATATTTACATCAGTTACCGTTATATCCTGATTCAATACATACGACGCCAATTGATTTGGTTTTATCATCAAAGGAGATGACTCATCTTCGACAAACAAACCTACACTGCCTTCAACTAAAACAACCTCAATCTTACTCGAACTTTGAAAAGCATCCACATTAAAAACAGTTCCGAAAACTTTGGTTTTAAGGTCTCCTGCCGAAACAATAAAGGGTTTATTACGGTCTTTGAAAACAGAGAAATAGGCTTCTCCGCTTAAGTAAATCGTTCTGTTATCCATCCCCTTAAAACTATTGGGAAACCTCAACTCTGTTCCGCCGTTCAGATATATCAAACTTTGATCCGGTAAAACCACCTCCAGCTTTTTTCCTAAAGGAACTTTTACTGTACTAAATTCCAGGACATCTTCATTTTGATTTTCCGAAAAATCTACTCTCCCTTTTGTCTGTCGTGCCAGAATTTTTCCTTCTTTATCAAATAAATTAGTACTATCGCCAACGATAATTTTTTTGGTTTCACCATCCTGGTAAGTTATAGTGATGGCATCATCTAATTCTTCCGTCCGATTTAATTTCGACAATATAAAATATCCGGTTGCAGCAAAGGCAAGTAAAACAGCTGCATATTTAAATACAACAGAATACCTCTGAAATGAAGATTTGCGGCTTTCAATTACAGATGCTTTTATACCTCTCCAAAGGAACTCAGCCTTAGAATCATTTATAAACTGATCTTGTTGCCGGTTCCATTTTTCATAAAACTCCTGATCAAACTCGCTGGTTTCACCCGAATTAAGATAACGCCCAAGAAGCTCTAATTCATCCTTGCTGCATTTATCTTCTAAAAATTTTTCAATTAACTTTTTTATTTCCATTTATGAACTTCATCTATTAGGTATACAACCGACAAAATGAATATCACTAGTGAAATTTCAAAAAAAATGAAATTTTAACATTTAAGATGATTTAATCAAGAAAATACTAATTCAGAAGAAATATAATCTGCAACAATAAAATGTTACTCTTTTTAAGTTGATTTAGCGCTGCCGTCATATGGGAAGACACGGTATTTTTAGAAATATTAAGATGTTCCGCAATTTCCTCATAACTCAATCCCTCCAGCTTATGCATTGTAAAGACTTTTTGCTGTTTCTCCGGTAGCGCCTCTATAAGTTGATTCAGCTTCTGTATCTTTTTTTGCTCGAATTCGTCATTGCGAGCACCATTTACAACCGGATGTATCTCCCTGTACTCTTCCATCAGCTGTTTTTCCCTGACTGATTTTTTCAAAAAATTGAACACTACACTCCTTGTCAAAACAAATAACTGATGCTCAATTGTTAAATCCGAAGCTATTTTAGACCGGTTATTCCAAAATTTAATAAAAACATCTTGTAGTAAATCATCCGCAAATGTCTGATCGCGGGTATATTTCAAAATAATCCCATACACCTTTTGAAAATAAGTATTATATACTTTTTCAAAGGCTCCTATATCCCCTTTTATGAGTTTATTTTGTATCGACATTTTAAGTTCAAAAAACGGAACGAATTTAAACTTTTAATAACAAATCCTTAAACAAATAGATCTTTTTGTATAAAAATGATTATTCCTCTTTATTTATTCAGTTATTCTCCGGTTCATTATCACGATATTCCTTTTGAAACAAATCGAGAAAGGCATCACCAATAAAATCTATGATTGTAGTAGCAGTTAATGCCTGATAACCTGACTTTTCCACTCCGAGATCGCCTGCCTTTCCATGTAAATAAACACCAAAAACTGCTGCATTCAAATGGTTATATCCCTGAGCTATCAAGCCTGTAATCATTCCGGTAAGCACATCGCCGCTTCCTGCTGTGGCCATTCCGGGATTACCCGTACTGTTTACATAAATCTGATCTTGATAAACTGTTATCGTATGTGCTCCCTTAACAACCATTATCAGGTCATTTTCTTTACTAAATCGCTTAACTTTTTCTAATTTATCAAAATCGTCTTTCCAAGCCCCTATTAGTCTTTCCAGTTCTTTGGGGTGTGGCGTCAATACAGATTTGGATGGAATATATTTTATAAGTTCAGGGGATCTTGATAAGATATTCAGGGCATCAGCATCTATAACCAAAGGAATCTTATTTCCTTCTAAAAACCCTGCAAAAGCTTTAATTGTTGCTTCATTAACACCAATGCCCGGGCCCACTCCTATTACATTCGGACTCGTATCATATGTTATCTCAGAAATAAATTCATTCTCCCGGTCCGTAATGACCATTCCTTCAGGAAATGAGCTTTGAAAAACAGTATATCCGCATTTGGGTATAAATGCTGTCACTAACCCTGCTCCGGTGTTCAGACATGCTTCTGACGCCATCAGTGGCGCCCCTATTTTCCCATAGCTCCCGCCTATAATAAGGGCATGGCCATAATCTCCCTTATGAGAAAACTTTTGCCTCGGAACATACAAGGGCAGTACCTCCTGCTTCCCTATAAGATACATTCCGGTATCGATACTTCCCAGAAAATTCATATCCAAACCAATATTCAACAACTCCCACTGGTTCGTATAACGACCCGTTTCGGGTAGAAAAAACACAAGTTTAGGAACCTGAAAAGTCAAGGTATGGCTCGCCCTTATCACATCCTTGGGATTATCAGGCGCCCTGTTTACATAAAGTCCGGAAGGTATGTCAACCGACAACACAAACGCCCTTGATTCATTTATATGATCTATCAATCCTCCTACCCAGTTTTCAGGAGCGCGGTTCAAGCCTATTCCAAAAATACAGTCTATCACAATCTCATCGGATGAGATTTCAGGGTATTCCATATCTTTATTAATCGTCTCCGGCCAATATTTCAACTCCTTTAACCTGTCGAGATTTAGTAAAAAGTCTTTCGAACGTTTATCACTAAAGTTAACAACATGTACTGTTACATCATAGCCATTTTCTATTAAAAGTCTCGATATTGCCAGGCCATCACCTCCATTGTTCCCCACCCCTGCTAATACCTTTATTTTCACTTTTTGCCGCTGCAAACGCATATCCAACCATTTAAAAACCTGATTTGAAGCACGCTCCATTAATTCTATACTGGTAATATGCTGGCTTTTAATTGTGAATTCGTCAGCAGCGTACATCTGTTCGGCAGTATAAATTTTCATATGTCAATATTTATTAAAGAAAATTATCGATTTGATAATTCTTCACTCAAGATTTGTTTCTACTAGTAAAAATACTACTTTTGAATAGTTAACAATCAGTTATGCCAAACTTTAAGTACATAGCAACTATTTCAACCGGCACAGGCACCGGTCGAATTGCTATTGCTGCTATTGGCACTTCTACAGCAATTATTACCCCGTAAGGGGGCTTCATTTATTACATATCAACCGTATACCCTATTTGATTTTAATCAGAATCAAACCGGCTAACCATTACCATACAAATCAACTATCTTTAAACAAACAAAATGAAAGTACTTAAATTCGGGGGAACCTCTGTAGCTAATGCAGAAAACATTAAAAGAGTCAAAGATATTGTTCAAAACTCCGTCAAAGAACAGAAAATAGCAGTGGTTGTATCTGCCCTGGGCGGTGTTACAGATCTGCTTCTCGAAACAGCATTACTGGCATCACATCAAAACGAAAAATATGCCGAATTGCTCCAGGAAATTGAAAAAAGGCATATTGACACCATCAGGGAACTCATCCCTGTTTCTTCTCAAAGTAAAGTATTAAGCGCTGTCAAAAGGGAATTTAATGTCTTGGAAACTTTGCTGGAAGGCGCTTTCCTTATAGGCGAAACCACACCTAAACTATCCGATAAAATCGTAAGTTACGGAGAGTTACTCTCTTCCTTTATCATTAACGAATATTTTGAAGCTGAAAAACTCAACAGTGTACACAAAGATTCAAGAACTCTTATTATCACCAATGATAATTTCGGAAAAGGAATCGTAGACTTTCCAACCACCAACCAGCTATGCGAAACCTATTTTGGTACAGTTTCATATGATATTGTTGTTGTACCGGGGTTTGTTGCTTCATCACAAGGCGGGAATTCCACAACCCTTGGCCGTGGAGGATCTGATTATACTGCTTCCATAATTGCCGCTGCAACCAACGCTCAAAAGTTAGAGATATGGACCGATGTAAGCGGAATGTATACAGCAAATCCAAGGTTAGTAAAACAGGCCGTTGCCATCAGTGAAATTTCGTATGAGGAAGCCATGGAACTTTCTCATTTCGGTGCCAAAGTATTATACCCTCCAACCATCCAGCCGGTATTGGCTAAAGGAATCCCTATGCATATTAAAAACACTTTCGATCCGGAAGCCAAAGGAACCCTTATTACCAAAAATTCTAACGGTACAAAACGTGCCGTCAGAGGAATCAGTCACATCGAAAATATCGCATTACTTTCCCTGGAAGGTAGTGGTATGGTTGGCATTCCCGGCATATCAAAAAGATTATTTGAAGTACTTTCAACTGGAGAAATAAATGTGGTTTTGATTACTCAGGCATCATCAGAACACTCCATCTGCCTGGGTATTTCTCAAGACGATGTCCGTAAAGCCGGGTATCTTATAAACGAAGCCTTTGCTTACGAGATTTCCCTGGGAAAAATAAAACCGTCGATTGTAGAAAACAACCTGGCCATTGTAGCCCTGGTAGGTGACAACATGAAAAGTCACCAGGGTCTCAGCGGCAGAATGTTCAGTTCTTTAGGCATGAACAATGTAAACATCAGGGCCATTGCACAAGGAGCATCTGAAAGAAACATCTCTGCTGTGATAGATCTTAAAGACGTAAAGAAAGCATTGAACACCCTCCATGAAAAATTCTTCGAAGATAACATCAGGCAATTAAACTTATTTGTAATGGGAGTTGGTAACGTAGGTGCCAAGTTCTTAAAACAAATAGAGCAACAAAAAAAGTTCTTAAAAGAACAGATGAAACTGAATGTGCGCGTAATAGCCTTGGCAAACTCCAGAAAAATGGTATTCGATGAAGGAGGGATCAGTTTAAAAAAATGGCAGGAGCTGTTGGATAACGGAGAAAAAGCGGATATAGAAACTTTTGTAAACAAAGTAAACGAGTTAAACCTGCGCAACAGCATTTTCGTTGACAATACGGCTACAGAATTGGTCGCTAACACTTATGGTGATTACCTTAAAAACAGTGTGTCGGTAGTGACATGTAATAAAATTGCCAGTTCTTCGGTTTACAGTAATTATGTACAACTAAAATACCTGTCGAGAAAATACAACGCCCCATTTCTGTTTGAAACGAACGTCGGAGCCGGATTACCTATCATAGACACCCTCAAAAACCTGATTGCTTCGGGAGATAAAGTCACTAAAATTCAGGCGGTACTTTCAGGAAGCTTAAATTTTGTTTTTAATAACTTTAATGACCAAACCCATTTTGACATTGTTGTAAAGCAAGCACAGGAAGAAGGTTATACCGAACCTGATCCAAAAATAGATCTAAGCGGTATTGATGTGATGAGGAAAATATTGATCCTGGCAAGGGAAAGCGGCCATGTAATGGAATTAGAAGATATAGAAAATGAATCCTTTCTGCCTCAGGAATGTCTTAACACGGATACCGTTGATGAATTCTTCGAATCTTTAGTTAAGAACAAAGATCACTTTGACGCCATATACCGTGCTGCCGCTTCTAAAGGTCACAGATTAAAATATGTCGCACAGTTTGAAAATGGAAATGCTAAAGTTGGTTTACAGGAAATCCCTGAAGGTCACCCGTTCTATAACCTTGAAGGAAAAGACAATATTGTTTTATTCTACACGGAAAGATATGCCGAGCAACCTTTATTGATCAAAGGAGCCGGTGCAGGTGCCGATGTCACCGCCTCAGGGATATTTGCCGACATTATAAGAATAGGAAACTTCTAGAACATGAAAGAAATAAAAATATTCTGTCCGGCCACCATAGCAAATGTTTCCTGCGGTTTCGATGTACTCGGACTTTGCCTGGATAGTATTGGCGACGAAATGATTGTCAGAACCACAAAAACTCCGGGGATAAAAATCTCTAAAATTACAGGTCAGGACCTTCCTTTAAACCCTGAAAAAAATGTAGCAGGAGTAGCCGCTATAGAACTGCTTAAAAACATGGAGATTGAAGGCGGTTTTGAAATTGAAATTCATAAAAAAATCAAGCCCGGAAGCGGTATCGGAAGTAGTGCAGCAAGTGCCGCGGGTGTAGTTTTTGCCATCAACGAACTGTTAGGACGCCCGTTCTCTAAAACAGAACTAGTATCCTTTGCTATGCAGGGAGAGGCCCTGGCCAGCGGTGCCGCCCATGCCGATAATGTAGCGCCGGCCCTTTTCGGAGGCTTTACCCTTGTGAGAAGCTATCAGCCCTTGGATGTCGTAAAGATCCACACCCCCTCTGAACTATATGCTACTGTGGTACATCCGCAGATTGAAGTAAAAACAGCAGACTCCCGCTCCGTATTAAAACAAAATGTCCCGCTGAAAAAAGCCATTATTCAATGGGGAAATCTGGCAGGGTTGATCAGCGGTTTATATACTGAAGACTACGGACTTATTTCACGCTCCCTACACGATGAAATAGTTGAGCCACTAAGAAGCGTACTCATCCCCGGTTTTGACGAAGTAAAAGCCGCATGCATTAAACAGGGGGCGTTAGGCAGCGGTATTTCCGGATCCGGCCCTTCTGTTTTTGCCCTGAGTAAAGGCAGGCAGACTGCCGGCAAGGTTGCCGGGGTCATGAGTTCCATATACGACAATTATGGCGTAGACTACGACGTTCATATTTCAAAAATAAATACCGTAGGTATTAAAGTAATTAACCAATAATCGTAAGTAAATAATCATGAACTATTACAGTTTAAACAATAAAGCACCTAAAGTTTCATTTAAAGAAGCTGTTATTAAAGGGCTTGCTCCCGATAAAGGACTATACTTCCCTGAGAAAATAACTCCCCTGCCAAAAGAATTCATCGATACGATTAATCAATATTCTAATGAAGAAATAGCCTATCAGGCCATCAAACAATTTGTAGGTGATGAAATTCCGGAAAAAGAATTAAAACAGATCATAAAGGAGACTTTATGTTTTGACTTCCCTATCGAAAAGATAGAAGAGAACTTATATTCTTTAGAACTTTTTCATGGCCCTACAATGGCATTCAAAGATGTCGGCGCCCGTTTTATGGCTCGTTGCCTGGGCTACTTCAACAAAGAAAACAAAAACCGGGATATTACCGTCCTGGTAGCTACATCAGGAGATACCGGTGGCGCCGTTGCCAGCGGTTTTCTGGGAGTCGACGGCGTAAGGGTCGTGATTCTCTATCCGAGTGGAAAAGTAAGTGATATTCAGGAAAAGCAACTTACCACGCTTCGCCGGAATATTACCGCTTTGGAAGTAAATGGTGTATTTGATGACTGCCAGGATATGGTAAAAACGGCTTTTTTAGATGAAGAGCTGATAAGTGAAAACCTGACCTCGGCAAATTCTATAAACATAGCCAGATGGTTGCCACAGATGTTTTACTTTTTCTTTGCTTATAAACAACTGAAGAAACTCAATAAAGAACTTACTTTTTCAGTTCCGAGTGGAAACTTCGGAAATATCTGTGCCGGTATAATGGCCTATAAACTCGGTTTACCTGTTAAACACTTTGTAGCCTCCACTAATATTAACGATACGGTACCCAAATATTTAGAAAGTGGAAAGTATGAAGCCAAACCCTCTAAGCAAACTATTTCCAATGCTATGGATGTAGGAAACCCCAGTAATTTTATCCGGATCCAAAACCTGTTTGATAACGATTTAGAGCTATTGAAATCAATGTTTTCCTCATCCAGTTATACTGACAATGAAACTAAAGAGGCCATGCGTAAAATCTATAAACAATCTGGTTATGTTGCTGATCCCCACGGCGCCGTGGGGTACCTTGGGCTAAAAAAACACCTAAACGGAGCTCAAAATAATCTTGGGGTATTTTTAGAAACCGCCCACCCGGTCAAGTTTCTTGATGTCGTAGAAGAAACACTTCATATTAAAGTACCAATCCCCGAACAGATAACCGCAGTAATGGATCAGTCCAAGGTAAGTGTAGCTGTTGATAATTACGAAGATCTAAAATCGTATCTTTTAAATCGTTAATTTTTGTAATGTGATACACTCTATAGCGACAAAAGCAACGTAATCAAAAAAATATAACCATGAAAAACGAAATATTCATAAAAGTTATTGCTTTTGTCGCATTCGCTATCTACACCCACAATTTGCCGGCACAAAACATACAATACGACAAATTCGGAATGGAATCCATCGACGTTCCCACAGGTCTGAACGTTGGAGATCTTGCTCCGGATGTTATGATGTTGTTAGCTGACGGACAAAAGGTCGCTTTAAAAGACCTCTATTCCAAACAACCGGTTGTTCTCATATTCTACCGCGGATACTGGTGTCCGGTATGCAACAGATATCTGGCCAAATTTGCGAAAGATGCACACAAAATTGAAGAACTGGGAGCTAAGATTATAGCTGTCACTCCACAGGATTATGATAATATCGATAAAACTGCTGAAAAGAACGAAACGAACTTTACCATTGTTTCTGATAGGGATGAAACCATTATGAAAGTCTTCGATGTAGACTACAGGGTAACGGACAACTACCAGCAAAAAGTATTAAAAGGATTAAATACATCCATTGCAGGAACAAATGCATCAAATGAGGCTGTGCTACCGGTACCTGCTACCTATATTATTGATCAATCAGGTAAAATAGTGTACAAGCAATTTGACCCGGATTACAGAAACCGAGCCTCTGTAGACGAAATACTTGCTCACTTACCAAAATAAATTCGTCGTGACTAGATTAAAAACACTACCCGCGTAGTAGTTGTTTTTCCACTTTTCATATGTTAATTTAATAGGCTTTTATTTTCAATCCTGTAATCTGTTCAAAAATACTTTTACTCGATCATCGAGATTTAAATGCTCCGACGCTTGCCCTTGTGAAATCCTCCTGAACGGAATTTCACAGGGCTTGTGTCGAAATGTTTTGCCATAAGCCGGCCGGCTCCATCGCTAAAAAGGTCTACCAGACCTTTTCTTTATGCTTGGCCCTCTCGTGGGATTGCTCCGAGGTAGTTTACTCACAGGTTAATAAAATACTAATAATGAATTTCGTTTATTGATAACAACCTTAAAAAACACCGGACTAAAAAAACACAAATCTTTCCCTGAGAACACATCGAAAAGTCTGTTCATTTATATAGTCCCCCCTATATCCTCCCTATATTCTCCTACCATAATGTAAGGATCATCTTCATTTTCCTGATCTATGCCCTCTGGTATATATCAACCTGCCAAACCTCAGTTTCGCAAATAAACCTTTTGCTGCTTGCAAAATGAGGCCGGCTATTAAAAACGCTATTCTTTTAAAAGATCAAATCCTATCGTCACATTCCCACAACTCTTAAGGTTGCTTTAAACAAAGCATCTGAATAGTGGTGTTTTTTTATTCTTGACACTTTCCTTTAATACTCATTATTTTTTAAATAATTTAGCAGCCGATTAGATGATTTTTACTAACCGGATATTTATCTGCTAATAATATAACTAAATGAAAAATACAGCCTTAACCGATGTGCATATGGCTTTAGGAGCTAAAATAGTTCCTTTTGCCGGCTATAATATGCCTGTTCAATACGAAGGAGTTAATATCGAACATGAAACTGTAAGAAACGGAGTTGGTGTTTTCGATGTAAGTCATATGGGAGAGTTTCTAATTGAAGGCGAAAACGCTCTTGACCTGATTCAGAAAGTAACTTCCAACGATGCTTCAAAGTTAACCATCGGGCGTGCCCAGTATTCTTGTCTTCCAAATGAAGACGGTGGTATTGTAGACGACCTGATTGTTTATATGATGAAAGAGAACAGCTATCTTTTAGTTGTTAATGCTTCAAATATTGAAAAAGACTGGAACTGGATAGCAAAACATAATGAAAGTTTTGGTGCTAAAATGACAAACCTTTCTGATGAATATTCATTATTGGCCATCCAGGGACCTAAAGCAGTAGAGGCAATGCAATCGCTTACTGAGGTTGATCTTTCTGCAATTAAGTTTTATCATTTTGAAGTCAGTTCTTTTGCCGGAAAAGAGGATGTTATTATTTCTGCTACCGGTTATACAGGAAGTGGAGGCTTTGAAATTTATTGCAAAAATGAAGATGCAAAACACGTTTGGGACAAAGTTTTTGAGGCAGGAAAAGATTTTGGTATCAAACCTATAGGATTGGCCGCCCGTGATACACTTCGACTGGAAATGGGATATTGTCTTTACGGAAACGATATAGACGACACTACTTCTCCAATTGAAGCCGGACTGGGCTGGATTACCAAGTTCAGTAAAGATTTTGTAAACGCTGCTGCCTTAAAACAACAGAAAGAAGAAGGAGCTAAAAGAAAGCTTATTGCTTTCGAACTTACTGACAGAGGGATTCCTCGTCAGGGATATGAGATCGTCGATACTGAAGGCAATGTGATCGGTAATGTAACCAGTGGTACACAATCGCCATCCCTGGGAAAAGGAATTGGCCTGGGGTATGTTCCGAGTAATCTGGCTCAGACCGACGAAACCATCGGAATCCAAATCCGTAAAAAAGTAATCCCTGCAAAAATTGTAAAGCTTCCTTTTTACAAGAACTAATATCTGTAACGGTGAACCACTTCATAAGTAGCAAGTACTATTTTAACAGCGGGGAAATCCGTTAAATTTCTCACAACAGATACGATCTGAACCCCGGTGTTGTTATTTATTAAGATCCCGGGGTTTTATCGTGTTGTGATTTTCGAATAATGAATATCCCCGAACCGGACGAATATTTTTAAATGAAAGAAAAGAAAAAAAAGTCGATACGAATATTGATATTAGGAGCCAGTGGTTTTCTGGGACAAGCTCTTTATAAAGAACTTTGTCACTATTACGACACCTATGGCACCTACCATACCGGTCGGATTTATTCGGATAATCGACATTATTTTCATTTCGATATGGAGACAGATGATATTTATGATGTTCTGGAGCAGGTTCAGCCACAGATCATAATCTCATCCCTCAGAGGCGATTTTCAATCCCAGGTTGAAACCCATGAAGATTTATCAGACTATGTAAGACTTTCAAAATGTAAACTAATATTTTTCTCATCTGCGAATGTTTTCGATGCCTTTAGCAACTACCCTTCTTATGAACACGACAAAACACTATCGTTGAGTAAATATGGTCGTTTAAAAATCAAAATTGAAAACTTACTTATGCGCTTACCTGAACAGCGATATATCATTGCCAGGCTACCAATGGTATTCGGAAGTACATCTCCCAGAGTAAAAGAATTAAAGGCTCATATTGAGCAAAAAGCACCATACGAAGTATTCCCCGACCTGGTGATGAATGTAGCTTCGATTGATCATATTACCCGGCAAATTCACTATATGATCAACCGAAAGAGAAAAGGGATTTTTCACATGGGGAGTTATGATCTGGTACACCATGACGAATTTGTAAAAGAAATGGTTGAAAAACATGGTTATGGCTCCGTTACATACAAAAACGTTTACACCTCTAACTTCGATCGCTATCTTGCCGTACTCCCTAAAGACAATAAATTACCTAAACACCTGCAGTACTCATATGTAGATGTGATCGATGAATATTCATCGATCTAAATCTCATTGCATCCATTTCTGTTGTTTAAAGCACCAACAACCACACTCCCGTTAAATACGCTCACAACCTTGAATCATCCTCAAACCTTAACAACAAGGACATTTCTTCTTTTCAAAGAATCGCTTAGGTATGATATAACAAATACTTATTCGGCCTGTACACAGGCTTATACAGTACCTGTCGGGCATAAGACAAAGCAAACGACCTCGGGACAAGCCCTATGAAATTCCGTCAGGACTATTTCATAAGGGCAAGCATCGGAGCTTTCGCTGTAACCGGGATTAAATCTTAATTATCGGGTAAACATGAATCAAAATACAGAAATTATATTTTGTAATTATTAAACACTATTTGTTTACCTTTATGTTTATAACCGATTAAATCAAATACAAAATGACTGTATTATCAGAAGACTTTATTAAGATCAAACTTCAAGATCTGGAATACTGGGATTATATAGACGGCGCTTTGGAAACCTCATTGGACTTTAAAAGTTTCAGGGATGCTTTTGCCATGATGACACGAATTGCCTTCGAAGCTGAAGTTAAGAATCACCATCCGGATTGGAGCAACGTATATAATAATCTTTCTATTCGTTTATTTACCCATGAAGCCGGCGGCGTTACAGAAAAAGATATAGAAATGGCTACCACCATTGAAAATATCATTAATGGGAGTTAGGTTTTTACGCTTAAAAGCAGACTCAGTGGTTGAGATCTGACACACACATTGACAAAACTCCAAAATATTATCTTGTTTTTTGTTTTAACCGGCAGCCTTCTGCCGGAATAGTCGCTGTCGGACCGGTATTAAAACCCGCGCCTGGCGAGTTAACCATTGCTGATATTTCCAATGGAATTTTATAGGTTTGCTTCAAGATGGTTTTCTCTGATGTGAAAATTAAACGATCAGAATTAAAAATCCCCCATCGAGATTGAATTCATTTTCAATGAAAAAATTTTAATTATTTTTGTTCGAAAATAACGATTATTTATGGGAAGAGCTTTCGAGTTTAGGAAAGAGAGAAAATTTAAACGTTGGGCCAGTATGGCCAAAACCTTTACCCGGATCGGGAAAGATATTGCCATGGCGGTTAAAGAAGCAGGACCAAACCCTGAAACCAATGCCCGCTTAAGAGCTGCAATTCAGAATGCCAAGGCTGCCAACATGCCGAAAGACAATGTTGAAAGGGCTATAAAAAGGGCTTCTGACAAAGATACTGCTAATTATAAAGAAGTACTCTTTGAAGGATACGCACCGCATGGTATAGCCGTAATTATAGAAACTGCCACCGATAACAATAACCGAACCGTAGCCAATGTAAGAAGCTATTTTAATAAATGTAATGGCACTTTGGGGACTTCAGGTTCTGTAGAGTTTATGTTCGATCATAAATGTCATTTTAAAATTGCCAAAGAAGGGATTGATCTGGAAGAGTTAGAACTCGACATGATCGATTACGGTGTTGAAGAAATTTTTGCCGAAGACGATGGTATTATGATTTATGGCCCGTTCGAAAGTTTCGGTTCAATTCAAAAAGAACTGGAAGCCAGAAACCTTGAAATTCTTTCATCCGGGTTTGAGCGTATTCCTCAGGTTACTAAAGAGCTCGCTTTAGACGAAACCAAAGAAGTTGAAAAATTGATTGGATTGTTAGAAGAAGATGACGATGTACAAAACGTTTACCACTCGATGTCTTCATCATCAGACGAAGAATAAAAAGTTGTCAGTTCAGGTATTACCCTTGAAACAAAAGACCTATTTTCATTGAAAACATATAGCGCAGCTATCGGGCACTAACTTCAGTTGATTATCCATAGACCTCAGCTGCGCTCAATCCGACATGTAGAAAGAACAAAGACCTGTACAGCTTTTTATTCAAAACTATTTTCCGGAATCTTTCCTTTTACCCCTTTATAAAAACTTTTTATGGTCTTAAAATCAGCCTCTATATCGTCTGTTGGATAAAAAGGTGCGGAAACCTTTACCTGTTTATTGGCAAAATCAAGGGCTGTCATTACAACAGGCACCTTCGCTTCTTTGGCTATATAATAAAAACCGGTTTTAAGTTTATCTACTTTTTTCCGGGTACCCTCCGGTGCAATGGCCAATCTGAATTCTTCCCGCTCTTCGAATATTTCAGCAATTCCCTGAACTTTGTTCTGCCCGGAAGTCCTGTCGAGAGCCGCCCCTCCTACTGCCTTAAAATACCAGCCGAAAGGTGGCCTAAAGAGTTCTTTTTTTGCCACAAAGTTCATTTTCAATCCGGATATACTCCTTACCAAAACCCCCACATAAAAATCGTGCCAGCTGGTATGTGGTAGTACAATGATCACATACTTTTTTAAGATTGGAAATTCACCGGCAATTTTCCATCCCATTAATCTATAGAAAATAAATTTTGAAAGTCCTTTCATTGGTTCTCATTGTATTTAATCTTGTATCCGGAATTTATTGTTTAATGCCTTTTGAAAATAATCGGCAAACAAACCTACATGATAACCATCCATAAGAGCATGGTGTACATGAACCGAAACAGGCATCCTCTTTTTATTACCTTCGTCAAATACTTTCCCAAAAGATATCTTCGGGATAGAATCCTCAAATTTATAATTTCTTGCATGAGAAACTGAAGTAAACTGTACCCAGGGTATAGCTGAAAAATGAATGGTGTTACTTGCATCGTTTGACGGCACCAGAGCTACTGAAGCCCTTACTCGTTCTATTTCTTTCTGAGCTTTACTGCAAAACACTGAAAAGTCTTCATAAAAATCCATATATGAAAAACCAAAAGTACCGTTATCACGGTTAATTGTCGGTGATGCATTAACCACATCATAAACCAGAACATCGTCTCCCAGAATTCTATGTTTAAATTCTCCAATTTGATTGGCCGCTTTCAGTGCAGCGTAGAGGTAATAAATAAAAAAAGAAACACCGGCTTCCTTACAATGTGCATATGCTTCCGTTACCTCCACATTGAATGTCAATCCGAAAAAAGGCTCATCAAAAGACCTGTAAAACATAAAATGTTCCTTTCTACTCCAGTTCTTTATATCTAATTTTTCAGGCATTATAAACAGTTAATTACTTCTCTGATATTATGAACGGTTTTATACCCCCCGTTATCATCATCCTTATGAACCATTTCGTGGGCCCAGGTAGTATGAAACGGTACGTGAATGGCAGATCCTCCAATATTTACGATAGGCAGTACATCCGACTTTAAAGAGTTTCCGATCATCAAAAACTCTTCATGTCTGATTTCGAGGTGTTCCAGAAGGTTCCTGTAATTTGATTCCTTCTTATCACTGAGTACTTCAATATGGTGAAAATACTCAGAAAGCCCTGATTTATCGAGCTTACGCTCCTGGTCTAACAGATCGCCTTTGGTTAGTAAGATCAATCGGTATTTTGCACTCAGTTGCTGTAGCACCTCTTCAATACCATCCAACAACTCTACCGGTTTTTCTATCATCTCCTTTCCCAGGTCTATTATCTTTGAAATGGTCTCTGCCGAAACCTTCCCATTAGACAGATCGACAGCGCTTTCAATCATGGAGAGTATAAAGCCCTTAACTCCATACCCATAGAGCGGAAGGTTCTTCATTTCCATCTTAAAAAGTTCCTGATCTATTTTATTTTCTGTTTCATAACCTGCCAGGAGCCTGGCAAATTTGTGTTCCGTTTCTCTAAAATAAGTCTCATTTACCCAGAGGGTATCATCTGCATCAAAGCCTACAACCTTAATTTTATTCTTATCTATTTCCATACTTTCTTGGCTTTTTCAAGATCTTCCGGAGTATCAATTTCAATTCCGGTCACGCTGGTTTCCACCATTTTTATTTTCTTTCCATGCTCTAAAAATCGAATTGCCTCAATCTTTTCTGTAGCTTCCAAAGGCATCATCTTCATATTCGGAAACGCTATCAAAGCCTGCTTACGGAAAGCATAGATACCCTTGTGCTTGTAATATGTAGCCCCAGCTTCTTTATCTCTTGGAAACGGTATAGGTGACCGGGAAAAATACAAGGCAAAATCTCTGTTATCGACAATTACCTTTACATTATTGGGATTTGAGATATCCTCCCAGTCGGTCAGTGGTGTCATCAGCGATGCAAGATCTATTTCTTTCTGATGATCATCTTTAAACACTTCAAGCACCTTTCTAAGACTTTCCTTTTCTGTAAATGGCTCATCCCCCTGTACGTTCACGACGATATCTACATCCATATTCTCAACTGCTTCAGCTATCCGGTCACTCCCGCATTCATGCTCCTTAATGCTCATTATAGCTTTTCCTCCGTTAGCAGTGATTTCATTAAATATAATATCACTGTCGGTTACCACATACACATCGTGAAATAATCTGGTATTTACCGTAGCCTCATATGTTCGCAGAATAACAGACTTCCCTCCCAGGTTTTGCATCAGCTTGGCGGGGAAACGCGAAGCAGCATACCTGGCCGGAATCATAGAAATTATCTTCATAACAGGTGTTTATTGAAATTTCAAAAATACGGCTTCTAAATGGAATATCAATTTTTTGACGTTTTGAACCTCTTCGAGATTTTATATAGAGTATATAGCAGTATCAGAACGGCGACAAAAGACACTACCGGTAAGAATATTGACAGCAGCGACATAATAACCGAACCTCCCGTTTCGACAGTAGACACAACAGGGTTTCCTAATCCTGCCGTGGTAGCCGAGGATGTTAAGCGAGTTGCTGACGACATTCCCTTGATAGCAGAAGCGGTTCCTCCTCCGGCAATTATAGCTAACGACCAGGTTACTATAGGATCGAGATTGGAAGCCGTTGACACCACTACAGCAGTACCCGCCACAGCGGCTAATGGTACGGCTATGGTATCTAGCATATTATCCACAAAAGGTATGTAATAGGCGAAAATTTCGAACAACATGGCAACTCCCAAGGTAACAAGCGCCGGTAATGAGCCAACCCATTGCCAGCTATCATTCAGTTCCCACATTCCAAAATACGAAGCCAAACTCAAGGCAAACAGAGGTAAAAAAACCCGGAACCCGACACTGGCTGCCAGACCGATCCCTAAAAATATACTTATAACAGTTTCTGTCATCTAAAAAGGTATTAATTCAAATTATATTAAATATAGCAAATATGCTGCCAAAAAATCGCAACATTCGGGCAGTGAGATAGTAAACCTACTCATAAACCATTTCAGGAGAAAACCCCAATTTCATATTACATAAATATTAGCTTATGAAAATTAACGAGAAAGAAATTTAAGTAGATCAAAACACCTCTTTGAATTATTACAGAAAATATCACACCAAATACTACCTAAGGGACTTTACCCGAAAAACCCGCTTTAAATTTACCGTGGTTTATTCTTCAAAAAATTCATTTTTAAAACCAATAAGATATAACTTGTTTTTTGCTCTGGTTACAGCGGTATACAACCACCTTAAATAGTCTTTATCTATCTCCCCCGGTATAAAGGGTTGTT
Organism: Zhouia spongiae; assembly: GCF_022760175.1. Lineage (GTDB taxonomy): Bacteria > Bacteroidota > Bacteroidia > Flavobacteriales > Flavobacteriaceae > Zhouia > Zhouia spongiae. The sequence goes on from NZ_CP094326.1 coordinate 3,932,623, forward strand.
CAATAAAAACATTTTCCCACTGCCCTCCCTGGCTTTTATGACAAGTGATTGCATAAGAAAACTTTACCTGAAGCGCATTAAAATATTTGTTGTTCTTCACTTTCAGAAATTTCCGGTAATTAGACGACTCATTCTGATAATCTTTCATCACCTCCTGATAAAGACGGTTGGAATCATCGTAAGAAAGGGCCGGTGTTTCGGCGGTTATGGTATCTAACAGAAGTACAGTTTCAAACGGTTTCATATCGGGATAATCGACCATTTTTACTTTTACCTCTGCGAACTTAAACCCATACAACTCCTTAATGGCAAATATTTCCAATATTTCAATAATATCTCCATTGGCTATGAATCCGGCTTTACTCGAGGTCTTAATCCAGAAATAGTTATTCTTTACCACCATCAGAAAATCGCCGGCTGCCAATTCATTTTCTAAAAACAGGATACGTCCTCTTATCTGCTGATTATACAAGTTGGCCCTTTTATTGGAACGCACTATGATAGCTGTTTCTTCTTTTCCGCTATTACTATAAGAACTGTTTATGGCATCCTGTATCTCATAACCGTCTACCAAACGAACGATATCTGAAAACCCATTGAGGTCAAACTTAAAGTCATTATAATTTTCGGAATCCATATATTCCCTGATAGCTGTTGCATTAAAGAGTATACCGGAATCGAGTTGTTGCCTCATCACTTCGTCGAGTTCAATCTTAATCACGTCCTTATTATAATTAAGTGATAAGGTATCATCGTTAAGTGCTGGACTTACTTCGAGATTTACAGGAGGCAACTGGGCCGTATCTCCAATAAGAACTAATTTACAGTTATGCCCTGAGTAGACATACTGTATCAGGTCGTCTAAAAGCGAGCCGTTCTCAAAAAGTTTGGAGTCTGAAGGAGCATCCGGAATCATAGAGGCTTCATCGACAATGAATATGGTATCCCGGTGTTTGTTGGGCGACAATACAAAACGCACTCCCCCGTCTCCGCCTTTTTTAGGAAAATAAATATGTTTGTGAATAGTATAAGCCGTAATTTTTGAATAACTCGTTATTACCTTGGCTGCCCTTCCGGTAGGCGCAAGCAAAACCACTTTTTTCATTGTATGCCATAAATTGATGACAATAGCGGCTATGATTGTTGTTTTACCCGTACCTGCAAATCCCTTCAATAAAAAGACCTCATTTTTTTCATCAGAAAAGATAAATTGCGACAGTTGCTGAAGCACAACACTTTGAACATGAGTAGGTTCGTGCGGGAATTTCTCTTTTAGTAACTTATAAAACGAGTTTGCATCCATGGAGAAAGAGTTTACGTCCCAAAGTTAACGATGATTTTTAAGGGCAAATACTTTTGTGAATAAAAAAAAATTGTAGATTTGCGTTAACCGCTCACAAAAATTAACTTAATAAAAAAGATGAAGACCGTATTAAAGATTGTTTTTTGGTTGCTAAGCTTCTTTTTTGCTTACATGATTTATAATTCGATAAACGAACCCATTAAATTTGAAAAGGTAAAAAAGAAACGCTATGCTGCTGTTATTGCAAAATTAAAAGATATTAGAGATGCCGAAGAAGCTTACCGGGCTGTAAACGGAAGCTACACCAATAACTTCGACAACCTTGTTAAATTTATAGATACTGCTAAATTTACTATTACCCAGCAAAGGGACTCTTCATTCATGGCATACGATGAAACATATCGTATTGATATGTTAAAAGAGGTGGTGATCATCGACACTTTAGGCTTTAAATCCGTTAAGGATTCTTTATTCAAGAGTTCAGACAGGTATAAAACCATGATGAATGTTCCGAATGCAGTCAACAATGAAAAATTTGAGCTTAAAACAGATGTTATAGAATCCAGTGGTTTTCAAGCTTCTGTTTTTGAAGCAAAAGTTAAAAAAGATGTAGTCTTACATGACCAACCAAAAGATTTGGTTGCAAGAGAAAGAGATGTAGTTTCTGTTGACGATATAAACGGACCGGAAATCATTGTTGGTTCATTAACTGAAGTGAGTACCAGCGGTAACTGGCCAACTATTTATGATACTAAAAAAGACAAGTAACATACTTACTACAACTTATAAAGAATTGTCCATTCAGGTTAGCTTGAGTGGACTTTCTTTTTGTATCCTGGATACACTCCATCAATCTATTGAAAATTTAGCTTACAAGACTTTCGATCCTGCAATATCTCCCGAAGAACTCCCTGATTGGCTGGATGGTCTTATTGCAGAATACAAACTGAGTGAAACCGCTTATGATAAAATCAGCATCATTCATAATAACGAACTTTCCAGTTTTGTTCCAAAAGACATTTTCAACGACAAACACCTTGCCGATTATCTAAAGTATAATGTAAAGATTCTGGAAAATGATTTTATTGCTTACGACGAGCTAAAAACCTCTTCGATGGTAAACGTGTATGTTCCTTTTACAAATGTCAACAATTTTATATTTGACAGTATCGGTGAATTCGAGTACAAACATACCGCTTCAATTCTTGTGGAGAACCTTTTACACAAAGCGCCAAAAACACTTGAAACTGTAATGTTCGTAAATGTCCATAAAGGGCACTTCGAGCTTGTGGTCAGTAAGAACTCTAAATTACTCTTATACAATAGATTTACTTATCAGACCAAAGAAGATTTTATATACTATATATTGTTCACCGCCGAACAACTCCAGTTAAACCCGGAGCATTTTAGCCTGTACCTTCTGGGTGAAATAGAAGAGGACTCTGATTTATATAAAACTGCATATACTTATGTTAAGTATGTTGAATTCGGCAGCAATTATAATAACTTCACGTTTAACAGCAACGTTGGTCCTGTAGCGAATCACCGTCACTTCATTCTACTTAATAGTTTTTAAATGCGAATCATTTCTGGTAAACATAAAGGCAAAAGATTAACCGCCCCTAAAAAGCTTCCGGTACGACCGACGACCGATTTTGCCAAAGAAGCTTTATTCAATATTCTCAACAATAACTACTATTTTGATGAGCTTACGGTTCTGGATCTTTTTGCCGGTACGGGAAACATCAGTTATGAATTTGCCAGCCGTGGCGCGATCAATATAACCAGTGTTGACGGAAATACAGGGTGTATCCAATTCATAAGCAAAACCGCAAGAGAACTCGATTTCCCGATAAGACCTGTAAAAAGCGATGTTTATAAGTTCCTGGAAAAGACCGTCGAAAAGGCAGATATTATTTTTGCCGATCCTCCTTATGATTTCAGCCTGGAAGATTTTACAAAAATCCCTGAACTGGTCTTTTCAAAAGAGTTGCTTGCTGAAGAAGGGATGTTAATCATTGAACATTCGAAGCATACGGACCTGAGCGGACTGCCTCAATTCAGTTACTTAAAAAGATATGGAGGTAGCGTATTTAGCTTCTTCGAGCATATCTCTTAAATAAGATCTCTTCCTGATTTCATAGCATACCTATTCATTTCCGGAGCAAGCTCACGAGAGGCCAAGCGTAAAAAAGCTACAGCGTACTTTTTTAGCAAAAGAACCAGCTCGCGCATGGACAAAACGCTTCGGCGCAAGCTGTATGGGATTAATCGCGATTATCGAGGAAACCTGGATTCGTTTTTTGGTCTCTGTCACCTCTTGTTCATCCATTTGCGGAATACCGATTTCAGTTAATTGCAATAGTTTTATCACAACTAACCAAAACCTATATAAAGTAAACTACCTCGGTGCAAGCACACAAGGCATTGGTCGGAAACAAATTTTAATTTCGAGGCAAACCTCAGGGTATTATACCCTTTGGCGATGCCAATAAAACTATCAGTATCTGTTCAGGCATACTCTCGGTATTACCAGCGTGAGTTCGATTTATACATACAAGTATTTAGCTTAATTGATGTCAGGTCGGGCTTTGCTGAAATGAAAACACATAGCGTAGCTATCGAAACCCGGATTTAAGACTCCGAGACAACATCATCATTTTTCGTTTAAAACACTCTTAATCAATATCTTGAATTTTTTCATCCCGAACTCACGTTGTTTCAGGTTTGTTATTGCAACCAAAGGCGCCATAACTTACGAAGATATTGATGTTTAAAATAGGTTCTACCGGAAGATGAAGGTAATGCTTTGTGTAAAGTAAACTGCCATTCATTTTAAAGATGCCAATAGATATATCAGGAATGATTTTTCCTATATCACCCAATAAAAAAAGAACCCTCAAAAAAAGGATTCTTTTTTATTTCTAAAAAATACAGACCTGTAAGCCGGATTCTGTCGAGTCTTATCATTTATCTGGACTTATTGTTACCAATAAGCTCAAACCGCCTACCCTCCAACATCGGGCGCGCAACCCTCAAACACTGGTTTACTTGGCGTTGCACCACATAGAGTTTACCTGATTTCACTACAGCCTTACCTGTACATTCTTTCTGTTGCACTTGTCCTATCCGTTACAAACGAACGACGGATGTTATCCGCTATGCCGCGCTATGGTGTCCGGACTTTCCTCCCCCCGTTAAAACGGGCAGCGATAAGATAGTCTGTGCTGCAAATATACTTCTTTTGACATTACAATTGAATTTATACTGAACACTGTTTACTTGTTGATAACTTATAGTAAAATGTAGGCTTGAATGCTGTTTTTACGGATTCAATTTTTAATTTTGTTTTTGGTTGAAAAGGCGCTTATATTGGCCTTTTATAAATTAAAATTCAAGGTTGGAACACTTTATCGTATCGGCTAGGAAGTATCGCCCCAAAACATTTAAGGATGTCGTTGGGCAACAAGCTATTACCAATACTCTCAAAAATGCCATAGAACATAATCATTTAGCCCAGGCTTTATTATTTTGTGGTCCAAGAGGAGTCGGTAAAACAACCTGTGCCCGAATCCTGGCTAAAATGATCAACCAGGATGGGTCTCAGAGTGACGATGAAGACTTTGCTTTTAATATCTTCGAACTTGATGCGGCATCGAACAACTCGGTAGACGACATCAGGAACTTAATCGATCAGGTTCGGATCCCGCCACAGGTAGGTGCATATAAGGTATATATCATAGACGAGGTTCATATGTTATCGCAGGCAGCCTTTAATGCATTTCTGAAAACACTGGAAGAACCTCCTAAGCATGCTATTTTTATTCTTGCCACAACCGAAAAGCATAAGATCATACCAACGATCCTATCCCGCTGTCAGATATTCGATTTCAAACGCATTACGGTTACAGACGCCAAAGAGTATCTAAAATACATCGCTGAAAGCCAGGGAATCGAAGCTGAGGATGATGCTTTACATATTATTGCACAAAAAGCTGACGGTGCGATGAGAGATGCATTATCTATTTTCGACAGGGTAGTGAGCTTTTCAGGAACAGATCTGACCAGACAGGCCGTTACAGAAAATTTAAATGTATTGGATTATGAAACCTTTTTTTCTGTTACTGACCTTATTCTGGAAAACAATATACCGGAGCTGCTGATTATGTTCAACCGTACCCTATCAAAAGGTTTTGACGGTCATCATTTCATTTCTGGCCTGGCTTCCCATTTCAGGGATCTGATGGTCTGTAAAAATCAAGCCACAATCGAATTATTAGAAGTCGGCGACGAAGCCAAGCAAAAATATCTGGAACAAAGCAAAAAAGCTACTATTCCGTTTTTGATAGAATGTATCAAGCTCGCCAATGAATGTGACCTGAATTATAAAACCAGTAAAAATCAGCGACTCCTGGTGGAACTTTGCCTTATGGAACTTGCCTCTGTCAACTTTGACGGAGAAAAAAAAAATGATGGCCGGTTCATAATCCCTGCCGGATTCTTTCAGGGACAAGAAGAAATAACCGCAGCTACTAAGGATAAAGAAAAACCGCAACAAGCAGGTGCCGATACAGAAAACTCCACAAGCATACCTACTACTGCAACCGAAGCCGAACCTGCAAAAGCAAACAAACCGGCTCCAAAAATTAAGCTAAAAGATCTCGACAAAAGGGTATCGGGACTCTCTTTATCCAGTATAAAGACCAAAAAAGAACACGAGCTTAAAAAACAGGACGTTGTAGTAGATGAAGAAAACTTACCCAGCGATGATTTTAAAGAGGAAACATTGCAAAAATACTGGAGGGACTATGTTCAAAAAATTGACGAAGACGGTAAAAAATTATTAGCCTCATCTTTATCATCTGACATACCTAAGCTAAGAGACGGTAAAGTGATCTGTATCGAATTACCTAATGACACCATGAAAAAAGAGGTGGAGCGGGATCAGTATCCACTTATGATGTACTTAAAGCAAAAACTAAATAATTACGACATCCGCCTGCATATTGAAGTAAATGAGGTTGCTGCAAAACAATATGCCTTTACTCCTCAGGAAAAATACCAAAAACTGGTAGAAAAAAATGCACTGATAGAAACTTTACGAAAAACTTTTGACCTGGATATTTAATTAATTGCTCAGGCGCTCCTGCACCCAACTCAGTTCTCTCACGATAGAACCTCTTAAATCTTTTCTCAAATTATCAGGAAGCACTTCCCAGGCATAAGTTTCCACTTCTATATGGTCTGTTATATATCTGTTTTTCAAACAGTCTATCACCTTGATAAGCTGATCCTGGGTAGAACTCAAGGCTCCGAATTTATCGATAAAAACCGGTACATGAAATTGTGCCCTGATCTCATTCACCATCTCCTTTTTACGCAAAATCACTTGAAAATCAGAATACTTAACCACCTCATTCCCGACACGCTCCCTTACCTGATGTAAAAAAGCTGAATCTTTTAAAGCATAGAGGTCTTTAATGATCAAATCATTCTCTTTTTCCTGAAAGATCACCTTTAACGCAGAGCTCAACTGCACCTTTCCTATTTTAATTCCTGTTTGTTCAAATCGTTTAAAAGTAAGGTCAGGTTCTTCATATTCCAATGAAAAATGGCATACATCATAACAAATATTAATATAATGATAGACCATATACTCTGCTATTTCTTCATTCACCTTTAATTTCTTGGTCAAATACCTGATGCCGATCGGAGCCAGGTAACCTCGAAAAAAATGAATCACCTCATTACTGTTTTCTAATAAGGTATCGGGTTCCGGTTCCAGATCGAGATGAATATACTTTCCTGTTTTAGTTTCTACTTTATACAGTTCCAATATAATTTTAGCCAGGTTCTTAGCCGATGTTTCATAACTATTTTCCAGCAGTGTTTCGGTTGTATGCCAATGTTTATAGCTTAGTGGTGAAGTCGAAATACTTCCATTCACCCCTTCCGGCAACAATAGTGCCAGTTGCGAAACAAGACGTTTGGTATACTTAAACCTCTCCTGAGTAGTCCAGTCGGGCAAGTGGACAAAATCCTTGATCATCGAATAACCTTCCATCCCATATACATACCCGTTTATCGTATGTACATAGAGATTATTGGCAGCCAGCCATTCTTTAAAGAAAATTAGATTATAATTTTTATTAAGTTCTATACTGGCCCTGTTGGTTAAGCTAAGTCCAATTCCAAAAGGCTTATCTTCCGATACCTTTGACTTGATTGAAGGTATATACTCATTAAGATTTCTGAAGGTATCTTCCCAACCATCTCCAGGATGTATGTTGGTACTATACGACAAATGATACTTATCGTTTATTAACATAAGACTTGTTTTTGGTTTGTATTAAACTTAATTTAGTGCAATAACGCCTTCCGGCATTATGAGTGCCTAACCAAACTTAAAAACACAAGTAAGCATCCATACATTCTTTTAAAACATGAACAATTGTGTACTTCAAAATGTATGTTGCTATCAATCAATCAAGACAGGGGAGATTCTAACTCGAATACCGGATAAATATTATTATAGAAAATATTATTTTTGCGGTATATCGGGTCTAAGATACACTCAGGAGCTCTTAATAGGGCGAAATTATCGACAAAGAAATCTTTTAATCGACATACCGACCCTTATAAATGAGATTATTTTAATGCAATATATACGATTATGCTTGGTTTAAAACTACCTACCGATCCCAGATGGGTTAATATAGTAGAAAAGAATATTGAAGAAATCCTTACCGATCATGCTTACTGTGAACAAAAAGCAACAAGCACAGCAATCTCTTTAATTGTTCATTTTCCTGAATATACAGAACTCGTTCAGGAAATGACAGCCCTGGTAAAGGAAGAAATCAGTCACTTTAAAATGGTTCATGATAAAATAATCGCCCGTGGATGGGTTTTAGGAAGAGAACGCAAAGATGAATATGTAAACAGGCTGATGAAATTCTTCCCCAAAGGCGGAAGCAGAACTACGCAACTGGTTCACCGTTTACTTTACGCAGCCCTTATTGAAGCCAGAAGTTGTGAACGCTTCAGGTTATTATCGGAAGAGATCAACGATAAAGAACTTGCCTCCTTTTACAGGAACCTAATGACCAGTGAAGCCAACCATTACACCATGTTCTTGGGTTTTGCCAGAAAGTATGGAGATCGTGAAGAAGTAGACCGGAAGTGGCAAGGTTTACTGGAGTTCGAAGCTAAGATCATGCTGGAATTGGGTAAAGATGCCACAATGCACGGATAAAACATTCTTATCAGAATGTTTATACATAAATTCTACAAAGGCTAGTGTGATGAAAGCAACGGACTTGAACGAAGTTTTTTGAAATTAATTCAGTTAGAAATACAGCATTTTCTTTTCCGGTCAATAACCCGCAAAAGCCTGCTTAACGCAGGCTTCATACGGACTGATAAAGATAAGGGGCTAACTTTTCTTATCAGAAACTTAACTAACTAAACACTTAAAGAATATGAATGATCACAGTATCAGCACTTTGGCTACATTATAATTGAACAAATTAAGAGAGTATTACTTTTTTACCAACATCAGGGTATAGTACACCCTTCCCTCGGCATTCTTTTTGGCTGAAACACCTATGTGGGTAAAATCTCCGTCGATATTATCCCTATGCTTGGTACTGGCCAGCCAGGCATCGACTACACCTTTCGCAGTACTATAACCATAGGCAACATTTTCCCCTACCAAAATAGCATTTACTTTTTCTTTTAACTCTTTTTCACGGGTAAAGAAATACTCATGGCTTACCTCTCCTTTTTCGATCATATAATCGGTATGGGAAGCGGCTACATCTTTTACAGCCTTCAAGTAATCCAGGACCTTCAGATTGCTATCTTCACGATGATCGTTTATCAATTCAACAACCATTTCCTGAAGACTCAGGTCTTCTATCTTAATATCAATGGCTACGTTCTCTTCTGAAAGGAGCTCTTCTTTAGAGCAGGAAGTCAGGAATACGGGCATCATTACTAAAGATGCTAACAGTAAAATAGATTTCATGTTCGGTAAGTTTGGTAGAACTAACTTACCAAAAAAATCAATACTTAACGACTAAATGCATATTTTTTCGATGAAATGCAATATTCATTAAAATTCAATCTCCATTCGATATCTTTAAAACAACTAAGGAGCCAGCCTGTTGATTTTCCAACAATAATCATCTTGTAAGGTATACCTGATCCTGTCGTGCAAACGGTTCGGACGACCTTGCCAAAATTCTATCGATCGCGGTCTTACCAGATACCCTCCCCAATAATCGGGTCTGAGAATTTCTTTTCCCTTCATTGTTGTTTCGAGTTCTTTTAGCTTCTTTTCAAGGATATCTCTGCTTTCTATTACAGAACTTTGCTCAGATACTATGGCGCCAAGCTTACTTCCATCAGGCCTTGATTCAAAATATCCGTCAGACATGTTAGGAGCCAGTTTTTCAGCCACTCCTTTTATAATTACCTGGCGTTCGAGGTTAGGCCAAAAAAAAGACAAGCACAAATTAGGATTTGCCGCTATCGCTTTTCCTTTTTCACTATTGTAATTGGTATAAAATATAAATCCTTCGTAGGTATATTTTTTCAGTAACACAACCCTGCTTTTAGGAAAGCCGTCCAAACCGATAGTAGATACCGTCATTGCGTTAGCTTCTTCTACACCTCCAAAACGTTCAACTTCATAAAACCAGGTTTGGAATAACTGTATAGGGTTGTCCGGCACATTGCTTTCGATAAGCTCTCCTTTTTGGTAATTTTTACGGTAATCTCCTAAATCGTTTTGCATGAGGTATCTTTTAAAATCTGTACAAAAATAAAAAGAAGTAACAGGTATTGGTATATAACTTCGCGGTTAAGTAGCTAATTTTCCTTCTTCCGGCAAACTACCTGCTCCCCGCTTTTCAGGAACTCGCTGAAAAACAGCCTTTTCGCAAGTAACTTACAACTGAAACTCTTTACCATCTTCGGCAAGATGAACGTTTGAAAAAACTGTTTCAGCTTCTTCCTTAAATACTTCCAAACCTTTATACCGCGTTGAATAATGTCCTAAAATAAGCATCCGGGCATTTGCTTTTTTAGCTATCATTGCTGCCTCAGCAGCAGTAGAATGTCCGGTTGGAGCTGTCAGGTGTTTGTGCGCCTCGGTAAACGTACTTTCATGGTACAATACTGTTACATCTTTAATTATCGAAAGGATTTTTTCGGTATAAGCAGTATCACTACAAAAAGCGTAGCTCTTTGAAGGAGGCGGAGATAATGTAATCTGGTCGTTCGAAACAATAACACCATGTTTGTTTTCAACGTCCTGCCCCTGCTTTATCTTCCTGTAATATGCCACATCTATATCATACGCTTCAACAGCCTCAATATCGAGTTTTCTCTCCAGAGGCCTTTCTTTAAAGAAGAATCCGTTCGTATATACCCTATGCACTAAAGGAACCGTTCGTACCACAACTTTATCATCTTCAAAAACAACTTCCGACTCCTGAGATGTCAGTTCATGAAATATTAACGGAAAATTGGTCCAGGTATTACCGACGGTAAGCATTGCTGTCACGGCCTTTTTTATTCCTTTTGGTCCGTATACATGTAATTCAGCCTCCCTTCCCAACAGCATAAATGTTGAGATAAGTCCCGGTAATCCAAAAAAATGATCTCCATGTAAATGCGAAATAAAGATATGTTTAATCCGTGCAAACTTTATTTTCTGTTTTCTAAGCTGTACTTGTGTTCCTTCACCACAATCGATCAGAAAAAGGTGCCCTCTTATATCCAGCACCTGAGAAGTAGGGTTCGTTAAAGCCCTTGGGGTAGCACTGTAACAACCTAGTATTGAGAGTTTCAATGTTCTATTTGTTATTTATTATAATTATGCCTTATAATTTAACTTCTATTCTTTTTTTCATTGTCAAAAAAAGAATCAAATCCAGATATTTTACAGGTCAAGATCTCTTTCGATTTCGTCCATTTCGATAATATCAAAAGCTTCTTTTAATGTTGGTACCACTATCAGATCGTTATGAACATCGTTAAAGTTAACAGCATTTGATACGATCACGAAGGATTTTTTTCCTTCAGTATGCTTGTTATGCAGCGGCAATAACTCCAATAGGTCACCGGCTTCAATTTTAGTGATGGACAATAAGTTTATGATTAAATTGTCGTTCTTCCATTTAGCCTGCGATTCATTCAACCTGCTTAAAAAAGTAGCTAATGATACAGCCTCCTGGGTGGCTACAGTTGTGTTTCCTTGTTTATCAAAAATCATAGTACTACTGTTTAATTTTAGACGCTAATAAATAAATAACTGCCATTCTGATGGCTACTCCATTCTCAACCTGGTTGAGAATTATGGCCTGTTTCGAATCGGCCACATCGCTCGTGATCTCCACCCCTCTGTTTATCGGTCCCGGGTGCATTATAATAATTTCCTTATCCAGTGAATCCAATATTTTTTTATTAACACCAAACAATTGGGTATACTCTCTCGTTGACGGGAAATAGCTGATATCCATCCGTTCGTTCTGTACGCGCAACATATTGGCTACATCACACCATTCCAACGCAGCCCTTAAATCAGTCTCAACCTCTACTCCCAAAGATGTGATATATTTTGGCATCAAGGTTTTCGGACCACATACTTTTACGTTCGCTCCCTGTAACTTTAATGCAAAAATATTGGACAATGCAACCCTTGAGTGCAGGATATCCCCCACTATCACTACATTCTTCCCTGCTACATCCCCTAACCTCTCTCTGATAGAATACGAATCCAGTAATGCCTGCGTAGGATGCTCATGGGTACCGTCACCTGCATTAATAATGCTGGCGTCTACATGCTTAGACAGAAACACGCCGGCTCCGGGATTCGGATGACGCATCACTACCATGTCAACTTTCATCGATAATATGTTATTAACAGTATCGATCAATGTTTCTCCTTTGGCTACAGATGATTGCGAAGCCGAAAAGTTTACCACATCGGCAGAGAGTCTTTTTTCAGCCAGTTCAAAAGAAAGCTTTGTTCTTGTACTGTTCTCAAAAAACATATTGGCGATGGTTATATCGCGTAAAGAAGGTACTTTTTTTATCGGACGATTGATCACTTCTTTAAAGTGATCGGCAGTTTCGAATATCAATTGAATATCTTCTTCTTTAAGATATTTTATGCCCAGTAAGTGATTCACACTTAATTCACTCATTGCTAAATAATTGTTTTCTAATTATTAATTAAATATACCACATCTTCCCCGTCGTTCTCTTTCCATAAAACCTTGACCTTCTCCTGATTAATGGCATCCACCTGCCTTCCCCGGTAATCGGGCTGAATGGGCAAGTGCCGGCTAAACCGTCTGTCGATAAGCGTTAAAAGCTCTATTTCTGCAGGGCGTCCGAAAGACTGAATTGCAGTAAGAGCAGCTCTAATACTCCTGCCTGTATAGAGTACATCATCAATAAACACCACCTTTTTATTTTCTACCAGAAAATTAATATTGGTTTTATTGGCCTCCAGAGGTTTTTCCCCTCTTCGAAAATCGTCCCGGAAAAATGTAATATCGAGATATCCTAAATTTACATCGTTGACATTATAATCTTCTGCAAGAATCTTACTCAGACGTTCAGCCAGGTGAACTCCTCTTGGTTGGATCCCAATCAGAACCGTATTTTTAAAATCTAAGTGATTCTCTATCAGCTGACAAGCCAAACGATGCAGTATAATGTGAATCTCTTTGGAAGAAAGCAGAACTTTTTGACTCATAATTTCGAATTGCAATCGTGTTTGGCCTGTAAAAATACGGATTTATTGCGAAATAAAAGTAACTTGTAGAATGATGATTTTATCGTTACAGATAAGAAGGTGATTGTCAGCCAGAACAACCTTTACGAGTGTCTATTTAACAAATCCACTACTGCATTTCGCCTAAATCCCATATTGTAGTTTTCAATTTTCTTATGAATTGCTTTAACACGAGGGCGGTTCAACCCGAAACCCTATCAAGGTGCCAACCAACTTATAATTAAAAACAATACTTCCGTAAAGGCAGTCTTTACAAAAAACCCATTAAAAGTAAAAGCCCTCGAAAATCGAGGGCTTTTAAATGTTATTCCGATAAAGTCAGGATTATTTTCCTTCCATTTTATCTTTTAACTCCTGTAACGCATCTAAATCACCCAGTGTTGTTTTCTCACTAGCTGTACTAGAAGCTGCAGCAGCTTTTACATTTTTCTCTTCTTCTTCTTTGAAGATAGCAGTGTGACTGGCAACAACTTTCTTGAACTCTTTGTTGAACTCAATAATTTTGAAATCAGCGACATCACCTTTCTTCAATTTCTTACCATCTTCTTTCTCTAAGTGACGTGAAGGCACAAATGCTACGATATCCTCATTAAACTTGATAGTTGCACCTTTGTCAACGATCTCATCGATAGCTGCATTGTGTACAGTACCTACTGCAAATTCCTGTTCGTATTTGTCCCAAGGATTTTCAGTAGTTTGCTTATGCCCAAGAGAAAGTTTACGTCCTTCTACATCTAATTCAAGAACTTCTACCTCTAATTCGTCTCCGATGTTTACAAACTCAGATGGGTGCTTGATCTTCTTAGTCCAAGAAAGGTCTGAGATATAGATTAATCCGTCGATACCTTCTTCTAACTCTACAAATACTCCGAAGTTAGTAAAGTTTCTTACGATACCTTTATGCTTGGATCCTACAGGATACTTAGAAGTAATATCAGTCCACGGATCCGGAGTCAACTGCTTCATACCAAGTGACATCTTACGCTCATCACGGTCTAACGTTAAGATAACAGCTTCTACCTCATCACCTACTTTAACGAAGTCCTGAGCAGAACGCAAGTGTGTACTCCAAGACATTTCAGATACGTGAATTAAACCTTCAACACCTTCGGCAACCTCTACGAACGCACCATAATCAGCTATAACAACTACTTTACCTTTTACTTTATCACCTACATTTAAGTCGGCATCTAAAGCTTCCCAAGGATGTTTCTGTAATTGCTTAAGACCTAATTGGATTCTAGACTTGTTATCATCAAAGTCTAAGATAACAACGTTTAATTTCTGGTCTAGTTCTACAACTTCGTTAGGGTGGTTGATACGAGACCAAGACAAGTCTGTAATGTGGATTAATCCGTCTACGCCACCAAGGTCGATAAATACACCGTAAGAGGTAATGTTCTTAACAACACCTTCTAATACCTGACCTTTTTCCAGCTGACCGATAATCTCTTTCTTCTGTTCTTCAATATCAGCTTCGATAAGTGCTTTATGAGAAACAACAACGTTTTTGAATTCGTGGTTGATCTTAACCACTTTGAATTCCATTGTCTTGTTTACATATTGATCGTAATCACGGATAGGTTTAACATCGATCTGAGAACCTGGTAAGAATGCCTCGATTCCGAATACGTCAACGATCATACCACCTTTAGTTCTGCACTTAACAAAACCATTAACGATTTCTCCTTTATCGTGAGCTTCGTTTACTCTATCCCATGCTTTGATCACACGAGCTTTTCTGTGAGAAAGTACCAGCTGACCTGACTTATCTTCTCGAACATCGATCAATACCTCTACTTTATCACCTACTTTTAAATCAGGATTGTAACGGAACTCATTTAGAGAGATAACACCTTCAGACTTTGCATTGATATCGATAATCGCTTCTCTGTCCGTTAAGTGTACTACAGTACCTTCTACTACATCGTCATCAGCAGTTTCAACGAAGTTTTTCTCTACTAAATCTTCAAACTCCTTAAGTTTGTTGTCTTCAACTTTCTCAATACCTTCTTCGTATTTTTCCCAGTTAAAGCTCTGTAAAAATTGTTCAGGATTTTGTTGTTCCTGTACTTCTGGATTTGTGTTTGTATCAGCCATTTGCTGAGTATTAAATTTGTATTCTACATTTAATGAAGAGGTTATGCATCTTAAACGCAGAAGCTATTATTGTTTATTTTTTTCTTCCCCCTTTCCCTCTGTCTACATGCTAAAAAGGAGTGCAAAATTAAAACAATAATATTTGATTCACAAACAATTAGAAGAATTACTTCGGAAATCTTCCCCGAATTTAAATCATTGTTTTTCAATCACTCGCAATGCCATACCCCTGATACGCTCAAACTGATCTTGTAGCCCCATATCGGTATTGTCAAATTCAATAGCTCCCTCAGCTTTGGTCAATGGTGAATTTACACGATGGGAGTCAATATAGTCGCGGTTCTGTACATTCTTCAGCACATCTTTAAAGTCTACATCTTCACCTCTGTCGAGCAATTCTTTATACCGTCTGTGAGCTCTGGTTTCCGGCGATGCCGTCATAAAAAGTTTTAGCTCAGCATCCGGAAATACCACAGTTCCGATATCGCGACCGTCCATGACAACCCCTTTATCCTTACCCATATTCTTTTGGATATCGACCAGTTTTTGCCTTACTTCAGATACTGCCGCAACTGTACTGACATACTCAGAAATACGAAGGCTCCTGATTTCTTTCTCTACATTCTTCCCGTCGAGGTACATTTCGGCATAACCCAGAGCCTGGTTGAATTCAAACTTCAGCTTGATATACGGCAACATTTTTATCAGGGCCTGGATCTTATTTGTTTCTTCTCCTATAAATCCATTTTCCAATGCATATAACGTTACGGCACGGTACATGGCACCTGAATCGACATATACATATCCCAGGGCTTTAGCCAATTGCTTGGCAATGGTACTTTTTCCCGTTGATGAATATCCGTCGATCGCAATGGTAATTTTTTTCATCTGTTTATTTTTATTTGTTTTTAATTGGTCAGATGTAATTCGCCATTAAGCATTTCGGTTGGTATCAACTTGATTGTTATGGCTCATTTCATATAGTTATTGTGTGTTTAAAAAAATTAAGGCCGGAAGAATTTCCAGCCTTAATTTAAGCAACTCTTTATAAATTCTTAGCGTTTTTAACTTTTTGTTTGGTGACAGCAATATCGATCACCTCCCTCATTTCACGTACATAATGGAATGTTAAACCCTTGAGATATTCTTGTTTTATCTCTTCTATGTCCTTTCTGTTATCTTCACATAAGATGATTTCTTTTATCCTGGCTCTTTTGGCCGCAAGGATTTTTTCTTTTATACCTCCCACCGGCAACACCTTTCCTCTCAGGGTAATTTCACCTGTCATGGCGATACTCTTTTTAACCTTTCTCTGCGTAAAAAGCGATACTAAAGAAGTTAGCATGGTAATACCTGCACTCGGCCCGTCCTTCGGGGTTGCTCCTTCCGGCACATGCATGTGTACATTGTATTTATCGAACACCTCAGGGTTAATACCAAGATCTTCGGCATTCGATTTGATATATTCCATAGCTATGGTAGCAGACTCTTTCATCACCTGCCCGAGGTTACCGGTAATATTCAAACTCCCTTTACCCTTCGATAAAATCGCCTCAATAAACAATATATCTCCTCCGACACTTGTCCATGCCAAGCCTGTTACCACTCCGGCAACGTCGTTATTTTCGTATTTATCACGCTCCATTCGTGGTGGTCCCAATACATCTTCTACATCATCGACAGTTACCTTTACATTGTATTCTTCTTCCATCGCTATCGACTTGGCTGCATGACGTACCATCTTGGCAATTTGTTTTTCGAGACTACGTACTCCTGATTCACGGGTATAGCCCTCGACAATCTTTTCGAGTTCTCTTTTCCCAATCAACAGGTCTTTTTTCTTTAAACCATGCTCTTCCAATTGCTTTGGCAGTAAATGGCGTTTTGCTATTTCAACTTTTTCTTCTATGGTATAACCGGTAACGTTAATGATCTCCATCCGGTCGCGCAAAGCAGGCTGGATTGTAGACAAGTTATTTGCGGTAGCGATAAACATTACTTTAGACAAGTCGTACCCTACTTCCAGGAAGTTATCGTAAAACTCATTATTCTGTTCCGGATCCAACACTTCCAGCATCGCCGAAGAAGGGTCCCCACTATGGCTCACCGATAACTTATCGATTTCATCTAAAATAAAGACCGGATTTGATTTTCCTGCTTTTTTAACCGACTGTATGATTCTACCGGGCATAGCCCCTATATATGTTTTCCTGTGTCCGCGGATCTCTGCTTCATCCCTTAATCCCCCCAATGACATACGAACGTATTCTCTACCGATAGCTTCGGCTATTGATTTTCCCAATGAGGTTTTGCCGACTCCCGGAGGTCCGTAAAGGCACAGAATAGGAGATTTCATATCATTACGCAGCTTAAGCACTGCCAGGTACTCGATAATACGTCTTTTTACATCTTCGAGCCCGTAATGGTCCCTATCGAGAATTTTCTGTGCTCTTTTTAAATCAAAGCTGTCTTTTGAAAACTCATTCCACGGCAATTCCAAAAACAGATCGAGATAATTACGCTGAATTGAATATTCGGCCACCTGAGGATTCATACGCTGAATTTTCCCCAACTCTTTCTCGAAATGCTCTTTAACCTTCTTACTCCATTTTTTCTTCTTGGCACGCTGACGCATGTCTTCAATTTCGGTCTCCGACGAATTCCCTCCCAACTCTTCCTGGATGGTCTTCATCTGCTGATGTAAGAAATATTCACGTTGCTGCTGGTCAAGATCAAGTTTTACCTTCGATTGGATATCTTTTTGAAGTGTCAAACGCTGAAACTCAACATTCATAAACCTCAATGTAGCCAGCGCGCGTTCCTTAAGGTCATTATTCTCCAGCAAAGCCTGTTTCTCCTTAAGGTCGAGATTCAGATTGGAAGAAATAAAATTAATCAGAAACGAAGAGCTCTCTATATTCTTTATAGCAAAAGAAGCTTCTGACGGGATATTAGGACTCTCTTTAATAATCTGGAGAGCCAATTCTTTTATAGAAGCTATGATGGCGTCAAATTCCTCGTTTTCTTTATCCGGTCTTGCCTCCGGCACTTCTTTTATTGTCGCTTTAAAATACGGTTCTTCGGCAATGATACTGTCTATTTCAAAACGCTTTTTACCCTGAATGATCACAGTTGTGTTTCCATCCGGCATTTGCAACACCCTGAGAATCCTCGCTACAGTACCTACTTTATTAATATCGGTAGCTGTAGGGTCTTCTACGGTTTCATCTTTTTGAGAGACAACCCCGATAATTTTACCGCCATTGGAGGCTTCTTTAATAAGTTTTATTGATTTATCCCTTCCCGCCGTAATCGGGATCACCACCCCCGGAAATAAAACCGTATTCCGCAATGGCAAAATAGGGAGAGATTCCGGCAACGATTCATTATTAATCTCTTCTTCATCCTCCGGCGTCATTAACGGGATCAACTCTGCGTCTTCATCAAAGTTTTGCAATGACAAACTGTCAATATTTAAAATTTTTGTTTTGCTCATAATTCTTTTTAAGTCATTCTGTCACGCAGAATACTGTTTTTTTCTTTTCTCAATAACACAGGAACACCCATAAACAACTAAATGCAAGACACTTAACAAGTTGTCTATCTGCGTACACTTATCCGGTATAAGACAATAGCCATGCCATTTTTTAATCATCAAAGAAAAATGAACAATAAGTGCTTCTCCTTTTGTCACCTGCACCGACATCCAATTATCCGGTAAAATCTGAGGGATCATTTTTAAAATAACTTATACGTCCTGACCTTATAAAAAAATTGATCGAAAAGCATTACTTTTGATTTTAGGAAAACAGCGATGGTCAACATTCAAAAAAGCATACCAAACGTACTTACTATAGCAGGTAGCGATCCCTGTGCCGGTGCCGGAATACAAGCAGACATAAAAACCATAAGTGCATGCGGGTGCTATGCTGTTTCTGTTATCACGGCACTCACAGCTCAAAACACCAGGGGGGTTTCACACATTCACCGACTCCCTGTTTCGATCGTCTGGAAACAATTAAAAGCCCTGGCTGATGATACCAGAATTAACGCCGTTAAAATAGGAATGTTGCCCGATACAGCCATTGTAGAAAACATAGTTAAAGCCATAGACCAGTTCAGTCTTGGCAATATTGTTCTGGATCCGGTCATGGTTTCCTCATCCGGGAAACCCCTCATAGACCCGGCGGCATTAGTAGCGCTTAAAAGTTCATTAGCACCAAAAGCAACTTTAATCACACCTAATCTCGATGAAGCCAACATACTGCTCAAAGAAACGATTCATAAAGAAAAACTCGGTCACTACACACAAAAACTCGCTATGACACTGGGTACATCTGTATTGCTTAAAGGCGGTCATTTAGCCGGAAATACAACAACAGACACCTTATTTGATATCGGCACGGAGACACTCTACTCTTTTAAATCGGAGAGAATTAAAACAAAAAACCTGCATGGTACAGGATGTACGCTTTCTTCTTCGATTGCTTCATACCTTGCTTCCGGCCATCCTTTACCTGAAGCTGTAGGTTTGGCTAAAGAATATATTCAACAAGCCATTGTCCATGCCCGTCACCTCAATGCAGGTTCAGGAAATGGCCCACTTCATCATTTTTGGAAACAAGATTTCTAAAATCAGTAGGTTAGCGATCCTCTCCCGTAAAAATCTTAACAAAATCCAATATCTTCAAAAAAAATTAAGAGAACTGTAACAAATGTAACCATCATTTCATCTTTATAGTAAAACAACCACTTTTTGAGCCAAAGTAGTATAGATACAGAAGTATTATTGCAATTATGCAAGAAGGGAGACAAAGGTGCCCAAATGGCCATCTATAAACAATATTTCCGAGCAATGTATAACGTAGCCGTACGTATTGTTCACGATCCATATGAGGCAGAAGACGTACTGCAAGAATCTTTTTTAAGTGCTTTCAGCAAATTAGATTCTTACAGGGGGGAAACAACCTTTGGAGCCTGGCTGAAACGAATCGTAATTAACAACAGCATCTATCATTACAGAAAACAACAAAAGAATGACAATGTTCCGCTAGATGATGTAATGTACAGGGTCGAGGATAACGACGGTATTGATCCTGATCATGATTTCACAAACATGAAGGCTCAAAAAGTGTTGGAAACCATGAAAATGCTGAAGGACAATTATAGAGTTTCTTTGACCCTACATTTAATAGAAGGGTACGATTATGAAGAGGTAAGTGAGATCATGGGCATTAGTTATGCCAATTGCAGAACCACCATCTCAAGAGCAAAAGAAAGTTTAAGAAAAAAGCTAACAGAAGTATGGACTTAAGGAAAGATAACATCGACAGACTTTTTAAACAACTTCAGGGTCAATTTGACACAGAAGAGCCATTGGCAGGGCATGAAGAACGATTTTTTGAGCGCCTCAATGCTCAGCCCGCAACAAAAGTTATCGGAGTCCCCAAAAGACGGTCTTGGTGGAAGCCACTATCTATAGCTGCATCACTGACACTTCTTTTAGCCTTGGGGTATGGTGTTTTGATGAATCCCGGAACACCGGCCAATGTAGCCCCTGAAGTAGAAAAAACCCAATTTTATTTTGCTTCGTTAATTGATCGGGAACTGGAAAAGATCAACAACGAAGTAACCCCCGAAACACAGCAACTGGTAGATGATGCTATGCTTCAGATACAAAAGCTGGACAATAATTATAAAAAACTCGAACAAGATCTTGAAGAAAATGGTAATACCAAAAAAATACTGCATGCAATGATTACCAATTTTCAGACCAGAATTGATTTATTACAGGATGTACTAAATCAGATCGAAGAAGTAAAACAATTAAAAGAAAGTCAAAATAAAATGCCGGTAAACCAGATATAGCATCAATGGAAACGAGTTAACTGCTTTTTATCAGACACTTTTTACGAATTAAAAATCTTTACAAAAATGAAAACTATGTTATATAAAACTACGCTATTCTTTCTTTTGTTGCCGGCACTTATGCTGGCTACCAACCCTTCCATGGCCGGAAAATATACCAAAGAAAAAAAAATCAATAAAAAGTATAGTGTAAATGCAAATGCCTTACTTAAGGTAAACAACAGCTACGGGAACTTATACATTACCACCTGGAACGAAAACAGGGTTGAAATAGAAGTTCATATTAAAACCAGTGGTAACAACGAAGAAAAAGTGCAGAAAAAACTAGATCAGATCGATGTAGAATTTTCCGGATCCAACTCCTTAGTCTCTGCCAAAACCATCTTTCATAAAAACAAAGGATGGAGCTGGAGCTGGGGAAACAGCAATGTAAGCATGGAGATTAATTACACCATAAAAATGCCTGTTACCAATAGCGTGGATTTAAATAACGATTACGGCGGCATTAACCTGGATGATCTTGACGGGATTGCAAAGATCAGCTGTGACTACGGAAAAATAAATATCGGTGACCTGAATGCAGATAACAATATCCTAAGCTTTGATTACACTTCCAAATCTACCATTAACTATATGAAAAGCGGGAAAATAAGCGCCGATTATTCCGGGTATGAAATAGAAAAAGCAGGGAATCTGGTAATTAGTGCCGACTACACAACATCGGTAATCGGTGAGGCTGGCAATATAGAATATTCATGTGATTACGGATCTATTAAAATCGGTTCAGTAAACAACCTTAATGCTAACGGAGACTATCTTTCGGCCAAAATAGGGAATATACACGGAAATGTCTCTCTCTCATCCGACTATGGTTCCATTAAAATAGACAACCTATCTCCTAATGCCGGTAATATAGAAATAAGAAGTGATTATACAGGGATAAGAATTGGTTACGATCCGGACTACCATTTCGATTTCAATATCCAACTCGAGTATGCCGGGTTAAGTGGCAAAGAAAACCTCAACATGAAGCACAGCACCGAAAAATCAACAGAAAAACACTATGAAGGGTATTATGGTTCAACAGGGAAAAACAAGATCAACATTACTTCAGATTACGGAAGTGTAAAGCTTTACAAAAACTAATTCATCAATCATAAAATGAAAAAAATGAAAAAATCGGTTCTATTTTTATTGGTCATAACTTTCACCAGCACTGTTAATGCGCAATTATGGGGAAGTAAAAAAATAACTGGAAACGGTAACGTTACTACCGAAACACGAAATGTCGGCAGCTATGACGAAGTGAATGTTGCTGGTTTCTTCGACATTGTACTTGTAAAAGGAAAAGAAGGCAAAGTTTCGATTGAAGCTGAAGAAAACCTTCTGGACCACATAATAACCGAAGTAGATGGCGAAAAGCTTAAGATTAAAACAGAAAAAGGCTATAACCTTTCTACAAGCAGGGGACACAAAGTATTGATAACAGTTCCGTTTGATGACATTTCGGGAGTTTATATGTCGGGGTCAGGAGATATTGTAAGCAAGCATGAAATAAAAGCTGCACATTTCAGAACAGGCCTTTCCGGATCTGGTGATATTAGGTTAAATGTCAACTCAGAAACTACGGAGGCTAACATATCAGGATCCGGAGATATCAGCCTCAATGGTTATACCACTACATTTGAATGTGCCATTTCAGGGTCGGGAGATATTCATGCGCACAGCTTAAAAGCCAAGAATGTAGAAGTTTCGATTTCAGGATCCGGAGACGCTGAAGTATTTTGTGATGGAGGAAAATTAAAAACGAGGATCGTGGGCAGCGGCGATGTTAAATATCACGGAAATCCGGAATCTACAGACAATAAAGTTGTAGGCTCAGGAGATATAAGCAAAGGCTGACAACATATACTTACACCAACCAAAACTAAAGATCGTCTGTAGTATTTTCTCAGACGATTTTTTTATTCGTAAAAGTTTTTTTCAAACTTCCCGCCGGAAACCTGTATCATTTTATTTTTTTTATTGGATGCCTCAAAATAAAACTCACCTGAAACCATTCCCTGATCCCATTTAGAAACATCGAGTTTAACCTCTCCGCAATTTTCAGACAAATAAGAGGTTGTATACTCGTCACTACTGCTCCTGTTATAAAAAGCAGCTTCATTTCCATCTCCGTTGCCGGAAGACCGTCCAAAGATATATACATCTTTACCTGATCGCTTCAATGTAAGGAAAATTGACTGGTCGGTTTTCGGGTTATTGCCTATGATATCTATATAATCTCCCCTGAGTATGAGGACTACATCATCGGCATTAAAGTGCACATCGTTAATATATGCTTCAAAATAATCTGAAGAAATATCGGGTTCTTCCGTTTCTTCACTACATGATAAAACTATAAGGGTACAAATAAGATAGCATAGCAGGAATACAACTTTAACAGGTTTCATATTCCATACTTTTGAAATGCCTGTTAAATATATAACACCTTAAAAACGAATCAATTATAATTCGTCAAAACGCTTAATTTAACGATGTCATTAAGATCTCAATTTTCGCACCCTTGATAAAAGGAATACTCCTGCCACAAAGAAAATCCCTAAAAACACAATTGAATTACGCATGTTTCCTGTCGTTTGGGCTATAAATCCATATAAAAATGTACCTATAATGATCCCTATTTTTTCTGCCACATCATAAAAACTAAAAAAGGAGGTTGTATCGGTGGTATCCGGTAAAAACTTAGAATAGGTAGACCGCGACAGCGCCTGGATACCTCCCATAACCAATCCTACACAACCGGCCGCTATATAAAAATTGAACGGTGTCTGTAAATAATAGGCATAAATACATATTAAAATCCATAATATATTTATAACCATCAAGGTATTGATATTGCCATATTTCTTTGAAGCCATTGCCGTAAAGGTTGCTCCTGCAATAGCTACTAACTGAATTACCAAAATACTTATAATAAGCCCCATCGTGCGTTCATCTGCCGATCCCCATGCTATTTCTTCTTCACCGAAGTAAGTCGCAATAAGCATAACGGTTTGTACAGCCATACTGTAAACAAAAAATGCCCCCAGGTATCGCTTTAGCTTCGGTTGCTCTTTTAACTGATCCCAAACCGACTTTAACTCTCTAAAACCATTAAGGATCACATTGGTACGCACCCCTTCTTTCTTATATCCTTTCGGCAAATGATAAAAAGTATACTGGCTGAAGAGTATCCACCAGATTCCTACCGATACAAAAGAATACTTCATGGCAAGCATTTCCGCACCTTCTCCGGCATCAGAAGTTATTCCAAAAATCCCCGGAAACATCACCATAATAAGATTTATGATCAGGAGAATAACACTTCCTATATACCCCATAGAAAACCCCTTGGCACTGATCCTGTCCTGTTGTTCAGGGTAGGCAACATCTGGCAAGTATGAATTATTAATCGCAAAACTAACCCAAAATCCAACCAGGCCTAAGAAATAGCACAATAAGCCGATATAGATATTTTCGATCGTAAACCAATACAACCCAATACATGAAACGCCTCCCAAATAGCAGAAGAACTTCATAAACACCTTCTTATTTCCTAAATAATCCGCAATCCCCGAAATAAGCGGCGTAATAATGGCAATGAAAACAAAAGCCAACGAAGTAACATAACTGATCAGGGGGGCTCTTGCTATTTCACCTCCTAGCACGCTTACTTTCTCTATACCCGCCACACGGAATAAGGCTCCGTAATAGATAGGAAATATTGCCGATGAAATAACCAGGCTATATACCGAATTAGCCCAATCGTAAAATGCCCATGCGTTTAATAATTTTTTACTTCCTTTCTGAAGTGCTGTTTTAGTCATAAACTAATAATTTAGACGGGCACATTGCCTCTATCGCTACAATTTAAAATCCAATAAAAAAAGCTGCCCTTTTACAGAACAGCTCCGAATATACTATTTTTATCTAAGTCATTATTGAAAACTTGTTACTCCGAACTTTTTAGCTTCTGTTCTTGCTGCAGGAGCCCAACTGGTCAGGTTACTTATTCTGGTCTGGCTTGAAGGGTGGGTGCTTAATATTTCAGATGGAGCAGCACCTCCTGAATTTTCACTCATCCTGACCCATAATTTTGCAGCTTCATCCGGATTATATCCTGCAATAGCCATAAGCTGAATTCCTATTTTGTCAGCTTCTGTTTCATGGCTCCTGCTAAAAGGCAGCATCCCCCCTACCTGTGAACCAACACCATAAGCCTTCATCCACAATTCTTGAGTCGCGGTACTTTTACCTCCTGTCGCAATAGCTACTCCCGTTGCTCCGGCTTGCTGTAACACGCCGGCACTCATCCGTTGTTGACCGTGGTTTGCCAAGGCATGGGCCACTTCATGCCCCATTACCACAGCCAGACCGGCATCGCTTTGAGCTATTGGCAAAAGTCCTGTATAAACTACAATCTTACCTCCCGGCATACACCAGGCATTTACTTGTTTATCGTCTACCAGGTTATATTCCCATTTGTAATCTTTTAAATAACCTTCATAACCATTGGCATTCAACCATTTTTCAGCAGCTACGGCAATACGTTGTCCTACTTTTTTAACCCGCTGTGCATCCTTGGTTCCACTGATAACCTTGTTCTCTTTTAAAAATGTATCGTATTGCTGAAACGCAGAAGCAAACAATTCATCATTAGAGACCAGGGCCATGGTTTTCTTTCCTGTAAAAGGATTGGTTGCGCAGGCAGCCATTAAAAAGGCAAATAACGCTGTTGAAATATATCTTTTCATTTGTTATGGTTGTTTTCGTTTGTAAGTCAAATTTACAAAACTTTAATAATTGTAAGTTGTAAAAGTTAAAATTGACCGAATTTTTACTTAACGCTAATCATATACGTTAAAAACTTGTTTGCTTCTTACGAAATTTAAATACCTTGCATTATTAAAGCCTTGTGATGAGTAAAGATCAAAAAACATACCGAAATACAATTGAAATACCCAAACCTATTATATATACAGCTAAAACACTACAGCTTATTTCTCCGCATCTGGCAAGCAGGTTTGCCGGGAAACTCTTTATGACCCCTATAAAGCATAAAATGCCCAAGAGGGAATACCATATGGATAAAAACACAAAGCAACTGAATGTACCGATCCCTTCATTGAATAAAGAAATCGTGGTTTATAACTATGGTAAGTCAACCAAAAAGGCACTTTTGGTACATGGCTGGTCGGGTCGTGGGACACAATTGTTTAAAATTGCAGATGAGCTTCTTAAACTGGGATATATGACCATCAGTTTTGATGCCCCGGCTCATGGAAAAGCCCCTGGTTCTAAAACCAATATGTCCGAATTTATTGATTCGGTGATGCACCTGAATGCTTTGTATGGTCCGTTTGAGGTAGGTATAGGTCATTCACTCGGTGGAATGACGCTATTAAACTCGATCAGTCAGGGATTATCCCTTCGAAAGCTTGTCATTATCGGCTGTGGTGATAAGATCATTGATATTGCTTTGGATTTTACCCGAAAACTGGGGCTAAAAGACAATGTAGGGCTAAAGATGAAGAACCGGTTTGATGAAATCCTGGGAAAAGACATCAACAAGCTTTCCGCCAGTACTGCCGCCATTGAAGTTCAAACGCCATCCTTGATTATACACGACAAAGATGATGCTGATGTTCCGCTGGGTTCAGCAGAAAATATTCACGAACATTTAAAAAATTCCAGACTGGTTATTACTGAAGGCCTGGGACACCGAAAAATACTGGGCGATAAAAATGTCATAACAGAGATCAGTCAATTCATCCGATAAAAAATATCAATACAAAAATCTAATTTTCAGCTAATTATAACTATATTTGCAACACCACTCCTTATTCTTTTCTCTTGATTAATAGCAATATAACATTAGCAATTTAACCAGCTAAATATATTGTCATGAGAAAATTATTGTTACTGATCGTAGTATTTCTAACCTGGACCATATCTGGGCAAAACGGAGAAGAATACGTTGTTTTTGAGAACGTTGTTATTACTCCTAATCCTTCAAAAATCAAAGATTTTCAGCAACACATGGCTGAACACAACAAAAAATATCACACCGATGATGTTTATGGTTGCCGGGTGTACGCCATTGTAACAGGACCCAATACGGGTAAGTTTGTTTGGTCGATGGGACCTATTCCCTGGTCTTCTATAGACAACAGACCGGCTCAGGGTGGCCATGATGAACATTGGAATACCATGGTGATGCCTACCCTTCTCCCGGAAGCGAATGCCAGTTATTGGCGTTCTCATCCGGAATTTTCCAATTTCCCAAGAGATTTTAAACTCGATAAATTAAGACTCACATATTACGATATAAAAAGAGGGATGGGGAATTTTGATAAAATAAAAGAAATCATCGGGCGGGTTGCTAAAATGAATAAAGAAAAATACCCCGATGATATCTATGGAGTTTACACCAACGAATTCGGAAGTACAAACGAAGGAAAAGATGTCGTATTTGTTGACTTTTTTGAAAGTTCAGCCAAATTGGGTGAACAAGACGAAAACTGGATCTCCAACTACAATGCCGTAAATGGTGCCGGAAGTTTTGACAGGGACATTAAAACATGGTTCGAACTCACCAACGGATCAGAAAGGGAGTTGTGGATATTAGTTCCGGAACTCAGTGGTAAAACCGCAGCTGTAAAAATAAACTAAAACTATATTTTAACACTTTTGAGACCGGAAAGCAGGCGCGCTTCCCATACCTGTTTCCCTATAAAGCTTTATGAAACGGAGAGACATTACTCTCATTAAACTATATTACTATGAAAACATTTGTTTATACTTTAGCTATTATATTTTTTGTATGTGTTTCATGTGAAGGCGATCAGGGACCTGTCGGGCCTGAGGGACCTCAAGGGCCTCCCGGAATCGACGGTGGTATTATTTTACCACAGGTTTTCGGAGTAGAGGTAGACTTTTTAGAAGAAAACGAATATGCCTCACTGTTTGAATTCCCTGATGAAATTGAAATTTTCGAATCCGATCTGGTAGTTGTCTACCACTATGCCGGCCTTGACGCCAACAGCAATCAGGAGATCTGGGAAGCCATGCCTCATTTCATTTATTTTAACACAGGCTTGATCTCATATAGTTACGACCATACCTCCTCGGATGTTAATTTCTATCTGAAAGGGAATGTAGACCTGGCCGCATTGGACGAGGAGTTTCGTTTGGACCATCTGTTCAGGGTCGCTATTATTCCTGCTGATTTTTTCGCAGGCACAACCGGAATAAATACGGAAGAACTTATAAAAAGCTATAAAACCAGTGAAATAAAGACATACAAAATGAATTAGAACCATCAGAAAACAGAAAACACATAGCCAAACCATACAAGCCCGGTCAAAAAAACCGGGCTTATTTGTGTACATTCATCAGTATGGCCTGATAATTGTATCAGACATCGCAAACAAAACTCTTTTAGTTATGAAAAATATTATTTATTTACTCACTATTGTATCATTCGCTTTTGTTTCATGTGATGGAGACCCGGGGCCTCCGGGACTTCCCGGAGAAGACGGAGGACTGATTGTTGCCGATGCTTTTGAAATTGAAATTGATTTTACAGAAGAAAATAATTATGAACATACTGAATCCTATGGGTTTGAAGTATTTCAATACGATGTCGTACTTACCTATATCCTCTGGGAAGATAACGGCCAAGAAATATGGAGGCTTATTCCACAGGATATTTATTTGAATGAAGGCGTTTTAACCTATAATTACGACTTTACTCAGGAAGATGTTCGCATTTTTATTGACGGAACAGTTGACTTTAGCCTGTTAGAAAGCAGATGGACCCAAAATCAAGTATTCAGAGTGGTTGTAGTACCTGCTGATAATGTTGATGCTTCTATTGATTTTTCCAATTACAATAACGTAATCCAATCTTTAAACATCAAGGATGTACGAAAATTAAAGTAAACTACCTCGGTGCAAGCACACGAGGCATTGGTCGGAAACAAATTTTAATTTCGAGGCAAGCCTCGGGGTATTATACCCTTTGGCGGTGCCAATAAATATTTGCCTTTTAAAAAAATATTTATTTAACGGTCTTTATAAGCGCTGAAAACTCCGATATAAAATCGGAGTTTTCTGTTTTTGTGCTTTTTTTAAATACCTCAAAAGCACTTTACCATGAAAAAATCATTTTATTTCATCACACTTTCTCTGTTTATGATTTCTTGTGATGGTGAGCAAGGTCCTCCCGGAGAAGATGGTCAGGACGGCAACCTGATAAAACCTCAGGCTATCGAAGTAACTGTCGACCTCCTCGGCATTAATGGCTATTATCAGCTTCTGGAACACCCGGATAATGTATCGGTAGGGGAATCTGACGTTATTCTCGCCTTTCAAAAAATTGAATACGGGGTCAATGGAGAATACATCTGGGAACCTTAACCAAGGATTCTGTACGGTGATTCATATGCCTAGAGCTATCTCATAGACTACGATCCGGTTACCATCTCATTTTTTATAGACGGATCCAATGACTGGAGGAGCCCTATGAACGATGAACTGAATACGGGTTTAACCTTCAGATACGTCATAGTCCCTACTGAACTACTACAAGGAATTAATACTTCCAATTACAATACAATATCGAAAACTTTAAACATTAAAGAAATTCGCAAGATAAATTAACCCATACATCTGTTATGTTTCATATATTGTTGCGTCCAACTAAAAAAACAATACTATGAGAGCGCTATTTTTTATCGTATCGATTGTATTTTTAGCAAGTTGCAACTCTACTGCTCAGGACAAAAAGAACAAGGTAGGGCATGAAACATCAACAGCTCTGAAAAAGAACGATCAGACCGTTCAAAAAACCGAAGCAGAATGGAAAGCCTTGCTTTCTGATGAAGAATATCGTGTACTGAGGCTAAAAGGAACAGAACGACCACATACCGGCAAATACAATCTTTATTTTGAAGAAGGCACCTATGCATGTAAAGGCTGTGGTACCCCCCTCTTTAAAAGCGGGATGAAATTTGAAAGCGATTGTGGCTGGCCTTCTTTTGATAAAGCAATCAAAGGAACCATTACCTATAAGAAAGATACTTCATTCGGAATGGTACGTACCGAAATACTTTGTTCCAAATGCGGAGGGCATTTAGGCCATGTGTTTGACGATGGCCCTACAGCTACCGGTAAGCGTTACTGTGTGAATTCGGTTAGCATCGATTTTGACAAACAATAATAAAAAGCCTTCTCTTAACCGGGAAGGATTTATTATTTTTATATCTATGGAAGCTCATTATATAGACAGTATTACGAAGCAGTTTAGGTACTACAAAAGCCTGGGCGACAAAAGCTTTGCTATTCTTAGCGAGAATGACATTCACCGGCGGCAGGGAGAAGAACAAAACAGCATCGCCATTATAGCCAAACACATGGCAGGTAATATGTTAAGCAGGTTTACAAACTTTTTGACTGAAGACGGTGAAAAATCATGGCGTGACCGCGACAGTGAATTTGAAGACACCCTGCAAACAAAAGATGAAATGATCGCTTATTGGGAAAAGGGCTGGAAATGTTTATTCAACACCCTTGAAAACCTCAACCCAGAAGACATAGCACAGATCGTTTATATCCGTAATGAAGGCCATACCGCACTCGAAGCTTTAAACAGGCAAATGGCACATTATGCGTACCATATCGGGCAAATAGTATGCCTGGCTAAAATGATAAAAGGAAATTCATGGATATCCCTGAGTATCCCAAAGGGAGATTCCGATAAATTCAACAAGGATAAATTCAATAAAGGAAAAAGCAGGCGTCATTTTACAGATGATTACAATTAAACATAATCAACACCTGTCGGGCATGAAACCTTGAATAGCTTAATTTTTTACAGCATCATTCATAATTTCACCAAGCACTTCTCTTGTAATAGGCTTAATAATAAAGTTATTCAAATTTTTATATGATTTAGCCTTAATTATATCAGTTGGATCGATAGATGAAGACACAATATAGATCAGCATCTTTTTTTCTGTATCAATTTTAATGAAATTATCAAGAAACTCCCAGCCATCCATAATGGGCATATTCAGATCCAATAAGATCACATCGGGAACAGTTTCTCCTGACAAAATAATCGGTTTTAAATTGTTAAGCGCTTCTTCACCATTATTAAACACCAAAAAATTGGAGCAAAAATCGGCTATTTCCATGATTCTTTTAGCACCAAAAACAAAAACAGGATCATCATCAATGATACAGGTGAGATTGATTGATTGATTTGGTTTCATATATACTATTTAATTCTTGAAAAACAATTTAAAATTAGTTCCTACATTTACTTCACTTTCCACCTCTATCTTCCCCCCAAGAGCCTCCATTTGGTTTTTCGTTATAAACAACCCTATTCCCCTTGAATCATCATTATGATGAAAAGTCTTATACATTCCAAACAACTTGTCTCCATGGCGGTTCAAGTCGATTCCTAATCCGTTATCTTCAATATCGAGTATGATATATCCGTTTTGTCTGTATGAAGACAGCTTTACAAAACTCTCTCTCTCTTTCGATCGGTACTTAATGCCATTTGTCATAAAATTCAGCAAGATGCTTTCTACATATGCCGGCAGCCCCTTAATAGATACGTCTTTCTGTACTTCATTGATCACTTCAACCTCTGCATCTGCTGCCAAACTTGACACGGTATTATATATTGCCGACACAGCATCACGAAGATTAATACTTTCTACTTCATAATCAACTTCCGTATTTATCACCACCACCTCGTTCAGATGCTGAATGGTATCTTTTAAGTTTTTTGAAGCCAATTGCAACAACTCTATTGCCTTTTCTGTCTTAAATTCGGGATATGTACTCATAAAAACATCTAACAGCATTTCAAAATTACCGGAATGCGACCTTAGATTATGAGAAACAATATGTGCAAAATTCCTTAACCTGTCATTCTGTTCTGTTGTTATGGATAATAACGACTTGATTTCTTTTTCAGCATTTTTAAGGTCGCTGATATCAGCTGCCACTCCCAAAAACCCTTCTATCTCTCCTTCCAAATCCCTTACTGGCGTAACTACCAGTTGTACGGGGAAAGTAGATCCGTCCTTTCTGACATATGTCCATTCATGGGATTTAAAGTTACCCTGTTTTGGTAATTCAACAAATACATCAAAGCCTTTTATTTTTTTACCTAATTCTTTTGCCAGCTCCTTTTCCCTTTTCACTATCTCTTCCTGCAAATGAATAACTACCGGGGTTTGCTTTCCTATCATTTCATCGGCTGCATATTGTAAAAAAGTTTCTGCTCCTTTATTAAAATGCGTAATGAGTCCGTTTTTGTCCGTGCCGATTATCGACACATAACTCGAGTTAAGGATGGCGTTGAGCTTTTCATTTGTTTCCTTTAACGAAGCTTCATATTTTTTAATCTCAGTTATATCCTGAAAAATCCCATACAACCTTTTTGTCCTTCCGTTAAACATTTCAACCTGCCCTATCGACCGAACCCAAATATCATTCCCTGTATAGGTATTCATCTGTAATTCCAAATCAAACGATTTCCCTGATTTCACAGCATCTTTTACTGCGCGTTTAATAGTTTCCCTACTATCTCCATCTTTATAAAAATCTATTGCGGTTTCCAATTCCGGTTTAAAGCTTTCAGGAACTTGGTGTATCTCCCGGGTAATCTTACTCCAGCTTAATTTTTGTTTATCAAAATCCACTTCCCATGTTCCGATACGGGCTATTTCGTTGGTTTTATTTAGTATGTTTTCAATTTTCAGCCTTTCCCTAACACTCTCTTTAAATTGTGTAATGTTTGCCGTATGCATTACAATGCCTCCTATTTCATTTTCATTTTTATACCATGGCCTTACATCCCATGAGAGCCATTGTATATTGCCATCTTCGCGTTCAAATGACGCTTCATCGCATATATTTACCGCCCCCTGCATACACTCACTATGTATTTTCTTCCAGTCGTCACCTATTTCTGGAAATATCTCATAATGTGATTTACCCAATATCTCCATCCCTTCCAGGCCATAATCTTCTTTCCATTTTTTGGATGCAGCTATATATTCCATATCCCTGTTAAACATGGCTATGGCACTTGGAGCCTGCTCTACAAAGATTAAATTTTGCCTGAAACTATTCTGCAGGGTCATTTCTGCTTGTTTTTCTTTTGTTATGTCCCAATTAGTCCCAAGCATCCTGACCGGTTTATCGTTCTTATCTGTATAGACCATCGCTTTGGCCTTAATAAACCTGATTTCACCTCCCGGTTTTATTATCCTAAATGACGTATCGAATTCCTGTTCTCCCAAAAGTGCCTTTTTAACATCTTCGGCTGCTCTTTCCTTGTCTTCAGGATGTAGTGCATTTTCCCACGTATCATATACATGTCCAAACCCTTCTTTTTCGAGGCCATGCAGTTTATACATCACATCATCCCATTCAAGGTAATTATTCACTATATCGTACTCCCAAACCCCTACCACCGCAGCTTTATTAGCCGTGCTGTACTTTTTTGTAATCTTCTTTAATTCTTCTTCGTACGATTTCCTTATCGTAATATCCTTTAAAGAAACCGATATAAAAGTCCCTTCCGGTAAATCTATTCTAGAAAAGGAAATCTCACTTGAAAATCCGGTTCCGTTCTTTTTAATAACAGTGACCTCCAAAGGTGTTTTTTGGAATTTCCCTTCCTCTAAACATTTTTTTAACCTCTTTTCAAACTTTTTTACACTCCTGTCCTCTATAATTATTTTTATATCCAGTCCGTTCAATTCTTCTTTTCCATACTCAAAAACTTCTTGAGCTCTCTCATTGAATAAATAAATCTTTGATGCTTTATCAACAATGATGATAGGATCAGGAGTAGAATTCAAAAACGTTTTGGTTATAGAAAGGTTGTGATTTATTTTCTGTCGCTGTTTTTCAATTTCATTAAGCTTTACTGCCACAAACCATATTAAAAACAAAGATATCACCAGAAATATAACTCCAAACAGGGTTGTTCCAAATTCCACTCCGATAATATGATACCGATCTGCTATAATCTTTGCATAACTTAAAACGATCACGATCACTCCCGTTTGCACAAAAAGTTTTCTGGCCATCATACTGCCAATACTGTGTTTGGCAAATACGCTTGTAATGCCCAGGTCTATCCGGATAAAAGAAGCTGCTGTAGATACGGCAATAAACAATATTGATGTGTGTACAGCCATCGAAGTTATAAATCCCAGCTTAGTTTCAATACCGACACCAAACAAATATGTCAAGAAGGATGTTACCGAAATTAAGGTCACCAAATGAAACAAATATTGACAAAACTGTGCCACTTTATTATTCTTATTTTCCAAAAAAAGCAATCCAAATGCCATGAAAAAAAAGCACATGCTTGTACCCAAAGACATTCTTCCTGGCAAGGCATACTCCGAAAAATGGTCTTTTATAAATAATTGATCGATTCCGTAATTTACTCCAAAAAAATATTGTAAAAGTGTCATTACGGATAATATTAACAATGACCAATCCATTAATTTAATGAGTCTTCCAGAAATCATGTTTTTCGGCTTGACACTCAAATACAACCTTAAAGCAAGCAGAAAAAAACCCAGTGCCGTATTAAATTTCATTGTCGGCAATTCAGGTAGGAAAGAAGTAAGAATTTCGAACCTGAAACACCATCCGAAAAATACAACCACGCTTATACATAATGTTGTTATGGCTACAATCAGGGTATAATTTTTAAACTTATCAGATGAAATTAATGTGCTTAGGTTTTCCATTAAAAATTTCTTAGTTTAAATTTTTGTAAAAATGCAAAAATTATCGATGTAAACCTAAATTTATCCATGAACTGACAGCTTCTCTTGCGTATATCTGTCAAATTGTATAATTTCAACAAAAATTACAGTCTCATAAATGCCCAAACACAACTCTATACTAAAACACGATTTTTTCAATTTACTGAAAACAGACAACTATTTGTTTTCCTTTTTGTTGGAAAAACAAGTTTCAGGTTTTTGTTATTGGAGGCTCAAACCTGATGATGAAATATGGCTGAGTGATAATTTTTGGAAGATGACCGGTTATGATTCTCCGGCAGATGATATGAGTGAAAGAATTTTAAATACGAAAGACTTCCTGAGCATTAAATCATTCTTTAACAACAATACAGACAACAACACATCCTACGAAGGCACCTTTTCGCTTATCCACCGTGATGGACACAAAACTCTGAATAAAATAATTGCCAGAGCAATTCAATGCGAGGCGAATGAAATAAACGGGATTGCAATAGCATTTATCCGAAAAATGGATAATGCAAATCTCAAAAGCTCTGAATCTGACTTCCTTGGAAATGTTAGTCACGAACTAAGAACTCCTCTTAATGGAGTCATAGGATTCACTGATCTTCTTTTAAAAAGTGAGTTAAGTCCGCAGCAAAGAAAATTTACCGATACTATATACCACTCGGCTGATAAACTAGAAGCTTTAATTAATGACATGCTGGAATATGCAGATTTAAGTGCAAATAAGATCAAGCTGGAACCTACACCTACAAAGCTATACGAACTATGTCATGAAATTACTGAGTTCATAGATCAATTTTATAACAATAAAAATAACAGGGTTTATTTCAACCATACTATCGACCCGGACAACAAGGTTCTGGCTGATCCTCATAAACTAAGGCAGGTGCTATTAAACCTTCTTAACAACGCTGCCAAATTTACAAACAATGGGAAGATTACACTGCAAGTCGACAAAATAGCCGACAACTCCAACACCTGTACATTTCAGTTTTCAATTAAGGATTCCGGAAGTGGTATAGCCAGAAAAAATCTTAAAAAGATAACAAAAGCTTTTGATCAGGAAGATTCGTCTCTTACAAGACCTCATGAAGGCATGGGCCTTGGATTAGCAATTACAGACTCTCTGTTAAAATTAATGAACAGCTCTTTGAGCATAGAAAGCACCCCCGGAAAAGGAAGTTCTTTCTCTTTTCAAATATCATTTAAAAAAGTTAAAAAGGCCGCAGATAGCTCGTCAAAGATTATCGAAAAACAAGCAGATATTGTTTTTTCTACCAATAACAACAGTGAATTCCCGTATAAAATCTTAATTGCAGAAGATAACCCTATCAATCAATTCCTGATTCAAACCATTATAGAAAAAATATTTCCACAGGCAAAACTGGTCATCTGTGAAAATGGAATAGAAGCCGTGAAAAATTTCAAACAAGAAAGGTTTGATATTATAATACTCGATATTCAAATGCCCTTTATGAGTGGCTATGAAGCAGCAGTTGAGATCAGAAAGCTCGAAAAATCCAAAAGAATCCCCATTATAGCTTTAACAGCAAGAACTTTAGAGAAAGAAAAAGAATTATGTTTCGAAAGCGGGATGGACGAATACCTAACCAAACCCGTTATTTACGAAACCTTAAAAAAAGTTCTCTACAGTCATCTCAACAGGAATCACCAACAAGGGAAGCAGACGACAAAAAAAATATATGGTTTAACCTATTTAAACGAGTTGTCAGAAGGAGACAATTTTATAATAAAAGATTCCCTTGGAATGTTCATTTCATGGGTAGGGGAAAAAATCATGGAAGCACGCGAAGTGTTAAACGAAAAAAAATTTGAGGACCTGAAAAACATAGCTCACAATATCAAACCTTCGTTTGAAATGATCGAGAATCTTACAGGAAGTGAACTATGCAATGATATTGTATATAACGCCACAGAAGATATGTTCCCTGATTTATTTGCACAATTAAATCAGGAATACAACACCTTAAAAGAAACGATACTAACGGATTACCCTAATCTTATCGACTATGAAAAAGAAAATACTAGTAATTGAAGACAACCCTATGATTGTAAGAACTGTTGAGTTCAAGCTTTCGAAAGACGGATACGAGGTAACAGTTGCTGAAGACGGAAAAAAAGCTCTTTCGCTTATTAAAAATACGACATTCGATCTGATCTTAACAGACTTAATGCTACCGTTTATATCAGGAAAAGAACTTATTGAATACGCAAAAAAAAACCTTCCTGACACCCCGATCATTGTTCTTTCCACCTCAACACAGGAAGACATTATCACCAACGCTTTTAACATAGGTGTAGATGATTTCATCACCAAACCTTTCAGTCCGCAAGAGCTAAGTCTAAGGGTAAAAAGAACTGTAAACAGCTATGGGAATATTTCTTAACGGTATAAGAATCGTGAGAGCCTGGACAACTACATTAAAAATCAACCATTGTTGATTTTAATATCAATCGTATAAAAACGACTTTCAAAAAAATTACCACTATAAAATTTCCGGGTTAAAAAGTAAACTACCTCGGGGCAAGCCTACGAGGCCTTAAAAGGAAAACCTAAAAAACATTTCAACGCAGGACAACTACGGAAAATCCAATCCGGACAGAAACAAGAAAGCAAGACACCGTAAACAGTCTTAAAGCTACCTTACAAGATTCTATAAATAAACGATAATGAATCTCTAATTAAGACTTCGTGTGTTTACAACTCGATTAACAAGTAAACCACCTCGAAGATTTCGACAGCTGTACGGAATAAATCTCAATTATCGAGTAAATCCAAAAAAATTTAGCCTTTAGAAACATAATGCGTAAATTCGTAGCCGTTTATTAAAGACTAATAAAATATCTTCGATATGAGTAAATATGACGTAATCGTTTTAGGAAGTGGCCCGGGTGGATATGTAACTGCCATCAGAGCGTCACAACTAGGTTTTAAAACCGCTGTAGTAGAAAAAGAAAACCTTGGAGGTGTATGTTTGAACTGGGGATGTATTCCGACGAAAGCTTTGTTAAAATCGGCTCAGGTTTTTGAATATTTAAAGCATGCCGACGATTATGGATTGAAAGTAAATGACGTTGACAAAGATTTTGGGGCTGTAATAAAAAGAAGTCGTGGTGTTGCTGAGGGAATGAGCAAAGGTGTTCAGTTCCTGATGAAAAAAAACAAGATCGATGTCATTGAAGGTTTTGGAAAACTTAAACCTGGTAAAAAGATAGATGTTACCAACGATGGCAAGACTACAGAATATAGTGCCGATCACATCATCATTGCTACAGGTGCACGTTCACGTGAATTACCAAGCCTTCCTCAGGATGGCAAAAAAGTAATAGGTTACAGGGAAGCTATGACCCTGCCTGAGCAACCCAAGAAAATGATCGTAGTCGGTAGTGGTGCTATCGGGGTTGAATTTGCATACTTCTACCACTCTATGGGAACCGAAGTAACCGTTGTTGAGTTTATGCCGAATGTAGTTCCTGTCGAAGATGAAGACATCTCTAAACAATTAGAGCGTAACTTTAAGAAATCCGGAATAAAAGTGATGACTTCTTCAGAGGTTACGAAAGTCGACACAGCAGGAAAAGGAGTTAAAGCTACCGTTAAGACCAAAAAGGGAGAGGAAATACTAGAAGCTGATATCATCCTTTCAGCAGTGGGTATTAAAAGTAATATCGAAAACATCGGATTGGAAAATGTAGGTATTGCCACTGACAGAGATAAAATTTTGGTAAACGATTATTACCAGACTAACATTCCGGGATACTATGCTATCGGAGATGTTGTACCTGGTCAGGCATTAGCTCACGTAGCAAGCGCCGAAGGAATTCTTTGCGTTGAAAAGATTAAAGGAATGCATGTGGAGGCATTAGATTACGGAAACATCCCCGGATGTACCTATTGTACTCCAGAAGTTGCTTCTGTCGGTCTTACCGAAAAACAAGCCAAAGAAAAAGGATACGATATTAAAGTCGGTAAATTCCCTTTCTCAGCAAGTGGGAAGGCAAAAGCAGCTGGTACTCCTGACGGATTTGTAAAAGTAATTTTTGATGCCAAGTACGGTGAATGGTTAGGTTGTCATATGATCGGTGCCGGAGTTACCGACATGATTGCCGAGGCAGTTGTTGCCCGAAAATTAGAAACTACAGGTCATGAAGTGTTAAAAGCAGTACATCCACACCCGACAATGAGTGAAGCGGTTATGGAGGCTGTGGCTGATGCTTATGATGAAGTAATTCATTTGTAATAAAATAAAACAATACCGAGATATTGGTATTAAAAATAAAAAAGCGGATGCTATGGCATCCGCTTTTTTATTTTTTCTCAAGTATATGTTAATGCACAAAACTATTAAGTGCCAACTCATACCCCTGCATTCCGAAACCAAGAATTACCCCTTTTGCATTGGGTGATATATACGATATGTGTCTAAAATCTTCTCTTGAAAAGGTATTGGAAATATGAACTTCGATAACCGGCGTTTGTATTCCTTTAATCGCATCCCCTATAGCTACGGAAGTATGTGTATATGCGCCTGCATTAAGTATTATGCCATCATAGTCAAAACCTACTTCATGGAGTTTATTGATCAGTTCGCCTTCTACATTACTTTGGTAATAATCTATCTGGTGTTTTCCATATTTATTTTTTAATCCCAAAAGATAATCTTCAAATGTTTCCGAACCATAAATTTCCGGTTCGCGTTTTCCAAGGAGATTCAGATTTGGTCCGTTAATGATAATAAGCTTCATATTATTTCTTTTGGTAAAAATATGAAAATTCAGATACAAAAAAACGGAAGCTAACACTTCCGTTTTTATAAAATTTCGATGAACTATCCTTAAAACATAAATCCTGCGGATAACTGAAAAACACCATTTTTAACATCGCCATAGTCAACTATTTCTGTAAGTCCCATATTATATCTTCCATTGAAGAAAACCCCATTATCCAGCTTATAGCCCAATCCGAAGTTTAATCCGAAATCAAGTTTTTTATAATCATCTTTTACATCAAACTCTAAAGAGTTATCGGGAAACTCTATCTCATCTTTAGCAAAAACCAAAAAACCCAACTGTGGTCCTGCTTCTAAACTCAATCCTTTTATTATATAGTACTTCGCCATTACGGGCAAATTAATGTAATTCAATCTGGAGGTAAGATTTCCCTTTGTACCGTCTGGAGCTATATCCTGCATTCCATCAAATGTAAAATCCATCTTATAGCCTTGAGATGAAAACATTAATTCGGGTTGTAGCGAAAACTTTTCGGAAAACTTAATTTCCGCGATCCCCCCTACATGAAAAGAAGTTCTCATTTCATCTGAATCTGAGGTATTATCTCCGTTCAGGTCTGCAAAGTTAACTCCCGCTTTGGCTCCAAATTGAACTTCTTGTGCCTGCGAAGTAAACACAAACCCTAAAGCAGCAAATGTTAAACATAAAATTTTTTTCATAGTAATAGTCGTTATTATTTATAATTAAACAAATCAAACATACATATTACAAGTAGGTAAAATCTTAATT
Organism: Zhouia spongiae; assembly: GCF_022760175.1. Taxonomy (GTDB): domain Bacteria; phylum Bacteroidota; class Bacteroidia; order Flavobacteriales; family Flavobacteriaceae; genus Zhouia; species Zhouia spongiae. Next base: position 3,973,115 of record NZ_CP094326.1, read on the forward strand.
ATTTGCTAATTTAATTAAGTTTAGTAAGATTTTAACAACACAGGTGCTCGTCATTTTTTTATAGTAATGAGATAAACGCATAAAAAAACGGAAGCAAAAGCTTCCGTTTTTAAAATATATTTTCTTAATCCTGATTAAAAGAAAAGAGAAAATCCGATGTTTAATGAAAATGCATCAGCACCTTCAGCATCGTCATTTAAATCCAGGTCATAACGCACACCCGGCTCGATAGCAATATTATCAGCTAAAAACCATGCATATCCTCCCTGAAGGCCAACAAATATAGGATTAGAATCATTCCCAGTCGAACCATTTAAATCTAACTGTACAGGAATCATGCTGTTGATATAATACTTGGCACCAATCTTATAGGAAAATTCACCGTCTATGTTTTCGCCTAGATCTCCGTATCCTAACCCTGCTTTAATCGCCAAATCATCCTGGATAAAATAGCCACCTTCTGCACCGATATTCCAAGCAGTATTACCATCATTAGAAGAGAAGTAAAATCCAGTATTAGCTGCATGTCCCATACCAAAATTAGTATTAGCTTCAACTAAAATAGATCCTTTAGCAGTAGCTGAACCATCCTGAGCATTCGCATTGAAAGCAAAACCTAAAGCAGCAACTGCTACAAATAATAATTTTTTCATCTTTTTGATTTTTGTATTTAATGTTTAACGGCGCAAATTTACATACAAAACCAATAACTAAATACTATTTTCAACACAATATTGTAAGCTATTTCTTTAATATATTGAATGTCAATATCATATATGAAACAGATATAATGTATTTGTAAATTGTCTAAATAATCATCTATCTTTAACCTATGAAATGGCAACATGCATTAAAGGACTATAAGCATTATCTGAAGATTGAACGGGGCTTATCAGACAACTCTATTGATAATTATGTCATGGATGTACAAAGGCTTGTTAGCTTCTTAAACAAGAATAGCATCCTGACAGACCCGATTGCCATTTCCTCGGAAACTATTCAGGAGTTTATATATCAGACTGCTAAAGAAGTAAATCCCAGATCTCAGGCACGCATGATCTCAGGACTTAAGAGTTTTTTTAATTACCTGATCTTTGAAGACTATCGTCAGGATCATCCTCTGGAACTGATCGAAACTCCAAAAATCGGAAGAAAACTCCCCGACACATTATCTTTGGAAGAGATCGACCTCCTGATAAATACCATTGACCTTTCTAAAAGTGAAGGTACCCGTAATAAAGCTATGCTTGAAACATTATATAGCTGCGGGTTACGTGTTTCCGAATTAACGAACTTAAAATTATCAGACCTCTTTTTCGATGAAGGTTTTATAAAGGTAACCGGTAAGGGACACAAACAACGCTTTGTTCCGGTTTCCGGTTCTTGCATAAAATATATCAACCTGTACATTACAGAAATACGCATTCGTCAAGCTATTGTTAAGGGACATGAAGACTTCCTTTTTCTTAACCGAAGAGGAAAACAACTAACAAGAGCCATGATATTTACCATTATAAAAAGGTTAGTCGTAGATTCCGGTTTAAAAAAGAATATCAGCCCACATACCTTTCGGCATTCGTTCGCTACCCATTTACTGCAAAACGGAGCCGACTTGAGGGCTATACAGCAAATGCTCGGACATGAAAGCATTACAACCACGGAAATATACATGCATTTAGATAAAAGCGACCTCAGCAGGATCCTACATCAATACCACCCCAGAAATCATTAACTTTAAATCGACGGATTAATCAAACCTACAACAGTTATGAAAAAGGAACTTGTATTTAGTCTTCTATACTTTTTAATACTAATTATAGAACTCATAGCCGGAAGCAATGCAGAATACCATCATATCAGGTATGTTACCAAACCCCTGCTTACCATTTCATTGGGAATATTTGTATTTCCGGACAGAAAGCACTATCCACACTTGCTGAACTTTATCTTGCTGGCCTTATTCTTTTCATTCCTGGGGGATATCTTTCTGCTATTTGACGACTCTTACTTTATTGCCGGTCTCCTGGCCTTTTTTATAGCGCATATTATGTATATCAGTGCGTTTTTCAAGACGAAATTCTTTTCCCCCAAAAGGTTTGCCGTCATAACAACAGCCCTGCTTATTTATGCCATTCCCATATTGTATCTCATTATTCCTGAAGCGGGGTCCCTGCTCCCTTACATTATTTTATACGTGATCATTCTGATGATAATGGTCAAAACGGTATATTTAAGAAAAGGATATGTTAACCGTTTAAGTTATCAGCTGGCACTGATCGGGGCGCTCTTATTTTTAATTTCAGATTCATTACTGGCGTTAGATAAATTTGTAACAGAAATACCCAATATCACCATTTTGGTTATGTCTACATACGGAGTAGCACAATTTTTAATTGTAAACGGAGCCTTAATCGAAAAAACAAATAAACGTAATTTATACAATTACTTTATAAATCAGGCTACCTGAGTTTCCTCATCCTTTGTTTTCGGGTTTTTGTATGGTCGTATAATTAATCGGGCTTCCCTGTCGAAACGGATATAATTATAGGCCCAATTGATAAACACCACCATCCTGTTCCTGAAACCTATCAGAAAAAACAGGTGAATAAACATCCATACAAACCAGGCGAAAACCCCCTGAAATTTAAAATTAGGGAGGTCCACAACCGCTTTATTCCTTCCAATAGTAGCCATAGATCCCTTATCGTAATAGCTAAAAGGTTTCATCGGTTTGTTATTCAGTAAACGTTCAAAGTTAATTCCAAGATGCTTCCCTTGTTGAATGGCAGGTTGAGCCATCATTGGATGACCGTACGGATATTTCTCAGTACTCATGGCAGCTATATCGCCTACTGCAAAAATATCTTTAAAGCCTTCCACCTGGTTAAACTCATTTACCTTTACCCTGTTGCCCCTGGCAATGAGATCTTCAGCATTAAGTCCGTTTACCGTAGCTCCCATAACTCCGGCACTCCAAATTAATGTTGCCGTTTGAAAAGTAAGGTCTGAATTGGTAGTAACCGTTTCGCCGTCGTACCCTGTAACAAGGACGTCTTTCCAGATATGGACCCCTAAATTCTCCAGAAATTGCTCCGCTTTTTTTGATGCTACCGGACTCATTTCCTGCAACACCCTATCAGAGGCCTGGATTAAATTTATCTGAACCCTTCTGGTATCGAGGTCGGGATAATCCTTATGCAGGATTCCTTTTTTAATTTCTGCCAATGCCCCTGCCAGTTCCACTCCGGTCGGACCGGCACCTACAATTACAAAGTTCATCAGCGCATCTTGCTCATCAAGGCTGTCCGTCAGTAAAGCCTGCTCAAAATTCTCTAATATCAGACTTCTCAGGTTCAACGATTGCGGAATGGTTTTCATGGCCATCCCGTTTTCCTTAATAGACTGGTTTCCGTAATAATTAGTCCTGGAACCGGTAGCCAGTACCAAGTAATCATAAAAAATCTCTCCTATATCCGTTCTTACAATTTTCTTTTCGGGAACTACCTCTTCTACATTAGCCAGTCTAAAGTAAAAATTCGGATAATGAGATAGTATTTTGCGAATCGGATATGCAATGGAGTCCGGCTCTAATGCCCCTGTTGACACCTGATATAATAAAGGCTGAAAAGTATGATAGTTATGTCTGTCCAGCATAACCACCTGAACTTCCTGTTTTGAAAGTTTCTTTGCCAGAGATATGCCGGCAAAACCTCCTCCGATGATAACGATTCGGGGAGTGCTGGTTTTTGGAATATTCATAAGTGTTAATTGTGGTATAAAAATACTAAAGAATCGGCTATTTCTTGCCCTCTTTTCCGCTAATTTACCCTCTTCTTCTTAATAAAACACAAGTAACTCATGTACAGCAAATTAGAAACACCCATACCTGAGTTGATGTTACCGGCTTTGAAGATAAAGCCAATAAAAGTCAATTTTAGGGTCAATTAATTGTAACAATCATTTAAATTAGGCTACTAACTTCATAAAATCACTAAATCTAACCTGTGACAAAAGAACTGGAACATAGCTTTGTAAACCTTCTAGAAAAGCATCAGAATATTGTTCATAAGGTTTGTAGAATATATACAAACGACGGAGCGTCTCACAGTGACCTGTTCCAGGAGATTACAATTCAGCTATGGAAGGCCTATCCGAAATTCCGCGGTGATGCCAAATTCACCACCTGGATGTATCGGGTTGCCTTAAACACGGCGATTACACTATACAGAAAGTCTAAAAGATCGATCGACACACAAGACTTTGAGGGTGTTTCTTATAAAATAAAATACGAACACTACGACGATACCGAAGAACAACAATTAAAATTAATGTATAAAGCTATCAAGCAATTAAACGATATCGATAAAGCCTTGGTGTTTTTATATCTGGAAGATAAAAATTATGCTGAAATATCAGAAACTTTGGGGATAAGTGAGATCAATGCAAGAGTGAAGATGAACAGGATTAAAACAAAATTAAAAACTATTTTGAACCCATGATGGACGAACTGGATTTGTTAAAAAAAGACTGGAAAAGCAGGGAAAAAGACCTTCCCAGGCTTTCGCACGATGAAATATATAAAATGATATGGAAGAAATCTTCTTCTAATATTAAATGGATATTTATCATAAGTGCCCTTGAATTTTTGTTAGGGCTCCTTATAACCATATTCTATCATCCGGCCAGCGAAGAATTTAAACTCCCTGGTATTGTAGATATCCTGACAAAGGCATCCATGCTTGTAGCTATATATTTTATGGTAAAATTTTATCTAAACTATAAAAAAGTATCTGCCGCCTCTACGGTAAAAGGCCTTTTACATACCATTATGAAAGCCAGAAAAACGGTAAAAACATATATTATCACCATGATGTCTTTTGGAGGCATCGCTGCTGTTATTGCCGCTATCTATACTTATATCAACCAAAGAGGAGGCTGGGAAGAATTCAATGAAACCGCTCACACCAGCGATTACCTGTTAATTCTCCTTGTTTCGGTTGTAGCTACCGTAATTATACTCGGGATCTTTTTACTGATCTATTTCCTGTTGTACGGAATCCTCATGAGACGCTTAAAAAAGAATTACAGCGAAATTAAAAAGATAGAAGTCTAACGAGTTCTATCATAGGCAGCAGAAATCTACCTTGAAGCATGTTCGCGAGGCGCTCCCCTGTATAACCACAGGGGAACATGTTAAACGGAAGAACCCTAAAGACCATTTGGACGTAAGTACCGTGAAATTCTTTCAGGAATATTCCAAAAGGTCAAGTCCTGTGAAATTCCTTTAGGAACATTTCACAAGCGCAAGCGTCGGAGCATTTAAATCTCGATGATCGAGTAAAAAGCTTGTCTTTTTATCTATAGAACGCTCATTTTTGATGAGTCAGTAATATACAAAACAAGAGCTGTTTTAATTGAATTCAGAAGGATTTACTTCTTGGGTTATAAAGGTAAGCCAAGAAAATTTTGTACATAGTGATATCCCTTTTCAAAACCTGGTTTTAATCCAATTTTTCTCTATAGGTTACATACGCACATAAATACAACTTCAGATATGATTTTAAAAAAATCAAACAAATTAATATCTGAATTGACGTGTTTTATTCAATTCTTCATAGGCAATCAACTCCTCTTCAGGAATGACCTTCAAGAATGACGGATGTTGCTCAATGGCATATTCTATTTTTTCTACAATATCATCAACGGATTCATTTTCATAGTCGATATGAAGCGGTTCCTTGATGACCATAGATTGAAGGATTCCTTTCTTTTTTACCCTTAAACCTTTTTTATCAAAAGAACGTCTGAAACCATCTATTACTATAGGTACCACTATCGGTTTGTATTGTTTTATAATATGAGCAGTCCCTTTTCTTATCGGTTTCCATGGTTTGGTAGTTCCCTGCGGAAAAGTAATAACCCAGCCATCGTCGAGTGCTACTCCGATATTTTCAGTATCCTGAAAATTCACATCTCTCTTAATATTCTTTCCTTTTTCTCTCCATGTACGCTCTACCGTGATAGCCCCCGCATAAGCCAAAATTTTTGGTAACAGTCCGGACCGCATGGTCTCTTTGGCCGCTACATAATAAATATTAAGTTTTGGGTTCCACAAATACCCGACATTTTTAATGGAATCATTACGGTTGGAAAGACTCGCGTTGAAAACATGGAACATGGCCACTACATCGGCAAAATACGTTTGATGGTTTGAAACAAACAATACTCCGGTTTCAGGCAGGCTCCTTAAAATATCCGAACCTTCAATCTGCAGTTCGTTAAAGCCCCGATATCGCTGGTGCGTTAATGTACCTGCAATTCTGATCAACCACTTTTTTAAGAACAATATATGTCCGAAAGGATTCTTTTTAAACATCCCCATTACATCATCTTTAAAACTCTTGGCAAAGCTACTAAACTTATATTTAATAAACTTTTTTAATGAGTTCCTTTACTTCACTCAGCATCATGGCTGTAGCTCCCCATACCGTATAGTTTTTTAATTTAAAAGCAGGAACATCAATGCTTTTAGCATAAGATGTGGTTAAGTTTTCTGTAAAAACCGTTTCATCTCCCAATAGTTCGGTTAACGGTACCTCTAAAATCTGTTCGACTTCCTGCTCATCCGGAATTAGGACAGGGGGTTCATGCATGATCCCCATAAACGGAGTTACCAGAAAATTACTGGGCGGGATGTAAACATCCGACAGCTCTTTAAATATCTTCACTTTATCAGGGGTTACCCCTACTTCCTCCTCCGTCTCGCGCAAAGCAGTTGCTTCCAGGTTCTCGTCCGAAAGTTCCACCTTCCCGCCGGGAAAGCCTACCTGGTTTGAGTGGACACCATTATATACTTTTCTCAAAATCAGCAAAAAACAGGTAGCGCCTCCAATACCCGGATAAAAAAGTGATAATACCGCAGCTCTTTTAGGGTTTTGATCCTCATACCTCATGGCCTCCAGCTCTTTCTTCCGAAGGAGGGGCGCCATTTTATAATGAGATACTTCGCCAGGAAGTTTCAGATTTACTATTTTTGGAACCAACCGATTAAAATGTTCAAATTTCATGATGCTAAGAAATCGCCTTGTTACAATATTACTACTAATTATCATAAGTGCCTGCGGTGGAAATAAAGAAAAAAAAGATCAGCCTAAAACCGGGAGTAAGGAAGTTAAAACAGATTCAGCAACTATCATAAAAGAAGATAAAGATGCTGAGAATGAAAAATTTTTACTTACCGACGACAATGCCATAGAATTTTTCTTTGAATACGCAAAAAAGCACAAAGAACACAAGGTCAAAGTTACCACTAAATATGGTAGTTTTATCATAGATTTGTTTGAAGAAACCCCATATCACCGGGCTAATTTTATCTACCTCACCAAGAAAGGATATTTTAACGGCACTTACTTTCACCGGGTGGTAAAAAATTTTATTATTCAGGGAGGAAATTCTGATGAGTGGAAAATTGCCAACCGAAGAAAAGAAATAGGAAGATATTTACTGCCTCCCGATACCAAAAAAGGTTTTAAACACCACAGAGGAACTGTTTCTATGCCTAGTAGCGATGTTGACAACCCTCATAAACTGGCTTCACCATACGAGTTTTTTATTGTCTGTAGTAATCCCGGAGCTTACCATCTGGATGGTGATTTTACTGCATTCGGAAGGGTGATTGAAGGAATGGAAGTAGTAGATAAAATAAATGCACTACCTACCGATGTTGGCGAGTGGCCATTGGAGAATGCTTCCATGACCATTGAGATCATTGAATAAAAGGCCGCTCTATAAAAAACTATTACCTATCTCTTATCCTTATTTTCTATAGCGGGCAATGCTAATTTGTACCTTACCGCCAACAGGCGAATAACGATGACAATGACTATTGGAGCTGCAAAAATAATATCTGATTTAATCGGGAGCTCGTTGAAAAGAAAATAGCTTACTCCTCCGGCTATACAAGCTGTAGCATAGATTTCCCGACCCTCAAAAATAACAGGTATTTCGTTGCACAGTATGTCGCGGACGACACCGCCAAAACAGGCCGTAATGGTGCCTAGAACCACACACATAAACGGATGTAACCCGGCTTCTATACCTTTCTCCACTCCCACTACAGTGTACAGGCCGATACCTATGGTATCAAAAAGGAACAGGGATGTACGTAAATAACGGAGTTGCTTCCTGAATAAAATGGCAAAAATGACAGCTCCCACAATAACATACATATAGGTATAATTAATAAGCCAGAATACAGGCGTTTTACCTATAATCACATCCCGGATAGTTCCCCCGCCGGTAGCCGTTACAAAAGCAATAATAAAAACCCCGAATGGATCCAGTTTTTTGCTCATAGCAGCATATACGCCTGAAATGGCAAAAGCAATGGTTCCTAAAATGTCAATGATGTAGTAAAACATTACATAGATTGTGTATAGTAATTATAATCTTTTAAAACCGTATTAATAAACATCTGCGTATCATTCTCCTCTGCTTTTACCCCTATAACCTCTTCTACTTTCCTTTTCAATTTCAACAGGGTGGTATGGTCCAGGGAACGTTTGGCGGTTTGCAGTGTTTCTTTAATAATCCGCACATCATTATCTGACAGTTTTATAACGGAAGGATATGTCGGGACATAATCTTCCGATAAGTTTTCAAGGATGGTATGGTTGATCGTCACTTTGTCCTTTAGGCTTATAACCGCTGTTCCGGCCGTTATATCACCGAGACGCTGGTTTCTGTTATTTACAACCACGGTGATCAGTGCTATGATCCCTCCCATCATATTGATGTCGATAATCCTGAAAAACCATCGCATGATATGATCGGCAAAAGAGGCCTGGTAACCGTCTATTTTAACGACTCTTATTTTCAAGAGTTTTTTCCCAAAAGTTTGTCCTTCTAGTATTGATTCCAGCACCAAGGTATAAAAGATTACAGGCAAATAAAAAATAATTATAAAAGCGGCTCTTGACCAATTATCCCAACCAAACATAAAGCGTTCTATATTAAACAGGTTGAATAATAGCTGAAAAACAACTACTGAATATGCTATTTTAATAATCAGGTCTACACCATATGCAAGTATCCGCTCTCCTACGGAGGCCGCAGTAAAGTTTATGTTTACATTTTGGGTAGTATTAATTTGTAGTTCTGTCATTTTATTTTTTACCTTAGCTCACCATGAGAGAAGTTGCGTTTATTAAGCAAAATAAAGAAAAATGGCTAGATTTTGAAAAAGCCATTTTTAAAAATCAATTAAATAATCCGGATGAGCTGGCTTCCTTGTATGTGCATATAGTTAACGACCTGTCGTACGCGCAGACCTATTACCCTAAAAGTAAGATCACTGCCTATTTAAATCAACTGGCTGCCAAGGCTTTTCAAAAAATATATAAAACCAAAAGAGAAGATACGAACAGGTTTGTTCATTTCTGGAAAACGGAAGTCCCTCTAATCGTATATCAATACAGGAGGTATATACTTTATTCATTCCTTATTTTCCTTACATTCGTTGCTGTCGGGGCCGTTTCTGCGGCTCATGATGATACCTTTGTAAGGTTAATCTTGGGCGATCACTATGTAAATATGACCCAGGAGAATATTAAAAACGGTGATCCGGTTGCTGTTTATAAAAGTGGAAGCAACTGGGGGAGTTTCATCGGTATTACCCTGAACAATCTCTATGTTGGGATTAAAGCTTTTCTATATGGGGTTTTTGGTGGGTTAGGAACAGGATTGATCTTATGTTTTAATGGCATAATGATTGGCGCGTTCCAATATATGTTCCAGGCAGAAGGTGTTTTATGGGAAAGTGTCAGGGGTATCTGGATCCACGGAGCTATGGAAATATTTGCCATTATGATCGAAGGAGCCGCCGGTCTTATTTTGGGGGCAAGCATTTTATTCCCAAAAACTTTCAGCAGGTTCAATTCTTTTAAAAGAGGGATGAAAGACGGAGTGAAAATTTTAATCAGTACCTTTCCGTTTACGGTTGCGGCCGGTTTTCTGGAGGGTTATGTAACCCGCTATTCAAATGTAATGACCAATTGGCTCTCTGTAGGAATCATACTCTTAACCTTGTCTATCATATCATTTTATTATTTAATTTACCCTGCTATAGTAACACGAAAATTAAAAAAAGTACATGGAGTTATATAAATCAAGAACTTTTGGAGATTTCTTTTCAGATTCATTCGCATTTTTCAAACAAAACGGAAAACATTTTTTTAAGAACTACTTTATAATCAACGGAGTTTTTATACTGGCTTTTATTGCTGTATTGTTTATGGGATTCTACTTTTTTGGTGACTTTCTGGGGCTATCCGGAGTACAGGCTTCCGGTGTAGACTTTGATCATTTCGCCAATGAAAATGCAGGAGTGTTTATTTTGTTATTTAGCCTTATGGTTATAATCATAACCCTAATGTCGGTTATAAATTATACATTCACACCTTTCTATTTAAAACTGTACGAAGCCAAAGGCAAAGATTTCTCTACCAAAGACATTATTGATACTTACAAACAGAATCTGGGCAAAGTTATCATTTTCGTTTTGGTATGTATACTGTTAATGATTCCTACTGTAATAGCAGCAGCCATCCCCTATCTGATCCTAATGTTCACTTTTGTCGGTATTTACTGGATGGTGGGGATCATCATGTTTATATACAACGGTGCTTTCCTCGAATATATAAACAGTAAGAAAGGGGTTTTTGAAAGTTTTGGATACAGTATTACCCTTATTTTCGGAAAAAAATTCTGGCATGCTTCAGGTGCTATCTGGCTATACTATTTAATGGTTAGTTTCATTATTGCAATACCTATAGTGATTCTATATTTCTTCTTTATAATATCGATAATCACGGAGAAAAACTTTGATGAGAATCCGGTAGCCAATCCTATGTTCTTAATCGCTTTAATCGTTGTATACGCCCTGATTCTGCTCATGGCTGTCATTGCCAATAATTTTATTCAACTGAATCAAGGAATTGTTTATTACAGCCTTAAGGAAGAAAAAGAAAATATCAACACTAAAAGTATCATCGACGAAATAGGTACTTCGACAGAATAACTTATGAAGAACACGGTATTTTTTCTTTTATTTTTCGCACATTCTCTCCTTTGCTGTTGTTTGTACGCTCAGTCAGGTCTGCCTGCACAAAAGGATTCCCTGCAACTAGACAGGGAACCTGTAAAAAGCAGAAGTTTTGGCTCTGATTTTAAAGAAAAGTATAGTGGTGATGCCTACAATTACCAGGAGTCTGTAGCCGGAAAAGGCTGGTTTACCCGGTTTAAAGAATGGCTGGCAGAGAGGTTAAGCAATCTCTTTGATTTTGACACTCCTGCCGACGCCCAAAGTGTTGCCGATACCATTTTTAAGGTTTTCTATGTACTTATTATTATTGCGGTTATTTTTATTATTGTAAAGCTGATCATGAACCGGGAAGGGCGATGGGTATTTGGAAAATCGGGCAATAAGAATATCCTGAAAGTAGAAGATATCGAAAACCATATCCATATTACAGATTTCAATTCACTGATCTTAAATGCTGTCAACAATACCGATTACAGGCTTGCGGTTCGTTATTATTACCTGTGGCTACTAAAAGAACTCACGAACAAGGACCTCATTGCTTACGATGCAGAGAAAACGAACAGCGATTATTTAAATGAAATTAATAATCAGGAGTTAAAAGATAATTTCAGCTATGCCTCTTATTTATACAACTATATCTGGTATGGTGAATTTAAGGTCGGTAAAGATGATTTCGATAAAGTATCGGGCAACTTTGTTCAACTTATAAATTCGATAAGAAAATGAACAAGACCATAAAAATATACATCGGCGTTTTTATCCTTTTGGTTACGGGCATATTTCTACTCGAAATCAACAAACCTACACCTATCGACTGGTCGCCGACCTTTAATGAAAAACATACCAAGCCCTATGGCCTAAAAGTGCTTCACGAAGAATTACCTTTGTTATTTAACGGCCGGGATCTTATCGATATTAATGTTACTCCCTTTGAATATTTTGATGAAGAATTCAACTTTTCCGATTCTACATATTACATCCAAGGCAATTATTTATACATCCACGACGGGAATCTGATAGATGAAGTATCTGCCGAAAAAATACTTGATTTTGCTGCTCACGGAAACAATGTTTTTATATCCTCAACCATGTTCCCCGAAGTCATTGAAGACTCCTTAAATTTTAAAATAAAATACACCTATACCTTTAATAAAAAAGGAAAATTATATCTTTCAAACCCTCTGTTTGTCAACGACACTATTACCCTTGATAAGAATGTAGAGAATATATATTTTAACGAATTAGACTCTTTACATACTACCGTTTTAGGGTACCAGTCTTTTAAAAAGAATACTGATCTCTTGTCTGCCGGCGAACAACCAGATACAGAAGAACACATTAATTATGTTAAAATAAAATATCGGGAAGGGGCTTTTTTCCTACATACCCAACCCTATGTTTTTACCAACTACCACTTATTAAAGGATCGTGATTACACATATGCTGAAAAAGTCTTTTCCTACCTGCCGGATAACACCATTTTATTTGATTCTGTAAATAAAGCGGGGAAAGATCTGGGCAGCTCACCATTTAGGTTTATACTCTCCAAACCGGCATTGAGATGGGCGTGGTATATTTTATTGCTGTTGCTGGTTACCTTTTTAATCTTTAATGCCAAACGAAAACAACGGATTATTAAAATCATAAAACCATTACCCAATACTACTGTTGATTTTACCAAGACCATAGCGAACCTATACTTCGAAACACAAGATCATTCAAACCTTATTGACAAAAAGGTTACTTACTTCCTTGAAAAAATAAGGTCTGACTATTATCTGGATACACAAAACCTCGATGATAGCTTTGCCAGAAACTTAGCTTTAAAGGCCGGGAAAAACAAAGAAGATGTTGTCAAACTGGTTAAGTATATCAGGTATTTAACAACCCGCACATCGCATAGCGAATCCCAGTTACTGGAATTAAACAAACAGATTGAAGAATTTTACAATACAAAGAATTATGGAACATCATGAAGAAAATAAATCAATAGAAAACTCAAATGTGCAATTCGAAAACCGGATAGACCTTTCCGAGTTACAAAATGCCGTGCAACAAATTAAAAGTGAACTCTCAAAAGTCATTGTAGGACAAAGAGGAATGATCGACATGCTCATTACAGCACTTTTAGCCAACGGCCATGTACTGATAGAAGGGGTTCCCGGAGTTGCCAAAACAATTACTGCCAAGCTTTTATCCAAAGCATTAACGGTAGATTTTAGCAGGATACAATTTACACCCGATCTTATGCCTTCTGATATACTGGGGACTTCCATATTCGATTTAAAAAAATCTGAATTTGAATTTAAAAGGGGTCCTATTTTTGCCAACATGGTTTTAATTGACGAAATTAACAGGGCACCGGCAAAAACCCAGGCAGCCTTGTTTGAAGTTATGGAAGAGCGGCAAATAACCATCGACGGGAACAGGTTTACCATGGAGCCGCCTTTTATGGTACTGGCAACTCAAAACCCGGTAGAGCAAGAGGGTACCTACCGTCTGCCGGAAGCACAACTCGATCGTTTTATCTTCAAAATTGATATTGATTATCCTTCTGTGGAAGAAGAAGTCGAAATTATCAGCAGAGAGCATGAACTCAAGGAAGCCAAAAAAACAGATAAAATAAGTTCTTTCTTAACAAGAGAACAAATTGCCAGGTACCAAAAGACTGTTAATGATATTATCGTAGAACCCCATTTGCTTAAATATATCGCTGAACTTATTGTAAATACGCGTAACAATCAGTTTTTATACCTGGGGGCATCTCCAAGGGCTTCGATTGCTATCCTGAAAGCTTCAAAGGCATACGCCGCTATGAACGGAAGAGATTTTGTTACCCCGGAAGATATCAAACAAGTAGCTGTTCCGGTTTTACAACATCGGATTATTGTTACTCCCGAAAGGGAAATGGAAGGCGTTACAGCCAAACAAATTGTACAGCAAATCATTCAGACAGTAGAAATACCGCGCTAACAAGTATGAAGTTCTCAAGGTCTTTTTACATACAAAACCGGTTTTATTACTTCTGCCTGTCAGTAGTTATCCTATTTGTGCTTAGTTTTATTTTCCCCAACTTATTGTTTATAGCAAAACTGGCCTTCATTATCGTCCTCACATTTTTTGTACTGGATGTCGTTATTATTTTTAGCTCGGGAAGAGGCATAGGAGCTATCAGGCAACTACCGGAGAAACTATCCAATGGCGATGAGAATCCTATTCTGATTGACATTGAAAACCGATATTCATTTCCGGTATTTGCGAACATCATTGATGAGATCCCAGAACAATTTCAGGTGAGGGATTTTAATATTCCAAAAAAACTCGAACCCCTAAAGGTTTCTTCTTTTAAATACCATTTGCGCCCTACTGAAAGAGGAGCGTACCATTTTGGCAAACTAAACGTTTATGTAACCTCATATATAGGATTAGTTTCTAAACGTTATATCTTTTCAGATAATGAAATGATCCCTACATACCCGGCTTTTCTTCAGTTAAAGAAGTATGAGCTCATGGCCTTTACTAACAATTTGCACCAATACGGCATTAAAAAGATACGGCGAATCGGTCATACCATGGAGTTTGAACAAATAAAGGAGTATGTTCAGGGCGATGATATCCGGACGATCAACTGGAAAGCGACCGCTAAAAAAAACCAATTAATGGTCAACCAGTTTCAGGATGAAAAATCGCAACCGGTATATTCGGTCATTGATAAAGGAAGGGTGATGAAAATGCCTTTTAATGAATTAAGTCTGCTTGATTATGCCATCAACGCTACATTGGTTATCAGTAATGTAATTTTAAAAAAACAGGATAAAGCCGGAATGTTCACTTTCTCCAAAAAGGTAGAAAATATAGTTGTTGCAGAACGAAGAAACAGCCAGATGAATTTAATTCTGGAAACGCTATACAACGTAAACACCAATTTTTTTGAGTCTGACTATAGTAAACTATATGCCAGTATAAAACGTAATATAACCCATCGAAGTTTAATCCTGCTTTATACCAATTTTGAGACCCTCGATGGTTTACACAGACAGTTACCCTATTTAAAAGGAATAGCCAAGAACCATTTATTAGTCGTTATATTTTTCAAAAACACAGAGTTAAATCAATTGATCAGCAACAAAGCGGAAACTGTCCGGCAGGTATACGACAAGGTCATAGCCGAAAAATTCGCCTTTGAAAAAAAGTTAATTGTCAACGAGCTTAAAAAATACGGTATTCACTCTATATTAACTTCGCCTGAAAATTTAACAATCGATACGATTAATAAGTATCTTGAGATAAAAGCCAGAGGTTTGTTATAGAGTATCAGACGACTTTCCAAACCGATAAACTTAATCACAAGCACATAAACACCGAAGGATGAGGCCGCTTTTCGTTTTTAAAATATTCCTTCTAATTTTAAGCCCTCATAAACAATACACGCAATGAACACATCAGAAAAATTTTTATTTAATAAGGATCATGATGCTATACAGGTAAAAAATGTAAATGCAAGTACTGAATTTTATAAAAAAGTGTTTGGTTTAAAAGAAATATACAGCGCCGGTTTAGGTGAAAAATTCAGGTGGTTACAACTAAACGATAAGGTACAGCTACATCTTATTGAAAGTAATATCGGTTTCACCCCTCACAAAGGAGTCCATATGGCTTTGAATGTCAATAACCTGAAAGGGTTTATGAAGTTCTTGAAATCAGAAAAAATACACTTTGAAAACTGGCCGGGAGAAAACGGAACTACCAATACCAGACCCGATGGTATTCAACAAATATACATTGAAGACCCTGACGGTTACTGGATAGAGGTGAACGATAACAGACTATAAAAAAAGCGCCAATTGGCGCTTTTTTATTAAAATCAAACAATGAATCATTTATATTTTCTCTCCTAACCAGGCTTTCATCATCCAAACGGTTTTTTCCTGCTCTGTGATAAAATCACTCATCATCGAATTGGTCCCTTCATCGTCTGCATCACCGGACTTATCTAAAATAACACGTTCTATTTTTAATAATTCCGTCAGGGATTCAACGACTAGTTTTACTGACTTTTCATCCTCATGGATATTCTTACCCACAGGCACTTTTGCAGCATTTACATAATCTTCAAATGTATGTAACGGAGTTCCTCCCAAAGTAAGTACCCTTTCAGCTATTTCATCAACCTTAAGCTGAGCATCGTTATATAGTTCTTCAAACTTTACGTGAAGGTCAAAAAAGCGTTTTCCTCTGATATTCCAGTGAATCCCTCTCAGATTCTGATAATATACCTGAAAATTTGCTAACAGATTATTTAAATCTATCACCAATTCATCTGTTTTTTTTGTGTCTAACCCTAAACTGTTTAAGCTCATAAATAGTTTGCTTTATTGTTATTAATTTTCTAACATAAAATTACGAATATTAATAGCTGATATCTATAAGTTTTATTGATAGTTTTTATAATTTTATCACTTAAAACTATATAAAATGACTATTACTCAACTACAATATGTTCTAGCTGTAGCTGAACATCACAATTTCACACTGGCTGCTGAAAAAAGTTTTGTTACCCAACCTACGTTAAGTATGCAAATACAAAAATTGGAAGATGAATTGGGCGTACAAGTATTCGATCGTAGTAAAAAGCCTATCCAGCTTACCGAAGTAGGAAAAAAAATTGTGGAACAGGCCAGGAACATTGTAAACGAATCCTATAGAATAAAAGACATTGTTGATCAACAAAAGGGTTTTGTCGGAGGAGAGTTTAAATTAGGGATCATACCTACTGTTACACCTACCCTGCTACCTATGTTTTTAAAGAACTTTATAAACAAGTATCCGAAAATCAATTTAAAAATTGAAGAACAGACCACAGAGACTATTATTCAAAACTTAAACGAAGGCCATATAGATGCTGCTGTTGCTGCTACCCCATTAGACAACGACAATATAAAAGAACGCGTTTTATACTATGAGCCTTTTGTCGCTTATTTGCCCATAGGACATCCTCTTAATAAAAAGGACAAAATAAGTATTGATGATGTTGATACTGACGAATTATTGCTTCTGGAAGACGGGCATTGTTTCAGGAACAGTGTCATTAATCTATGCAAGAACAAGAGTAAATTAAAAGATGATAAGTTCTTTTTAGAGACCGGAAGTTTTGAGACGATGATAAAACTCACAGATGAAGGTTTGGGGATGACATTATTACCTTATCTGCACACGTTGGATATAAAGGGAAAACAAAGAGAACAACTACGTTACTTCGACGAACCAAGTCCTGCCAGGGAAGTAAGCCTGATATATCATAAAAGTGAATTAAAACAGCATATTATCGAAGCCTTAAGAGATGTTATTGCTTCAGTAGTACGTGGAGCTATTGCTTTTCACAATGTACAAATTATCAGTCCTGTGACTGATAAAAAAGCAAGTTAAAAATAAAGAGCCCTTTAAAAGGGCTCTTTATTTATGATTTTAAATAGATTAAACATTGCGATAATTCCGGTTTTTCATGTATGAATTGTTGAAGCCATAAACGTAATTCATCCAATTCATAGGGCAACAGCCTGGAAGCTGCTTTTTCTAATTCTTTACAGAACAAAACCGTATCGAAACTTACTTTTTGTAACACCATTTTGGTGTACTCATACATTGCTCTTGGCATAATATGAACGTTATATTTAGGTAAAAATGGTTTATTTAATTAACGACTCTAATATACGAATTATTGCTCATCGTATTTTAAAAAATACGTTAAATAAATATTTCTAAAACCTATTGTCGCCATCTAAAAGATCGCCTATACCACCAAGGATGCTCCCTTCTCCTTTGTCTTTACCTCCAGCTCTTGGAGCAGCTGCCAGAACCCTTCCTGCCAACCTGCTGAATGGTAATGATTGGATGTAGACAACCCCGGGTCCCCTAAGGCTGGCAAAGAACAATCCCTCACCACCAAAAACTGTATTCCTGATCCCCCCGACAAACTCAATATCGTAATCGACATCTTTAGTAAATCCAACTATACAACCGGTATCTACTTTTAAAACTTCACCGGCGGCCAATTCTTTTCTTGATAAGGTACCTCCGGCATGAACAAAAGCCATACCATCTCCCTCCAGTTTTTGCATGATAAAGCCCTCTCCCCCAAACAATCCTCTTCCTAGCCGTTTTGAAAATTCTATTCCCACCGATACTCCTTTAGCGGCACACAGAAAAGCATCTTTTTGACAAACAAACTTCCCCTGATATTCCGTTAAGTCTATCGGAACAATCTTACCAGGATATGGAGAAGCAAAGCTTACTTTTTTCTTTCCTGCATCCATGTTTAAAAAAGCTGTCATAAAAAGGCTTTCCCCCGTAAGCAGTCTTTTTCCGGCAGAAAATAGTTTTCCCAATACACCGCTGGTCTGATTAGATCCGTCTCCAAATATAGTATCCATTTTAATACCGCTATCCATCATCATAAAACTACCTGCCTCGGCTACTACAGCTTCCTGAGGGTCAAGTTCTATTTCAACATATTGCATTTCTTCTCCATAAATGTGATAATCTATTTCGTGTGATGTCATTTTTAAAATTTTTAAGTTCTGTAATTATAGGTTTATAATTATTACAAAATGTTACAGTCAGGATGAATTTTATCCTTTCACCTTCAAAGTCCATTCAAAATTAAATGTTGAAACAACGTCTCCTTTTTCATCAACTCCTACCGATTTCATCCAGATCGTCTGACCTTTGCCCGTTGCTATTGCCTGCTGAATAGCACTGCCGACCAAATGTCCGTCCTTGCATACAAAATTTACTTTCCCTACTGCTTTTTTAGAAAAATTTGCGTTCATATTTAAAACCAGCATCGATACGGAACGTCCGCTTTCTTTTATTTGCTTCATTACCAAAACCCCTGTTGTCATTTCAGCAGCCATTCCCTGAACAGCCCAAAACATCGATTTAAAAGGATTCTGATTTATCCAGCCATGCTTTACCTTGACAAGGCATTGCGAATTATCTATTTCTTTTACCCTTACTCCACATAACCATGCTGAAGGTAATTTTAATAATGTAAAGGTATTGAGTTTTTGTGGTGTCATATATAAATAGCGTTTTACACCTCTAAAATATTGAAATAAATTGAACTAAACACCTTTCTTGTTTTCTTAATTTTTTGTTAAATTTCAGTACTTTGTTTTGCATAATACCTTCTTTTAGATATATATTTGCATAAGAAATTAATAGGTAAACAATAAAACACTGAATTCAATCAATCAAAAAACAATGGAATCATCAATCACTAAACATCAAAAAACCTTGTCGGCTATTATACATCTTTCGACATTTTCGAAGTATTTTATACCTTTTGGAAACTTTATTTTGCCTTTGGTATTATGGACTTCGAATAAGAACGATTCAGATTATATCGATTATAATGGCAAACAAGCCCTGAATTTTCAGATTAGTATTTTGCTATATAGTCTCGCTCTTGGAGCTATTTCACTAATTGTAGCGTTATTTTCCGCCTGGGATTTTGTGCACTTTGTAGACATACTCGATCATAACACACATCAAGTTAATTTCGATATGGGAAACATTTTCCATTTTGGCAGCAGCCTGTTTTTTTTGGGTGTCGCAGGGAGCCTGTTATTAGGCCTGTTGGTACTTGACATATTCTGTACCATTATTGCCACTATAAAAGCTAAAGATGGAATAGCTTATAAATACCCGTTTACTATTAATTTTTTAAAATAATTCATCATCAATCAAATCAAACCCTGAGCTGAATCGCAGGGCATCAATCAAAAAACGAACAGTTTAACTTAAAGCATTATGAAACCATGAATATAGAAAACACAAAGGCACAAATGCGAAAAGGAGTACTGGAGTATTGCATCTTAAGCATTCTAAAAGGTGAAGACAAATACGCCTCAGAAATTCTGAGTACTCTAAAAGACGCTAGGATGCTTGTGGTAGAAGGTACTATATATCCACTGCTAACAAGATTAAAAAATGCCGGATTACTCAGCTATCGCTGGGAAGAGTCTACATCAGGTCCACCAAGAAAATATTATTCCCTGACCGAAAACGGTAAGATATTTTTAAAGGAATTAAACAATACGTGGAACGAATTACAAAACGCTGTAAATTTAGTAACTAGCCATAAAACGAACGACAATGAATAAGACAATAAACATAAATCTTGCAAACACGTTTTTTCATATAGACGAAGACGCTTATGCAAAACTTCAACGCTATCTGGAAGCCATTAAAAGGTCTTTTACCGATTCAGAAGGGCGAGATGAGATCGTATCTGACATTGAAGCCCGTATTGCCGAATTGTTTACAGAACGACAGCAACACGACCGTCAGGTTATTTCTTCTAAGGAAGTAGACGAGGTTATAGCTATTATGGGGCAACCTGAAGATTACCTGGTTGACGAAGAAATATTCGACGATGCTCCTAAAGGAAAACAAAGAACAAGAACCAGTTATAAAGAACAGAAAAAGCTATATAGAGATACTGATCATAAATACATAAGTGGTGTATCTTCAGGGTTAGGACATTATTTGGGCATTGATGCCATCTGGATCCGTTTGTTATGGATTATCCTGACTTTTGCTTCCGGCTTCACTTTCATCTTTGTATACATTCTGTTCTGGGTATTGGTTCCTGAAGCTAAAACCACGGCAGAAAAACTGTCTATGACAGGCGAAGAGGTTAATATCAGTAACATTGAAAAAAAAATCAAAGAGGGTTTCGACACAGTTACCGATAAAGTGAAAAATGCCGATTATGAAAAAATGGGCAGCAAAGTAAAAAGCAGTACTGAAACTTTTTTTGAGGCTATAGGGAATGTCTTCATGTTCATATTCAAGATATTCGCCAAGTTAATCGGGATTTTATTACTCATTATATCGGCATCAACCCTGATAGGACTGTTTATCGGCCTGTTTACTGCCGGAACCATTGATATGTTCGGCATGGGACAACCATGGATGGAATTTGTACAGGCATCCGTAGAAGCCCCTATCTGGCTTATATCTGTAATGACATTCTTTGCCGTTGGCATACCTTTCTTTTTCTTGTTCTATCTGGGACTGAAAATATTGGTTAGTAATGTGAAGTCTATAGGAAATATCGCAAAGTTCACCTTGTTGGGGTTATGGATAATTTCGATTATCGGTCTGACAATTTTTGGACTAAAAACCGCTTCTGTACATACCGTTACGGGTAGTGACACCACAACAGAAACCTTATTTACAGAGCCAACAGATACATTAATCATAGAAATGGCCAGCTCTGAAAATTTAGACAACAGATATTACAAAAACTCTGATTTCGACATTATCAGGGATGGAGAAAACAGAAAGATCTATTCCGAAGACGTTCATTTTCAAGTAAAATCAACCAAAGACTCTGTACCAAGCATAAAAGTGGTGAAAGAATCACACGGTATGAACTATGACGATGCCAATACCAATGCAGACCTTATTGAATATAGTTATGCAATGGTTGGCAACACCTTGCGGTTAAACAACTTTTTAACCACAGATTACGAAAATAAATTCAGAGATCAGGAGGTGAATATTATCATCTACTTACCGGAAGGAAGAACGATCTTTTTCGACAAGTCGACAAAAAGAGGCATCAGTCGCATGTATAATAATGACCAGGGATTCCATAGTGGTTATTCGATAGCTGAGCACTATTGGAAGATGAAAGACGACACCCTTGAATGTCTCGATTGTGAAAATGACGACGAAAATAAAGATCAGGAGGAAAAAGAAAAAGACAGTAGCAGTAATAAAATTCAAATAGATGCCAAAGGCATCGACATAAACGTAAAAGACAATAACGGAGACTCATTTAAAATGAAAGTCGATGAGTCCGGAGTTGAAATAAAATCGAATTAAGCAAATCATTCATCAATCAAAAAACTATCTGATCATGGGAACATTAATTAAAGTATTACTAGCAGCCATTCTCTCATTACTGCTTTCTTCATGCCAGTTCGACATTAATTTAGGATCCGGCAAAAAAGGAAATGGCAATGTCGTGAGCGAAAACAGAACCTCAACAGAATCATTCACTATTATCGATGCTTCAGAAGGCGTTGATGTGGTGGTAATTCAGGGAAAAAGCACATCTGTCAGTGTTGAAGCAGACGAAAACATTATAGACCTTATACAAACAGAGATCCGTAATAATGAATTAAAAATTCATACATCTGAACAAATAGGATGGGCCAAGTCCAAGAAAGTATTTGTAACTCTTCCTGTAATTACCGCATTGGAAAGTTCTAGCGGGGCCGATATCGAAACGGACGGCGAACTGAATGTAGAATCAATTAAATTGGATGCCAGCAGCGGGTCTGACATCCATGTAACGCTCAAAGCAAACAAGATTGAGGCGAATACAAGTAGCGGCGCAGATATAAAAATTTATGGCTCTACCGACGATTTATATGCCCGGGCAAGTAGTGGCAGTGACATCAAAGCAAATAATTTAAGCGCTCTGAACGCTTATGCCAAAGCCAGCAGCGGTGCAGATATCAGTGTGAACTGTACTGAATTACTCGATGCGAAATCGAGTTCAGGGGGCGACGTAAAATACTCAGGAAATCCGAAGGTTGTAGACAAAAAGGGATCATTCGCTGGGGATGTCCATAAAAATTAACTAAATATATAACCAACCAGATCATTTAACGAAGGACTGAAAATATACTTTTTTAGTCCTTTTTAATTTTAACAAACAGAAATATGAAAAGTTTAATCTGCATCGTATTTGGCATTTCCCTTATACACGGCCATGCACAATTACACAAATCTTCTGCACTGTATAAAACCATTATGAGCAAAGACAGCTTGTTATTTAACGTTGGGTTTAATACTTGTGACATTAAGCCTTTTGAAATAATCATCAGTGACGATTTTGAATTTTTTCATGACAAATCGGGGATCACCACTTCTAAAACAGATTTTATTTCCGGTATTAAAAACGGCTTATGTAAATCTGGGCAATATCAATCGAGAAGGAAACTGGATATAAATACCGTAGAGATGTATCCGCTCTATAATGGAAATGATCTGTATGGCATTATACAAAAAGGAATCCATGAATTTTATGAAAAACAGAAAGATCATGAGGAGACTTACGCCAGTACCGCTAAATTTACCCACGTATGGATTAAAGAAAAAAATGAGTGGAAGTTAAGACGGGTACTTAGCTATAACCATCTTTCTAATGAATAAAAACATTTTATGGGAATGATTTCTGGGTTGCTTTCCGGTTCTACTGTTCATACCGATCGCTTTTTTAAACGCTCTTCAATAACAATTTAAATCCTATTTCAATCGTATCATCGACCTCAATCAGTCCAAATACCTTTTTAGGAGGTTTCAGCTTAAAATCACTTATATTCAGTTTAAGTGTTCCGGACACATTGAATGTGTTATCTTCCAAAGCTATTATGGTAACAGGTACTTTATAGGGTTTGGTAATTCCTGCTATTTGAATTTCTGCTAACACATCTGCAGATATACCTTCTTTTTGCAATACCCTATCGAGTTCTAATAAAATAGATGGATACTTCTCAGACTTGACCAACACTTTAAAATCGCGGTTTATCGGTCTGCTTCCACAGTCGAAGCAGTTGTTGTCCAGTTCTAAAACTGTTTGATGAAAAACTAACGCTTTTTCGGTTCTTTCGTAAGTAACGATTATGGGTTGCTCTATTTTATCAACCTTATAACCGCATTTAAATTTATTGATATTGGTAGAACCCGAGATAGTCAGTTCGCTTTCTTTGTGTATCCTTATAAGCACCTCTTTTTCAGCCACTGCATTAAAATTGGTGAAAGCGAGCCCAAAATAAATTACCGGAAATAAGAACAGACTTTTCATAATATCAATTTAATTGTTCCAGGGGTCATACTCCCTCGGAGCAAACTCGTGAGGTATTAAAAGGAAAACCTAAAATGTATTTCGACGCAGGCCCAGTGAAATTCCTTCAGAAACATTTCATAAAGGCAAGCTCCCGATTTCTATACAGGATAAACTAAACTCTCGATTATCGAGTAAAAACTCCGCAATTCTCTTCTAAATCACGGAGTTTTTATATTCAATATTCAGTAGATATCCGGTATTTATTGTTTCTAGAAGCTGATAGCTGCTTCTAAAACAAATCCATTAAACTTACCATCTTCTAAAAGGTCTCCTGTCGGATAGTCTTTATAATTCTGAGTGACATATTCAGCCTTCATTAATATATTCTTGGTCATAAACCAACCTCCCCCAACATTAAATCTGTTGACAGATACATCATTTCCACCTGCCAATTCAGCATTTACGGTGTTATAACGTGTACCGATATAGAAGTTTTCATCATTCCCAAATCTATAAAGAAGTTCTCCAGCATATTGTTGTGTGCTTCTTCTGTCAATTTCATCCAGAGCTCTGCCTGAGGTTAATTCTACAGTACCAAAGAACTCCAGTCCTCCATACTTTAAGAATGGGTTAATCATAACAGCTGTAATCTTGTTTTTAAAACCAGGATCAAAACGGCTTGCTCTGAAATTATCGCTACTGGCATCTTCTGCCTGCATTACGTCATAGTACCTTGCCCCTGCTCTGTCTGCTGTATAAAGGTAAACACTTGGCGCGTATCCGGTATTATAAAGAGATCCCGTTAACCTGAACCTAAGATCGTCATTAATTTGTTTATCATACCCAAGTTTAGCCAGGAAAGCAGCTCCTCCGGTTGTACCGTCAGATTCTTTTACATTTTGATTTAATTTACCGTTAGAGAAACCTAACATAGCAAACCAAGGTCCGTCGAAGTAATATGCTTCTGCCCCTACCTCTGTAGTAAATGAATCCATAATCAGGTTACCAACAAATGGGTTGTACAAAGACATGGAGTTATCTGATCTTCTAAAGTGAGCGTCACCATAGTTGTTCTCCATATGACCGATCTTGATTCTCACATGTTCCATCAAATCGCCGGCAAATCCTTCTTTGATAAAGTTTAACTTATCGATCTGGAAATATCCTCCCTTTACATACGGTTCATGGTGGTGCCTGGAAGACAAATAGGTTCTTAAGTGCATTCTTACACCGTCGTAAAGTGCTACATCCAAATCTAAATTAGCAGTTGCCAGATTAAAGTTACTACCAATTCCCTTTAGCGGGGTAACTCCTGAATTTTCATTATCCAAAGCCTGGAATTGTAGGGTAGAAGAGCCTCCGATCCTTACTTTTAATCCATCGTAGTTCGATGTGCTGTTATCTTTAACCGCTTCAAAATCATTAATTCCTCTTTGATCGGGCTGTCTGAAATTATCGAGATCCCGATTATTCTGGGCATACATATTAACCCCTGTTAATATAAGCACAGCAATGACTAAATTCTTAATAATTGATTTCATAGATGTTTAATTTTTTAATTTTATTATTTATTTGGTAAGGGTTGTTGCTATTTTTATGGTTACTTCATCTCCTGTCGTTATTGTTCCGAACAATGCCTTAGGAGGCTCTATATTATAATCTGTCATCTTTATTTTTTTAGAACCGTTAAGCTTTACTGTATTTGCTTTAATTTGCATTTGTACCGGCAATACAATGCGTTTGGTAACACCTGCTATGGTCAGATCCCCTTCCATGTTCACCTCATATTCGTCATTTCCTCTGGTTTTGGTGTCTTTTACTTTTACCAAACTGAACTTTATTTGTTTATACTTTTTAGTATTTAAAGCCTTGTAAGTGTTTTTGTCCATTCCAGACTTTCCACTTTTTAAACTTTCAGCCTCTACACTAAAACTTAGTTTATCTATTTCAGCCTTGTCTGCATCAGTAAAGCTTATTGATCCCGATTGATTTTCCGCCTTAATTTCCCAATCGTGCAGATTTGAGGTTCCCTCAACGATCAATGTCGACGAACCGTTAGCTACTTTATACTCTTGTGCTATTCCAAATTGAACTCCTATAATCAAACTGAAAAGGGTTAATAACATGGGCATGTTTTTATTATACTTCATAGCTCTTGTGGTTTTATGCATTAATTACACTACAAAGGTTTTTATAAAGCAGGAAGGAAAAGATGATATTTATCATAACCTGCGTATAGCTGATAAATATCAATTTTAGCAGGTTTTAACAAAATCTGATTTGGAAAATTCATTTTATAACGAATACAAATCATGGCACTATTCAAGCTTATTTCTTCGAACCTGTAATTCAACCAGTTACCAAAAACAATTCTTATATTTAGCTGTCTTTCTATTTATGTTTAACAAAAGATATTATGGATATTCAACTAAAAAAATACGTTTTAGAACTAAAACACACATTCAGTATTTCCAGAGAATCTTACGATTTTCAGGATAGTCTGATCGTTTGCTTAAGCCTGGATGGTAAAACCGGATATGGGGAAGCGACATCCAATCCTTATTATCAAATTACGACTGAGAAGATGATCTCTGAAATTAACGACATCGCAGATGAGCTTAAAAATTATACTTTTACTTCTCCTGAGGATCTATATTCATGGCTCACTTTAAAAAACATCTCCAACTTTTCTAAGTGTGCCATCGATCTGGCTGCCCATGATCTGTACGGTAAGTTACTAAACCAACCTTTATATAAAATCTGGAATACCGACATAGGTCATTATCCGGTTACCAGCTATACCATCGGGATAGCTTCTGTAGAAAAAATGATAGAAAAGCTGGAAGCATTTCCATGGCCGATCTATAAAATTAAATTGGGAACTGACCGGGATATCGAAATTATCAGGAGGCTAAGAGCACATTCAAATGCTATTTTCAGGGTCGATGCCAATTGCGCCTGGGCCCCCGGTGAAACTGTTAAAAATTCATTTATTTTAAAAGAACTGGGCGTAGAATTCATAGAGCAACCGCTGAAAGCCGATAATTGGGAGGGCTATAAGACTGTTTATAAAGAAAGTGCCTTGCCTGTAATAGCCGATGAAAGCTGTATTATTGCGTCGGATGTCGAAAAATGCCTTGGTTATTTTAACGGTATCAATATCAAGCTTACCAAATGCGGAGGACTCACCCCGGCATTACAAATGATCAAAACAGCCAAAAAATCAGGTTTAAAGACAATGGTCGGATGTATGACCGAATCAACAGTCGGCATTTCTGCCATAGCACAATTACTTCCCCAACTTGATTATGTAGATATGGATGGCGCCATGTTGCTTAAAAAAGACATTGCTCAAGGGGTCAGAATCGAAGCTAAAGGAAAAGTGATTTTTCCGGAATTGGGAGGTAGCGGTATAACTCTAAATTAAATGATCACATTAAATAAATTTCCAGGAAGAGCTTTTACAAGCCGGAAAGCCGAATACTTGTATTTTGGCGGTACTGCTTATCTAGGATTACAAACCTATAAGCCTTTTCAAAAATTACTGATCAGGAACCTTAAAAAATATGGTTCTAACTACAGTTCTTCAAGAATATCAAATGTACAGCTGGATGTGTATGCAAAAGCTGAAAGTTATTTATCCAAACAAACAGGCTGCGAATCATCTGTCTGTCTAACATCCGGATTTATTGCCTCACAACTAACCTCTTTGGCTTTTAATGGTCCCGGCTATAAGAAGTTCTATGCCCCCGACACCCATGCTTCGCTACATACCGCTACCATCGACAACGAATTTACTTATGAAGCCCTTCACAACAATATAAAAGCACACCTCCGTAAAAACAACAAACAAATTCCGGTATTGTTTATGGATACTGTTAACTTCAACGGTTTTCATTACCCGAATTTTAACTGGCTGGGCCAATTGCCTTTAAACGACATTATCATAGTAGCTGATGATTCTCATGGTTTTGGTGTCGTTGGAAACGGAGGCTCCGGATGTTATGAAAATCTGGTCTCTTTTGAAGCAAAAGAATTAATAGTTTGCGGTTCTTTAGGGAAAGGTTTTGGCATTCAGGCCGGCACCATCCTGGGCAAAAAGGATATCATCAAAAAAATTAAAAACACTTCATTCTATGGAAGTGCCGGTCCTCCGGCTCCATTGTATATGTCAACACTCATTGAGGCCGAGAACATTTACCGGAAACGGCTGTTAAAATTAAGACGGAATATCAATTTGTTTTTTGATCTGGTTCATCACAAGCAAAGGTTCAATTATATGTCCGGGCATCCGGTATTCAGCTATTCAGACCCCCGTTTGACCAAACATCTGGAAAAAAATAAAATTATTGGCACCAGTTTTCATTATCCAAATAGTAACGGCTCTCTGATCAGCAAGATCGTTCTTAGCGCTCATCATAAAAAAAAGGATATCGAATTGTTAGCCAAACACATCAATACACTTTCATAATTACCGAATGTACTGACTCCTGCTCCTTCATATGAAAACACAGGAGATTTTTATTTCTACCAAGCCATACCGCAAGATTGTTCCTCTGGAATCCAAATTCCTTTGCTCTCTTTGCTATTCCTATCAAAATAAAAGCCATCTTAATGATTATCATCAAGATGGCTTCCGTAATATTTACAAAAAGGAAACTCTGCTATCCTTCTACTTCTTCATAAGACTCTTTGGCTGCCAGGTACCTTTCGGCATCTAAAGCTGCCATACAACCTGTACCTGCTGCGGTTACAGCCTGTCTGTATACGTGGTCAGCCGCATCACCGGAAACGAAAACCCCTTCTACATTGGTTTTAGCCGTACCAGGAACATTTACGATATACCCTGTTTTGTCTAATTCTATATAGTCTTTGAATATATCTGTATTTGGCTTATGCCCGATAGCTACAAAGAAACCTGTAGCCGGCAAGTCACGGGTTTCGCCAGTAACATTGTTTTTAACCCTCACACCTGTTACTACCTGACCATCACCCAGTACTTCTTCGGTTTCAGTATTAAACAATATATCTATATTTTCCGTATTACGAACTCTTGCTTCCATTATTTTTGAAGCCCTGAATTCGTCTCTTCTTACGAGCATGGTTACCTTCTTACATAGTTTAGACAAGTAGTGAGCTTCTTCACAAGCTGAATCTCCTGCTCCTACAATAACAACCTCCTGGTTTCTATAGAAAAAGCCGTCACATACGGCACAAGCAGACACCCCTCCTCCTAATTGAAGGTATTTTTGTTCAGAAGGTAATCCCAGGTATTTTGCCGATGCTCCTGTAGAAATTATAACAGTATCACAATGAATCTCTTTGGTTTCATTTACCCATACTTTGTGTATCGGCCCTGAAAAGTCAACCCTGGTAATCCAACCATCCCTGACGTCTGTCTCGAAACGCTCGGCTTGCTTTCTTAACTCAACCATCATTTCCGGTCCGGTTATACCTTCAGGATACCCCGGGAAATTTTCAACCTCATTGGTCGTTGTTAACTGACCTCCCGGTTGAGAACCTTGATATAAAACTGGTGACATATTAGCTCTGGCTGCATAAATAGCGGCAGTATAGCCCGCAGGGCCGGAACCTATGATAAGACATTTAACTCTTTCTATTGAATCAGACATAATTTAAATAGTTTGTTATCACGGGCAAAAGTAACTTTTTGGTTGGTATACAGATGTTAAAAGTTATTAAAAGTTGTTATCCTACCATCGAAAACAACAATCAAATTAATAATTGAAAGGGAGAAAATATATAGATTAAACAAAAAATCCGTAAATTTAAGAGAACAACTTTCTGCAAATCAACAATAACAATACATCACTATGAAAAAATTTATAATCCCCTTTATGGCTTTAAGTGCCCTGATCCTGA
The DNA here is from genome assembly GCF_022760175.1 of Zhouia spongiae. Lineage (GTDB taxonomy): Bacteria > Bacteroidota > Bacteroidia > Flavobacteriales > Flavobacteriaceae > Zhouia > Zhouia spongiae. The sequence goes on from NZ_CP094326.1 coordinate 4,002,967, forward strand.
TAAGTGCTAAAGGTCACAAACAACAGCCGGATAGCCTCACACTGGAAGGTGCCTGGGAATTAGTCAGTTTCTATAATTATGGCACAGATAACCAAATTACAGATACAATACCAACTGCGGATGGTTACAGGCAAATAAAAATGTACCAGGCGGGAAAAGTAATGTGGACCCGTTATGTTCCTAAAGATTCCGTAGAGTGGTTCGGATACGGATCATATACAAACACTCCTGACCAGCTGATTGAAACTCTGGAGTATGGTTCAAATTCAATGATGAGGATTATTGATACCCTCAGGGTTTTTAAATTTGAACTTTTGCTTGGCGAAGAGCATTTCACCCAGATAACTGTAGACGATGAAGGCCAGCGCGTATTTTCAGAAAACTATAAGCGATTACACTAAATGAACCAAAAAAACCGGGATAAGCTTTTACTTATCCCAAAAGAATTCTTTTATATCACTTTTGTTTTCCCCGGAGTAGGAATTTCGTAAGAACCATTAGCCAGAGGTTTTACCGGCGGTTCTGATTTCCAGTTCAGGTTTTCCGGAATTAACGCTAGATCTGACTTTATAGCTTCATCCCACGTAATTACTTTTCCAGAATAGGTTGCCATTCGTCCAATAATAGCAGTCATCGTGCTTTTAGCGCCGTGTTCGGCATCAGCGATGACTCCTCCTTTCCTGATCGATTCAAATAACCTGTTATGCTCCTGCTGGTAAGGGTTCGGGTCATTAAACCCAACATATTTATAAACTTCCTTTCCATCGAGGCCTTTGATGTAAGTAGCTCCTGCATCGTTAGTTTCAATGAATCCTTTAGTCCCCTGAAACACCTCACCCACTTTGTACATGGTACCAGGTTGATGACGACATTGACTTGAAACGACGGCTCCGTTTGCATATTTAAACTCAACAAAATGATGGTCAAAGATTTCTCCGTGATCTTTCCCTGTTCTCACTTGTCGTCCTCCCATACCCTGAGCAGATACCGGATAATCGCCAACAAACCAATTTGCGATATCAATATTATGGATATGTTGTTCCAGGATATGATCACCGCACAACCAATTGAAATAATACCAATTCCTCATCTGGTATTCCAATTCCGATTGTTCCGGCTGTCGCTTTCTGACCCATACGCCTCCACCATTCCAATACACCTGACCCGATACAATTTGTCCAACAGCACCCTGGTCTATCTTGTTTGCCATGTCGATATAGTTGTTTTGGTACCTGCGTTGGAGCCCTACCACGACATTCAGCTTTTTCTCTTTAGCCAACCTGGCCATTTCTAATACTTTCCGGACCCCCGGAACATCTGTTGCCACCGGTTTTTCCATAAAGACGTGTTTTCCGGTTTTTATTGCATACTCAAAATGCTGAGGCCTAAACCCCGGTGGGGTCGTTAAAATAACCACATCGGCCAAGTCCATAGCTTTCCGGGCTGCATCAAACCCGACAAACTGATTTTTGTCTTTTACTTTGACCTTTTTTGTTCCTTCAAACTCTTTTAATAAATTTTTCAAACTCGATTGCAGCCTATCTTCAAAAGCATCGGCCATAGCTACCAACTCTACATTCTCATCTGCTTTCAGAGCCTGAGCTGCAGCCCCGGTGCCTCTTCCTCCGCAACCAATAAGGGCCAGCTTTAGCTTCTTATCATTGAGTACATTCACCATTCCCTGCATTTGTGAAATGGGCAACATCATCCCTCCTACAAGAAGTGAAGTACTTTTACAAAAATTCCTTCTGGATTGTGCTTTTTTAGCTGATTCATTAAAATCGTTCATAATTTTATTTTTTGATCTATTTATTCTATCTCTTTTGGTCCCCAATACTTTTCGTATTCACTTTGATCAGGAGGCGTTAGTACTCTCACAATCCTAAACCCTACAAAAGGGGCATCCGTATGCCACCATTTGCTTTTTGGAAATTGAGGATCCCTTCTTTTCCAATCCGGGGTGGAAGGTAACCGCATTGCACTGCGAAGTTGTTTTCTGTCATCTATCCAGGATCCTCCGCGTACAACTGTCGGATATTCGCTTTCGGGAAAGACAACGGGGTTTTCACGATTCTTCTTCTTCCTTTTTTTATAAGCATCTTCCTGATAGCCGTCCAAAACCAATTCTGCTACATTGCCATGCATATCATACAGCCCCCACGCATTCGGTTTCTTTTCGCCGACCTTATGGTAAGTGCCATTACTATTTTCCTTATACCAGGCATGGTCTCCTATGCTTTCTGCTGTTTCAAAAGAATATTCTGTTTCCGATCCTGCCCGGCATGCATATTCCCATTCAGCTTCTGTAGGCAACCTGTAAAAATGTCCTGTCTTGGCTGAGAGCCATTCACAAAATTTAGACGCAGCCAGATGCGTCACGTTTACAATAGGCAGTCCAGAACCTGTACCCATACCTAAACTCATATCAACATAAGGGATGGTTGCCCCGGAAATAGCATCTGCCTCAAGTGTCACTTCATTTCCTTTGGATTTGTTTTCTTCTCCGTCAATTTCCCTGTTTAAATAGAGATAAAACAGCTCCCAGGTTATTTCATATTTGGACATCCAGAACGGAGATATTTTCACCTCGCCGGCAGGAAACTCATCTGAATTGGCATTATTATCCGAATCTTTACTCCCCATGGCAAAGTTTCCTTCAGGTATAGAAATCATTTCTATCGTTAAATCAGATCCTGCTATGCTCTGAGTATAATTTTCGCTTTTTTGTCCTATGGATAAATTAGCTAGTAAAAAAGTTATTAATATTAAAGATGAGTTTTTAGATATTTTCATTTAGAATTCTTTATTTTAAAACCTGTTCTAAAATGCATCTTTTTTATTAAAAAAGCAACAAATCAAAAGAATATAACATATTATAGAAATAAAAGAAAAGAAAATCTATTATGATTCTAGATTTACTGTTAATACCTCATAAAGGCGAGGGATGTAAACATTGAAATTGTATTTTTCCTGAATTTCCTTTTTAAACTGTTCTATTACCTGTGCTTCTCCGTGGACCAGGTAAATGGTTTCCGGATTTTTTTTAAGACCTGATAACCAGCCTGATAACTCCTCCCGGTCGGCATGAGCTGATAATGATGATATGTACTCTATACGTGCATTTACAGCATAGTTCCTTCCAAAAAACCTGAGTTCTTTTTTACGATCCAGCAAATCCCGCCCCCTTGTTCCTTCTGCCTGGTATCCTACCAGTAAAACTGTAGTACCTTCTTTACCTATCAGTTGTTGCAAATACGTTAATACGCGTCCTCCGGTAACCATTCCGCTTCCTGCGATAACTATTTTAGGCCGGTTGCTGTCTATGATTTCCCAGGTCTCCCTGTAAGATGAGACTATCCGTACATGATTAATCATTGCCTTAAATTCGTCAACATCTATTTTGTGCCATGTACCGTATGTAAGAAATACATCCAAGACACGATCTCCCATAGGGCTGTCGATAATAATCGGAATATCGGGTATTTTGTTTTTTTTATAAAGTCTCCATAATATTATTAGTAGCGTTTGAGCCCGTTCGACAGCAAAACTGGGGATGATTAAATTTCCTCTTCGGTAAATCGTATCATTAATAATTTTCACCAATTGATCTTCTACATTTTCTTGAGGATGTGAACGATCACCATAGGTAGATTCTAAAAAAAGATAGTCTGCCTTTTCAGGTTTATCAGGTTCATAAAGTAAAACATCTTGTTTTCTGCCTATATCACCAGAGAAAACAAAACTTTTTCCGCAGATATCTATTTCTATAAAAGTGGCCCCAAGAATATGACCATTATATCTGAATCGGGCAGATATCTTTCGCGACAAAGCAATCCATTCATCTTTACACTGCACATCAAAAAGACTAAGCGTGGCAGTTACATCTTCGAGGGTATACAATGGCAGCGCAGGATTATGTTTCGAATACCCCTCTTCATTGGCCTTTTTGGCTTCCTCCTCCTGAATTTTAGCACTGTCTTCAAGAATTATTTTGGTAATGGCCAATGTTGGGGCTGTTCCTAAAATACGTCCTTTAAAACCCTGAGCCACCAATCTGGGCAAGTAACCTACATGATCTAGATGCCCATGCGTTATTAGTACATAATCTATCTGAGATGCTTCATATGGAAGGTGCTTCCAGTTCTCTTCTCTTAGGAGTTTTTCTCCCTGAAAAAAGCCACAGTCTACCATAAAAACGCAATCATCAGCCTCTAAAAGATATTTAGAACCTGTTACTGTTCCGGCGGCTCCGAGAAAATGGATTTTAACCTCTTTATTGCCCATCAATTACACAGTTGTTTCATATCCGAAATAATACGATCTTTCCTTTCATCTGATACGCCCATATGGTCTAACATAAACTCCTGTGTTATCAGATCGCGACACAAAACTATTCCATGTTCTAAAAGGAAATCTTTTTCTCTTCTGGATAAAAGCGTAGAACACGTAACCGGGTGCAGCCCCAGTCGATTGATCCTTTCCTTCAAACTATTGGCTGCCGGATAATCCCAGCTCATCAGGTACAAGCCTGCACATTCTCCGTACTGAATAGCATCTTTTGTAAAGCGGGTATTTGTTACTACCCATCCTTCTTTTAATCTTTTAGTATTATTTGAATTCCATTTGCGTTGTATGTCTTTGTATCTGGAATTTATGTATAATGGAATCTTAACATCACATTTATTTGATGGATCGGAATGAAATTTACACTCTACCATATATACTGAGTTATTTTTGTATGCTAAAACATCGACTTCATGATCTACACAGGCGCCCTCTACAATAGCCCCAATGGTACATTCGTACCCTGAATATTTAAGAATGTTCCCTATAAATTTTTCGAAAGGAAATCCGGTAGGGCCAAGTTCATATATAGCCTTTTTTAATTTATACTTCGAGGCATATACCGACCTGTTCTTTTTCAACATGGCATAAGCCCGGTTATAAATTTCCTCAGTGGTAATACCCGCATATAACTCATCACTCACAGTATCAACAATTGTAGAAATTAATTCATGTTCAGCCCCAGTATGTCTTAAAGAAGCCCTTAGTTTATCAAAAGAAAAACCCACTTCTTCTCCCGAACGTTTCAGTACTTTGAAGCTCTTTTCTTTTTCCATGCTAAAAAATTGTATGGTTTTATGGCTTGTAATAATCTGTTATCAGAGCCATAAGCTGATTTTCGGTCATGCTGTCTGCTTTTTCAACTCCTCTTATTTTTGAAGCTAGCGATTTGTAGTGTAGCTCTATATATTTAGCTAATTTTAAATTTGTATCGGCTGGCCCAAACAGCGCTACCGCATCTGCATTTTGCAACTTACGCACTATCTCATCGAAGTATCTTTTTAGCTGGTGTTTTTCTCGTTCGGTATATTTACTGTCCTGAACTACATCTTGAGGCCCCCATTTGGTTTTTGATCGGGAACCACCTCCGGGATGGTAATTTTCTACGTCTGAGTTAACGACTTCTACACTTTTATCTGCTCCGTTAATGGATACAACATACGCTTTCATTTTATCAATCCAAATTCCAATATTCGTTGCCATAACTCCAATTTTCAAATGTTACTATTAAATTTAAAGGGCTGTCATCAAATTTAGGATATTTCAGGCAGGCACAAAATGACATTCGTCAACCATAAACAACTTATTATCAATACCATAAAATTACAATTTGGAATTAAGACTTAAAAATTTATGATAGTCTTCAGGGGTATCTATATCGTCTAAGCATTCAGAATCTCCCGGAGTCTCAACATTCATTTTATGGGTTTTATTGAGAATACTACGCGCTCCTTTATCTCCTTCCAACTGCATCAATAACTTAAAGTAAGCCGAAGGAAAAAGCGCAGGCACACCATACCTATATTGATATTTGGAAGCAATAATTTTATCCGGCTTTTGTTTAAATAATCTGATCATATTATTTAAGTATACTTCATCTACTTTGGGTTGATCGCTCAGCATAATAAGTATCCCGTCAAGTTGTTCTTTTGTTGAACACATATGTTTTACTCCAGCTGCTATGCTCGATCCAAGTCCCTTCTCCCAATCAGCATTGTAGATAACCTCTGCACCGGATCGCTTTATATCTTTCTGAATTTCCTCTGCTTTTGCTCCTAAAACACAATATATTTTACCAGCCTTCGATTTTGCAGCATTACCCACTATTACCGATATCATTTTTTGATTACCAACAGCTAATAATTGTTTAGGTGCTCCCATTCTTGAGGAACTACCTGCTGCTAATATGAGGATGGCTATATTATTCAATCCTGGATACAAAATTGTTATTCAAGTTTCTTAAAGAGGAAGGAGATTTATCTCTGGTTATGCATAAGATCTCCGAAAGGATTGACAAAGCAATCTCTTCCGGTGTCTCTGAGCCTATATTCAATCCGGCAGGACTGTATACTTTCTCAAAAAAAGTAAGCGATACGTCAGGAACATAGTTTAATATTTCATCCTGTAAACGCTCCCACCTCCTTGAGGATCCCAGAAGTCCCAAATAGCAAAACTGTAAGTTATGAAGCTTTATCAGATACTGAAGGTCCAGTGCATAATTATGATTCATCAATACGATTGCTGTCTGCAGGTCTGAATCAGACAGGTCCGCTGTATCCGGATTTTCAGCCAATACTCTGGTCGCCCCCGGAAAATCAGATAACGACTTAGGGTCTTTCATAGACGACACTACTGTAACTTCCCATCCAATCAGTGAAGCCATCGAACAAAGCTTGACAGCATCATGCTCTGCCCCGATGATCAATAATTTAAACCTGGGATGATAATGTTGGGTGAATAATTGATTCTCTTCGTTTATTATCTTGTTTTCAGAAAACTTGTATATGTTGTTAATATCCAAAGACAGAACGGAGCCAAGACCGCCAACGGCCTCATCTTCTTTTTTAAAATAAGAATCCAGCCGAAAATGCTTTCTCGCTTCAATATGTTCCAAAAACGCATTATACAGGTCGTCAGGCACATCAAATGGTTCGATAAGGATGTATAATATCCCTTCGCAGCCCAGGCGATATCTTCCGTCGTAAGTAATTATCTTAGCCTCCCCGGTTTCAAACACAGATGCTGATCTTCTGCAAATTTCATTTTCAACACATCCCCCGCTAACCGCTCCGGTAGTGCTGCCATTTTCGTCGATCAGCATCCTTACGCCGGGTTTTCTGTATGACGAGCCATCCAGGTACACTATTGAAGCCAGTACACATTTACTTTTTTGTTTCTTTTTACTTCTCGCTACTTTAATAAGTCGAATGAATTCGTGTGTCATTTTTATAAAAAACATAAATTGTCAATACTAAAGATAGGAATATTAAATTACTTGATCCCGGAGTAACTTTTACAGTATTTGTCCTGGCATTCTAAAAGTTGAGAGAAACTGAATAACACTCCCTGTTTTTTGAGAAAACAGCTTATCCTGACAGTCATCCTGACCGTACAAGAAATCAAAACCCGGCAAAGGACCGATATTTTGCAGGTTCAAAACGAATATCCGGAAAACAAGGGGCACTCAGCATAACAGGGTATAGAAGTATCTGTAAGGAAGTAGCTGATTTTGAACAGACTTTCTGGGGTTTACTAAGGATGGTATTCGCCCTTTACTGATATTTTCAGGTCTATACTCTGCTGTTATTAACAGCATGCAAAGGTATTATCAAAACTCTTTTCATTTATACCGAAAATCAGAACTTCCAGAACTCTGTTCCGGGAATAATTTCATACCTGACCACGATTGACTATAAGTGTAAGATTTACTCGATCATCGAGATTTAAATGCTCCGACGCTTGCCCTTGTGAAAAATTTCATTGGACTTGCCCTTGTGAAATCCTCCTGAGCGGAATCTCATAGGGCTTTCGGCGAAATGTTTTGCCATGCGCCAGCTCATTCCATCGCTAAAAAGGGCTACCAGACCTTTTCTTTACACTTGGCCCTCTCGTGGGTTTGCCCCGAGGTAGTTTACCCGGAGAATAAAAAATACGGGCGCTTATGTTTACCCAAACTTACCCGGCGCCCGTATAGAAGTGAACATTAAATCTATTCAGGCCGAATATAGCGCTTCAAACGCAATAAGCACAGATCATAATCGATGAAATGCACATATATTAGATAAAATATTAAAAGGCGTATTTTACACTTATATCCTTAAAAGGGAAGGATATGATATTGAAAAGAAAAAGGCCGGATTATAACCCCGGCCTTTATATTATTTTTTTGACTCTTCGACAGAAACTTTTCTAAACTCTTTAAAAAGTTTACTCAATTCTAAAGCTGATTTTCGTGCTCTTGTTCCTGCAGCTTTGTTTCCTTTTTCAACTTGTAATGTTGCTTCGCTTTTGAAAGTTTCAATTTCTGATTCAATTCTTTCTAATAAATCTTTCATGAAATTACGTGTTTTAAATTATAGTGCTAAAATAAATTTATTTGGCATTTATAAGGCTTGATTTTAAAAGAAAAATTCAACAAGTACACAGAATGCGAGCTAACTTATTTAATATCAATCCATATGATTTTTCTTTAAAAAGCACAATTTGCAGTTCTTCATAATCAAATTAGATAAATTTCAGCAAATTATGCTAACCATACAACTCAACCCAATAATATAAAGTCTTTCTGTCAAGGTTAAACTCTTTGGCAATTGCCTGCAAGCTCTTCCCGTTTTTATTTTCTTTGACTATTGTTAATATTTCTTCTTTGGTGTATGTTTTCTTTTTCATTTGTTTTGCTTGGCTGTAAAATATTTTCATTTTTAGCAGAAAAACAACCGGGGCCTATAGTGAATATGAAGAGAAAGTATGCTCAACAAAAAATATGATTTATAGAACTTTTTAAAACAGAACCCCGGTTTCATGGTAATCAAACAACTGGAATAACTAACCTAAAACTAACCCTTGTATTTAAAGATTACCAATAACTTTATTTTTTAATACATGATATTTTTCAACTGTTTCCTGATATTTATTTCTTTTTGCCTTATGTTCGTCTTTGTAATATGTATCACAATCCATATCCTGACATTCTATCTGTCCTTCCAGAGAGAGCCTGTAATTATATAGCGTACTTATCTCTGTTCCGTTCTCTTGTATATAAACATCGAACGACGGTTCCAGATCATGCTCAATGAGGTATTGGCCGGCAATATCTCTTAGGGTTGTTAGTTCTTTCGCTATATGTTCTAAATGTTCAATCCATGATGAAACTTCAATAAAGTCCTTTTTAAGGATTTGCATTTCTACTGAATCGTGTTCATAAAAGGTGCTCATTGCATTATAATATTATATTGGCATCAATAAAACCTGACGGCTGCTTAACTTCTGTAATTTTAATTTGCTTGGGGCCTCCTGGAAGTTCCCACTCAATAATATCTCCTTTGGCATATCCCATTACAGCTGCTCCCATAGGGGTTAGAATTGAAACCTTATCAGCTTTAAAATCACCGTCTGAAGGCATCACTAAAGTAAATTGCTTTTGCCAGTTTTCACCCGATTCAATGGTGATTAAAGAGTTCAGGCGTATGACGTCATTAGGCATAAATTCCTCGCTGTACACTAAAGCTGTTGTCAGTTCGCTTTTAAGCCTGTATATTGATTTACTCCTGGAGTCTTCATTAAAATAGCCGACTGTATTTAAAAGTCGCTTTAAAATGACGAACTCTTTTTTTTCTATTACAATTCCCTCATATTTCATATTTCAGGTGTTTTTTTATTAACATCAAGGAAAAATCCCTCGTTGAATATATGCTCTTTCTATACGCTCTATGGCGATACCAAATGCAGCATTACGCATGCTTATATTGTGCTCGCTGGAGGTATTCCATACATTTTCAAAAACAGTTCTTAATTTCTTTTCTAATTTTTCAAGTACTTCATCCAGTAACCACAATTCGCCGTTTCTATTTTGAAGCCACTCAAAGTAACTCGCTATAACACCTCCTGAGTTACACAAAACATCCGGAATAATCTGCACCCCTTTATTGAGAAGGATTTGTTCTCCTTCAAAATTCGTTGGGCCGTTTGCTCCTTCTGCAATTAAGTATGCTTTTATTTTAGTTGCATTTTCTTCTGTAATCTGATTTCCTAAAGCAGCAGGGATACAGATATCCGCATTAATTTCAAAAAACTGATCTTTTAAAATTTCAGATGCTTCAGGATAGTTTTTTATACTTCCCTGATTATTTTTAGCATAGTTCAATAACTCTTCTACACTAATTCCCTCATCGTTTATTACCGTAGCATACGCATCTTGTACTCCAACCAGACGGGCTCCTTCTGCTTCCAGAAAGTACGAAGCCCAGTAACCTACATTTCCGAAACCTTGTACTATAAACTTCTTTCCTGACAGATCTACTTTATTTTTTTCTGCCCAAAATTTTATATTGAGAAATACCCCATAACCGGTAGCTCTGTCTCTTCCTTCCAATCCACCTGACCCCACAGGTTTTCCGGTTACAACATGCTGGTTCTTTGACCTTTCGGAAGGAGCCTTGGTCGACATATAGGTATCGGCAATCCAGGCCATGGTCTGTTGGTTCGTATTTACATCCGGTGCAGGAATATCGTGTTCCGGACCAATATTTTCACCCAAAGCATACGTAAATCTTCTTGTAATTCTTTCTAATTCTGCCTGGGAATATTTTGAAGGATCTATCTGAATTCCACCTTTAGCGCCTCCATAAGGCAGCCCTGCAAGCGATGTTTTCCAGGTCATCCACATTGCCAGGGCTTTTGCAGCATCGATATCAACCGTCGGGTGATAACGTAAACCTCCTTTATATGGGCCCAGAGCATTATTATGCTGAACACGATATCCTGTAAATATTTCTACTTCCCCATTATCCATTTTAACCGGGAAGCGTATGATCAATTCATTATTAGAAATGCTTAATATTTTTCGAATGTTTGGGTTTAAATCTATCTGGTCTGCGGCAGTATTGAATTGTTGAATTACATTTTCAAACATACCTTTCTTTTTCTCTTTTGTAACCATTACTGAAATTTTTGTTCTGTTGTGTGTGTTATGTTTGTTTTAATTTATTTCTTCTGTACTAAACTCACTGCACGACCATATCATATCCGCTCCATTATGGAATACACAATGTGATAAATTGATACAAGTCGTGCAGATATTTACCTTTTTTTTCATGGCTTGTTCCTAATAAGTTTACCATACTAAGGCAATCCATGTGCCATAGAATTCAAGCGTCTAAGAAAAAATATTTAAAAAACTGAATAACAACACATTACATCGACCTATAAAATATATCCGTAGAATAATACCGGGGAAAATATCCCCGGACGGGGAGATATTCACCGGTATTATTATTGAATTTTTTGCCTTAAGGTCTTTCGGTCAATTTGAAGAATCTCGGCTGCTTTTGTCTTATTGTTACCTACGGCAGCCAATACTTTCAGGATATAGGCCTTTTCCATCTCTTTGAGCGGTTTCAGGGCATTATCTGTAAAGTCTATTTTGTATTTAATATTATCGGGAAGGTCTTTAACTTCAATCGTCTTATCGCACATAATAATGGCGCGTTGTACAACGTTTTCCAGCTCCCGGATATTGCCGGGCCAATCATACCGTTCGAGGATAACCAAAGCTTCTTTTGTTACCGGAGTAATCCGGTCCTTATACTCCGGTCCGTACTTTTTAATGAACTTATCCACCAGCAACGGAATATCGGCTTTACGATCGCGCAGAGGAGGTACGTTTATCTGTACAACCGTCAGTCGGTAGTATAGGTCTTCCCGAAACTGTTTCTTTGCAATAAGTTCTTTTAAGTCGCTATTGGTGGCTGCAATGATTCTCAGATCTACCTTTTCTACCTTCTGTGAACCTATCCTTGTTATCTCTTTTTCCTGTAATGCACGCAACAACCTCGATTGCACTGCCAGAGAAGCATTCCCTATTTCATCCAGAAAAATCGTTCCGTGATTCGCTGCCTGAAAAAATCCTTGCCTGTTCTCGTTTGCTCCTGTAAAAGCTCCTTTTACATAACCAAACAGCTCTGATTCTAAAAGATTCTCTGGTATAGCCCCGCAATTCACAGCTATAAATGGCGATCTTGAGAATTTACCGGTATAGTGAATGGCTCTTGCCACCAACTCCTTACCGGTACCACTCTCTCCGTTCACAAAAATCGTGGCTTTATTATCCTTCACCCTGCTGATAATTTCGATCACCTCTTGTATCTCCGGCGAATTACCAATTAATTCACCATAGGCTGTATGACTGGTCTGTTGATTCGCAGTGCTTTTTTTGGACTTCTTACTTCCTTTAAACGATTTTAAAACGGCCTGTCTCAGCTCTTCATGCGTAAAAGGTTTTACCAAATAATCTATGGCTCCGGACTTAATGACATCCAGCGCATCACTTACAGACGGGTATCCGGAAACAACCAAAATCGGAATTAACGGGTAGTGTTCAGAAACATACTTAACCAGTTCGTGGCCGTCAATTCCCGGCATTTTAAGATCGGTTATTAACAAATCGATATCGGTTTCTCTTAAAATAGCTACGGCTTCCTTTACAGAAATAGCCTTGTAAGTATGATAATGGAGTGACTGTAAATGTCTTTGTAACATTTCCAGGATATTTATATCATCGTCAACTACAAGTATATTTTCTTTTTGTAAACTCATGGATTCAGTTTTGGGAAATCTACAATAAATACAGTGCCTTTTGGCTGATTGGGCTGGTGTTTGATAATTCCTTTATGACTTTTTATAATGCCATGAACAACGCTAAGTCCCAGTCCGGAACCTTCACCGACAGGCTTGGTGGTATAAAACGGATCGAAAATCTTATCTGCTTCTTCATTTATTCCCGATCCTTCATCACTGATCCTAAGCTGGACCTTCTCTGCCTGATTGTCTAAGATAATCTCTATCAATCCGTCCTTTGGTGAAAAATATATAGCATTCAATACCAGGTTAAAAACCACCTGGGTAAGCTGGATCGTATCGACTTTCAGGTCTATTTTCTCGTTATTGGCATGAAACTTATAATTAATGTGGTTCTTTACAAAAACCGGTTTCAATAGCTCTATGGCCTCCTTTACTACCGGTACTATATTAACTTGTTTCATCTCCTGGGGCATCTCACATGCAAAAAACATGAGCTTTTTTACGACTTCTCTTGAAAAGATGGTACTGTTGATGATCTTGTCCAGGTCTGAAATCACCTCTGGTTGACTGCCCAGCCTTGATCTCAGCAATTCTGAATACCCCAGAATATTGGCCAGCGGCGTATTGAGTTCGTGGGCTATTCCCGCTGTTATCTCTCCCAGAATCGTCAATCGGTCGTTACGCTCTATTTGTCGTTGAATACGTTGCTCATTTTCTTTAATCTGCTTTCTCTCCAGTACATTTCCGATCTCGATCCCTATATTTTGAAGCAACTGTTCTTCCTCTGCCAGAAAATCATCGACACTGTGCCGGTCAGGGGGATAAAAAACAGTTATAGAACCTTCTTCCCGATTAAATACCTTAATGGGTTTCTTTTGAAATACGGAAGAAGGTTGAAACCCTTCGGTATTTATACAAAATTGTGCTGTTTTTATTTCTACACTTGCTTCTTTCGGATATCTCCATGCTTTTTTAACACAAAAACTTATCGATTTAAGGGAAGATTCAATGTCGCTGTAGTTTGCATTGGCAACAATAGAGGTTACCTCGTATAAACAGGTTAATTCTTTAATACGCTCTTTTAGTTTTTCCTCGATAGAAGTCATTTCTGTTACAATATCTTCTTACAAATATACATGTTATTTAACCTGGAATATCAACAGCTGTTATCAAAAGTGCTGTCATTGCTTTTCTTTCCTTTCCATCTTTTTCCTTAAAACCCGAAACCCAATGTAAAGGCTACCCGTATACCATCTGACGAATCAAAAACCCCCAGGTTTGCAGAGATCATTTCTGTGGCATTAACAAACAATCCTCCTCCGTACGAATGCTGCCATTTTTTAGATTCATCTCCGGTAAACCATACCCTTCCATAGTCAAACGCTCCATATAAACCCAAGCGTATAGGTATAAAACCGGTTTTGACCCTGTTAAAACTATAACGTAAGTCCGTATTCTGGTAAACGGCACTTTTCCCTGTAAAACGTTGATTTCTATAACCTCTTAGACCGTCTGTCCCTCCTATTGACGCTGCTTGATAAAATTCAAAATCATCTCCAAAATTGAAATGTCCTTTAAAACGGGTTCCCAGCACCAGTTTTCCGCTATAATCAATTTTATGTACCAGTCCTACATCTGATATTAAATACCCAAAGGAACGATCTCCGGCGTCGAGGTTCTTCTTGTAACCTGCCTCCAGCAAGAAGTTGATCCCATTGGTCGGGTACGCCCTGTTATCGTAATTTATAAAACTGAACCGGGTATGAAGTCCTGCAAACTGCACTTCATCGAACACATAATCAGGTAAAACATTATTTTCTGACACGTACCTGTTATCTGTGTCGTGAACTTCGATAGATTCATAACTTCCTCCAAAAGACAGAACAGCTCCCCGACCTGAATTCCATATCAATTCCGGCTTTAAACGCAGGGTTCTGGTCTTAACCCTGTTGTAATCTAATCCCAGGTCGTCGTCAGGATTTTCGGTTTCATTACCGTAACCAAAAAAATTCAGGCTAAAATTAGGGCTGTTAAACCGGACCTCCATACCCAGGTTCAATCCTCCTATTATATGGGCAAATTCACCTGAATAATTTAACTCGTAACCGTTGGTTGCGAAATAGTAAGCGGCTTTAAGCTGGTGCCGGGAAGTAAAAGGGTTTCTTTCAAAACCATACGTTGTATATGTATCTGTAAACCCTATCTTAAGTCCATCATCAGGATTGGCCCCTAACAGGGGTGCTACCTGGTTGGTATTTGCTTTTAACTTTTTATAATCATAAACATTAACCTCGTAATCGTCGGTAAGATTTATTTTTGCCTTAGTAGCTCCTCCTAGGTTATTCTTTTTTGATTTATAATCATAGATTATAATATTTCTACCATTTTCCACCTTGTAATCATCATTATTCTGTCCGCCAATCAACCTTATCTTTATGTGCCTGCTTTTACCTGTTACGACAAAGGTATCATCATCATCCAGCCCATAGATCCACAATTCCCTGGTTTCTCCGGGCTTATACACATTATGATGAAATCTATCTTTAACCGTATCGTCTTTTTTTCTATAGACATTAACCTCAACAGTTCCGTCCGGCTTTGCATCTACCTGAATATGATCGTCTTTATTTGTTGCCGTAACAACTCCATATTTACTCGTTAACTTATAATAGCGATCGGCTATTTTCTGTAAATTGGCCCGGCGTTGTTTTAATATATACTTGATCTCGGAAACAGTTTCATCCTGAACTTCATCAGGCATCTGAGCCATCGCCCGGTCAATTACCTCATCCGTAACCCGCTCCTGTATATGTTTTACTTCCGCATCCCAGTCTTTTTTATTAAGAACGGTCAAAAATGCCATGTCAAGTGGGTATGGTTCTACATTAATTCCTTTTACATCTTTAAGATCAGGCGAATATTTACGTAACAAACCGGCCGCAGGAATTAAATTTACAGCAGTTCCCAACATAAACCCGTCAGACATTCTTGAAAAAGCCTGATCCCTGTCTCGTGGTAATGGCCTATATACTTTTTTCCCGTTTTCCTTAAATTCCATCCATCGCCATTGGTCGTGATGCCTGTCCCAATCTCCTATCAACATATCAAACAAACGAGCCCTGATATAGTTTTCCTGATCTATTATTACATCTTCATCGGAATGGATTTCTTCAATTACATCCATCGTACTGATAATATCTCCTGTAAAGTTATTCCCTGCCAGTTCCTTATGTCCTTTCGAAGCATGTTCTTCCAGTAAATACAATTCATCTCCAAATTCTGAATTGAATTGTTGCAACGCAGATTGTTTTGGAATATAAAATAACGATGGATTTAAATGGTATACACCCGCAGCATCTGATAATGTAGCAATCGTTAAAGGGGCATAAGGGTGAGAGCCTGTGAAAACATGCTCTATTAACCGTTGGGTGCCTGTGTTTTCATATTGACCTTTCAAATAGTTGTCGGTAAAAACAGCTGCCTGTATATATTGTGTGGCACTTTTTCGTACCGCCCTCATGACATATTGTTTTCCCTCCGGATTGATTAATCTAAGTGACCTGGACTGTGTTCCTCCTCCTTTTCTAACCGGTTTAAGCCCACCAAACAACGTATCGAGATTTACTGTTTTAGCTTTTACAGGAGTGCTGAAATACTTAGTAAAGCGCTCTCCCCAAAAAAACTTAAAAAGTTCAGACCTTGAAATCTTTTCCTCCTTATAAACGGAAGCAAGTACAGAATCAGCAAACCGATTTTTATACTCAAAATGAGATTTGGTTTTTGGTAAAACTAAATCTTTGCTGAACACTACTTTACTTGTAGCCCCGTCTATAAACTGTAAATCAACTTTTCCGCTTTCATATATTTTCAATATCCCATAACCATTTGCAGGATATCCAAAATCACCATTACTTCTATGTCGAACGGCCGTACTTTTTGATCCCGAACCACTTATTACCTGTTTTAAATTATCTGCTTCTATGTATTGCAAGCTATGTTCATGTCCTGAAATAAAAATGACATTTTCATTATGCTGGGCAGCAGTAATCAGTTTTTTACGTAAATCGTTATAAAACCAGTTGGATATATCGGCATTAACGACTCCTGTGGTTGTTCGCAAAATATTTTTTAAAGTTCCTATTACAGGCAGAGGCTTAAAATGTTCTTTTAATGAATAACTCCCACCGTGCGGTCCGTTAGTAAACATCGGGTGATGAATAGCTACCAATGTAGTTTTTCCTCTTGCTTTCTTTATTTCACTCGTAAATTCATCCAGAAAATGATCTTTTGTTTTTATTTCGCAATCATCATTAATGGTAGGATGATTGTTCCAGTTTGTGATATACCAATGTGAATCAACCAAAAGAAGTACAGTATTGTCGTCTATATTAACCTTTTCTATGGGGCAACCATTCTCTGGTAAAAATGAATCCTTTCCTAATTGTTGTTCAACGAACTCTTCCTGTCTTTTGAGGCCCTTAACCCCATTATACCAGTCGTGATTACCCGGAATAAAATATGAATCACCTTTAAACTTCCGAGCTACTTCAATTTGTAATTGCAATGCCAGTTCTGCATTCTTTCTTCCGGGATCATTCTCATCAGGAAGTCCGCTAGGATAAATATTGTCGCCCAGGAATAAGAGCACATCACTTTTATTTGCCCCGCCCAGTCTCCCTTCCAGTACCTTTAATGCCTTTGGAGCCATACCGCCTTCAGGATAGCCCGCATCTCCGATAAGATAAAAAGTACGAACAACCTTATCTGTTGTTTTGTTTTCAACATCAATTTCAGGTATTGTTTGAAATGTAGCACAGGAAATAAAAATAAAGAATATAGCAATCCCAAATAAGCGTCTCATACTCAATTGATTTAGTTAACCATATAGAAAACAACCATAATCATTGCGAAGATACATCAAAATTACCTGAGTCAGAACTGTCCGGAAATGTTGATACAGGGTTGAAAGTGTATTATATCAATTTTCCCCGGAAGGGAGAACCTGTTTCCTCCAATGTCAGTATCAACTATATTACAGAGGTATAAAAAGGTAATGTGATGATGTCATGACCAACCGGAAACCTGTTAATAAATAAGGTCCGGCATGATGCCGGACCTTAAACCAAATAAACCAAACTACATAGTTATGAAACCATGTACTCTTAAATATTTTTATGCATTACTACTGTAACACTCATTATCTATCTATTTCAAACTAGAATATCTACTCTTCAGTATTCTATAATTTATCAGGCTTTTTACTCCTAACACCAACAAGATTAGAATACCAATAATTTGCAGGAACAAAAATATTTTTAACATAAGGTTTTCCATGAGCTTTGGGTATTTTAGATTTCCTTCTTTACAATTTAGACACAGCCCAAACGATAATGGTCACATTTTTATTTTAAAAAAATCTTTTTTATTTGTGCGGCACTTCCTTCACATATAAAAACTCATTAACAACAATCTACAAACAGATGTGATTATATTAAAATGTTTAAAATTCCTGTTACCCTATTCGTTTCCCCAAAAAAAATTCTGTCAGGTCGGTATTTAAAAGAACCATTCTCGATCTCCCCTTATGAGATATTTCCAAACGAACTTCATCAGATTAGCTTACAGATCGTTTACTGTCCTAATATTTCAACTTTTTTACTGGCTACCTGTTTAATAGGGTATACAATCTTTTGGTTATCTGCACATAAAAGAACCATACATATATTGTCAATAGCTATGATCTCCCCTTCTGTATCATCTATTCTGATCTGTTGACCGATCTGGAAATTTTTACGCGAATAAAAACCTAATAACAATCTGAATATCACATCCCTTGAGCCTAGTCCCAATGCCAGGGTAAAAGCCAACAGGAAAGCCCCTAATATAAGAGACAGGTTACTTGTAATTACACTGGTATCGATACCCGCCTGACTTAACGCCATGATAGAAACGAAAACCACCAGAACATAAAATACAATACGACTTATCGCTTTTGATCCGTTAAGGTCAAAAGCCTTGATCATGGAAGCCAATGCATTTCTTAAAAGTCCGGCACCATATATTCCCAGGATAAAAATCAATATCGCACTGATAAATTTCGGCAGGTAAGCTATTAGTTTCCCTATTTCGGCTGAAATCATTGTTAGCCCCAGCATATCTGCTCCTATGATAACTAATACCAAAATCAAAAACCATTTTACAAAAAACAGTATGACTTTGGTTGGCTCTATTTTTACAGCAGATGAAAAAATCGGATTTTTATCATAAAATTTGGCAACCAACTCGTCTATTCGAGTCAATTTCAAAGATTTTTTTAAGATGAACAAGACTAATTTTAAAACTAACCAACCAAGAATGATCAGCACTATTCCCCCTAGTATTTTGGGTGTCACTTTATAAATACTTTCCAATAGGTTTTCTAACAGTCTTAAGTCTAATGTAGTTTTCATTTCTATAGAGGTTTACAGGGATTAATTATTGTTCTTTTTTTTATCATTTCTGGTGATTTTCATGAGCTCTTCCACCGAACCGGGATACTTAACTGCAAACAGATCGGCCATATCGAGAGTCAGTTTAATCAAGGCAACATCATTCATCACCTTTTCTTTGATAACTTCCGGTAACTTTTCATTATGAATAACTTTTTTAAAAGGATTTTCCATAGCTAAAGTTTTTTATATATCTCAACCAATCGGTTCTTAGCTCTGCTCAACCGCATCTTAACTGCGCTTTCACCAATTTCCAAGGTTTCTTTAATTTCTTTTATCGTAAAATCATCCTGATATTTCATCAACAGGATCATTTTATCATCCGGATCTATGATCTTTAAAGCTTTTTCCAGTTTATCCGATTTCAGTTCAAAGATGTCTTCATCTTTTATTTCTGCCAATTCTTCCGAATAGCGGTTCATTTCATCTGTATTCACAAACTTCTCTTTACGCTTCTTCAGATCCCGCTGCACATAATTCACGCAGAAATTATACGTAAATGAGTACAACCAGGTTGAAAATTTCGATTTTCCCTGAAAAGTCCTGAGCTTTACAAAAAGATTCACGAAAACATCATGCGCCAAATCTTGTGCTTCTTCTGTAGATTTAGAAAAGCTCAGACATTTATTGTAAACAACATTAGCATACCGGTCGTATAATATTGCAAATAAATGTGTGTTATTGGTTTTAACAATGTTCCTGACTAGTTCTTCGTCTGCTATATTCTTATCAATATCTGCTTGTTCCAAACTTAATGGATTATTAATATAGTGCTACCATACATTTAGACACAAAGGATTCTCCCAAGTCACTTTTTAACATGCTTTTTTAATGGTTATTTCAAAATTACACTTTTACATACTAAGTATGATTTAAAATACTCAGGGGCTTGGAGGAGAGTTGTGAATTCTCTTCGAATCAATTCACAATTATACACGAATAAAGCACTATGATTAAGTGACTTACCATAAAAAAGAATCTTATATCATTCTTGACAGAACTTTTGGTAAGAGTTAATTACCCCGGAGCAAGTCCACGAGGCTTTAAAGAAAAACCTAAAAAAATATTTCGATGCTAGCCCTATGAAATTCCGTCAGGACTATTTCACAAGGACAAGTGTCGGTGCATTTAAATCTCAATGATCGAGTAAAAACTGAGCTCATCCGTTTTTATATATTAACCTGAATGGCTTCCAATCTAATTTCCGACAGCCCGCATAATTAGATTCAAAAACTACAGGAATCTTTGTAATCCAATAAAAATAAAAAGACACAGCATTGTTTCATACTGCGCCTTTTAACAACCAAATTAACTTTAAAATTATGGGGTTCGAATAAGCCGGCGGTAACCCTGGTCTTTTTGATCATTCTTGCAGAACTTCCGCAAGTAACACAGAAAACAGGCTACCGGCTTGTATCATTCTTTTTTAAGCTTAAATGATGCCATTACCGGATAGTGGTCAGACAGTTTATCTGTAATGCCCGAATTAAAAACTTCTGCATTCACACAGGACCGTGACATCAGCGGGCTGGTAAAAATATAGTCTATCCGTTGCCTTTGTTGTATTATCTCTTCTTTGGTAAAATCGGGTTTTATCAATGCGGGGGTGGGAAATGTGTAGCGAGCTTCAACCGGAATAAAATTGTTGGTAACATCGATAGCAGGTAAAGAAATAAAGCGGGAAATCACCGCATAATCAAATGCTCCCAATCGTAAATTGGAATATTTATCTCCTTTTTTGGGCTGCTGCTTTTTTAGCAGTATTGCATTTTGTTTTAACAAAACCTCATCAAAAGGAGAATGAGAGTTAAAATCACCCAGGATAACATACTTACTGTTACCTTGTTGTTGTATCTTTTCTGCTATAAGGTTTGCTTCCCTCAACCTGAAATCGCTATCTGCCGGAGACAGGTGTACAATATAGAAATCGATTCCATAGGTTTCGCAATGAAGCAGGCCGTGCCAAAAACCTTCAACGATCCGGTCTTTAACTAAAATCGGCTGCCTGGAGGTAATCCCTACCGGGTATCCTTCCGTTTTTAATATTTTCACATACGGATGCCCCCACTCCTTGGCATCTTCTTTAAGCATTTCTTCTGTGTACCCGCACAACTCTTGCAATGCCAGCACATCCGGTTGTTTGCTCTTAATCCACTTCAAACATTCTTCCTTCCTCTCCCTGTCTTTACCCCAGTCAAAACCGTTCCATATGTTATAGGTCATTACCTTCATCACCTCCTGTGCTCCCTGGGAAAAGCTGTTGTAACTGCTAAAAAGTAAAACTGTCAGAAAAAGATAAAACTTCCGATTCATAAAAACCATGCTTAGTTAAAATTAATAATAATCACCCTAATATTGTATTGTTTACAAAAGTACATTAATCAATGAGGGTGTTTAAAATATCGTTACTAAAATTAGCACAAGAAACCTTATAACAGCTTTTAAACACCCTTCTTATTATTGTTTTTTTATTAGTATCCGGGATTTTGATCTAATAAGGGGTTTTGATCTATTTCATTTTGTGGAATTGGCCATAAATATTGTTTTTGTTCAAACACCCTATGAGTTCCATCAGGCGTAGATTCGGTGACAGAACCCGGAACGATTTGGGCAGGAACTACAATATGGGCAATTTTCCACCTTTTGATATCAAAAAAGCGTAATCCTTCTCCGGCCAACTCTACCCTTCTCTCATGCCTTATCTGTTCTCTTAGGCCGTCCTGATCGAAGGTGTTTACTATTGGAGGCATTTCTATCCCCGTTCTTTCCCTTACCAGGTTAATGGCGTCGATAACTTGCTGACTTGGTCCGTTAGCTTCATTCATAGCTTCAGCATACATTAACAAAATATCCGCATACCTGATCAAAACGATATCCTGATCGCTATTTGATGCGCCTGAAGGAGGATCCTGATCCAAGAAGAGTCCTTTTTGCCAGATATGATCTGTGGGTTTCTCTCCTTCTTCGAGCGGTACGCCATAATACGGCCTGTCTTCTCCCACATGTACTATTGTTAATTCCATTCTCGGATCTCTGTTGAGATAAGGGTTTTCAGGGTCATACATTTCTGAATCCTCTATTCTTTTTCCGTCAAGGCACTCAAATTCATCTACTAAATCCATCACAGGGGCACAAGATGCCCAATCGCCATACATCCTGTCGTATTCATGTCGCATGGTCGGTGCCTGATAGACAATGGAAAACATAATTCCGGGGTTAGCATCCTGATCCGTACCATCAAAAATACCTGCCCAGTTATTTCCTAACGAGAAGCGTCCTGAGGCCATAATTTCTTGTCCTATCTGGGCGGCTTCACTCCACCTTTCATTATACAGTAAGACTCTCATTTTCAAACCTAAGGCCGAACCCTTAACTGCTCTGCCCTCATAGACTTCATCAGGCAAATGATCTATAGAGTAATTCAGATCACTTAAAATATATTCTACTGTTTCTTCCATAGAACTCCTGGGCAGTTGGGCATTGTTAATATCTACATCCTCAGGTACCAGAACTACCCCGCCAAACATTTGTGCCAAAGTTGCATAATGCCATGCCCTGATAAACCTTACTTCGGCAATATAATGACCCTTCAATGTATCGTCGAAGTCAGGAACAAGATCTATATTTTTCAAAAAATCATTGCAGACAGCAATTCCCTGATAAGGAATCGTATAATAATTCCTAACCACACCACCGGTAGTTGAAGTGATATCACCAGACTGAGGAATATTAAACAAATCCGGCCAACTCGCATTTGCATAACCGTCATCACTTAAGCCGTCCATTTGCGTTCGCAAACCTCCGAAGCCTACGATCCAATGGCTTGTTACCAAAGTTTGGTAAACTCCGGCCAACGCATTCTTTGCTTCATTCTCATTTTTCCAGAACGTTTCTGTAGATGCGGCCGAAAGCGGGTTTTTATCGAGAAAATCACTGCATGAGCTTAAACACAGGGTTCCGGCCAATACAATACTATTTATTATATTTTTAGTTCTAATTTTCATATTCTAATAATTTAAAAGTTGACAGATAAACCAAGTGAATGGATCTTGTTTTGCGGATAATTGGCCAAAGTCCCGGAATTACCCACTCTCTCGGGGTCGAACCCATCAAGTTTACTGAATGTTAAAATATTGTCTCCGGCATAATACACCCTTAAATTACTCAAACCTATCTTCCCTGTCAGGGCTTCAGGCAATGTATAACCGATTTGCATATTCTGTAATCTCAAATAAGAAACATTTCTTAAGAAATAAGTAGACATCGAATTGAATATTTGTGAATGGTCTTCCCCCGCATAAATTCTAGGCATGGTCGTACTTGGATTTTCAGGAGTCCATCGGTTTCTCCAATCTGTGGTTGGCGGAGTCCCCTTGTAGAAAGGAGCAGCTCCCTGATTATTCAAAAATTTCTTCCCTCCGTGTGATCCGTAAAAACGCATCCCCAAATCGAAGTTTCTCCACTCCAAAGAAATATTAAAATTATAGGTAAACTTTGGAAATGCACCCGAGATATGAATCCTGTCATCCTGGTCTATTACGCCATCATTATTTTGATCTTTGTATTTCAGGTCGCCAGGCTGAGGTTCCGGCGACTGAGCAGCCGAATTATCAATTTCAGACTGGCTTTGAAAAATCCCATCCCATTCCCACATATACCAATCGTTATAAGGATGGCCTTCTTCATTAATTGTAAGATTACCAATCTCTCTCTCTCCAAATTTCACCAATTCGTTTTTAAAGGCCTGTACATTCCCTCCTACCGAATAGGACACTTCGCCTACAACATCACGGTAATTGGCAGCCAGTTCGAATCCGGTATTTTTTAACGTTCCATCGTTAATAATCGGTGCGTTTAACCCCAGGTAAGCCGGGATCTGTGCCCTGCGCAATATGTCATCCGTCATCTTATTGAACCAGTCGAAGTTTATTCCCAGTTTATGGTTGAACAAACTCATATCAAAACCAATATTGGTTACGGTCGTAGTTTCCCATTTAATGTCTCTGTTTACCAATGAAGAAGCTGAAACCGCAGTAACTATTTCCCCGTCAATCGGGTAAACCCCATATATAAATGGTGAATTCGCGCCAATATTCAACACATTCTGATATGGGTAGTATCCTATATCCTGGTTCCCCAAGACTCCATGTGATCCACGAATCTTAAGTGCAGAAACCCAGGAAATATTTTTCATAAAATCTTCTTCACTCAATTTCCATCCTAAAGAAAACGAAGGGAAATACCCCCATTTGTTTCCTTCGGAAAATCTTGAAGAACCATCGGCTCTCATATTGACCTCTAAAAGATACTTGTCTTTAAATGCATAATTCACCCGTCCAAACCAGGATAACATAGACCACTCTTCCGAATTTCCAGAGGTATATTGTGTGGCTGCCGGGCCTGCATTAATTTCTTGAACAGTATTAAGAAAATAAGATTTTCGGCCTAAACCCAGGGTTTCATATTTATACGATTCCATTTGATACCCTCCCAGTACTCTTACCCCGTGATCTCCAAACATTTTGTCGTAAGTTAAATGCGAATAGAACACCGGATACAGGTCGTTGAAGGTGCTGATATCTAACGAATTGGTATTCTCTATTTTGGACAATTTGCCGGAATGGTAATTGTAGGCTTCAAATTCGCCGTCAAATGTTTTGGTTTTTGAATTGTTTAGATTTAAACCTCCTTTTATCCGCCAGATTAACCCATCCAAAATACTGAAATCGATAAAAGCGTTTGTTTGTAATTGCAATCCTTTTCTTCTGGAAAGTAATTCGCGTGACATAGCATATGGATTAGCCTGAAAGCGATTCCCGTTTACCTCCTTCTCATACGCATTTCTTGCATATCTTCCATCGGGAAGCGTTGGAGCATAAGTTGGTCCTGAAGATAAAATAGATGTGTATAAATTTTCTGTTCCGACATCATCCGTAACATCATAGCCAATACTGGTATTGACTCCTATCCTGATCCAATCTTTAACCTGCGAAACTATATTCAGACGTAAATTATATTTATTGTATTCATAAGGCTCAATAGTTCCCGGTTGATTAATATATCCTAAACCGACGCTATAGGTGGTTTTCTCACTACCACCATTCAAACCTAGATGATGGTTCTGCACATAAGCAGGATTCACCATAAAATCCAGCCAGTCGAAATTCGGATATAAGGTTTCATCTGTTGAATTTCTGTAAGCATTAATTTCTTCGTTAGTATATATTGGCGATGCTCCTGAAGAGTTTGTTGCCGCTTCATTATAGAGCTCCATATACTCGGCCGAATTGGTAATTAGTTTTGGCAACGTAGTCGGTGTGTGCCTTCCTATATTAAAATCGTAGGTCAGCGACATTTTTCCTTTCTTCCCTTGTTTTGTGGTAACCAAGATAACACCATTGGCTGCCCTGGAACCATAGATGGCAGCCGAGGCAGCATCTTTTAATAAAGTAACTGTTTCTATATCATTTGGATTTATTCCTGAAAGTTCTCCAGGGATGCCGTCAATAACAACCAACGGGCTAACTCCTGCTCCACTAAATGTACCAAACCCTCTTACCAATAAGGTAGCATTATTTCCATTCGGAGCCCCTGAATTCTGAACTACCTGCAAACCGGGAAGAACCCCCTGTAACATTGAGGAAGGATTAGCTATTTTCCGTTTGTTCAGCACCCGATCGCCTACAGATACTACAGCTCCGGTCAGGTTCGTCTTTTTCTGGGTGCCATACCCGACAACGACAACCTCGTCTAATGCTGCTACGTCTTCTTTCAGAACTACTTTTACAGAGCTCTGCCCCTGTACTTTAACTTCCTGAGATAAAAAACCAATGTAAGACACTATTAAAACGGCATCTTTTTCAGCAACTGTCAGGCTGAAATTACCGTCAAAATCAGTCTGGGTACCATTCATGGTTCCCTTTTCACTAATACCGGCCCCTATCAATGGAGTGCCATTCTGATCGAGCACCGTACCCGACACCTCGAATCCTTGAGGATTTTTTATTGTATTTACAGTTTCTGCATTAATACCTGGTTTTGAAAAAGCATAAGCACTATGGAACAAAAGGCTCAGGGATACATAAATAATGAGACCAAAGTTCCTCTTTAATAAGTTCAAACAACTTCTGTAAGATTTTGTCTGACTTTTGAATAATAAATTTGAAGTTTTACTCATATTTAGTTGTTTATATTAAAGTGTCATTTTTATGATTTGAAAGATGTGTCGCAGGAAGCAGCTCTTCTTTTCTCTCCATCAAACTTTATATTATTTTCACTCAAAATCCATTTTTATTGCTTCAAACACTTAATTCCACTTAAAAAAAAATAAAAACAGCAAAAAAAGAATGTTTTTATTATCGATTTCAAAACTAGAGCAATAGTCATCCTGACGTTAATACTATTTTATCAAATACATGTGCTTTCTTATCATTGTATAAGGAAGCAGGGGATCAAATCGAGGTATAACCCTGAAAAACATCACTTTAAAAATCTTACTCATATATAAAAGGTTAAGTTCCCGGGAAAATTTTATATTCTTTATACTGCTCCATTTGGAAAAGAAATCCAGGGGTGTCTGCAAAAGGAGAATGTTTAAACTCATGTGCAGTTGTTCATATGCCACGGGAAGCCTATGCTTCCCGTGTATCGGGAATTTTTTGGCGACATTATTTTACCATACTTTGATTAAATACTATTAATTACCAAGCTTTCCTTTCTGTTACATTTACCCAACCGTAATCATATATTCCAAACATTCCGATCAGAACTATAACCTATGTTAGATATTTTAGACATTTCAATTATAATATGCTATTTAACAGCCACCATCGCAATAGGCTTAATTGCAAGAAAAAGAGCTGAAAAAAGTAAAGACGATTATTTATTAGGAGGGAAATCATTGCCCTGGTATATGCTTGGGCTTTCCAACGCTTCAGGTATGTTTGATATATCGGGAACCATGTGGCTTGTAACTGCTACTTTTGTTTACGGATTAAAAAGTATATGGATTCCATGGCTCTGGCCGGTTTTTAACCAGGTCTTCTTAATGGTCTATCTTTCTGCCTGGCTTAGAAAATCAGATGTTACTACGGGAGCCGAATGGATATGGTTCCGCTTTGGTAAAGGGCACGGAGGAAAAATGTCTCATACGATTGTAGTCGTATTTGCCATTTTAAGCTGCCTGGGCTTCTTAACCTATGGTTTTATAGGACTTGGTAAGTTTGCTGAAATATTCATTCCCTGGGAATTGGTGAGCGCATATATCCCTTTTGAGGTTCCTCCAAGTTATATTCCGCATTTTTATGGTACACTATTTACTCTTTTTGCGGTTTTCTATGCTATTTTGGGTGGCATGTCCGGGATTGTTTTTGCCGACCTGTTACAATTCGGTATTATGGCCGTTTCAGCAATAGCCATCGCTGTAATAGCATGGATAGCGATCAATAATACTCCCCTTCATGTACCTGAGGGATGGATGACACCCTTTTTCGGTTGGCATTTGGATTTGAACTGGGCAACCATAATACCCGAGGTCAATCAAAAAATCGCATCAGACGGTTATTCCTTATTCGGTATATTCTTCATGCTGATGGTATTTAAAGGTATTCTATGTAGTATCGCCGGGCCTGCTCCCAATTATGACATGCAAAAGATCCTATCGACCAAATCTCCCAAAGAAGCTGCAAAAATGAGCGGATTTGTATCGTTGGCGCTCATGCCGGTCCGATACCTGATGATTGGGGGCTTCGCTATTCTCGGCATCCTTTTTTACCATAAATTATCCCTCGAAAGAAACGGAATTATTGATTTTGAGAACATCCTCCCTTCGGCAATCAGTAGTTTTGTCCCCACAGGGCTGCTGGGGTTACTGCTGGCCGGACTTCTAGCTGCTTTTATGTCTACATTCGCCGGGACATTAAACGCTGCTCAAGCCTATATTGTAAATGATATTTATTTAAGCAAAAAACCGCATGCTAATGCTTCGCAGATCAGGAGAATGAGTTACCTCAGCGGGATCGCAGTTGTTATGATAAGTATTCTGCTTGGCTTTTTTGTGAAAGATGTCAATTCTATTACTCAATGGATCGTTTCTGCCTTATGGGGTGGTTATATTGTGTCTAACATATTAAAATGGCATTGGTGGCGCTTTAACGGAGAAGGATATTTTTGGGGGATGCTCTCCGGTTTGGTTCCGGCCATTATATTTCCAATGGTGTTTGACCAAACCCTTGAACTTTATCTTTTCCCTTTACTTTTTCTCATAACATTGGCAGGATGCATAATAGGAACTTATTCTGCCAAACATACAGATGAAGAGCAACTGATCCGGTTTTATAAAAAAACCCGTCCCTGGGGATTTTGGAAACCCATCCACGATAAAGTAATCGTAGAAGATCCTGAATTTGAAAAAAACACTTCTTTTAAAAGGGATATGTTTAATGTTAGCATAGGGATTATAGCGCAAACGTTATTAGTACTTATTCCTCTATACTTAATTCTTAACGATTACATACCGCTAACTTTTTGCATCATCATTCTGGTGGTTTGCGGTATACTCCTGAAGAAATACTGGTGGAACAATTTAAACGACCTGCAATAAAATCTAAATACAATTAAAATTGCCATTTTAAAACATGAAAAAATTGAAACTTATCAGCAATTATGAAAGTTTAATGAAGGAATACAACAATCTGTTGTGTAAAAAGAACAACCCCATCGCACCATCAAATGGTATCATTCACAGATATGAAAATCCGATAATTACTGCAAAACATATTCCCGTATACTGGCGATATGACCTCAACGCCGTTACCAATCCTTTCGGATTGGAGAGAATCGGGGTTAATGCTACTTTTAATGCGGGTGCAATTTTATGGAACAATAAATACCTACTTGCAGTCCGGGTGGAAGGAAATGACCGCAAATCTTATTTTGCTTTTGCTGAAAGCGACAATGGTATTGATAATTTCCGCTTTTGGGATGAGCCCCTGAATCTTCCTCAAACCCATCCTGAAGATATTAATGTGTATGATATGCGGCTTATTAAACATGAGGACGGACATGTGTATGGTATATTCTGTACGGAAATTAAAGATCCCAATGCTGCTAAAGGAGATACTTCTTCTGCTATCGCCAATGCGGGGATTATCAGGAGTAATGATCTGAAAAACTGGGAAAGACTACCTAATTTAATATCTCCTTCAAACCAACAAAGGAATGTAACCTTACATCCGGAATTTGTAAATGGAAAATACGTGCTGTACACCAGACCTCAGGATGGTTTTATAGAAACCGGTTTAGGAGGAGGCATAGGACTTGGATATGTAGACGATATGGCCAATCCGGTAATTTTAAAAGAAACGATTATCAATAATAAAGAGTACCATACGGTTTATGAATTAAAAAACGGACTTGGCCCATCTCCGATAAAAACAGATGAAGGGTGGCTTCATTTGGCTCATGGAGTACGAAACACGGCTGCCGGCCTAAGGTATGTATTGTATATGTTTGTCACGGAGCTAAACGACATTGCTAAAATCAAATACCAGCCAGGAGGTTATTTTATGGCACCTAATGAACAAGAAATAACAGGCGACGTATCCAATGTGCTTTTTTCGAACGGATGGATTGTAAATGCCAACAACGATATTTATATCTATTATGCCTCATCCGACACCAGGATGCACGTTGCAACAACCACCGTAGACATACTTCTGGATTATTGTAAGAACACTCCTGAAGATGGACTTACCACTACCAATTCTGTTAAAAACATTCTAAGCCTGATCGAAATCAACAAAAAATTCATGTAAGCATTATCGGTTTTATCATTCTCTATAACAATCCACATACTTGATGATATTAATGAGTTATATCACTTCCTTTTTTGATCATTCGGGTTTTTAAACCTTAAGATCCAGAAAAACAAACTGTTCCTGTCCGTCCAGGCACCACCGGACGGGCAAATTCTGTGAGATCACTTCGAAAACATTTAAAAGAGCGATCCTGTAAAATTCTTTTAGAACATTTTAAAAAGATAAGAATCACCGGAGATCTCACTGAATGCCGCCCAGACAGGGGCTATTCCGGCAGGAGAACGAAGCTCTGATATTACCGTGATAAATCTCACTTGGTGACAAAATGACTTGGCATCAACAATAACATTTGTATTTTTAAGGTTGTATTAATGCCTGTTTTAAACTCTATTCGTCTGATGGAAATTTTAAAAAAATTTCACCGTGAAATCACTCCTCTTTCTAATCAGGACTGTTTTTTGGTCTTCGACCGTGTTAAAGATCATTTTCATTTTCCGGTACATTATCACCCTGAATTTGAATTGAACTTTATCAGTAACGGGAAAGGTGTCAGAAGGATTATTGGCGATCATATGCAGGAAATTAATAATATCGAGCTGGTTCTTGTGGGACCAAATCTATATCATGGATGGGAGACCCATAACTGTACCAATTCTGATATCCATGAGGTTACGATACAATTTCAAGAAACTTTATTTAATGATGAATTGTTAGGACGAAGTATTCTAAAACCTATCGATACCCTGTTGAAAAATGCTGCGCATGGCATTTCTTTTTCAAGTCAGACAGCCATGGCGTTAAAACACCGAATCACCACAATATCCAAACTTGAGGGAATGGAGTATTTTTTAGAATTAATTTCTATTTTACATGCGCTGGCAAATTCTCCCGATCAGCAATTACTATCTACTTTTACGATCAATAAACAAGATGTTGATTCAAATGATAAGCTTCAGAAAGTCTGCTCTTACATCCAAAAGAACCACCACCATAAAATTACCCTTAACCACATGGCCGATCTTATCAATATGAGCAGTGTAACCTTTGGGCGTTTTATTAAAAAGCACACAGGAAAAACCTTTGTAGAATACCTGAACGATGTTAGAATAGGCTATGCTTCAAGATGGCTTATCGAAAAGGATTATACCATCTCTGAAATAGCTTATTTGTCTGGTTTTAATAATATCGCCAATTTTAACAGGGTCTTTAAAAGTAATAAAAACTGTACCCCGACTGAGTTCAGAGAAAATTTTTCAGGCATCAAAAAAGTATTGTAACGCGATGTTTATTCCGGTGGTATAATAAAATACCGGATAATCCCCTCTTCCCCTACCACAACTATCCAGGTCTAGGTTATTTTTATAATCGAGAACTCAAACTCCTATTGAGACACGTCGTCAGAAAAAACACAAGGACAGAATAAAGCATTGGGTATATTTTATATCTCCGCACCGGAATTCCACCGCACACTTCTTACCCTTGATAATCAATAACCTACATTACTGCTTTACTTCACCGGCCTGATATACGTCTTCTTCTGCCTTGAATATTTTAAATTGTACATCATAGCCTTCCGGAACATAAATTACCACAGGTAACTTTCCATTATATCTTACCATTTTTGGTTGACCGGAAATAAACTTGCTGACCATTTTTTTATCTAAACAAGCCATTTGGGTAGACATAACATTACCATTTGTATTAAAGATATAATAATTATATCCCCACCCTTTAAGATCTTTTTCTTCTATACTTCCCTGAAGTCCATGTTTATTACAAGTATCTACCTCCATCCATTTTCCTACAACAAACTCAATTCTTTTTTGAGCATCATTGTCCGAATGGGGAACTTCGATGACCATTTGTTTAAATCCTTTTTCAGGTTTAGGAAATACAGAGAGATCCGTTTTTCTCAAGCTTGATTGTCCCATGGCAACAGAAGTTAAGCATAAAAATGCGATTAATGATATTCCAGCTAATTTGTATGATATTGTTTTCATTATAATATTTTTTTTACGGTTAACCAACATTCGTGCCAATTATAAGCATACGTGTGAACTTATTTCTGGGACACTCTAGTAAACTACCTCGGTGCAAGCACACGAGGCATTGGTCGGAA
Organism: Zhouia spongiae; assembly: GCF_022760175.1. Taxonomy (GTDB): domain Bacteria; phylum Bacteroidota; class Bacteroidia; order Flavobacteriales; family Flavobacteriaceae; genus Zhouia; species Zhouia spongiae. The sequence continues at coordinate 4,035,033 of NZ_CP094326.1, forward strand.
ACAAATTTTAATTTCGAGGCAAGCCTCGGGGTATTATACCCTTTGGCGGTGCCAATAAAAACACTGTAATCAGCAGGTTATCGGTATTTTCATCTTTAAGTTTCCCTTACTGCCAAACCCTATCCTCTTTATTTTAATTCAGACCATAATATGCCCTTACATGCTGTGTCATAGCCTGTAATACACCCTATAGTTCAAGTATTAATCAGGTACCCTGATCATATAAAGTATCGAGCTATGTCGGTTCGGGCATTACCCAAATGAAAGCGTGTTTCGATTAAAAATACACAACATCATTTAACAGGGAAAAGCCACCCCTAAAAGAAGGAAGTGGCTTTAACTCTAATAACTCAAAAAAAAAATGAAAAAAAAGTATTAATGGGTATTATTAACTTTTATTATCCATACTTTGATCCTACCGCGACCAAATAGCAACTCTTTCTAATGTTGCTTTACAAACGGACTTTTTCTCTTATTTCCGATTGCCGTCCGGAGAATAAACTTGCATCTGTTTATAAAGACCGTTTAAAAGATCTCTTTTAGTTTCTCCTGCAGTGATTCTCCTCTCAGGTTCTTGGCCACAACTTTCCCTTCTTTATCCAGAAGTACCATATAAGGGATTCCGGAAAATGAATAATCAAGCATTAGTTGTTTGGATTCTTGTGCTATCAGAAGGGTTCCCTCCAGCTTATCTTCTTTAACAGCCTTCTTCCATGCATCCATCTTTTTATCTATCGACACACTAATCACTTCAAACCCCTTGTCTTTATATAACCTGTATTGCTCCTGAACATTTGGGGCTTCTTTTCTACACGGCCCGCACCAGGACGCCCAAAAATCTATCAATACATACTTCCCTTTAAAATCGCTTAGCGATACTTCTTTCCCATCGATATCAGGAAATGTAAAATCTGGTGCTGTTTTTCCAATATCGGTTTTAGATTGCGACTCAATCTTAGCAATCAAATCATCTTTTGCTTTTTGAACAAAATCAAGATCTGGATATTTTTCTGCCAACGCTTCAAAGTTTTGTAACATATAGTCTTTATGTCTCTTCCATGACAAAGACTGTATCCCCTTGATTACGGTCGGGTAATCTTTATACATTTCTATGATATTCATTACGTCGGTATCATTCAACTCATAAAGTTTGTCCCATAAACCCGCAGCATAATCCTTCCATGCCTGACAATCCGACTTCGATGCTTCATACTGCTCCTTACCAGTTGCTATCATACGCTGATAGTTTTGGTATGAAAGAAAATGTAACGCATTTAAAACATTATTTTTCACACCTCCGTCAATATGAACATGAGGAGGGTTCTTAATTTTTATTTTAGCAGTATCGACTCCCCTGAAATTAATAGTCAGATCCTCGTCGTCTGCATAGAATTCAACCCGTTGCTGCTTATACACATCGAGATTAAAAAATTCCGGGGTGTCGGTATCTAATTCAAAAGAATAATTATTTGCAGAGTCCACCTCGATCTCCTTTAATACTTCAAACTCCTGTTTATCTGTATTATATTGAGTCAATGTCACTCCGAATTTATCATTGGCATCGGCAAATTTTATATGCCCTTTCACAGTGATAGTTTTCTTTTCCTCTTTCTTTTGATTGTCCTGGTTACACGATACAGCACACATTCCTAAAACTGACAGTGCTATTAAATACTTTTTCATTTGTTATAATTTTTATCCGGATAAAAGTATTCCCAAAATAGAAGCTTATTATGAGGAGACATCCTCATTTTTTCTTAATTCATAAGAATCATGTCTCGTACAAAAAAACAAGATATAACCGTAATATAATACAGCCATTTCTAACAATAAACTACCCCGGGGCAAGCGTAAAGAAAAGGTCTGGTAGACCTTTTTAGCGATGGAGCCAGCTGCCGTATGGCAAAACATTTCGACGCAAGCCCTGTGAAATTCCGTCAGGAGGATTTCACAAGGGCAGGCGTCGGAGCATTTAAATCTCGATGATCGAGGAAAAGATTGAAAAAATCAGATTATAAGATAAATGATCCCTACTGAATACGAAAGACCTGTTTAAATCGTCAGCAGACTGATTATTTTTGTTTGGGGTTTCAGAGACAAAACCTTTTTTTGTCCGTGGCAAAAATAAATGCGTATAAAATAGAATGATCCTGATAAAGTCTCGCCAGACTTACATTGAAAAGAGACTATCCTTTCTTCGATTTCTTTTTCCGGCGAAGTAAATACACGATTATAAACAGGAATAGCAGTCCGACAATATAGACCCCATACTTTTCAAAAAAGCTGGGTTTGGGATGCATTGGCAGTGCTGGTTGTAACTCGATCATTTCCATAGCCTGCCTGGGAATAATGGCTCCGTCTTCGCTTTCTATCTTCTGGATAGGGATGATTTTTGCCGCCTTAATAACATTTTTGTGACTTGCTGTATCACTAAAAGCGCTATCTTTAATACCGGCACTATCTATATTTTTTTCCTGAATTACCACGTTTATTATGCTTTCTTAATATTTCCGGAAACGGAACATAAAACTAAACAATATATATTTAAGGCACCTACAATTTTGTAAATTCTTAACCATAATCCACAGATTCATTTTTTAAGGCTCCGTAAACTTAAAAAAGGGAGAGCCATCGTATAGTTCATGATGGCTCAAAACACCTTTATGTCATATATCACTAATTTTTAGTAGCCGGTTTCATTCCTCCTCCTGTCATTTTCATTGCAGGAATAGCTCTTATTACAGTTCCTTTTGCTTCGGCTTCCTTAGTTGCTTTCTTGGCCGCCAAATCTGCCAATTCGGATTCGGATTTATCACCTAACTTTTTCAAGACCTTACTTTTTGCCTCAAATATGGCTACCTTGTGCTCTACCCTGGTTTCTCTTCTCTCGGCAATTTGCAACCAGGTTAATGCTTTTGCCAGAGACACATCATCGGTAAAGCTACTGCTCACCGTATTAGCGTAATTAACAATCTCTGAGGCCGGATTAGAGTCTACACTTACGACATTAAGTTTAACAATGTTATCTACCAGGTCTATGTACTGATTGTTTTTCCCTTCTCTGATATATTTTTCGGCATACACCTTACTCAACAGGTTAGGGGCTTTGGTATAAGTAGCAGCTTGTAAAAGATCTATAAGTTTTTGTTCTTTTTCTTCTGTAAAGGTTTTAACGTCGTACTTCCATTTTACTAGTTGCTTGGAGATATTCTTATAGATATAGGCATCGACATTTTCTGCTCCCACCTGCTCCGACAACTTAGAGTGATTTAGTACAATATATTCAAAAGCATCAGAGTTTATATTTTTCAAAAAGTTTTTAATAATATTCCAGTTTCCTTCTTTCAAAAGATCCTCTTTAGGCAACCTTTTTATGTAATTCGCTGCCACTTCCTGTTCTTTATCTTCCATGTATCCCAATCGAAGTGACACTAAATAATTATACATGAAATCCGGTCCCCTCTCTCCTGAATCATATCTCTTTTGCAGGTTGGCGGCCATTTTATCCTCATCAAGCGCCATTTTAGAGTAGGTCAGGAATTCATCAGCTCCATAAGATCCTACTATCCTGTGAACAATCTCTCCTTCACTGTTAAAATATAACAGGGTTGGAAATGCCTTCACCTCCCACTCATTTTTCAGGGCAATTCCTTCTCCTTTTTCCATATCCATTTTAACACTAATGAAATTTTCGTTGAAAAAGGAAGCTACGGACTCTTGTGTAAAAACTTCCCTGGCCAGTATTTTACAGGGTCCACACCAGGTTGTATAACAGTCGACAAAAATCGGTTTATTTTCTTTTTTCGCTCTTTTTAATACTTTCTTCCACTTGGCATTGTGTTCAAAATTAATGTTGAATTCCTGCGCATTCAAAGCCATAGTGAGTACCGTGGCAAAAATAACTGCCACTGCATTTCTGTAATTCTTCATTGCTTCTATTTAATTTATTTTAATGTTTAACGCTTTTAGTATCCAGGATTTTGCTCTAGTATCCCTCCTGATAAATCTATTTCCCGTAGCGGGATGGGAAAGGTTTTCTGATCTTCTGTAAGATTCGGGTCTTTAAGAGGTCTGCCCGTACGTATAAAGTCGAAACGAGCACGGCCCTCAAAAACGGTTTCCAGATATCGTTCGTGATAAATTTCGTTAAGAAGTGCTTCTTTAGAGGCAAAATCACTTTCGTTAACTTCAGGGAGCCCGCTTCTTGTTTTTATTTCGTTTAAAAGTGATACACTCGCTGCATTTACACCGTTTATCTGAACAAGGGCTTCAGCCTTATTAAGCATAATCTCGGCCAGACGGATAACAATAATATCGTCTCTCCCGTCTGGGTTGTTAAATTTAAAGGTAGTTTCTTCCAATCTTGTAACCGGATCTGTTATAGCCGGATTTCCTTCGTAGATAAGCTCTGTTCTCCTTTTATCGTTCTCATCCATAGAGCTAATAAAACCGGCATCGGCCCATTGATATTTATTATAATAGTAAATACCATGCAACCCAAACTGGTGGTTCCCTCCATTGCCACTAAACGGGAAGCCAAAAATAACCTCATCGCTAAATTCTGAGCTTGTTCCTGCAGTATTAAGCGGGAAGAGATTTAACAGATCGGCATCTAGCTTATATTCTGAGGAGGCCAATACCCGGTTCGACATATCCAGGCTCTTCTGGTAGTCTCTCATGTACAAATAAACTCTCGACAGCAAGGCCCTGGCTGTGTTTTTGGTAGCTCTTACTCTTGTAGTGAGCTTATCGGAATAGATTTCGGGCAGGTCTTGTATGGCCAGTTCAAGGTCTGAAATAATTTGCCCGTACACTTCATCGTTACTGCTTCTTGCCAATTGATCTTCTTCATTATAACCGTTATAAGGTTCTAATTGAAGCGGCAGGCCAAGTCCTTCCATATTTCCAGTTAGAGCCCCATGGCCATAATAACTCAAAAGCATATGGTATGCATAGGCTCTGTTAAACCTGGCCTCTGCCATATGCTGCTTTTGAATATCTTCGTTATAGGTAGCAAACTCAGGTACTTTATCTATAAAAACATTGGCTACATTTATGGCTTCGTAATATTTTGTCCAGATCCCTTCTACATTAAAATCAGTAGCTATTAAATCGCCGCTATAATAATTAGAATAAGAATTTCCTTCTTTTAGGCCCACATGCCCTAAAGATGCATCTGCAATAATATGGGTGGGGCCGACACTGGCCAAAGCGAGTTTAAAGTATACATCTGCAAGGGCAGACTCGGCTGTGGCCACATCGGAAAAAACGGTCTTTTCTATTAATACATCTGTGGGCGCGAGATCCAGTTCTTTGTCGCAAGACACCAAGCCGCCTGTTAAAAGGCCGGCTAATAATATCTTTGAATATATTTTTTTCATCACTATCATTTTTAAAGTCCGATATTAACTCCTATACTGTACGATTTTTGCTGGGGCATCGTCAACTCG